>JACVCH010000004.1 GCA_016742175.1 Rhizobiaceae bacterium
ACGGCCGACGAAACGAACCCGCTCGTCCATAACCGAACACTCCTTCCACGGCATCAACACCTCCCGCAAAGCGAAAAGTGTTACCCATGTGTCCGGTACGAAACGTCACCTATGTCTCAGGTCGTTCTATGCCATTCAGAACAAAACGATGAACCGTCGCGCCACTTAAGCCGACCATGCACGCATCGTTCGGCGGTCGACAATGGGGCACGACAAACCTGTGTGACATGGTTCGCCGCCATCCGAGAACACTCTCGGAAGCCTGACGACACATGAAGACGTTGCATACTATCCGGACAGTATGTAAAATGGCTTGTGTGACCAATCAGGATTTCGGCCCATGGACAGACAGAGCCTTGAGACCTTCCGCCTTAGCCTGCGGCGCTTCAGTGAAGCGAAGATCAAGCCCCACGCCGCGGTCTATGACCGCGAGATGAGGTTTCCAGAAGAATCGCTTGAGGCCTTCAAAGAGATGGGACTCGTCTCGCTCGCCTTTGCCGAGGAGGTCGGCGGACAAGGCGGCGACACGCTATCGCAGGTTCTGGCACTGGAGGAACTGGGTCGCGTCTGCGCCACCTCGTCGCTGACGTTGATGGTCATCTGGGCCGGGCTCGTGCCGATCGCCAAGCACGGTTCGCCGAAACTGATCGACGAGGTGGTCCGCCCGGCAATGAGCGGCGATACAGTCGCCTCGATCTGCCTCACCGAACCCGCCGGTGGCTCCGATCTCTTCGGTCTGAAGACGAGAGCCGAACGCTCCGGCGACGGCTGGGTGATCAACGGCCAGAAGCGCTACATCACCAATGCCACGCGGTCGGACTGGTACACCGTGCTCGCGCGTACGGGCGAAAAGGCGGTCTCGCTCTTTGCCGTCCACAAGGACGATCCGGGGCTTTCCTTCGGCCGGCGCGAGACGAAGATGGGCATCAAGGGCAGCCCGACGGCGGACGTGATCTTCGAGAACTGCCGCCTGCCGGAACATCGCCTGGTGGGCGAGCTTCACCAGGGCCATGCCTATATCACCGAATCGCTGACCTGGACCCGCGCGCTGATCGGCGCGCAGGCGCTGGGCATCGCCCAGGGCGCGCTCGAGGAGGCGGTGAACTACACTTCCGAACGCACCCAGTTCGGCGAGACGCTGTCGCGGCTGCAGATGGTGCGCGGCCACATCGCCGATATGGCCATGGCGACCGAAGCCGGCCGGTCGCTGCTCTACCGCGCTTCGGAAGCGATCGACGAGAACGACCCGGCGGCTCGCACCCTTGCTTCCATGGCCAAGCTTTCCTGCAGCGAAACCGCGATGCGGGTGACGACCGACGCGCTGCAGTTGCATGGCGGCGCGGGCTATCTTAGCGATTTCCCGATCGAGCGGATGATGCGCGACGCCAAGATTACGGAGATCTACGAAGGGGTCAGCGACATCCAACGCCTGATCATCGCGAAATCGGTCTACCAACAGGTGCGGAGCGGCGCATGAGCCTCATCAACTATCTCACCCGAATCCAGTTCGAGAACGGCGCCGTCGGGCTGCTTGCGGAGGAACTGAAGCTCCTCAAGGCGTCGCGGCCGCTGATTGTGACCGATTTGGGCATCGTCCGCGCCGGCCTTCTCGACCGCGTGATCAAGGAGAGCAATCTGCCGCCGGGCACTCCTGTCTTCGACGGCACGCCGGAGAACCCCGAAGAGGGCGCGGTGCTCGTCGCGCGCGACCAGTATCGCAAGGCCGGCTGCGACAGCATCGTGGCCGTCGGCGGCGGTTCGTCGCTCGACCTCGCCAAGGGCGTCGCGCTGATGGTGGGTCATGCCGAGCCGCTGGAGCAATATGCGGCAATCCTCGGCGGCGTTGCAAAGATCACGCCGGACCTGCCGCCGCTGATCGCAATCCCGACGACGGCCGGCACCGGCAGCGAGGTCGGCCGCGCTGCGCTCATCACGCTCGATGACGGCCGCAAGCTCGGCTTCCTTTCGCCGCATCTCATTCCGAATGTCGCGATCTGCGATCCGGATTTGACCCTCGGCCTGCCGCCGCACCTCACCGCGGCGACCGGCATGGATGCCGTGACCCACTGCATCGAAACCTATCTCAGCCCGCGTTCCAATCCGCCGGCGGAAGCGATTGCGCTCGACGGCCTTGCACGTGCCATGCGTCACATTTTGCGCGCCTATCGCGACGGCAGCGATCGGGAGGCGCGCTCCGAGATGATGATGGCCTCGCTCGAAGGCGGCATGACCTTCCAGAAGGGTCTCGGCGCCGTCCACGGCATGTCGCACGCGCTGGGTGGCCTGAAATCCCCGCGTCTCCATCACGGCACGCTGAACGCAGTGATCCTGCCGGCGGTTCTACGCTTCAACGAGAGTCATGCGCAGGAGAAGTACCGCGCGTTGCGGGCTGCGATGGGGTTGCCCGAAGGGACCGACCTCGCCGAGGCGATCGCCGACCTATCGGCCGATCTCGGCCTGCCGAAAAACCTCTTCGAGATGGGCGTGCCGCGCGAGTGCCTGCCGCTGATGGCCGAACGCGCCATGGCCGACCATTCGACCGCCACCAATCCGCGGCCGCTGACGGTCGAGGACTATCGACGGCTCTTCGAGGAAGCGATGAAGTGACACGATGAGCGACGATGCCGACGCCGGACGCGCGAGGGGGAGCCTTGCCAGCGCGAGAATACTCGACCTGACGCGGCTTGCGCCGGGGCCCTATTGCTCGATGATCCTCGCGGACATGGGCGCGGACGTGATCGTTGTCGGTGGCGGTGCGGGCAGTCTCGCCATCCCCGCCTTCTCGCGCGGCAAGCGGCAGATCACGCTCGACCTGAAGTCGGACGCGGGCCGGAACGCTTTTCTGCGGCTTGCGGAAAAGGCGGATGTGGTGCTGGAAGGCTACCGCCCCGGCGTGATGAAACGCCTCGGCCTCGACTATGAGACGCTGAAGAAGGTGAATTCCCGCCTGATCTACTGCGCACTGACTGGTTACGGCCAGGAGGGACCCCTCAGCCAGGAGGCGGGCCACGACCTCAATTATGCAGCGCTGTCCGGCGCCATTGGTGCTTTCGGCCCGGCAAACGACGTGCCGAGTTTCCCGTTGAACCTCCTGGCGGATTTCGCTGGCGGCAGCCTTTTCGCGGCAATCGGCATCCTCGGTGCGCTCAACGAGCGTCAGCGGACCGGCGAAGGGCAGTTCATCGATGCAGCCATGGTCGACGGCTGCCTGTCGTTGATGGCGATGCACTTTGCAGATTGGGGCAAACCTGTGCTCGCCGGCAGGGGCGACGGCCTCGTCGCCGGCACCGCGCCCTATTACCGCTGCTATCGCTGCAGCGATGGCAAGTTCATTGCCGTCGGCGCGCTGGAGCGGCGCTTTTTCGAGAATCTCTGGCAGGGGCTCGGTCTTGGCATCGATCCGCCGGCCGATCATTTCGATCGCACCGAATGGCCCGCGATGGAGAGGCTGTTCGAAGAGGTCTTCACGCGGCGCCCGCGCGACGAGTGGGTCGCGCACTTTGCCGGCAAGGACGCCTGCCTGTCGCCGGCGCTCGATCCGGAAGAGGCGCTCGCTCATCCGCACAATCGCAGCCGCCATCCCGCGCTTGGCCGGGAGAATGCGGTACAGGCGCCCATCATGGCCGGCATGGTCGATGGCATACGGCAAATCTCGCCCGATGATGCCACCGCCGAGGTGCTGGCCGAAGCCGGGCTTGGCGAGGAGGAGATCGCAGCCGCCCGCCCGGCATATTCGGGTGCCATTGCCGGCCTCGCCTGGCCGCCCATGTGAGTTGCCGGCCTTTGCCGCTGTTGAAGCGGTGGCGGCCGGCGCATACCATCCTGAAGTTGCGTAACCGAAAGAACCGAAATGCCGGAAGCTGCCTCTCCAAGGCCCAACAAGAAGGCGCTGCTTCGTGAGGACAGCATCCACCGCCTGACCCAGGCAGCCTTCGCGCTGATCGTCGACAAGGGCTACCACGCCTGCAGCCTGCAGGAGATCGCCGAAGCCGCCGGCCTCACCAAGGGCGCGATCTTCTTCTATTTCGAAAGCAAGGAGAATCTTCTGCTCCAGCTTCTCGACCTGGCCGAGAAGCATATGGTCGACCCGCTGATCCAGCATCTCGCCGAGATCGACGCGCCGGCTCCGGAAAAGATCGCCTCCTTCTTCCGCTTCACCTCCAAGCGGGGGATCGATCGGCCCAACGAACTCCTGTGCCTCATCAAGATGTCGATCGAGAACCGCAGCACGACCAGTGTGGCCGACGAGCGGGTGGTGCAGATCTACGCCCGGATCTACCGCGCCATCGAAGAGATCGTCGACAAGGGCAAGGAGCGCGGCGAACTTTCCGCCACCTTGCCAACGAAGGAATTCGCCACCCTCGTCGTCGCCACCCACGACGGCATGATGCTGGAGTGGCATCGCCGCGGCGGGGGCATCGACGGGCGCCTCTTCGTCCAGACCGTCTGGCAGACTTTCCTCGATGGTATCCGCGTGAAGCAGCCCAACGGCTAGCGCGGGCGCGCAATTTCCCTCAGCCGGATCCCCGCCTTGTGCCGGTCCCAGGTCGCATCGGTGATGCCGTCGCTTCGAAGATCGGCCTTGCGCACCTTGTTGGTCGGCGTCCGGGGCAATGCTTCGACGATCTCGACATAGCGCGGCACCATGAAATGCGGCAGGTGTTCGGCGAGATGGACGATCAGCTCGTCCGGCACAATCTGCGCACCCTCGACGAGGCTGATGCAGAGCTTGATGTCGTCGTCGCCCTCCATGCCGGAGGGCACGCCGATGGCGGCCGCCTCGCGCACTTCGCGTCGCTTCAGCGCTGCCGCCTCGATATCGAAGGAGGAGATGTTCTCCGCCCGGCGGCGAATGCGGTCCTTCAGCCGGTCCACGATGAAGAAATTGCCGGCCTCGTCGCGCATCGCCGCGTCGCCGGTGTGGAACCAGAGATTGCGCCAGGCTTTCAGCGTCTCCTCTGGCATGCCCATGTAACGCGACATCATCGTCCAGGGGTGGCGCGGACGCACGACCAGCTCGCCGACTTCGCCGGCCCCTAGCGCACGGTCCGTCAGCGGGTCGACGACGGCCACCTCGGCCCATTCCTCCATGACACGACCGCAGGAGCCGAGCGGGCGCTCGCCTTCGAGGGAGGTCCAGACCGGGCAGGCCGTTTCCGTCATGCCCCACATTTCGACACCCCGCAGTCCGAAGCGGCGCTCGAAATTCTCGCCGATCGTCTTCGGCAGCGGGCAGCACATCATCCGGCGCATCAAGTGGTCCCGGTCGGCGGTCGAGGGGCGCGTTGCGTGGATCATCTCGATCATCGGTCCGTGGGCAATCGTCATCGTCACGCCCTCGCGGCGGATCGTGCCCAGCCATTGGTCGGCTTCGAAGCGTTTGCCGAGCACCAGCCGCGCACCGACGGCGAACGCTGCCAGCACGCCCATGAACTTGCCGGCGATGTGGTTGAGTGGGTGAACGCAGTAATAGACGTCGTCCGGGCCGAGCCGTGTGTTGACGATCGCCTGATGGGCAAGCAGGCAGACCTGCGCATTCGGCATCACCACGCCCTTCGATGGGCCGGTGGTGCCGGACGTGAACATCACGGCGGCCGGGTCCGCCGGACTGGTTCCCGGCCCCTCGGGAAGCTCGCGGGGCTTTGCACTGATCGTCTCATAGCGCTCGATCGGGACGCCAAGGTCCGGAACATTCTCCGCCTCGCCGACAAGAATGAGCTTGCGCACGCCTGCCAGTGCGTCGCGGACCTCGGCCAACCGCGCGACGAGGCCGGCCTCGACCATCATCACCGAAGGCGCCGTGGTCACCAGAACGTGCCGGAGCAACTCGCCGCGATAGGCGGAATTGATCGTCACATCGACGCCGCCGGCAAGGTTCACGGCCATCCAGCCGTGAAGCGCCGGCAGGCCGTTGGCGCAGAAGATGCCGACCCGCTCGCCCGTCGTCACGCCCTCTGCCGAGAAATGATGGGCGAGCGCCGAGGATCGGCCGATGAACGTGCGATAATCCTCCTCGCCGCCCCCGACTTCGCGAACGAAGGGCCGGTCGGGGCTCTCCCTCAACCGCATCTCTGTAATTGCCCGCACGGTCCAGGATGCCGGCCCGCCGATCCGTGAAGCCAGTCCTTCCGTCACGTCCATAAGATCCTCCGCTTGCGCGCCCGGCTGCTTTGCGCAGGCGGGAAAACCCTCTTCACCGCCGCTGCAAGCCACCTGGGAGAAGGCGGTTGCGCGGCTCATATTTTTAACATACCATCCGGATAGTATTTATTTAAGCGGAGATTTCATGCACGAGGAAACCGTTTTGCCGAGTGCTGATCGTGGCGCGGTCCATGGGCCGCTCGCCGGCGTGACGGTGCTGGAACTGGGCATGGTCATGCAGGTCCCGCTCGCTGCACAGATGCTAGGCGACTATGGGGCGGATGTGATCAAGGTCGAGCGCCAGCCGCCGGGCGAGATCCTGAGGACACTCGATCCGATCGCGACGGAGGAAGGCACGGGGAGCTGTTACTACGCGGCCCTCGGCCGCAACAAGCAGACGCTGTCGCTCGACATCAAGTCGCCGGAGGGTCATTCCACGCTGATGCGCCTCGTCGAGAAGGCCGACGTCCTGCTCCACAATTTCCGCCCCGGCGTCATGGAGCGGCTGGGCCTCGGCTATGAGCAACTTGCCGAGCACAATCCGCGCCTGGTCTACGCCGCGGGATTTGCATTCGGCGAGACGGGACCGCTGGCCTCAATGCCGGGTCAGGACATGCTCGCCCAGGCCTATAGCGGCTTCGCGCTAAGCGGCGTCGCGGATGGCGATCCGCCGAAGATCAGCAACACGCCGGTCATCGACTACATGACGGCACTGTCGCTCACCCAGGGCATCATGGCGGCGCTCATCGAGCGGCAGCGATCCGGGCTGGGCCAGAAGGTGACGACGTCGCTGCTCGACGTTGCCTTCGCAGCGCAGGTTCTCGAAGTCTCGAGCATCGCCGTCCACGGCGAACGCACAAGTTGGATCAAGCGCTCCATGAGCCTTGCCGCGAGCGATGGCTGGCTGATCGTGCTGACCCTCTTCCGCGATAACCCGCTGAAGGCGATTTGCTCGGCCTTCGACCTGCCGGACATGAGCGCCGAGGAAGGATTGGCGACGGCTGATCAGCAGAACCGGCGCCTTGCCGAAATCGAGGAGCGGCTCCGCCCCGTCTTCTCCCGCTACAGGGTGGCCGAGTGCGTCGAAAAGCTCGGCCGGCATGACGTTCTCTGCTCGCCCTTCAACACGCTGGAAACGGCGATGGCGAGCGAGCAAATCCGACATAACGGCATGCTCTGGAACATTCCCGTCGCCGGCAAGGCTGAGCGCGAACTCGTCGGAAATCCGGTCAAGCTGTCGCGCACGCCGCTTGGCCTTCGCGAGGCGCCATCGGGCATCGGCGGCATGAGCGCCGAAGTGCTGTGCCGTTTCGGCTTCGGGCAAGACGAGATCGATCGTCTGATCGAGCGTGGTGTCGTCTACGCCGACGGCAAGCCGCAGTGAAATCCAGAAATCGGCTGTCAGAAATCTGAAGGAGACGGCACATGAGTGAGAATGCCAGCGCAGCGGTCACAAAATCCGGCTGGAGCGAAGCGTGGGAGAGGGCGCTTGGTCGCGTCAGCGAAACCAGCGCCATGGCGCTCGACGGCTTCCCGCATTATGGCGACCCGGAGACCGGAAAATGGACGACAACGCCCGACGCCTTCTGGACCGGCGGCTTCTGGATCGGCGAGCTCTGGCTTGCGGCGCATGCAACCGGCGACGAGACGTTCCAAGAGCAGGCGGCGATCTGGCTGAAGCGGCTCGAACCGCGCATCGAAAGCCGCACCGTCTTCCGCGGCTTCCTCTTCTATTACGGTGCGGTGACCGGCGCGATCCTGCACAATGACAGCACCGCCGGCCGCTTCGCCGCCCGGGCAGCGCAGTCGCTCGCCGAGCAATTCGACGAGACCGCCGGCCTCATCCCGCTCGGCTCGCAAGCCGAGGAGGCCCACAGCGTCGGCGACGGCGAAGCGAATATCGACGGGCTGCCGGCAACGCCGTTGATGCTCTGGGCCGCCCAGCATCTCAAGGACGATGACATGCGCGAGCTGGCGCTCCGCCACGCAAGGCGCAGCGGCGAGTTCTTCATCCGGCCAGATGGCGGGGTGATCCAGTCGGCGAGCTTCGACAACAGGACGGGCGAGGTCACGCGCCGCTACACCCACAAGGGCTACAGCGACAGCTCGATCTGGACCCGCGCCCAAGCCTGGGCGATGCTCGGCTACGCGCTGAGCGCGGGCATCGAGCCGGGGGAACCATGGCTTCTGGAGCGCGCCACGCAGGTCGCGGACTGGTGGCTCGATCACGTGCCGGCCGACCACGTCGCCTATTGGGATTTCGATGCGCCGGTGACGCCCGAGACGAAGCGCGACAGCTCCGGCACGGCGATCGCCGCCGCTGCACTCCTGAAGCTCGCTGCGATCCATCCGGATCGCGCCAAGGCGGAAGGCTACCGCACCGCCGCCCGCGCCGCCACGGCAGCGCTGGTCGAGCGGCACCTGCGCCCCAACGGCATCCTCGGCGATGGCTGCTTCGACCCGAAGAACAACAAGGCCGTCGCCAACGAGTTGATCTGGGGCGACTATTTCCTGCTCGAATGCCTGGCAAAGCTGAGCGGCCGCCTCGCCATGGAGTTCTGAGGGCGATCTAAAGCTACCGAAGCAGACAGCAATGCAGGTTCGACGAAGGTGGTATCGGGCTCCCGCAGCCGCTTTCGCCGCAGGCGGGCGGCGGGTCGAGGCGACGACCTATCCGCTCTCCTTCTTCTACAATCGCACCACGGCTGTTTCTTCTCAGCGGTCTCCTCTGTCCACCCGCATGATGACGATCTAGCGGGGCACAAAGTGCCGCACAATGATCGCCGTCCGCAAGCGCCTATCCGTCCGCTTGCGCGCGCAGGAGCATGCCGAACAGATCGCGCGGCTCGTCGGGGTCTGCCAGAAGGTCGAGATTGTCGTACAGCCCCGTTTCCGCGAGACGGTCGCGCACGTAGCGCAGTGCGGAGAAGTCTTCGATGGCGAAGCCGACCGAGTCGAACAGCGTGATCTCATCGGCACTGGTGCGACCCGGTGCAGCGCCCGTCATGACCTCCCAGAGTTCGGTGACCCGGTAGTCGGCCGGCAATTGCTGAATCTCGCCCTCGATGCGGGTCTGCGGCGGGTACTCCACGAAGATCGCCGAGCGCAGCAGGATGTCCCTGTGAAGTTCGGTCTTGCCGGGGCAGTCGCCGCCGACGGCATTGATGTGAACGCCGGCGCCAACCATGTTGTCGGTCAGGATCGTCGCATATTGCTTGTCCGCCGTGACCGTCGTGATGATGTCGGCGCCTTCGACGGCCTCCTGTCCGCTGGCGCAGATCGCGACATCGAGGCCCATCCCGGCCAGGTTGCCAGCGCATTTTTCCGAAGCCGTGCGGTCGATGTCGAAAAGCCTTAGACGATCGATGCCGAGCAACGCCTTGAACGCCACGGCTTGAAACTCGGCCTGCGCGCCATTGCCGATGATCGCCATCGTGCGGGCGTCCTTGCGGGCGAGAAGCCGTGCCGCGAGCGCCGACGTCGCAGCGGTTCGCAAGGCGGTCAGGATGGTCATTTCCGTCAGCAGCATCGGATAGCCGGAGCCGACATCGGCCAGCATCCCGAAGGCGGTCACCGTCTGTTTGCCGGTGCGCGCGTTTTTTGGGTGGCCGTTGACGTATTTGAACCCGTACATCTGGCCGTCGCTGGTGGGCATCAGTTCGATCACGCCGTCATGGCTGTGCGAGGCCACGCGGGGCGTCTTGTCGAATTTTTCCCAGCGGCGGAAATCGTCCTCGATATAGGCGGCGAGTTCCGTCAGGAAGCGCTCGATACCCGTCGCGAGCACAAGCTTCATCATGTTGTCGACGCTGACGAAGGGCACGATCGCCAGACGCGAGGGATTGCTCATTGCGGGGCTCCTTGGGCTTGCCCACAATTGCGGGCATAAGGGCGGGACCTCACGCGAAGCTCCGGGTCGGGCGATCCATGATGCGCCGTCCCATCAGGCTGGCGGTGAGGTCGACCATCAGCGTCGCCGTACGTCCCCGTTCGTCGAGGAACGGGTTGAGCTCCACCAAGTCGAGGCTGGTGACGAGGCCGCTGTCGCTCAGCATTTCCATGACGAGATGCGCCTCGCGAAACGTTGCCCCGCCGGGAACGGTCGTGCCGACGGCCGGCGCGATCGCGGGATCGAGGAAATCGACGTCCAGCGAGACGTGCAGCATCCCGTTCTGTGCCTCGACGCGGTCGAGAAATGCGCGCAGCAACCTGCCGACGCCGTGCTCGTCGATGGCGCGCATGTCGTGGACGGTCACGCCCGCCGCATCGAGCGCTGTCCGCTCCGCCGGGTCCACGCTTCGCAGGCCCATCGCGCAGATGCGCTCGGGGTCGACCCGCACCGGCAGGTCGGGAAAGTAGCCGGAAAAGCCCGGCTGGCCGCTGGCATAGGCGAGCGGCACGCCATGCAGATTGCCGCTCGCGGTCGTATCCAGCGTGTGAAAATCGGCATGCGCGTCGAGCCAGAGCACGAACAGCGCCCTGCCCTTCTCCGCCGCCCGGCGCGCGACGCCCGACAGGCTGCCGGCGCTGATCGAATGGTCGCCGCCGAGGAAGATCGGCACCGCATCCGCGCAAGCCAGAAAGGCGGCATCGGAAATCGAGGTCGTCCACGCGGCGATCTCCGGCAGGAATTTCAGCGCGGCGTTGCCATGGGCAAGCGGTTTGGCGACGGCCGGTTGCACCGCGCCCCAGTCGTCGACCTCATGGCCCAGTTCCTCAAGTGTCGCGACGAGGCCAGCGGTGCGAAGCGCGCTCGGTCCCATCTCGCAGCCCATCCGGCCCGCGCCGTCCTGCACCGGCGCGCCAACGATCCTCAAACGCATCAAAACCACCCTTCCGCCTTCTTCGGAGATTGAACCGTGGCCGGGTGGCGGAGTGAAGCGTGAAGTTTGGCAAGAGATGTAAAATGGCTTATCAAATCGGCAGTTTGCTCAACCGTTCTGGTCGCTCATGGACTCCCTCGATCAAAAGCTCGTCACGATGCTCCGTCACGACGCCCGGCGCTCGATCTCCGACCTGGCGTCGGAACTCGGCGTCTCTCGCGCCACGGTGCGTTCGCGGATGGAGCGGCTGGAGGCGGCGGGCGACATCATCGGATATACGGTGATCCTGCGCGCCGACGCGGTCGATCAGGCCGTTCGCGGCATCATGATGATCGAGATCGAGGGGCACTCGACGGCGCGCGTCATCAAGGGGCTCGGCGGATTTCCAGACGTCTCGGCGATCCACACCACCAATGGCCGCTGGGATCTGGTGGTTGAGCTCAGCGCAAATTCATTGACGATTTCGACTCGATCCTGCGCCGCATTCGGCTTTTGCCGGGCATCACCGGCAGCGAGACCAGCCTGCTCCTGGCAACGCCCCGCACCACCAAGGCGCGAATCTGAGCAGGTGCCGGCGGCGCATGGCCTTTGGAAAGGCTCGGCTCCCTCCTTGAAACCTGCTGCGACACATGTCATTTATTGAGCGACATATGACGCGAAAGGATGTTCATGGCCGTCGCATCAAGAATGCTTCACACAATTGCAGGCAGTGGTGAGTTGCAGAAAATCGAAGCGCTGCTCGGCGGTTCGCGCGTGCTGCCTCGGCCCCTGACCAATGCGCTCGACGCACATGAAATGCTTCTGCACGGCCTGCCAACCTCGGCACTGGACCACTTGGTTGCCAACCTCGCCATCATCGGCAAGACCGAGTCCCTCGAAAAGGCCGTGGGAATGAGCCTGCGCACTTGGCAGCGGCGGAAGGACACCCCCTCCAAACCGCTCAGCCAGGAACAGAGCGGTCGTGCGTGGAAATTCGCCGAGATCCTCGCAAAGGCAACGGACGTCTTCGGATCGCAGGTGGAAGCCGAGCAATGGCTGGAGCGTCCAGCGATTGGCCTCGACCAGCGCCGACCGATCGATCTTCTCGCAACGCCCGCCGGCGTCGAGCTTGTCGAGGATCATCTCGACCGCCTCGAATACGGCGTCTATGCATGACATTGCTGCCGATCGCGCTTGGCGGGACCGAGTTGGTCGCGTGGCGGCTCGATCATGCAGTCCACGCGCCGACATGGGATAGTGGAGAGGGCGCCTATCGGGTTGGCGGCCGCTGGAACAGCAAGGGGGTTCGCGCAGTCTACTGCTCGCTCGACCCGGCGACGGCAGTGCTTGAGGTCGCGGTCCACAAGGGGTTCCGGGCGTTCGACACGGTGGCACACGTATTGACGGCTGCCGTCATCACCGAACCCGGCGACGTCCATGTCGTCGACCCGGCACGCGTACCCAATCCAAACTGGCTGCGCCCCGGCATTCCCGGCGCAGGCCAGCAGGCTTTCGGCGACGATCTGCTTCGACGCCACCGTCTCATTGCGATCCCGAGCGCCGTCTCGCCGCATAGCTGGAACCTGATTTTTCTCGCGGGTGCCGCAGCGGGCGCCTATGCCTTGAAGTTCCAGGAGAATTTTGCCCTCGATACGCGGCTGCACCCGCCCGCGACATGATGGCCCGGAGATTGCGTCGCTGCAATCTCACAGCTCGCGGGCGGTCTTGATTGTGCTCTAGATGCTCGCTTCCGCGGCCCGGCGGATGCGGCGGAAGCTCATGGCGATGTGGGCGCGGCGGACGTGGCCGGCGGCGACGAGGTCGCTGTGCTCGACAGCCTCGGTGATGTCGGCGACTTCGCGCTGGAAGGTGACGAACTCGTTCTTCAGGAGTTCGTCGAAGCTTTCGAGGCGCGCGGCGGTTTTCAGCCAGATGCGCGCCGTCTGGTAGTAGAGGCGCTCGCTGATCGCCCGCAGCGGCTCGTTCGTCGTCAGCGCGGTGAAGAGGTGGAAGAACTCCATGTTGATGCGCGAGAATTCGCGCGGGTCTCCCTCCTTGACGAGCAGGTCGCAGCGCGCGCGCATGTCCCGGAAGCGGGCGACGAGCGCGGCGTCGACCGTCACCGGCGACAGCTTGCCGACGAGTTCGGCAAGCTCGATGCGAAGCTCGTAGACCTGCGCGAGTTCGTCGACGTCGATGTCCGTGACGATCGTGCCGACGCCGTGGACCGAGCGCAGCAGGCCTTCGGCCTCAAGCTTTACGAGGACGCGCCGGACCGGCGTGCGCGAGACGCCGAATTCCTCGGCCAAATCTTCCTCGCGCAGGCGGCTGCCGGGGGCGTAGTCGAGCATGCAGATGCGGGTTCGAAGCGCCTGGTAGATGCGCTCGAACCGTCCGCGCACGCCCTCGTCAGCCGGCTTGGCGGCGCCGGCGTCGGCCATGGGGGCGAAGCTCGCGTGTCTCAGTTTCCTGACTTTCCTTTTGTGAGGGAGTGCTGCAGCTTGTCCAGCATTTCCAGGCACGCGGCAAGCTGGCCGATCTCGATGAATTCGTCGGGCTTGTGCGCCTGCGCGATCGAGCCGGGGCCGCAGATCACCGAGGAGATGCCGATCTCCTGGAACAATCCGGCCTCGGTGCCGAACGAAACGACCTCTGCCTCGTGGTTGCCCGTCAGTTCGAAGACGATGTCGCGCGCCTCGGACTGCGAGACCGGCAGAAGCCCGCGCACCTCGCCGATCACGTGGGTGACGATCAAGGCGTCCCTACACACGTGCCGCATGGCCGGCAGAAGCTCCTCGTCGACATAGGCGCCGAGCTGGCGCTTGACGTGGTCGCTGTCGTCGGTGTGGACAGGGCGCATTTCCCATTCCACCGAACATTGGCCGGCGATGGTGTTTCGCGCATTGCCACCGGCGATGCGGCCGACCTGCACCGTCGTCCAGGGCGGGGTGAAGCGGCTGCCAGCGGGTGCGCGGCCCTTCAGTTCCTCTCCGAGCGCCATCAGCCGCGAGATGTAGCGGACGGCGTACTCGACGGCGTTGACGCCCTTGTCGGGCTGCGAGCCGTGGCCCTCCAGCCCGGTGAACTCCGTCGTGTATTCGTAGCAACCCTTGTGGCCCTCGATCACGCCCATCAGGGTCGGCTCGCCGATGATGGCGGCGGCCGGCCGCAGGCCCGCCTTGGCGAGTTCGTCGACCAGCGCGCGGGCGCCGAGGCAGCCGACCTCCTCGTCATAGGTGAAAGCGAAATGAAGCGGCCGGGCAAGGTCGAGCGCGGCAAAGCGCGGCGCGACGGCAAGGCACGCGGCAATGAAGCCCTTCATGTCGCAGGTGCCGCGCCCGTAGAGCCGGCCGTCGCGCTCGCTCATGGCGAACGGATCGCTCGTCCAGTCCTGTCCCTCGACCGGGACGACGTCGGTGTGGCCCGACAGGACCACGCCGCCATCGCGCTCTGGCCCAATCGTGGCGAAGAGGTTGGCCTTGGTGCCGCTCGCGTCGAGCGACACCGAAAGCTTTGCGCCAGCGCTGGACAGGAGGTCGCCCGCATAGGTGATGAGCTGCAGGTTGCTGTCCGCCGAGATCGTCGGAAAGGCGATGAGGTCGGCGAGGATCGCCTTCGTGCGGGCAAGGTCGTCCACCGGGTTAATCCTTGACGTAGAGCTCGCGCGGCCGGTCGCACAGGCACTCCGCCGCGCCGCCGTCGCGGATCAGGATGCTCTCGGTGATCTCCAGCCCCCAATCATCCATCCAGATGCCGGGCATGAAGTGGAAGGTCATCCCGGCCTCCAGCACGGTCTCGTCCTCCTTGCGGAACGAGATCGTGCGCTCGCCCCAGTCCGGCGGATAGGAAATGCCGATCGGGTAGCCGCAGCGCGCGTCGCGCTTGATGCCGGCCTTCAGGAGCGCATCGTGCAGCGCATTGGCGACATCGCAGGCGCGGTTGCCGGGTCGGGCGGCCTCGAGGCCCGCATTCAATCCCTCAACCAGCGCCTTGCTGGCATCGACGAGATGCTGCGGCGGCTTGCCGAGGAAAACGGTCCGGCAGAACGGCGCGTGGTAGCGGCGGTAGCAGCCCGAAATCTCGAAGAAGGTCGCCTGGCCGGCGGCGAGCGGGCGCCCGTCCCAGGTCAAATGCGGCGCGGCGGCGTCCGTTCCGCTCGGCAGCATCGGCACGATCGCGGCATAGTCGCCCCAATGACCGTCGGCGCCGCGGATGGCGTCGCGGTAGATTTCGGCGACAAGTTCGTTCTTGGCCATGCCGGGCTCGATGCGCTCGACGATGCCGTCGATGACCGCCTCCGAGATGCGCGCGGCGCGCCGCATGAAGACGATCTCCTCGTCGGACTTGACCGTGCGCTGCCAGTTGACCAGCCCGGTCGCGTCGACGAGCTGCGCGTTCGGCAGTTCCTTCGTGAGCGTGATGTAGGCCTTGGCGGAGAAATAATAGTTCTCCAGTTCGAGCCCGATCTTCTTGGCCGCGAAGCCCTCGCGCGTCAGGATCGCCGCGAGGTCCTGCATCGGATGGCGGACCGTCGACTGGATGTACTGCTCGCCATAGGGCTGGATGCAATCGGGCCCCATCCAGACGGTGCGCAGCGCGCCGTTGCCGTCCTGCGCGCGCCCCCACCAGATCGGGTCGCGGTCATGAAAGACGACGACACCCTGGTGGACGTAGAACGACCAGCCGTCATAGCCGGTGATCCAGGCCATGTTGGAGGGGTCTTCGACGAACAGCACGTCGACCCCCCTCGCCTCCATCGCGCTGCGGACCTTGGCGAGCCGCCGCGCATATTCGTTTCGCGAAAAGGGCAATTCCACAGCAAGCATAGAACCTCCAAGCGCCAGCGGCGCACACCGACACGATCATGTGTACAACTAAATCGTCGTCGGGCGATTTGGTAGCGGAATTTCGGCTCCAAGCCAGAAAATTCCGTTGACACAATCTCGCCTGACATGATGTTGTGCACAACATAAGAACATAACTGGTGGAACATAGGAGCAGCCTGATGAAAAGCGCAATCAGCAAGGGCCTCGCCGCCCTTGGCATGTCCGTTCTCGCGGCCGGCCTCGCCGGCACCGCGAGCGCCCAATCGCTCATGGAACGCGCGGAGAGCGGCGAGCCGATCCGCATCGGCTTCGCGAACGAGATCCCGTTCGCCTATCCCGGCGACGACGGCTCCCCGAAGGGCTTCGTCAACGTCATGACGATCGATATCCTCAAGAGCATGGGCTACGAGAACATCGAGCCGGTCCAGACCGAGTGGGGCGGCCTCATTCCGGGCCTGACCGCCGACCGTTTCGACATCGTTACCGGCGGCATGAACATCCTGGCCAGCCGCTGCGAGAACATCGCCTTCTCCGAGCCGATCGCGACCGTCGGCGACGGCTTCATCGTCGCGCCGGGCAACCCGAAGAACGTCAGCGATTATGCAAGCCTCGTCGCGAACGAGGCCATCATGGTCACCGGCTCGGGCTATTCCAACATCGAGGCCGCCAAGGCCGCGGGCGTCGAGGACGCCAACATCATGCAGGTTCCGGGGCCGACCGAGATCCTCGCCGCAGTGCGTGCGGGCCGCGCGGACGCGGGTGCCGGCACCTACTTCACCATGAAGCAGCTCGCCGACAGTTCCGGCGGCGCCGTCGAGGCCTCGGACCCGAGCGCGATGCCGGAAGACTCGTTCAACTGGGCCGGCATCGGCTTCCGCGAGGCCGACCAGGAATTCCTGGACAAGTTCAACACCGCGCTCGCCGAATATGTCGGCTCCGAGGAGATGTTGGCCGCGGTGGCGGAATATGGCTACGGCGAAGGCTCGCTTCCGGGCGACCAGACCACCGAATGGGTCTGCGCCAACCGCTGACATGATCGAAGGCAGGCCGGCCGCCTGGCCCACCTGCCATTCCTCGAGGGCGCCGATCCATCCGGCGCCCCTCTGGCCTTCGGCAGGGGCTGAGCGGCATGTCCTATCTCGAGTTTCTCAGCCAGTATGGCGACCGCATCGCCAGCGGCACGCTGATCACGATCGCGCTGACCGCCCTGGCGGCGCTGCTGGCCATGGCGATCGCGCTGGCCGCCGGCCTCATGCGCATGGCGCGCAATGTCGCGGTGCGCGGCGTTGCGACGGTCTATATCGAGATCTTCCGCGGCACATCGCTCCTCGTCCAGCTCTACTGGATCTTCTTCGTCCTTCCGCTCTTCGGCATCACGCTTGAGAAGTTCACGGCCGGCTTCGTGGCCGTCGGCATGAACCTTGGCGCCTACGGCGCCGAACTCGTGCGCGGTGCGGTCCAGTCTGTGCCGCGGGGCCAATGGGAGGCGGCGCTGGCGCTCAACATGTCGCCGGCCAAGCGCATGCGCCGGGTGATCCTGCCGCAGGCCGTGCTCATCATGCTGCCGTCCTGGGGCAACCTTCTGATCGAACTCCTGAAGGGCACCGCGCTCGTCGCGCTGATCTCGGTCACGGACCTGATGTTCCAGGTCAAGCAGATCAACGGCACCACCTTCATGTCGGCCGAGGCATTCGGCACCGCGCTGGTCATCTACTACGTTCTGGCGCGGTTCATGATCACGCCGTTCATGCGCTGGCTCGAACGGTTCATGATGCGCAAGATGGGGAGGGCCTGAAGCCATGCTCGACTGGCGCTGGGACTTCACCTGGGAAATCCTTCCCCGCCTGCTTGCTGCGACCGGGAACACGCTGATCGCGGCGGGGCTCGGCTACGCCATCGCCGTGGTTCTCGGCCTGATGCTCGCGCTTGCGCAGCGCACGCCGTTCCGGCCGCTGACGATCGCGGTGCGCGAGACGGTCGAGTTCATTCGCTCAACGCCGCTCGTCCTGCAGATCTTCTTCGTCTTCTATGTCGGGCCGCAATTCGGCATCCGGCTTTCCCCCTGGACCGCCGGCATGATCGCCATCGGCCTCCACTATGCCGCCTACCTCTCCGAGGTCTATCGCGGCGGGCTGGAGAGCGTTCCGAAGGGACAGTGGGAGGCCGCCAGGTCGCTGAACCTTTCGACGGCGCGAACCTATTTCCGCGTCATCCTCCCGCAGGCCCTGCCGCCATCGCTGGCGGGCATGGGCAACTATCTCGTCGGCATTTTCAAGGACACGCCGATGCTGTCGGTAATCGGCGTCGCGGAACTCATGCACACGGCGAACGCGATCGGTTCGGAAACCTACCGCTTCCTCGAGCCCTTCACGCTCGTCGGCCTCATCTTCCTTCTCATCTCGCTGCCGACCGCGGCCCTCATTCGGGTCTTCGAGGCATGGACGCGGCGCAAACTCGGATTGAGCTGATGGACAAAGCAGACATCTCAGGCCTGCCGCTGCGGCTTGAAGGCGACGACGTTCCGATGGTCAGCTTCAAGAAGGTCACCAAGTCCTACGGCAATCTCGTCGTGCTGGATTCGCTCGACCTCGACGTCGCCGAAGGCGAGATGGTCACGATCATCGGGCCGTCCGGTTCGGGCAAGACGACCGTCCTGCGCATGCTGATGACGCTCGAGACGATCAACAGCGGCGTCATCTACGTCGATGGCGAGCCGCTGACCCACATGGAGCGCGGCGGCAGGCTGGTGCCCGCCGACAACCGGCATCTGCGCAAGATCCGATCCAAGATCGGCATGTGCTTCCAGCACTTCAACCTGTTCCCGCACATGACCGCGCTGGAAAACTGCATGGAGGGGCCGGTCCACGTCCTCGGCCTTTCGAAGAGCCAGGCGAAGGAGCGGTCCGAAGAGCTTCTGGCGCTGGTCGGCATGGCCGACAAGCGCAACCAGCACCCGTCGCGGCTCTCGGGCGGCCAGCAGCAGCGCGTGGCCATCGCGCGCGCTCTCGCCATGCGGCCGAAGGTAATGCTCTTCGACGAAGTGACGTCGGCGCTCGATCCCGAGGTGATCGGCGAAGTGACCAACGTCATCCGCCAGCTTGTCGGCGAGCACAATCTGACCATGCTGATGGTCACGCACCAGATGGGCTTTGCGAAGGACATTTCGGACCGCGTTTGCTTCTTCTTCGGCGGTCACATCGAGGAACAGGGCACGCCGGAGGAATTGTTCGGGAACCCGCAGAAGAAGCGGACGCAACAGTTTCTCAGCGCGGTCAAGGAGGCCGTTTGAGGATGACGCTTGCCGACATCCTCGCCGCGCGCCGGCGGATATCCGGGCTGGCGGTGCGCACGCCGCTCGTGCCTTCACCGCACATGAGCCGGGTCGCGGGCACCGACTTCCTGTTGAAGCTGGAGACCACGCAGCCGATCGGCGCGTTCAAGCTGCGCGGCGCGCTCAATGCGCTCGCGAACATCGCGGCCGACGCGCCCGGCGTCACTTGCTGCTCGACTGGAAATCACGGCCGGGGCGTCGCCTATGCCGCCAGGGCGCGCGGCCTGCGCGCCGTCGTCTGCATGTCCGCGCTGGTCCCGCAGGCGAAAGTCGATGGCATCCGGGCGCTCGGCGCCGAAGTCCGGATCGTCGGGCGAAGCCAGGACAAAGCGCATGAGGAAAGTTTGAGGCTGGTTCGCGACGAGGGGCTGGTCGAGATCCCACCCTTCGACGACCCGCTGGTGATCGCCGGCCAGGGCACGATCGGGCTGGAGCTTCTGGAAGATCGGCCCGACCTCGAGGCGATCCTCGTTCCGCTGTCCGGCGGCGGCCTTGCGGCGGGCATCGCGCTTGCGGCGAAGGCGATCAAGCCGGCGATCCGCGTGATCGGCATCACGATGGATCGCGGGGCGGCGATGGCGCAGTCGGTGCGCGCGGGCGCTCCGGTCGAGGTCGAAGAGGTTGCCAGCCTCGCCGACTCGCTGGGCGGCGGCATCGGACGCGACAACAAGCTGACGCTGTCGATCTGCCGCGATCTTCTCGACGACTATGTGCTGGTCACCGAGGACGAAATATACGGCGCGATGCAGGCGCTCTATTTCGAAGACGGGCTCGTCGCCGAAGGCGCGAGCGTGGTCGGCCTGGCGGCGGTGATGGCGGGCAAGGTGTCGACGACGCGCGCACCCGTCGCAACCATCATCACGGGGCGCAATGTCGACATGAAAATTTTCACGGACATCGTCTCGGGACGCGGCGTGAAGCTCGGCGACATCGAACTGAAGGGGCGCGCCTATGCCGCGTGAGGTAACCATTTTCACGGAGGCCGACCTCAGGAAGCTGGTGCGGCTCGACCTTCCCGCGATCGACATCGTCGAGCGGGCGTTCGCCGCGCTCGCTTCGGGCAGCGTCGTGATGCCACCGATCCTCTCGATGGCCATCGCCGAGGCCAATGGCGAAGTCGACGTGAAGACGGCCTACATTCCGGGCTTCGACGGTTTCGCGATCAAGGTCAGCCCCGGCTTCTTCGACAACCCGAAGCTCGGCCTGCCGAGCCTCAACGGGCTGATGATCCTGTTCTCGGCAAGGACCGGCCTCGTCGAGGCGCTGCTTCTCGACAACGGTTACCTCACCGACATCCGGACTGCCGCCGCCGGCGCCGTGGCGGCGCGCCATCTGGCGCCGGGAACCGTCGAGACGGCGGGCGTCATCGGCACCGGGGCGCAGGCCCGGCTGCAGATGGAAGCCGCGCATCTGGTGCGGTCCTTCACCAGGCTGATGGTCTGGGGACGCGACAATGAGAAGGCGCGAGGCTGCGCGGCCGACCTTGCGGTAAGGCTCGGCGTGCAGGCGCAGGCCGTGGCAGATCCGGCCGAACTCGTCGCCGCCAGCCAGCTCGTGGTGACGACCACGCCGGCCGAGCATCCGGTGCTGCGCGCCGAATGGTTGCATCCCGGGCTGCACGTGACGGCAATGGGTTCCGACCAGGCCGGCAAGAACGAGATCGACCCGGCCGCGCTTTCCAAGGCCGACCTTTATGTCTGCGACCGCGTTTCCCAATGCGAATTGCTGGGCGAGTTGCGCAGCGCGATCGCCGCTGGAACATGGCATGGCGGCACGCCGCCGGAGCTTGGCGAGATCGTTGCCGGCCGCCGTCCCGGCCGCATGTCGGACGACCAGATCACGATCTGCGACCTCACCGGGACCGGCGCACAGGACACCGCCATCGCGAACTATGCCGTCGAAGCCGGGCGCAGGAGCGGATCGGGATCGTCGATCCTGACCTGACGCCGCCGGCTCACGCGCTGCCCTGCAACGGGCGAACAATGGACAGGTATCGCAGCCATGCTGAAGCTCGACGATCGCGACCTCAGGATACTCGCCATCCTGCGGGAGGAAGGCCGCATCTCCAAGGCGGAACTCGCCGGCCGCATCAATTTGTCGGCGGCGCCCTGCTGGGAACGGCTGAAGCGGCTCGAGGATGCCGGCATCATCGTCGGCTATCGCGCCGAGGTCTCGCTGCGCAAGATCGCGGCGCATATCGTGGTGTTCATGGCTGTCGAGCTCGAGCAGCACCGGGCCGAAGATTTCGCCGTGTTCGAACGGACGATCGCGCCGCTGGACGAAATCGTCTCGTGCTGGGCCGTCGGGGGCGGTTTCGACTATTTCCTGCAGATCGTCACGCGCGACATCGACGCCTACCAGCGCCTGGTCGACCATCTGCTCGAGGCGCGCTGCGGGCTCGCACGCTACTTCACTTATGTCGTGACCAAGCCCGTCAAGCAGTCGGCCCGGCTTCCGCTCGACCTGCTGCTGGGAGGCGAAGGTTAGTCGGGCGATCGGCGGCAATTGCGAAGGATCGTCTGCGACGGCAGCCCACAACCGAAGAATTGCGGGCGCCATCGCGGCGATAGTCGAGCCCTCTCTCATGATGGTGTCGCCCATGCCAGCCGCTGCAGCAATGTTACAGAAAGCCTCCCTGTCGCACCTCTCCGATCCGCGCCTCTTCCGCGAGTTCGCCTATGTCGACGGCGCGTGGACGGCGGGCAGCAAGGCCCTTGCCATCGACGTCGTCGATCCGGCCGACGGCTCGCGCGTCGGCAGCGTCCCGGCGCTGACCGGTCTGGACGCAGACCACGCAATCGCAGCGGCCCACCGCGCCTTTCCGGCGTGGGCTTCGACCCTGCCGTCGCGGCGCAGCGAGATCCTGAGGCGCTGGCACGATCTCATCCGGGCCGCCCGCGAGGATCTGGCCCTCCTGATGGTGCAGGAGCAGGGCAAGCCGCTGTCGGAAGCGCGCGGGGAGATCGACTACGCGGCGTCCTTCGTCGAGTTCTACGCCGAGGAAGCCAAGCGGCTGAACGTCGAAAGCGTCACCTCGCACCTGCCGGGCGCCGACATGCGCGTGACGCGCCGGCCGGTGGGCGTCGCGGCGCTCGTCACGCCCTGGAACTTTCCGTCGGCTATGCTGACTCGAAAGGCCGCCGCGGCGCTTGCCGCGGGCTGCACCGTCGTCGCGCATCCGTCGTCGCAGACGCCGTTTTCGGCGCTGGCGCTGGCGGAACTGGCCGAGCGCGCGGGGTTCCCGGCCGGCGTCTTCAACGTCCTGACGGGCGACGCGCCCGAGATCGTCGGCGCGATGACGGCCTCGCCGGCCGTGCGCGTCGTTTCCTTCACCGGATCGACGGAGATCGGACGGCTGCTCTACGCCCAGTCCGCCCCGACGATCAAGCGGCTCGTCATGGAACTCGGCGGCCACGCGCCGTTCCTCGCCTTCGCCGACTGCGACGTCGACCGCGCCGTCGAATGCGCGATCGCGGCAAAGTTCGCGACGTCGGGCCAGGACTGCCTGGCCGCGAACCGGTTCGAGATCGAGCGGCCGATCTATGAGCGCGTGGTCGCCCAGTTCACGCAAAAGGTGAAGGCGCTGCGCGTCGGGCCGGGCATGGACGACGCCGACATCGGCCCGCTCATGAACGAGCGCGCGATCGCCAAGCAGCAGGAACACGTGGCCGATGCGCTCGCGCGCGGCGCGCGGCTGCTGACCGGCGGCGGCGTCCACCGTGCCGGTCCGCTCTTCTTCGAGCCGACCGTCCTGGCAGACGTTCCGGACGATGCGCTGATCTTTCGCGAGGAGACGTTCGGGCCGATCGCCGCCTTCGCACCCTTCGACACCGAAGCGGAAGCGCTGGAAAGGGCAAATCGGACGGAGACGGGCCTGGTCGCCTACCTGCACACGCGCGACGAGGCGCGCATCGCGCGCCTCTGCGACCGGCTCGAGTTCGGAATGGTCGCCGTCAACCGCACCAAGATCACCGGCGCGCCGGTTCCCTTCGGCGGGGTGAAGCAGGCGGGGCTCGGCCGCGAAGGGTCGCGGCACGGGCTCGAAGCCTATACAGACCTCAGATACATCTGCCGCGAGACGGCGTGACCGACCTCAAGAGTTCAATGGAGAAACCAGATGCTGACCAATGACGTCCTCGCGCAGTGGGATCGTGAAAACCTCTTCCATCCCTCGACGCATCTCGCCCAGCATGCGCGCGGCGAGTCGGCCGCCCGCATCGTCACCGGCGGCAAGGGCGTCTTCATCGAGGATCGCGACGGCAACCGCCTGCTCGACGCGTTCGCGGGACTCTACTGCGTCAATGTCGGCTACGGGCGCCCGGAAATCGCCGAGGCGATCGCGGCGCA
Organism: Rhizobiaceae bacterium; assembly: GCA_016742175.1. Classification (GTDB taxonomy): domain Bacteria; phylum Pseudomonadota; class Alphaproteobacteria; order Rhizobiales; family Rhizobiaceae; genus Aliihoeflea. The sequence goes on from JACVCH010000004.1 coordinate 23,448, forward strand.
GGCCAAGGAACTCGCCTATTACCACGCCTATGCCGGCCACGGCACGGAAGCCTCCATCACCCTTGCCAAGATGGTGCTGGAGCGCGCGCCGGAAGGCATGTCCAAGGTCTATTTCGGGCTCGGCGGCTCCGACGCCAACGAGACCAACGTCAAGCTCGTCTGGTACTACAACAACATCCTCGGCCGGCCGGAGAAGAAGAAGATCATCTCGCGCTGGCGCGGTTATCACGGCTCGGGCCTCGTCACCGGGTCGCTGACCGGCCTGAAGCTCTTCCACGACAAGTTCGACCTGCCGGTCGAGCGCGTCGTGCATACCGAAGCCCCCTACTATTACCAGCGGCCCGACAGCGCGATGAGCGAGGCGGATTTCGTCGCCCATTGCGTCGACGCGCTGGAGAGCCTGATCGCGAAGGAAGGCGCCGACACGATCGCCGCCTTCATCGGCGAGCCGGTTCTGGGAACGGGCGGCATCGTGCCCCCGCCGGCCGGATACTGGGCGGCGATCAAGAAGGTCTTGAAGAAGCACGACATCCTGCTGATCGTCGACGAGGTCGTGACCGGCTTCGGTCGGCTGGGCTCGATGTTCGGTTCCGACCATTACGACATCGCCCCCGACTTCATCACCATCGCCAAGGGCCTGACGTCGGCCTACGCGCCGCTGTCCGGTTCGATCGTCGGCGACAAGGTCTGGAAGGTGCTCGAACAGGGCACCGACGAGAACGGGCCGATCGGCCATGGCTGGACCTATTCGGCCCACCCGATCGGAGCGGCGGCAGGCATCGCCAACCTCAAGCTGATCGACACGCTCGGGCTGGTGACGAATGCCAAGGATACGGGTGCGTATCTCAACAAGGCGATGAAGGATGCGCTCGGCGGTCACGCCAATGTCGGCGAAGTGCGCGGAGAGGGCATGCTGTGCGCGGTGGAACTGACAGCCGACCGCGACGCGCGGACGCCATTCGATCCCGCCAGGAAGATCGGCCCCGCCATCGCCGCGGCGCTCTTGAGGCGCGGCGTGATCGCCCGGGCGATGCCCCAGGGCGACATCATCGGCTTCGCCCCGCCGCTCTGCCTGACGACGTCCGAAGCAGACCAGATCGTGGATACGATAGCGAAGGCCGTCGGCGAAGTGCTCGGCTGAGACGATCGGTGAGGGCAGGCTGCTGCAGGGTGATATCCTTGCAGCCGATCTGGCGGTCGGCGCTTGCTACCGCGTCCGCGTGGAGCCGCGGGCGACGATTTCGAAGCCGAGATCGACGACGGGTCTGTCCGGCGCGCGGCCGGCGATTCGCTCCAGGAGGAGGCGCGCGGCTTCGGCGCCGATTTCGTAGCGCGGGATGCGCACGGTCGTCAGCGCGGGCGTGACCGCACCGGCAAGGTCGATGTCGTCGAACCCGGCGATCGCGATGTCGTCCGGCACGCGGATGCCGCGACGCTCGGCTTCGAAGAGCGCGCCGGCGGCGAGCACGTCGTTGGCAAAGAACGCGGCGTCGATGGAAGGGTCGGCTGCGACGAGATCGGCAAATGCCTTCGAGCCGTTGTCGAGGGTGAAGAACGCCTCGCGGATGAGTCCTTGGTCGCGCGCGAGCCCGAATTCGTCGACCGCTTCCAGATAGCCGCGCAGGCGCTCGGCGGCGCGGTCGTTGTTGAGGACGGGCGCGGAGACGAAGGCGATGCGCCGATAGCCGCAGCCGGCGAGATAGGCGACCATCGCATGCGAGGCGTCGCGATTGGAAAAGCCGACCAGCATGTCGAGCGGCCCGTCATCCATCGACCATGTCTCGACGATGGGGATGTCGGAATTTTGCAGGAGCCGGCGCGTGCGGTCCGAATGGGTGACGCCGGTCAGGACGAGCCCGCTCGGGCGCTGCGACAGGAAGGCAGCGACGAGTTCCGTTTCGGCTTCCGGCGAATAGCCGCTATTGGCGAGGAGAAGCTGGTATCCGGCCGCATGCAGCACGTCGGTCATGCCCTGCACCTTGTCGGCGAAGATCGAGTTGACGACCGTGGGGATGATGACGCCGACCGTGCGCGTGCGCCGCGAGGCCAGGCCGCCGGCAAGCTGGTTGGGAATGTAGCCGGTCTCTTCGATCGCCTCCCAGACGATTTTGCGCGTCGCTTCGCTGACCGTGTCAGGCTTGTTGATGGTGCGCGAGATCGTGATCGCCGACACGCCGGCGAGACGCGCCACGTCCTCGATGCGCACGGCGGCATGCTTTTGCCGCGCGCTGCGTCGTCTCGTTACGTCCTCGTTCAATACCACCAGCCTCCGACCGCCTGAAGACAGCGCTAACATAAGTCGCCGAAACGGTCGAGTGACGCATTGACCCGCTTTATTGTTAGCGCTAACATTTTTGCGAATGGTCGTTCAAGCAATGTGGCGTCGGGCATGCCGGGCCAACGGCGAGGTGTCCACGCAAGGATTGCGACAGCGGCAAAAGGGGCCGGCCGGAGGACGGGGTCGCGCCCGAAAAGGCAATGTGCGTGCCGTGCCGGATGCGGCCGGCGTCATGGGAGGCCAGATGACGAATGTTGCGCCGACGGCGGCGAAAGCCGCGCCCGTCGCCACGCGATCAGGACCATGCAGGTTTCAGGCGCGAAGCCTGCTGTACCCGGTCCTGCCATGGCTGATCCTGATCGGTCTTTGGTATGCCATCCACCATTCCGGGCTGGTGAAGCCGACGCTGGTGCCGGCGCCGCATGTCGTGCTGGCGAAGTTCTGGACGCTGGTGACGACGCAGTCCTTCCTGACCGACATCTGGATGTCGACCCAGCGCGTGGTGCTGGGCGTCGTTCTCGGCGTCGCCTGCGCGGTGCCCGTCGGCTTCCTGATCGGCTGGTATGCGCCGGTGCGCACCTTCGTCAATCCGCTGATCAACTTCTTCCGGGCGCTGCCGCCGATCGCGCTGATCCCGCTGGTGATCGTCTATTTCGGCATCGGCGAATCCGCCAAGGTGATCATCCTCTTCTACGCCGCGTTCTTCTCCGGCGTGATCGTGATGTATGAGGGCATCTCGCAGATCAACCCGATCTTCATCCGCGTCTCGCGTACGCTCGGCGCGACGGATGGCGAGATCTTCCGCCGCATCATCGTTCCGCTCTCGCTGCCCCATGTCGTCACGGCGCTGCGTGTCGCGCTTGGCGTCGCCTGGGCGACGCTGGTCGCGTCGGAGCTGATCGCGGCGCAGGAAGGGCTCGGCGCCGTCATCCAGGACGCGACCGCCTTCTTCCAGCTCGACACGATCTATGTCGGCATCATCACCATCGGCACGGTCGCTTTGATCATGGACACGCTGCTGCGCCAGGTCAGCCGCCGCCTTCTCGCCTGGCAGGAAAGGATCGACGCATGACGCCCGGCGCCGACCGCATCAAGCTCGAAAACGTCGACATGCGCTTCACCACGGATCGTGGTCCGCTGACGGTCGTCGACGACGTGTCGCTGACGATTCGAGAGGGCGAGTTCGTCGCGCTCGTCGGACCATCCGGCTGCGGCAAGACCACACTCTTGAACATGATGGCGGGCTTCATCCGTCCGACGGACGGCCACGTGCTTCTCGACGGGACCGCGATCACCGGGCCCGGCCGCGAACGCGGTGTCATGTTCCAGGAATACGGCGTCTTCCCCTGGCTGACGGTGAAGGAGAACATCGCCTTCGGCCTGCGCCTTGCGGCCAACCGCGTGCCGGCCGAAAAACGCGAGGAGATCTGCGAGCGCTACATGCGCCTGATGCGGCTGACCGACTTCCGCAACGCCTATCCGAAGACGCTGTCGGGCGGCATGCGCCAGCGTGTGGCGCTGGCGCGCGCCTATGCGGTCAACCCGGCTTTCCTGCTGATGGACGAGCCCTTCGGGGCGCTGGATGCCCAGACCCGCACCGCGATGCAGGACCTTCTGCTCGAAGTGCTGGCGAGCGAGAACAAGACGGTCGTCATGATCACCCATTCGGTCGACGAGGCGCTCTATCTCGCCTCGCGCATCGTGGTCATCTCGGCCCGGCCGGCGCGCATCCGCAAGATCATCGACGTGCCCTTCGGCTATCCCCGCCAGGACAATGTGCACGACCTGCCGCAGTTCGCCGAGCTGCGCGCGGAGATCAAGGAACTGGTCATGCAGGAATATGCAGCCCAGGAACAGCAGGCGCGGCTGCGCCTGTCCGACTGAAAACAAGAAGAGGTGGAGGAACGGAATGCTTATCAAGGATTATCGCATCAGCCGTCGCGGCCTTCTCGTGGGCGCCGGCGCGGCGGTCGCGGCAACGGGCCTGTCGATGCCGTCGATCGTGCGCGCGCAGTCGCCCGTGCGCGTCGGCTACCTGCACACGCTCGCCGTCGACGGCCAGATCTGGCTCGCCGACCATATGGGCGAATGGGCAAAGCAGGAGCTCGCGCCTGAATTCACCCAGTTCACCACCGGGCTCGAACTCTTCCAGGCGATGATCGGCGGTTCGATCGACGTCCTGGCGACGGGCGCCGTGATCTCGAACTTCCCGGCGCGCGGACAGGGAAAAGCGTTCCTGATGAACGACGTCGAGCGCGCGACGGCGCAACTCTGGGTCAACCCGGCCTCGGGCGTTTCCAGCTTCGAGGATTTGAAGGGCAAGCAGATCTCGACGACGACCGGCACCACGGCGCACGTCTTCCTCGACAAGGCGCTGCGCGAAAACGGCATCGTGCCCGGCGAAGATGTCGAAATCATCAACCAGCGCATGTCGGATGCGGTGACGTCCTTCATCTCGGGCGCCGTGCCCGCGGTCGCGCTCTGGGTGCCGTTCAACGTGTCGGTGCGCGACAATTTGCCGGATTCGAAGATGCTGATCGACGCGTCGGCCTTCTATCCCGAGGCGGCGATCATGGGCGGCTGGGCGGCCTCGGAAGAATTCCTGTCCTCCAACCGCGAGACGCTGGTCAAAATCGTCAAGGCGTGGGCGCCGGCCAACGACTATCTCCTCAACTCCTCCGACGAGGCGTTGAAGATCCTGCAGGAGAAATACTACCAGAACGTCCCGCTGGCGGATCTGACCGAACAGTACAAGGCGCAGGAGATGTTCTCGGCGGCCGACTGGGTCGGCAAATATGACGACGGCACCGTGGTCAACTGGCTGCAGCAGGTCACCGACTTCTATGTCGAGGCCGGCGGCATCGAGAACCCGGTTCCGGCGTCGGACTATTTCGTCGCCGACATCTACAAGGAAGCAATGGCAGGCTGACCCTCCTGGCTCGGCGGGCGTCGCGGCGTCCGCCGAGCCAAGTCAGAACGGCACCTGATGGCGCGCGATGGCGGCAAGGTCCGGCATCGCGCCGAGGCCGGGGCCGCCCGGAAGCGCGAGGCGGCCGCCGTCGACCTGCCATGGCGCGTCGAGCATCTCGTCGCGCAGCGGGTTGGGGTTCGAATCGACTTCCACCATGCCGTCACCGCCGACCGCTGCCAGGAGATGGGCGGAAGCGAGCAGCCCCACCGCTCCCCCCAGCCAGTGCGGGCAAAAGCGGATGCCGCGGGTAAGTGCCTCGCGCCCGATCTCGACGCAGCGGCTGAACCCTCCCCATTTGCCGAGATCGGGCTGCAACACGCCGAGAAAGCCGGCTTCCATGGCCTCGCCGAACGCTCCTTCGCGCATATTTTCACCGGCGGCGAGCGGAACCTGGCTTGCAGCCGCCAGCGCCTGCCATTCGGCGACGTCGCGGTCCGCCCGGATCGGTTCCTCCAGCCAGTCGAGGCGGTGCGGCTCCATCAGCCCGGCCATGCGGACCGCCGCCGCGCTGTCCCAGCCCTGGTTGGCATCGACCATCAGGCGGACCTCGTCGCCGAGTTCGAGCCGCAGCCGCGAGAGATTTGCAAGGTCGCGCTCCTCGCCGAAGCCGACCTTCAGCTTGAATGCCAGATAGCCTTCTGCGCGTTTCGTGGCCGCGAGCCGTTCCGGCGCGTCGGGGTTGAGCCCGCTCGCATAGGCGGCGACCGAGGCGATCGGCTCCGCCGCGCCGAGATGGACATGCAGCGGAACGCCGGCCTTGCGCGCGGCAAGATCCCAGACGGCGATGTCGAGGCCGGCGATGACCTGAGCAAGCGGGCCGTGCTCGCCGGTCTGGATGGCGAGAACTGCGAAGTGGCGCGTCAGGCGCTCGAAGAGCGCGGTCGGATCGGCAAACGGCCCGGCCGTCGTGACCGGGCCGACGACGTCGCGGAGGAGCCGCGCCCGATGCTCGGCGCCGACTGAGGGGAAATTGCACCAGATTTCGCCCCAACCCTCCGCCCCGTCCGTGTCGACGACGCGCACGAGAACCGCCGGACGGTCGTGCATGGTGCCGAAGGAGGTCCGCACCGGAGTTGCGACCGGCGCCCGGAAGACGAGGCATTCGATCCGTTCAATCTGCATAAGGCCGCTCCCCTGCGATATTGACAGCGCTAACATCGAGATTATGGTAGCGCTAACATCGACAATGTCAAAGACCTTGGTACTGGAGGAATCGCCCATGCGGATCGGCTTTATCGGAACGGGCACGATGGGTGCGCCGATGGCGCGCAACATCGCCCGCGGCGGGCACGAAGTGACCGCCTTCGATCTCAATACCGACACGCTGCGCGCGCTGTCGGACGCCGGCATCGCCGCCGCTCCGAACGCCCGCGATGCGGCACGCGACAAGGACATCGTGATCTCCATGCTGCCGAACTCGCAGCATGTCGACGACCTCGTCTTCGGCGCGAACGGCATCGCCGACGTGCTGTCGCCCGACGGGCTCTATATCGACATGAGCACGATCGCGCCGACCATGACGGTGTCGATCGCCGAGCGGCTGCGCGCCCGCGGGCTCGCCATGGTCGACGCGCCCGTCGGACGCCAGCAGCAGCACGCCATCGAGGGCAAGCTCCTGATCATGGTCGGCGGCGACGAGGCGGATGTAGAGCGGGCGCGCCCGGTGCTCGACCTCATGGGCGACACGGTCATCCATTGCGGCCCCTGCGGCGCGGGCGCGGCGATGAAGATCGTCAACAATTTCATGTCGATCACCATCAATCTGGCGGCGGCCGAAGCGCTGATCCTCGCCGAAAAGGGCGGGCTCGATCCCGATCTCGCCCGCAAGGTGATGCTGGGAACGGTGGCCGGCCAGGGCCATTTCGGCACGACCTATCCCGCGAAGGTGCTGAAGGGAGATCTCGAGCCGGGCTTCATGATCGACCTTGCGCACAAGGATCTCGGCCTTGCCGTCGACTTCGCCGCCGCCATCGGCGCGCCGCTCGACAGCGGACGGCTCGCGCAGGCGCGCTACGACGACGCCCGCAAGGCCGGCCGCGGGCGGCAGGACTGGACAGCGCTCTACGACTTCCTGCGGGCCGAAAGCAAAGCCGCGGTCAAGACGCCGCGCCTGGCAGCCGGTGCCTGAGATGACCGCCTACGACTATGGCTGCCTCATCGGCGGCGCCTGGCAGGACGGCGCGGCAATGACGTTCGAGACGTTCAATCCCGCGCGGCCGCGCGAGCGCATCGGCAGCTATCGTCCCGCAAGCCCGGAGATGATTGAAGAGGCCGTCCGAAACGCGACGCAGGCGCAGAAGGCATGGCGCAAGGTGCCGGTCGCCGAGCGCATCCGTATCTGCACCGCATTCTTTGGCGCGATCGCCGCGCGATCGGAGGAGATCGCGCTGTCGATCACGCTCGAGCAGGGCAAGCCTCTCGCCGAGGCGCGCAACGAAGCCGCCAAGTCGCTCGGAGAAGCGGCGGCGATGACGGCGCATGTGCTGTCGGGCGGCACGGAGCGGATGGCCGATGCACGGCCCGGCTTCCAGAACATGGTCGCCCGCAGGCCGCGCGGCGTCATCGCGGCGATCACGCCGTGGAACTTCCCGATCCTGACGCCGATGCGCAAGATCGCGCCCGCGCTGCTGTTCGGCAACGCGATCATCATCAAGCCGTCGGAATTCACCCCATCGACCGTCTGCCTGATCGGCGAGGCGGCGAACGAGACGCTGCCGGCGGGTCTTCTCCAGATCGTGCTCGGCAGCGGCGATGTCGGCGCGGCGCTTGTCGGGGCGCCCGGCGTCGCAGGCATCACCTTCACCGGCTCAGTCGCGACGGGCAAGCGCATCTATGCGCTCGGCGCCGGCAATCTTGCCGAACTCTCGCTCGAGCTCGGCGGCAAGAACGCGGTCGTCATCAACGATGTCGACGACCTCGAGTCCTGCCTCGACCAGGTGGCGGGCGCAGCCTTCATGTGCGCCGGCCAGCGCTGCACGGCAATCAGCCGGGTGATCGTGGCCGAGCCGCTGCGGCCGCAGGTCGAGGCCGGACTGGTGCGCCGCGCCGAGGCGCAGAAGCAGGGCGACGGGCGCGAAGGCGGCGTGACGCTGGGACCGCTGACGACCGGAGCGCAGTTCGCCCGGGTGCGCCGTATGGTCGAGGCCGGCGTCGCGGAAGGCGCCATGGTTCTGACCGGGGGCGCGTCTTCGGTCGGCGATCCGGAAACGGAAGGCTATTTCTTCGCCCCGACGATCATCTCCGGCATCACCCCGGACATGTCCGTCGCGCGCGAGGAGATTTTCGGCCCCGTCATCGGCATCAGCTCCTACACGACGCTCGACGAAGCCTTCGACATCCTCAACGGAGTCGAATACGGGCTGACCTCCTCGCTCTTCTCCAAGGATTTCGGCGTCATCCAGCGCTTCGTCGCGGAAAGCGAAAGCGGGATGCTGCACGTCAATCACGGCACCATTCCCGACAACCACATGCCGTTCGGCGGGATCAAGAACTCCGGCGTCGGCGCCTATTCGGTCGGCGCGTCGGCGGCACATTTCTACACGACGGAGCACTCCGTCTATCTGAAGGCGCAATGACGATGGGACTTGGCTCGATCACGCAGCTTGTCCGGTCGGTCCTGGACCGGCTGCGCCAACCGCGCTATCGGCCCGAACTCCACTATCTGCGTGGCCTGCCAAGCGGCCTCGCCCGGTCCCGCCCGCTCCGGCCAAAGCGCAAGACCAAGCGGTAGGCGCCGAGAATACGGTCGATGCCTACGACGCGCCCGAGACGGCCTCTGCGAGTTCGGCATATTCCGCGCGACCCGGCGTGAAGACATCGAGATTGAGGACGATCTCGCCTCCGACCACTTCGGCATGGTGCGTGACGCCGCCTGGCACGACCGCGAGGCCACCGGGGCCGAGCCGCACGCAGGAGCCGCCGATGTGAAAATCGACGGTCCCGGCCAGGATGTAGACGATCTGCTCGTTCGGATGGCTGTGCGGACGCGGCTCGTGGCCGGGATGAAGGCGATGGAGGGCCAGGGTCGCGGCGCTGCCTGAAAACGCCTTGCGCTCGACGCCGGGGCGCACCGGGGTCCACGGCAGAGCGTCCCAATCAACCGAATGTATGTTCACTTCACACCCTTTCCGAGAATCGACTGCACGTCGATGGCGGCTTGCAGTTCCGCGGCGGTGAGCTGCCACCAGTTTTCGAGAAGCGCGACTTCCTCGGCCAGCAGCTTCTCGCGATATCTGACCGCAATCGCCGGCCCGAAACAGGCCGCGAGCAGCGCATGGGCCAGCCGCAGCGGCTCCGGCCCGCCATAGCCCCACTCGAAGCCGGAGCCTGGAAGGTCCGTCGCCGTGTCCGGCAGCGGGCTGCCGTCGACCGTGACGACCACGCCCTTTGCCGTGCGTTCACCCTCAAAGATCATCATGCCATTTCCGCTCCGGATGGCGCGCCCGGCCGTCGAGCCGGGCGGGCCAAACTTCGGCTACTGGTTCGACTGGGCCTGCATCGCGCCGACCATGAAGACGTCGTAGCGGGCGTCGGCGATCGACGACCAGAAATACTGGTCGCGCTGCCAGGCCGTGTAGTGCTCGTAGATCTTCGCGAAATCCTCGTTCTCGGCCGCAATCTCGGCCATCACGTCCTTAACCGCCTCAAACGAGGCCTGCATGACATCCGTCGGATAGGGCTTCAACTGCGCGCCCGCCGCGACCAGCCGGCGCAATGCGGCCGGATTGCGCGCGTCGTACTTGGCTGTCAGGTTGACATGCGCCTCGGCGGCCGCGGCCGTCAGCATCGCCTGGTATTCGGGCGACAGCGCATCCCAGGCCGCCTTGTTGACGAGCAGGTCGACCTGCGCGCCGCCTTCCCAGAAGCCGGGATAGTAGTAATAGGGCGCGACGGCGTTGAGGCCGAGCTTCTCGTCGTCATAGGGGCCGACCCATTCGGCCGCATCGATCGTGCCGCGCTCGAGCGAGGTGTAGATGTCGCTGGCGGGAACCTGCTGCGGCACCACGCCGAGCTTGGACAGCGCGCGGCCCGCAAGGCCACCGATACGGAACTTCAGGCCATCGAGGTCCTCGACGGAATTGATTTCCTTGCGCAGCCACCCGCCCATCTGCGTGCCGGTATTGCCGCAAGGGAAGTTGACGATGTTCGACTTGGCAAAGAACTCGCGCAGGAGATCCAGCCCGCCGCCCTGCATCATCCACGAGGTCTGCTGGCGTGCGTTCATGCCGAAGGGAAGGCCCGTCGAGATGCCGAAGGTCGGGTCCTTGCCGATGAAGTAGGAGGAGATCGTATGGCCGGCCTCGACCGTGCCGTCCTGCACGGCGTCGAGCACTTCGAGCCCGCCGACGATTTCGCCGGCGGCGTAGACCTTGATGTCGAACTTGCCGCCGCTGGCCTCGCGAATGCGATCGGCCATCTCGACGGGCGCGTCGAAGACGGTGTCGATGCTGTTCGGGAAGCTCGACACGAGCCGCCAGTTGACCTGCGCCTGCGACGCCGTCTGCGCGCCAGCCGTGGAGACCGCGGCGCCGGCGCCGGCCAGCCCAAGGGCTCCGATGAATTTGCGTCTGTTCATGCCTTCCTCCCTCAAATGTCTCCTGCTGGAGACGGTTCCTATGCGGCCTCGTGACGCTCGATCGCGTCCTGGCCGGACCTGTTGTCGACGACGATGCTGGTATCGAACCAGGCGACGCTCGGCGGCTCGCCCTCGTAGCGATCGACGACGTACTGGCGCCAAGCGTCGGTGTAGATCGCCTCGCCCTCAGCCTTCGTCTCCCACAGATAGACGCCGCCGATCGTCATGCGGTCCTCGGAGACGACGTAGTATTTGCGCACCAGGCCGGGCACCCCGACATAGTTGGCGCAGGTCGAATCCCAGATCTGGCGGATCTCCGCGTCGGTGAAGGGCTTCGGCCCCTTGATCGTGACGATGGCGGTCTTCATTCGGCGGCCTCTCTTTGCTGCATCGGCGGCATCAGCACGCCGGGGTTCATCTTGTCGGCAGGATCGAGCGCGCGCTTGATGCGGCTCATCAGGTCGAACTCGACGGGATCGGTCCGGGCGAGAAACTCGTCGCGCTTCTTAAAGCCGATGCCGTGTTCCGCGCTGATCGAGCCGCCGAGCGCCTCCGCGATGTCGTGGATCGCCGCCGTCAGCCGAGCGGTGGACGCGGTGAAAATATCGGCGGGCGTCCGTGCCTGCGCGAGATTGGCGTGGATGTTTCCGTCACCGCAATGGCCTAGGAAGAGCGGGATGGAGGCGGGCAGTCGGCGCCGCATCTCCGCCTCGGCGCGCTCGCAGAACGCGGCCACGGCATCGAGCGGCACCGACACGTCGTGCTTGATCGACAGGCCGAGCCGCGGCTGCGCCTCGACGACGCCCTCGCGGATGCGCCAGAAGCCGGCCGCGTCGGCAAGGCTCTGGGCGATGACCGCATCGGCGACCACGCCGCGTTCCATCGCCCCGACGAGGCAGCTTTCGAGACGGGCCGCGCCGTCATGCGCCGCGATCTCGACGAGGACATGCCAGCGATGTTCGCCCGCCAGCGGTCGCCGTACGCCGTCCACATGCGCCGCGGCCAGATCGATGCACGGCTTCGACATGATCTCGAAGGTGACGATCGCGTCGCAGGATTTTTGGCGTGCGATGTCCAGGAATTCCATCGCCGACGCGACGCTCGGAACGCCGCAGAAGGCGGATGCGATTGCAGGTTCCGCCGGATAGAGCCGCAGCGTCGCGGCGGTCACGATGCCGAGCGTGCCTTCCGCACCGATGAAGAGATGGCGCAGATCGTAGCCGGTCACGTCCTTGCGCAGGCGGGAAAGCCCGTTCCAGAGCCGACCGTCCGGCAGCACGACCTCGAGCCCGAGCACCAGGTCGCGCATCACCCCGTAGCGAACGGCACGCGTGCCACCGGCATTGGTCGACACGAGGCCGCCGATCGTGGCGCTGCCTTCCGAGCCGAGGCGCAGCGGGAAGAACCGGTCGACCGATTGTGCGGCCGCTTGCAGGTCGGCAAGGACGACGCCTGCTTCCGCCGTAACGGACCAGTCGCGCGGATCGACGCTGCGGATCGCGTCGAGGCGCTTCGTCGAAAGGAGAAGCGACCGCTCGCGCGGCACCGCGCCGGCGCACATGCCGGTGTTGCCGCCCTGCGGCACGATCGCGATGCCGGCCTCGGCGGCCAGCCGCACGACCGCACGCAGTTCGTCCACCGCGCTGGGCATGGCGACCGCAAGCGCCTCGCCGCGATAGACGCCGGTCCAGTCGCGTTCGAACGGCGCGCGGTCTTCGCCGTCGGCAACGAAGCCGGAGGGCCCGAGAAGATCGCGCAGGCGTTCGAGAAGCGCCATCATCGCTCCCCGGCGCGCAACGGCTTCGCCTCGCCGCCGACCGTGAAGTTCTCGCGCTTCAGTTCCTGGATGATGACGCGCACGTCGCCGCGCGGCACGCCGAGGCTCTGCTCGACGGCGTCGGTGATCGAACGGCAGAGGCCGAGCTTGGCTTCCGGCGAGCGGCCCTCGAAGATTTCGACATGGACGATCGGCATCACGCGGCCTCACTGATGAATTTGGTGACCAGGAATGCGTCAAGGCCTTCGCTGCCGGACTCCGAGCCGTAGCCGGAATCCTTGACGCCGCCGAACGGGGCCTCGATGACCGAGACGGCGGTGTTGTTGACGCCGACGACGCCCGCTTCGAGCCGTCTGCCGATCTCCCGCGCGCGCTTGAGGCCGGTGGTGAAGGCGTAGGCTGACAGGCCGTAGGGCAGGCTGTTGGCCTTTTCCACGACCTCGTCCATCGTCTCGAACCGATTGACGAGCGCGACCGGACCGAACGGCTCTTCGGTCATGGCGGCGGCATTTGCAGGAACATCGGCGAGGACGGTCGGCCGGTAGAAGAGACCTGCATTGCCCTCACGGCGCCCGCCCGAGCGCAGCGATGCACCCTTGTCGAGCGCATCGGCGACGAGCCGTTCCACCGCCTCCATCCGGCGAGTGCTGACGAGCGCGCCCATACGGTTCGCCTCGTCGAGGCCGTTGCCAACCCGGACCCCTTCGGCCGCCCGGGCGAATGCCTCGGTGAACCGGTCGTGGACCGTGTCCTGCACATAGATGCGTGTCGGTGAAATGCACATCTGGCCGGCATTGCGCAGCTTGAATGCGAGGATCGTCTCGACGGCGCGCTCCAGGTCGGCATCATCGAAGACGATGGTCGGCGCGTGGCCGCCGAGTTCGAGCGTGATCTTCTTCAGGTGCTGGCCGGCAAGCGCGGCAAGGCTGCGGCCGACCGGAATCGAGCCGGTGAAGCTGATCTTGCGGATGACCGGCGAGGCGATCAGCTTCGACGAAATCTCGGCGGGGCGGCCGGTGACGACGGACAATACGTCGGCCGGCAGGCCCGCCTCCTCGAGAATGGCGGCGAAGGCCAGCGTCGGCGTCGGCGTTTCCTCGGCCGGCTTGATGACGCAGGAACACCCTGCCGCGAGCGCTCCGGCGATCTTGCGGGCCGAAAGCATCGCGGGGAAATTCCAGGGGCTGAACGCGGCGACGGGTCCGACGGGCTCGCGCGTGACCAGCCAGCGCATCGAGGGATCGCGCGCGGCGACGATGCGCCCATAGGCGCGCTTGCCCTCCTCCGCATACCATTCGAACGTGTCGGCGGCGCTGCTCACCTCGATGCGGGCCTCGGCGATGGCCTTGCCCTGCTCGCTCGTGAGCGCACGCGCGATCTCTTCGACGCGGTCGCGGATCATGCCGGCCGCACGATGGAGTACGCGCGCGCGGTCATAGGCGGAGAAAGCCGACCAGACGCGAAAGCCGCGTTCGGCCGCTTCCAGAACATCGTCCAGATCGGCGTCGGTCGCGACCGGCAGGGTGTAGAGATGCTCGCCCGTGGCCGGGTTGACGATCGGCATCGTCTCGCGCTCATGCGCTGCAATCCTTCTGGCGCCGATCCTGAGCTCAGGGGTCAAAAGCATCATCGCTCCTTCCGATGTCCAACCGATATACTGGTAATGTGCAGGCGTCAAGAACGCCTGCGTTGCAAGCGTTCAGGGCGATCGATCCTAGTTCGAAGGCGCGTCGGGCAGCGCGAGGTCGGGCAAGGCAAGGCCTGGCATTTCGAGGGGCATGGGCGCCGGCGTTTGCGTTGCCGGAACCGTAGGTCGCACCTCGCCGCCGCTTCCCGTCAGTTGCGGAAAAGCCATGACGATGGCTATCGCGACGAGTTGCAGGACGACGAACGGCACCACGCCGCGATAGAAATCGGCCGAGCGGATCGCCGGCATGGTCCGGCCGGTCTGCGCGTCGACCCAGGGCGCATTGGGCGCGACCGATCGCAGATAGAAGAGCGCGAAGCCGAAGGGCGGCGTCAGGAAGGACGCCTGCAGGTTGAGCGCCAGAAGGATGCCGAGCCAGACCATGTCGATCTCGAGCGCGCGCGCGGCGACCGCGATGAACGGAATCACGATGAAGGCGATTTCGAAGAAATCGAGGAAGCATCCGAGGATGAAGACCAGCGCCGTGACGGCGATCAGGAAGCCCAGTTCGCCGCCCGGGATGGCCGTCAGCACTTCCTCGACCCAGCGGTCGCCCTCGAGCCCGTAGAAGGTGAGCGAGAAGACGCGCGCGCCGATCAGGATGAACATGACGAAGGCCGTCAGGCGCGTGGTGGATTCGAGTGCCTGGCGCAGACCGTCGAAGCTCAGTCGCCGCTTGGCGAAGGCCAGAGCAAGCGCGCCGGCAGCGCCCATCGCGCCGCCCTCGGTCGGGGTCGCGATGCCGAGGAAGATGGTGCCGAGGACGAGGAAGATCAGCGTCAGCGGCGGGACCATCACCAGGACGACCCGCTCGGCGAGGCGCGAGACCAGCCGGCCGCCCGTCGCGCCGTTGAGGAGCGCGATGACGAGCGGACCCGCGACTGCGACGACCGAGGCCATCACGACCGCATTCTCCCAGCGCATCATCGGATCGAAGACGGCGCGCCCGGCGAAGTAGAGAACGACCGAAAGCGCGATCAGGGCAAGGAGCGAACCGACGCCGCGCCCCAAGGTCCGGGCTTCCGGCGGCAGCGCTGGCGCTGCGGCCGGCCGGACGATCGTGACGATGAAGATCCAGGCGCAATAGAGCGCGATGACCAGCGCAGCCGGGATCAGGGCGGCCGAATACATGCGCCCGACGGGCTGGCCGAGCTGGTCGGCGAGGACGATGAGGACAAGCGAAGGCGGCACGATCTGCGCCAGCGTACCCGCCCCGAGAATCGTGCCGGTCGCCAGCGGCGTGTTGTAGCCATAGCGCGCCATGATTGGCAGCGAGATCAGGCCCATCGCAAGGACGCTCGCCGCGACGACGCCCGTCGTCGCGCCGAGCAGCGCGCCGACGAAGATGACGGCATAGGCGACCCCGCCGCGCACGCCGCCGAACAACTGCCCGACCGTGTCGAGCAAGTCCTCTGCCATGCCGGAGCGTTCGAGAATAAGCCCCATCAACGTGAAGAACGGGACAGCCAGCAGGGTCTCGTTGCGCATGACGTCGAAGATGCGGTTGACGTTCGCGGACAGGAGGCTGGTCGTCAGGTGGATCTCGTTGGGCGCCAGATGTGATGCTTCGAGCCCGACGAGGAAGTAGAACAAGCCGCCGCCGGCAAGCGTGAACGCCACCGGATAGCCGAGCAGCAGAAGCGCCATCACCGTCACGAACATGATCGGCGCGAGATTGTGGGCAATGAGTTCAATCATGACTGCCCCTTCGCAGGGCGACGACGCCCTTCAGGACCTGCGCGAGCGCCTGCGCGAGGAGGAGCGCGAAACCGGCAAGGACGAGCGCCTTGGCGGGCCAGAGGATCAGGCCGCCGGCATTGGCCGATTGTTCGGCCGTGACGTAGGACCGGACGACCCAGGGCCATGCGAGCACAAGGATCAGCGCGCAGAAGGGGACGAGCACGACGACATGGCCGACGAGGTCGATCAGCGTGCGCAGCCTTGGCGAGAAATGCGACGACAGGACATCGATGCGCACATGTTCGTCGCGCGCCAGCGTCCATGCCGCCCCGAGCAGGAAGGCCGCGCCGTAGAGATACCATTGCAGTTCGAGCCAGGCGTTCGACGACAGCGAGAATGCCTTGCGGGCAATCGCGTTGCCGGCACTGACGAGCACCGCCGCCAGGATGAGCCACGACACCGCCTGCCCGATGCGGGTGGAGATCGCGTCGACGGCGCGGATATAGGCTCTCATCGCGTCACCCCTTCTCGCGGCGCGTCGATCAGTGGTCGAGCGTGCGCCGGGTGAAGTCCGCGATGTAGTCGATCAGCCTGTCGGATGCCTTCGCAGCCTCCGCCGCGTCGCGCGCGACGATCGCATCCGCGATTTCGGCATGGAGCTTCGCCACCAGCGGAACGTCGCCGACCTCTCGGTAGTAGCGGTTCCAGAACCGCGCCCACATGCCCATCATCAGGCCGGCCGCCTTGGCCGCGAACTCGTTGCGCGAGGCCTGCACCACCAGCCGGTTGAAGCGCTCGTCCTGGCGCATGAATTCGGCATAGTCCGGCTCGCCGGCCATCGAAGCCCGCATCGCAGCAGCGATGTCGGCGAATTGCTGGCGCTCCACCGCGCTCGCGCGCTCCGCCGCCAGCCGCATCATCAGCCGGTCGAGCTCGCGCCGCACCTCCAGAAGACGCAACTGGCTCTGCTGGCTGATCTCGGAGATCACGAGACCACGATTGGGATAGCTGACGACCAGCCCCTCGCGGATCAGATGGCGCAGCGCCTCGCGTATCGGCGTGCGGCCGATGTCCAGCCGGCGGGACAGTTCCTGCTCGGATAGCGCGCCACCGGGCGGCAGTTCCAAAGCGACGATCATGTCGAACAGTCGCGCATAGGCCTGATCCGAAAGCGAGCCCGCACCCTTCTCCTCGTCCGCCATCGAACACTCCTCGTCCGGCCGATATTTGGTCGGTATACTGCATGGTTCCTCCCAGGCAATCCATTCGACGACTGCCGCTAGCGCCGTTCGTCCACGGATATCGGCAATCCGCCGGCCTTCGAGCGGCGCTGGCGCGGCGGGGCGACGAAGCGCGTGTCGTAACCGTTGAACATCGTGCCCCAGAACCCGCGGCGGACGTCCGACGTCCCCATCAGCCAATCCATCAGCGGGAAGGTGAAGTTCATGTTCTTCTCCATCATCAGCCGCTGGTCGTGATGGGCGATGTGATGCCGGCGCATCGTGTTCAGGAGGGGAACGCGGCTGACCCAGCCATTCTCCGGCAGATGGGCGCCCAGATGCATGACCTCGAACAGGACGTACATGAAGGTGACGCCCATCAGGAGAAGCACACCGGCATTCAGCGAGATCGCCAGCCAGGCAAGGCCGGCGAAAGGCATCGACAGGACGAGCGTCGCCGGCAGGGCGAAGAGCGGGAAGAAGACGATCGACAGGTCGCGCACGCCTTCCAGTTCGGCTGCCTCGGCGGTGAAGAACTGATGGTGCGTCAAGGTGTGCCGCACGTAGAGCGCGCGCGCGATCTTGTTCTTGCGCGGCCGGTGCAGGACCAGCGTGTGGACGACCCATTCGACCACGTTCCAGCCGACCGCGACGGCCGGCAGAACGGCGAGTTCAAGCCAAATCAGCGGACGGTCGAGCAGGAACCAGAGGCCGATCATCACCACCGTGCCAATGCCCAGGGCCCACAACCCATGGCCGATGCCGTCGTAATCCTCGGGAATTTCGGCGCGGAACTCGTCGCGGAATTTTTGCTGGCGTTCGGAAATCATCTCATCCTCCATACAGCCGATATATTGGATGTATCCCACGCATTTGGATTGGTCAATCGGTCAGGTCGCGTCTTTGCGCAGACTGGCGGCCCCGTCCTTATTGCAGCGTCGCTACCGACTGGTTAGCCTTCCCCAGATGTCGCCTTTGCAGTTCAGGTAGGCATGTCGGCACGACCCGAAACCATAGAGGCAGGCATGAAGGCGATCTTCGATCCACGGCAACTCGACCATGCGCCCGCGACCTATTTTCGCCGCGGCGCAGCGATGCCCCACCCCGAGCAGCCGGAGCGGGCGGTCCTGATCCGCGACATGCTCGTCGCCAACGGCTTTCCCGTCGAGGCGCCGCGCGACCATGGCCTCGGGCCGGTCAAGGCGGTGCATGATCCCGACTATGTCGAATTCTTCCGCGATGCCCATCGCCGCTTTCGCGCAGACGTTGGCGATGGACCGCTTGCCATTCCGACCATGCATCCCGGCGTGCGGCGCGGCCGCTGCCCGGACGACATCCACGGCGCGATGGGTTGGTGGATGACGGACACGTCGACGCCACTGACCGAAGGCACGTGGGACGCGATCTACTGGTCGGCGCAGACGGCGATCGAGGCTGCCGAGCGCGTGCTCGACGGCGAACGGATGGTCTACGGCCTGTCGCGTCCGCCGGGCCACCATGCGATGGCCGCTGCGGCAAACGGCTTCTGCTTCTTCAACAATGCCTGCATCGCCGCGCACCACCTGACGCGCAGATGGCAAAAGGTTGCGCTGCTTGACATCGACGTCCACACCGGCAACGGCTCGCTCGACATCCTCTACGCGCGCGGCGACATCTTCTTCTGCTCGCTGCATCCCGACCCGAAAGCCTACCCGACCTTCTTCCTCGGACACGCTGACGAGACCGGCGAAGGCGACGGGCTCGGCGCGACGCTCAACCTCCTCCTGCCGATGGGTGCCAGCCAGGACGTCGTCCTCGCGCGGCTCGACCATGCGCTGGCGGCGATCTCCAGCTTCGGCGCCGAGGCGCTCGTCGTCTCGCTCGGCTTCGACATGGCGGCCGACGATCCGCTGGCGGCGGTAAAGGTCCATGCCGACGGCTTTGCGGAAATGGCGCGGCGGATCACCGCCCTTCGCCTGCCGACGGTTCTCATCCAGGAAGGCGGCTATCTCGGGCCGTCGCTCGCCACCAATGCGCAGGCGTTTCTGACGACCTGCCGCGCCACGCTCGACGAAGCCGGCTAGGAGCCAAGCGCCGCGCTGCGGCCCGCGATGTAGCCAAGTGCGACGGCTGTCAGCAGGCCGTTGCCGGAGAGATAGCCGGACACGTCGGGACCGGAAACGCCGCAAGCCGCACCGCCGCCGGCGAACAGATTGGGAAACGGCCCGCCCGCCGTGGAGATCACGCGGGCATCGCGATCGACCATCAGCCCGCCCTGCGTGTGGAACAGAACGCCGGTCACCTTGACCGCGAAAAGCGGCGCCTTGAGCGCCGGCTTCGTGGTGAAGTCACGGCCGAATTCGTCCGCGGCATCGCCGCGCTGGAGGGCGGCGGCGGTGCGCAGCGTGTCGGACAGGGCGCGCTCGTCGACGCCGATCCGCTCCGCCAGTTCCGCCACGCTCGCCCCCTGCCGGATTGCGCCCGCCGACATCGCGTCGCGATAGTCGGGAAAGGATTGCGCGAAATCGTGGATGCGCTGGTCGTAAACGTTCCACGCCACGCGCCCCGGCTGCGCGAGCACGTTGACGGCCTGTTCCGAATAGCCGCCATGCTCGTTCGAAAAGCGCCGGCCCTCCGTGTTGATCTGGATGCCGCCTTCCATCATCAGCGCCCACGAAATCAGGATCTGGTGCGGATGGGCGAGCGAACCGTGGCCCTGATAACCAGAAAGATGCCGGATATCGGCGCCAAGCGCCTCGCCCCATAACACGGCATCGCCCTGGTTGCCGGCATGGCCGTAATACAGCGCATCCTTCAGTTCCGGGATGTGGCGCGCGACGAGGTCGGCATTGCCGCCATAGCCGTTGCAAGCCAGCACGAGCGCCTTGCAGGCAAGGTTTTCCTCGCTGCCGTCGGCGCGCGCGATGCGCACGCCGCGAATGCGTCCTTCGTCGGCAAACAATCCGGTGACATGCGCGCCGGTCGCAACCATGACGCCGGCGGCCTCGGCCGCCGTCGCCAGCCGCTGGAGCAGCGCCGCGCCGGTCTTTTCCGGCACCGCGTGCATGCGATGGCGGGAATGGCCGGGATAGAGGAAATCGTCGAGCACGATCCATTCCAGACCATGGCTGACGGCCAGCCATTCCAGCGCCGGGCCGATCGCCTTCGACACCGTCGCGACCAGGCCGGGATCGGCGCGGTTCTTCGTCTTCGCCTGGATGTCGGCGGCAAAGCGCCCCGGCGTGTCGTCCTCGGTGCCGATGGCGCGCTGGAAGCGCGTCGCGGGCGCGGGAATGAAGCCGGACGACATCGAGGTCGAGCCGGTCGGCTTGGCGTCGCGCTCCAGAACCAGCACGTCGGCTCCCGCCTCGACCGCGCGCAGTGCGGCGACGAGGCCGCAGGCGCCGGCGCCGATGATCGCGACGTCCACCTCGGCATCGGCTTGCATCGCAGATGCGGGCAGGACGGCGCTCATGCGCCCTCGACCATCGCGATCGCATCGGCGACGGTGATCGCCTTCGTCACGGTCGACAGGTCACGGATCGCGTTGTCGTGGGTGGCTTGCGAGAACGCTCCGCAGCCATCGGACAGGACGAAGGTGCGGAAATCGCGCACATGCGCGTCGCGCACCGTCGAGGCGACGCCGCCATTGGTGACGATTCCGCAGACGAACAGCGTCTCGATACCGGCCTTCTTGAGCACGAATTCCATGCGCGACTGGAAGAAGGCCGAATAGGCGACCTTCTCGACCACGAAATCGGCCGGCTGAAGGGTGTCGACGAGTTGATGCCCCCAGGCGCCCGGCTGGAAGTCGCCCTTCCTGAGGAAGGGGCGCAGTTCTTTCAGATGCGGCGAGATCATCGGCTCACCGCCGCGCCCCGGCACCAACGTGAACTGCGTGGAGAGGACGAAGCCGCCCTTCGCGCGCAGCGCATCGGCAAGCGGCTTCAGTCGCGCGGGCAGTTCGGCGATCATTTCCGCCGACTGGCCGGCCCGGCCATAGGCGCCCTTGGGATCGAGGAAATCGTTCTGCAGATCGACGATCAGCAGCGCGGTCTTCGTGACATCGATCGGTCCCGCCGCCATCATGTCACCGCCCGCGAGATGACGACATTGCCAAAGCCGTCCACGACACCTTCGAGGCCCGGATCGACGAAGATCGTCGTGTCGGCCTGCTCCAGGATCGCAGGGCCGGCAATCTTGGCGCCGACCGGCAAAGCGAGACGGTCATAAAGCGGCGTGTCATGCCAGGCGCCCTCGGCATAGACCTTGCGGCTGCCGGTGAGGCACTCATCGGCCGTCTTGTCGGTGACCGGCGCGAACGCGCCCATGTCGAAGGCGGGACGGCGCCCGACGACCGCGACGCGGTAATTCATCACGCGCATCGGAATGCCCGCCAGAAGCCGGCCGAAGGCCGATCGGTAAGCCGCCTCGAACGCATCGCGGATCGCATCGACCGTCAGATCGCCCGCCGGCATGTCGAGCGGAACGGAAACCGTGTGCGTCTGGCCGAGATAGAGCATGTCGAGTTCGAAGATGCGGTCGACCCGCTCGAACGAAACGCCGGCCGCCTTCAGCAGTTCGGCGGTTTCGTCGCTCACCTTCTTCATCTCCGCGCCGAGCGATGCGGCATCGAGCCCGTCGAGCAGGCGGTTCACCGTCTGCACGCGGTCGTGGCGCATGTCCGCGACGACGCAGCCGAGCGCCGAGGTGACGCCCGGAAAGCGCGGCACGAGCGCTGACTTCAAGCCCACTTCCTTGATCAGCGCGCCGGTATGCAGCGCCCCGCCGCCGCCGAACGGCATGGCGGCGAAATCGGCCGGGTCGTGTCCGCGCTCGATCGAGACGAGCCGGATCGCGCCCGCCATCTTTGCGTTGGCGATCTTGAGGATCGCCTCGGCGGCCTCCTCCACGGAGAGCTCCAGCGGGCCTGCGACATGCGTCTCGATCGCGCGCCGCGCGGCATCGACGTCGAGCCGTGCCAGCTTGCCGCCGATCGGGCGGTCGGCATTGATGCGGCCGAGCACGACATTGGCGTCGGTGACCGTCGGGCGGTCGTTGCCGAGCCCGTAGCAGACGGGGCCCGGATCGGAGCCCGCCGATTCCGGACCGACCTGCAGGATGCCGCCATTGTCGATGCCGGCGATGGAGCCGCCGCCCGCGCCGATGGTGGAGATTTCGATCATCGGCGTGCGGACGACGAGGCCGAAGTCGATCGCCGTCTGCGCGGCGAGCGCGCTCTCGCCGTCCGCGACCAGCGAGACGTCGAAGGACGTGCCGCCCATGTCGCAGGTGATCACGTTGGGGAAGCCGGCCGCTTTCGCGATTGCCTGCGCCGCCATGACGCCAGCCGCCGGACCCGACAATGCGGTGCGGACCGGGAAACGCTTGGCGGTGTCGATGGCCATCACGCCGCCATTCGACTGGACGATCAGGATGTCGCCGGCAAAGCCGCGGGCCTTCAAGGTGGTTTCGAGACGGTCGAGATAGGACGAAACGACAGGCTGGAGATAGGCATTCAGCGCCGCGGTCGACAGGCGTTCGAATTCGCGGATTTCCGGCACGATCTCGGTTGCCGCCGTCACATAGCCGTTCGGCCAGATTGCGCGCACGGCCTCAACGGCTTGCCGCTCGTTGGCGTCGTTCGCATAGCCATTGACGAAGAAGACGCAGACCGCATCGCAGCCTGCCGCCTTCAGCGTCTCGGCCTGCGCGCGGACCTCGTCGTCGTTGACGGCCTCGCGCACCGTGCCGTCGGCAAGCACGCGCTCGCTCACTTCGAGGCGATGCTCGCGGCTAATGACCGGCGTGTACTGCCCCCACAGGCCCCAGGTCGAAGGCCGGTCGCGCCGGCGCATCTCGAGCACGTCGCGAAAGCCGCGCGTGGTGATGATGCCGGTCTTCGCGCCCTTGCGTTCGAGAAGCGCATTGGTGCCGACCGTCGTGCCGTGGACGACCGTGGCGATGTCGGCGAAATCGGCAACGATGCGGGAAATGCCCTCGGCAAATCCCTTCGACTGATCGCCGCGCGTCGAGGGGATCTTGGTCGTCTGGACGGTGTGGTCGATCTGGTCATAGACGAAGATGTCGGTGAAGGTTCCGCCGACATCGACGCCGATCACATAGCGCTTTGCGCTCATGCGGCTGCATCCTTCTTCAATCCGTGGCCGTAGTCGCGATCGGCCGCCTCGCGCGTCACGTAGCCGAGCGCGATGTCGCGCTCTATCTTCGCCGGCTCCCGCTCGGAAGCCGGGCCGTAGCCGCCGCCGCCGGGCGTCTCCAGCCGCACCTTCTGGCCGCGTTTCAATTTAATGCCGACCATTTTCGAGGCCATCGGCGGCTGGTGTTCGCCGTCCGCCTGCTCATAGGAAAAGCTGTTCAGAACGGAATCGCCGCCGCCGGCGACACCTTTCGGCGCAAAGCGCCCGCGTTCGCCGAACAGGAATACGTCGGCGTTTTCCTCTAGTAGTTCGAGTTCGTAGATTGCGCCGAGACCGCCACGGCTCTTGCCCGGACCGCCCGAATCGGGCCGCAGGGCCCATTGCGTGAACATGACCGGATACGCGGCTTCGAGGATTTCGAGTGGCGGGATGGTCGCCGTCGAGATCGGCGCGTTGCCGTGGTTCAGCCCGTCGCCCTCCGGATGGCCGCCATGGCCACCGCCGAAAAAGGAGAACATGACCCAGCGCTTCTTATCAGTGCCGCGATAGCCGGCCAGCGACAGCGCGTTGATCGTGCCGTAGGCGCAGCCATTGGAGCGCTCCGGCGCGATCTTCGCGATCGCCTGGAAGACGACGTCGATCAGGCGCAGGATCGTCTCGGTGTAGCCGCCAACGGGCTTGGGCGCGACGACGGACAACAGACTGTCCTCGGGGATGACGAAGTCGACCGGTTCCAGCACGCCGGCATTGGCCGGTACGTCGCCGAAGACGTGCTTCAGCGCCACGTAGCAGGCGGCGATCGTCGTTGCGCGCGATATGTTGACCGGCCCGGCGCAGGCGAGCGAGGAGCGCGAGAAATCCATCACCATGCGGCCATTCTCGATGGTCAGATCGAGCGCGATCGTCAACGGCTCGTCGACGATGCCGTCATTGTCGAGATAGTCCTCGGCCGACACCGTGCCCTGCGGCAGCTTGTCGATCTCGGCGCGCATCAGTTTTGCCGCGCGGGCCTTCAATTCGCCGAGCGCGCCCGACACCGTCTCGTCGCCATAGTCGGACAGGAGTTCGTTCATGCGCTTGACGCCGAGGTCGAGCGCGTTGATCTGGCCGTTCAGATCGCCGAAAAGCGAGTTCGGCAGGCGCGAGTTGGACGACAGGATGTCGATCACGTCCTGACGCAATTCACCCCGATCGAAGAGCTTGACCGGCGGAATGAGCATGCCTTCCTGGAAGCTCTCGGTCGCGACCGGATTGTAGTTGCCCGGCACGTTGCCGCCGACATCGTGCCAGTGGCCGACGGAGGCGAGGTAGCAGAACACCTCGCCATTGCGGAAAAGTGGGCGCACGAGACGGAAGTCCGACAGATGCGTGCCGCCGGCATAGGGATCGTTGAAGATCCAGACGTCTCCGTCCTTCGGGCCGCCGTTCTTCGCCGCCTTCTCGATCACGGCCTTCACCGCAAACGCCATGACGCCGACGAAGATCGGCAGGCCGGACTTGCCCTGCACGAGCGTGTCGCCGGTCTTCGCATCGTAGATGCCGTGCGAGGCGTCGTGCGCCTCGGCGATGATCGGGTTGAACGCCGAGCGGAACAGCGTCGCGTCCATCTCGTCGGCGATCTGTTCCAGCCGGCCCTTCAGGATCGCCAGGAGAACGGGATCGATCATGGGGTGAACCTCTTTTCGTCATAGGCATTGCCGGCTTCGAGCAGGTCGTCGGTGCCGACGACGGCGTTGATGCCGGCGAAATCGTACATCCGGTCGCGGAACGGCGCGTTGGAGCCGGAGGCCAGGAGGCTGTCGAAATAGGCGCGGCTGATCTTCGCCACCGCGCGTGTCAGCCCGCCGGGGAAGATCACCAGCGAAAAGCCGATCTCTTCCAGATCCTTCGCCGTCATCGGCGGCGTCTTTCCACCTTCCACCATGTTGGCCATCAGCGGCACGCGGCTCCCCAGCGTCGCCACGATCTGCTTCATCTCGTCGAGCGAGCGCGGCGCCTCGACGAACACCATGTCGGCACCCGCCTCGGCATAGGCCGCGGCGCGGTCGAGACCGGCCTGGAAGCCGTCGACGCCGATCGCGTCGGTGCGGGCGATGACGACGAAATCGTCGGCCGCCCGCGCGTCGGTCGCCGCCTTGATCTTGCCGATCATCTCGCCGTTCGAGACCAGCGACTTGCCGTTCAGGTGCCCGCAGCGCTTGGGCATCGTCTGGTCCTCGAGCTGGATCGCCGCCGCGCCCATGCGCTCGAAGGAGCGGACCGTGCGCTGCACGTTGAGCGCGTTGCCGAAGCCCGTATCGCCATCGACAATCAACGGCAGTTCAACGCGGTCGCAAATGACGCCAACCGCGTCCGCGACCTCGCTCATCGAGACGAGGCCGATGTCGGGGCGACCGAAGCGCGTATAGGCGAGCGAGGCGCCCGACAAATAGATGGCTTCCGCGCCGGCCTGCGCGGCGATCAGCGCCGACAGGCCGTCATAGACACCGGGTGCGACGATTATGCCTTCGTCGCCGAGGCGCGCTTTCAGGCGCGTCATTGTTGTTCTCCTCGGTTCATGCGCTCGCGCGCGAAGCGTTTTTCGAGATGCGGCACCAATCCGCCATTGGCGATCATCTCGATCAGAAAATCAGGCAAAGGCTCTAGTTCGACCGCGCCACTCGCGGTCGTTAGCCGGCTGTTTCGAACGTCCAGTTCTACGGCGTCGCCAGCCTCGATCCCGGCGATCTCATCGCCACCGACCAAGACCGGCAGGCCGAGATTGATGGCGTTGCGCTGGAAGATGCCGGCAAAGGACCGCGCGACGATGCCGGCGACGCCCAGATGCTTGAGCGCCTGCGCGGCCTGTTCGCGCGACGAGCCCATGCCGAAATTCCGGCCCGCAACGATCACGTCGCCCGGCTTCACCGACGATGCGAAGTCGGGATCGACGGCTTCGAGGCAGTGCTGCGCCAGCACTTCGATGCCGCCGCCCATATACTGGCCGGGAGCGAGGGCGTCGGTGTCGATGTCGTTGCCGAAAACGAAGGCCCGGTTCATGCCGCGCCTCCAAATTCGCGCGGGTCGGCGATGCGCCCAGTGATGGCGGAGGCCGCGACCGTATAGGGCGAGCCGAGATAGACCTTCGAGGACTTCGCGCCCATGCGACCCTTGAAGTTGCGGGCGGTGGTCGAAATGCACGTCACATCTTCGCCGAGCCGAGCCGATCCATAGCCGGCGCAGATTCCGCAGGCATTCGGCAGCACCTTGGCGCCGGCATCCTCGAGCACCTTCATGATGCCGTCGCGTTCCGCGCGCTCCTGGTCGCGCTTCGAAGACGGCGCGACGAGAAGCTCGACGCCTTTTGCCAGTGTGTGGCCGCTTATGATGTCGGCAGCGGCTTTCAGGTCGACATATTTCGCGCCGGTGCAGGCGCCGATATAGGCGACGTCGATGCCGGTCGGCTCGTAGTCACCTATGCCCGCAGAATTGGCAGGCGAATGCGGCGCGGCGACCTGCGGCTCCAGCGTCGAGGCGTCGAAGCGATGGGTTTCGGCAACCGTCGCGCCTTCGTCGCTCTGCCAGTCTGCCGCATCCGGCAGGTCGGTCGCGCCGTGTTCGGCGAGCCAGCGCATCGTCGTCTCGTCCGGCGCGATCAGGCCCGCCTGCGCGCCGAGTTCGGCGGCCATGTTCGACATGGTCATGCGCTCCTGCATCTCCAGCGCGCGCACCGTCTCGCCGGCATATTCGATCGCCTGGTAGCGCCCGCCATCCATGCCGAGCCGGCCGCACATGGCCAGGATCATGTCCTTCGCCATCAGGCGCGGGCCTAGCGTGCCGGACCATTCGATGCGGATCGTCTCCGGCACTTTCAGCCAGATTTCGCCGGTCGCGAGCACGCCCGCCATCTCGGTTGCGCCAACACCGAACATGTAGGCGCCGAACGCTCCGCCGGTCGGCGAATGGCTGTCGCCGCCGACGACCAGCATGCCCGGCTTCAGATGACCGCGCTCGGGCAGGACGACATGGCAGATGCCCTCGCCGTCATAAAAGGACACGCCCTTTTCCTGCGCCCACGCGCGAGTAAGCGCGAGGATCGCCGCGCCCTCTTCCGTGTCGCCGGGCACGTAGTGATCGGAGATCAGCACGACCTTCTTCGTGTCGAACAGCCCGACACCGAGCCGCTTCAGGATCGGCTCGACCCGGCGCGGGCCGCCGGAATCGTGGATCATCGCGAGGTCGATCTTCGTCGTCACCACCTCGCCCGGCGTAACGCTCGCACGTCCGGCGGCGCGGGCGATGATCTTTTCGGCAAGGGTCATCGGGCGGGACATGGTCATATCCCCAGATAGGAACGCTGGAGGTTCGGATCATCCATCAGCGTTGCAGCCGGGCCGGAGAGGCTGATGGCGCCGTTCTCCAGCACGTAGCCGGTGGTGGCGATTTCGAGGGACTGCGCAACGTTCTGCTCGACGAGCAGGATCGTCAGCCCTTCCTCGTTCAGCCGCCGGATGAGATTGAACATCTCCTCGACCAGCAATGGCGAGAGGCCCAGCGACGGCTCGTCGAGGATCAAAAGTTCCGGCTCGGCCATCATGCCGCGGCCGATCGCCAGCATCTGCTGCTCGCCGCCCGAAAGCGTTCCCGCCTTCTGCTCGAACCGCTCCTTCAGGCGCGGGAAGATGGCGACGATCTTGTCGATATTGGCGTCGCGATTGTTCCGCGCGCGGCGGTAGGAGCCGAGGATCAGGTTCTCCTTCACCGTCATGTTCGGGAAGATCAAGCGCCCTTCGGGCACGAGACTCATGCCGGCATCGACCACGCTCGCCGCCCCGATGCCGGTGATGTCCCTGCCCTTGAACGAGACCTTGCCGGCCCACGGCCGGATGAGGCCGGACAGCACCGCGTTGAACGTCGTCTTGCCGACGCCGTTCGAGCCGAGCAGCGCGACGATGTCACCGCGCCGGATGGTGAGGTCGACGCCGCGCAGGACCTCGACGGCGCCATAACCGGCGCGCAGGCCGGAGACTTCGAGAATGGGCTCGCCGCTCATGCCGGCACCTCCGCCGCCTGCCGCTTCAGCCGTGCGGCCATCCCCGGCCCCAGATACGCTTCGATGACGGCCTGGTTGGCCGCGACCGCGCGCGGTTCTCCCTCGGCGATCAGCCGGCCCTGATTGAGCACGAAGGTATATTCCGACAGGCTCATGACCGCCTGCATGACATGCTCGATCAGAAGGATCGTCACGCCCGAATCCCGCACGGCCCGGATGACCGGAATGACATCGCGGATCTCGCTCGGGTTCAGCCCGGCCAGCACCTCGTCGAAGAGGACGAGCTTGGGATCGGTCGCCAGAGCCCGCGCGACTTCGAGCCGCTTGCGGCCGGCCACCGTCAGGTCGGCGGCATCCTGGTCGAGCCGGTCGCCGAGGCCAACCTTCTCGGCCACTTCGCGCGCCCGGTCGAGCGCGTCGCGCCGGGAGGCGTGGCGCAGATGCGCGCCGACGGCGATGTTCTCGCGCACCGTCTGGCCGGCGAAGGGCTGCACGATCTGGAAGGTGCGCACCATGCCGGCGCGTGCGATGTCGCTCGGCTTGACGCCGAGAATGTTCTCGCCGGCGAACGTCACGCTTCCCGCATCGGGTTTATGGAATCCGGTGACGAGGGCGAAGAACGTCGTCTTGCCCGCGCCATTGGGGCCGATCAGCGAGACGAGGCTGCCTTCGGAAATCTTCATCGACACGTTGTCGACCGCCTTCAGCCCGCCGAAGGATTTGGAGATGCCGCTGACGTCAAGCATCGGCCGTCCTCCTCTTCGAGATCGCCCGCCTTGCAACGGAGAAGATGCTGATCAGCCCGCGCGGCAGGAACATGACGATGAGGATGAGAAGCACGCCGTAGATGGAGAGCGCAACGCCCGGCACGTCGCCGATATTGTGGCGCGTGACCTCCGACAGGGTGTGGATCACCGCCGCGCCGATCAGCGGCCCGAAAAGCGTTCCCATGCCGCCGATGATCGGCACCAGGAGGGACTCGATCGAGATCGCCGAGCCGTAAGCGATCAGCGGGTCGAGATAGAGGTAGAACTGCGCGTAGAAGACGCCGGCGAGCCCGGAGAAGAAGCCGGAGAGCGCGACCGCTCCCATCTTCGTCTTGAACACGTCGACGCCGAGCGCGCGCGCAGCGTCCTCATTGTCGCGCACGGCCATCAGCCACGCGCCGAAGCGCGAGCGGCCGAGCCACCAGACGGTGAGAAAGCAGGCGAGGCACAGCGTCCAGATCAGCCAGAAATAGCCGCGATTGTTCGCGAACTGCATGTTGGCGATGTCGCGCTCGAGCGGGATCAGGATGCCGACGCCGCCGCCGGTGAAACCCACCGAGTTCGACAGGATGCGCAGCACCTCGGCGAAGGCGAGCGTCACCAGCGCGAAATAGGAGCCGCGCAGGCCGTAGCGGAACGAAGCGAAGCCGACGAAGAGCGCGACGCCCATGGCGAAAAGGCCGCCCGCGACCATGCCGAGCCACGGATTGATGCCGAACTGGATCTGCAGCACGGCCACCGTATAGGCGCCGGTGCCGAAGAAGGCCGCGTGGCCGAATGAAAACTGGCCGCCATAGCCGCCGAGGATGTTCCACGCCTGGCCGAGCAGCGCGATGTAGAGGATCGCGATGACGGTATTCAACGTCGGGGCCGACGCGATCCAGAACGGACAGGTGGCGATCAGGCCGAAGATGACGAGGAGCGCGACGAGTTGCTTGGAGTTGACCATCCGCCCGCCTCAGACCTTGTGACCCAGAAGTCCCGTCGGGCGGAACATCAGGATCAGGATGAAGATGGCGAAGATGCCGAACTGGCCGAGGCTGTCGCCGAGGAAGAGCCCGCCCATCGCCTCGACCACGCCGATGACGAGGCCGCCGATCATGGCGCCGACGAACGAACCCATGCCGCCGAGCACGACTGTGGTGAAGGCGATCAGCACGAAGCCATAGCCGACCTGCGGGTTGACGTAGTAGCTCGGCATCAGGAGGCACGCCGCGACGCCGAGGCACGCGACGCCGATGCCGAAGCTCATCGCGAAGACGTGGTCGACATTGATGCCGACGAGCCGCGCACCCTTGCGCTCCTTGGCGAGCGCGCGGATGGCGCGGCCGAGATCGGTCTTCGACATGAACGCCCAAAGGAGCGCCGCCGTCACCAGCGCGCCGAAGAAGGCGACGACCTTGGCGACCGGAATGAACGCGCCGGCGAACTCGACCACCTCGAAGGAATAGGGCGTCTCGATGGTGCGCGTGTCCGAGCGGAAGAAATAGAGCGCCATGTTCTCGATGATGATCGACAGGCCGAGCGTGACGAGCAGGATGTTCTCGTCGCGGCCGTGGCTGGCACGGCCGATGATGCCGCGCTGGAGCGCGTAGCCGATCGCGAACATGGCCGGCGGCACGATCAAAAGCGCGACGTAGGGATCGATGCCGAACAGGCGGTTCAGGAAGAAGACGCCGTAGAGCGCCATCATCAGCATCGCGCCATGAGCGAAGTTGATGATGTGTAGGACACCGTAGATCAGAGTCAGGCCGAGCGCGACGAGCGCGTAGAGCGCGCCCGTCGTCAGCCCGTTGATCAGCGATGGTATCAGGATGACCGGATCGATCATGTCACAACCTGTGATGCGGCGCGGGACCCGGCCCCGCGCCCGTTTCGTTCAGGAGACCGGATCAGGCCGGAACCGGGAAGATCACCTCGGCGGAGGCGAATTCCTCGGGCAGGACGACCTGAATCTCGCCGCCCTGGACCTGAGTGTTGACGGCCTGCGCTCCGGTGTTCTGGCCGTTCTCGATCTTGGTCGGGCCGTAAGGCATGCCGTGATTGTCCCAGGTCGACGCGTTCAGCGCCTCGATGATGGCCTCGTTCTCCGTCGATCCCGCGCGTTCGATCGCATCGGCGAGGAAGGCGACGGCGTTGTAGGCCAGGAAGATCTCGTAGGTGTAGAAGAGGCCCTTCTCCTCGGCTGCGGCGCGGCGCTGAACCGCGACTTCCGAGTTCGGATCGTACCAGTGGTTGCAGTCCATGATGTTCTCGGCCGCGTCCGGGAATTCCTTGACGAACTGGACGTTCGAGGCCGCGCCGCCCAGCACCGAATAGATGCCTTTGGCCGCGATGCGCTGCTGGCGCAGCGTGCGGGCGAGGAGCACGTATTCGTTGTAGTAGTTGGCGGGGATGATCAGGTCCGGCTGCAGCGAGCGGAGCTGGAGCGCGATGTTGGTGAAGTCGCGCGTCGGGTTGGCGTGCTTGATGACTTCCAGAACCTCGATGCCGATGCCCGGCAGTTCCTTGGCGAGAAGCTCGGCGGTGCCGGTGCCGAACAGCGATTCCTCGTGGATGATGACGGCGGTCTTGGCCTCGCCGCCCGCATTGATCGCCTTCAGCGCCTCGACGGCCGAACGCGACACCGAGCCGAATCCGGGCGCGAAGCGGAACGTGTTCTCGAGGTTGCGCTCCATGATGTTGTCGGCAACGCCGACGTCGACGATGTGCGGCGTCATCGTCTTGGCGGCTTCCTGCGAGGTCGCCAGCGAGATCGCGGAGGAATAGCCGGCGATGATGCCGGTCGCGCCGGCCTCGATCAGGCGCGCAGTCTCCGACGCGCCGAGTTCGGGGCGGCCCTGGCTGTCGGCAAGCATCGCCTCGAGCTTGGCGCCGTTCATCGACTTGATGCCGCCGGCGGCATTGATGTCGGCGATCGCCATTTCGGCGCCCGCGCGGCACTGGGTGCCGGAGAACGCGATGAACCCGGTCACCGGGTGGACGAGGCCGAGACGGATCGCCTCGGGTTCCTGCGCGCGCAGGACGGCCGGAAATCCAGTGACGAGCGCGGCGGTGCCTGCTCCCGCCAGAAACTGGCGGCGCTTGATGGGGGTGTGGATCAGTTTCGTCATGTCAGTTCCTCTCTCTTTTCTTGTACTTGATCACTTCTCGTCCGCCCGGCCGGACGTGTCCGGGCCGAGCGACTGCCACTGCATGCCCTCGCGGCGGCGCACGCGTTTCAGGTTCATTTCGAACTGGTACTTGTCCGGCCGGTAAAGCACGCGGATGAACTCGACCGGACGGTCGTTGACGTCGCGCACGACGCGCTTGACGTCGATCAGCGGCGAGCCGGCATGGATGGCGAGCGCGCGCGCCACTTCCGGCTCGGCCAGCGTTGCCGAAACGCTCTGCCGCGCGTCGGCGACCTTGACGCCGTGCCGCTCCATCAGCGTCAGAAGCGGGAAGTTGCCCATGTCGTCGCGGTCGAAGGAGCGGCCGATATCCTCGGGCACGTAGGTCACGAGATGCGACATCGGCTCGCCGTCGAGCGAGCGCACGCGCACGGTTCGCTGCACGGTCGCGCCCTGCGCGACCAGCAGCGCCTCGGCGACGTCCGCCAGCGCGGGCACGTAGTCGAATTCCAGAACCTCGACATCGGTCGCCACGCCCATCAGCGAGATGTTTTCCAGCCAGCCCTCGACCGAGGTCTTGATGGTCGGCGCGGGCGGAACGTCCGCGACGCGCGTGCCGCGGCCACGCTCGCGCACGGCCAGGCCCGCATCGGCCAACTCGTTCAGCGCCCGCTTGGCGGTGATGCGCGAGACGTCGAAGCGCTCGGCCAGTTCCTGCTCGCCCGGCAGCGCGGCGCCCGGGCGAAGCTCGCCGGAGAATATCTGGTTGCGCAGGATGATCAGGATCTGGTGGTAGAGCGGCACGCGCGAGGTCGGGTCGATCAGCGCGCGCCGCGCGGCCGCGACGGGCTTTGCATTCGGGTCCTCGCTCATGGTGCGCATGTGATTGGCCACGTCGCTCTTCGCCCGCTCCCGCTGCGTCATTGACTAATGATATAACAATATACCATTATAGCAAGCAGCAAAATGTCGCTTGAGAGGAACCCGACATGCCGATTGTTCGCGGAACGCTGATCCGGGGCTATGACGCCGATGTGCGCCGACGCCTCGCCGAGCGGCTGACGGACGCCGTCGCCGCGACGATCAAGGCGCCGCTCGATGCGATCACGGTGGTGTTCGACGAGGTCGACGACGGCAGCTACATGCGCGGGCGCGCCTCGCGCTCGCCGGGCCAGCCGCTGCGCCCCGCCGGCGAGATCGTGGTCGAGTTCCTGCGCCTGATGGAAGCGCGCGACCTCGACGCCGCGCGCTGCCATCTCAGCCTCGATTTCCAGATGGTGTTTCCCGGCCGGACCAACGGCACGTCGATGACCAGCCTCGAGGAACTGGTCGCCTTCTCCGCCCCGCGCTACCGCGCCGTGCGCAAGACGATCGAGGCGGTCAACGAGAGCTATTCGGGCACAGTGACCACCGTCTTCGTGTCGGGAACGCTCAAGGGCGAACGGCCCGACGGCACGCCTTTCGCCGATTCCCGCTTCATCGACCGGTTCGAGGTCGAAGGGGAAACGATCCGGCGGCAGGACGTCTGGAACGACCTCGCCATCACGCTTGCGCCGATGGCCTAGCGGAAGAGCCCGCAAGCGGCTGCCTGGCCGCTTGCGGAGTAGTTCTGTTCGGCTCAGGCCGCGCGGGCGGCGGCCTTGCCGTTGCGCGCCATCAGGGACTTCGCGCGTTCGAGGCTCTGCGGCTGCTCGTTGCGGTAGCGCGGCCCGATCTCCATCATCAGAACCGTGTCCGGCAGGAATTCGAGCTCGGCGAAGATGTCGTCCCAGTCGATGTCGCCCCAGCCGAGCGGCATGTGCAGGTCGCCGATGCCGAGCGCGTTGTTCTCCTGGACGAAGAACGGCTTGTAGGACGCCTGCGGGCGGCCGAAGGAATCGTGGACGTGGAGATGGCCGGCGACCGGCGCCATGGCCCGCAATTCGTCGCGGAAGTCGAGGCCGCGATAGGTGGATTCGATATAGGCATGGCTGAAGTCGATCAGCGCGACGAGGTTGGGATGGTTCACCGCGGCCACCGTCTCGGCCACCTGCGACGGCGTCTGGCGATACTGGCCCTGCTCGGCGGTGAAGATATTCTCGAAGGCGATGCGCACGCCGTAGGGCGCGCAGAATTCGGCGAGCTCATGCAGCGCGTCCCGCTCGCGCCGGTCGGCGTCGGCGCGCTCGTGCACCTGCTCGGGGCGCAGATGGCCGCCGTGCTGGACAAGGATGCCGGCACCGATGCGGTCGCAAAGCTGCGCCAGCGCCTTGGCGGCGTCGAGCTGGTAGCGGCAGGTCGCCGGGTCCATGAAGTTAGACGAGACGAGGCCGTGCACGGTGTAGCGGAAATCGAACGCGCCCGCCAGCTTCACGAGACGGTCCGCGCGCTCGGGAATTATGCGCCCGCCGGCGATGAGGTCGAGGCTCGTCAGCGCGAGTTCGACAGTATCGACGCCGATTCCGGCGAGGCGGCGAAGGTCCTTTTCGAGGCTGTCGAGTTCGCCGTCGACGGACCCCGAATTGAAGCCGGTGGCAATGATGTTGGACATGTCGGTTCTCCTGTTGAAGGTGGGCATGGGTTTCAGCGCACGGTCGGGTCGAGCTTGTCGCGCAGCCAGTCGCCGACGAGCGAGATCGAGAGCGTCGTCAGCATGATGACGGCCGCCGGCGCGAGCATGATCCACGGCGCGGTGGTCAGGTATTCGCGGCCGAAGCCGACCATGTTGCCGAGGCTCGATTCGGGCGGCTGGACGCCGAGCCCGAGGAAGGACAGCCCGCTTTCCATCAGGATGATCTCCGGAAAGGTCAGCGTCATCGAGACGATCAGCGTCGAGGCGATGTTGGGCAGGATGTGGCGGACATAGACCCGCATCGGCGTCGCGCCGAGCTGCACCACCGCCGATGCGTAGCCCTGCGCGCTGGCCGAGATCGCCAGCCCACGCGCGATGCGGGCGTAGCGCTCCCAGCCGTAGAAGCCCATCAGGCAGACGAGGAGCCACATGGACGAGCCGAAGAAGGCGAGCACCGCCAGCGACATGATGAGGAACGGCAGGGCCGCCTGGAAATCGGCGAGCGCCAGGACGAGATGCTCGACGATTCCGCGGAACTTGGCCGCCGCAAAGCCGAGCGCCGTGCCGAAGACGGCCGACAGGATGGTCGCGCCGAAGGCGATGACGAGCGAGATGCGGATCGACTGCAGGAGGCGCGAGAAGACGTCGCGGCCAAGCTCGTCGGTGCCGAGCCAGTGCGTGGGATGACCTGGGCCGACGAGGCGGCTCGACAGGTCCATCGCGGTGATGCCGTAGGGCCGCAGCAGATCGGCGAAGATCGCGACGAAGATCATGGCGGCGAGCCAGAAGATGCCGACGCCGACGCTGAACGGAAATGCGCGTCGCGTGCGCAGGAGAAACCTTCCGGCAAGGCCGCGCCCGGGGGTCGCCGAGTCGATTTCGATCGAGGTCATGACGGGCTCCTCAATGTGCCGCCTGCGAGCGCAGGCGCGGGTCGAGCCAGCCGTAGAGGAGGTCGACGATCAGGTTGGAGACGACCATGGCGGACGCGATCATCAGGAGGATGCACTGGACGACAGGCAGGTCGCGATTGGTGACGGAGACGACAAGCAGGCGGCCGATGCCGGGCCACGAGAAGATCGATTCCACCACCACCGCTCCCGCGATCAGCGAGCCCACCATGAAGCCGACGATGGTAACGATCGGCACCGCCGCGTTGGGCAGCGCATGACGCCAGACGACGTCGCGCCATTTCAGCCCCTTGGCGGAGGCGGTGCGCACATAGGGCTGGCCCATCACCTCGATCATGGCGCTGCGCGAGAAGCGCGCGAGGATGCCGATGCCGCCGATGCTCATCGTGATCGCCGGAAGGATCGCATGCTGCCAGCTTCCGTAGCCTCCCGATGGCAGGACGGCGAAGGTCACCGCGAAGACGAGGACGAGCAGGAGACCGAGCACGAAGGACGGAACGGTGAAGCCCAGCACCGACAGGAAGATGACACCGCGATCGGTCGCGCTCTGCCGGTGCAGGGCGGCGTATACGCCGGCCGGAATTCCGATGGCGAGTTGGAGCAGGAGTGCAGGGACCGTGAGCTGCAGCGTCGAGGGAATGCGTTCGAGGACGAGCTGCGCCGCCGGCATGCCGTCGCGCATCGAGACGCCGAAATCGCCCGTCACGATCGAGCGGATATAGGCGAGATATTGCATCCACAAGGGCTGGTCGAGGCCCCACTGGCTGCGGAACGCCTCGATCGCGCTTAGCGGCACGTCCGGGCCGAGCATCACCTGCGCCGGGTCGCCGGACAGGCGCAGGACGACGAAGGCGAAGGTCATCACGGCGAAGATCGTGACGATCGCGCGGACGAGCCTTGAGAGTACGAAACTGATCATCGTTTTCCCTATGCGGCGACGGAGGCGGGCTCGGGAGAGACCATGTGGCAGGCCGCGCTCCGGTTCGGGCCGACCCAGCGCAGCACCGGCGTCTCGGCGCGGCAGATCGCGGCGGCGAGCGGGCAGCGCGGATGGAACGGACAGCCGGACGGGCGATTGGCCGGGTTCGGCGGCTCGCCCTGCAGGATGGTGCGGTCCTTCAGCCTCTGGCCGGGCACCGGCACGCTCGACACCAGCGCCTTCGTGTAGGGATGGCGCGGCGCGCGGAAGAGCACGTCCGAGGACGCCTCCTCGACGATGTGGCCGAGATACATGACGGCGACGCGGTCGGCGATGTTGCGCACGACCTTGAGGTCATGGCTGATGAAGACCATCGCGATGCCGTTCTCCTCCTGCAGGTCGCGCAGCATGTTGACGACCTGCGCCTGGATCGACACGTCGAGCGCGGCCACCGGTTCGTCGCAGACGAGAAGCTGCGGTCGCGAGGCAAGTGCGCGGGCGATGACGGCGCGCTGGCGCTGGCCGCCGGAAAGTTCGTGCGGAAAGCGTTCCGCCTGGTCGGGCCGCAGCCCGACGGCAGCCATCAGTTCGGCAACGCGCGCCGCGCGCTCCTCCGGGCCGGCGAGCTTATGGATTTCCAGCGGCTCGCCGATCTGGCGGGCGATCGGAAGCCGCTTGTCGAGCGCGGCCAGCGGGTCCTGGTAGACGAGTTGCATCCTGGCGCGCAGCGCACGCCACTCCGCCGTTCCGAGCCGGGGCATCGGCCTGCCGTCGAACCGCACCGCGCCGGCCTGCGCCGGGTCGATGCCGAGCAGCATTCGGCCGAGCGTGGACTTGCCGGAGCCGGACTCCCCGACGATGCCGAGCGTCTCGCCCGGCATCACCTTCAGCGACACGCCGTCGACGGCGCGCATGTGGGTCGCCTTCGAAAAGAACCCCTTGCGGCTGTGGTAAATTCTGACCAGCTCGCTGGCCTCGATCAGCGGCGCGCTCAAAACGCCGCCTCCAGCACCCGCGCAGGCTTGCGGCCCTGCTGCGGAACCGGGACGGGGTTGCGGCAGGCGAGCAGCCGTCCGTTGCCGTCGGACGCCAGTTCCGGAATGGCGGTTCCGCAGGCGTCCACGGCGCGCGCGCAGCGCGGCGAGAAGGCGCAGCCCCTCGGCATCTCCTTCGGGTTCGGCACCGTGCCGGGGATCGGCACCAGCCGCGTCCGCAAGCCATCGATGCCCGGGATCGCGTCGAAGAGGCCGCGCGTATAGGGGTGGCGCGGGCGGGCGAAGAGCTCGTCGATCCCGCCTGCCTCGACGATGCGCCCCGAATACATCACGCACACCCGGTCGCAGACCTGCGAGACCGCGCCGAGATCATGGCTGATGAAGACCGTCGCCATGCCCGTTTCAGTGCGGATGTCCGCCAGAAGATCGAGAATCTGCGCCTGGATCGTCGCATCGAGCGCGGTCGTCGGCTCGTCGGCGACCAGAAGGTCCGGCTGGCCGGCGAGCGCCATGGCGATCATCAGGCGCTGGCACTGGCCGCCGGAAAATTCGTGCGGGAAGAGATCGAAGCGCCCGCGCGCGTCGGGAATGCCGACCATGTCGAGCAGGCGCAGCGCTTCCGTCTTTGCCGCCGCGCCGCGAAGGCCGCGATGGATCGCCAGCGCCTCGACGATCTGGCGTCCGACGCGCAGCACCGGATTGAGCGAACTCGACGGGTCCTGGAAGATCATCGCGATCCTGCCGCCGCGGATTTCCTCCAGCGCCGTACGCGCCCGGCCCAGCATTTCGCGCCCCTCGACCTTGACCGAGCCGGTCACAGTCGCCTTGCCGGGCAGGAGGCCGAGCGCGGCGAGCCAGGTGACCGACTTGCCGCAGCCCGATTCGCCGACGAGCCCGAGCGCCTCGCCCGGCGCGACGTCGAGATCGATGCC
Source organism: Rhizobiaceae bacterium (assembly GCA_016742175.1). GTDB lineage: Bacteria > Pseudomonadota > Alphaproteobacteria > Rhizobiales > Rhizobiaceae > Aliihoeflea. The sequence goes on from JACVCH010000004.1 coordinate 61,996, forward strand.
GTGCAGGACTGTGGTGCCGTCGAACGCGACCTTCAGGTCGCGCAGTTCCACGAGATTGGATCGCATCGCGTTCTTCATCCCTCGAACAAGTATTCGTGTCTCGTCGCCCGTCACGCGCGGGCGAACATGAAACGGCACCGGCGAAGGGTTCGCCGGTGCCGTCGGGATGGCTTCAGAGGTTCCAGTTTTCGGCGCGGAAATCCATCGCGAAGGCCGGGGCTGCCTTCCACTTCAGCTCCGACTTCATGCCGGTGAAGACCGCGTTCTGGTGGAGAACGGTGTAGACCGGGTCCTCGCGCTCGCAGATTTCCAGCATCCGGGCGAAGGCCTTGCGGCGCTCTTCGTGGTCGGTGCTGGTCTCCAGCACGACCGACAGCCTGTTGAGCTCCTCGTTGGTCCATTCGCGCGATTGCTGCACCTGGCCGTTCGGGCCGAACTGGGCCACCATCGGCGTGACCGGGTCGTTGATGTTGGCAGAGGCCGACCAGTCGCGGATGCCGCGCGTGCCCTCCTCCATGATCTGACCCCAGTTCTCGACCATCTGGATCTCGACGTTGAGGCCTGCCTGGCGCCACATCTCGGCGAGGATCTGGCCGGTCGCGGTCTGGTTGGTGTAGTAGTTGTTCAACAGGCGGTAGGGGATCGGCTCGCCATTGTAGCCGGCCTCCTGCAGAAGGTCGCGGGCGAGGTCGAGGTCGAACTCCGGCACGTTCCAGCCCTCGATGAACATGTTGCTGCTCTTGAAGGATTCGAACTGGAGGCCGGCCGGGATCACCGTCTCGCCGCCCCAAAGCGCGTCGACGATCGCCTGCCGGTCGATCGAATGCGTCAGCGCGCGGCGCACCAGCGGGTTCTTCAAGACCGGGTGGTGCATGTCGAACACGGAGACGCGGTGGTTGAGGATGGTCGAGCCCTGCACCTCGAAGCCCGGCGTCGACTGGACGGCGCTGATCTGGTCCGGCGGCAGGTCGCAGGCGAAGTCGTACTGGCCGGAGACGAGGCCGTTGACGCGAGAGGCGACCTCAGGAACCTCGACGAAGCGGATTTCCTCGAGCGGCGGGCGGCCACCCCAGTAATCGTCGAAGGCGACCAGCGTCAGCGATACGTCGGGACGGTATTCGCCGACCATGTACGGGCCGGTCGTGATCGGCTTGCGCGCCCAGTCGGCATAGCTCGCCGCCTCGTCCCAGGCGCGGCGGCTGGCGATCTGGCTGCCATAGGCATAGAGGCGCCCTTCGAGCGTGACGTCCGGCGTCGCGTTGTGGAAGCGCACGGTATGCGTGTCGATGATCTCGACGCCGGCAAGGGCGGGCCACAGGCGGCGTCCGACGCCGGGCACGGCGGCCGGCAGTTCGCGCGCGGTGGCGGGCTGGTGCTGCTCGGCGAAGACGGTCTCTCCGCCCGCCGGCTGGGTATCGCCGAAGACGCGTTCGGCCGAGAATGAGAACGCCACGTCCTCGGCCGTCATCTCGTCGCCATTGTGGAACTTGACGCCGCGGCGCAGCTTCAGTTCCAGCGTCTTGTCGTCGATGCGCGTCCACTCGGTCGCAAGGCCCGGCACCGGACCCTGGTCGCCCATCCAGTTGCGCAGGATCAGGCCTTCCCACAGGTTCGGGAAGAAGACGCGCTCGCCGACATTGGACTGCTCGTTCCAGATGTCGAGCGTGTTGTTGTTGGTGATCTTCTGCACCGCGACCGTGATCGACCTGCGCGCGCCCTGCGCCGAACCGATGCGCGGCAGGGCCAGCGTGCTCGCGGCGGCGCCCATCAGGCCGATGGCGCGGCGTCTGTTGATGTTCAGCATGTGCGTATCCTTCTTCCAGGCAAGGAGGTGCCGTTCCCGCACGAAGGGTGTCGCGCGCGGTGGAGGCGTTCAGGGTTCGTTATTGACCGGAACGGTCATCGATCGGCAGCGGGGTTACCGCGTGCCGGATATCGGCCTGTCGACGATGAGGACTTCAGCAGACATGAACATGCTCGTCGCCTCGCAGGCTTCACCAAATGGAAGGCGTCCCGCAGGGGCGGGCGAACCTTCGACCGTCGTCGGCATTCGGGTGAAACCGACTTGATGCCGGTCTAGGGGAGCAATGTAACGTGCATGTGACGCCGGGCGCCGGCGAAGGCCAGGCACGAAATGTCGAAGCCGGGCGGCGCGTGACGGCGCCGCCGGGTCGCAGCGTTCAGCCGCGGCCTTCCTCGACCGCGTGGCATGCCACGCGCCGTCCGTCGCCGACGGACAGAATGGCCGGGCGCTCGGCCTTGCAGCGGGCATTCGCCAGCGGGCAGCGAGGGTGGAAGGTGCAGCCCGATGGCGGGTCGATCGGGCTCGGCACCTCGCCGGCCGCCGCATCGCGTGCGCGTTTCGGGGCTTCGAGATTCGGGATCGTGTCGAGGAGGAGCCGGGTATAGGGGTGGAGCGGTTCGTCGAACAGCGCCTCGGTCGGCGCGTCCTCGACGATGCGGCCGAGATACATGACGGCGATGCGATCCGACATGTGGCGGACGACGCTGAGATCGTGGCTGATGAAAAGATAGGTCAAGCCGAGCTTGTCCTGCAGATCGCGCATCAGGTTGAGGATCTGCGCCTGCACCGAAACGTCGAGCGCCGAGGTCGGCTCGTCGCAGACGAGGAAGGTCGGCTCGCCGCCGAGCGCACGGGCGATCGAGATGCGCTGGCGCTGGCCGCCGGAGAATTCGTGCGGGAATTTGGTCCCGTCCTTGGGCGACAGGCCGACGACCCGCAAAAGTTCGTCGACGCGGGCGTTGATTGCCGCCTCGCCCTCGCGCAGGTTCAGTTCGCGGATCGGCTCGGCGACGATGTCACGCACGCGCCAGCGCGGGTTGAGGCTCGAATACGGGTCCTGGAAGATCATCTGCACCGACAGCGCGTTGCCGTCGCGATGGTCGCCGAATTCCACCGCGCCGCCAGTCGGCGCATAGAGCCCGACGACGAGGCGCGCGACGGTCGACTTTCCGCAGCCCGATTCGCCGACGAGGCTGACGCAGCCGCCCTTCGGCACCTCGAACGAGATGTCGTCGACCGCGCACAGGTAGCGCTTCGGCTTGCGCTCGACGATGCGGTTGAGAAACGGCGCGGAGATATCGAATTTCTTGGTCAGGCCCTTCACGGACAAGGCGACATCGAGACTTGCCATCAGTTCACTCCTCCCGAATAGAGCCAGCAGGCGGCCCTGGTGCCGGCGATTTCGACCAGCGGCGGCAGGTCGCTCAGGCAGCGCGGGCCGGCCTTGGCGCAGCGCGGATTGAAGGGGCAGCCGGCGGGGATCGCGTCCGGCCGCGGCATCGCGCCGTCGATCTGCATCAGGCGCGGCACGCGGCCCTGCAGCGGCGGGATCGAGCCCATCAGCCCGCTCGTATAAGGATGCTTCGGCGCGCGCGTGATCTCCTCGACCGAGCCGATCTCGATCACTCGGCCGGCATAGAGCACGGCGACGCGGTCGGCCGTCTCGGCGATGACGCCCATGTCATGGGTGACGAGCATGACGGCCGCGCCCCGGTCGTCGCAAAGACGGCGGAGCAGCGCCATGATCTGCGCCTGGACGGAAACGTCGAGCGCCGTCGTCGGTTCGTCGGCGATGATGAGTTCCGGCTCGGCCGCCAACGCCAGGGCGATGACGACGCGCTGGCGCATGCCGCCGGAGAACTGGTGCGGATAGTCGTTGACGCGATCCTCGGGAGCCGGGATGCCGACTTCCTTCAGGAGGTCGACCGCCCGGCGTTTCGCCTGTGCGCGGGTGAGCCGCAGGTGCAGCCGGATCGTCTCGACGAGCTGCGCGCCGACGGTGAAGAGTGGATGGAGGCTGGTCAGCGGGTCCTGGAAGATCGCGCCGATGCGCCGGCCGCGAATCTTCTCCATCTGGCGGTCGGGCAGGTTGTCGATGCGCTGACCGCCGAGAAAAATCTGGCCGGCCGAGATGTGGCCGGGCGGTTCGAGAAGGCCGAGCGTGGCAAGGCCCGTCATCGACTTGCCGGCCCCCGATTCCCCGACGACGCCAAGGATTTCACCCTTGCGGATGGAAAACGAGACGTCCGAAACGGCATTGACCGTGTCGTGGCGCGTCGGAAACGAGATCCGAAGACCGCGCACCTCCAGCACCGGCTCTGCGACCGGCATGCCCGACCAGACGGCCGATTGTCTGTCAACCTGCATCAGCATCTTCGCTTTCCTTGCTTTGGAGGGGAAAGGAGGGAGGAAAAATCTCCGCGAGCGGCGGATGGCCGAGGGTGCGGTCGGGATAGCGGGCGACGAGGCGGTCGAACTGCGCCTGCGCGCGTGCCTGCGCCGCATCGAGGTCGATGCCGGCAACGCGGCCGTCGCGCATCGACAGCCGGCCGTCGACGAAGGTCGCCTTCACGATCGTGCCCGTACCGGCGACGATCAGCGTACGGATCGGGTCGATCGCCGGCCCCGTGCGCGGGCTGGCGAGGTCGAAGATTGCGAAGTCGGCGCGGCAACCGGGCGCGAGCCGGCCGATGTCGTCGCGGCCGAGTGCCTTCGCTCCGCCGAGCGTCGCCGCCTCGTAGACGTCCGCGGCGCTCAACGCATCGGCCCGTCCCTCGACCATGCGTGCCATCATCAGCGCCATGGACATGTTCATCACCATGTCGGGCGGCGCGGTGTCGGTGCCCATGGCGATTTTCAGCCCCATCTCGCGGCATCGGCCGAAGGAGCGCAGCGCGCCGCCATGGCGCGCCGAGACGAGCGGGCAATGGACGATCGAGACGCCGTGGTCGCGGTAGAGTTTCAGGTCGTCCTCGCTCGCATGAGTCGCGTGCGGCGCGATGAGACGCGGCGACAGAACGCCGAGATCGGCGAGCCAACGCGGCGCAGTCAGGCCACGGAGCCGCTTCATGGTCTCGACCTCCATCGCCCCCTGCGCGGCGTGGAGGCGGATCGGGAGGTTGCGCTCCTCAGCGGCCTGCGCAGTGTCTCGCAGCAGGCGCTCCGTGCAGGTCTCCACCCGATCGGGCGCCAGGAGCCCGTGCACCAGACCGCCATGGCGTCCGTCCTGGCGGGCGGCAAAATCGAGCGCGGCGGCCAGCCCGTCGAGGCCTCGTTGCTCGTCAAAGATCGCGTCGAGATTGCCGTCTTCGTCCACGACCATGCCGCCGGCGCGATAGGCCGGGCCGAGATAGACGCGCAGGCCGAGTTCGCCCGCCGCCTCTGCCGCCGCATCGAATTCGGCGACCGTCTCGCCCCATTCGCGATAGAAGAGCGAGGCGATCGGCGCGGCGGTGGTGATGCCGTTGAGGAGAAGCTGGGCGAAGGCGTAGCGCTTCTGGAACGCCAGTTCCTCCGCGTCGTACATCTCGTACGGCCCGCGCTTCACGTAGCTTTCCGGCCAGACACGGCCTTTCTTCCAGCCCGGCTGGGCGTCGAGGCCGAGGACGGTCGTGTCGAGGTCGGAAAGCGCGTCGAGATCGATGAAGCCGGGCCCGACCAATGCGTTTCCGAGGTCGATGCGGCGGGCGACTTCACCGCTAAAGTCGTGGCCGACGAAGACCACTTGGCCTCTATCGATGACCAGTTCCGCGTTCTCGTACAGGCGGTGGCGGCCGTCGACATTGCCGACGATCCAGCGCGCGCGCAGAAGCGTCGGGCCGTGCGGCCGCGCCCCCAGCGTCAGGCTGTCGAGGCCGTTCGTCATGCGATGCCCTCGAGCTTGCCGTCACGCGCGACGACGCGGCCGCGCTTGACGACGAGCGCGCGCGGCGCATGGGTGACGATCGCCTCGGCGACCGTCTCGCCGCCGAGGAGGACGACGTCGCCGCCGCAGCCTTCGGAAAGCCCATAGTCGGACAGTTCCATCACTATCGCGCCGCTGGCGGTGACGGTGTCGAGCGCGATTTCCATTTCGTCGTCGCGGCGGAAATTGTTGCGCAGGCCGACGAACATGGCGCGCTCCAGCATGTCGCCATTGCCATACGGCCCCCAGGTGTCGCGGATGCCGTCATTGCCAGAGCCGACGACGACGCCCGCAGCCCGCAGCCGCGCGACGGGCGGCGCGGGCCGCGAGGCGGGGCCGGGGGTGACGATGCGGATCGAGAGATCGGCCAGTTCGTCGATCAGCCGGCCGACATACGCGTCGTCGCTCATGCCGAGGCAGAAGGCGTGGCTGACCGTGACGTGCCCCTGCATGGCGAGCGCACGGGTGCGCTCGAAGATCATCTCCATTGAAAAGGCGCCGAGTTCGGCCGGCTCGTGCAAATGGATGTCGACCGGCACGCCATACTGTTCGGCAAGGCCGAAGATCGCGTCGAGATGGCCTTTCGGATCGCGATCGATGCCGCAGGGGTCGAGCCCGCCGACAACCTCGACGCCGCGCTCCAGCGCCTGGCGCATCAGGTCGAGCGTGCCGTCGCGGATCATCAGTCCGCTTTGCGGAAAGGCGACGAGTTCGATGTCGACGATGTCGGCCAGTTCCTCGCGGGTGTGCATCACGCCCTCGATGCCGGCGAGCCCGTGCACGGTGTCGACGTCGACATGGGAGCGGATATGGGTCGAGCCGAAGGCTATGGATTGCAGCGCCTGCCGGCGCGACTGAAGCGCCGGGTCGATGCCGAGATCGGTCTTGGCCTGCCGTTCGTTCTCGATCTTGTCGACAAGCTTCGGCCCGACCTCGTTGCGATACCACTTCATGCCGAGAAGCGACTTGTCGAGATGGGTGTGCGCCTCGACGAGGCCGGGGATGGCGATGCGCCCGCCCCCCTCCTCCGCCGGCACGCCATCGGCCGCGATGCCGGCGGCGATGCGGGCGATCCGACCGTGCTCGATCAGGATGTCGGCTTCTGCCGCACCCATCGGGCGCACGTTCTTGATCAGGAGGCTTGCGGACATTCTCGTCACCTATCAGCGGAGTTTGGGGTTGAGCGCGTCGCGCAGCCAGTCGCCGAGGACGTTGACCGAGAGCACGAGCAGGCAGAGCTGGGCGGCCGGGAACACGACGATCCACCACGAGCCCGAGAACAGATATTCGTTGCCGATGCGGATCAGCGTGCCGAGCGAGGGTTCGGTGGGCGGCATGCCGACGCCGAGGAAGGAGAGCGTGGCTTCGGTGAGGATCGCCAGTCCGAAATTCAGCGTCGCGGCGACGAGGATCGGCGTCAGCGTGTTGGGCAGGATGTGCTTGCGCATGATCTTGCCGGGCCTGACCTTGATCAGCCGCGCTGCCTGAACGTATTCCTTCGAGCGCTCGACCATGGTCAGCGCGCGCACCGTGCGGGCATATTGCACCCAGGCGGCGAGCGAGATCGCCACGATCAGGATCACCGGCGCGAAGGCGTCGCGCAGGCCGGTCGGCAGGAGTTCGCGGAAGACGGCGCTGACGAGGATCGCCATCAGGATCGTCGGGATGGAAAGCAGGATGTCGCCGACACGCATCAGGATGTTGTCGACCCAGCCGCCGGAATAGCCCGCGATCAGGCCGAAGGTCAGGCCGACCACCAGCGACACGGCGACCGAGGCAAGGCCGATGATGATCGACGCGCGGGAGCCGTAGAGGATGGCCGAGAACACGTCGCGGCCCTGGATGTCGGTACCGAGGAGATAGGGCCACTGACCGCCCTCGACCCAGATCGGCGGCAGTTCCGCGTTCCACAATTCGAGCGCGGCGAGATCATAAGGGTCCTGCACCGCCAGCAGGGGCGCGAGGAAAGCCGAGGCGATCAGCACCACGAGCAGCACGCCGGCGGCGATGGCGAGCGGGCTGTGCTTCAGCGACCACCACAGGTCGCTGTCGCGCCAGCGGGACTTGGCGGGCATCGTTGCCGGCAGGTCCTTCGAGATTTCGGTCGAAGCCATGACGTCCTCCTCAATGGCCCTGATGGCGCAGACGGGGATCGACCACCGCATAGGTGACGTCGACCAGCGTGTTGAGCGCGACGAAGATGAAGGAGACGATGCACAGATACGCCGCCATCACCGGGATATCGACGAAGGTCACGGCCTGGATGAAGAGCAGCCCCATGCCGGGCCACTGGAACACCGTCTCGGTGATCAGCGCGAAGGCGATCAGATTGCCGAACTGCATGCCCGTCATGGTGATCACCGGCATCAGGCAGTTGCGCAGCGCGTGGCGGAACTGCACGACGCGCGCCGGAACGCCACGGGCGCGGGCGAACTTGATGAAGTCGGTGCGCATCGTCTCCAGCATCTCGGCCCGCACCAGCCGCATGACGAGCGTGATCTGGAAGAGCGCGAGGGCGAGCGAAGGCAGGATCAGCGCCGCACGGCCAGAATGCGTGAGAAGCCCGGTCGACCACCAGCCGAGATCGACCACGTCGCCGCGCCCGAAGGCCGGCGCCCAGCCGAGCGTGACGGAAAAGATCAGGATCAGCATGATACCGACGACGAAACTCGGCAGCGAGACGCCGATGATCGATCCGAACTGCAGCGCCTCCGTGTACCATTTACCGCGATGGATCGCAGTCACGACGCCGAGCGGAATGCCGATCACCAGCGACAGGATGGTCGCGACCAGAACCAGTTCGAGCGTCGACGGGAAGCGTTCGGCGATCAGGCTCGAGACCTCGCGCTGGTTGCGGTAGGAGATGCCGAAATCGCCCTGCGTGGCGGAGACGACGAACCGTCCGAACTGGGTGACCACGCCCTGGTCGAGCCCGAGCCGCTCGCGCAATTCGTCGCGCTCGGCCTGGCTCGCCTGCTCGTTGACCATCATCTCGACCGGATCGCCGACGAAGCGGAAGATCATGAAGGCCATGGCCGCAACGGCGAGCATCACGATCGCCGCGTTGAAGAGCCGTTTCATCAGGAATACCAGCATCGCGCCTGCTCCCTTGTCGCCGCATCCCCCACCGGGGAAATTGCGCGCGTCGGATCAGAAGAAACTGGAGCGTGTGGGTCGGCCGTAGGCGAGCCAAAGGCTGCCGTCACGCTCCAGCCGGAGGAATGCGCTCCGGCCGGGCCGGAGCGCGACGTGTCTGCTAAGCTATTTGCGAACGTACCACAGCCGCGGCTTGTTGTCGGCGAACTGGGGCATGTCCTCGACATCTGCGCCGGTCGCCCAGGCCATGGGCTGCTGGTGCAGCGGGATCATCAGCACCTCGTCCTTGACCATCTGCAAAGCCTGCATCTGGAGGTCGAGACGCTTTTCGCGGTCGAGTTCGTTGCCGGCCTGGTCGACCAGCGCGTCGAGCTCGGGATAGGACCAGCCGCCCCAGTTGAAGACGCCCGCCGTTCCCGTCTTCGAATGCATGATCTGCAACAGGATCGAATAGGAATCGAGCATCGGTTCCGTCGCCCAGCCGATCGAATAGACGTCGGTCTTGCCGGAGGTGAATTTCGGCGTCTGGACCGAGCGCGGGCCGATGTCGAGCTTCGGCTTGAGCCCGATGCGCGCCCACATCGAGGCGATGGCCTGGCAGACCTGCTCCTCATTGACGTAGCGGTCGTTGGCGCAGACGAAGGAGAACTCGAAGCCGTTCGGGTAGCCGGCCTCTTCGAGCAGGGCCTTCGCCTTTTCCGCATCGTAGGCTGCGGGGGCGTCGAGTTCCTCGGACCAGCCGGGAATTTCGGGGGCGACGACCGTTCCGGCGACGCGCGACTTGCCGCGCATCACGCGCTCCTTCAGGAGATCGAGGTCGATCGCCGCCTGCATCGCCTGGCGCACCTTCAGATCGTTGAGCGGGTTCTCGCCGCCGCCGACGAGTTCGGGCTGCCGGTTCATGCCCAGCATGATCGAACGGATGTCGGTACGCTCGAGGATCTTGACGTCGGGCGAAGCTTCGAGGCGCGGCAGGTCCTGCACCGGTGTGTCGTCGACGAAATCGACTTCGCCCGACAGGAGCGCGGCGACGCGGGTCGCGGCCGAGGTGATCGGCGTGAACTCGATCCGGGTCAGGTTATGCTGCGGCTCGTCCCACCAGTCCTCGTTGACGACGAAGATGGTGCGCGCGTCGGGCTGGCGCGATTCCAGCACGAAAGGACCGGTGCCGTTGGCGTTGTGGGTGGCGTAGCCCTCGATGTTCGAGCCGACGTCGGTCGGCTTTTCGGCATTGTTCTCGACCAGCCATTCGGCATCGAAGATGTGGATGTTCGTCAGGTCGTTGAGCAGCAGCGGATAGGCGCCGGTCAGTTCGATGTCGACCGTGTAATCGTCGACCTTGGTCACGTCCTTGTAGGCGGGAAGGTTGCCCTTCAGCGGCGAGGTTTCGTCGCTGACGCGCTTCAGCGAGGCGATCACGTCGTCGGCGGTGAACGGGTTCCCGTTGTGGAACGTCACGCCCTCGCGCAGCTTGAAGCGCCACACGCTGTCCGACACCGTTTCCCACGAGGTCGCCAGTGCCGGCTCGATCTTCAGGTCGCGATTGTAGCGCACCAGCCCTTCATAGACGTTGTTCAGGACGTTGATGGTGAAGCTGTCGCCATAGGAATAGGGGTCGAGCGAGAAGATGTCGCGGTTCGCGCCCCAGCGAAGTGTCTCGGCGGATGCGGCGGTTGAAAGCAGGCAGGCCGCGAGTGCGCCTGCGAAAATCCTGGTCCTGGTCATCGAAGTTCCTCTGTTCGAACTGACTTTGCGACGTCGCCGGACGGACGGCCCATCCAGTCGATCCCGTATGCCGAGGCTTCTCATCGGCCGCGTCTGGCGCACGGCTGGCCCTTCTCCGAGTTACGTATACACAGCTCGTATCCAATCCACAATAGTATCGTATACGATCTTGACATCTTTTGGATTCACACATAGTTTTCAGCCGATTGAATGCGGGAGGAACACCGTTGGACACACAGGCGACGAGAAGCGACGCGATCTATTATTCGCTGCGCCGCGCGATCATCGAGCAGGCGCTGCTTCCCGGCATGAAGCTGCCGGAGGACGCGATCGGCGACCAGTTCGGCGTCAGCCGCACCAGCGTGCGCAACGCGCTCGTGCGCCTGAACGCGGAAGGCCTCGTCGACATCCGTCCCAATCGCGGCGCCGCCGTCGCCGAACCGACGCTGGAAGAAGCGCTCGACATCTTCTCGCTGCGCCGGTGCCTCGAGCGCGAGGTCGTCGGCCGGCTCTGCCGCAGCATCACCGAAAGCGAACTGGCCGAGCTCGAGGCGCATGTCGCCGAGGAGGAAAAGGCGATGGACACATCCGGGCCGCTGTCGATGCGGCTCGCCGGCGAGTTCCACATCCTGCTCGCCGAACTCACCGGCTCCAAGCCGCTGGTCCGCTATGTCAGCGAGATCGTCTCGCGCTGCTCGTTGATCCTGGCGCTCTACAGCCGCCCCCATTCGGGCAAATGCGGCGTCGACGAGCACCTCCAGCTCATCGACGCGCTGCGCAAGGGCGACCCCGAGACGGCCATGCACGTCATGGAGCACCATCTCGGCGCCGTGCAGGACCGCGCGCAGATCCGCGATCCCGGCGAGGCGCCCGACATCCGCTCGATCCTCAGCGAATACGCCCGCACGGCCTGAGAAAAGGAAACGACATGCCCGACCGCACCGCCGACCAGACCCATGTCGCGATCGACTTTTCCGCCATCACCGCGCGCGAGCGCTACAAGCTTCTGATCGGCACGGTGGTGCCGCGCCCGATCGCGCTGGTCACGACGCGCCATCCGGACGGCACCGTCAACGCCGCGCCCTATTCCTTCTTCAACTGTCTGTCTGCCGATCCGGCGATCCTGGCGCTCGGCGTCGAGAACCATGCCGACATGTCGTTCAAGGACACGACGCAGAACATCCGCCTGACCGAGGAATTCACCGTCAACATCGTCGACCATGCCATGGTCGACGCGATGAATGTCTGCGCGGTGCCGTTCGCTTCCGACATCGACGAACTCGCCGAGGCGGGGCTGACCGCCGTCGCCGGCGAAATGGTCGCCTGCCCCTATATCCTCCAGGCGCCGGCCGCGCTCGAGTGCCGGCGCTACGTCTCGCTCGGCCTTGGCCGTTCGCGCGAGATCGTGCTCGGCGAAGTCGTCAACATGCACATCCGCGCCGACCTCGTCGACCAGGAGCGCTTCTATGTCGACCAGCTCGCACTCGACGCCATCGGCCGCATGGGCGGGCACGGCTATTCGACCACGCGCGACCAGTTCGACCTGCCGACCATGTCGGTCGACCAGTGGGCGGCGGCCAAACGTCCGCTTGCCCGCGCGGCCGGCTGACGGCCATGCGGATTGCGGTCGTCAACCCGAACTCGACGCGCACGATGAGCGACGCGATCGCCGCGGCCGCGCGCCGCGTCGCGGGGCCGGACGTGACGATCGTCGGCCTGACGAACAATGACGGCCCGCCCTCGATCCAGGGCGTCGTCGACGGCGCCGCGGCCGTTCCGGGCCTTCTCTCGCTGGTCGCCTCCACGCCCGCCGACGCCTTCATCATCGCCTGTTTTGACGACACCGGCCTCGACGCCGCGCGCTGCGTGGCCGACGTGCCGGTCATCGGCATCGGCGAGGCCGCCTGCCACGCCGCCTCGCTCGTCGCCCACCGCTTCTCCATCGTCACGACGCTGTCGCGCTCGGTGCCGATCCTGCGCAACAATCTCGAAACGCACGGCCTGTCGCGCAAATGCGCGTCGATCCTGGCGACCGACATTCCCGTCCTCCAACTGGAACACGCCACCGGCGAAACGCTCGCGCGGCTGGAGGCGACAGTCGAGCGCGCCATCGTTCAGGACGGCGCCGAGGCGGTCGTGTTGGGCTGCGCCGGGATGGCCGACCTTGCCGCGCGGCTGGAACGCCGCTTCAAAGTGCCCGTCATCGACGGCATCGCGAGCGCGGTCGGACTTGCCGCGACGCTGGTGCGGATGGGCGTGACGACGTCGCGGCAGGGCCTCTACGCGTCGGCGAGCATGACGGGCGCCGAGCGGCTCGCCGTCTGAGCGTCGGCCGCCTGGACGGCGGTGATCGCGATCATGGCGTGGACGTCGTTCGCATCGCAGCCACGCGACAGGTCGTTGGCGGGCTTTGCCAGCCCCTGCAGCACCGGGCCGATCGCCACCGCACCGCCGATCCGCTGGGCGATCTTGTAGCCGATATTGCCGGCTTCCAGATTCGGGAAGACGAACACATTGGCCTCGCCGCGCGTCGCCGAGCCCGGCGCCTTGGCGGCATTGACCATCGGCACGAAGGCCGCGTCGAACTGGAGTTCGCCGTCGACGGCCAGCATCGGGTCCGCCGCGCGCACCTTCGCCGCCGCCTCGACCACCTTGTCGATGCGCGCATGGCTGGCGCTGCCCATGGTGGAGAAGGAGAGCATGGCGACGCGCGGTTCCGTGCCAGTCAGCGCCAGGCACGAGCGCGCCGAGGCGAGTGCGATCTCGGCCAGTTCATCGGCGTCGGGATCGACCACGAGCCCGCAATCGGCGAACAGGAACGCGCCCTTCTTCTTGTGCTCCGGCCCGCAGAGCATCATCAGGAAGAAGCTCGAAACGAGTTTCGCGTCTTGCGCGCGACCGATGATCTGGAGTGCGGTGCGCACCGTGTGCGCCGTGGTCGCGACCGCGCCGCCGACCATGCCATCCGCCTCGCTTTCGCGCACCATCATCGCGGCAAATCCCATCGGGTCCGTGATCGCCGTAACGGCATCCGCCTCGCTCGCGCCCTTGGCCTTGCGTAGGTCGAGATAGCGGCCCGCGAACCTTTCGCGCAGCGGCGAAATCGTCGGGTCTTCCAGCCGGAAGCGCCCGGCATTGGCGCCCCGTTCGCGCAGCCCGGCCTCGATCGCCGCGCGGTCGCCGATCAGCACCGGCAAGGCAATGCCGTCAGCCGCCGCGCGCACGGCCGCGTCGAGAACGCGCGGGTCCGCCCCTTCTGCGAGCACGATGTGGCGCGGAGCGGCCCTGGCCATTTCGATCAGACGGTCGAGCGGTTTCATGCAAGTCTCCTCACCCGATGATGCGCATACCGCCGATGACGAAGAGCGCGATGAAGACCGTTTCGGCGACGATGAGCACGATGGCGGTGGAGCCGACATCCCTGATGCTCTTCATCGACGTCTTCATGCCGACGGCGGCGATGCCGAACAGAAGTGCCCAGCGCGACAGATCGACCAGAAGCGCTGACAGCGCGGCCGGCACGAGCCCGGTCGAGTTGATCGCGGCGAGCGCGATGAAGCCGAGCACGAAGCCCGGCACCAGCGGCGGACGCTTGGCGCCCGGCTCGACCGGCGCGACATTGCGCAGCGCCAGCGAAAAGATCAGCACGACCGGGGCGAGCAGCGTCACCCGCACCAGCTTGACCAGCGTCGCCGTCTCGCCCGCTTCCTCCGAGATCGAGAAGCCGGCGCCGACCACCTGCGCGACGTCATGGATGGTCGCGCCGATGAAGATGCCGGCCGCGCGGTCGTCCATGCCGAAGGCGGCGACGACGATCGGGTAGGCAATCATGGCGATGGTCGAGAGGACGGTGACGCCGATCACCGTGAAGATCAGATTGCGCTCCGAATGCTCGTTGCGCGGCAGGACGGCCGCGATCGCCATCGCCGCCGACGCGCCGCAGATCGCGACCGAACCACCGGTCAGGAGCGCCAGCCGCCAGCCGCGGCCGAGAAGCTTCGCGCCGGCAAGACCAAAGAGGATGGTGGCGGCGACGGCGGCGACGATCAGGCCGATCGTCGCCGGGCCGATGCCGACCAGGAGCTCCGCGCTCATGCGCACGCCGAGCAGCGCGACGCCGAGCCGCAGCACGGTGCGCGAGGTGAACGCGATGCCCGGCACCGCCCGGCCTTCCTCGGCCATGAAATGAAACGCGATGCCGATCAAAAGCGCCATCAGCATCGCCGGCGCGCCATAGTGGTCCGACAGGAACTGCGCGGCGAGCGCCACGGTCGCGCAGACGGCGACGCCGGGCGCAAGGCGCGTCACCGGCGCGAGGCGGCCGGCGAGAAGAGTGCTGCGATCGGAAGGCAGATCGGTCATCATATGGTTCCGGAAAAGGATCGCCGGGACGGTTTGCCGCCCCGGCTCAGGTGATGTCGGCTCAGACGGGCGCCTGTTCACGCATGTCGGCCGGGTCGATGCCGGCGACCTGCACCGGCTTCTTCATGGCGTCGCGGCGGAAGGGCTCGCCGAGTTCCTGATTGAGGATGACCTCGACGAAGGTCGTCACGCCCTTCGCCTGTTCCTCGATCGCCTGGCGCAGCGCGTCCGTCAACTCGTCCTGCGTCGCCACGGTCACGCCCTTCAGGCCGCAGCCCTCGGCCACCTTGGCGTAGGAGAGCTTCGGATTGAGCTCGGTGCCAACGAAATTGTTGTCGTACCAGAGCGTCGTGTTGCGCTTTTCCGCGCCCCACTGGTAGTTGCGGAAGATGACCATGGTGATCGCCGGCCAGCCCTCGCGGCCGATCGAGGTCATCTCGTTCATCGAGATGCCGAAGGCGCCGTCGCCGGCAAAGCCGACCACGGGCACGTCGGGGCAGCCGATCTTGGCGCCGACGATCGAGGGGAAGCCATAGCCGCACGGCCCGAACATGCCGGGCGCCAGATATTTGCGGCCCTCTTCGAAGGACGGATAGGCGTTGCCGATCGCGCAATTGTTGCCGATGTCGGTCGAAACGATCGCATCGCGCGGCATCGCCGCCTGGATCGCCCGCCACGCCTGTCGCGGCGACATGCGGTTCGCATCGCGCTGGCGCGCCTCCTCGTTCCAGACCGTGCCCGGATCGTCGTCCTCGTGGTCGAGCGAGGAGAGCATCTGCAGCCAGGCCGACTTGCGCTGGTGGATCTGCGCCTTGCGCTCGCCGCGGCCGGCATCGCCTGCCGCCGGCGTCAGTTGCGCGAGGATCTGCTCGGCCACCTTCTTCGCGTCGCCGCAGATGCCGACCGACACCTTCTTGGTCAGCCCGATCCGGTCCGAATTGATGTCGACCTGGATGATCTTCGCGGTCTTCGGCCAATAATCGATGCCGTAGCCCGGCAGCGTCGAGAACGGGTTGAGGCGGGTGCCGAGCGCGAGCACGACATCGGCCTGCGCGATCAGTTCCATCGCCGCCTTGGAGCCGTTGTAACCGAGCGGGCCGACCGAAAGCGGGTGGCTGCCGGGGAAGGCGTCATTGTGCTGGTAGCCGCAGCAGACCGGCGCATCGAGCCGTTCGGCAAGCACGCGCGAGGCTTCGATCGCGCCGCCGATGACGACGCCGGCGCCATTGAGGATCACAGGGAACTTCGCTTCCGACAAAAGCCGCGCGGCCTCCGCGATCGCCTTCTCGCCGCCGGCGGGCCGCTCCAGCCGCACGATCTGCGGCAGCTCGACTTCGATTACCTGCGTCCAGTAATCGCGCGGGATGTTGATCTGCGCCGGCGCCGAACCGCGCCAGGCCTTCTCGATGACGCGGTTCAGCACCTCGGGAATGCGCGAGGCGTCGCGCACCTCTTCCTGGTAGCAGACCATCTCCTCGAACAGCGCCATCTGGTCGACCTCCTGAAAGCCGCCCTGCCCGATCGTCTTGTTCGCCGCCTGCGGCGAGACGAGCAGCATCGGCGTGTGGTTCCAGTAGGCGGTCTTGATCGCGGTGACGAAGCCGGTCACGCCCGGCCCGTTCTGCGCGATCGCCATCGCCATCTTGCCAGTGGTGCGCGTGTAGCCGTCGCAGATCAGCGCGGCGTTGGTCTCGTGCGCGCAGTCCCAGAAGGTGACGCCGGCCTTCGGGAAGAGGTCGGAGACCGGCATCATGGCCGAGCCGATGATGCCGAAGGCATGGCGGATGCCGTGCATCTGGAGAACCTTCACGAAGGCTTCCTCCGTCGTCATCCGGATGGGCCCCATCCGGGCCGAAGTGTCGAGTGTGGCAGGCGAGATATGCGCGGTCATGGGCGTTCGTCCTTGTGGTGATACCAGCGGTACATCAGGCTCTGTCCGAGCCGGCGGAAGGGTGTGAGAAGGCCGTGGTGCGGCAGCGGCGAGGTGAAGATCGGCAGGTCGAGGCCGCTGCCCTTGCCGGCGATCATCTGCGCCAGCCGGCGGCCAGCCTGTGCCGAATACATGACGCCGTTGCCGCCATAGCCCATCGCGTAGAAGATCGACTGGTCCGGGTCGGGCCGGCAGATGCGCGGCATCATGTCATGGCTGACATCGACCCAGCCCCACCACGAATAGTCGAGTTCGATGCCGGCAAGCGCGGGGAACTTGCGCTCCATGCCATCGACCAGGACCTTGAGATGCTTCGGGTTCGCCGCATCGCGGCCGGTGATCGCGCTGCGGCTGCCGATCTGCAGGCGGTTGTCCGGCAGGAAGCGGTAGTAGTGGCGCAGCGTGCGCGTGTCGGTCAGCGGAATGCGCGATTTCAGCCCGCATGCCTCGATCTCGGCCGGCGTCAGCACGCGGGTGACGATCGAGTTCGACAGGATCGGCATCAGGCGATGCGAGGTCAGCGTGCTGAGGCCGGGGCTGGTGTAGCCTGCCGTCGCGATGCCAACCGCCCGGGCACGCACCGTGCCGCCCGGCGTCGCCAGGTGATGCACCTTGCCGTGCGTTTCCCAGCCGCTGACGGGGCTCGAGGGATGGATCGTCACGCCCAGATCGCGCGCGAGTTCCTGATAGCCGAAGGCGAGCTTCGCCGCGTGGATGCTCATCCCGTCCGGCTCGTACATCGCGCCGGCCGCCTCTGCGTCCTTGACGAAATCGGCATGGACCTCGCCGCGCGAGACAATCCGGCTGCGATAGCCGAACACGTCGTTGAGAAGGTCCGATTCCTTTTGCAGCGCCGGCATGACCGAGGGCTTGTGCGCGATGTAGAGATGCCCGCCATCCTGCGGCTCGCAGTCGATCTCGGCGACGAGCGAGCGGAAGAGGTCGAAGCCCTCGGCGACTTCGGCATGCATCTTCTTCGCCACGTCGAGGCCCCAGCGCGCGATCCATTGAGATCGCTTCAGCCGTCCCGACGAGATCTGCGCCTGCCCGCCATTGCGGGTCGAGCAGCCCCAGGCAACGCGGTTGGCCTCCAGCACCACGGCCTTGATGCCGTGCTCTCGGGCCAGGTGGATCGCGGCCGAAAGGCCCGTATAGCCCGAGCCGACGATGGCGACGTCGCAGTCGATGTCGCCCATCACCGGGCCGTCATCCTGCGGCGGCCGGCCGGCGGTGCCGATCCAGTAGGTCGGCGCATAGTCGCGGTTCGTGCCCGGCCCGGCATCGACCACGGGGTCGTAATGCGGGTCGTAGGGGGCGAAGAGTGGCTTGATGTGCTTTTGCATCGTCGGTCGCCTTGCGAGCGCGTTTGCGGTTCAGGATTTGGCGACCGGCGGGCGCTGCTTGCGGAACGCCTGCTTGTGGACGATCAGGCCGTGACGCAGGCGGAAGATGTCGGCGCCTTGCGCCTCGATCCGCGTGCCGTCCGGATTGGTGCCGGAGAAGGTCCATTCGGAAACGGCCCGGTCGCTGTGGACGAGATGGTCGCGGTGGTCCCAGCGCGCGTCGCGCATCGTCTTCCAGACATTCTCGAACGCCTCGGCGATCGCGGCGCGGCCCTTGAACCGCGTGCCGTGGACCTCCGGCCCGCCGACCGCGTCGAACACGGCGTCGTCGGCGAAATGGGCCATCACGGCGTCGATGTCGTGCCGGTTGAAAGCGTCGAAGAGGTCGTTCAGATCCTGCACGGTCAGGGGCGTGGTTGCGGTCATGGTCGACATGGGGCCGGTCCTTTTCGAGAAGCGGGCGCTCAGTAGCCGAGCAGCGTCGGCAGGAAGAGCGAGATTTGCGGGAAGAAGGCGATCAGCAGGATCGCCAGCGTATTGGCGGCGACGAAGGGCAGTGCCTTGACCGCCACTTCCTCGACCGTCCGGTTGGAGATGCCCGATGCGATGAAGAGGTTTTCGCCGAGCGGCGGCGTCTGGAAGCCGACGGCCAGGCAGCAGATCATGACGATGCCGAAATGGGTCGGGTCGATGCCCACGCTGTAGGCGACCGGCAGCATGACCTGGACGAGGATCATGATCGCGGCCAGCGTCTCCATGAACATGCCGACGGCGAGCAGGAAGACGATGAAGAGCAGCCAGATCATGTAGGTGTTGGTGGTCAGCGCCAGCATCGCGTCGGCGATCAGGACCGGCACCTCGTAGGTCACCAGCACCCGGCCGAAGACCGTCGCGGCGAACAGGATGAGAAGCACGCGGCCGGTGATCCAGGTCGTCATCTCGAGCGAGCGGAAGAGCGCTTCCCACTTCAAGGAGCGGTAGATGAAGAGGCCGACGAAAAGCGTGTAGAAGATCGCGACGATTGCAGCTTCGGTCGGCGTGAACCAGCCCGAATAGATGCCGCCGAGAATGACGACCGGCGCGAGCAGCGCCCAGAAGCCGTGCCGGCCGGCGTGCAGCACCTTGGCGAAGGACCAGGCTTCGCCATTGCCCACGAAGCCCCGCTTGCGGCTCATCACGTAGTTCATGATCAGGAGGCTCGCGGCAAGGAGCAGGCCGGGGATCATGCCGGCGATGAAGAGCTTGGCGATCGAGATCGACGCGAAGGTGCCGAACTTCTCGACTGCCTCGGGCGGCGCCTGCAGGCCGATCGCGGAAATGCCGAAGATGACCATCGGGATCGACGGCGGAATGACGATGCCGAGCCCGCCGGACGCAGCCGTCAGCGAGGCGGCGTAGCCCTTGTCGTAGCCGCGCCGAGCCATGGCCGGGATCATCAGCATGCCGACGGCAGCCGTGGTCGCCGGGCCCGAGCCGGAGATGGCGCCGAAGAAGACGCAGGCGATGATTGTCGCCGCGCCCATGCCGCCGGTGAACGGGCCGGCAATGCTTTCGGCGAAGGCGATCAGCCGGCGCGAGATGCCCGTCGCCTCCATCAGCGCCCCTGCGAGGATAAAGGCCGGCAGCGCCATCAGCGGAAACGAGCCGACCGAGGTGAACGCGATCTGGACGAACTGGATCGGGTTTTCGCCGACGAAGAGGAATGCGGCGAGCGCCGCAAGACTGAGCGCCACCGTGATCGGCGCGCCCATCAGCAGCATCGTGGCGAAGGAGCCGAAGAGGACGAGGGATACCGTGCCTTCCATGATCGTGCCTCCTCAGTTCTGCGCCGCGACGGCGCGCGGCGACAGTTCGCGCGCCTCGATTTCGGTCGCGTCGATCGCGTCGGGATCGTTGGGGTCGATGTTGCGCACCAGCCGGTCGTAGTTGACCTGGAGGATGCGGATGGTCATCAGCGCGAAGGCGATGGGCAGGACGAGATAGACGTATTTCATCTCGATCCCGAGCGTCTGGGATTTCCAGAAGCGGTTCATGCGGAAGAAGATGAAGTCGATCGCCAGGTAGACGAAATAGAGGTTGAACGAGACCCAGAAGAGGTCGGCCAGCCCCTCGACATATTTCGCGCGCGCACCGAGCAGCGCCTTCAGATGGAAGGTGACGCGGTTGTGGGCGTTGACGCGGGCGGCATAGCTCGCCCCGAAGAACACGAACCAGACGAAGAGATAGACGGACAGCTCCTCGATCCAGGAGATCGAACGCCCGAAGATCTGGCGCGAGACGATCTGCGCGAAAAGAAGCGTGACGAAGGTCGCCAGAAGCCCCCGGCACAGATAGCTCTCGATCTTGTCAATCACGGTCCAGAAGGTCGACATGGCAAGGCTCCGCCATGGGAAGGCGATGCCGCCTTCCCCGATTGGGTTTGTCTTCGGGAGGATGGGTGTGGGGTCTACTCGACCGGGTCGCGTCCGAGCGCCGCCAGCACCTTGTTGACCTGCTCGACGCCGCCGACGCTGTCGTAGAATTTCGGCCACACGGCAGTCGTCGCGCGCTCGATGAACTCGGCCTCGCCATCGGCCGGCTCGACGATCTTCATGCCGCGCTCGGCGAGCGTCGCGGCGATCTCGCTTTCCTTCTCGCGCAGAAACTGGCCGCTATGCGTCGTCGCCTCCTTGCCGGCGTCCAGCACCATCTGCTGCTCGTCCGGCGACAGGCCCTGGAAGACCTGTTCGGAGACGACCAGCGGCTCGATCGAGAAGATGGAGCGGATGTTGGTGATGTGGCTCTGCACCTCGTCGAACTTCATCGCGTAGTTGGTCATGTACGGGTTGTCCTGCCCGTCGACGACCTTCATCTGCAAAGCCGTGAACGTCTCGTTCCAGGGCAGCGGCGTCGGGTCGACGCCCCAGGAGCGGTAGGTCTCGATCATGATCTCGTTCGGCGGCACGCGGATGACAAGGCCCTGCAGATCGTCCACGGTCTCGACCGGCTGCTTGGAGTTGGTCAGCACGCGAAAGCCCGAATAAGCCCAGCCGATGATGCGTACGCCCGCATCGCGAACGGTGTTGTCGACGAGTTCCTGGCCGATCTCGCCCTGCGTGATCGCCTCGGCCTCGTCGACCGACAGGATGACGTAGGGCAGCGTCAAAACGCCGACCGTCGGCGAGAAGGGCGTGACGTTGTTGATGGCGAGGATCGACATGTCGAGCGTGCCCATCGCCGCGTCGTTGACGGTCGCCTGCTCGTCGCCGAGCTGGCCGCTGAGGAACAGCTTGCCCGAATGCGCGCCGCCGCTCTTTTCCTCGAGCGCGGCGATGAAGGCCTTGCCGAGTTCCTCCTGCGTGCCGCCCGGTCCGTCGCCGACCGCGATGCGGAAGGTCTTGGCGCTGGCGGGTGACGCCGCCACGAGGGCGGCAAGGGCGGCGGAGGCAAGCAGGTGTCGAAAGCGGAACGTCATGTCGGTCTCCCATTGGAAAAGCGCTTGAAGCGATCGGTGCCTCTTCTGCGAGAGGTCACCGGCTGAACCGACACTAGCCACGCGACGGCCGCGGCCTTATAGCCAGATGGAAACACGTTTATTGCCAGTTCGGAGACATCCGATGCCGCGCATAGCCGAAGACAGCTTCCTCATCGACAAGTCGCGCCCGGCGAGCCTGCAGGCGCAGATTCGCGAGGCCATCGTGTCGGACATTCTGGGCGGACGGCTGGAGCCGGCCACGCGCCTGCCTTCGACGCGGCGCCTCGCCGAACATCTCGGCGTCTCGCGCATCACCGTCTCCCTCGCCTATCAGGAACTCGCCGCGCAGGGTTACATCCAGTCCGCCGCGCGCAGCTCCTACAAGGTCGCCGAAACGGCCCCGATCGCGCGCCTCGGCGCCACGCCGGCCGGCGACGGGACGACGTCGCTCGACTGGTCGACGCGGATTTCGAAGCGCTTTTCCATCGCGCGCCCGATCCGCAAGCCGCTCGACTGGCGCAGCTACCCCTACCCCTTCATCTACGGCCAGATGGACATGACGCTGTTCGATCTGGCGGCCTGGCGCGACTGCACCCGCCGCGCCCTCTCGCGCTCGGACTTCGAGTTCATGGCCGGCGATTTCGCCGCAGCCGACGACATGCAACTCGTCCAGTACATTTCCTCGCGCACCCTGCCGCGCCGCGGTATCAAGGCATCCGTCGACGAAATCCTCGTCACCGTCGGCGCGCAGAACGCGATCTGGATCGCGAGCCAGTTGCTGCTCGCCGAAGGCCGCCATGCGGTCTGCGAGGAGCCAACCCATCCCGACATCCACGCGACGCTGCGCTTGAGCGGCGCCAAAGTGACTTCCGTGCCTGTCGGCGGCGACGGGCTCGCGCCCGATGCTGTGCCAGCCGATGCCGACGTTATCTTCGTCACGCCCAGCCACCAGTCGCCGACCGCCGTGCGCATGCCGATGGCGCGGCGGCGGCAATTGCTGGAGCTTGCCGAGCGCAACGATTTCCTGATCGTCGAGGACGACTACGAGTTCGAGATGAGCTTCCTCGAAGCGCCCTCACCGGCCCTGCGCTCGCTCGACCGGCACGGCCGCGTTATCTATGTCGGCAGCTTTTCCAAGTCGCTCTTTCCGGGCTTGCGGCTCGGCTATCTCGTCGGGCCGGCCGAACTCATCCGCGAGGCGCGGGCACTACGTGCCCTGATGCTGCGCCATCCGCCCGGCCACCTGCAGCGCACCGCTTCCAACTTCCTCGCGCTCGGCCACTATGACAGCCTCATCCGGCGCATGCGCGGCGAGTTCGCCGAACGCCACGACGCGATGGCGCAGGCGCTCGATCGCTGCGGCTTGACCATCGCCGGCCGCTCCAGTTTCGGCGGCACCTCGTTCTGGATCGAGGGGCCGGAAGGTCTCGACGCGGACGCACTCGCCGATACGCTTCGCGCAGACGGCGTCCTGATCGAATCCGGCGCCCCATTCTTCGCGCATCGGGACGGTCCATGCCGCTATTTCCGCATGGCCTATTCGTCGATCGACGTCTCCCGCATCGCAGAGGGCGTGGAACGGGTCGCCGCCCGCGCGCTGGCACAGGACGGGAAAACGACTGGCTCAACCTAGCAACGCGGCCCGCCGGGTGTGAACAATGGCAAGAATAAGGCTTGCGCTCCCCCGCCCGAGCGGAAACATTGCGGCCTGAGATCGAACGAGATCTTCCGGGGACATTTCAGCAATCGAGGAGAGAACAATGACCATTCAATTCGGCGGACTGGCGAAAGCCGTCGCCATCCTGTCGCTCGCGGGCGGCCTTGCTGCCCTGCCCGCCGTCGCGCAGGACATCCAGTTCTTCCGCATCGCCACCGGCGGCACCGCCGGCACCTATTTCCCGATCGGCGGCCTCCTCTCCAACGCCATCTCGAACCCGCCCGGTTCACGCGCCTGCGACGAAGGCGGAAGCTGCGGCGCGCCCGGCGTCGTCGCGACGGCGCTCGCCTCCAACGGCTCGGTCGCCAACATCAACGGCATCGCATCCGGCCAGATCGAATCCGGCTTCTCGCAGTCCGACGTCGCCTACTGGGCGCATACGGGCACCGGCGTCTTCGAGGACAAGGGCGCGCTCGAAAACATCCGCGCCATCGCCAACCTCTATCCGGAAAGCATCCACCTCGTCGCCCGCGCCGATGCCGGCATCAACTCGGTCGCCGACCTTGCCGGCAAAAAGGTCTCGCTCGACGAGCCGGGTTCGGGAACGCTGGTCGACGCCCGCATCATCCTCGAGGCCTACGGCCTCTCCGAGGACGACGTCGAGGCCGAGTTCCTCAAGCCGAACCAGGCCGCCGACCTGATGCGCGACAACAACATGGACGCGTTCTTCTTCGTCGGCGGCTTCCCGGCCGGCGCGATCACCGAACTCGCCACCAGCCAGGACATCACGCTCGTCCCGATTTCGGGACCGGAAGCCGAAGCGCTTCTGGAAGAATACGGCTTCTTCGCCGAACACGTGATCCCCGGCGGCACCTATGAAGGCGTGGCGGACGACGTCCAGAGCATCAGCGTCGGCGCCCAGTGGGTGACCAGCGCCGAGCAGCCGGACGACCTGATCTACGAGATCACCAAGGCGCTCTGGAACGACAATTCGCGCGCGCTGCTCGACAGCGGCCATGCCAAGGGCGCGTCGATCAAGAAGGAAACCGCGCTCGAAGGCGTCGGCATTCCGCTCCATCCCGGCGCAGAGCGCTTCTACAAGGAAGCCGGCCTCCTTCAGGAATAGTCCCCAAGGGGACAGAATGCGGCCCGTCCGCCCTTGCCCTGCCATTCGCCGAAAGTCCGGCGAATGGCATCTGCTTTTCCATGAACCCACAGAGCGACAGCGATGACCAAATCCGCGACCGATACGGATCAGCCCAACCTTGCTGAAATCGAGGAGCGGTTCGATCCGGAAGTGCGATTCCGCCCTCTCGGCCCCGCGGTGGGCTGGCTCGCGGCTGGTCTCCTCTTCACGCTGTCGCTCTTCCACTATTACACCGCCGGCTTCGGCCTCCTGCGTGAGATCACCCATCGCGGCGTCCACATGGCCTTCGTCATCGGCCTGATCTTCATCGTCTTCGCGGCGACCCCGACCGGCCAGAAGACGCTCTACAAGTCCTCGCTGCTGCGCCCCGGCGGCATCCCGCTCCTCGACTGGATCTTCGCCATCGCCGGCGCCGTCTCGGTCCTCTACGTGCCGTGGATATTCCAGGACCTCGCCTTCCGGGTCGGAAATCCGCTGCCGATCGACGTGGCGATGGGCACGATCCTGATCGTCGTCCTGCTCGAAGCCACCCGGCGTTCCATGGGCTGGCCGCTGCCGATCATCGCCTGTCTCTTCATGGCCTATGCCATTTTTGGCCGTAGTGCGCCCGGCATCCTCGTCCATCCCGGATCGAGCTGGTCCGGCCTCGTCAACCATCTCTATTTGACCAGCCAGGGCATTTTCGGCCTGCCGGTCGGCGTCGTCGCAACTTATGTCTTCCACTTCGTCCTGTTCGGCGTGCTCGCCACGCGGATGGGGCTCGGCAAGCTCTTCATCGACCTCGCCTCTGCCGTCGCGGGGCGCTTTTCGGGCGGACCGGCCAAGGTGTCGGTCCTGTCGTCCGCCCTCATGGGCTCGATTTCCGGCTCGTCGATCGCCAACACGGTGACGACCGGGTCGCTGACCATCCCTGCGATGATCCGCGTCGGCTATCCGCGGCACTTCGCGGCCGGCGTCGAGGCCGCCGCCAGCACCGGCGGCCAGATCACGCCGCCCGTCATGGGCGCCGCCGCCTTCCTCATGGTCGAGTTCCTCGGCATTCCCTACACCGACATCCTCATCGCCGCCCTCGTGCCCGCCTTCATGCACTTCTTCGGCGTGCTGATGCAGGTCCATTTCGAGGCCAAGCGCCTCGGTCTGCGCGGCCTGACCGCGGACGAACTGCCGCGCGTCTGGGAAGTTCTGCGCCATGACTGGCCGACCATCTTCCCGCTCTTCGTGCTGATCGGCGTGCTGATGAACGGCAACACGCCCTATCTCGCCGCCTTCTGGGGCATCACCGCCTGCATCGTGATCGGCCTCGCCAACCCGCGCAACCGCATCACCATCCGCGACATCTTCGACAGCTTCGTCATCGGCGCGAAATACGCGCTCGCCGTCGGCGCCGCCGCCGCCACGGTCGGCATCGTCATCGGCGTCGTCACGCTGACCGGCGTCAGCTTCAAGGTCTCCTTCATCGTCACCTCGACCGCCGCCGCATGGGCGGGCGCGATCGAGCCCTTCATCCCGTTCGACCTCATGAGCCCGGTGACGCTGACGCTGACGATCACGCTGATCCTGACCGGCGTCGTCTGCGTCCTCATGGGCTGCGGCATCCCGACCACGGCGAACTACCTGATAATGGTGACCGTCGCCGCGCCGATCCTCGGCATGCTCGGCGTCCAGCCGCTCGTGGCGCATTTCTTCGTGTTCTATTACGGCGTCCTCGCCGACATCACGCCGCCCGTCGCGCTCGCGGCCTATGCCGCCGCGGGCATCGCCAACGCCAATCCGTTCAGGGCCGGCAACACCGCCTTCCGGCTCGGCATCGGCAAGGTGCTGATCCCGTTCGTCTTCGTTTTCTCGCCATCGCTGCTGATCGTCGTCGAGGGCTTCACGATGGAAGCGTTCCTGCTCGCTTTCATCGGCGCCACGCTCGGCATCACAGCGCTTTCGGCAGCGTTCTCCGGCTATCTGATCGCGCCGCTGCGCGCCATCGAACGGCCGATCCTCGCCGTCGCGGCGATCCTGATGGTCGCGCCGGAACTGACGACGACGCTCGTCGGCGCGACAGTCCTGTTTGCCGTCGCGGCGATGCAGTTGCTGCAGTCGCGCAGGGCGGCGGCGGGCGTCGGAACGCCCTAGCTCATCGCAAGGCACCGGAAGCCGGCGACGGTTTCCGGTGGCCGGCGCGATGGCTCTCACTTGTATTCTCCGTCCGAAAAGTCTACATCCGCCCCATCGATCTTGCTGACGAATTTTGTTTTCGCGCCTCGCGCCATTCGCGATCTTCCTTTTCAACGTCGATCTGACGGCCCGCGACGATCGGTTGCGGGCTCAGCCTCTCTTTGTCGATTGAAAGGAAATCGTTATGGCTACCGGTATCGTAAAGTTCTTTAATTCCACCAAGGGTTTCGGCTTCATCGAGCAGGACGGCGGCGGCGCCGATGTGTTCGTTCACATCTCCGCAGTCGAGCGCTCGGGCATGAGCACCCTGGCCGAAGGCCAGAAGGTCTCGTTCGAAGCGGTCGTGGATCGCCGCAACGGCAAGACGGCCGCCGAGAACCTGCAGGCCGCATAAGCTGCAGCCTGATCGTTTCATGGCTGCGACCACGGATGTACCGCCGCACCATCGAGATGACACAGAGGTCGGACACATGTCCGACCCTTTTACGTTGATGGGTATCGATCTCCATCGATCCTGGCCCCTCTCAAGAAAGCACACAATTGCCACCCATGAAGAACCAAAGCCTCGCGGACCGGCTCGCAACCTCAAATGCAGCCAAGCAGGAACTGCTCGCCAAGTTCAAGGCCCGGCCGGCGGTCGATTCCCCAGAAGTCCTCGCCCGTCAGGCGGAGCGCGCGCGCATTTCGCGCGAACGAGCTGAACGTGCGGCCGAGCGCGAGCAGGACCGGCGCGAGGAAGCCGAGCGTCTGGAGCGCCAGAAACTCGAAGAGCGCGCCGAAGCCGAAGCGGCATCCAGGACAGCCACACTCGCCAAGGAAGAAAACGACCGCGCGCTGGTCAAGCAGCTGCTCGACTATGAAGCGGAACTCAAGAGCAAGCGCGACGCGCGATACGCCGCCCGCAAGCAGCGCCAGCGTTAGGTGTCGGGCCCGGGCGCGCAGCTCTCCGTTTTGATCGGCCGTTCTGGCCCAAATGGCAAGCTCGTCGCGACAATCGGCCCGAAAGGGATAGCGGGATCATTGGGGCCGGCCATTCGGTCGTCATTTCCGGACGATATCAAGATCGGTCGAGCGACCTGTTTGAGCTCACCGAGCCGGACGGCAACTCCAAGGACGAACCTTCGCCATGAATGGCCGTGTCGCGGGATCGCTCGCGATAGCAGCGCGCTGTACGGCATTGATGCTTCAGCGTCCGCATCATTTCGCTTTCACTCATGAAAAGAGGTGGGCTGCCTCGGCGGCCAGGTCGCTCGTCTCCGAATTCACGAAAACGGACATCCGCCCCTCCAGTGGCAATTGACCGAGCCGATCCGGATATGCCGCATCGTGCGGCAAAAGCTGGCATGAATACTTGGTCGAGTTCACGGTATGGATAGGCCTGGGTCTCAACCGGACAGGGCGTCAGCGCCGGATACACGTTATGCGCTATGATCCGCTCCTAGAAGTTGCGAAAAGCTCATATTTCGCGCCTGCGGATAGCCGGTTCCTACCACGTGAGATGGCCGAACAGGTCGGCAAGATGGCCGGCGGCATCCCCGCCACACGATCTCGGCTGGATGAGACTTACGGCTCGCCCACACCGACGATGCCAACCATGTAAAGGCGGAACTCGCTGCCTTTGTCGAGGGTCTGCTTCGGCTTGCCATGCGCAAAGTCTGCGCCCATGCTGACATCGTCATGCATGTGATCGGCGAAGTCCAGGGCCTATTGCCGATTTCGCAGTCTGAAGCCCGCGACATCGTCTTCGAACTGACCGGCGCGCACGAGGCTGACCTCGTCTCATTCGGGACTGAAGCCGGCCTTTTCCAGAGCATCGGCATGTCAGCCGTCAGTTGTGGCCCCGGCTCCATCGCTCAAGCGCACAAGCCGAACGAGTATATCGAAATCGCGCAGCTCGACACATGCCTCCGCATGCTGACAAGGCTGCAGGACGGGCTCAGCTCCTAATAAAACCTGCCTCCACCGACCTTGAGTGCGGATACCCCTACCGAGTGTGCGATGCCACTCAGGGTATCCGAACTCGACCCAGTTGACTCTCCCCTGACTTAGATCTTATATCTTATATAAGACTTGACATTTCAGCAGGAGCTTTCATGGTATCGATCCCCCATCTGCTCGTTCACGAGCACAAGGACAATGTCGGCGTCGTCGTCGTCGAAGGGCTGACGGCGGGCACGAAGATGCTCGGCGTCGTCACGCACGACAATTCCAGCTTCGAGCTGGAAGCGAAGGCGGACGTGCCGATCGGCCACAAGGTCGCGCTCGCCGACATCAAGAGCGGCGACACGGCGGTCAAATATGGCGAGGATATCGGCAAGTTCGTCGCCGACGTCGCCAAGGGAGGCCATGTCCATGTCCACAACCTCAAGACCAAGCGCTGGTAGGAGCCGACCCATGGCATCGAAATATTCCAACCGGACCATTCAGGCGTATCGGCGCGACAATGGCCGCGTCGGCGTGCGCAACCATGTCATCATCCTGCCGGTCGACGACATTTCCAACGCCGCCTGCGAGGCGGTGGCCCACAACATCAAGGGCACGATGGCGCTGCCGCATGCCTATGGGCGGCTGCAGTTCGGCGAGGACCTGGAACTGCATTTCCGCACCATGATCGGCACCGGCGCGAACCCCAACGTCGCCGCCGTCGTCGTCATCGGCATCGAGCCGGGCTGGACGAAGAAGATCGTCGACGGCATCGCCGCGACCGGCAAGCCGGTGGCGGGCTTCTCGATCGAGCAGAACGGCGACCTGAAGACGATCATGGATGCGAGCCGCAAGGCGAAGGAGTTCGTCCACTACGCCACCGAGTTGCAGCGCGAGGAATGTTCGATCTCGGAGCTCTGGGTCTCGACCAAGTGCGGCGAGAGCGACACGACGACCGGGCTCGGCTCGTGCCCGACGGTCGGCAACATGTATGACAAGCTTTTGCCCGAAGGCATCTATGGCTGCTTCGGCGAGACGTCGGAGATCACCGGCGCCGAGCACATCGCCAAGGCGCGTGCGATCAACCCGGAGGTCGGCGAGCGCTGGTACAGGATGTGGAAGGCGTATCAGGACGACGTCATCGAGCAGTTCAAGACCGACGATTTGTCCGAAAGCCAGCCGACCAAGGGCAATATCGAGGGCGGGCTGACGACGATCGAGGAAAAGGCGCTCGGCAATCTCGAAAAGATCGGCCGGACGTCGAAATATATCGACATCCTCGAGCCGGCCGAGATGCCGAAATCGGGCAACGGGCTCTATTTCATGGATTCCTCGTCGGCCGCGGCCGAATGCGTGACGCTGATGGCGGCGGGCGGCTATGTGATCCATACCTTCCCCACCGGACAGGGCAACGTGATCGGCAATCCGATCGTGCCGGTGATCAAGATCACCGCCAATCCGCGCACGGTGCGCACGATGGGCGAGCATGTCGATGTCGACGTGTCGGGCATATTGCGGCGCGAGATGACGATCGACGAGGCGGGCGACGCGCTGATCGACATGATCGTGCGCACCGCGAACGGGCGCAACACGGCGGCCGAGGCGCTCGGGCACCGCGAGTTCTCGATGACGAAGCTCTATCGCAGCGCGTGACAGTCAAGCCGGCTCCGCATTGTCTGGAGCCGGCTTGATGATTTTGCTTACGAAAAGCGTTACGATTTATCGTTTTTTGTCAGTTCAGCTTTTGGTGTACCCCTCGATCTAATCGAAAGATGAGGACCCGAAAGTGCCTGACGCGGCTGCCAGTCTCAGTGTTTCGGTATGGCGGGGCGGGCCGGAAGCCGGCGCATTCCGGTCATTCGACGTTCCGGCCCTGAAAAACCAGACCGTGCTCGACGTCGTCGCCTGGATTCAGCGTAATGCCGAGCCGACGCTGTCCTATCGCTTCGCCTGCCGCGTCGGAATGTGCGGTTCCTGCGCGATGATGGTAAACGGCCAGCCGCGCTGGACCTGCCGCACACACGTCAGGAAGGTCGCGGAAGACGGTCGGCTGGAGATCGCGCCGCTGCGCAACCTGCCGGTGATCAAGGACCTGGCGGTCGACATGGACCCGTTCTTCGACAAATGGGTCAAGGCGGAAGGCGTATTCCACAGCTCCACGGACCGCGCGGCCGACATCGCCCCGGTCAGGCCGTCCACGCCGGCGCGCGTCGCGGCCGATGCAGGGATTGAATGCATCAACTGCGCGGTGTGCTATGCGGCCTGCGACAGTGTCGCGGCCAATCCGGACTATCTGGGACCGGCGGCGCTGAACCGTGCCTGGACGCTTCTCAACGACGCCAAGGATAGCGGACGCGTGGCGATCCTCGACGCGGTATCGAGGCCGGGTGGATGCACAAGCTGTCATTCGCAGGGAAGCTGCGAGCGGTTCTGCCCCAATGAGCTCAGCCCCCTGACATCGATCGCCGGACTGAAGCGCGAGGCGGCCTGGCGCTTCCTGCGGAAGGAGAGCTGAGCCACATGCTCGACATGCGTCTCTACATGCTCCAGCGGCTCTCGGCGCTCGTCATGGCACCGCTGGTCTTCGGCCATATCGCGGTGATGATCTACGCCATCGGCGGCGGCCTGTCGGCAGCCGAGGTGCTGGGACGCACGCAGGGCAGCGTCGGCTGGATGCTGTTCTACGGCACCTTCGTCGTCGTCGTCTCCATCCATGCGGCGATCGGACTGCGCGTGGTCCTCGCCGAGACGATCCGGATCGGTCGCCTGCCCCTCGCCCTGTTTTCCTGGGCCGTCTGCCTCGGACTTCTCTATATGGGGCTGAGCGCCGTCCATGCGGTGACGGCATCATGATCGTGCGGCCGCATCAGGGCCATCCGCTGTGGCTCGCCTTCATGCTCCACCGCATTTCGGGCGTGGCGCTGGCGCTGTTCTTGCCCGCGCATTTCTACGTTCTGGCACTGGCGCTGAACGAGCCGGAACGTCTTGAAGGGTTCTTCCGCTGGGCGGACCAGCCGCTGGTGAAGATCGCGGAGTTCGGCCTCGTCTTCCTTTTGGCCATCCACATCTTCGGCGGCCTGCGGCTTCTGGCGCTGGAGTTCCTGCCATGGTCGGCGCGACAGAAGACGCTGGCCGCGGCCGCCGTCGCGTTTTCGGTCTTCGTCTCCACGACATTCCTGCTGCGGGCGATCTGAGCATGGGAAGACGCCCTGCCCTTCACCGCCACGACACCGACATCCTCATCATTGGGACCGGCGGGGCCGGCATGTTCGCCGCGCTCCATGCCCAGCAAAGCGCGCCCGAAGGCACGCGGATCACGATCGCGGTCAAGGGGCTGATCGGCAAGTGCGGATGCACACGCATGGTGCAGGGCGGCTACAACGTCGCGCTCGGCCCCGGCGATTCCGTCGAACGGCATTTCATGGACACGATCGAGGGCGGCAAGTGGCTGCCCAACCAGGAAATGGCGTGGAAGCTGTGCGAACAGGCCGTGGTTCGCGTGCGGGAACTCGAAAACGAGATAGGCTGCTTCTTCGACCGCAATGCCGACGGAACGCTGCACCACAAGGCCTTCGCGGGGCAGACAGCGGACCGGACGGTCCACAAGGGTGACCTGACCGGCATCGAGATCATCAACCGGCTGATGGAGCAGGTGCTGGCCCGCCCGGTGGAAAAGCTTCAAGAGCACCGGGCGATCGGGCTCGTTCCGACACGCGACGGGACGGCGCTCGCCGGCGTCCTCTTCATCGACATGCGCAGCGGCGATTTCCGCTTCGTGCGCGCCAAGGCCGTGCTGATGGCAACGGGCGGCGGCCCGACCATGTATAAATATCACACCCCGTCCGGCGACAAGACGATGGACGGGCTGGCGATGGCGCTGCGCGCGGGACTGCCGCTTCGCGACATGGAGATGGTGCAGTTTCATCCGACGGGGCTGCTCGCAGGCCCCGGCACCAAGATGACCGGTACGGTTCTCGAGGAGGGTCTGCGCGGCGCGGGTGGACACCTTCTCAACACGCGCGGCGAGCGCTTCATGTATCAGTTCGACAAGCGCGGAGAGCGGGCGACGCGCGACGTCGTCAGCCGCGGCATCTATGCGGCGATGCGCCAGAGCAATGCCGGCGAGGAAGGCGCGGTCTTCATTTCGATGAGCCATCTGGGGCCCGAAAACGTGCGGCAGAAATTCAAGGGCATGGTCAAGCGCTGCGCCGACAGCGGCTTCGACCTTGCCGGCGACAAGGTCGCGGTGGTGCCGACCGCGCACTATTTCATGGGCGGCGTCGTGGTCGATGCCGATACGCGCACTGCGCTCGAAGGGCTTTATGTCGCCGGCGAGGATGCCGGCGGTGCGCACGGCTCCAACAGGCTCGGCGGCAACGGGGTCGCCAACTCCACCGTCTATGGCGGTGTCGCGGGCGACGTCATGGGCGGCGACATCCGCAATATAACAGCGCTGCGCGATCCGGACGAGACTGTGCTCGAAGCCGAGATCGAGCGCGCCATCCATCCCCTCGGCCGAAAGCCGAGCCTGATCCACCCGCTTCAGGACCGGCTGCAGGAAGCGATGTGGGACCATGTCGGCGTCATGCGCACGAAGATCGGCATGGAACGCGGCCTTGCCAAGATCGCCGACGTCTCGCAGGAACTGATGGAGGGAGGCGTCGCCCCCGACAACCTCGCCTTCAATCTTACTTGGCACGACTGGCTCAACCTGCGCTCGCTTTGCGACGTCTCGGAAGTCATCACCCGGGCCGGGCTTGCCCGCGAGAATTCGCGCGGGGCGCATTATCGCGAGGATTTTCCCGAGGCGGGCGAGCTCGACAGTTCCTATTTCACGATCGCGCAGATGCGCTCGGACCAGATCGAGGTAGACCGCGAGGCCGTGCGGTTCACCATCGTTCGTCCCGGTCAGACCATACTGCCCGAAGGCGAACCGGCAACTCTCGTGGAGGCTGCAGAATGATCGCGCTGAAAACCATCGAATCGACCGCCAACGTTCTCATGGAGAAGGCGGCGATCGAGATCCCGCAGGACTATCTGGACGGGTTGAAGCACACCGCCAGCGTGGAGGATGGCGACCTTTCCTCCTTCGTGCTGCAGGCAATGCTGGAAAACTACGAGGCGGCCAAGGAGGACCGGCGCGCGATGTGCGGCGACACGGGATGCCCGCGCTGGTACGTCAAGATGGGCAACGAGGCCCGCATCGAGGGCGGCCCGGTCGCGCTGGAGGCCGCACTGCGGCGCGCAACGGCGCACTCTACCCATGCAATTCCGCTGCGGCCGAACCGGGTCCATCCGCTGTGGCGCACCGACCACGATAACAATGTCGGCATTGGCGCGCCGGAGATCGAATACGGGTTCGAGCCCGACGGCGACTGGATCGATCTCATCACCGTCCACAAAGGCGGGCTGTTCGGGACCGACTACCGCATGCTCTTTCCGTCCGACGGCATCCAAGGCATCAAGCGCTTCTTCCTCGACAGCCTCGTCGCCTTCGGCAAGCGGGGCCTCGCCTGCCAGCCCGCCATCATCGGCATAGGCCTCGGCGGCTCCAAGGATGCTTGCATGGTCCTGGGCAAGCGCGCAGCGTGCCTGCGAACCGTCGGCAGCCGCAACTCGGACCCACGCATCGCAGCGCTCGAGGCTGAGTTCAAGGACTTGGGCAATTCGATCGGCATGGGTGCGATGGGCTTCGTCGGCAAGTCGATGGTCGTCGATTGCAACATCGAAGTCGGATACTGCCACACCGGCGGCATGCAGATGAGTGTCCATGCCTTTTGCCTGTCGTCGCGGCGCGCCGTCGCGCGCATCCACGGCGACGGGCGGGTCGAGTACCGGACCGATCCGGACTGGTTCACCGCCTATCAACGCAGGGAGACGGTCGAATGGAACGAGCCGCAAAGCCAAAGCATGTCCGCCTGAGCACGAACCCGGTCCGCGACGACCTGGAAAAGCTGTCGATCGGCGACATCGTCTATCTCGACGGCAACATCTATACGGGCCGGGAAGGCGTCTACGCGCGGGCGATCGAACAGGGCGTGCCGCTGCCGCTCGACCTGCCGGCGCAAAGCGCCGCGAACTTCCACTGTTCGCCCGCGGCCTCGGTAGAGGCGGACGGCTCCTTCAACATGGGCGCGGTGACTGCGACCGCCTCGTTCCGGTTCTCGAAATGGATAGGCGACTGGCTGCGCATCTCCGGGGCCAAGCTGATCATCGGCAAGGGCGGCATGACCTCGCATGACTATCAGGAACATTTCGTGCCGAACGGCGCGATCTATTTGACGACGGTCGGTTACGGCACGGGCGCGCTGCTCGGACGCGGGATCAAGTCGGTCAAGGGCATCTACTGGCGCGAGGAACTGGGGCTGGCGCAAGCGATGTGGCTCATCGAGGCCGAGAACATGGGGCCGTTCATCGTCGAGAGCGACCTTCAGGGCAACAGCCTGTTCGAGCGCGAGAACAAACGGATATCCGCGAACCTTGCCAAGGTCTACGAGGGCACGAAGCCGGCGGTGTTGCGCCGCTTCGGCGAGACGGACGACCGCTCGGACGAACTGATCGGCTAGTCAGAACAGCTCGCGCGCCAGGATCACGGCGCCGGAAACGAAGAGCAGCACGATCAGGAGCCGGCGGAAGGCCGAATCGGTCAACCGCTGGAACACGGCGATGCCCGCCTGCGCCGCAAGCAACGTGATCGGCAGCGCGATCGCGATGTGGATCAACGTCGTGCGATCGTAAAGTCCGTTCCAGGCGAGCACGATCACCGTCAGGCCCAGCACAGCGACGTTGAATGGCTGCAGCACCGCCCGCTGCTCAGCCTTCGGCCAGGGGCGAAGCGCACACCACATGGTTGGCAGGACGCCTGACAGGGACGCCGCGCCGCCTAGCACGCCGCCGGCAAAGCCGATCACGCTGTCTCCGACAGGCGTCGTTCTCGAAAAGACGGGCAGCGAGCGCCGGGCGATGAAGAAGCCGCCATAGACCAGGCAGAACACGCCGACCACGATCTTGAGCACGGTCGCATCGAGCCGCGCCAGAAGCCCGACACCCAGAAACACGCCCGGCAGGGCGGGGACGAGGAAACGCATCAGCCGGGCGGGGTTGTCTGCGATTGCCTCGCGCACGATCCACAACCCCTGAAGACCGCTCAGGACGGACATCACCACTACGATGGCGACCGCCCGCTCCGGCGCCATGATCTGGAGCCAAAAGCCGAGAGCGAGGAGCGCCGTTCCGAAACCGGCCAGTCCGTTGATGAAGCCGCCTGCCGCTGCGCCCGCCAGAAGAACGGCAAGATATCCAATCGTCATCCCAGCGCGTCCCCCTTGAGCTTGTCAGGATCGAAAAGGCCGATCGATGCGGCCTGAAGCAGCCGCTTGTGCATTTCGGCAGCCATGCGCGGGCGCACGTGGTCGACGCGGCAGGCGACACACAGATTGCGGTAGAGGCGCGTCGGATCGAGCGGAATGTGCTTCAACGGCAGCGGATTGACCGGCGAGACGCACGGCCGCGGGGCGATCGACACGCCCAAATTGGCGAGCACCATGCCGGTGATCGATTCGAGGCTTTCCAGCTCCATTGAATCTTCCACGGCTATGTTGCGATCCTGCAGCCAGCTCTCGATCATCTCGCCAACGACGGCCTGCCGCGAGAAGCGGATGAACGGCATGGTGCGCAGGAGGTGCAGCGGATCGTCGCTCACCGTCCGGGTA
The DNA here is from genome assembly GCA_016742175.1 of Rhizobiaceae bacterium. GTDB lineage: Bacteria > Pseudomonadota > Alphaproteobacteria > Rhizobiales > Rhizobiaceae > Aliihoeflea. The sequence continues at coordinate 98,219 of JACVCH010000004.1, forward strand.
GATGCGAGGAGTTCGAGCGGTTCGTTGGCGATGTCCAGCCAGGTCAAGTTGCGCGGCACGACCCGCGGGCGCGTGACGATGGCAAGGTCGATCGAGCCGCGCTCGACCTGCTGCAGCAGATTCGTCGTCAGACCCGGCACGACATTGACTTTGATCCGGGGGAAATCGCGCTTGAGGAGCATGATCGCCAGCGGCACGAGGCCGACGAGTGTTGTCGGCGCCGCTCCAAGATGAATGACCCCGCGCAACCCTTCCTCCCCCATCACCGATGGGACGAGATTGTCGTATGCGGCAACGACTTGACGCGCCTGCTCGACGAGAGCGCGGCCCAAAGGGGTCAGCTCGGGCGTACGTCGCGTCCGGTCGAAGATGCGAACCGACCATTCGTCCTCCAGCGTCTTCATCTGCTGGCTAACGGCGGCATGGGTGAGAAAGACGGCCTCGGCCGCTGCGGTGAATGTTCCGTTTTCGGCTACGGCCAGCAAAGTACGCAGCATCCGGATCGTCACGATATCTCCTCCTATTGTAAGAAAAATCTTCGATAGCAGAAAGAATTGATTGATTTTCAATAGAAAATTTTTCTCTTACCTTTTTGAAGCTCCGCCAGCCGACGTCAAGGGCAAAGCGAATCCAGGCCTCGAAAATGGCTTGGGCCTGGGACGAAGGAAGGAGCAGCCAGCAGGTCGCACCGGCCTGCGCAGGTTTTTCGGCATTTGCCCGAAGGAGGAGAAACGGTGCTTCGACAGGCACCCGCAGGGGATGACACCTTGCATGCCTGATCGACACAGGGAGGACGAATGCAGGAGTCTACGCCTCTTTTGAGCGTGCGCGACGTCACGCTCCAATACAAGACGTCGGCCCATCTGATCACGGCGACCTACCGGGTCAATTTCGATGTGCTGAAGGGTGACCGGTTCATTCTTCTGGGACCATCCGGCTGCGGCAAGTCCACCCTCCTGAAGGCGGTCGGCGGATACATGACGCCGACGGAAGGCGAGATGCGGCTCAAGGGCCAGATCATCCGCGAGCCCGGACCGGACCGGATGATGGTTTTCCAGGAATTCGACCAGCTCCTGCCCTGGCGGACTGTTCGCCAGAACGTCGCCTTCGCGCTCGAATCAGCGACGAAGATGAGCAAACGCGAATGCGACGAGCGCGCGATGCACTATATTGAGAAGGTCAACCTCGCGCGCTTCGCCGACAGCTATCCGCACATGCTGTCGGGCGGCATGAAGCAGCGCGTCGCCATCGCGCGCGGCATGGCGATGGAGCCTGACATCCTCCTTATGGACGAGCCTTTCGCGGCGCTCGATGCGCTGACGCGCCGACGCATGCAGGACGAATTGCTGCAGCTTTGGGAGGAAACGAAGTTCACGGTTCTGTTCGTCACGCACTCGATTCCCGAGGCGATCAAGATCGGCAACCGCATCCTGCTCCTGTCGCCGCATCCGGGACGGGTGAAGGCGGAACTCAACTCCACCACGGACGCCATCGAAGGCACCAAGCTCGAAAAGCGCATCCAGCACATGCTGTTTGCCGGCCAGGAAATGGAGCACGCCCATGCCTAACGCCACGGCATCGTCCGCAGCAGTGATCGATTATCCGGCCGCGCGGCCCGAGATCCTCTATGACGAGCAGTCGGCCGACCAGATCTCGGTGGTCGAGAAGCCGCTCTCCACGCTGCAGATGATCTACAATGAGGGTTTCGTGCGCAAGGCCGTGATCCTCGTCGTACTGGCGCTCGTCTGGGAGGCCTATGGGCGCTACCTCAACAACGACCTGCTCTTCCCGACCTTCACGCAGACCATGTCATCGTTCCTGTCGAGCGTCGCGGCCTTCGAACTTCCGGCGCGCGCCTGGGCGTCCATCAAGGTCCTGCTGATCGGCTATGGCATCGGCATCGTTCTGGCGACGCTTTTGACGGCGCTCGCGATGGCCTCGCGGATCGGCACTGACTTCCTCGAGACGATGACGTCGATGTTCAACCCGCTGCCGGCCATCGCGCTCCTGCCGCTGGCGCTGATCTGGTTCGGGCTGGGGACGGCCAGCCTCGTCTTCGTCCTCGTCCATTCAGTCACCTGGGCGATCGCGCTCAACACGCATTCGGGCTTCCTGTCAGTCTCGAAGACGCTGAAGATGGTGGGCCGGAACTACGGGCTGAGAGGTTTCCGCTTCATCACGCGCATCCTGATCCCGGCTGCGTTCCCCTCGATCCTGACGGGGTTGAAGATCGGCTGGGCTTTTGCCTGGCGAACGCTGATCGCGGCCGAGCTCGTCTTCGGCGTCAGTTCCGGCTCGGGCGGGCTTGGCTGGTTCATCTTCGAGAACAAGAACATGCTCGACATTTCGGCCGTTTTTGCCGGGCTCTTGACCGTCATCATCATCGGCCTCGTGGTCGAGAACGTGATCTTCCAGACGATCGAGCGTCGCACCATCCAGCGCTGGGGGATGCAGACCTCGTCGAGCTGAAAATCGCGGCGCCGGGCAACCGGCGCCGCTTCACATTCAGGGCAAGGAAACAGGGCTGCACGCCGATTACCGACACGCAGTCCAAATAAGCAGGGAGAACGGCATGAAAGTGAATTTGAAACTTGCAGTGCTCGCCGCAGTGGCGCTCGGCATACTCCCCTCGGCGGCGATGGCCGAGGTGTCAACCGTCCGGCTCGCCAAGCAGTTGGGCATTTCCTACCTGCCGCTTACGGTCATGGAGGAACAAGGCCTTCTGGAGAAGCACGCGGCGGAAGCCGGGCACGAGATTACGGTCGAGTGGCTGCGCTTCACCGGCGGTTCGGGCATGAACGAGGCCCTGATTTCCGGCAATCTCGACTTCGCCTCCGGCGGCGTCGGGCCGCTCCTGACTATCTGGGGCCGCACTCAGACCAATCTCGGCGTCAAGGGCGTCGCGACGCTGAACGCCATGCCGATCCAGCTCGTCAGCATGAAGGAGGGCGTCGGTTCGATCGCGGATTTGACCGAGACTGACAAGATCGCGCTTCCGGCGGTCAAGACCTCGATCCAGGCAGTGACCCTTCAGATGGCCGCCGAGAAGGAATTCGGCGAGGGCGAACAGCACCGGCTCGATCCCTTGACCGTATCGATGGGCCACACCGACGCGCAGCTCGCGCTGATGGGAGGCGGTTCGGAAATCACCGCGCATTTCGGCTCCTCGCCATTTCAGGAAATGGAGTTGAAGGACGAGCGCGCGACGTTGATTCTCGACAGCTACGATGTTCTGGGCGGACCGCACACCTTCAACTCAGTCTGGGCCAGCGGACGGTTCGTCGAGGCCAATCCTCAGATCACACAGGCCTTCGTCGACGCGCTGAAAGAAAGCATGGAGTTCATCAACGCGAACCCGGAAGAAGCCGCAGCGCTCTGGATCGAGGCTGAAAGCACCAACCTTTCGCAGGAGGATGCGGTCGCGATCATCACGGCCGAGACGACCGAATGGACGACGACGCCGAAAAAGGTGCTCGACTATCTCGCCTTCATGAACCGCGTCGGGCTCGTCGAGGCGACCACCGACAACTGGCAAGACATCTACTTCCCGATGATCCACGACGAAGAGGGCAGCTAGGAGCGGCCACGAGAACACCGAAAGGGCCGGGTCATCCCCGGCCCTTTTTTCTACCCCCGAAGCCGAGGACGAAGCGCCCTTGCCCCGCTCAGCCCAGCCAGAGAATGGCGATCATCGCCAGCCCGGCGATCCAGGCCGTCTCGATGATGACGACGAGCATGGCCTTCGGACCGACCTTCATGACGTCGCCCAGCATGGTCTTCACCCCGAGCGCGGCAATGGCCGCAACGAGCGCCCAGCGCGATACGTCGGAGGCGAACTCGCGCATGAAGGGCGTGATGAGGCCGAGACTGTTGACGATGACCAGAACCACGAAGGCGACGAGGAAGGCCGGCAGCCTGGGCGCAGCGCTGCCCTGTCCGCGCTGTGCAATGACGAAGGAAATGGCGAGCACGACCGGTACGAGCATGGAGACCCGCAGGAGCTTGGTCAGCGTGGCCGCATCGCCCGCCTCGGTGGAAATGCTGTAGCCGGCGCCGACGACCTGAGCCACGTCGTGGATCGTCGCGCCGAGAAAGACGCCCGCCCAGATGTCGTTCCAGCCGGCGCTTTGAAGCGCGATCGGATAGGCGACCATGGCGATGGTGCTCAACGTCGTCACGGCGATGACCGTGAAGATCGTGTCGCTCTCCCGGCCTTTGGGAAGGACCGAAGCAATGGCGAGCGCGGCGGAGGCACCGCAAATGCCGACCGCGCCGCCCGTCAGGAGACCGAAGCGCGTTTCGAAACCGAAGAGGCGGGCGAGCGCCATGCCCACCGCAATGGTCGCGACGACGCCACCGACGGCCAGCAGGATCGGCAACGGGCCGAGGCTCGCCGCGGCCTCGATGGTGATCCGGGCGCCGAGCAGCGCGACGCCGACCCGAAGGATGGTTCGTGCCGAAAAATCGATGCCCGGCCGGCAGTTCGCATCCGCCGACAGGAAGTTGAACGCCATGCCCAGCAAAAGCGCGAACAGCATGACCGGCCCGCCGTAGTGGTCGGACAGGAACGTGGCCGCCAGTGCGATTGTGGATGCGACGAGAATGCCTGGCACCAGCGATCGAGCCGTCTCGATACGGTGACGAGCAGGCCCGTCAGGCAGGGTACGGATCAGGGGCTTTAGCATCGAGGTCTTCCGATAGGTGTGGGCCGGCGGAAGACGCATACCAAGCTCTTATATCTTATGCCAGATATCATTGATAAGAGTATTTGCAGGCATGACTTTGCCGGGGTCAGATGCTATCGGGGCAGACCGACCCGCGGCCTTGGAGATCCCTGCATGCCTGCACCAACCGACGCTGAAGCGCTCAGCTTTCAGCCGCTCTATAAGCAGGTGCGCGACCGGCTCATCAAACGGATCGTCGATGGAGCGTGGGCCCCCGGAGCGCTCCTGCCGTCCGAAATGCAGATCGCCGCCGAGCTCGGCGTCCATCCTGGCACGGTCCGGCGCGCGCTCGACGCCATGGCGAAGGACAATCTCGTCGTTCGCCGGCAGGGCCGCGGCACATTCGTGTCGACCCATGACGACGAACGGGTGATGTTCCAGTTCTTCAAGATCGTGCCGGATGCCGGCACGCGGACCTTTCCGCAGAGCTCGGTCCTGTCCATCGGTGTACACCCGGCGACGAACGACGAACTCGAGCAGCTTGCGCGCGCTGCGGGCGAGGAGGTCGTCCGCATCCGGCGCCTGCGCTCCATCTCCGGTGCGCCGGCGATCCACGAAACGATCACCGTGCCAAGCGCCGATTTCCCGGCCCTCGAAACGATGGAACTGCCGAACAATCTCTACGGGCTCTACGCGATGCGCTTCAACGTCACGATCGCGTCTTCGAAGGAGCGCCTGAAAGCCGTGGCGGCTGACGCGATGGACGGCGAAGCGTTGGGCATCGCGGTCGGGCATCCGCTTCTCCAGATCAACCGCGTCGCCTATGCGGTGGACAAAACACCCGTCGAACTGCGCCGCAGCAACTGCCTGACGGAACAGCTTCACTACCGCTCCGAACTCTTCTGACAGAAGCCTTGCCGATCGATAGCCCAGGTTACGAGACGCGCAAGAATTTTCGGCGTTCCATAAGTCCTGCCATCCCTTAACGTCCGAACGCCGTCCACCAGCGTGGATGCGGCAGCAGGAGTGGAGGAGACGTGCATATGCGAGGCGCAGATCTTGTGACCGGGGCACTGGCCTCGGCAGGCGTGAAGACGATATTCTCGCTGTCAGGCAACCAGATCATGCCCGTCTACGACGCATGCCTCGATACGGGGCTGCGCATCATCCACACGCGTCACGAAGCCGCGGCAGTGTTCATGGCCGATGCTCACGCGCAACTGACCGGCACGCTCGGCGTGGCGCTCGTGACGGCGGCGCCGGGGGCCGCGAACGCGCTCGGGCCGCTTTTCAGCGCGCGTCTATCCGAAAGTCCTGTGCTGCTCTTGACCGGAGACTCCTCGGTGGCACAGGACGGGCGCGGCGCCTTCCAGGAACTCGACCAGGTCGCCCTGACCTCACCTTTGACCAAAGTTTCTCTGCGGCCGAAATCGGCAGCAGAGCTTCGCGACGCGCTGATCGAAGCTGCGCGCGTTGCGCTGTCGGGGCGTCCCGGCCCGGTCCACATCGCCCTGCCCTTCGATGTGCTAGAGGCAAGTTCGGACATCGGGATTCCCACTGCCGAGGAAATGCGGCCGATCGCCGAAACGGTCGAGGAAGCGCAGGTCGCGAACATCGCAAAGCACGTCGCCGCCGCCGAGCGGCCGCTCATCCTCCTGGGTCCGGCGATGTCCTCAAGCCGGACCGGCGACCTCACCGCAAGGCTCGCCGACCATCTCGATGCGCCGGTGATCGCAATGGAAAGTCCGCGCGGTCTCAACGATCCCTCGCTGGGCGCGATCGAGCCGATCGTCGCCGATGCGGACCTGATCGTCGCGCTGGGCAAGCCGGTCGACTTCACGCTCGGCTTCGGCAAGCCGGCCGCCCGGGCGCGGTGGATCGTCGTGAATGCGGAGAATGCCGAAATCGCGCGCGCACGTTCCAATCTCGGCGAGCGCATCCTGCTGGACCTGAAAGCGACGCCCGGCAGCGTCGCCGACGCCATGTTCGACCAACCGAAGGCCGAGGGCGCACGGAGCGACTGGCGCGGGCGCGTCGACGCCGCCACTCGGTGGCGCGCGGCATTTACGGAAACCGACCCGGCATCCGGGCGCATTACGTCTGGCGGACTTTGCGCCGCCGTCCAACGCAGCCTGGAGAACAAGGCGCGCTCGATCGTGATCTGCGACGGAGGCGAATTCGGCCAGTGGGCGCAGGCCGGAACGCGCGGCACGCGCCGCATCGTCAACGGCCCCTCGGGCGCCATCGGCGGCGGACCCTGCTACGGCCTTGGAGCCCGGGTCGCCGATCCGGATGCGGCCATAATCGTCCTGGTGGGCGACGGCACCATAGGCTTTCACCTCGCCGAGTTCGAGACCGCTGCCCGCGCCGGCACGCCGTTCGTCGTCGTGATCGGCAATGACGGGCTGTGGAACGCGGAGCACCAGATCCAACTGCGTCAATACGGACCCGACCGCCTCATCGGCTGCGACCTGTCGCCTGCCCGCTACGATCTCGCCGTCGCAGCGCTTGGCGGTCATGGCGAGTATGTCGAACAGGCGAGCGAACTCGACGCAGCGCTCGAACGCGCCATGGCCAGCGGCAAGGTCGCCTGCGTCAACGTCGTCATCGCCGGCCTGCCCGCACCGAGCGGCAGCGGCCACTGAACAAGAAGGGCGCCAAGCCCCCGTCATCAATCCAAGGGAGGAATAAAAAATGTCGTGTCGAAAATTCGCGCTGGCAGCGGCGATCACTCTTTCAGGCGTAGCCGTCGCGCAGGCCGAGATGGCCGAGATCACCATCGCGCGGCAGCCCAGCCTGGGCCATCTGCCGCTGATGATCATGGAAGACCGGGGCCTGCTTCAGGAGCGGGCGGCCGAGCTCGGCGTCGCCGACCTCAAAGTCAATTTCGCGACGCTTGCCGGCGGAGCGGCCATGAACGACGCGCTGCTCTCCAACAGCATCCAGTTCGCCGCCGGCGGCGTGCCTCCGCTTCTCATCCTGCGCGAGCGGACCGAAGGCCGGGCGGTCGAGGTCAAAGGCGTGTCGGCCATGAATTCCATGCCGCTGCTCCTCAACAGCAACAAGGAGGAGATCAAATCGATCGCGGACTTCACCTCCGCCGACAAGATCGCGCTGCCGGCCGTCAAGGTGTCGATCCAGGCAATCTTGCTGCAGATGGCGGCCGAAAAGGAATTCGGCGAAGGCGAGCACGATCGGCTCGACCAGTTCACCGTAACCATGTCCCATCCCGACGGCATGGCCGCGCTGATGGCCGGGCAGGAAGTGACCGCTCACTTCACCGCTTCTCCCATCCAGGACCTGGAACTTCAGAACGAGGGCATCCACACGGTCCTGAACTCCTATGACGTGCTGGGGGGACCGGCGACGTTCAATGTCGTGTGGGCCTCCAGCAGCTTCAAGGACGAAAATCCGCTGATCTATCAAGCCTTCGTCGAGACGCTGGAGGAAGCGATCGAGATCATCAACAGCGACACGGAAGGCGCCGTCAACACCTATGTGCGCCTCGGCGGCGACGGTTCGACGCCCGAACTCGTTCGCCAGATCATCACCGATCCGCAGGTCGAATACACGACGACCCCGAACAATATCGGGACCTATCTCGACTTCATGACGCGCATCGGCACGCTGAAATCGGAGGGGACGACATGGCAGGACGTATTCTTCGAGAACGTTCACGACAAGCAGGGAACCTGAAAAGAGCCGTCCTCATGCAGTCGGCATGAGGATGATTTTCGGGGCGGCGACCGTGCCTTCATCCAGGTCCGCGAATGCCCGCCGCCCCTCGGCAAGGGATCGTTCTGCGAACCAATCAAGTGATCCGAGTTCACCGGCCTCGATCGCTGCCAGGGTCTGCGAAAAATCACCGGGCGTGTAGCAATACGAGCCGCAGATCGTGATTTCCTGCAAGGTCAGGCGCCGAATGTCGAACCCGTCCATGCCGGGCAAAAGTCCGACATGCACGATCACCCCTCCCGGACGCACGAGCCGGGATGCTGCAGCTCTCGTCGATGTCGCCCCTACGGCATCGATCACCAGATCGACGTCCTCGGCGAAAACCGTCGTCAAAGGATCGAAGGTTCGCAGTCTCTCTTGCTCGGCAATAAGAGCGCGGCGACGGGCATTCGGTTCGGCGACCCACAGTCCCGCCACACCGGCGCGCCTGGCAACGAGGCCGGCGGCTATTCCGATCGCACCGCCCCCGATCACCAAGACTTTCGCGGTATCCGAAGCCTGGTCAAGTCGCTCCAGACCGATGCGGACCGCGTGCCAGGCAACAGCGATCGGCTCTACAAGCGCGGCCTTGCGAAAATCGAGCCCAGCGCTGATCGGCAGGACGTTGCGTGCAGGGATAGTCACGAACTCGGCAAACGCGCCGGGACGCGGCGGCATGGAAATGATCTGGCGGGTTGGTGACAAATGCGGCCGGCCAGCGAGCGCGGCCGGACAGGAAGGATCGACGACAAGCGGATTGATCGTCACCCGCTCACCTTCCCGTGGGCCGGAGACGATCGTACCGGCGGCCTCGTGGCCAAGGACCAGGGGCGCGGGGCGGCGGTTGTCATGGCCATGATAGGCGTGCATGTCTGACCCGCAGATACCCACAGCCGCGACACGCACCAGCACTTCGTCCTCCGCAGGCTGGGGAATCGCGATCTCCTGGACCGCGAGCATGTTGGGTGCCGTGTAGACGAGGGCCTGCATCGTCGCGCTCATTTTGCGGTGAACCCTCCGTCGAGAAAGATCGTCTGGCCGGTGATGTAGGCCGAAGCGTCCGATGCGAGGAAAACGCAAAGCCCGTGAATGTCCTCCGGCTCTCCGTTCCGGCCGATGGCAGTCTGCCTCGCGTTCCGCTCCGCCTTTTCAGGGCTGGCGAAGACGGCCTCCGTCAGAGGCGTGCGAAAGAAGCCGGGCGCGATCGCGTTGCAGGTAATGCCGTATGCTGACCATTCCTCGGCGATCGCGCGCGTGAGCTGCACGATGCCGCCCTTGGCCGCGCCATAGGGGGCAGAGTCGGGGAAGGCACGGACCGATTGAAGCGACGCGACGTTGACGATCCTGCCCCATCCGCGATCCTTCATACCGGGCGCAAAAGCCTGCGCCAGAAGAAAAGGCGCACGCAGATGGATCGCCATATGCAGATCGAAGGCTTCGGCGGTCACATTGCCGAAAGGCTGGCGCAGATTGATGCCAGCGGCATTCACCAGAATATCGGCCGTTTGTACGGAGGCGGCAAGCTTTGAGATGGACGCCGGGTCGGCGAGATCGGCGGCATGCCCCGAACCCTCGATGCCTTCAGAGGCAAGGTTACCAACCGCCTCTTCCAGATGATCTGGAGATCGGGCGACCAAGTGAACCTGCGCGCCTTGCAGCCCGAGAGCGCGCGCCATCGCGAGACCAAGACCGGAACTACCGCCGGTGACGAGCGCGCGCTTCCCGCGCAGATCGAAAAGATGCGCGAGCCGGGTCACGGCGACACCTTTGTGGCGGATGCCGCATGCGCAGATGAAATCGCCGCGACGATCTGGTCGCAATCGCAGGAGGTGAGGCCCAGCGGTAGGCGGATGTCGCAAAGCGTGTCCAGGATCGATTGCGTCCGTTTGGCATCGGGCGATCCGGGCAACGCGGACCAATGGCGCGGTGCGCTCGTGTACCCCTCCGCCTCGGCAATGCCAAACCATTTGACGTAGACGCCCTGCTCACGACAAGCGGCGACGAAAATTGCCATCCGATCCGCGGAAAATTCGGGCACTCGGAATTGCAGGGAGCTTTGTACGTATTCTTCGGCCGGGGGACGGTTTGGCAAAACGACGCCTTCGACGGAGGACAACCCCGCCGCAATCCGGTCATGGCTGGAATTCCAGTCACGCGCGCGCGCCGGAATCTCGGCAAGCTGAGCCAGCGCCAGCTCTGCCGCCAGCTCGGACAGGCGCAAACTGTAATTGGCACACCGGTCTCGCCAGACATCCATGACATCTTCCGGCGGGCACGTCCCGTTCTGGCGGTAGAGCATGTAGCTCCCCGAATGGAGTATAGCGCGAGCGGCAATCTCGGGACTGTCGGTGACCAGGATTCCGCCTTCGCCCGCATTGATGTGCTTTGCCGACTGGAAACTGAAGCATCCGACATCGCCGAAGCTTCCGGTCGGACGGCCGGACCAAGTCGCTCCGAGCGTATGCGCACAGTCTTCGATCAGAACGAGGTCGAGGCGCTCGCAAATCCGGGTCAATTCGGCCAGATCACAAACATGCCCACGCATATGCGAGACGAGCAGATGGCGCGCGCCCGACGCTTTCGCCTTTGCCTCAAGATCGGCGAAGTCGATGACCAGATCGTCCGTGATCTCAACCGGTACCAGCCGCCCGCTGGCATTCGCGATCGCCCCGAGAACCGGCGCAAGCGTGAAGGCGCCCATCAGGACCGGGTCGCCGGACGTTACTCCTGAGCAGATCAATGCGAGGTACAGCGAACTCCCGCACGAATTTACGCACACGGCATAGCGTCTGCCGATAAGTTCGGCGAACGCGATCTCGAGCCTTGCTGCGGCTCCAGGAGTCGTTACGCCCTCGCGATAGCGATGCAGTCGTCCGCTCGCGAGCAGATCCGAAACGCGCTGATGCGCTTGTTCGGGGATCGACGGCGGAGCACCGAGATCGGGAGTTCGCCTCACTTTCATTGGACCGACTCGACCGGTTTGCCCAGATCGAGATTGTGTCCCGGGAAGTATTTGGCCATGCGCACGTCGGCAGTGCGGGCGTGGGCCTCCATGCCCTCTAGTCGCGAGATGCGGGCCGTTGCCAAAGACAGGGTCTTGCAAGCCTCCCGATCGGCCTTTTGCCAGGTCAGCGGCTTCAGGAATTTGTGGACCGACAGACCTGCCGAGTACCGGGCAGCAAATTTGGTCGGAAGGATGTGGTTCGGCCCGGACGCCTTGTCGCCGAAAGCGACCGTCGTTTCCTCGCCGAGGAAGAGCGAACCGTAATTGGTCAGGTTGTCGAGCCACCAGGCAAGATCGGCCGCATGAACCTCCAAATGCTCACTCGCATACTGGTCCGATATCTCGACGATTTCCGCGCGCGTATCGCAAAGGATCACCTCGCCGTAGTCGCGCCAGGCAGCATCGGCCGCCGAGCGGGCGGGCTCGGGCAGGTCGGCGATCAGTTCGGGCATTCGCGCCATGACCCGATCGGCAAGGGCGCGAGAAGAGGTGAATAGCCATGCCGGGCTTTCATGGCCGTGCTCTGCCTGACCCACGAGATCGACGGCGACGATCTCGGGATCGGCTGTCTCGTCGGCGATCACGGCAACTTCGGAGGGACCCGCGAACACGTCGATTCCCACCTTGCCGAACAGCATCCTCTTGGCCTCGGCGACGTATTTGTTGCCTGGCCCGACGATGATGTCCGCGGGGCGCCCCGTGAACAGACCGAACGCCATGGAAGCGATGGCCTGCACGCCTCCCAGTGTGAGGACGACATCGGCACCTGCTTCCCTCATCGCGTAGAGGACATGAGGGTGCATCGCGCCGCCACGAAACGGCGTCGAACAAGCGATCACCGTTTTGACGCCGGCTGCCTTGGCGGTGGCGACCGACATGATCGCCGATGCGATATGCGCATACCGACCGGTCGGCACGTAGCAGCCGGCGACATTGCACGGCACCATCCGCTGGCCCGCGATCAGACCGGAGCCCATGGTTATCTCGAAGTCTTTCACGGAGTCTTTTTGCGCCAGCGCGAAGCGCCGGACCTCGGAGGCGGCGAAGGCGATGTCCTCGCGGACCTGCGCCGGCACTTCGGCGGCGCGGCTATCCATTTCCTCGCGCGAGACCACGATCGGGCCATCCCAATGGTCGAGTGTCCTGGCGTAATCACGGACGGCATCTTCGCCTTCGCGCTCGATCCGCGCCAGCATCTCGCTGACGACCGCCTGCGCGTTGCCGGTCTCGGTTTCGGGACTCTTGCTGGCCTTCTTGAGATAATGAATAGGCATCGGCGTCTCATTCCTGATTGGAGCGCCCCGCCCGAAAGCGGGGCGCGGGATTGTCAGTCCTGCAAGGTTGCGAAGGCGGCCAGTTCGGGATCATCCATGACCAACGACATGAAGCTGGGGTCGATGTAGTCAGCGACGTTCGGGTTTTCCTCGAAGGTGCCGACATCGGCCATGAAGCTGCCGATCGACGACAGCCACTCATCGACGTCCGACTGGCCATCGGCGCGATCGAGAATGCCGACTTGTTCTTCAAGATCGAATGTCGGACGCAGATCGAACTCGGCATTGACGGCTTCGTCCGAAATCTCGACTCCGCCTTCGGAATAGAAGTCGACGAGCATTTCACGCGCTTCGTCCGGGTTTGCTTCGGCCCAGGCCCATCCGCGCAGGTAGACGGCCAGGAAGCGAGCCACCAGTTCGGGGCTTTCTTCTGCAAAACCAGGTCGCACGACGAGCGCGCCGGGAACAACCGCGCCTGCATCGGCTCCCGAGCACAGGTAATCGCTCTCGGCACGCTCCTGCAGGGTGTAGGTGTTGGGCGCCCATACGCCTGCAATATCGCCATTACGCGAAATGACCGCGGAAATGATCTGCGCCTGCGCGAGGTTCACGAATTCGACCGCGCTCGGATCGACGCCCCACATTCGCAGGCACGCCTGCGTCGCATAATCGACCGTCGAGTTGGTCGTCAGCAGAATGCTCTGTCCGGCGATCGAGGACGGATCAGCGCGAAGGGCCTCGATGATCTCGCGACGCGCCATCAGCGCGTTCGCAGCGGACTCGTCATTGGTGATGCCGATCGTCTTAAGGCCAAAACGCGCGGCCCCCAGAACTGCCGGAACGGACCCCGTACCGCCGACATCCCAGTCATTGGCCTGGGCGGCAGCTATCTGCGGCGCACCGGCAGGAAACGTTGTAAACGAAGGTTCGAGGCCAACTTCCGCCCACCATTCCATTTGGGTCGCCAGATAGAATGGCAATGCCCAGTAAAGCGCTGGCTGATAGCTGACATTGATCGGGGTCAGGTCCTGGGCCTGAGCCGGCAATTCGGTCGAGGCAATGAGTGCAGCAAGGCCGAGGCTTGCGAAATGCGTTTTCATGTCATCCTCCCGTTGGTCGTTACAGTTTTCGTTCGTCAGGCGGTCGCAGCCGCCTTTTCCTCACGCAGGCTGCGCCAGATGTGAGTGCGCAGATGTACGAAGCTCTCCAGATCCATCACGTCTTCGATCTTCTCGTGGCTGTCCCAGTTCTCGCTCTCGCGAATCGACCGAACGTCGAGGATTTCCTTGATGCACCCCGGCGCCCGCGTCATGATCACGACGCGGTCGGCCAGATAGACCGCCTCCTCCACGGCATGGGTGATGAACAGCACGGTTCGGGGATTGCGGCGGGCCAGCCGGACGAGTTCCTCCTGCATGACGACCCGTGTCTGGGCGTCGAGCGCCCCGAACGGCTCGTCCATCAAAAGAACGTCCGGATCGAGCACATAAGCTCGCGCGATCGCCACGCGCTGCTGCATTCCACCCGAGAGCTGATGTGGGAAGTGATCGGCATAGGTAGCCAGGTTCATCAGTTGCAAAATGCTGTCGGTTCGCTCGTCCCGCTCACTCTTCGCGACCTTCTGGTTTCGCAATCCCAGATCAATGTTCTGGCGCACGGTCTTCCAGGGAAACAACGCGAACTGCTGAAAGACGACGGCCCGCTCGGGACCGGGGCGTCGGATCGGCTGATCATCGACGAGAACACTGCCGGAACTTGGAAAGTCAAAGCCGGCGACCAGTCGCAAACAGGTGGTCTTGCCGCATCCCGACGGCCCGACGATGGCAACGAATTCCTTGTCGTCAACCTGCAGCTCAATGTCCTTGAGCGCGACGAAAGGGTTCGACTTGGCCCCAAATATGCGGCCGACATTGTCGAAACGGATGACACCCATAGTATCTCCTTCAAGTCTCAAGACCGCGGCGGCGCAGAATGATCCGCTCGGCAAGGCGAAGCGCGGTGTCGAGCGCAAGACCGACCAGTCCGATCGCGATCATTCCCGACATGACGGTCGTCGTCGAAACGTTTGCCTGGCCCTGGACCATCAGATAGCCCACGCCTGTGGAGGCCACGATCAGTTCGGCGCCGACCAAGCTTTGCCAGCCAAGGCCCGCCGAAACGCGCAATCCCGAGATGATCGACGGAACCGAAGCCGGCAGCAGGATCTCGGTGATGACCCGGCGATTTGGCGTCCCCAGCATCCGCGCCGCCTCAATCAGCCAGGGATCGACGAACTTCGCACCGCGATAGGCGTTGATGACGCAGGGCGGAAATGCACCAGCAAAAATGATCAGGATCGGGCCTCCGATGCCGGTACCAAACCACAGTGCGGCGAACGGAACCCAAGCAATCGGCGCGATGAAGCGGAGGCCGTCGAAAATGGGGGAGACGACCTCGTCCAGAATACGGAACCATCCCATCAGGAGGCCGAGCGGAACGCCAATCACTGCAGCAAGGACAAAACCATAGGCAAACCGTTCGAAACTGGCGGCCAGATGCGCCGGCAAGGTCGCTCCGGCAAATCGCCTCGTCAAGAGATCGGTGAAGCGGTCCAGCACCTCGAGCGGCCCCGGCAGGAACAGGCTGGACACCAGTCCGCCCGCCGACAGGCCCTGCCAGAATCCGATGAAGAGCGCGAGCCCAAGAAACCCGAGAAGGATGGAACGCGTGAAGTCAATTTGCTTCGGCATCGCTCATCATTTCCCGGCCAGAACCGCGGCCTGGTTCCAGTTGAGCGCTCTCGCCTCGAAGATCCCCAAAGCCTTGGTCGTGGCCCATCCAAGAATGGCGACCGCGATCATTCCGACGAGGATCATTCCCGGATAGAGGTCCTGCTGAGCGACGTTCAAGACGCGTCCGAGTCCGTAAAACGCACCGACGAGTTCGGCGGCCACTAGCGTCGTCCATGACGCCTGCAGAGATAGGCGGAGGCCAGTGAATATCATCGGACTCGCGGCCGGCAGCATTACCTCGCGGATGAAGCGCCAGCGAGGCGTGCCGAGCATTGCGGCCGCCTCGAGCGTTGGTTTCTCGATGTTTCTTACGCCCGCATATGAATTGATCACCGAAGGAACGAATGCGGCGAACCAGATGACCATGATCTTCGCTGCATCGCCCAGACCCAGCCACAGGATCGCCAGCGGTATCCAGGCCAGGGGCGGAATGGGGCGCACGATCAGAAAGATCGGGTTGATCAAGGCTTCCGCCGTGCGATTCCAACCCATGAGCAGGCCAAGCGGTACGCCGGTTGCGATTGCCACCACAAAGCCCATCAAGACGAGCCGAAGGGAGTTGAGAACATGTTCGGTCAGGACGCCGCCGGCATAGCCGCGGAACTGAACGTGTGACAAGGCGGCAATAGTAGCCTGCGGCGATGGAAAACGGCCCTCCGGGATCATTCCCGTCGCGCTCGTCGCCAAGAACCACAGCATGATCAGCACGATCATTGTAGCTCCGCCGATTTTCAGGCGTCTTGGCACATCATCCTCCCAAATGATCCCTCATGTAAGCGCTTACATAATTTTCAGGCCAACGTCAATGCGTTTCGGCCGCGAGCCGTTGCATGCGTCCCATCATTGGTGTTTTATGCGTGAAAATTTTGCAGAACGATTGTCATGCGCCGCCGCTCCAAAGCCAGTTTGACTGATGTCGCCCATGAAGCGGGCGTTTCGCTTGCGACTGCCTCACGCGCCCTTTCTCAACCAGAACTGCTGCGCGCCGACACCTTAGAGCGCGTGCGCCGGGCGGCGACCAAGATCGGATACCGGCACGACAGGGTTGCGAGTACATTGGCCTCGGGGCGCTCCAGCACCATCGGCGTCGTGATCCCCACACTGAACAGCCCGATCTTTTCCGACACGTTGCAGGAGATGCAGCGCGCACTAGCCGCGGCCGATTATCAACTTCTCGTCGCCTCCCACGAGTATGATCCCGCAGGCGAGTTTGCGGCCGCAGAGAAGCTGCTCTCGCATGGGGTGGATGGGATCGTTCTGGTGGGAGGAAGCCGGCCGGATGCTACTTGGCAACTTGTCGAGCGTTCCGGCACACCTGTCGTTCAGATGTGGTGCGGACATCCGGACTACGCTTGTGTAGGTGTGGACAATTTCGCAGCTGGCAGCATCGTGGCGCGGCATTTGATGTCGCTAGGACATCGGCGTATTGGCGTCATTACCGGTCATCTCCGGCACAATGACCGCCAACGCGAACGATTTCGTGGCGTATGTGAAGCGATGGAAGAGGCAGGGCTCACATTGCCCGCCGCATATCACACTGAACAGTCGCTTTCAGTGCCAGGCGGTCGTATCGGGTGCAGCATTCTCCTCGAACTCACGGATCGTCCGACCGCCTTGATCGGCACCGTCGATTTTATCGCCATCGGCGCAATCGCCGAATGCAATTCACGAGGCATTTCTGTGCCGGGCGACATTTCGATCGCCGGAATTGACGACATCGAACTCTCTGCACACGTCTCACCATCTTTGACGACCGTTCATATCCCTTCCCGCAGAATTGGAACTGAGACAGTGGCTAGAATGCTGAGCTTGATCAAAGACGAGCGCCGCAAAGAGCACGTTCTGCTGCCGATCGAGATCGTCGATCGTCATTCTACAGCTGCATTGAACCGATAGATTTCCAAAGCAGCCAACTGTCCAAAAAACTGCGTCGTACCTCACTGACGACTCATGCAGTCTTGGAAGTCCGCGCCCGAACTCTTCGGTGCAGGCAACAAGCTCCTGCACAACGTCGTTGGCGGCATCGGCGTCGTTGAAGGCAATGGCGGCCTCCTGCGCGCGGGGCTGCCCTGGCAATCCGTCCATGACGGCGAGCGGCTCGTTCATGAGCCGCTGCGGCTCTCCGTTTTAATCGAGGCCCCGCGCGACGCGATCACGGACATCCTCGAGCGCCACCCGGAAGTCTGGGCACTGTTCAACAATCGTTGGCTCCGTCTCTTCACGCTCGACGATGACGGCCGCATGGCTTGGCGCTACGCCGGCGACCTCATGTGGGACGAACAGGAGATGGAGGCCCCACGACTTCAGGCAAGCGCATGAAGACCCTCGTTCCGGAACCCGTCGCCCCTGCGGCCGCCGCCGGCCGCCGGTCTGCACCCTATGCCGGCCAGAATGCCGTGCTGGCCACGATGCACGGAGAGGAAGAAGCAATCGCGCTCGTCTTGTGCGCCCCGGCTCGGACTGACCGTCTCCACGCGTCGGATATCGATGCCAACGCGCCCGGCACCTTCACCGGCGAGATCCCGCGCGACGGCACCGTTCGCGACGCGGCGATCGCCATGGCGCGACTGGACATGGAAGTGGACCTGCCGATCGGCCTTGCGAACGAAGGCAGCTACGGTCCGCACCCCCAATCCCCTTCGTTCTCAGAGGGGTCGAACTGATGGTGCTCGTTGCCGACAAGCGCAGGGTCGTCGTGAGCACCTGACCCCACAACCAGTTCCGGTTTTGTAAGCCAGACAACCTCGCTATTTTCGTCTGTTCAACAAAAGGGGCTAACATTCAGTTCGCTCGGGGTTGGCCTCTGTTGCGCCAAGCTTTCGCACACGACACTACAATAATGTGGTTGCAGCGCACGGTCGTTACGCCGCGATTTCCTCGTTATGGTTTTGCTGTGCGTTGAAGATGCTGATGGCGCGATTCACGATCTCCCGCCGTTTGATCGGTTTCGCCTCACCATTTTTCTGCCAGCCGCGCGTTAGGACATCTACCTTTCGGGCAAGCTGAAAATAG
The DNA here is from genome assembly GCA_016742175.1 of Rhizobiaceae bacterium. Lineage (GTDB taxonomy): Bacteria > Pseudomonadota > Alphaproteobacteria > Rhizobiales > Rhizobiaceae > Aliihoeflea. The sequence goes on from JACVCH010000004.1 coordinate 116,658, forward strand.
GCCACTTGTGTCGATCGATCGGCATCGTGCTGGACATAGACGGTGGTAGACTTCATCTGCAAATTCCCTTGGAGAATCACAGTGTGCCCTTCCGGTGCGCCGGCGAGAAATGCCGCATAATGCGGCGAATCGTTCCAGTCTCGCCGGGTCTGTGCGAAACTGGGATCGATCAGAATATCTCCGAGGCGGACGACCAAATGTGCGTTCCAAGAATGAGGCGAGAATGGCGTGTCGGGATGACCGGCGGTGAGGACACGCATCGGGATCGAGGGATCATCAGTCACCACGCGAATGTCCAGCCCGGTCTTCATAACGCGCGCATCTGGGCGGCCAGTCGCATGCAGTACGTCCAACACTGACATAGCAGCAAAGATGCACCGACCATGCGGCCGAAGACGTGGTTGCTCATAGGTCGGATCGACCAACGCGGACCTCCAGAACGCGGCCGCGGCCACCATTCCGTGTTGCAGGTCGGCGAGCTGGATCTCTGAAAGACATTTTTCATCGATATAGGAAGTACCCAAAATTTGTTTCATGTCTGATCTCCGTTAGGCGGGGCGAACACAGGGACCACCCCGGGAACATGCGTATGACCCTGCCTGAAACAGGGAAGTGGATGAGAACTCCAGCGGGTTGGGCATTTTGCAATGACCGCCTGACATCGAGCTTTTCTCTCCCGCGTAAATCGAAGCAGCGCGCGCGCTACGGAGAGCCGGCGCGAGCTTGTGGGATCGAGCGCGGAAGTTAGGTCGATGTTCGGGATCTGATTCTTTGCTCGCGGTTTTTCGAGCCGTCTCAAATCCGCTCGCCCACTGTCTGCGGTAATTCTGGCTTTGAAACCGAGTAGCCCCAGTATTCAGGATCTGCTTCGATTTCCGCATCGGTTGGCTGGCTACATGTCAGGTCTATGAGGGGAAGCAGCCGCTCATGCAGCGACACATTCAGATCGGTACCGTATCCGGTCAACGCACGCTTGATCGATACAGCTATCGCCTTCGCCATCTGCGGCGGAAAAGCATTGGCTATTTGCCGGAAGATGGCTTGGCGGTTATCCGCCGGCATATCGCCATTGCAGTCGTACACCCCTGTCAACCTGTTGCTTTGCCGAGCGGGCGCAAATTTCCACGTTACGGGGAAACCTTGAATTGTAGCCAACATCCTTAGAGACAATGCGGGGAAAGTGTCGATATCAGCTTCTGTCGATGGTGCATCCGAGGGGCCGCACAACTCGGTCGGAGGGTCGATCTTAACGCGGCGGGGATCGATACCGAGATCATGCCATGCTTGTCTGCTTTTCGGTTGCGCAAGGTCCGTGTTCGTCTTCTTCGAACTGCCGCCGATTACCGTAGGAGCGTGGCCACGAGCGGCTTTCGCCCAAGCTTCAGCATGCTTCCACCCGTTAGCACCCATTTGTTCGCCGATTAGTTCTCCAATCGGTGCCGGCGCTCGATCAAGGGCTGTCGGCCACCTGAAACGGTGCATGGTGCCCCTTTCAAGCGCGACCAGTATCATTCGACGTCTCGTTTGAGAGATCTTCAACTCGGGACCGTAGATCGATCGCCATTCCACATCATAGCCAAGCGATCGGAGACGTCCCGTAATCGAAAGGCGATACGGGAGATGCCGGGCAAAGGACACGCCCTCCACATTTTCAAGCATCACTGCGCGAGGTCGAACCTTTTCCACGACGTCCAGGGCTGCCGAAAAGAGATCGCGTTCATCATCTTTGCCTTTGCGTGCCCCGGTCGCGGAAAAAGGCTGGCATGGGACGCCACCCGCAACCAGATCGACCCGCCCGAACTGGGAATAGTCCACCTCGCGCATGTCTTCTTGTATGACGCGCCAGTGCTTTTGGTTAAGCCTGATCGTCGCGCAGGCGTCCACGTCCTGTTCGATCAACGCCACGTGGCGGAAGCCGGCGGAATGAAGGCCAATTGCCTGACCGCCAGCTCCGGCACAAAGCTCGACAACGGTCAATCCGACATGAGCCCGGCTGTCTTCTTCGGGCAGCACCGGCACGCGTCCGTCCCTGACCATCGTCGAGCGGAGCGGAAAACCTTCATACACGTCGAGATCACCCAACGCGGCCCGTATCCAGTCAAGAAGAGCCGGCTCCGGCTTTATGAATGATGCACGGTCTGCAGCACGTTGTTCGGCACCGTAGGGATCGTAGTCGGGAATCACAGCGATCTCGCCGTTTTCGAAGCGCTCCAGGCATAGCTCGACATTCGTCCACGCGTCCCTGCTGAACCCCTGCAGTTTGTCAAACGGCTGATAAACATGGATCCGGGCACGGAGCTTCTTGGCCTGACCGGCGGCGTCCTGAAGACGCGATTGCGCACCGACGTCGGTGCGCTCGATCTTTTCGGCGTATATTAGATCCGAGAACTCATCCGCGAAATGCCGCAAATCCGTAAGGAGTTCGTCCGCTTTGCGAGCTGCCAGATTCTTGGCGAGGCTTTTTAAAGCATTTCGATGTGAGGGATCGGACCCTTCAGCCCGCAGAATTGCACCAAGGTCGATATCGCGACGAATCTTGCGCAGTTCGGAGGTCTGCAGATTCCTACCCGATCGGATCAGCGACATGGCTTCGCGCCGGACATCCACGCGAACCGTCGTCAACGCCAGTATAACGTCAGGTGCGACGCACTTATCCTCAAACAGAGTGCGTTCATCTGCTGAGTATTCGTTCAGGCGAATATATGAAGCGAGTTGGCTCTGTGGGATCAAGCACTCGTCAGCGAGGAAAGCCTTCAATTCCGGCAAGCTGACCCGGTCTGCCAGATGCCTGTAGCGGGCGGCGGTGTCGAAAAGCTTTCGTACCAGTTGCTTCCTGTCCGCTCTCATGCGGGCGCTGATCTTTTTCAGCTCTGCGCCGAAACTCACCTCGTCCTCTGCCGTCACCTGTGCCTTGCTTATTGTCATTTTACCCCTCGTCTTGCGAAAGGTCGTACTCGGTTGCTGCTGAACGATTGGTTATCGTGATAAGCTTTCACGCCGTGACGCAACGGTAGACGAGGACCCCTTTCCTTACGGCTGGTTCGCAACTGAAACGACTGCGCGAGTGGGTTCGACTGCCGTCGCCGGCGCAGACGCCGGCGATATTTTTGATGGCGATTATGATATTTTATCGGTGAAGGAGACCCGAGCTTGGCAGGCGCACGCCACGCAGTGTTGCCAGTCAGCTAGCCAGGTGCAACTGCCCGAACATCAATGGTCTCTTCGTTGAGCAGGCTGATCGCGTGCTCCAAAGCGGGCGGCGTGCTCCCGCAAGCGAAAATACTCACCGCCGATCCGGGCTCGATCAGCGGTTCGAAATCCAGGCGGGTATTCATGTCCTTGATCGCGCGCGCGATCTCGCGACCGCTCGCGGAAAAATCCACCATGACCCGCAATCGCTCCCACCCGTCGACCCAAACCTCAAGAAGTGACAGGGACGTCATCCAGGCTCGCAGCGCCCGTCGAACCTCTGCAACATGTCCGTCGTAGCCGGACGGAAAACGCGCATATAGATTGCTGCTCGCAAGCTCCAGATAGCCGTGTTCGTCCACCGCTTCCCACCAGGGCGATCCGTCAACGTCGAACACCAGAGCACCGAACTCGGGCCACGGCTGACCGAAAACAAAGCGAATGTTGGACACAACGGTCCGATCAGTCACCCTACCGTTGGCGGGATGGACACGGCCGAACTCAGGAACGTCATAGTAATCACGTTCCCCTGCGTCCTCCGCGACATTTTCGACCCCGAACGCCGTTGCCTGCGGAGTTTCGGATGTCGTTGATCGGCTCTCATGCTCGATGAACGCAGCTTCCGCATCTGTCGACTCTTCCCAGTTTCGAACTAGCTGCTTGAACTTTTCGCGCTCCAAAAATTCCGCTTGATCAAATACCCGCCCCATTTAACATAGTCCTCATGCTCTACGGCGCACAATTGCCCGCTACATAATTATGTTCATCCCAGTTTTCCGTCGGCGCAATACATGAATTTCATTGGGTGCTATTTTTAATTTTTGTCAACATTATTGGCCGTATCTCTCGTACGCCTTGTTCATCATTAGTACGGGAATCTCCTCGCAGTTGTTCCTGGCTAGCAACGGTCTCGAATTGCGCTCATCTTGAAGCATGGCGGTCGACCGGCATTGCTGCAACACCGATCTGCGGTCTGCCTTGTTGTGGAGATGATGATACGGGTTGCCGGACTGCCGCCGAGGAATGGACATAGCTTGGCTGTTTCAGATGTGATGCGTCCCCGCCCGCCTGGAATACGTTCGCACTCAGCTAACCCTTCCTTCGTTCAGCGTTTGCCGGCGCTCGCCACGACCATGACCTTCCCCTTGGTAACCAGTGCAGGGGTTGCCGCCTCGTGTTTTGGACCTGACCATAACCAATAGAGATCAGCTCGCCGCCAACCGAGGCGACCAGCCGGGTCGCGATCAATGGTTGAGGTGAGGTCGGGCATGACAAGCGTTTATCAAACACCGGCAGAATCGGACACAAACTATCGGAACCTAGTGGTCCAGCATGTCGCCGCCATTTGCGATCGCAATCCGCCCATACTTAGTGAACTTGAAGACCGGTGGAACAGTCTGACTTCGACATTCGCATTCACAAGGGAGCGCTATTCCGACCGGATGTCAGCGATTTACGATCCACTCGTCGAACTTTCAGGGCGACAATGCGCACTCGCCTCGATCGATGACTACGCTGATGTGATAGCCGTCCTGAAGGAACTGGCAGACGTCACATCTCTCGTCGACGAGCACATCGCTAAGCTTTTCCAATTGCTCTCAGAAATCGAGAATAAATGCTTTAAATCGGTGGCATCGCGCGGAGACGCGCAATGAATGCCCGCCTGAACGAGCCCCCTCGAATGCAAACTTCGTTTGCGCGAGTAATGGGGGGAAGGCTTCTGTCATCATAAACTAGGTTTGACCCGGCACCCTCTTACCGTTCGTCGGCACTTGTCGCGAGATGGACCTTTCTCTGAAAGGTCCATCCGGACTTGTATTTGTCCACGAGATCTTCAAATGCGCGATCGCTCTGTTGTCGATCGAACCCTTGTCTGGTCAGTGCCGCGGTCAGGCCGTCCTGAAGCCGATCCAGTTCAGTCAGATCCCCTCTCCGCAGGTTTTCTTCGAGCGCAATATGGAGGAGCATCCGCGCAATGTCGTCCCGACCGGGTCGGCGAAGTTTCTTATTGCGTTCGCGAATGTTCTGTTGCCGGACACGCTGCTTCTCGAGCCGGTCATTCTGGTCTCGCATTTTCCCCCCGGGCTAAAAGCGACCTGCAAGCAATCATCATGAAAGTTTGGAAGGCTACAAATCCGACAACACATGAATTCAGCACACGGGGCTGCGGTACAGCCCGACAATTCGAACCCGATTAGAAGCGCAAATCCGACGACCTCATGGTGACGCCGCTAACCGCAAGCTCTCGACGTGGTCTTTTTACATCACCTCGCAAAAACGGTCCATCGAAACGCCGGAGGCACTGGTGCCGAAACGCCGGGACACTGGTGCCACGCCCTGCTCTGAGTGAAAAGGCGACGGCGAGGGAAGATACCGGCTCGAGAGAGTCGGGGGTAATGGAGTAGAAAAAATGCGAAAGCCATGAAAAGAATGGGAACTCACTATCACGGAAGTGACCTGATGTACTCGCGAAGCGCGTTAGCGGCTCCGCGCCTCGCAAATGCCGAGCGCAGGTAAACGACGTTTCAGGTAGAATCTCGGAAACCATTTCAGGCACGACATGAATCTGCAGCATGTGGTGGATCGGACTGTCCCCGTGGAGCGCGCCATTGGCAGCGGCCTCCTAGCAAACGCAGTTTGAATGGGCAACATCGTTTCAGGGGATGGAATCGCGGTTCTCGAACTTTGAATCGGAAGCTCCTGACTTGGAATCAGAATAGCGTAAATTGACTTGATTGATCTCAACGTACGCATACGCTCGCGCGATGTACCGACAACCCACTTCGACTGCCGCACCATTCGTTCCGGAGAGCTGAGAACCCGGGATGCTTCTATGCGCTCGTTTGCAAGCTCTGACCGGATAGGCGCCTCGGAGTTCAACGTCAATTAAGCAGCGGCGGCAAACCCGAAAGAGCTGCGTCCAACTCCGGGCCTTCCAGGGTCCCCCGCTCGAAGATTACGCGCGCGAGATGTTCGATAGACACCCGGTGCTTAGTGGCCATCGCATGCATCCGCAGATATGCCTCTTCCAAGCGCTCGTTTACGGCGTCGGCTATTTTGCCGTAGTCCCGCAAAATCGCCGGTTGATCGGCAATCGGCGTGTACAACAACGGCTGATGACTGCCATATCCGTATTCTGTCTCAATCCGCGTCGCGATCGCGGTTGCGTGTGCGAGATCCGAATGCGGACTGCCGCCTGAACCGGCTGCAGGCTCGTGCAGCAAAACTTCTTCGGCTGCCCGGCCCGCGAGATATATGTCCAGCATGGCCGTCAGTTGGCTGCCGGTCCATTCCACAGCGCGTTTCCGACACCGGACGTAGCCGTCCCTCTCGGCATCGTCGATAGAAATCGCGATGATGTCGTCGTGGCCGAACATGTGCTGCGCTATTGCGTGACCCGCCTCATGCACTGCCATACGCCATCTCAGCTCCGGTGATCTGTCGGGCAACAAACCGATCAAAGCCTGCTTCAGATCGGTTGCGGAAAGTTCGCGACCCGCCCGCCGCGCGCGTTGCCTGGCGTTTTTCACCATCTTCTCCAGGTCGGCTCCGGTCATACCGGCAGTTTTCCGTGCTAGGTAATCGAGCAGGCCATCGCGGAGATGGGCGTCGTCACCCCGATCGTGATGAACCCGAACTTGCGAAACAGCCTGATTTGCGCGCTCGGCGCGTCCATCGCTATTCGGTACGGTGATCGGGTTGTGCCTGTCATAGACGTGGCACTCACCGTTATCCTCTGAAAGAGGCGTGGCCTTTGCTTCTGTCGTTAAAGACTCCATAAGTGGCGAGTTCAAAGGCAGCACATCGCCGATATCCACGGACTTTGCGACGTTCGAATTCACAGCTGCGTCGCCTCGTGCGTCTTGGAGGACCAACTCATCAGGCAAATACTGCGAAAGTATGCTGCGACGAGCTGCTAGATCGGGAGGCGTTATGAGGATGTGAGTATCCAGGCGTCCTGAGCGCAGGACTGCGGGGTCAATCGCTTCGGGATTGTTTGTTGCCGCGACGATTATCAGCCCGTCGGTCGAACGGGCTTTGTCAATCTGCTCAAGAATGCGGTTGATTAGCGCGGTCCAATAGTCGGCATTGACGCCGCTTTTCCCGCGTCTGCCAATGGTATCAATCTCGTCAATGAAGAAGACTGCTGGGGCGATAGCAGCGGCTTCTTGGAATGTGCGAGCCACGCATGACAGGACGTCACCGAGATCACCGGGTTCCAGCCAGGTCGCTACCGAGGTCCGCACGAGAGGCAGTTGCAAGACATGGGAGAGGACCTTGGCAAATCGCGTCTTACCCGTACCAGGCGGGCCGGAAAGCAGCAATGCTGTGCTTGCTTGCGACCAATGCCCTTTTCCTTCTCGCCATGCCTCAAGGTCGGATTTGAGATCAAGAGCCCAATCCTTGGCCTCGCCGTAGCCAGTGAGACTCTCCAAGAGTTTCCGTTCCGCTATCGGCGGGTCGGGCTGGATTATGTCGGCTGTAGGTAGCTGTTCTCCACGACGGGTCGAAGCGGTTTTCTTGGCAGGCTTCTCAGGAGCGTCTTTCGCTTCATCCTGCTCTTTCATCCCCAGCAGCGCCAGCAACTTGGATGCGACGTCCCGGGCTTCGGTGCCCGGACGTATAACAAGATCAAGATCGGCCAGGGTCAAAACATGCATTTTTTTAGCGAGCTCATCGGGAACATGATGCGGTGGCTGTCCGAGCACGACCTCCACGGTACGGTGCAGGATTGCCGGCGTCAGCGCGCCGCAATCAAGCGACAACTGAGCGGCTCCTTTCATCGCCCCCGGCAAACCTGTGGAATCCTGTGCCGTTGCCAATAGCGGCAAATCGCGGGATGCGGCCTCCGCTACTCGTCGCAACACGTCGAGCGGGTGGCTATTGTGAGGGCCTATGTGAACGATAGCGCGCCCCTCGTACGTAATTGATGGCGCGTGTGTCTGCACTCGCTCGATGATGCGGCGGCGGCGGGCAATGATAACGCCTCGTTCGAGCAGCCCATGCAGTCTGCCAGAAAACCCGTCAATATTCGCCGTAATGGTGACAATCGGCGCATTTCTGCGAAGTGATGACTTAATGTCCGCCCATTCAGTTGATGAGTGCTCAACCGCATTGGCAATTAACAATACGGTAGCTACGTCGCTTGCCAGAGGCGGTGCCGCTATACGGCGCAATTCCGAGATAGTTGCCTCCGCTTCCACATCGGCCGTCAGAAGCGGACCGCACTCAACATCCGCAGTTGCGGCTGAACACGAAGCTGCTCCGTCAGTAGACCAAGAATCGATAACATCGTCACCGCCAGTGTGTTCGGCGGCGAAACTCTTCGGAGGTGCAAGGCCGTTTTCAGGATTCGGAGCTTGTCCCGGGTCACGGTACAGGTCGTCCTCCCTAGTGGTAGGATATGCATATACACGCGCCAGCCGTCCATTTCGAGTTCGGGCCGTGGTCACGACCAGCTTGCGCTCGTCCACCGCCCGATCGAGAGCTCGCTGTATCCGTTGTCGGCGAAGACGTTCTACGAGAATTGTCGAGATTTTTCTTGCCAGCATCATAGTCCCCGAACGCGAGTACAGAGTTGTGTGGTTATCAATGGTTGAATGGCGCTGGCGCATGGCGACCAACCGCCAGATGACGGCGTGGGATGGGTAGCGGCCACAGGTGCTCTAGACGTCGTGCCCTATGGTCGGCCGGTAAGCCAGAATACTTGCGACCACTAAGAGGTGGTGCAACTAGTCGTAGTTAACGCCGGTGGCTCGCCGATTCTTACTGTGGCAATAGGCATCTTTGCGAGGCCATCGACATTTGCCGACGTTTCGTTTCGTCTTAGCTTCTGGGCGACGCTTCGGCCTGTGGCTTGCCAATAACTCCGCCATACTGTATTCGCGGTGCGCCAACGAGCATGTTCATCGATCAAGAAAGTGAGTTCTGCGCGGTAGTGCGGGATGAGATCGGTGCCGATCCGATCGCCGGTGTCGAGATAGTTATCGAGATCGCTTAAGCCGATTACCCCAGCTTCGGTCGACGGACCATCAAGCGTTAGATCGAGAATTAGGGCTTCGATGTGCATCACCTCTTGGCCGCAGTCGAACCCCTTCCGCGCTTCAACAGCCACATGTCGTGCGCGGCTCAACATCAGTCGGGCCCGCTCGGCAGCGTGATCAGAAATCTGGCGCGCGCCCTTTGGAGCGATCATCAAGATTACTGTCCGTCCGAGGTAGGGTTGTGCAATTGCGATGACATTTTCGAAATGGTTAGAGATAAACACGGAAGTTATTGACTGGCGCTGTTCAGCCTCCTGCGCCTGCGGAGCGTCAGGCGTTCCTGACAGTTCGGGTCCATCGTCTGTCTGGGTGGAGCCGCGACCACTGCCCAAGTCTTGCGGATAGGGCGAGTGCCACACTCGCACTTCTGCTGCGTAATATAGCTGGATTATTTCGGCCACGAGGCGACCATCTGCGCGTAGGATGGCCTCAAACAAGTCGTGAATTGGCAAATACTCGCCTAGAACGCTGTGAGAGCCTATACTAGCGACGTTGCCAAGGCGGTCAGCAGTTGCATCGAATATCAGCCGAACTCTCTCCGAGAACCTTGCAGAGGTGCGTCCCGAATCATGGGATTCTGAACAGTTTCGCTTATTCGAACCAGTCGGGGTATTCATGGCAATCCTCCGTCAAAGTGGTCTGGACGATCGGCGAATTGAGTTCGTTAGCAGCGGCGTCGGCCGAGCCTCCCGCGAGCAGTCTGCCCGCGGAACGACACAATTCGCACAAGGAAGGTGAGCAGCTCGCCGATCTCGGCTCGCCGTGCTTGTTTATATAGGGGAACGAAGGTTTTCGGGTGTCGCCCGATCCGACTGCACCGGATCTTCCGATTTGGGCATTCGCGTCGTAATGATGTCCATAGCCTAAGCCTTTCTTCCAAAAAGGTGGACGGTTAGGCCTTCGTCAGTGCGCCAACACCGGCGGAGGCCGCTAATCGCAGTCGCTCCTGCGAGAAGATCGCTATGGAAGCAGGATCCTATCGATCCGGCAAGGCCGTTTTTTGCATGCCCATCTTCCAGGTCACCTGGGTCATATGGCATTTAACGCCATCAAGCAGCGCCTAAAGGCTTCACGGAACGACAGATAGAACCCTTAAGGGATTGATGGTGATCGCTTCGCTGGCCATATCTGTGGTATTCCGTGCTGTGCTCGACCGAAGTTTTGCTGCTGAAGTACGCGCGCTTGTATCGCGAGCTGGCTTGCTTCCTCGGCTGTATTCAGCCATTAACCCGGCTATGTGAGGAGGCAACCCTTCGGGAGCTTTTTTTTGATGCCGTCAGAAGCGCAGAGCACGATCGACGACGACGATTACTTTGGCCTAATGGACATCGTGGTCGTGATCGCGGAATGGTGGATTTACATCCTGTCCGCGGCGATCATTTCCGGCTGCATCGCCTTCTGGTTCATCTCGGCACGGGAGCCCACCTTTGCTACGTTCGCCATCGTCGACGTCTCCGACGTCAATGAAGAACTGATCCTGTCACCGGCCGTCGCAGATCGCATCGTCGAACGGGCGGGGCTGGCGTCCCGACAGGAATTTGGCCGCCTTTACTCCATCAACAACACCAATCAGCAAGCCGCCCAGATCGAGGTCGTGAGCGACAGCGCGGAGAGGTCGCTCGAGATCACGAACGTCGTTCTGGATGAACTGGCCTCCGTCAGTCAGCCGTCGGATGCGCAGCGCGCGCTGCTCGATGCGCGTATCGAACGCCTGCGCGCCTCGATCGAGCGAAGCGAACAGGCGCGAGATGCGCTGATTGAGCCCAACCAGGGATCGGGACCGCAGTTCAACGCAGGCCAGACGGCCGAGGCAATCGTCTCGCTTTCAACGGATATCGACGAGCGGATGGAACTACTTCGGATCGAAGAGCGCAAGCTGTCCGGCTTCGGCCAGATGCAGATCATGCGCAGCCCGACGACCGTAACCGTGCCGCCAAGTGGCGGTTCGAAGATCCTCGTCATGGCGGTCGCGGGCGCAGCGTTTTTCATCATCGCCATCGGAATCGCGCGTGAACTTTGGCTGCGCGCAAGGCGCGATCCGATCAATCGGCCCAAGACAGACCGCATTCGCGAAGCGTTTTTCCGGTCCTAGAGAACGGCCTTGCCGCGTCAGGTCCAGGTCGGTGCCCCACGCAGCGCGGTCGCGCCCCGGCAGCCTCGCTCCCTAACATAAGAAGACGGTACTCATGAAGATTGCGATTTTCGGCAGCGGTTATGTCGGCCTCGTCACAGGGGCCTGCCTGGCCGATGTGGGCCACGACGTGATCTGCGCGGATATCGACGAGGCCAAGGTCGCGCGACTCAATCTGGGCGAGGTGCCGATCTATGAGCCCGGCCTGTCGGCGCTCATCGGCGCGAACGTGTCCGCCGGCCGGCTCAGCTTCACGACCGACATGGCGAGGGCGGTCGCCCATGGAGACGTCCTGTTCGTCGCGGTCGGCACGCCCTCCGACGTCGACGGCAGCGCGGACCTGAAGCAGGTGCTCGCCGTGGCGCGCACGATCGGCGAAAATATCGGCCGCTACAAGGTCATCGTCACCAAGTCGACGGTACCCGTTGGCACCACTCACATGGTCGCCAGCGAAATTTCGGATGCGCTCGGCAAGCGAGGCGCCGAAATTGCCTTCGACGTTTGCTCGAACCCGGAATTCCTGAAGGAGGGCGCCGCGATCGAGGATTTCACCAAGGCCGCCCGCATCGTCATCGGAACCGAGAACCCGAAGGCGCTGCAGGTCATGCGCCAGGTCTACGGCCCGTATAATCGCAATCACGACAAGATCATCGCAATGGACATCCGCTCGTCCGAGCTGACGAAATATGCGTCGAACGCGATGCTCGCCACCAAAATCAGCTTCATGAACGAGCTTGCCAACATCGCCGAGCGGCTGGGCGCCGATATCGAGCGTGTTCGCATCGGCGTGGGGTCCGATCCGCGCATCGGGTTTCACTTCATCTATCCTGGCTGCGGCTTCGGAGGATCGTGTTTTCCCAAGGACATTCGTGCGCTGGCCAAGACGGCCAGGGACGCTGGCGTGACGCCGCACGTCCTCGATGCGGTCCAAGCCGTCAACGTGCGCCAGAAGCATCGCCTGTTCGAAAAGCTGTCGGAAGCGCTTCCGGATCTAGGCGGCAGGACGATCGCCGTCTGGGGGCTGGCCTTCAAGCCCAACACCGACGACATGCGCGAGGCGCCCAGCCTGACGCTGGTCGAGGAGTTGCTGGCAGCGGGCGCGACCATTCGGGCGCACGACCCGGAAGCGGCTGCCGAGGCGCGGCACATCTTCGCCGGCAAAGAGGGCATTTTGGTCTGCGACACATTTCAGGATGCGTTGAACGGCAGCGATGCCCTTGTCATCTGCACCGAGTGGAAAATATACCGGACCGTCGATCCTGAATTGATCCGCAATGCCCTGAAATCGCCGATCGTCGTCGACGGCCGTAACCTTTACGAGCAGTCGACGATGCAGGAAGCCGGTCTCGTCTATCATTCCGTGGGCCGGCCCACATTACCACCGCAATAAGGTCGTTAACCGTTGCTGTCCGTTATTTTTGCCAGAGTGTAGACATGATGAAATTCGCCCTCGTGGGATGCGGTCGCATCGCCAAGCGGCACGCTGAACTTCTGGGAAATCAGGCGATCGACGGCGCCTCTCTGTCGGCCGTCTGCGACGTCGTTCCGGAACGTGCCGAGGCTCTGGGCAACCAGTTCTCGGTGCCGTGGTTCACAGACATGCACGAGATGATGCGCGCGGTCGAAGTCGATGCTGTGAGCATTCTGACCGAGAGCGGACTTCACGCCCAGCACGCGATCGAGCTCGCGCCCTACGGCAAATCCATCCTAGTCGAAAAGCCGATGGCCCTGACGCTGGTCGATGCCGACCGGATGATCGAGGCCTGCGACCTTAACGGCGTGCGTCTCTTCGTCATCAAGCAGAACCGCTTCAATGTGCCCGTGGTCAAGCTGCGGGAAGCGCTTGAGGCGGGGCGGTTCGGCAAGCTCATCCTCGGCACGGTGCGCGTTCGCTGGTGCCGTCCACAATCCTACTACGACCAGGCGTCGTGGCGCGGCACATGGGCGATGGACGGCGGCGTTCTGACCAACCAGGCAAGCCATCACGTCGATCTGCTCGAATGGATGATGGGCGACGTCGAATCGGTGCAGGCCATGTCGACGCGCGCGCTAGCGGACATCGAGGCCGAGGATACCGCGGTAGTCACGCTCAAATTCGCCAACGGCGCGCTCGGCATCATTGAGGCGACGACGGCCGCCCGTCCGACCGATCTCGAAGGATCAATCTCGATCCTCGGCGAGAACGGCACGGTCGTCATCGGCGGCTTTGCCGTCAACAAGATGGAAACTTGGCGCTTCACCGAAGAGCAAGCCGGCGACGACGAGGTCATGGCGCGTTATTCGGTCAACCCACCGAGCGTCTACGGCTTTGGCCATCAGGCCTATTACGAGCACGTCGTCGAGGCCCATCGCAATTCGACCCCGCACCTGGTGGATGGCATCAAGGGCCGCCGGAGTCTTGAACTCATCTCCGCGATCTACGAAGCCATCGAGACCGGGCGCAAAGTCGACCTCAAGTTCAATCCCGCATACTGCCGTCTCGGGAAAGCGTCTTGAGCGGGGTCTCGCGCAAGTCGGTCGGCATCGTCGATGTGGAGTTCGGCGACGGCGTCACGATCGTCGAGCCCTGCAATCTTTATGGCTGCGCGATCGGCGACGGCGTCTTCGTCGGTCCGTTCGTGGAGATCCAGAAGGACGTCGTGATCGGCGCGCGCACCCGCGTCCAGTCGCACGCCTTCATCTGCGAAAAGACGACAATCGGCGAAGACTGCTTCATCGGGCACGGCGTGATGTTCATCAACGACCGCTTCGCCACCGGCGGGCCGGCACGCGGAAACCGCGCTCTCTGGCAGGAGACGGCCATCGGCGACAGTGTTTCGATCGGCAGCAACGCTACCATTCTGCCGGTGTCCATCTGCGCCGGCGTCGTGATCGGGGCGGGCGCGGTCGTGACGAAGTCGATCACGGAACCCGGCATCTACGCCGGCAATCCTGCACGCAAGCTACGGGCAATCGGATGATCAAGTTTCTCGACCTCAATTCGCAGTACGAAGCCATCCGCGCCGACATGGACGCCGCGATCGCGGCGGTGATCGCGGAATCGGCCTTCATCGGCGGCCGCTTCGTCCAGGACTTCGAAACGGCTTTTGCGGACTGGCTCGGCGCGAAGCACTGCATCGGCGTCGCCAACGGGACCGACGCGATCGAGATCGCCATCGAGGCGCTCGACCTGCCGGCAGGCTCTGAGATCATCGTTCCGGCCAACACGTTCATCTCAAGCTCCGAAGCGGTGACGCGCGGCGGCCACTCCGTCGTGTTCGCGGACGTGTCGCCCGACTGCTATACGCTGACGCCGGAGAGCGTCCGCGCCGTGCTAACGCCTCGGACGAAGGCGATCATGGCGGTGCATCTCTACGGCCATCCCTGCGACATGGGCGGGCTCGGCGAGATTGCCCGCGAGCATGGGCTCAGGATCATCGAGGATTGCGCGCAGGCGCATGGCGCCGAATTCGACGGCCGGAAGGTCGGCACGATCGGTGACATCGCGACGTTCAGCTTCTATCCCGGCAAGAACCTCGGCGCATATGGCGACGCCGGAGCGGTTACGACCGCAGACGCCGCGCTCGCGACGCGCGTGCGCAAGATCGCCAATCACGGCCGCGTCGCCAAATACGTTCATGAGTTCGAAGGCCGCAACTCGCGCCTCGACGGCCTGCAGGCTGCCGTACTTTCCGTCAAGCTGCCGCACCTGCATCGCTGGACGGACCACCGGATCGCGGTGGCCGACCAGTACATATCCGGCCTTGCCGGGATCGAGGGCCTGACGCTTCCGGTCCGCCAGAACTGGGCCAAGCAGGTCTACCACCTCTTCGTCGTGCGCACGCCTCGGCGCGACGCTCTGACCGAGCATCTCAAGCGCGACGACATCCAGACCGGCATCCATTATCCCGTCGCCTTGCCGAAGCTTCCGGCCTATGCGAGTCATGCGCAGCAGACGGAAAGCTTCTTCGCCTGCCGGTCCGACGAGGAACTCCTCAGCCTCCCGATCGGCGAGCACCTGACGTCCGCCGACGTCGATACGGTGATCCGCTCGGTTCGCGACTTCTTTGGGTAATGCAGGCAGCGCGCGCCATCCTCGGATCTGCGTTGGTCTATTCCTTCGCCAACGCCTTCACGGCTGCCGTTCCGATCCTGCTGCTTCCACTCCTGACGCGGATTCTTTCGCCGGCTGACTACGGCCTCGTCGCGATGTTCGGGCTCTTGGTGCAGCTTCTCGGCGCGATCACCGGCCTGAGCGTGCACGGCGCCGTCGGGATGCGATATTTCGAGCGCGAGAGCCTGGACTTCCCGCGCTATGTCGCCTCCGCGCTGTGCGTGCTCGCCGTCAGTTCGGTCGTGGTGCTGGTAGCCGTTCTCGCGTTGATGCCCCTGCTCGAAGAACTTTTCGGCCTGCCCCGGTTCTGGCTCATCATCGGCGTCTTCGCGTCGGCTGCCAATTTCGTCACCCAGATCCAGCTGTCGATCTGGCAGTCCGCCCGGCGTCCGGTCCGGTTTGCATCCCTGCGCATCGGTCAGGCAGTCCTCGACCTTGCGGCAACGCTCATCCTCGTCCTCGGTCTGGCGATGGCATGGGAGGGACGCACCGGCGCGATCGCGGCCGCGGCCGTGCTGACCGGCCTCGCCGCAGCGGTGGCACTGCGCAGCAGCGGCTGGGCCCGGCTTCCCATCGACCGCGCCTACATGGCGAATGCCGTCCGGTTCGGCGCGCCCCTCGTCCCTCACGCGCTCGGCGGGCTGCTCGTCGCCTCGATCGATCGCCTGATGATCACGAACGTCCTCGATGTCGCCAATGCGGGGATCTATTTCGTCGCCGTGCAGATCGGGCTGGTCATCAACCTTGCGACCGACGCCTTCAACCGGGCTTTCGCGCCCTGGCTCATCGAGTCGCTGAAGACCGCATCGGCGCAAAGAGACCGGCTGATCGTGAGAGCGACCTATGGCTGCTTCGCCCTCCTGCTCGCCGGCGGCCTGGTCGTCGGCCTTCTGGCCCCTTACGCGCTCGACGTCGCCGTCGGGCCGCAGTTTCGCGCCGCGGGCGAGCTCGTCATCTACATCGCCATCGGCCAGGCCTTCGGCGGCATGTACTATCTCGTCACCAACTACGTATTCTTCGCCGGCCGCACCGGGCGTCTGGCGCTCGTTTCCGTCAGCGCCGGCCTCCTGAATGTCGCACTGTCCTATTTTCTCCTGACGAGATACGGACTGGTCGGAGCCGGCATTGCCTTCGTGGCCGCGCAGATGCTTCTGTTTGCTGGCACATTCGCCCTCGCCGCCACTTCGCACCCCATGCCATGGTTGAGCGCGTTTCGCTCGCCATCGCCGACGAGCCCTCAGCCATGACCGTCCGGGCGGATCGTATGTGCCACTCACGGGAAGATCGTTCTTGACCGCAAATCGCAAACTGAGATCGGAACCGGAAGTCGCCGCCATGCTCGCGGAGGTCGAGAGCCGGCAGGACCTCTTCTCCATCGCCGTCGATGGGATCTCGCTTTGGAGGCTGCTGCGCTTCGAAGTGGCGCTGCAACTGCAGAACCTCGGCCTCAGACGCATATCGATGGGCCGCGCCGCCCTCTTGAAGTCTCTCCCCCGCGCGGCCGGACAGTACCTCCTTGCCCCGCGCGGCTTCAGATATCTGGGCAAGACGTCGAATTCCGGCCTGCGCGGTCTCGACGAGCGCGGCTATTTCGACATCTATTTCGACGATCTGATCGACGGACTGCCTGGTGGTGCGAAACTCAGTTCCCTCGACGCCGGCGGCTACGAGGCCAATGAGCGCGGCGCCTATCGCGAACCGGTTTTCGACGATACTGCGGTCATCGTCGCCAGCGCCGTTCTCGGCCGGATTCGCGCGCCGAGAGAAGGTGCACGCGCCTTCGGCGAGCTTGCCGGCATCCTTGACCGCGAGTTCGACCTGCCGGAATTCGCGCCGGCCCATATTGCGCGCAAGTACAGCGTTTTCGTCGCCCGGCGCGCTCTTTACCGGCGCATCCTCAGGCGCCTCGGAGCCCGCTCGGTTCTCGCGGCCAATACCGGCCAGTTCGCGCTGTGCATGGCTGCGCGCGACATCGGCATTCCGTTCGTGGAAATGCAGCACGGGCTGTTCACCAGCAGCCATCCCGACTGCCTGCCGGCACGCGCGCTGGATGCCTCCGCCGACCTCATGCTGCCCGATCTGCTGACCGTCTACGGAGACTATGCGGCCGGCCTCATTGCCGAGACGGCGTTGGCCCGGCACGGCAAGGTGCGCGCCGTCGGCAATCCGGCGATCGAGAAGGGTCGCGACCTGCGCGCCCGCAGTTTCCGCCCCGACCGGCAGAGCCCGGTCGTCACGCTGACGGCGCAAGGCATCGGCGACAAGGACACGGCCGCGTTTTTGGCCGAGTTCCTGCGGCGCGTTCCCGGCGACCTCACGCTGAACATCCGGCTCCATCCCGGCTACGATTCGCGCGGCGATTTCGAGCGCAGCGGCGTTCTGGGCGACCGGCGCGTCCGGCTGATGCCCGGCCAGTCGACGCCTGCGACCCATGAGGTCATCGCGCTGTCCGATCTGCATCTCAGCGTCTTTTCGACCTGCCATTACGATGCGCTCGGCATCGGCACCCCGACGATGGTGTTGCCCGGTGCGGGACACGAAGCCGTGGCCGACCTCTACGAAAAGGGGCATGCACGGTTGCTCGATACGCCCGCCGGACTTGCAGAAATCATCTCGAAAGGCCAATGGTCGGACGTACCCGAAGCGACCTCGCGCCACTTCTTCCAGCCCGGCTTTCTGGAAAACATGCGCGCGCTTCTGAACGAGCTCCAGGTAGCCGAAAGTGGCCCGAAATGATCACGATCGTCGATTACGGAACCAGCAATCTCGGCTCGATGAAGAACATGCTGAAGAAGATCGGCGTCGAGACGCGCTTCGCGTCGACGCCGTCCGATGTCGAGGACGCGACCAAGATCATCGTCCCCGGTGTCGGAGCCTTCGATGCCGGCATGCGTGCGCTCAACGGATCGGGCATGGTGCCCGTCCTCAACCGCAAGGCTCTGGAGGAGCGCGTGCCGATCCTGGGCGTGTGCCTCGGGATGCAACTCATGACGCGCGGGAGCGAGGAGGGCAAGCTCGAGGGGCTTGGCTGGATCGCCGCGGACACGGTACGCTTCGACCAGGCCGCGCATCCGGGCCTGCGGGTGCCGCATATGGGCTGGAACGAGGTCAGGATGCGCAAGCCGGACGCCATCGTCGCCAACATGCCGGAGGAGGCCCGGTTCTATTTCGCCCATTCCTATCACGTCGCCTGCGACGTGGCCGACGATATCCTTCTCGAGGCGAGCTACGGCGAGACGTTCCCGGCTGCAGTCTCCCGCGGCAACATCGTCGCCGCCCAGTTCCACCCCGAAAAGAGCCATCGTTTCGGCATGTGGCTGCTGCGCAATTTCGTGGAGGCGCGCTGATGCTGCGCACGCGCGTCATTCCGTCACTGCTTTTGAAGGGCGAAGGTCTCGTGAAGACCTCGCGCTTCAAGAACCCGAAATATGTCGGCGATCCGATCAACGCCATCAAGATCTTCAACGACAAGGAGGTCGACGAACTCGTCCTTCTCGACATCACCGCGACCAACCAGTCGAAGGGGCCGGCCTTCGAGACCATCACGCAGATCGCGAGCGAATGTTTCATGCCGGTCGCCTACGGCGGCGGCATCGCGACGGTCGACCAGATGCGCCGGATCCTGAACTCGGGCGTCGAGAAGGTCATCCTGAACAGCGTGACCTTTTCAGACCCGGCCATCGTCCGGCAGGCGGCGGACGAGTTCGGCAGCCAGGCGGTCATCGCTTCGATGGACATCAAGCGCAAGCTCCTGGGCGGCTATGAGGTCATGTCGCATTCGGGCACGCGCAAGACCGGTCAGGAGCCGGTCAAATGGGCGAAAAGGATGGAGGAATGCGGCGCCGGCGAAATCCTCCTCAACGCCATCGACCGTGACGGCATGATGGGCGGCTACGACCTCGAACTGGTTTCGCGCGTGTCACACGCCGTATCGATCCCGGTCATCGCCGCGGGCGGCGCTGGCGCGGTGTCCGATTTCGCCAAGGCAACGGACGCGGGTGCCGGCGCGGTCTCGGCAGGCGCCATGTTCGTTTTCCACGGCCCCCACAGAGCGGTGTTGATCACCTATCCGACACGTACGCAACTGGCGGCGATGGGCTCGTGAGGTACTATCGCGCACGTATCGGCTTGACCCTTGCCTTATCCATTTCAGTTTTTATCGTCTCGTGCATCTACTTATCGATGCACGGCATCGACGCGATCGAAGGACGAAACTACTATCAGTTCTTCGCTGATGCAAATACCTATCATGAATTTGCAAGATCGATAGATTCTTTTGGTTCTCACGAAATTATCAGCGTGGGAAGAAATCTGATCGGTCCACTTCTTGTCGTCATTGTGTCGGGCGATAACTACTATATCGTCTGCGCTCTCAACGTACTCATTTTTTACTTGTCAGTCAAAATGCTTTCTTGGGATGCTCGCATCGATCCGCTATTTTTTGCGGCGATCTTGCTCCTCAATCCCATGACAATCTCGAGTCTGATGGCTGCCAACAAAGAAATCCTGTCACTTCTATTCCTTGCACTCCTAGTCCGCGCATGGCTGAGAAAGTCGGGTCTATGGCTGGTTTTCGCAGCACTAGTCGCAATTGGCGTCAGATGGCAACTTCTTGCATTTGTCATTCTGCTGACACCCTTTGCACTTGGTTGGCGCCTTCCGCCTCGCAATCGTGTTTCACTCCTGGTCTCGATTGCGGTGGGACTGTCGATTACGTACGCCCTCGCGCTCGAGGCGTTGTCGCATGTGACGGAAAACTTTGAAGCAGCGGCGAGTTCCTACTCGGAAGGTTCCGGCCTATTTGTGAAACTTGTTTTAATTCAAATGGATGGCCTCTATTTTCTCGTTGCGCCGATAAAGGCGGCTCACCTGCTGTTTGGCCTGGGGCTCCGCTTCGATCGGCTTCTGTCGCCTGTAGATATATACAACGACATCTGGCAACTTCTTGGATCTACCGCCCTTCTTTTGATGTTCTTGGCCCTGGTGGTAAAACGAATCTTCAGAATTCAGAACGACATAGTTTTTGTTTCGTTAATATATATTTTATTATTTTCCCTTTCACCGATCTACGCTCCACGATATTTTTACGTTGTCTACGCCATGTGGGCACTGGTCTACTGCCTCTACCGCCAGGGAATTAAAGCACCCGATCTTGGCGGCATTCACCGGTTGCCTCCCTTGGCTCGCCAACGCAGTTGGTGAACAGCCCCGTAGACCGCGCCACAATTGTTGGCTAAACGGCGCGATCACCCGAGTTCCAGAAAGCGCCGAGCCCTTGCGGCAGCAAGCGTCCCGCACCAGCGAGAGACACATCATGAGCACCATCGTCTGCACGCGCTGCATCATGGACACGACCGATCCCGACATCTCGTTCGACGAGAGCGGCGTGTGCAATCATTGCCATCGCTACGATCGCGTCGCGCAGCAGCGTCTCATCCCTCTCAATGAGCGCGACGCCCGCCTGAAGCAGCTCATCGACGAGATCAAGTCCGTCGGACGCGGCAAGGATTACGACTGCGTTATCGGCGTCAGCGGCGGGGTGGACAGCACCTATGTCGCCCACATCGTCAAGGAACTGGGTCTGCGCCCCCTGGCCATCCACCTCGACAATGGCTGGAATTCCGAACTCGCGGTCGCCAATATCGAGAAGACGCTGAACACGCTCGGCATCGACCTGCATACGCATGTCATCGACTGGGAAGAGTTCCGCGACCTGCAGGTTTCCTTCCTGAAGGCATCGACGCCCGACGGCGAGGTGCCGACCGATCACGCGATCTTCGCTCTGCTCTACGAGATGGCGTCGCGGCACGGCCTCAAGCACGTCATCACCGGCACCAACGTCGTGTCCGAGGCGATCCTGCCGGAGAAGTGGGGTTACGGCTATTTCGACTGGGCCTACGTCAAGGATGTCCACAAGCGTTTCGGCCGCGCCAGGCTCAGCACTTATCCGCACTTCTCGCTCGCGAAGCTCTTCTACTACGTCTTCGTGCGGCGCATCCGGCTGGTCTCCATCCTCAACTACGTCGAGTACGACAAGAAGGCCGCGATGGACGTGCTCGAGAACAAGCTGGGCTGGGTCTATTACGGCGGCAAGCACTACGAGTCGATCTACACGCGCTTCTATCAGGCTTACCTCCTTCCCAAGAAGTTCGACATCGACAAGCGCAAGGCACATTACTCCAACCTGATCCTTTCCGGCCAGATGTCGCGCGAGGAAGCGCTTTCGGCGTTGCAGGAGCCGGTCTATCCGGAAAAGCTGCTCCAGGAAGATCGCGAATACGCCATCAAGAAGCTGAACCTTGCGCCCGGCCAGCTCGAGGAGATCATCGCCGCGCCCAACAAGACGTTCCTCGACTATCGGACGAGCCATGCCCTGTTCGAGCGCGCCAAGAAGGTGGTCAACGCCACACGGCGCTATATCGGCTGACGTCGCGATAATGCGAGTCCTCTACATCCACATGATCGGCGCCTTCGGCGGCGCGTCGCGCAGCCTGGCCGAAGCGGTGCAGGCGGCCGGGCCGGACGTGAGGGCTCATTTCGTCGCGCCCTCCGGCACGGCCGCCGATCATTTCAGCGGGCTCGGCGAGGTGGTCGAGGCGCGCGGCATGTCGCAGTTCGACAACACCCGGTACAGCCACTACCGCGGCCTTCGCTGGCTGGTCCTCGCCCGCGAGATCGGATACCTGCCCTCCACCGTCCGCACGCTTCTCGAAGCCCGCCGGCGCTGGCCGGACATCGACCTCGTCCACGTCAACGAATTTACCGGCATCATCCCGTGGCTGATCGCCCGCCGGCTGTTCAAGGTGCCCGTGATCGTGCACGTGCGCTCCGTGGCGAACGACGATGCGAGCCTGCGGACACGGTTCGTCAGCCGCCTCTTTCGCCGCAAGGCGGCGGCGGTTATCGCGATCGACGAAACGGTCAAGGACAGCCTGCCCGCCGATCTCGATGTCGACGTCATCCACAATTCGTTCTCGCAAAAGCCGTCGGCGGGGGCGACCGACCTTTTCGCGAACCACGCCTTGCGCACGTCGTCGTTCAAGGTGGGGTTCGTCGGCAATCTCCTGCGCGTCAAGGGTATCCATGAACTGGTCGAGGCCGCCAGGATCGTTCGCGATGCGGGCCTCGACGTCGAGTTCATCATCGTCGGCGGCGACGCCGCCAAGCCAAAGGGCCTGCGCGCCACGATCGCACGGATGCTCGGCGTCGCGCAGGATTCGGGCGAGGAGGTGCGCGAGGCCATCGCAACGCACGGCCTTGCGCCGATCTTCCATTTCACCGGCGCGACGAAGGACATCGCCCAGGCTTATGCAAAGATGGATGTGCTCTGCTTCCCGTCGCATTTCGATGCGCCGGGCCGTCCCATCTTTGAAGCGGCGTTCGCCGGCATTCCCAGCATCGTCGCCGTTCGGAAGCCGAAACCGGATACGATCGTCGACGGCGTAACGGGCATTGCCATCCCGCCCCGCGACGCCCAGGCGCTGGCAGCGGCCATCGGGCAGCTTGCCTGTGACCGCGCGCGGGCCGGTTCCATGGGAGAGAATGCACGCAGCCTTGCCGAGCGCAACTTCGACCCGGCCGCCAATGCGGCCAAGCTCGTCGCCGTCTATCGCAGGGTTCTCGGCCGCAGCCGATCCACCTAAAGCCTCTGGTCCAGATTCGCCGCCGCGTCCTTGTGCGTTGCCAGGAAGCCGGGCTCGACCATCGCGATCACCGCCTTCAGCCGATCCTTGCTCAGGGCGTCCGCCGACGCGCCGCCCATCAGCTCTTCCGTCTCGCGCAGCATCGCCTCGATCGCCGGGCGGTCGGCCGCCAGGTAGTCGACGGCGTGCAGGTTCGGAAGGCCGATCTCGCGCGCCCGCTCGCGCTCGGTCATGAATTCCTCGTAGGGCTTTTCCCCCGAGGTGTCGAGCGCCGTCAGGAGCAGCGGCCAGCGGCCGGCACCCGCCTCGCGCCGCGCGGCCGCGCAGGCTTCGCGCTCGTCGATGTAATGCACCGGCTCGTAGCCGTGATGCTGCAGGAATCCTTCGGCGATCGCCTGAAGCGGCACGAGGTGCTTTTCGGGGTCGAGGCGGGGGATAACGATGGTGCGGTCCGGGGCAAGCGCGGCCGCGAGCACGCACAACTCGCCGGATTCGCGCAGCGAGACGAAATATCGGCGGGTATCGCGCGGCGCGGCCAGCGGCTCGGTGCGGGCGAGACGGTTCTCGAAGCCCTGCAGCAGCGAACCGTTGGAAAACGCGACATTGGCGAAGCGCGCCGAGGTCTTGACGCCGGGAATCGCCGCCGCGACCGCCGAATTGAACAGCACGTGCTCCATCGCGCGCTTCGACGCGCCCATCATCGAGGACGGGTTGGCCGCCTTGTCGGTCGAGACGGTGAAGAACCGGCCCGCGAACCCCGTGGCGGCGAGCCAACCCATGAAGCGCGCCTGCTTCAACAGGTTGGTCTCGAACATCTGCAACGTCGAGAACGGGTCCTTCTCCGAACGCACGTGCTTGAGCGCGGCGAAGTTCAGCACGAGGTCGTACGGCGCCTGCGACGCCAGCAGATGGCGCATCGCCGCCGAGCCGTAGTCGAGCGGCAGCGTCTGGAAGTCGCGCGCCGACCAGATGTCGGGTTGCGAGCGCAACTGGCGGACGAGTTCGGCCAGGCCGTTTTCGTTCTGGTCGACGACGTGCAGCGTATCGGGGCCGCGCATGGCGATCTGCAGCACGGTCGACGAGCCGATCGAGCCCGCGCCGCCGATCGCCAGCACGCGCTTGCCCGAAATCGCAGCGCGCAGCGCGTCTTCCGACTGGGCGATGTCGGCCTCGAACAGAGAGCCGGCGCGGCCGGTCGCGATGGCGTGGAGAGGTTGGGTCATGTGGTCGGTCCAGTGTCCGCAATGTTCCGCGCGATCCGCGCGGCCTGAAATCGCTTCATTAGTGCCTCGGCGCAGACGAAGTCCGTCTCGTCGTCGATGTCGGCGCTGCGCTCGGGCGGCATCACGTAGCCAAGAGCGCCGGGCGACACAACCGTCCGGCGCTGGCGAAAGCCGTGCGGGCGGATCACATAGACCGCGCCGTTGACATGGAAGAGCGGTTCCATGTCCTGCCCGCGCCGGTATCCTTCCACCGGCGGGAGGAAGTGCCGCGTCGTGCCGTCGTCGCCCAGCCGGTACATGAGTTCGGGATGCACGCCGACGAGCGACATCGAAAACGCGCTGTCGCCGCCCCGGTCCGCAACCAGTGCCGCCGTTCCGTCGATGTCCGCGCCCGTGCGCAGCGGCGATGTCGGCTGAAGCAGGCACAGATAGTCCGGCAAAGCGCCCTCGTCCGCCTCGATCCAGTCCAGCGCGTGGGCAATCACGTCGTAATGCGAGGACGTGTCGCCGGCCAGCGCGGCCGGTCGCATGAACGGCACCTCGGCGCCGCTCGCCCGGGCAGCGTCCGCGATCTCGTCGCTGTCGGTGGAGACGATCGTCCGGCGCACGGCGCCTGCGGCCTGCGCCGCCTCACAGCTCCAGTGGATGAGCGGCCGGCCGGCAAAGGCCATGACGTTCTTTCCCGGAAGCCGCTTCGAGCCGCCGCGTGCGGTGATGAGTGCAATACAGTTCAAGCGGATCACTCTTCCATTCGGGCCGCTTCTAGAATTTTTCACCCTCATAAGGAAGCCATTCTTCGCCGCCAACACGCCGCCCGCACCTTGATTCTGCCGGTGCGCCCGCGCTACTACCCACCAACAGCAAGAAGGTCGCTTCATGTTCTCAGGAAAAGTTCTGCTGATCACCGGTGGGACCGGCTCGTTCGGTCGCGCGACCGTGCGCCGCTTCCTCGACACGGACATCGCGGAAATCCGGGTGTTCAGCCGTGACGAGAAGAAGCAGGACGACATGCGCAAGCATTTCGACAATGCGAAGCTCAAGTTCTACCTCGGCGACGTGCGCGACCGCCACAGCGTCGAGCGCGCCATGCGCGGCGTCGACTATTGCTTCCATGCAGCCGCTCTGAAACAGGTGCCGTCCTGCGAGTTCCACCCGATGGAAGCCGTACGCACCAACGTGCTCGGCACGGAGAACGTGCTGGAGGCCGCGATCGCCTCGGGCCTGAAGCGCGTCGTGTGCCTGTCGACGGACAAGGCTGTCTACCCCATCAACGCCATGGGCATCTCCAAGGCTTTGATGGAGAAGGTCATGGTCGCCGCCTCGCGCAATCTCGATCCTGCCCGCACCGTCATCTGCGGCACGCGCTACGGCAACGTCATGGCCTCTCGCGGCTCGGTCATCCCGCTCTTCGTCGACCAGATCGCGGTCGGCGATCCGATCACGCTGACCGACCCGGCAATGACGCGGTTCATGATGACGCTGGAGGACGCCGTCGAACTGGTCCTCTACGCCTTCGAGAACGGGCGCAACGGCGACATCTTCGTGCAGAAGGCGCCGGCGGCGACCGTCGCCGTACTGGCCGAGGCGGTCAAGTCGGTGCTCGGAAAGAGCGACCACCCCGTCCGCGAGATCGGCACGCGCCACGGCGAGAAGCTGTTCGAGGCGCTGCTCAGCCGCGAGGAACTGGCGACGGCCGTCGACGAGGGCGGCTATTTCCGCGTTCCAGCAGACGCGCGCGACCTCAACTACTCCAAGTTCGTCGAAGAGGGCGAAAAGCGGCTAAACCGCACGGAAGACTATAACTCCCACAACACCGAGCGCCTCGACGTCGCGGGCATGAAGGCGCTCCTGATGAAGGTCGACTATGTGCGCCGGGCTGTCAGCGGCGAGCCTGTCGGTCCGGAGGACTGACGCAATGACGATCGAGATCACCGGCGCGGACGGCTTCATCGGACGCAATCTGGCGGTCCGTCTCGCCGAGGCGGGCCATGCCGACATCGTACGGATCACACGCGACACGCCGCGCAGCGGGCTCTCCGACCGGCTCGCCGGCGTTGACCTCGTCTTCCATCTCGCCGGCGTCAACCGGCCGAGCGACCCGGCCGAGTTCGCAACGGGCAATGCCGATTTCACCGAGGATCTGTGCGACACGCTGGCGGCTCTTCCCGCGCCGCCGCGCCTCGTCCTCTCCTCCTCGACGCAGGCCGCGCTCGACAACCCCTACGGCGCGAGCAAACGGCGCGCCGAGGAGATCGTCGAAGCCTATGGCGCGCGCACCGGCGCGAACGTCCACGTCTTCCGGCTCCCCAACGTTTTCGGCAAATGGTCGCGCCCGAACTACAATTCGGCCGTCGCCACCTTCTGCCACAACATCGCGCGCGGCCTGCCGATCACCGTCAACGATCCCGCCGCACCGCTGCGGCTCGTCTATGTCGACGACGTCGTCGAAACCTTCCTGGCTCTGGCCCGCGATCCCGAGGCCCCCGGCGGAATCGCCGAGGTCGAACCGGTCTACGACACGACGGTCGGCGCGGTCGCCGACATGATCCGGTCCTTCCCCGCAAGCCGGGAGAACCTGACGACGCCGCCCGTCGGCACCGGCCTCGCCCGCGCGCTCCATGCGACCTATCTGAGCTTTCTCGAACCTGTCGCCTTTACCTACACGGTGCCGGTCCACAGCGATCCGCGCGGCAGTTTCGTGGAGATGCTGAAGACGCGCGACAGCGGCCAGTTCTCCTATTTCACCGCGCATCCGGGCATTACGCGCGGCGAGCACTACCACCATTCGAAGACGGAAAAGTTCCTCGTCATCAAGGGAACGGCCAGCTTCGGCTTCCGCCAGATCGTCACCGGCGAGACGTTCGAACTCGTCACCCGCGGCAGCGAGGCCACCATCGTCGAGACCATTCCGGGCTGGGCGCACAACGTCACCAATATCGGCGACGACGAGCTCGTCGTCATGCTGTGGGCGAACGAGATCTTCGATCGCGGGCGGCCCGATACGATCGCAGCGAAGGTAAAGCCGTGAAAAAGCTCAAGGTCATGACCGTCGTCGGAACGCGCCCGGAGATCATCCGGCTGTCGCGCGTGATGGCCGAGCTCGACGCGCATTGTGACCACGTGCTGGTCCATACCGGCCAGAACTACGACTACGAACTCAACCAGGTTTTCTTCGACGATCTCGGCGTCAAGAAGCCCGACCATTTTCTCGATGCCGCAGGCGCCGGGGCAGCTGAGACGATCGGCAACATCATCGGTGCCGTCGACAAGGTGCTGGCCGAGGAAAAGCCCGAGGCGATGCTCCTTCTGGGCGACACCAATTCGTGCCTCTCGGTCATACCCGCCAAGCGGCGCAAGGTTCCCGTGTTCCACATGGAGGCGGGCAACCGCTGCTTCGACCAGCGCGTGCCCGAAGAGATCAACCGGCGGATCGTCGACCACACGGCCGACATCAACCTGACCTACAGCTCAATCGCCCGCGAATATCTGCTGCGCGAGGGCCTGCCGCCGGACATGGTCATCAAGACCGGCAGCCCGATGTTCGAGGTGCTGCATCACTATGCGCAGCGCATCGACGCTTCCGACGCGATCCAGCGACTCGGGCTGGAGGAGAACGGCTATTTCGTCGTCAGCGCGCATCGCGAGGAGAACATCGATTCCGACCGCAATTTCGGCCGGCTCGTCGCCATCTTGAATCGCGTCGCCGAGGATCACGGCCTGCCCGTCATCGTCTCCACCCATCCGCGCACGATGAAGCGCGTGGAGGCGACCGGTTCGACGTTCCACGACCTCGTGCGACTGATGAAGCCGCTCGGCTTCCACGATTATGTCCGGCTGCAGAAGTCGGCCCGTGCCGTGCTGTCGGACAGCGGGACGATCAACGAGGAATCCTCGATCCTCAACTTCCCCGCCCTCAATCTGCGCGAGGCGCACGAGCGTCCGGAAGGCATGGAGGAAGCCGCCGTGATGATGGTCGGCCTGTCGGAAGACCGCGTGCGGCAGGGACTCAACATCCTCGCGACCCAGCCACGCGGCACCGAGCGCGGCCTGCGCCTCGTCGCGGACTATTCGATGCCGAACGTGTCGGAAAAGGTCGTGCGGATCATCCACAGCTACACCGATTACGTGAACCGCGTCGTCTGGCGCCGCTACGACTGAGGCCGCGTTGCGCATCCTGATCCTGACGCAGTATTTCTGGCCCGAGAACTTCCGGGTCAACGATCTGGCGTCCGATCTCATCGCGCGCGGCCACGAGGTGACGATCCTCACCGGACTGCCGAACTATCCGTCCGGCAAGGTGTTCGAGGAATACCGCGCCGACCCAGAGAAATTCGCGCATTTCGAAGGCGCCGAGGTGATCCGCGTGCCCATGCTGCCGCGCGGCTCAGGCAGCCTGCGGCTGATGGCGAACTATGCCAGCTTCGTCCTCTCCGGCCTGACGGTCGGCGCCTGGAAGCTGCGCGGACGCCAGTTCGATTCCATCTTCGTCTTCATGATCTCGCCGATCACCGCCGTCCTCCCCGCGATCCTCCAGCGCCGGCTGAAGCGCGCGCCGCTGTTCGTCTGGATCCTCGATCTGTGGCCCGAGACGCTCGAGGCGGTGGGCGTCGTCAGATCGCCGCGCCTGCTCGCTCTCGTCGGCAAGCTCGTCAGCTACATCTACAAGCGCACCGATCACATCCTCGTCCAGTCACGCGCCTTCATGGACAATGTACGGACCTATGCCGGTGCGAATGCCACCGTCAGCTATTTTCCCGGATGGGCCGAGCCGATCTTTCAACAGGGTCTCGAAACCGAGCCGAAAGCGGCCGAAATCACCCGGTTTTCGGACAGTTTCAACGTGGTTTTCGCTGGAAATGTCGGCGAAGCGCAGGATTTTCCGGCAATTCTGGACGCCGCCGAGGCATTGCGAAAAGATATCCCCGCACGCATCCTCGTCATTGGCGACGGCCGCATGACACCCTGGGTCGAAAAGGAAATCGTGCGACGTGGACTGTCGGACCGCGTGATCCTGCTCGGCCGCTTCCCGCTGGAGCGCATGCCGTCCTTCTTCAAGGCCGCCGGCGCTCTCCTCGTCTCGCTCAAGCGCGACAAGATCTTCGCCATGACCATTCCGGGCAAGGTACAGAGCTATCTGGCCGCTGGCGTGCCGCTCCTCGGCATGCTCGACGGCGAAGGCGGCCGCGTCATCCG
Source organism: Rhizobiaceae bacterium (assembly GCA_016742175.1). Taxonomy (GTDB): domain Bacteria; phylum Pseudomonadota; class Alphaproteobacteria; order Rhizobiales; family Rhizobiaceae; genus Aliihoeflea. The sequence continues at coordinate 146,174 of JACVCH010000004.1, forward strand.
GGAAGCTCGCGCCGGCCTCGTCAACCGCTCGGGCGACGGCGCGGCGCTCGCCCGCAACATCGAAGCCCTCGCCGGCATGACGCCCCAAGAACGCGCCGCCATGGGCGCCAACGCCAAGGCCTACGGCCTCGCCGAGTTCGACCGCACCCGCCTTCTCGGCGGGCTGGAGGCGAAGATGCGCGATGTGGCGAGGGGCGGCTAGGCTCGATCGAACTCGTCCATCGCGCGGTTCAGGTCGTCCGGTTTGCCGACGTCGAGCCAGTATTCGTGCAAGGGGAAGGCGACGCGGCGGTCGGGGTGGATCTGGTCGAATAGGGAGGGCATGTCGAAGAAGCGGTCGGTCGGGATCAGGTCCAGCATTTGCGGGCTGATCACGTAGATGCCGGCATTGACGAAGAAATCGAAGACCGGCTTTTCCGAAAAGCCGGTGATGTGGTGGTTCCTGACGTCCACCACGCCGTACGGCACCTGGTACTGGTAGCGGTTGAGGCCCATCGTCGCCAAGGCGCCGTTCTCGTAGTGGAACGCCAGCATCTGGGCGAAATTGATCGAGGTCAGGATGTCGCCGTTCATGACGATTAACGGCTTTTCCGGCCGCTCGCCCAGCAGCGACAGCGCGCCGGCCGTGCCCATGCGCTTGGTCTCGCGAACGTATTCGATCTCGACGCCGAAGGCCGCGCCGTCGCCGAAATGGTCCTCGATAATCTCGGCCAGATGATTGACGCAGAGCGACACCTTGCGAAATCCCTGCTCGCGGAAGCGCTCCAGGATGCGCTCGAGGATCGGGCGGCCGCCGACCTCGATCATCGGCTTGGGCACCGTCTCGGTGATCGGGCGCAGGCGCGTGCCGAGGCCGCCCGCCATGATGACGACGCGGTGGGCGGCGGGGTCGGGCAACTCGATCTCGTCGGCCAGATGCAAGCCGACGACGACGCCCTCGCCGTCCACGACCGGCATCTGGAAGATCATCTCCCGCTTCAGGATCGCGGCGATCTCGGCCAGCGGCGTGCCGCGCGGGACGGAGCGCGGATGGCGGTGCATGACGTCGCCGGCGGTCGAATCCAGCGTCGCGCCGCGCAGGATCGCCCGGCGGATGTCGCCGTCGGTGATCGTGCCGACCAGCCGGAACCGCTCGTCGACGACGAGCGCGATCTGGCCGCCGCTCGCCTCGATGCAGGCGACCGCGTCGGCGAGCTTGTGCGTCTCGCCCAGACTGATCGATTTCAGCGTTTTGGTGTCCATCACGGCTCAGACCCTGCCATCAGCGCGCCGGCGTTCCTCTGACCATGGCCCCTGCGGCGACGTCGCGGATGACAGTCGCGCCGGCGGCAACGGTCGCGCCGCGCCCGATGCGAAGGTTCTGCACGACGACGGCGCCAGTGCCGACATGGCAGCCATCCTCGAGGCGAACGCCGCCCGACAGGACGGCACCGGGGGCAACGTGGACATGATCGCCGATCCGGCAGTCATGGTCGATGGCGGCGCGCGTGTTCACGATGACATTGCGGCCGATCACGGCGCGCGGCTGGACCACCGCGCCCGCCATGACGACGGTTCCGACACCGATGGTCGCCGAACCGGCCACGATGGCGGCGGGATGCAGCGCCGCGAAGGGCTCGAGACCGGCCGCTTTTCCGGCTTCGAAAAGCCGGGCGCGCAGATCGCTGTCGGCGCGGGTCGAGCCGACCGCGACGATGAAATGGGTCAGCCGACCGGCCGCGGCGAGGCGCGGCAAATCCGCATCGGTGCCGATGCAAGGCACGCCGAGCACCGGCTGCGCCGCGCCCGTCTCGTCGGTGAAGCCGGCGAGTTCGACATCCGCGCCCGCGCGGGCGATCGCCTGCAGGGTATCGATCACAACGACGGCGTGTCCGCCCCCGCCGATGCAGACGATCCGCCGCGTCATGTGGCGAGGAATCGTTCGAGGATCTTCTGTCCGGCCCGGCCGCTGCGCTCGGGATGGAACTGCAGGCCGGTGATGTTGTCGCGCCGGATGGCGGCGGTGACCTCGAGCCCGTCATAGTTGACATGGGCGATGCGCTGGGCGGGATCGGCCGGCCGGCAGTGATAGGAGTGGACGAAATAGACGGCGTCGCCGGCATCCTCGGCGCCTTCCAGCGCCGTGCCGTTCCAGCCATCGTCCGTGCCCTGCGACGGCACCAGCGGCGCCCAGCCGATATGCGGCACGCGCAGGTGCTGGCCCGAAGGGCTTTGCGAGGCGATGCGCTCGACGGAACCGGGGACGAAGCCGAGGCCTTCGGTCTCGCCGAACTCGCTCGACCGGTCCATCAGCACCTGCATGCCGATGCAGATGCCCAGGAACGGCCGTTCCGTGGCGACGAAGTCGCGCAGCGCGTCGGAGATGCCCTTGCCATGAAGCGCATCCATGGCGCGGGCAAAGGCGCCGACGCCCGGCAGGATGACGCGGTCTGCGTTGCGGATGGCGGCAAGGTTGCCCGTCAGTTCCGCCTCGCTGCCGATGGCGCGCAGGGCGTTGCAGACGGAGAAGACATTGCCGATGCCGTAGTCGACGACGACGGTGCCGATCATGCCGCCATCTCCCGTTCGACGCGCCGCGTGTCGATGCCGGCAGCAAGGCAGGCGTCGCGGAAATCGGCGAGCGTGTGCTTTTCGAGGTGCAGGTCGCGGGCGACGGCGACCGCGCTGACATCGGGATTCTTCAACACGTCGACGACGTGCCGCGGGTTGCCGACGCCGCCGGACGCGATGACAGGAATGTCGACTTCGCGGGCGATCGCAGCGATCAGCGCCTGATCCATGCCGCGGCCCGTCCCGTCCTGGTCGATGGAGGTGACGAGCAGTTCGCCCGCGCCGAGCTTCTGGCCTTCCACGGCCCAGGCGACCGCGTCGCGGCCGGAGTGGTTGCGGCCGTTGTCGGTCATCGCTTCCCAGCCGCCGGTGGTAAGCTTCTTCGCCTCGATCGACAGGACCGTGGCCTGCGAGCCGTAAGTGTCGGAGATCGCGCGCAGGATGTCGGGGTCCTGCGTGGCTGCCGTGTTGACGGCGACCTTGTCGGCACCGACCGACAGCATCTCGCGCACCGCCTCGATGCTGCGGATGCCGCCGCCGACGGTGATCGGGATGAACACTTCGGAAGCGACCTCGCGCACGATGCCGGACAGGTTGTTGCGGCCGTAGAGGCTCGCGACGACGTCCATGTAGAGAAGCTCGTCGGCGCCCTGCTCGTAATAGAGCCTGGCGCGCGCCTTCGGGTCTCCCACCTTGCGCCAGCCCTCCAGATGGATGCCCTTGATCAGGTGCTCCATCTTCACGTCGAGGCGTGCGATCAGCCGTCTGTTCATTGCCGGTCTCAGTTTTCCTGGAAGACGGTGCGGCGCAGCTTCCACTCGCCGTTGTCGTAGGCCCAAAGGTGCGGGGAGCGGAACCGGTTGGCGAGCGCGTCGAAATAGTCGCGGTCCATGATCGGGTCCTCGAACTGCTTCGAGGCTTCCGGGAAGGTTTCGGCCGGTACGCTCAGATATTCGAACAGTTCCTCGGCGAAGCGATCCGGGAACTCGCCGTCATAGCGCTTGACCAGCGCCACGCCTTCCTCGCGCTCGATGTCGCCGGAGCGGATTTCCTGCGCGGCATCGTAGCTGGTGCGGCCGATGCCGAACTTCACGTGGGTCGTGTAGTAATGCAGGTCGTCGATGCGGTCGTCGATGGAATTATACTTCGAATATGTGCCCGGCGTGCGCTCCGGCGACGCCTCGAACCCGCCATGCTCGACCGCGAAGTAGTAGGCCGCCTGCGGATGCCACTTCAAATAATAGCCGAGATAGTGGACCTCGATGCCCTTTTGCTCCAGCGCGCGCGGATCGGACGGCATGTAGGCGGAGAGATCGGCCTTGCGGACGCCGAACTTCGACTGGAGATCGGCGACCGACACGCCGCCGAGATAGGTTTCCTCGTCGGACGCCATGGAGAAGTAGTCGTAGTCGCGCCTGGCGCTCTCGTTGTCGGCGATGGGGTTGCCGTATTCGGCCTCGTTCTCGCCGTAGAAGATCAGCGGGATGTCCATCTTGGCCGCGAAGCCGGGCGCGAAGCCCTTCTGGCCGATGATGAAGGGCTGGAAGGGGTGGAACAGGTTTTCGACCGCAAGGCGCGTCATCAGGCGCTTGACGCGGCCGTTCGGCGTCAGGAGATAGTTGTCGAAGCCGGAGTGGATCCAGCGGTTGAAGTTGCGCCAGCCCCAGTCCGTGTAGATGTGCGGGGCCCAGGTGCAGGTCAGCGGGTTCATGCCGAATTCGTATTTCAGCATCCAAGACTGGTAGAACGAATCCTTGCCGCCCGATCCCGGCACGAGGCAATCATAGGAGCCGTTGCGCGAGCGGAATTTGTCGCACAGCGCGATGAGCTCGGCGCGGCGGCGGTCCCAGTCGATGACGGCATGCTTGCGCTCGGCGTTGCGGCAGGCGTCGCATACGCCCTCCTCGTCGAAGGCGATGACGGTCTTCTTGCTTTCCGCGGTGTGCTTGTACTCGACGGCGGAATTCGGCCGCTGGTTGGAAATCACGCATTTGCGGCAGAACTGGACGTTCTGGGGCAGGCCGTATTTGGTCTGGCTCGGGGCGGCGTCGGGGCCGTAGAGCGACATGTCGATCGATTCTTTTCGCGGATCGGCATAGATCATGCGACGGCCTTTCGAATTCTTGAGATTTGGGCTTCCGCTACTTGGCGGCACCCGCGATGTCAATCGAACATCGACCAATCCAGCGGGTCGCCCGCTTTAACCGGGCGGTTGAGGCGTTTTCCGGGCAAGGCTGAAAATTCAGCGGGGGAAATGCCGGTGGCGGGACGAAGGAGCACGCCGTCGCCCGCCCCTAACACCTCGCCTGCTGCCATGTCGCGGGCCGCCTTGGCGCCGCGGCGCACCAGCGCACGCGCCTCCATCTCCGCCGGGCGCGGCGCCTTGCGGCCGTCGCCGAGGATCGCCTCGACCGCCGCGATGGACGCCACCATCGACTTCAACTCGTCCGGCTGCAGCGATGCGGAATGATCCGGCCCGGCCATGGTGCGGTCGAGCGTGATGTGCTTCTCGATGACGAGCGCGCCGGACGCGACGGCGATCGGCGGCACGAGGATGCCCTGCGTGTGGTCGGAATAGCCGACCGGCACGCTGAGCTCGGCGGCCATCGTGGCCATCGCGCCGAGGTTCACGTCCTCGAGCGCGGTCGGATAGGCGCTGGTGCAGTGGAGGACGACGAGCGGCGGCAGACCGGCCGGGTCCTCGGCGAAGGAGGACGGCATCGCCGCCCGGATGATGCCGACCGCGGCGCGCACCTCGTCGAGATCCGCCATGCCCGTCGACAGGATGATCGGCAGGCCGCGCCGGGCGCAGTCCTCGAGATAAGGGACGTTCGTCACCTCGCCCGACGGCACCTTGATGCGCCTGATGCCGATCTCGCAGAGAAGGTCGAGCGACGCGGCGTCGAATGCGGTGGACATGAACTCGATGCCGCGCGCCTGGCAATGCGCGGCGACGGTGCGGTGGTCGTCGTCCGACAATTCCAATTTCTTTAGCATCGCATGCTGGTCGTCGCCGCCGGCGCTCTTCTGATAGGCGACGGTCGCGGTGTTGCGGGCGGTGATCGCATCGGCCTTGAACGTCTGGAACTTCGCCGCCTGAGCGCCCGCCGCGGCGGCCGCGTCCACGAGCTGCAGCGCCAGATCGAGGCTGCCGTTGTGATTGACGCCGATCTCGGCGATCACGAATGTCTTCATCGCTTTGGTGCTTTCCCGTCGGGGCATCTATCCGACAGGTGTTACAAGCGGCATCCGAGCGAGGCAAGCCGCCAGTCGGGGGCCTGCCCCCGTGCGATCAGGCGACGGGCTGGCGATCGTGAACGCGCCGCCACGTCGCGCCGTCCGAAAAGGCGAGCGTGGCGCCTGCGGAATCGTTGGCGACGAAGACGATCGCGCCCGCGCCGGTTGCCGCTGCGGAGGGCAGCGTCGAAACGGCGTAGGAGCCGACGCGGGCCGCACCGCCGACATGCAGCGGCGCGGTCGGGGCGGCCTCCGAAATGCCGACGCAGCCATTGGTGTGGACGTTGATGCGGATCGCCGTGTCCTGCCGGAAGACGGTCGGATAGTTGCCGCCATAGGCGTAGAACTGAAGGCCGTCGGGATAGTGGGACAGGAAGGTGAAGGCGGTGTTGCCGCTGGAGCCGAGACCGCACCACACCTTCTCCTCGCCATCGGCGTCGACCCAGTTCACGATCCCCAGATGGGCATTGCCGGTGCCGGCCGTTCCGTTAAGCGACAAGGTCGGATTGGCGTGCGCGACGGCAAGCGTGGCGGCGGACTCGATATCGTCGCCGACGACGAGAGCCGGCGCGACGCGCATTCCGCCGGCAGGCGGGAATGTCGCGCTGGTCGCCCACGATGCCCCGTCGGCGCTGACCTTGACGGCAAGCGCGTCCGAACCGGCAAGGCCGATCTCGGCGCGTCCTTCCCAATCGGACTGGAAGACGAGCGAAGCGGTCCGCTCCGGCGCGTTCTTGTTGACGACGACGCGCGCATCGCCGTCGCCCTCGGGGTCGTGCGAGAAGGCGACCGAAGCGGATGCCACCGCAAGGCGGGTCTTCGCGTCGGCCTCGGCGTTGATTCCGAGCTGCGTTGCGCCCGAGGTCGGCGCGCCGCCAAGATCCACCCACGCGTCGCCATCGAAATAGGCGAATGCGCTCTCGTCGCGCACGAGAAGCTTGAAGCCAGCGAAGGGCGGCAGAAACTCCCAGTCCGTGCCGAGTGGAAGGGCGATCTCGCCCGCCTGCGCGGCCCACGCGCCACTCGCACCGGCAGGCACGAGCCAGGCCGCCCCGGTATCGGGCTCGGCCGGCGGGGTGAGAAGCGTGCGGCTCTCGACGGCGGGATGGGCGAGACGGTCGAGGCGCGCGATGGCCTCGTTGTGCGTGACGTGCTTTTGCGCCTGCGAGGGCATGATCAGCGGAAGGTTGAGGCGCGTGGTGTTTTCGGTCTGCATGGTGCGGTTCCCGTGTTGATCCCGCGCCAGTATCGCACCAGGCGAAAGGGCGGGGATAAGTCGGGCCGATGCCTGATCAGTCGCCGGTGCAGATTTCGTAAGGCGTCAGGTATCCGAGTGCATGCGCCTTGGATCGGCAGGCATATTGCACGGCGAATTCCTTCGCAAAGCCCGGCGCGGCGATGGTGTCGACCGCACCCGGCGTCCCGACGCCTTGGAAATAGAGGTAGTTGCGTTCGTACTGACGCGGGATGTCGGCGGCATAGTGGGGCGACTTTTCAACGCGCCGGCCGCAGCCAGAACATACGAAAACGGCTGCGGCATCCTGTGCAACGATGGCGAGTTGCTGGCTGGCTCCAAGGCAAGCGCGGCTGGTTCGGGCCTATGACTTGCAGATCGGCTTTCGCAACGACTGGCCATTGCACATGATCGTCCGATCACCACGATGACGAGCTAACGGCCTACCCAACGGAATAACGCGACATTCCCCACGCCAACTTCCGTGCCTGATAGAATTTCTCTTTCATACACGTATCCGCGCTCCTCCATCAACGCCAACGTTTTCGGGGAAACTTCAATCTGGATGCTAAACTCGGGAATCACGCCCTCGATTTTACCTGACATTGCCGCGTCATAGGCGTCGAGGTCCCGGTGACCATTCGTATATGCATAGATATTGAGGTAGGGGCGCACATCGTTGTAGAGCCTAAATCCATGTCCGAATCCACCAATGACGTATGCATCCCCCAACGGTCTTAACGAGATCATGGCTTGCTTCATGTTTTCACTATAATTTTTGAATAGCTCGCGGTAAACAGTAGGAACATTCGATATCGCTAGCATCGCGATTGCAACGGTTGAAAATACATAAAGCGCCCACTTGCTTCTCAACAACGAAACGAGCAAAAGCGCTCCGAATATGGCGAATGGCATTATGCAAACCATTTTTCGCACGGGATAATCATTCACGATAATCGTCTGAAAAAACAACGCGAGTCCAAACAAGCTAAATATAATTGTCGTATCTTCTGTTTCTGGAGTTTTGCTTATTGATGGCGTAACCATCATACGGACCGCTGAGAATACTACGATTGCCGCCATAACAGTCAACGACGCCAGATAGACCACAAATGATCCCGGAATACTCTGAAATATAGGGAATTCCTGCATAGCAAAAAAATTGGACCAAAGTGCTTCATCGAGCGACGACACGCCAGCGCCCGCCACACGGTCCCCGACTGCGAACAACATCCTCAGTACCAATGACGTGCCGCCAAACATCCAATGATTTAGGGCCACCCATATCAAGCTGGCTGACGTTAGCGCCACTAAGTTCCAGCTTGCGACCCGTCGAAATTCCCTCCAGCTTCGGAGCCTTAAACAGCGCCAAATTTGGTAGGCAAGGATTGCAGCAATTACGAAAAAATTCGTTACATATACAAAAAAGAATCCACAATAGGCCAAAAACGCAACGAAGAAGTGGGCCCACCACGGCCAAAAATCATGCCACTTTCGATTTATCCTCTCCATGATTAGAATTACCAAAGCCGCATGAAATAGCCGATATATCGTAGGCTCAACTTCAAGACTGGCCATAAACCAAGGGAAAGAAATCAAGTAGAAAGACAGAGACAGGGCGAGTCCTGCCTTTCCAAACCGCTCGGCCGCAATCCAAGAAAAGATGATGGAGGTCGCAAGTGCAACAAAAATAACATTCAAACGAAACCCATAATAGTTATCCCCGAGCAAACTCAGATTTGCATATACAATTATGTTATAAAGAATACCCCCTGGCAGTGCTGTAATTCCATTCTGCAAAACAGCGGGTTCATGCGCACCTTCCAACCATTCAAAGGCAAGACTGGCATAATAGAACGCATCAATTTTCTGGTAAGATGTAATATCGAATGGAGCCAAGTCCCCTTCGATTAACCAAATTCGAGACATCAAAAATGCAGAGGCGAAAATTAGGTAGATCAACGTGTCCAATTTACGGGCCGTCACGATAAATCCTTCAATCGCCTGATTAATCGAATAAGCTTGGTTCGAGAATGTCTACTTTAAGAAAAATGATATCATCAATTTTCTCGATCACGAAGAGTTCTGGCGCCTCACTTGACCTATCAGCTTTTCAGACTGTGAGTTAGCAAGCTCAATACTTGGTCTTGTGCATCTACCCTAATGTCCGAAGCGAGCGGAAGCCGCAACAGCCGCGCGGACAGATCGTCGGTCGCGGCAAGGCCACCCGACATGCGGCCGTACCTCAACCCTGCCGGGGCCGAGTGAAGCGGGACGTAGTGATGCGCGGCCTGAACTCCACGTCTCCGGAAGGCTTCCAGGATGCGCGCCCGGTCGGCCGCGTCGTTCACCAGCACGTAGTAGATGTGCCCATTGTGGCTGCAATCTTCCGGAACGACCGGCCGGCGCAGCGCCCCCTCGATCTCCGCGTCCTCAAGCGCGTCGTGATAGTGCTGCCAGGCGCCGAGCCGACGGCCGTTGATGTCGTCGGCCTGTTCGAGCTGCGCGAACAGGAATGCGGCCACCAACTCGCTCGGCAGATAGGACGAGCCGACATCCTGCCAGGTGTATTTGTCCACCTCGCCGCGCAGGAACCGGCTTCTGTCCGTGCCTTTTTCCCGGATGATCTCGGCGCGCAGAGCGGTCTCGCGGTCGCCGTTCACGGCGAGTGCGCCGCCTTCGCCGGAGACGATGTTCTTGGTCTCGTGGAAGCTGAACGCTCCGAAATCGCCGATGGAACCAAGCGGCCTTCCCTTGTAGGAGGCGCCCAACCCCTGCGCCGCGTCCTCGACGACCTTCAAGTCATGGCGGCGGGCGACGCGGAGTATTTCGTCCATGTCGCAGGCGATGCCGGCGTAGTGGACCGGCACGATCGCACGCGTGCGCGGCGTGATCGCCGCTTCGACCAGCGTCTCGTCGAGATTGAGCGTGTCGGGGCGAATGTCGACAAAGACGGGAACGGCGCCGCGAAGCACGAACGCGTTCGCCGTCGACACGAAGGTGAAGGATGGCATGATGACCTCGTCGCCAGGCTCGAGGTCGAGGAGAAGCGCGGCCATCTCCAGCGCGGCGGTGCACGAATGCGTCAAGAGGACTCGCGGCGCGGCGAGGCGCCGTTCCAGCCATTCATGGCATCTGCGCGTGAAGGGACCATCGCCCGAGAGCCGGCCGGCGGCGAGCGCTTCGCCGATATAGGCGATCTCCCTGCCGGTCATCGCCGGCCAGCCGAGCGGGATGCGCTCGCCGCCACTCAATGCCCTGCTCCGCGGATACGCCGCGTTTCGGTCGCGACGCCTTCGAGATAGGCGCGGTAGTCGCAGGCCGGCATCGCCGCCGCGACGGCGCAGAACTGATCGAGATCGAGGAACCCGCGCACGAGCGCAGCTTCCTCGGGACAGCCGAGCTTGACGCCCTGCCGGCGCTCGATCGTCTCGATGTAAGCCGAAGCCTCCTGCAGGGCGCGGCTCGTGCCGGCGTCGAGCCAGGCGAAACCCCGGCTCAGCCTGCGCACATAAAGCTCTCCGGATTCCATATAGGCGCGATTGATGTCAGTGATCTCTAGCTCGCCGCGCGCCGAAGGCTTTATCGTCCTGGCCATGCCGACGACGCGGTTGTCGTAGAGATAGAGGCCGGGAACGGCGAAATGCGATCGCGGCGCGGCCGGCTTTTCCTCGATCGAGACCGCCCTGCCCTCGCGATCGAATTCGACGACGCCGTAATCGCCCGGATTGGTGACGTGATAGGCGAAGATGGTCGCCCCGGAGCGGAACTCGGCCATCGCGCGCGGGAAAGCGTCACCGCCGAAGAAGATGTTGTCGCCCAGCATCAGCGCCACGTTGTCCGATCCGACGAAACTCTCGGCGATGAGGAAGGCCTGGCCGATGCCATCGGGGCTCGCCTGCGTGCGATACTCGATCGAGATGCCCCATTGCGTTCCATCGGCCAGAAGCTGCTCGAACCGGTACTGGTCCTGCGGCGTGGTGATGATGCAGAACTCGCGGATGCCGGCCGCGATCAGCACGGTCAGCGGGTAGTAAATCATCGGCTTGTCGTAGACGGCCTGCAGCTGCTTGCTGGACACCTTCGAAAGGGGATAGAGCCGGGAGCCGTTGCCGCCGGCCATGATGATCGCCTTCATTCGCCGCGTCCCGTCCCGCTGAAGGAATCCTGCCCGTAGATCTCCTGTACCACGGAGCGCGGCCGGTCCTTCACCTCTTCCAGTATCTGCTTCACATAGAGCCCGATGAGGCCAGTGAACACCGCATTGAGGCTAAAGAAGAACACCACGACGGCCATCAGCGACGACCATCCGTCCTGAACGGTTCCTGTAGCGGCGCGGATGACAACATAGGCGCCATAGGTCAGACCGAGCAGCGAGAGCACAACGCTCGCCGCGAACATCAGTTGCAGCGGCCGGCCGCTGAACGTCGTGATCGCCAGCACGAGGAGCGAAATCCGCTTGCGCAGCGAGTACGTCGTCTGCGACGTGCCATCTTTCGTGAAGTAATGCGGGGCCTGCGGGTAGCCGGCCAGAAGGCTGAGCGGCACGAAGACCGGATTGCGGTCGCGGAAGAGCAGCAGCGAATCGACATAGCGGCGCGACATCAGGCGAAGCGTCGAGACGTTCTGCGGAATCCGGACTTCGCTCATGGCTCCGAAAAGCCAGTAGAAGGCCCGGCCAGACAAGCGCTCGGCAACGCCGCCCTTGCGCCCGCGCTGGACGCCGTAAAGGCAGTCGACCGGATTTCGTTCTAGCTCAGCCGTCATCGCGACGAGCAGTTCCGGCGCTTCTTCTAGATCGCTGTCGATCAGGAATACACGGTCGCCGTGGGCTTGCTGGAGGCCCGCAAGCATCGCGCGATGGTGGCCGAAATTGCGGCTGAGTTGCACTAGCCGCACGCGCGGGTCGCGATCGACGATGCCGCGCACGATCGCAGCGGAATCGTCCGGGCTGCCGTCATCGACAATGATCAGTTCGACGTCCGGCGCCGTGACCTGCGCCGCGGCAAGCGCACGCTGCACGAACTCGGAAATCGTCGAGCGCGAATTGTAGAGCGTCGTGACGATCGACAGGCGCAATTTCGGGCTTTCAGCCAAGTCGTGTAGCACGGTCATCAAGCCAATCCTCCAACGATCTGAACTCCTCAAGCCCAAAGCCGAGGATCCTCCTCTGTTCCTCTGAAAAGGAAGCGCCGTCTCCAATGATCGAAGGCAGATGAAACTGTTGCCGCAGCATGGGGATCGTGAAGACGTGGTTGATGGCACGACGATCGCGGGCGGTGCGGTTGGTCGCGCCCGCATGATAGAGCATGCAATCGAGCACGATGAACGTGCCCCGCTTCACGGTGATCTGTACCTGCGTGCGGCGGACGACCTCGTCGGGCGGGAACGCTTCGCGGTGCTGGCTGGCGGGAATGACACGCGTCGCGCCATTCTCGATAGAGAAATCGTCCAGCGCGAACAGCGCGTTGATGGCAAGCGGCTGCGAGCTCGTGAAATGCTGGTACGGCAGGTCGCGGTGGTATTTGGCCTGATGATATTCGCTCTGGTTGCCGCGATTGATGAGACCGTTCACCTGGTTCAGGATGAAGTAACCGCCCAGAAGACGCGAGAGCAATTGTTGAAGCGGCTTGTTGAAGACGATTGACCAGAACTGCGGCTCCATGAGGGGCAGCAGGCGGACGGCGTCCTGTTCGCCGAGCTTTTCAAGGTCATGGCTGCGTTCGACTGCGTCAACCGCGTAGCGGCGTCTGGCGTCGTCGAACCGGCTCGACAGTTCGTCCAGTTCGGCTTCCGACATGCCGGCATCGAGCGTGGTGTAGCCCACCAGCCTCACTTCCTCGGTCAGAACATCGTAGATGTCGCTGGCTGGGGTTGCCATCTTCACGCCGTACCGGGACACGTCCGTCATGATGCCGTTCTCTTCTGTGCGAGCTCGTAGGGATGGAAAATCGCGGTGCCAGTCGAGGCGAACCGTTGCTTCAAGCCGGGCCAGCTTCGTTCGTTCACCGCAGCCAGCAACGGGATCGGCGCTCCGAAGAGGAAGGCTTTCGTGGCAACGACAGGCTTTTCGCCGCGGGAACCGTCCAGCGGCGCGTCCACCACGAAGCAGCGGGCGCGGTCGATGACGGCAGGACTGTAGGCAGCCAGCAGGTCGGCAAACTCGCCCGTCCCGAAAATCGCATAGGCACGTCCCTCGAACACCTTGAGAACGGCCGCCTCGATCCGACGCCAATCACCAATGAATCGCGAGCGCGCTTCGGCAAGCCCCGCTCGCGCGGCCGACGGGCAATCGCCCCGCGTCGCTCCGGGACGCAGGACATATGCCCTGAAACCGCTCAAAATGCCCGACAAGGCGGCGTTTGCGACTAGGCTCAATCCCGCTTCTCGGGCCGCAAGTTCCATCGAGCAAACTGTGAAGCTCGATATGTGATCGTAGAAGAGAAGTTCGGATGTTGCGCGTTCGCCGTCGGGACAGATCACTACGACGATGCCGTCGCGCGACACGGCATTGCGGCAGGCGCGCAAATAGCCGGATGGCGATGCAGCGTGCTCCACGACGTTGACAGACAAGCACAGGTCGTATGCGGTCTCGCGTGGATCGAAAGCTTCGGCGAAGCATTCCTCGATTCTGGTACCGGGCGCAGCCTGGCGCCGCGAATGCTCCACCAACCGTGCGCTCGGCTCTACTCCGGTAACCACATCACAATTCCACTCGCGCGCCAGGAACCCCAGAAGGCTGCCGCTGCCGCTGCCGAATTCCACCAGCGACGAAATGCTGAAATCCGGCCCAAGAACATCGCGCAAGATGCCCGAAATCTGGCTGCCATAGGCAAGCGCGCGCTCATGCTCCGCCTGACCGTCGCGCAGCCCGATCGTATAGCTCGCGTCGTAGATATCGCGCAGATCCGCCGCGTCCGGCGGCGTGGCATGAAATCCATAACCGCATGCTTTGCAAGACCGCCTCTGCAACGGCCTTGGCATCAGCTTTCCGTCGCTGATCATCGAGCGCGTCGGATTCGGGACAGGCAGGTCGACCACGTCGCTGGAACCGCAGACGGGGCAAGCCAGTGCGAGTTGATCCAATCAAGCCCTCCTTGACGAGGTAAAGTTGACTGCGGCATACGGTAGCGATCGCGTGGAGCGCAAGTCATTTGTTTGACGCCCGTCGGCCGTGCTCGGCGTCAATTTTCCCAACGGGCCGGAGCCGGCTGATCAATGACGATTCTGGTAACCGGCGGCGCCGGGTTCATAGGTTCGAACTTCGTTCGCGACTGGTTCGATCACAGCGACGAGACGATCGTCAACCTGGACAAGCTGACCTATGCCGGCAGGCTCGAAAACCTCGACGGCCTCGCCGACGATCCGCGTCATGTGTTCGTCAGGGGCGACATCGCCGACCGGGCGCTGGTAGGCGACCTTTTCGCAACGCACCGCCCGCGCGCCGTCATCAACCTGGCCGCCGAGTCCCATGTCGACAGGTCGATCAACGACCCGTCTCCCTTCATCGCCGCGAATATCGACGGCACGTTCCAGCTTCTGGAGGCGACGCGCGCCTATCTTGCGGGCCTCGATGCCGCAGCGAGCGCGCGGTTCCGCTTTGTGCATGTCTCGACGGATGAGGTATACGGCTCGCTCGGAAGCGACGACGAGGCTTTCCGCGAGACGACGCCCTACCGGCCGAACAGCCCCTATTCTGCATCCAAGGCGGCCGCCGACCATCTGGTGCGGGCCTATTTCCACACATTCGGCATTCCCGCCATCACGACCAACTGCAGCAACAATTTCGGGCCGGCCCAGTATCCCGAGAAGTTCATCCCGGTCGTCATCCACAACGCTGTCGGAGGCAGGCCGATTCCGGTCTACGGAAACGGGCTCAACGTCCGGGACTGGCTCTATGTCGCGGATCATTGTTCGGCGCTGCGTGCCGTCCTTGACGCCGGCACGCCCGGTGAAACCTACAATGTCGGCGCGGGATGCGAATTGTCGAACATCGAGCTCGCCGGGCGCCTGTGCGCGGCCCTCGACGAAATGCGGCCGCGCGCCGATGGCGCCTCCTATCGCTGCCAGATCGAAATGGTGACCGATCGCCCCGGCCATGATTTCCGCTACGCCGTCGACAGTTCGAAACTGAAGGCCGAACTCGGCTGGCAGCCCGCAGAGGGCTTCGATGCGGGATTGCGCAAGACCGTCGCCTGGTATCTCGCCCGGCACGACGCGACCTGGGGCGCGCCCGAACACGCAGCGGGTTCATGAAGAAGGTCGCAATCGTCCAGTCGAACTATATTCCTTGGAAGGGATATTTCGATCTGATCGCCTCGGTCGACGAGTTCATTCTCTTCGACGACATGCAGTTCACCCGGCGCGACTGGCGCAACCGCAATCTCATCAAGACACCCCAGGGCACCCAGTGGCTGACCGTGCCTGTCGAGGTGAAGGGGAAATTCAGCCAGGCGATCCGCGACACGCGCATCCAGGATGCGGGCTGGGCCGCCGATCACTGGAAAGCCCTGTGTCTCAATTACCGGCGCGCGGCCCATTTCGAGGCCGCCAGCGTACTTCTCGAGCCGCTCTATGCCGCACGGCACGAGAGCCTTTCGCAGCTCAATCGCGTGTATCTGGAAGCGATCAGCGGCTTCCTCGGCATTCGGACCCCGATCACCAACTCGTGGGACTATGCCGCCGCGGATGGAAAGAGCGAACGGCTGGCGAGCCTGTGCGCCGCGGCGGGCGGAAGCGTCTACGTGTCGGGCCCGGCCGCAAAGGACTATCTGGAGGCGGGCCCTTTCGAAGCGAGGGGAATTGCGGTCGAGTGGTTCGACTATTCGGGCTATCCGGTCTATCCCCAATTGTGGGGCGAGTTCGCGCATGGCGTCACGATCCTCGACCTCATCTTCAATACTGGCGCGGAGGCGACGCGGTACATGAAACATGCGCCCTGCAAGCGCGAAAGGATTAGCGCGTGAGCGTGACGAAAAGCGATCCAACCTTCGCGGCGATGATCGAGGACGTCGCCGCCTATTACGGCTCGCGTCTTGCCGAGCACGGAACGACTGCGCGCGGAGTCGACTGGAACGGAGCCGAAAGCCAGACGCTGCGCTTCGACCAGTTCGAGAAGCTGTTGCCCGACGCGGGATCGGTTTCCATCAACGATGTCGGATGCGGCTATGGCGCGCTGTTCGACTATCTTTCTTCACGCAGAACCGCTCTCGATTACTGCGGCACGGATATTTCGGCGGCGATGATCGAAGCCGCGCGCGAGCGCCTTGCGGGGCGCGACGATGCAAGGTTCGTGATCGGCTCCAGGCCTGACGGGCTTGCCGACTACGGGCTTGCCAGCGGCATCTTCAACGTCAGGCTGCGCAACAGCGACGCGGCATGGCATGACTATCTCGTCGCGACGCTCGACATGATCTGCGAGACCAGCCGGAAAGGGTTCGCGTTCAATTGCCTGACCAGCTATTCCGACGCCGAACACATGAAAGCGCACCTCTACTACGCCGACCCATGCGCGGTCTTCGACCTTTGCAAACGCCGCTATTCGCGACAGGTCGCACTGCTGCATGACTACGGCCTCTACGAATTCACCATCCTGGTCCGGAGGGAAGCCTGATGTCGAAACTGGTGATCTTCGGGACGGGCGACATCGCCGAACTCGCCTGGCACTATTTCTTGACCGATTCCGACCATGAGGTCGTGGGCTTCACGGTCGACGGTGCCTATCTTGGCGAGAGCACGTTCTGCAACCTGCCGGTGGTCGCGTTCGAGGAGGTTGCGGAGCGGTTTCCCGTTGCCGACCACGCGCTCTTCGTCGCCCTCAGCTATTCCAGGCTCAATGCGCTCCGCCGCGAGAAGTACCTTGCGGCCAAGGCGCTCGGCTATCGCATGGCCAGCTATGTAAGCAGCCGCGCGAGCGTGCTGACGCAAGAGCCGATCGGCGAGAACTGCTTCATTCTCGAGGACAACACGATCCAGCCCTTCGCCTCGATCGGCAACAACGTGACGCTGTGGAGCGGCAACCATATCGGGCACCATTCCGCCATCGCCGACCACAGCTTCCTTGCATCGCACATCGTCGTGTCCGGCGGGGTCGAGATCGGCGAAAGTTGCTTCATCGGCGTCAACGCCACGCTGCGCGACCACATCAAGGTGGGCGACCGGTGCGTGGTCGGCGCCGCGGCGCTGCTACTCGCCGACGCGGAGCCGGAAGGCGTCTATATCGGGCCGGCGACGGAAAGGTCGCGCGTGCCGTCGTCGCGCCTGCGCAAGATCTGACCCGATGGCGTGGCAGAAGCTCGGACGCATCTATGAGCCCCGCGCGAAGGGGCCGAAGCTTGCGAGCCATGCCGCCAATCCGCTTGCGGTGCATCTGGCGGGCGACGTCTATCGTGTCTTCTTCAGCGGTCGGGACGCGGAGAAGCGCTCGTCGGTCGGCTGGTTCGACCTCGACATGGCCGGCCGCCGGGTCGTTGCCGAATGCGACGGGCCGGTTTTCCTGCATGGTCCCGACGGTAGCTTCTACTCGCATGGCGTCAGCGTCGGATGCTTTTACGAGACGGGCGGCGCGAGCTACATTCTCTTCATGGGCTGGCACATTCCCGAGGGTGGTCACTGGCGCGGAGAGATCGGGCAACTGCGGCTCGACGCGGACCTGTCGCTGCATCTCGACCCCGAGCGGCCCGTGCTCGCAGTCGACGCACACGATCCGGTCAGCCTTTCCTATCCCTGGGTCAGCCGGATCGGCGGCACCTATCGGATGTGGTATGGCTCCACGTCGACCTGGGACGCCGGCAATGGCGAGATGCTGCACGTCCTTCGCCAGGCGCATTCGACCGACGGGCAAGGCTGGGAGCGCGAGGACAACGACCTTCCCCACGAGATCGGTGTCGCGCAAGCCTTTTCGCGGCCGACCGTCGTCTGCAGCCATGACGGCTCCTGCCAGATGTGGTTCTCCTACCGCAGCGGGTCCGGCGAGACCTATCGCATCGGGCATGCACGCAGCCCCGACGGCGCCAACTGGACGCTCGGTCTCGACGCCGCCGGCATCGGCGTTTCCGCCTCGGGATGGGACAGCGAGATGATCGAATATCCGTTCGTGTTCGCGCATGGCGGGCAGCGCTACATGCTCTACAACGGCAATGGCTACGGGCTGACGGGCATCGGCCTTGCCGTGGAGCGCGAATAGATGTTCGACCTGGCGACCGTTCGGCGGCTGGTGCGCTACGGCCTCGTCGGCATCGCGACCAACCTGGCCGGCTACGCGCTTTATCTCGTCGTGACTCATGTCGGCCTCGGCCCGAAGCTGACGATGACCCTCCTCTATGTCGCCGGGGCGACATTCGGCTACGTAGGCAACCGACAGTGGGCGTTCCGGCACACGGGAAGCGTCCTACACAGTTCCACGGGCTATGTCCTTGCCCATGCCGGCGGCTACCTGCTCAATTTCGCATTGCTGCATGTCTTCGTCGACCGCTGGGGCTACCCGCATGAGATCGTCCAGGGCTTCGCCATCCTGCTGGTCGCCGGCTACCTGTTCCTCGTTCTCGACCTCCTTGTATTCAAGGGGGAGAAGGCCGGAGGGGCCGCATCATGATCGTCTGTCCTTCCTGCCAGTCCGCAGTCCCGGATGATAAAGCAGCGTGCCCGTCCTGCGGCTTCTCGCCCACGACGGTGGAAGGCTTCACGGCCTGGGCGCCGGAGATGGCGCATGCCGGCGGCGGGTTCAAACGGGAATCTTTCGCGCACCTTGCCGAACTGGAGGCGTCCAACTTCTGGTTTCGAGCACGAAACGCCCTGATCGTCTGGGCATTGCAGCGTTACGCCCCGAAAATGGCGTCGTTCCTGGAAATCGGCTGCGGGACCGGCTTCGTCCTCAGCGGCGTCGCGCAGGCCTTTCCCCAGGCACGACTCGTCGGCAGCGAGATATTCGTGGATGGGCTTGCGCACGCCGCGACGCGCCTGCCCGATGTCGAACTGGTGCAGATGGACGCACGTCGCATTCCCTATCGCGAGGCCTTCGACGTCGTCGCGGTCCTGGACGTGATCGAGCACATCGAGGAAGACGAACTGGTGCTGCGCCAGATGCTGGGCGCGCTGCGGCCGGGCGGCACGGCGCTCATATCCGTACCGCAGCACCAATGGCTGTGGAGCAAGGCCGACGACTATGCCTGCCATGTCCGCAGGTACAGTGCGGGCGAAGTTCACCGCAAGGTGAAGGCTGCCGGTTTCGAGATCGTCCGCAGCACCTCGTTCGTATCAGTTCTGCTGCCCGCAATGATGGCGTCGCGGCTTGCCGCGCGCCGGACGAGCACGTTCGATCCGCGGAAGGAGTTTGAGATTCCCCCGGCGATCAACAGTGCGTTCGAGGCGTCGCTGGCATTCGAACGCGGCATCATCCGCGCGGGAATCAACTTCCCGATCGGCGGCTCGCGCTTCGTAGTGGCACGCCGCCCGCACCCGGAGAGGACCATATGCGCAGATTGCTGATCGTCACGGCCGGCCGGTCCGACTACGGTATCTACCGGCCGATTCTCGACCGGATCGAGGCGGAGCCCGAGCTTGACTATGCGCTGCTCGTCACCGGCCAGCATCTGTCCGCTGCTGGCGGGGGGACGGTCGGGGAGATCGAAGCGGACGGGCGGCCGATCGCGGCGCGGGTTCGGTTGCCGGAGACGGCGGCGAGCCGCGGCGCGGTGGCCGAGGCTATGGCGGTGGCGCTTTCGGGCACGGGTGCGCTCCTTGCCGGCGAAGGCTTCGACATGGTCGTGGTTCTCGGTGACCGATTCGAGATGTTCGCGGTCACCGCGGCCTGCGTGCCGTTCAACATTTCCGTCGCGCACATCCATGGCGGCGAGGTGTCGTTCGGCGCGATCGACGACAGCCTGCGTCACGCGATGACCAAGATGGCGCATCTGCATTTCGCCGCGACCGAGGACTATGCGCGTCGCATCCGCCAGCTCGGCGAGGAGGATTGGCGTGTCACCGTTTCTGGCGCACCGACGCTCGACACGATCATGAACGCCGACCTGCCCGACCGTGCGACGCTTTCGGCACGCTTCGGCCTGCCGCTCGACGAGCCGCCGCTGATGGTGACCTTCCATCCCGTCACGCGCCAGTATGGCGAGGCGGAACGGCAGACCCGGGCGCTGCTCGCGGCGCTCGAAGCGGTCGACCTGCCCGTCGTCTTGACCGCTCCCAATGCGGACGTCGAAAGCGACGTGATCCGCGGCCTCTTCGACGCCTTCCTTGAGCGGCGCCCCGGCCGGGCCTGGCTGGTGGAAAGCTTCGGCGCGCTCAACTACCTCGCCATGCTGCGCGAGGCGCGCGCGGCGGTCGGCAACTCCTCGAGCGGACTGATCGAGACGCCGGGCTTCGAACTGCCCACCGTCAATATCGGTGACCGCCAGATGGGCCGCACGCGCGCCGCCAACGTCATCGACTGCGCGGCGGACGCCGACGCCATCGAGGCGGCGATCCGCAAGGCGATCGATCCCGCCTTCCGCGCCTCGCTCGCCGGCATGGCCAATCCCTATGGCGACGGAAACGCGGCCGAGCGGATCGTCACGACCCTGCGCGACGTTCCGATCGACGCGCGGCTGACGGGCAAGATCTTCGTCGACCGCTAGGGTTCAGCCGCGAAACCAGGCGAGGACGGTCGCGATGACCTTGTCCTGCTCGGCATCGGTCAGATGGGTCGAGCAGGGCAGCGTCACGACGCCCGGCCAGAGCGCATCGGTGACCGGCATCGCCGTGCGGGGCGCGTCGGCATAGGGCTTCTGATCGTGCATCGGCTTCCAGAACGGGCGGGCGTCGATGCCCTCCTCGCGAAGATGCGTGCGCAGCGCGCGACTCTTCTCGCCCGCGCCCTCGCCATGGAAGGCAAAGCCGGAGAACCAGGCCGGGCTTTGCGCCCATTCGGGATCAGGAAAGCGACCGATGCCGTTCAAGCCGCGGAAGGCGTCCTCGTAGCGTGCGGCGATGCGGCGCTTGGCGGCGACGAATTCGTCGAGGCGCTCCATCTGCGCGCAGCCGACGGCCGCCTGCAGGTTGGTCATGCGGTAGTTGAAGGCGACGACGTCGTGGTCGTAGTCCGCACCGACGCGGCCGGTCGTCGTCAGGTGGCGGAAATGGGCGAGCAACGCCTCGTCGTCGCCCGCCACCGCGCCGCCACCGCCGGCCGTCGTCGTCTTGTTGCCGTTGAAGGAATACATCGTCAAATCCGCGCCGAGCGCCCCGGACATGCGTCCCTTGTAGAGAGCGCCGAGCGCCGCCGCGCCGTCGACGACGACTTTCAATCCATATTCGCGCGTAAGCCCGACGATCGCGTCCATGTCGACCGGAATGCCAAGCGTGAAGACGGGGAGGATGGCGGAGACGCGGCGGCCGGTCGCGACATGGAAAAGCTCGCCGCCGCGCCGCTCGGTCGCGCCCGCCAGTTCCTGTGCCATCAGCTTCGGGTCGAGCGTCCAGCTCGACGGGTCGACGTCGAACAGCCAGGGGGTCGCGCCGGCATGCGAGGTGGCATTGGCCGAGGCGATGAAGGTCAGCGACGGGCAGATGACGAGGTCGTCGCGCCTGACGCCGACGGCGACTAGGGCGGCGTGGAGGGCCGTCGTCCCGGCGGACGTCGCGACCGCGCCGGCCGTTCCGGCAGCCTCGGCAACCATCTTCTCGAAGCGAGTGACGAAGGGGCCGATCGTCGAGACGAAGGTCGACGAGACGCATTCGGCGAGATACTTGCCCTCATTGCCGGAAATGTTCGGGACGCAAAGCGGGATCATGCGGGGCTCTTCGGATTGTGGGGTCGTGTCCGCTTTAGAGCATCGGGCGGCAAAACGGAATCGGGATTCGGACCTTGTCCGCCGCCTCGCCATTGGACCAGCGCGGCGTGCGGCGGCGCCTCAGTTCGTGCGGACCCGGTCGCCGCTGCCGGCGCGCTGGAAGACCGTGCGGTAGATCAGGTGCAGGTCGCCCATGAACGATCGGTTCGCCAGATATTCGGCGTCCTTTTCGGCGAGGCGGACGGGATCCGACATGTCGATGTCGTTGACCTGCGCCAGGCCGGTGATTCCCGGCAGGATCGTCAGGACGCCGTGTTGCCGGCGCTCCTCGATCAACTGGGTCTGCGAGGGCAGGCAGGGGCGCGGGCCGACGAAGCTCATCTCGCCGCGGACGATGTTCCAGAGCTGGGGAAGCTCGTCGAGCTTGGTGCGGCGCAGGCGGGCGCCGAGCATGGTGATGTGCGCGCTGGAGGCATGATGGGTGGGCACGTTCGGCGCGTTGGCCGCCATGGTGCGCAGCTTGTGGCAGCGAAACAGCCGGCCATCCAGCCCGACGCGGTCCTGCGAGAAGATGGCCGGGCCATCCGATTCCCGCCGGATCAGGATCGCGAGGATGCCGATGACGGGAGCCGCGAAAAGGAGGCCGACCAGTGCGGCCGAAAGATCGAAAAGTCTCTTCATGGTCAGATCGAGCGCACTTCGATGGCGCGGACGGCCTCTGCGTCTTCGTCGCTATCGGGCACGGAGTTCCTGTATTCCGGTACGATGTTACGCAAGAGTTCGAGGACGCGCGTCTCGTCCTCGGCAAGGACGGCCGCTTCGATGCCGCCGAGCGTGCGCATCAGGAAGGCGCGGTCGACGACGCGGGGATTGGCGACGACGTAGCCCTCATTGGTCTTGGCGTCCTGCACCTCACTCGGATCGAACAGCTCCTCGTAGAGCTTTTCGCCCGGGCGCAGGCCGGAAAAGACGATCTCGATGTCGATGTTCGGCTTGAAGCCGGCAAGCTGGATCATGCGTTCGGCAAGGTCGACGATGCGGACCGGATTGCCCATGTCGAGGACGGTGATCTTGCCGCGTTCGAGCTGGTTATGAAGGCCGTGGGCGGTGGCATGAAGGACGAGGCGCACCGCCTCCGGAATGGTCATGAAATAGCGTACGATGTTTGGATGGGTGACCGTGATGGGCCCGCCGGCGGCGATCTGCTCGCGAAAGCGGGGCACGACCGAGCCGTTCGAACCGAGCACGTTGCCGAAACGCACCGTCTTGAAGCGCGTCGTCTCCGACGACAGGTCCATTGTCTGGCAATAGGCCTCGGCTGCGCGCTTGGTCGCGCCCATGACATTGGTCGGGTTCACCGCCTTGTCGGTCGAGATCATGATGAAGGTCGAGACGCCGTTTTCCAGCGCCGCATCGACGACGTTGCGGGTGCCCAGCACGTTGGTCTTGATGCCCTCGACCGGGTTTTCCTCCACGAGCGGAACGTGCTTCAGCGCGGCGGCGTGGAAGACGACGTCGGGTAGGCATTGCGCAAAGAGGTCGCGCAGGCGCGTCTTGTCGCGCACGCTCACCAGCCGCGTGATGACGTCCAGATCGGGGTAGGTTTCCCGGATCTCCTTGTCGAGCATGTAGGTGTTGTATTCGGAATTGTCGGTCAGCACGAGCTGGCGCGGGCCGAACTGGGCGATCTGGCGCACGAGCTCGGAGCCGATGGAGCCGCCCGCGCCGGTCGCCAGCACGCAGCGTCCCGCGATGAGGGCGGCGACGCCGTTGATGTCGGTCTCGACCTCGGCGCGGCCCAGAAGGTCGCGCAGCTCGATCGGCCTGGGGTCGATCAGGGTCGCGCTGGTCAGCGCCGCAGTGTCCGTGAGGTCCGGAATGCGGGTGACCTTGAGGCCGGCGGCCGTCGCCTGCTGGACGATCTCGCTCAGGCGTTGCCGGCTCGGCGAGGATTCGGCGATGACCAGTTCGGTCAGCGCGATGCCGTTCTTGTCGAAGCGGTCGATGACCGCCTGCAGGTCGCCGAGGCTGCCGACGACCTTCACGCCCTGCACGGACTCGGTCCGCGAGGTGTCCGCCGAATCGAGGATGCCGGCGACGTAGAGCATTGGATTGCGACTGCGCCGCCACGCACGGATGAAGCTTTCGGCCGTGTTGGTGAAACCGAGGATCAGAACGTTTCGGGCGCCCTCCTCGCGCCTGCGGCCGCCGAGCGGGTTGAGAAGGTGACCTTCCACCGCGAGGCGATAGATCATGCGGGGCGTAACGAGCCCGGCGAGCAAGAGCAGGCCGCTGAGGACGATGACGCTGCGCGGCACGTTGCTGCCGCGCGAGACGAGGAACGCGCCGACCGTATAGAGGACCACCGTGGCGGCCACGGTCTTGATCAGGTTGAGGATGTCCGGCAGCGAGACGTAGCGCCACGTGCTGCGGTGGACGCCGAAGACGGCGATCATCACCGCGCAGATCGCCGCGAAGGCGAGCGCCTTTTCCGCGAGCGCCGGCACGAAGCGCAGATCCGTCGTCTCGTAGACGATCGCGTAGGCGCCGTAGAACGCGGCCCAGGCCATCGCGAGATCGAGCAGGATGCTCACCGCGCGCCAGGATGCCAACCGGAACCGTCGACGGGAAAATGCCATTGCTGCGTTCGCTACCCTTCGCCTCGGCCACAAGCGGCCCGGCCGCGTGCCAATACATCCTCGGTTGCCGTGCGGCAACTCTCCACCGCCGGCAACACCACAATCCGTGCATGAGAGCAATGATCCCGACTGCCGCATGATTTTGTCGTTTTGACGCCGAGAGGGCGCCACGACGCATCTTTTCGCGGCGCCTCGGCTTTCGATCGCAGGCCAAACTTACTAGGGTCCGCGCCTGAACCGGCGTGGACGAAGAGGGCGGAGACAAGATGCAAAAGGTGCTGTTGACGGGATCGACCGGCTTCGTCGGAAGGAAGGTTTCGGGCAGGCTGGCAGCGGCCGGATACGCGGTGCGCAAGGCCGTGCGGCGGCCCGGTGCTGACGGCGACCTTGCCGTGGTGGGCTCCATCGGGCCGGGAACGGACTGGAGCGCGGCGCTCGACGGATGCGCGGCCGTCGTCCACCTCGCCGGCCGCACGCCGGGCGGCGCCGTGTCGGCCGACGAATTCACAACCGTCAACGACCAGGGAGCGGCGCGGCTCGCCGAACAGGCCCGCCAGGCGGGTGTCGAGACGCTCGTCCTGATGTCGAGCATCTTCGCTGTGACGGAGAATGCGAGCGAAGCTGTCGTCGACGACAGGTCGGCATCGCGCGCGGCACTCCCCTACGGCCGCTCCAAGCTTGCCGCGGAAGCGCATGTCGCCGCCTTCGCCGGCGAGGGCCGGGCCGGCATCGCATTGCGCCCGCCGCTCGTCTACGGCGCGGCGGCGACCGGCAACTGGGCGCTCCTACAGAAGCTCGCCGCCACCGGCCTGCCGCTTCCGTTCGGCGCCGCGCGCAACCGCCGCACCATGATTTCGGTCGACAATCTGGCGGACGCCGTCGTGGCGGCCCTGCGCGGCGCGGCGCCGGCAAAGAGCGGCGCCTACGCCGTCGCCGATGGCGAAAGCCTCAGCCTGGCGGAAATCCTGGCCTGCCTGTGCGAGGGAATGGGCAAGCCGGCACGGCTGGTGCCCGTTCCCGCCACCTTGATGGCGACGCCGCTGAAGCTTGCCGGGCGCGGCGCGATGGCGCAGAGCCTTCTCGGCAATCTGGAGGTCGACGCCGCGCGGTTCCGCACGGCGTTCGACTGGTCGCCAGCGGAAAGCGCGCGCGAGGCGATCCGCCGCTCCGGCCGCGAGTTCGCCGCTATTCGACGGTGACGGACTTCGCCAGATTGCGCGGCTGGTCGACGTCGGTGCCCTTCAGCACGGCCGTATGGTAGGCGAGCATCTGCAGCGGCACGGCGAAGACGAGCGGCGCGAGAAGCTCGGGCGCGGTCGGCACGACGATGGTCTCCAGCGTCTCGATGCCGGCCTTCTCGGCGCCCTTCTCGTCGGTGATCAAAATGATCCTGCCGCCGCGCGCCGCCACTTCCTGCATGTTCGACACGGTCTTTTCGAAGACGCGGTCGTGTGGCGCGACGACGATGACGGGCATGTCCTCGTCGATGAGCGCGATGGGCCCATGCTTCAGTTCGCCCGCCGCATAACCTTCGGCGTGGATGTAGGAGATTTCCTTCAGCTTCAGCGCGCCTTCGACGGCCAGCGGGTAGCTGGTGTCGCGGCCGAGATAGAGCGCGTGGCGCGCGTGCTGGAGTTCGCGCGCCACCGTCTCGACCTGCTCGACCACCTTGAGCGCCGAGTTGATGTAGCGCGGGGCCTCGGCGAGCTGGCGCACCAGCCGCGCCTCTTCGGCGCCGTCGATCGTGCCGCGCTGGACGCCGGCGCGCACCGCGAGCGAGGCGAGGACGGCGAGCTGGCAGGTGAACGCCTTGGTCGAGGCGACGCCGATCTCGGGGCCGGCCAGCGTCGGGAAGGTGCCGTCGGATTCGCGCGCGATGGTCGATTCGCGGACATTGACGAGCGCGCCGATCTTCATGCCGACCTGGCGGCAGTAGCGCAGCGAGGCGAGCGTGTCGGCGGTCTCGCCCGACTGCGAGATGAACAGCGCCGCGTCCTTTGCCGCCAGCGGCATCTCGCGGTAGCGGAACTCGGAGGCGATATCGATGTCGACCGGCAGGCGCGCATGGCGCTCGAACCAGTATTTGCCGACGACGCCGGCAAGGTAGGCCGTGCCGCAGGCCGAAATGGCGAGGCGGTCGATGGACGAGAAATCGAACGGCGCGGCCATGTCGCGCGTGCGGCCGGTGGAGAAGTCGAGATAATGCGCGAGGGTGTGGGAGACGACCTCCGGCTGCTCGAAGATCTCCTTCTCCATGAAGTGGCGGTAGTTGCCCTTGTCGACGACGTGCGCCGCATTGGCCGCCTGGCGCTGCTCGCGGGTGACGGCGTTGCCGTCGGCGTCGAAGACCGCGAAGCTGCCGCGGCGCACCACGGCCCAGTCGCCGTCCTCCAGATAGGTCACCGCATTGGTGAAGGGCGAAAGCGCGATGGCGTCGGAGCCGAGGAACATCTCGCCCTCGCCGTGGCCGATGGCGAGCGGCGGGCCGTTACGCGCGCCGACGATCAGGTCGGCATCGTCGGCGAACATGATGGCGAGCGCGAAGGCGCCTTCGAGCCGCTTGATCGCGGCATGGGCGGCCTCGACCGCGCCGGCGCCGTTCTTCATGCCATGGGCGACGAGGTGGGCGACGACTTCCGTGTCGGTCTGCGAGGCGAAATCATAGCCGTCGCGCTTCAGTTCCTCGCGCAGCTCCGCGAAATTCTCGATGATGCCGTTATGGACCACGGCGACGCCGGCGGAAAAATGCGGGTGCGCGTTGGTCTCGTTCGGCACGCCGTGCGTGGCCCAGCGCGTGTGGCCGATGCCGATCGTGCCGTCGAGCGGGCTGTCCTGGAGCCGGCGCTCCAGATTGACGAGCTTGCCCTCGGCGCGCCGGCGGTCGAGCCCGGAATCGGACAGCGTCGCCACGCCAGCGGAATCGTAGCCGCGATATTCGAGGCGCTTGAGCGCATCCACGATCAGGGGGGCGACGGGGCGAACGCCCACGATTCCAACGATACCGCACATATCAGGACCTCATCGGGGAAGTGCCGCCCCGCGCGGCGGCATCCGTTTCGGGTGAAGCTGCATTGCGACGTCGATAACAGGCATGGGATCGCGCAGCATGATGTTGCGGCGGCCATAGCATTGCGGTTTTGCCGCCGCAAGGCTGGCGACCCGGCGCGTCAGGCGCGATGGTCCCGGATCATCGCCTCGACGACCGCCTGCCTGTCGGCGAGAAGCGCGACGTCGCCGCGCGTCTCCAGGTTGAGGCGCAGAAGCGGCTCGGTGTTCGACGCGCGCAGGTTCAAGCGCCAGTCGTCGAACTCCATCGACAGCCCGTCCAGCCAGTCGGTCGCACGCGCCTTGCCCGCCAGATTGTCGGCGATGCGCTTTTGCACCTCGCGGCTGTCGGCAACGGTGAAATTGATCTCGCCCGAACAGGGAAAGGCCGCGATGCGGTCGGCGAGAAGGTCGGCCAGCGTCATGTCGCGGGCGGAAAGCTCCGCGACGACGGCGAGCCAGGCCAGCATGCCGGAATCGCAATAGGCGAAATCGCGGAAATAGTGATGCGCGCTCATCTCGCCGCCATAGACCGCGTCCTCCTCGCGCATCTTCTGCTTGAAGAAGGCGTGGCCGGTCGGGCACGCCTTCGCCACCCCGCCCATCCGACCGACGATGTCGATCGTGTTCCAGCAGACGCGCGGATCGTAGATGATCGGCGAGCCGGGATGGTCGCGCAGCATGGTCGCCGCGATCATGCCGACGAGGTAGTAGCCTTCGACGAATTCGCCGCGATGGTCGTAGAGGAAGCAACGGTCGAAATCGCCATCCCAGGCGATGCCGAGATCGGCACCGGTCTCGCGCACGGCGGCGCTCGCACGCAGGCGCTTCTCCGGCAAGAGCGGGTTCGGGATGCCGTTCGGCAGGCGCGGGTCGGGCTCGTGGTCGACGCGCACGAACTCGAAGGGCAGATGCGGCTCCAGCATGTCGAGGACGGGGCCGGCGCAGCCGTTCCCGGCATGGACGACGATCTTCATCGGCCGCAGGGGCTTGGCCGTGACGGAGGAGAGCAGCCGGTCGACATAGGCCTGCCGCGGCAGGATGTCGTGCAGGTGACCCCGGGCGGCGTAGTCCGGCACCGCCGGCAGCGGGATTTCGGAGAGGACGACGCTCTCGAGCGCGTCGAACGCGTTCTCGCGTGTCGCCGCGCGGGCGCCGGAGAGAACCATCTTGAGACCGTTATAGTCGGCCGGGTTGTGGCTCGCCGTGACCATCAGCCCGGCATCGGCGCCGCTTGCGGCGGTGTGGAAATAGACTTCCTCGGTGCCGCACATGCCGAGCGGCAGCACGTCGACGCCGACGTCCAGCAGCCCCTGCGCCAGCGCCAGGGCGAAGGCCGGGCTTTCCTGGCGCATGTCGTGGCCGACGACGACCGCGCGCGGGGAAAGCTCGCGCCCGACGGCCTTGCCGAAGCGATGCATGAAGGCGACGTCGATCTCCTGCGGGATGCGGCCGCGAATGTCGTATGCCTTGAACGGCGATCCCACTGGCAGACTCCACGGAAGACTTGATGGGGCAAGTTGCACAATTTGCGTTCACGACATGTAAATTCGACTTTGTCATGAATGCTCCCGGATAGAACCGGGAAAGACAGCGGGGACGCGGGAATGCTCTTGCCGATCATCATGGCGGGCGGGTCGGGAACCCGGCTCTGGCCGCTCTCGCGCCAGCTATACCCAAAGCAGTTCCACGCGCTCGTCGGCAGCCAGACCATGCTGCAGGCCACCGTCTCGCGCCTCGACGGCCTCGACGCGCAGACGCCGCTCGTGATCTGCAACGAGGAACAGCGCTTCCTTGCCGCCGAGCAGATGCGCGTCGCGGGCGCAGGGGATGCGACGATCCTGCTCGAGCCCGTCGGCCGCAACACGGCGCCGGCGATCGCACTCGCGGCGATCCGCGCGTCCGCCGGCGGCCACGATCCGGTGCTGCTCGTCCTTGCCGCCGACCATCACATCCGCCAGTCCGAACGGTTTCGCGACTGCGTGCGCGCGGGCGTCAAGCTGGCGACCGAAGGCAAGCTCGTTACCTTCGGCATCGTGCCGGCAAGCCCGGAAACCGGCTACGGCTACATTCGCAAGGGCAACCCGCTCGGCGCAGGCTTCGAGGTCGCGGCCTTCGAGGAGAAGCCCGACGCCGCCACCGCCGAACGCTACGTCGCAAAGGGCGACTATCTCTGGAACAGCGGCATGTTCATGTTCCGCGCCCGCCGCTACCTCGAAGAGTTGAAGAAGTTCCGCCCCGACATCCTCACCGCCTGCCGTCAGGCGATGGCCGCGACGACCCCCGACATGCAGTTCGTGCGCGTCGACGCCAAAGCGTTCGAGGAATGCCCGTCCGAATCCATCGACTATGCGGTGATGGAAAAGACGAAGGAGGCCGTCGTGCTGCCGCTCGACGCCGAGTGGAACGACATCGGCTCGTGGTCGGCGCTCCTGTCCGTGCAGGAGCGCGACGGGGACGGCAATTCGTTTTCCGGCGACGTCCTGTCGATCGACACGCGCAACACGCTGGTGCGTGCCGATGGCCGCCTCGTCGCCCTCGTCGGCATCGAGGACCTCGTCGTCGTCGAGACCAAGGATGCGCTGCTCGTCGCGCATCGCGACAAGGTGCAGGACGTCAAGGGCATCGTCGACCAGTTGCGCGAGGCCGGCCGCACCGAGCACTTGAACCATCGCGACGTCTACCGGCCGTGGGGACATTACGATTCCATCGATGTCGGCGAGCGCGACCAGGTCAAGCGGATCACGGTCAATCCAGGCGCCAAGCTTTCGGTGCAGATGCACCACCACCGCTCCGAGCACTGGGTCGTCGTGCGCGGCACGGCGCGGGTGCACAAGGGCGAGGAGACGATCATGCTGACGGAGAACGAATCCGTCTACATCCCCCTCGGCGAAATCCACGCGCTCGAAAATCCCGGCAAGATCCCGCTCGAACTGATCGAGGTCCAGACCGGCTCCTATCTTGGAGAGGACGACATCGTGCGCTTCGAGGACCGCTACGGAAGGTCCTGATCGAGCGGCAGGACGTCGACTGCTTGCGTTGCGGTCTGCCCGCCGGCGGTGCGGATGACGCCGCGCACCGGGGGCACGTCGGCATAGTCGCGACCGTAGCCGACGACGATGTGGTCGGCGCCGACCACCAGGTCGTTGGTCGGGTCGAACTCGACCCAGCCGGTCTTCGCCCCGCACCAGGCCGACACCCAGGCGTGCATCGCGTCCGCGCCTTCGAGCCTCGGCTCGCCCTTCGGCGGGATGGTGCGCAGATAGCCGCTGACATAGGCGGCGGGGATGCCGAGGTGGCGCAGGGCGGCGATCATGATGTGGCTGAAATCCTGGCAGACGCCGTGCCGCGCCTCGAAGGCTTCGGCCAGCGGCGTGTCGACGTCTGTCGCCTCGGCGTCGTAGCGCATGTCCTTGTAGAGCGCCGCATTCAGCGCCAGCGCCGTGTCGAAGACGGTTCGCGATGAATATTCCCGCGCATAGTCGCGGATGCCCGCATGGGGCGGGACGAGGGCCGATGCGTTGAGGAAATGCGCCGGCGAGCGCGCCAGGAGCGTCTTTTCCGCATCGAGTTCGGCGCGCAGATCGGCAAGCAGTGCGGAATCGTCGGCGGCGTAGGCCGGCGCCGTGCGCTCCACCCGCGCCTGCGCGGTATAGACGAGTTCGTCGGCGATCGCGTCGAAGGCGCAGTCGGTGACCGGGTTGCCGAAGAAGTCGACACGCTCGGAGCGCTCATGCGGCACCGGGTCGACATCGACATGGCCGGCAATCAGCCTTTGATGCGCGCCGATCGTCTGCGGCAGCACCCGGATCGCGTGGCGCCCGCCGCCGGCAAGGCCGGAATAGTCGAAGCGCATGGTCAGCTTGATGTCATACAGCATGGCGCGTCATCCCAGATAAGCCGCGGCGACGAGGTCGGAGATGATCTCCAATTCGCCATGCACGCGTTCGAGGAAGGCGGCGTCGACCTCATGCGCCTGCGCGGTCGCGAGTTCGGTATGGAGCCGCAGCGTCGCGCGCGCCAGGTCGCCGGCGCGGCCGGCAAGTCCGCCATCGGGGAGCAACTGCACCTGGTCGTCGATTTCCGCGACCTGGAACAGGATGGAGCGCGGGTTCATCGGATCGAGCGCCAGGAGCGCGACGACGCTTGTCACGCTCGCCTCGAGCGAAAAGCGGCGGCGGTGGGTCAGGACGCTGTCGCCAATCTCGATGGCGATGTCGAGCGCGCCTTCCGGCGCATCTTCCGCGATCATGAAGCCGAGCATCGAGGCGGTCGCGATGGCGCGCTCGATCGAGCGGCCGATCCGCATGAAGCGCCAGCCGGTGAAACGGTACATATTCTCATGCGCAAGGCCGGAAAAACCGGTGATTTTGCGCAAAAGAACACCCATTATCCGCCCGTTTGCGTCCGAAACCTCCTCTTTTTCGCTCATACTTTGGGTCGTTGCGGCCAAATCCTTGAGCGCCGCCCAGCCATCGACCGAGAAACGGTCGCGCACTTTCGAGGCGCTGAAGACGGCCGAGCCGATCGTCGCGGACAGCGCCTCGGGGATGCGCTGGGCAAGGTCGATGCCGAAATCGTCCAGCAGTTCGCCGAAGTGGACGAGCAGCGGCGTCTCCTCGCCGCCGGCCTCGGCAGCGCGGACGCGATAGGCGCGCACGAGCCGCATCGTGTCTTCGGCGCGCTCGACATAGCGCCCGAGCCAGAACAGATTGTCGGCGGCGCGGGCCGGAAGCGCGCCCTGCTGCGCCTTCAGATTGGCCGCGTGCTCGCCGGAGAGGAGGCTGATCGCCTCGACCGGCTTGTCGGCGACGACCCAGACATCTGCGACCCTGCCGCCGAGCGCCAGGCTCGCCGCGCCGCCCTCGCCCGCCGCGATGCGCGCATAGCCGCCGGGCAGCGCCTGCCAGCCATCGGCCGTGCGGGCCAGGAAGACGCGCAGGCTGAACGGCCGCGCGACCAGCCTTTCGCCGTCGAGCGCCGGCGTCGAGCCGAGCGATACGATCTCCTGCGCGACGAAGAGTTCGGGATGCGTGTCGGGCGAAGCGTCGGCCGAAAAGCCGTGGGTCAAAAGCGGCACGTCGCCCTCATAGGGAAGGCTGGTCGAAAGTGCGGAGGAGCGGTGGAGGTCGGTTCTTTCGGCGACCGCATTTCGCGCGATTTCGTCGCCGCACCACCATGTCGCGACGTTGTGCAGGGCCAGCGGTTCGCCGTGGAGGATTTCGGAAAGGCGCGGCATGAAGGCGAGGAGCGCGCGCGTTTCGAGGACGCCGACGCCGAGCGCGTTGACCATGGCGAGGCTGCCCCGGCGCAGCGCCGAGACGAGGCCGGCCGTGCCGAGCCGCGAGCGGTCGTCGAGTTCCAGCGGATCGGCATAGCTCGCGTCGAGCCGCCGCCACAGGACGCCGACCGGCTGCGGGCCGGAGACGGTGCGCACCATCAGGCGCCCGTCGCGCACGGTCAGGTCCTCGCCTTCCAGAAGCGACAGGCCGAGATAGCGGGCGATGTAGGCATGCTCGAAATAGGTGTCGCTGTGCGGGCCTGGCGTCAGGATCGCGGCACGCCCCTCCCCGCCCGGCGCGAGCGACTGCAGGCTGGAGCGGAAATCGCGGAAGAAGCCGGCGAGACGGTGAACGTTGGTGCGGGCGTAGAGCTCGGCGAAGATGCGCGCGGTCGCGACGCGGTTTTCGAGCGCGAAGCCCGCGCCCGAAGGCGCCTGCGTGCGGTCGCCGAGCACCCACCAGCTACCGTCGACCGAGCGCGCGACGTCGAAAGCGACGATGTTCAGCCGATGGCCGGAGGCGGGCGGCACGCCGACCATCGGGCGCAGCCATTCGGGGCTCTGCGCGACGATTGCCGCCGGCAGGTGCCCGTCCGCCACGAGCCGGTTTTCGCCATAGATGTCGGCCGCGACGGCCTCCAGAAGCTCGGCGCGCTGGACGAGGCCGGAAACGAGGCCGGACCAGTCGGTCTCGTGGATCAGGACCGGCAGATGGCTGAGCGGCCAGACGCGCTCGGCATCGCCGGCGCCGAACTGGCGCAGATAGACGCCGGCATCGCGCAGATATTCGTCGCCGCGCGCGACGCGGCCCTCGATCTCGCCCGGCTTCATCCGGGCGAGATCGTCGACGAGGCCGCGCCAGAGCGGACGCACCGCGCCGTCGCCATCCAGCAACTCGTCATGCGTTCCTGGAAACGCGCGATAGGTTTCCAGAAGCGCAGAGCGCCTTTTGGGCAGGGACGGGCGCGGCGACGGGGCGGTCATAGGTTGGCGGGCCGGCGCAGATCGAGCGTGGACGGGAACTCCGGATGCGGCGTCTCGCACACCGCCTCGAAGCGGCCGGGCGTATGGCCCCAGCCCTCGAAACGGGCGAGCCGCCGGGCCTCGGCCTCGTTGCCGTTGACCGGGAAGGTCTCGTAATTGCGACCGCCCGGATGGGCGACGTGGTAGACGCAGCCGCCGAGCGAGCGGCCCGTCCAGTTGTCGTAGATGTCGAAGGTCAGCGGCGTGTCGACGGCGAGCACCGGATGTAGCGCCATGGCCGGCTGCCACGCCTTGTAGCGCACGCCGGCGACCGCGACCCCGTTCGCCACCTTCTCCAGCGGCACGCGGCGGCGATTGCAGGTGACTGCATAGCGCGACGGATCGGCCGCCTGGAGCTTGACCTGAAGGCGCTCGGTGGAGCTGTCGGTGTAGCGCACCGTGCCGCCGATCGCGCCGGTTTCGCCGAGCACGTGCCACGGCTCAAGCGCCTGGCGCAGTTCCAGCCTGACGCCCTCGACCTCGATTTCACCGCAGAACGGGAAGCGGAACTCGGCCTGCGCCTCGAACCATTCGGATCGGAACGCGAAACCGTGGTCCTTGAGGTCAGTCAAGACGTCGAGGAAATCGGTCCAGGCATGGTGCTGGAGCATGAAGCGGTCGTGCAGAGCCGTGCCCCAGCGCGTGAAGGCTCCCTTGACCGGCGCCTGCCAGAGTCGGGCGATGATGGCACGGACCAGCAATTGCTGGGCGAGCGACATGCGCGGATTGGGCGGCATCTCGAAGCCGCGGAATTCGACGAGGCCGAGCCTGCCGGTCGGCCCGTCGGGCGAATAGAGCTTGTCGATGCAGATTTCCGCGCGGTGCGTGTTACCGGTCACGTCGGTCAGGAGATTGCGCAAGAGGCGATCCGTCAGCCAGGGCAGCGGCTGCGCCCCTTCCAGCGGATCGGGGATCTGCGCCATCGCGATCTCGAGTTCGTAGAGCCCGTCATGACGGGCCTCGTCGATGCGCGGCGCCTGGCTGGTCGGGCCGATGAAGAGGCCGGAGAAGAGATAGGAAAGCGACGGATGGCGCTGCCAGTAGAGGATCAGGCTGCGCAGCAGATCGGGACGGCGCAGGAACGGGCTGTCCATCGGCGTGCGGCCGCCGACGACGACGTGATTGCCGCCCCCGGTGCCGGTGTGCCTGCCGTCGATCATGAACTTGTCGGCGCCGAGGCGGCACTGGCGCGCCTCCTCGTAGATCGCCTCCGTCGTCGCCACGCAGTCGCGCCAGGACGAGGCCGGATGGATGTTGACCTCGATGACGCCCGGATCGGGCGCGACGCGGATGACGTTCATACGAGGATCGGCCGGCGGGGCGTAGCCTTCGATGTGAACCTTGAAGCCCAGCTTCTCCGCTGCGTTCTCGGCCGCGGCGACCAGTTCCAGATAGTCCTCGATGCGCTCGACCGGCGGCATGAAGACGCAAAGCCTGCCGTCGCGCGGCTCGACGGATAGCGCGGTGCGCACGGCGCCGCCGAGTTCGCCGATCTCCTGCGGCACGATCGCCTGCTGCGGTGTCGCTGCGGTGAAGCTCGCGACCTTCTGCTCCGGCTCCGGCGGCTCGGGCAGCGGTCCGCGCTCCTCGGTGGGATCGGCCGGGTTTACATAAGGATATTGCGCCGGCGGCACATAAGGGAGCGAGCCGAGCGGCAGGCGATAGCCGACGGGACTGTCGCCGGGCACGAGGAAGAGATGGCCGCGCCGCACGTTCCAGACCTCGGACATCCAGCGCGGCGCCGTCGCTGCCGCCTGCCAGCGCTGCACCGGCAGGACGTAGCCGGACGGTTCGGTCAGCCCACGGCCGAAGACGCGCGCGATGCGGTAGCGCTCCTCGGGGTCCTTCAGTTCGGAGTTTTCCGGCGTGACGTTTTCGGGAAGCTGGCCTTCCTTCAACAGCCACTCGGCCGGGTCCTCATAGGCGGCCACCACGTTCTCGCCGGGAAGCCCGAGCTCTCCGGCGATGGCCTGGAGCAGGCTTTCCGCCTCCTGCGGCGAGGCCGTGCCGCCGCCCGCTTCCGTCGCGATCCGGTCCGCATCGCGCCAGATATGCTTGCCGTCCTCGCGCCAGTAGAGCGAGAAAGTCCAGCGCGGCAGCGTCTCGCCCGGGTACCACTTGCCCTGCCCGTAATGCAGGAACCCGCCCGGCGCGAAGCGGTCGCGCAAGCGCCGGATCAACTGGTCCGCGAGCGCGCGCTTGGTCGGGCCGACCGCGTCGGTGTTCCATTCGGCGGATTCGAAATCGTCGATCGACACGAAGGTCGGCTCGCCGCCCATCGTCAGGCGCACGTCGCCGGCCGTCAGCGCCG
Source organism: Rhizobiaceae bacterium (assembly GCA_016742175.1). Classification (GTDB taxonomy): domain Bacteria; phylum Pseudomonadota; class Alphaproteobacteria; order Rhizobiales; family Rhizobiaceae; genus Aliihoeflea. Next base: position 182,274 of record JACVCH010000004.1, read on the forward strand.
CGTCGACCGTCTCGCCCAGCCGGTCGAGTTCGGTCCAGGCCTCGTCGGAGAAGGGTTTGGTGATGCGCGGATGCTCGGCGACGCGCATGACCTTCATGTCGAAGGCGAAATCGACCTCGGCATAGCTCGCCAGTCCGGAGATCGGCGCGGCGTTGGAGAAGTGCGGGGTTGCGGCCAGCGGGATGTGGCTCTCGCCGGTCAGGAGGCCGGAGGTCGGGTCGAGGCCGATCCAGCCCGCGCCGGGCAGATAGACCTCGGCCCAGGCGTGCAGGTCGGTGAAGTCGTGATCCGTTCCCGTCGGCCCGTCGAGCGCGACGAGATCGGGCTTCAACTGGATGAGGTAGCCCGAGACGAAGCGCGCTGCGAAGCCGAGGTGGCGCAGAATCTGGACCAGCAGCCAACTCGAGTCGCGGCACGAGCCGGATGCGCGCTCGAACGTCTCCTCGGGCGCCTGTACGCCCGGCTCCATGCGGATGACGTAGCCGATCTCGCGCGCCAACCGCGCATTGAGGTTGACGACGAAATCGACCGAGCGCGTGCGCTCGCGCGGGACGGTGTCTAGAAACGCCTGAAGGCGCGGGCCGGCAGGCTCCGGCCTGCGGTAGATGACGAGATCATCCTCCAGCGCGGCCGGATAGTCGAACGGCCAGTGCTCGGCCTCCTCCTCGACGAAGAAATCGAAGGGGTTGTAGACCGTCATGTCGGCGACGAGGTCGACCTCGATCTTCAGTTCGCGCACCGGCTCGGGAAAGACGTAGCGCGCCAGCCAGTTGCCGTAGGGGTCCTGCTGGTAGTTCACGAAATGATTGTCGGGCGAGACCTTCAGCGAATGCGAGACGACGCGCGTGCGGCTGTGCGGCGCGGGGCGAAGGCGAATGATCTGCGGGCCGAGCGTGACCGGGCGGTCATAGGTGTAATGCGTCAGATGGCTGATGGCAGCGAGGATCGACATCGGGCGGATGGGGTTTCCATGTGGGATCGGGTCGAGCGGACGTTTCCACAAATAGGTGCGTTGCACCACCGCTTTGTTGGAAAAGAGTTGCATGGCGCAAGCGTGGCCATCACCTTGCGCACCGACGATGGAGGGAATGATGAAAACGAAGGCAATCGTGACCGGACACAGCCGCGGCCTCGGCGAGGCGATCGCCGCCGCGCTCCTCGACAAAGGGGTCGACGTGCTCGGCCTGTCGCGGCGCGCATCGACGCATCTGGCGGCGAGGGACGGGGCGAAGCTGAGCGAAACTGCACTCGATCTGGGCGATGCCGCAGCGCTCGGCGACCGCGCGCTGTCCGACCGGATCGAGGCGTTCTGTGCCGGCGCCGACCGCGTGATCCTCGTCAACAATGCCGGCATGGTGAAGCCGATCGGCCCGGTGGGAACCGGCGGGGCGGAGGCCATCGCCAAGGCGGTGACGCTCAACGTGACCGGACCGCTGGTGCTGGCCGATCTCTTCCAGGCGGTCGCGGCGCCGGTGAAGGACCGCCGGTTGCTGCACATCTCGTCCGGTGCGGGGCGGCGCGGCATGGCGGGATGGAGCATCTATTGCGCGACCAAGGCGGCGCTCGACAACCATGCCCGCGCGATCAGGGAGGATTCGATCCCGGGCCTGCGCGTCTCCAGCCTCGCGCCCGGCGTCATCGACACCGACATGCAGGCCGACATTCGCGGCTCGAGCGTCGAGCAGTTCCCGGCCATCGACCAGTTCAAGGCGATGAAGGCCGACGGCGTTCTCGCCTCGCCGGCCGAAGCCGGCACGAAGATCGCCGCCTATCTGCTTTCGGACGCCTTTGGCGCGGAGGCCGTCACCGACTTGCGGACGCTCTGACGCGCATGCGCGCGGCTCTCGTTGCGGGCCGCGCCGGCGATCATCACGCCCATATAGAGGAAGATGCCGCAGATTGTCGTCTCGTGCAGGAACGGGTTGTGGAGCGATCCGTATGACAGGACCGCGGCCAGGACATAGAGCGCGTTTCGCCTCGTCGCGGCATCGCCGGCATATTTGAGGATATGGCGGAACCCGACCGCCAGCAGCCCCACGAGGATGACGAGGCCCGGCATGCCGTGCAGGAGCGCTTCGTCCAGGAACATGTTGTGGACATGACGCATCTGCACGAGTTGCTCGTGCATGCTTGGCGCGCGCGCGATGACATCTTCCATTCGCCCCTCGCCATACCCGGCGAGCGGCTTCTGCGCTATCGAAGCGAGTGCCCCCTGCCAGAGCGAGAGCCGGATGTCGCCGGAAACGCTTCCTTCCCATTCGACGTTCTGGCCGGTGTAGTAGAGCACGGCCGGCATGAAGAGCCGTTCCACCAGCCCATGCACCGGACCTGCCGCCAAGAGCGCGGCCGCGAGGCCGGCGCCCGCGGCGAGGCCGGTCAACCGCAAGCGGAGCGGCTTCGGCCGAAGCCAGACGACATATTCGACCACGAGAACGAGCGGAACGATGACGAGCAGGGCGCGCGTCTCGGAATAGTAGATGGGAACCGCGCCGAGCAGCGCGTAGAGCACGGAATTGGGCGCCCAGCGCGGCGCGCGGCGCACCGGTATGATCGCGGCGATCATGCAGATCGCGGCGACCATCGCGAAGGGCGCCGGATTGCCGCCGAGGCCGACGCGATCCTGCCCGATCAGGTCGTAGCTGAGCGATGCGAGGATCGCCCCGACGACGCCGATCCGGCTGCCGACCACGAAAAAGCGCAGCGGGTCGCGAACGAGGACGAGGCCGTTCGCGATGAAGGCCGACATGCCGATCATGAGGCTGTAGGTGACCTGGCGGTTGTCGAGAAACGGTTCGCCGCGCATGATTATCAGGAACAGCGACCAGGCGAGATAGGCGACGCCGAGGCCGACGAACCAGGGCGCCAGCCGGCGCGCGCCGCGATGGCCGATCGCGACCAGATAGACGCCGACGGCGGAGAAGAACAGGGTCACGAACGGCGTGATCCCGTGGCGCAGCGGCATGGCCGCGCCCCCCAGCGCCAGAAGCCGCGAATCCCATTTGCGCCGGCGGATGAAATGTCGCGCCAGCCGCTTCATCGCCGCGATCGTCCCGACGCACCGCGCATGGCGAACGCCATCCGGCGCAAATATTCGCTCGCGCGGAACGCCAACGTGCCCGACCGCCGATAGAACGGATACTTGATAAGGCCGCCCTGGCCGACGATGGTGCTCGTCTCGACCGGCTGCAGGCCGATGATCGGGCGGCTGGTCGTATAGAAGCGAAGATCGCCCTTCCAACCGCGCTCCAGCGCAACATCGTAGGGCACGATCATCGGCATCAAATTGTCGAGCAGCAGTCGCGCGCCGTTGCGCGTCACCGCATAGGAGGCCGAACTTCCCGATGGGCCGTGCAGGCAGCGGCCAAGGGTCCATTCGTCCGACAGGCGGTGGTGGGGCACGAAGCCGCGGTAGCGGAAATTGAAGAGCTTGACGACATCCCAATCGGACGCACCGGCAAGGCGGTCCATGAAGGCCAGCGTTTCGCTGGTGAAATCGACATCGTCCTCGCAGATGAGGCCGATCTCGCGGCCGTCGGCGAGAAAGGCTTCGAGCGCCTTGACGTGGCTGAGATAACAGCCGAGCTCGCCGGCGACGAGGGACCGGCCATTCACCGTCTCGAAGCGGGCGACGTCGACGCCGGGATGGCCGGCGATCGTCAGCGTTCGCCCGTCGACGGCGGCGACGCGCGTGAAGGCGATCGCGTGCCGGGCAGCACTCGCCTCGACGGCGGCGAGGCGCTCCGGCGATCGGTCCAGATTGATGACGTAGACTGGGAAGGCGGTGGCAGACATTGGACCCGTAAGGTTCGGAGGCGGCGCAATGACTGACGAGAGCGACACGATGGCGTCCGCCGGCATGGCCTAGCCACAATATCCCCGCAGGTCAAATCGTTCATCATGCGCTCGCGCAGGCCCGCGGCAACCATCCGCTAACCGCGTTTTGCGAGCCGGCGCGCGGATCGCGCAGGACCCATCGAATTTTACATGTCGAGCCAAGCCATTCGAGAGAAGTCTGCGTCATTAGACCAGCGTCAACTCAGTCAAACGGTGGTCATGCACATGCTTGGTGCAATCAATTCTACCCTTTTCGCAAAACCCCAGCCCCGGCCGGCGCCTCCTACCGCCCCGCAGGCGGTCGCAACGCCGGTGGCGGCTCCCGTCGTCGAGACGCCAGAGCTCGTCGCGGAGAAGCCTGCGCAAAGCGCCGAGACGCCGCGGCCGGCGACTCCGCCGCTGCTCGACCTCGCCGAACGCGCCGCCGCCAAACCGGCGCAGCCCGCCCCGGTCGCCAAAAGCCCGGCCGCCTCGCCCGCGCCGGCGGCGCCCGCCTCCCTGCTCGACATTTCCGCTACGGAAGATCTCGATGCGGCACGTCGGGCGGCGCTGGAAACGCAGCAGGCTCTGAAGCTCGAAGCGATGTTCGCGACGCTCAAGGCGGACGCTCCGGAGGCGAATCCGGTTTCGGGCGAAGCGGATCGCGGCTCGGGCGCGACGGATTTCGGCACCGCCCGCAAGGCCTATGACGAGGCGATGGCGACAGCCGCCTGATCGTCCCCGGTCAGAAATAATGCCTCAAATGGCCGGGCCCTGCGCCCGGCCGCTTCACGTTTCGCGCACGCTCTCCAGTTCACGCTCCAGACGATCGAACACGCGCTGGACCTCGTCGGGCCGGATGCAGTCGCTTTCCATCAGGCGCAGCGACCAGAAGCCTTCGATGGCGAGGAAGGCGAGCGCGGAGAGTTCGAAATCGGCCGAGCGCTCGCGCAGACGCTCCATCACCTGCTTTTGATAGCGGCGCACCGGATCGATGAATTCGGGATTTTCGGCGATCGCCGCGAGCACGCCCGAGGCCGGCTCCGGCTTGTTGATCATCTCCTGGCGCGAATAGCGCAGATAGGCGAGCGCCATGGCGTTGCGGCCTTCGGGCAAGGCCTCGATGCTCTGCGCAAGCGCGGCCTCCGCGCGCTCGATATGCATTTCGACCAGCGCTTCCAGGAGCTTGGCCTTGGTCGGGAAATTGTAGAGCAGGCCGCCTTTCGACAATCCTGCCCTTGCGGCAACGGCATCGAGCGATATGTTGCCGGGTCCTTGCTCGCGCGCAAGCGCCTCCGCCGCATCGAGGATGCGTTGACGCGAACTTGGTCGTCCGGCTGGAAGCTTCAATTCGTCACGCTGTGCCTTTGCAGTTTAGCAAATGTTGACAATACCGTCCGGACGGTACAGTAATGCGCCGCACAATTGCAAGACCTCCACGCATCATAGCGCATTTCAGCGCCATCCAGCTTCGTCACGGGCCCACCGATGATCAAACGTTTCCTTATTGCCATCGTCTTCGTCGCGGTCGTCGTCGGCGGCATCGTCGGCTTCAACATGTTTCGCGACCAGGCGATCCAGGATTTCTTCGCCAACCGGCAGGCGCCCGCCTTTCCGGTGGATTCGGTGGTCGCCGAACCGACCGAATGGCAGCCCGGCATCGAAGCGATCGGCACCGTCTATGCCGCGCAGGGCATCGACCTTGCCGTCGAGGCGACGGGCGTCGTGCGCGAGGTCAATTTCCGCGCCAATGACGAGATCGACCAGGGCGACCTTCTCGTCCAGATCGACGACACGATCGAACGGGCCGAGATCGTCGCCGCGCAGTCGCAGGTCGATGTGAGCAACCAGGCGCTGGAGCGCGCGCAGACCCTGTCGGACCGCGGCGTCAGTTCCGCCTCGACCGTGCAGGAGGCCGAGGCCGCCGCTGCGTCCGCCAATGCGCAGATCGAGCGGCTGCAGGCCGTCCTCAGCCAGAAGGCGCTCGAAGCGCCGTTTTCGGGCACGATCGGCCTGCCGCGCGTCGAGGTCGGTCAGTATGTCTCGGCCGGCACCACGGTCGCGACCCTGCAGGCGCTCGACACGCTGCGCGTCGATTTTACCGTTCCCGAACAGCAGCTCGGACGCCTCCAGATCGGCCAGACGGTCAACATCGCGACCGAGGCCGGCGGCGCGGTTTCGTCCGGCACCATCACCGGCATCGAACCGCGCATCGACCCGCAGACGCGGCTCGTCAGCGTGCGCGCCGAGGTCGACAACCAGGAAGGCGCGCTCAATCCGGGCCAGTTCGTGCGCGTTCGCGTCGAGATGCCGGTCGAGAACGACGTCATCGCCCTGCCGCAGACCGCCGTGACGACCAGCCTCTACGGCGACTTCGTCTATGTCGTCGCCGAGCCGGAGGAAGCGCAGGAAGCTGCCGAGGGTGTTGACGAAGGCGAAGCCGAGCGCTTCGTCGCGAGGCAGGTCTTCGTCCAGACCGGACGGCGCAACGGCCAGCTCGTCGAGCTGACGGACGGCGTCAATGCCGGCGACCGCGTCGTCGTGGCGGGCCAGAACCGCCTGTCCAACGGCGCGCCGATCACACTCAGCCCGGCCGCCGACGCACCGGCCGACGACAGCGAGACGCCCGTCGAAGCTGCGGAGAGCGACCAGTGAGCATCTCCGAACTCTTCACCCGCCGCCCGGTCCTTTCGACCGTTCTCGGCGCGCTCATCCTGCTCCTGGGTTTCCAGGGCCTCTTCAATCTGTCGATCCGGGAATATCCGGAGGTCGAAGAGACGGTCATCACCATCAACACCGTCTATCCGGGCGCGAGCGCGGAGCTCATCCAGGGCTTCGTCACCGCGCCGATCGCCTCGGCCGTCTCGACGACCGAGGACATCGACTACGTGACCTCTGCGAGCCGTCCCTCGTCGAGCACGGTGACCGTCCAGATGCAGCTCGGCGCCGATCCCGACGTCGCGCTGACCGAAGTCATGTCCAAGGTCCAGCAGGTGCGCGGGCAACTGCCGTCCGACTCGGAAGATCCGGTCATCGTCAAGGGCACCGGCCAGCAGTTCGCCATCATGTATCTCGCCTTCCAGAACGAGAACATGACGGCCGAGCAGCTCACCGAATATCTCGAACGCGTCATCCGGCCGCGCATGTCCACCATCGAAGGCGTCGCGGAGGTGCAGATTCTCGGCGCGGCAAACTATGCGATGCGCGTTTGGATCGACCCGATCCGGCTCGCTAGCCGCGGCGTGACGGCGTCGGAAGTGCTGCAGGCGATCAACGCCTCCAACTTCCTGTCGGCCCCCGGCCAGACCAAGAACGAATACGTCGCCTATTCGATCACGCTCGAATCGACGCTGCAGACGCCCGAAGCCTTCGGCGCGCTGCCGCTCAAATCCGACGGCGACGATGTCGTGCGGCTGCGCGACGTCGCCAATGTCGAGCTCGCCGCCGAAAGCACCGACACGGTCGTCAATTTCAACGGCAATCCGGGTACCTTCATCGGCATCTTCCCGACGCCCTCGGCCAATCCGCTCGACACCGCAGATGCCGTCAACGCGGAACTGCCGGCGATCCAGGCCTCGCTGCCGGACGGGATGAGCGTTTCGCTCGTCTACAACGCGACCGACACGATCCGCGCCTCGATCGACGAAGTCTTCATCACCATCGCCGAAGCGGTCGCAATCGTCGTGGTCGTCATCCTGCTCTTCCTCGGCTCGTTCCGCTCGGTGCTAATGCCGGTGGCGACGATCCCGCTGTCGCTGATCGGCGTCTGCTTCTTCCTTCTGATGATGGGCTATTCCATCAATCTGTTGTCGCTGCTCGCCATGGTGCTCGCCATCGGCCTCGTGGTCGATGACGCAATCATCGTGGTCGAAAACATCCACCGGCACATCGAGGAGGGCATGACCCCGATGGCGGCGTCCATCAAGGGCATGCAGGAAATCTCGCTCGCCATCGTGGCGATGACGCTGACGCTCGTCGCCGTCTTCATGCCGCTCGGCTTCACCGGCGGCCTGACGGGCGCGCTGTTCCGCGAATTCGCCTTCACGCTGGCCGGCGCCGTCGTCATCTCGGGCATCGTCGCCCTGACGATCACGCCGATGATGTCGGCGCGGCTCCTGAAGTCGGGCGGGCACAGCCGCTTCCAGATGTTCGTCGACCGCACCTTCGATCGGCTCTCGAACTGGTATGGCCGCATGGTTTCCGGCTCGCTGAACTACCGGCCGGTGACGCTGTTCATCTCGGCCGCGCTGGTGGCGGTGACCGCGTTCATGTTCTTCAACACGTCGAGCGAACTGGCGCCGGAGGAGGATTCGGGCGCGCTGTTCTCGCTCATCACCGCGCCGCGCTATGCCACGACGCCCTACACGTCCGGCTATGCCGAGGAGATCGAGGCCGCGACCAGTGACCTCGAGGAGGTGCAGTCGCGGTTCTCCATCGTCGGCCTCGGCGGCCAGACCAATTCGGGCTTTGTCGTCTGGGCCCTGAAGGACTGGTCCGAGCGCGACCGCAGCCAGGCCGAGATCCAGCAGGACATCCAGGCCCGGATCGGCACGGTCGACGGCGTCGAGGCGCTCGTCTTCGCGCCGCCCTCGCTGCCCGGCGCCGGCGGTGGCCTGCCGATCTCGCTCATCGTCCAGTCTACCGGCGACCCGAGCCAGGTCTACGAGGTGGCCGACCAGATCCGCCGCGAGGCGGAGGCGACGGGCCAGTTCATCGTCGTCCAGAACTCGCTCGCCTTCGACGCGCCGCAGGTGACCATCACCATCGACCGCGATCGCGCCGCCGCGCTCAACGTGCCCGTCAGCGATGTCGGCACGACGCTCGGCGCGCTCGTCGGCGGCGGCGCCGTGGCGCAGTTCGACCGTGAGTCGAACAGCTACGACGTCATCACCCAGGTGCCGCAGGAGTATCGCGACAATCCCGAAAAGCTGGGCGACTTCTTCATCCGGGCCACCACCGGAGAGATGATCCCGCTGTCGTCGGTCGTGACCATCTCGACCAACGCCGCACCGGCCGCGATCGAACAGTTCAACCAGTTGAACTCTGCCACGATCGCGGCGCTGCCCTTGCCCGGCATCACGACCGGCGCCGGCCTCCAGACGATCACCGAGATCGCCCAGGCCGCGCTGCCGGATTCGTTCTTCATCGAGTATTCGGGCCAGTCGCGGCTGGAGGTGCAGCAGGGCAACACGATCCTGATCGCCTTCTCGCTCGCGATCGTCGTGATCTACCTTCTGCTCGCAGCGCAGTTCGAGAGCTTCCGCGACCCGTTCATCATCCTGATGTCCGTCCCGCTCTCGATCTTCGGCGCGATCCTGCCGCTCAATCTGGGCCTGGGAACGCTGAACATCTACACGCAGGTGGGTCTCATCACGCTGATCGGCATCATCACCAAGCACGGCATCCTCCTGGTGGAATTCGCCAACCAGAAGCGCGACGAGGGCATGTCGATCCGCGAGGCGATCGTCTATTCGGCGACCGTGCGCCTGCGCCCGATCCTGATGACGACCGCGGCGCTGGCGCTCGCCGTCATCCCGTTGATGATCGCGGCCGGCGCAGGCGCAGCCGCCCGCCAGGCGATGGGTCTGGTGATCTTCTCGGGGCTCCTGATCGGCACGTTCTTCACGTTGTTCGTGGTGCCGATGTTCTACACCTTCATCACCGCGAAGGAGCGGTCGGAGGCAACGCGCAAGCCTGTCGCGGACCCGCAGCCTCAGCCGGCCGAGTAGGCGCGACCCGCCAATCTTCCGGCGCAGGATCAGGGCGGCCCTCTTCAAGGGGGCCGCCCTTTTCGTCGCGGCCACGCGTCTGTGTCGCCGCGACACGAATTGTGTACCCGCGAACCTCTTACGTTCTTGAAACCAATCGCGTTTGAATCGGTTTAGCGTCAACCCGATATGCGTCGGGCGTTCGACAGCGCTTGAGACGGATTCTTTGAGCACATGAACATCCAGACTGACCCGGCCCGCATTCGCGACGCCGCTCCGCTTCTGCCTGCTGCAGTCGATACGCCCATACGTTTCTCCCCTGGCAAGGACCTGACGCTCCACGCACTCGGCTACGACCTCGCGGCGGGCCGGTTCGAGCCCGAGTTCGACCTTTTCGAACTCGATCTTCGACAACGCGCCAACGACAATGCCGACACGATTCTGGCGGTCGTCACCTATCTGGGCACCGCCCAGCAGAACGGCGAGCCGGTCACGCCGGCGGCGAACTGGCTGCTCGACAATCACTATCTCGTCGAAGACACGATCCTGCAGGTCCGGCGCGACCTTCCCGCCCGCTTCTTCAAGAAACTGCCGCTGACCACGCTGCCGGACGGGAGGCAGATCCCCCGCGCGCTCGTTCTGGCGTGGACCTATGTCGCGCAATGCGACAGCGCGATCTCGGTCGCGGGTTTCGAGACCATGGTGGCGGCCTTCCAGGAGGTCGATCCGCTGTCGATCGGCGAATTGTGGGCGCTGCCGTCCCTCTTGCGCTTCGTGCTGGTGGAGAATTTGCGCCGGCTGGCCGTCCGCGTGAAGCGCGCGCACGAAATGCGCCTCGTCGCCAACAAGGTCGCCGACGAGGCCCTTGCCCAGGGCTCCGTCGAGGAGGAACTGCGCGTTCTGGGAACCTATGAGGAGCATGCCCGCGATACGACCTTCGCGACGCAGCTCCTGTTCCGCCTGCGCGACGGCACGCAATATGCCGCCAGCGCGCTCGGCTGGCTGGAGACCGAACTCGAACGGTTCGATCTCGACGCGGAAGAAGTCGCGCGCCGCGAGCACGCCACGCTTTCATCCGGAAACGTCACGACCGGCAACATCATCAAGGGCTTGCGGCTGGTCGACGATACCGACTGGACGGTGTGGTTCGAACAGCTCAGCCATGTCGACCAGACGCTGCGCGCGCACACCGATTTCGCCGATCTCGATTTCCACTCCCGCGACCAGTATCGCCGCGCGATCGAGGAGCTTGCCGCCGGAACCGAGCTTTCCGAGCGCGACGTGACCGAGCGGGCGATCGCCATGGCCGCCGACCGCGCCATCGCGATCGGCCAGCAGACCTGTCCCGACATCGGCCTGTTCGTCGTCGGCCCCCGGCGCCCCGAATTCGAGCACGCGATCGGCTATCAGCCCAAATGGTCGACCCGGATGCGGCGCTTCTACCGGCGCACGGGCTGGACGGGCATCGTGGTGCCGGCCGCGGCGCTGACGGCGCTGCTGCTCGCCGCCGTCGGCTTCACTCTCGAGGGAATCGGCCTTTCGACCTTCGCGGTGACGCTGCTCCTGGCGCTGTTCCTGCTGCCGGCAAGCGAAGCGGCGCTGGGGCTGTTCAACACGATCGCGTCGCTCCTGGTCGAGCCGACGCGGCTGATCGGTTACGAATACAAGGACGGCGTGCCGGCCGATGCGCGCACCTTGGTCGCGCTTCCGATCCTGATCGGCTCGCGCGACGACGTGGAAGACGCGCTGCACAATCTGGAGGTTCACTTCCTCGCCAACATGCAGGGCGAGCTCGACTTCGCCATCCTGTCGGACTGGCGCGACAGCCAGTCGGAGCAGACCGGCGAGGACATGGAACTGCTCGACTACGCCCGCAAGCGCGTCGCCGCGCTGAACGATCGCTATCCTCGGGGCGAGCGGCCGCGCTTCCATGTCCTGCACCGCCGCCGTCTCTTCAATGAGGCCGAAGGCGTGTGGATGGGATGGGAGCGCAAGCGCGGCAAGCTGCACGAACTCAACGCCCTCCTGCGCGGCGACCTCGACACCACCTATATCGCGCCGACGACGCCGCTGCCGGCCAACGTCCAGTACGTGCTGACGCTCGACGCGGATACGCGCATGACGCGCGACGCCGTTGCCAAGCTCGTCGGCAAGATGTCGCATCCGCTCAACCGGCCGGTGATCGACGCCAGGACGGGGCGCATCGTGGCGGGCTACGGCATCTTGCAGCCGCGGGTTACGCCGTCGCTCACCACCGGCAACGAGGCGTCGTTCTTCCAGCGCATCTTCTCGGCCAATCGCGGCATGGACCCCTATGTCTTCGCCGTCTCGGACGTCTACCAGGACCTGTTCGATTCCGGCACCTTCACCGGCAAGGGCCTCTACCATATCGATGCGATGGAAGCCGCGCTCAAGGATCGCATCCCGGAGAACGCGGTCCTCAGCCACGATCTTCTCGAAGGTGCATGGGCGCGCTGCGCGCTCGTCACCGATGTCGAACTGATCGAGGACTATCCGACCCGCTATTCGGTCGACGCCTCGCGCAACCATCGCTGGATCCGGGGCGACTGGCAGCTTCTGCCGTTCATCCTCGATCCGCGCTCCGAGATTCCGGGGCTGTCGCGGTGGAAGATGGTCGACAACCTGCGGCGCTCGCTGATGCCCATTTCATGGGTGCTGGCTTCGATCGCCGGCTGGACCCTCCTGCCGTTCGCCTACGCCGCCCAATGGCAGGCCCTGCTCATCCTCAGCCTCGTGCTCGCGCTGACCTATTCGATCGTCGACGCACTGATGCCGCGCAACTCCGAGGCGACGCTGCGCAGCCATTTTTCGGCCCTTGCCCGCGAATTCGCCTTCGCCACCGCGCAGGTCGTGTTGAAGGTCGTTCTCATCGCCCACCAGGCATGGGCGTCCGCCGACGCGATCGTGCGCACGCTGAGCCGGGTCTTCTTCACCCGCAGGAAGCTGCTGGAGTGGCGCACGGCCTCGGACGCCGCGCGCGGCGGAGAAACGCTGCCCAGCTATCATTCGATGATGGTCGGCTCCCTCGTCATCGCGCTGGTCGGATTTGCTATCGCGGTGATCGGCGAGCGCACCGGCGTCATCGTGGCCGGCATCTTCCTGTTCTTCTGGGCCGGGGCCCCGGCCTTCGCGTGGCTGATCAGCCGCTCGGCCGAGACCGAGGACCAGCTCGTCGTCGATCCCGAAGACGCCGCGAAGCTCCGGACCGCCGCGCGGCGCACCTGGCTCTATTACGAGACGTTCGTGACGGCGGAGCACAATTTCCTGCCACCGGACAATTTCCAGGAAATCCCCTCGCCCGTCGTCGCGCCGCGCACGTCGCCGACCAATATCGGCATCTACCTGCTCTCCGTCGTTTCGGCGCGCGACTTCGGCTGGATCAGCCTTGCCGACGCCATCCGCCAGATGGAGCAGACGCTGTCGACCATCGAGCGCATGGAGCGGCACCGGGGCCACCTCTACAACTGGTACGACACGCAGACGCTGAAGCCCCTCCTGCCGCTCTACGTCTCGTCCGTCGACAGCGGCAATCTGGCGGGACATCTCGTCGCCGTCGCCGCCACCTGCAACATCTGGGCCCAGGCGCCTGCCGCCCATCTCCAGGGCGACTATACCGGCATCCTCGACTGCGTGACGATCCTCGAGGAAAGCCTCGACGAACTGCCCGACGACCGCCGTCCGCTCCGCCCCCTGCGCCAAAGGCTGCGCGAGCGCGTCGACGGCATGCGCCGGGCGGTCGAGACGATCCGCAGCGAACCGGAGACGGCGGCGATCCGCACCATCAACCTGGCGGTCCTGGCGGCCGACATCCGCAAGCTGGCACGCTCAATCGACGAGGAAATCGCCTCCCACGCCAGCGAAACGCTGGCCTTGTGGGCCAACAAGCTCGAAGCCACGTGCCAGTCGCACATCGCGGATTCGCACATGGAAGACGCGCATGTCTGGGCGCTGCGCCGGGACCTCGTCCGGTTGCGCGACCGTGCGCGCCAGTTCGCCTTCGAGATGGAGTTCTCGTTCCTGATGCGGGCCGATCGCAAGCTTCTGTCGATCGGCTACCGCGTCGACCAGCGCCAGCTCGACGAGGCCTGCTACGATCTTCTCGCTTCCGAAGCACGCCTGACCAGTCTTTTCGGCATCGCCAAGGGCGATCTGCCGACCGATCACTGGATGCGGCTCGGGCGGCCGGTCACGCTCGTCGGCTTTGCCGGCGCGCTGGTGTCGTGGTCGGGCTCGATGTTCGAGTATCTCATGCCGCCGCTCGTCATGAAGGAGCCGCTCGGCGGCATCTTGAACCAGACCAGCAACCTCATCATCACGCGCCAGATCCGCTATGCGCGTTCCAAAGGCATTCCATGGGGTATCTCGGAAAGCGCCTACAACGCGCGCGACCGCGAGATGACCTACCAGTACACCAATTTCGGCGTGCCGGGGCTCGGGCTCAAGCGCGGCCTTGCGCAGAACACGGTGATCGCACCTTACGCGACCTTGCTCGCCTCGCAGTTCAAGCCGCGCGAGGCGGTGCTCAACCTGGCCGAACTGACGGCCATCGGCGGGCGCGGACGCTACGGCTTCTACGACGCCATCGACTTCACCCCGAGCCGTGTTCCGACGGGAGCGACGTGCGCGGTCGTGCGCAACTACATGGCGCACCACACGGGCATGTCCATCGTGGCCGTCGCCAACGTGGTCTTCGAAGGGCGCATGCGCGACCGCTTCCACTCGGACGCGGTGATCGAGGCGGCCGAACTGTTGCTGCAGGAGAAGGCGCCGCGCGACGTGCCCGCCACCAAGGCCCGCGCAGAGGCCGGCGATCGCTCGACGGCGGAGGAGGTGGAGACGAGTTCGGACATCCGCGTCGTCGCCGATCCGGTCCATGCGCTGCCGGCGACCAGCCTGATGTCGAACGGCTATTACAGCGTCATGCTGACGGCCAAGGGCACCGGCTACAGCCGCTGCGGCGACATCGCCGTCACGCGCTGGTCGGGCGATCCGGTCGAGGACCGTTCCGGCACCTTCATCTTCGTCTCCGACCCGGCGACGGGCGCATGGTGGTCGGCCACCGGCGACCCGAAAGCGGCGGAGAACGAGCGCTCGGAGGCGATCTTCTCCGACGACAAGGCGACGTTCATGAAGCGCGTCGGCCCGATCACGACCAAGGTGGAGGCGATCGTCACCTCCGAGGCCAACGGCGAGGCGCGGCGGATCACCATCTCCAACAATGGCGAGGCCGACCATCATCTCGAAATCACCTCCTATGGCGAGCTGGCGCTTGCGCCAGAGGCGAGCGACCAGGCCCATCCGGCCTTCTCCAAGATGTTCGTCAAGACGACCATCGCCAACGAGGGTAGCCTGATCCTGGCGCGGCGCAACAAGCGCACGCCGGGCGAGGCCGACGTCGCCTTCGCGCATTTCGTCACCGCCGGCGCCGGCATCTCGCGCGAGGCACGCGCCCAGACCGACCGGCGCGAATTCCTCGGACGCGGCCGCTCGATCGTCGATCCCGCCGCCTTCGACCGCAATGCGGCCTTCGAAGGCAAGGACGGGTTCACGCTCGACCCGATCCTGTCGATCCGCTGCAAGGTGCGCGTGCCGGCCGGCAAGGAGGTCTCGCTGACCTTCTGGACCGTCGTCACCGCGACGGAGGACGATGCACGCGCGGCGGCGATCCGCTTCGACAATCCCGAATCCTTCGAGCGGCAGGCGATGCTCGCCTGGACGCGATCCCAGGTGCAGACCCGCCATGTCGGCCTGTCGCTCGCCGACGCCGCCGGCGTCCAGAAGCTCGCGCGCTATCTCCTCTATCCCGACCCCGCGCTGCGCGCGCCGTCGGAATCGATCATCGAGGGTCTCGGCTCGCAATCCTCTCTCTGGCCGACCAGCATCTCCGGCGATTTCCCGATCTTCGCGCTGCGCATTGCAGACGTCGCGGATCTCGAAATCGCCTCGTCCGCCCTTCGCATGCAGGAATATCTGCGCACGCACGGCCTCGTCGCCGATCTCGTCATCGTCAACGAGCAGGCCTCGTCCTACGTGCAGGATCTGCAGCAGGCGATCGAGCAGCTTTGCGACAACAGCCGCATGCGCGGACGCGAACTGGGGCCCCGCCAGCACATCTTCGCCGTGCGCCGCGACCTGATGGACGACCGCACCTACAAGACGCTGCTCTCCGTCGCGCGGGTCGTGCTCCACACCCGCAACGGCACGATCTTCGACCAGATCGACCGCGCCGAGGCGATCGCGCACCAGGAACTCGGCCAGCGCCGCGCGCTGGCACCGGCGCAGGCCGCCAAGCCCCCCGCGCGGCTTGCACCGGTAGCGGCGGCCGATGGAACCGGCCTTGCCATGTGGAACGGCTATGGCGGCTTTGCCGACGAGGGCCGCACCTATGTCGTGCGGCTCGACGGACGCCGGCACACGCCGCAGCCCTGGATTAACGTGATCGCCAACGAGAATTTCGGCTTCCACGTCTCGGCCGAAGGCGCCGCCTTCACCTGGAGCCGCAACAGCCGCGACTTCCAGATCACGCCCTGGACGAACGACCCGGTGACCAACCGGCCGGGCGAAGGGCTCTACATCGTCGACCGCGACACGGGCGAGGCGTTTGCGCCGACGGCGGCGCTCCTGCGCGATCCGTCGCTGATCTACGAGGCGCGGCACGGCCAGGGCGTCTCGACCTTCTCGGTCGAGCGCAGCCGCATCGCGGCCGAACTGACGCATGTCGTCGACCCTGCCGATCCGGTGCGCATCTCGCGCCTCAAGCTCGCCAATCGTGGCGATGCGCCGAAGCGGCTGCGCGTCTATGCCTATGTCGAATGGGTGATGGGCGTGAACCGCACGCGCACCAGCGCGACCACCGTGCCGGGGCATGACGCCACGGTCGACATGGTGACCGCCGCCAACCCCTACCATCTCGACTATGGCGACCGCGTCGCGTTCCTGGCCGGCGACCGGCCGCTCCAGTCCTTCACCTGCGACCGGGCGGAATTCCTCGGCCTGCGCGGGTCGACGGAACGGCCGGCGGCGGTCGTTTTCGGCAACGCGTTGACCCGCACGTCAGAAGCCGGACGCGACATCTGCGGCGCCATCGCCTTCGACATCGACCTCGACGCGGGGGCCGAGGAAGCGCTGACGCTCTATCTCGGCGATGCCGGCTCGCTCGCCGAGGCGCGCAGTCTCGTCCAGCATCACCGCCAGCAATCCTTCGACGACCGCCTCAATCGCAACGGCGAAAGCTGGCGGGACTTCGCCGATGCGCTCCAGGTTGAGACGCCCGACCCGGCCTTCGACGCGCTGGTCAACACCTGGCTGCCCTACCAGGCCTTCGCCTGCCGCATCCGCGCGCGTGCCGCCTTCTACCAGGCGAGCGGCGCCTATGGCTTCCGCGACCAGTTGCAGGACACGCTGGCGCTTCTCCTTCACGACCCGTCGCTCGCCCGCGCGCAGATCCTGAACGCCGCCGGGCGCCAGTTCCGCGAAGGCGACGTGCAGCATTGGTGGCTGCCGCGCTCGGGCGCGGGCGTGCGGACCATGATCTCGGACGACGTCGTCTGGCTGGCGCATGGCGCGCATCGCTACGTGACCGTGACCGGCGACGCGGCCATCCTCGACGAGACGCTGGCCTTCCTCGAAGGGGAGCCCTTGCAGGAGGGCCAGCACGATTCCTTCTTCACCCCGCAGCTTTCGAAGGAGACGGCGCCGCTCTACGAACATTGCGCGCGCGCGCTCGACCTTGCCGTCAAGCGCACCGGCCCGCACGGCCTGCCGCTGATCCTCGGCGGCGACTGGAACGACGGCATGAACCGCGTCGGCGAAGAGGGACGCGGCGAAAGCGTCTGGCTCGGCTGGTTCCTCGCCGCCACGCTGCGCGACTTCGCGGTCATCGCCGACGAACGAGGCGACGCGAAGCGCGCCGACGCATGGAGACGCCATCTCGACCAGCTCAAGATCGCCATCGAGGACGCCGGATGGGACGGCGAATGGTATCGTCGGGGCTATTTCGACGACGGCTCGCCGCTTGGCTCCAGCCAGTCCGACGAATGCCGTATCGATTCGCTCGCCCAGTCCTGGGCGGTCCTTTCCGGGTTCGGCCCGAAGGATCGTGCGAGCCAGGCGATGACGAGCGCGCAGGACTGGCTCCTCGACGAGGAGCACGATCTCATTCGGCTCTTCACCCCGCCCTTCGAGCACACGCCTAAGGAGCCTGGCTACATCAAGGGCTATCCGCCGGGCGTGCGCGAAAATGGCGGGCAGTATACCCACGCCGCGACGTGGTTCGTCCTTGCCCTTGCGTCACTCGGTCGCAGCGACGAGGCCTACCGCGCTTTTTCCGTGATCAACCCGGTCAATCACGCCCTCGACCGGGCGAGTGCGGACGCCTATCGCGTCGAGCCCTATGTCGTGGCGGCGGACGTCTATTCGGAAGCCGACCGCGCCGGGCGCGGCGGCTGGACCTGGTATACGGGCTCGGCCGGATGGCTCTACCGGGCCGCCGTCGAGGGAATCCTCGGCATCGAGCGGACGGGCGAGACGATTTCGATCGCGCCGCGCCTTCCCTCCAACTGGCCGGGATTCCACGCGAAAATGCGTTTCGGCACGGCCGCATATCGAATTTCGATCGTTCGCGGAGCAACCGATTCGATTGTTCTTGACGGAACGCAGGTGCAGCAAATAAAGCTTGCCGATCAGGGCCATCACGAGGTCGTCGTTACCGTCGCAAACGGTGAATTGGGCTAGGCATCACGCGCCGCATTGGTACCGCATTTGCGGCGCACGTTCCCAATTGATCAAACATTTCCGATTGTTAAAGCATCACGGAAAGTAACGACCGTTCGCGCTTCTTGTAGCGAAATTCGAGACCCGTCCCCCACATACCCGATTGTCCAAGACCGCAACCTGACGTAGCGTCATCTATGTTGCGGCGCACAATGAATGCTGAAAGGCCTGATGCCGTGTCCCTAGTGGAAGTGTACTGGAGAGCCCTGACCTATCTTGCCGTCGCCCGCGGCAAGGTCGCCGTCATCTGCGGCTCCAACGTCCTCCTCGCGATCGTCGCCATCGCCGAGCCGATCCTGTTCGGCCGCATCATCGACGCCATTTCCGAGAAGGCCGACGTGACACCGGCGCTGGCCATGTGGGCCGGCCTCGGCCTTTTCAACATCATCGCCTTCGTGCTCGTCTCGCGCGGCGCGGACAGGCTCGCGCATGCCGTGCGCGGCGACGTGCTCGCCCGTTCCTACGAGAACGTCATCACCATGCCGCTCGCCTGGCACTCCAAGCGCGGCACGTCCAATTCGCTCCACACGCTCTTGCGCGCCGTCGAGGCGCTGTTCAGCCTGTGGCTCGAATTCATGCGCCAGCATCTGTCGACGGCCGTCGCGCTCGTGCTTCTCGTGCCGACCGCGATTTCGCTCGACCTGCGCATGTCGATGGTTCTGTTCACGCTCGGCGCCGCCTATGTCACGATCAGCCGCCTGGTCATGAAGAAGACCAAGGACGGCCAGGCCGAGGTCGAGCAGCACTACCACAAGGTCTTCGCCCATGTGAGCGACTCGGTCTCCAACGTCTCGGTGCTGCAGAGCTACGGCCGCATCCAGCAGGAGACGCATGCGCTCAAGGAGCATATCGGCCGCCTGATCGGCGCCCAGTATCCGGTGCTCGACTGGTGGGCGCTGGCGAGCGCGCTGCAGCGGCTGTCCTCGACCATCTCGATGATGGTCGTGCTGGTCATCGGCGCCCTCCTCGTCTCGCGCGGCGAACTGCGCATCGGCGACGTCGTCGCCTTCACCGGCTTCGCCACGCTTCTCATCAGCCGCCTCGACCAGGTGACGGGCTTCGTCAACCAGGTGTTCGAGGCGCGCGCCAAGCTCGAAGCGTTCTACGAGATCGAGGATTCGGTCGAGGAGCGGGCGGAGGCCTATGACGCCAAGGTTCTCGAGCGCGTCGACGGCAACATCGTCTTCGACAACGTCAATTTCCGCTTCCCCGGCACGAATGAAGGCGTGAGCGACATCTCGTTCTCGGTCGGCGCCGGCCAGACGGTCGCGATCGTCGGCCCGACGGGCGCCGGCAAGACGACGCTGATCAATCTTCTCCAGCGCGTCTACGATCCGCATTCCGGCGCGATCTATGTCGACGGGATCGACACGCGCACGGTCAAGCGCAACTCGCTGCGCCACCAGATGGCGACCGTTTTCCAGGATGCGGGCCTGCTCAACCGCTCGATCGAGGACAATATCCGCCTCGGCCGCGACGATGCGCTCAATGACGACGTTCACCATGCGGCCCGCGCGGCGGCGGCCGAGGAGTTCATCCTCGGCAAGTCGACCGGCTACGACACGCTCGTCGGCGAGCGCGGCGGGCAGCTTTCGGGCGGCGAGCGCCAGCGCATCGCGATCGCCCGCGCCATCCTCAAGGACGCGCCGATCCTCGTCCTCGACGAGGCGACGAGCGCGCTCGACGTGGAAACCGAGGAGCAGGTCAAGCAGGCGATCGACCGGCTGCGCGAAAACCGCACCACCTTCGTCATTGCCCACCGCCTGTCGACCGTGCGCGACGCCGATCTCGTGATCTTCATGGATCGCGGCCGGATCGTGGAGATGGGCGGGTTTGGCGAACTCGCGCAGAGCAATGGCCGCTTCGCCGGCCTCCTGCGCGCGGGCGGGCTTCTCAACGACGAGGAACTGCGCCGCTCCTTCCGCATCGCGCCGTCCATCGAAGCGGCCTGACCCAACTCATCCACAAACAATTCAGGGCCGCCGTTTTGGCGGCCTTGTGCATTTCAGCGGCTGCTGAAACGAAGTTTCGCGAAACGTGATCCCGCGCGAGGATCGGATTCGGTACTTAACGCGTTGTCGACATGCTTCCAGCGCTGCCGCAATTTTGTCCGGCGATGCTGTCAGAGCGGTGTCTTCACCTCAGGAAGGGACGCCTGGCTTGTGAAGCGGCATGAACCCGTTTCACATCGTTGGAATCTGTTTGCATGATGAATGCCAAGAACCCCGTTCGCGATACCAGGATCGACGTCATCCGTGCGCTCGCCCTGCTCTCGATCTTCATCAACCACGTTCCGGGCAATCCGATCGAGGTGATCACGCACAAGAATTTCGGCTTTTCGGATTCGGCCGAAGCCTTCGTGCTGATCTCCGGCGTCTCGGCCGCACTCGCCTACGGGCTGAAGTTCGAGGCCGGCAACCGGCTGATCACGGCGCTGAAGACATGGCGGCGCGCGGGCGTGCTGTACATCGCCCAGCTCGGCACCACGATGGCGACGCTCGGCATCTTTTCGTTCTTCGCGCTCTACTTCGGCGCGCCGCATTTGATGGCCAAGATCAATATCGAGCCGGTCGTCACCGACACCGCCGCCTCGCTCGTCGGCATCGTTACGCTCGGCCATCAGCTCGGCTACAACAACATCCTGTCGATGTACGGCATCGTCCTGCTGCTGCTGCCGCTGTTCCTCCTCATCGGCACGCTCAGCATCGGCTGGATGGTGGCTGCGTCGGGCATCCTTTGGATGGTCGCCGGCCTGTTGCCGATCGCGCCGCCGCAGTTCCCCAATGGCGGCTACTGGTTCCTGAACCCGTTCTCGTGGCAGTTCCTGTTCGTCATCGGCATGGCCGTGATGATGCACGTCAAGCGCGGCGGCTCGCTGCCGGTTAATCGCTGGCTCGTCGGCGCGGCGGCGCTCTATCTCGTCACCGCGCTCCTCTGGGTCCGCGTGCCGTTCTGGGGCATCGACGTCTCGATGGGCCTGCCGAAGATCTTCACCGGCTTCGACAAGACGTTCCTGTCGCTGCCGCGCATGCTGCACGTGCTCGCCGCCGGCTATCTGCTCTATGCCATTCCGGCCATCTCGAACGTGTTCCGCACGAGCTTCGACAACCCGCTCGCGGTGCTCGGGCGCCATGCGCTGCCGGTCTTCGTCGTCGGCACGATCCTGTCGATGGCGGCGCAGGCCTGGCGGGGCGTCTTCGCGCCGACCGTGGCGGGCGACATCGTCATCGTAACGGCCGGCATCGCGCTGCAGTTCGCGCTGGCCTACTACATCGAATGGTATCGCCGCCTGCTCAAGGGCGCGCAGGCCGCACGCGAGCCGAAGCGCGTCGTCCTCCACGGCCGCGACCTTGCGCCGGTCGCCGCGCGATCTGCCCTGCAGCGCCGATAGGCCCGTCGGCATACCGCACAAACAAAAGCCCCGGCATCGCTGCCGGGGCTTTTTCTTTGAACCGCGCCTCTCGCCTCAGAGCGGCTTTTTGATCAGCTTCGACAGGACGCCGATGATGCCTTCACGGAAGAGCATGACGCAGATGACGAAGACGATGCCCTGGACGATGGTGACCCAGGCGCCGAACGTCGCCAGGTAGTTCTGCATGGTCACGATCACCGCGGCGCCGACGATCGGGCCAAAGACGGTGCCCATGCCGCCAAGCAGCGTCATCAGAACCACTTCACCCGACATCGACCAGTGCACGTCGGTCAGCGAAGCGAGCTGGAAGACGAAGGCCTTGGTCGACCCGGCAAGGCCGGCCAGCGCCGCCGATATGACGAACACGGTCAGCTTGTAGCGGTTGACGCGGTAGCCGAGCGAGATCGCGCGCGGCTCGTTCTCGCGGATCGCCTTGAGCACTTGGCCGAAAGGCGAGTGGATGATGCGGTAGATGACGAGCAGGCCGCCGAAGGTGATGCCCAGCACCAGCCAGTAGAGCGACATGTGGCTGGAAATGTCGATGAAGCCGAGGAGCGGATTGCGCGGCACGCCCTGGATGCCGTCCTCGCCGCCGGTGAACGGTGCCTGCAAGGCGAAGAAGAACACCATCTGCGCGAAGGCGAGCGTCACCATCGCGAAATAGATGCCCTGGCGGCGGATGGCCAGCGAGCCGAAGGCCAAGCCGAGCACCGCCGCCGTCGCCGTGCCGGTCAGGATGGCGAGTTCCGGCGAAAGGCCCCAGACCTTGGCGGCATGCGCCGCGACGTAGCTCGCCGAGCCGAAATAGGCCGCGTGGCCGAAGGAGAGCAGGCCGCCGAAGCCGAGCAGGAGGTTGAACGCGCAGGCAAAGAGCGCGAAGCAGAGCACCTTCATGACGAAGACGGGGTAGAGCATGAAGGGGGCAACGATGCCCGCCGCCAGCAGCATGACGAAGATCGCCATGTGGTGGACCGGCATGCCCATCGCCTTCTGACGGATGCGCGGCTCGGCGACGGCGGACGTCGTTTCGGTATCGGTCACGGAAACCATCAGGCGGTCCTCCCGAACAGGCCGGCGGGCTTGATCATGAGCACGATGGCCATGATGACGAAGATGACGACGGCAGAGCCCTCGGGATAGAAGACGCGGGTCAGGCCCTCGACGAGGCCGAGGCCGAAGCCGGTCAGGACCGAGCCGAGGATCGACCCCATGCCGCCGATGACGACCACAGCGAAGACGACGATGATCAGGTCGGCGCCCATGTTCGGGTTGACCGAATAGATCGGCGCGGCGAGCACCCCGGCAAAGCCGGCGAGCGCGACGCCGAAGCCGTAGGTCAGGGTGATCATCAAGGGCACGTTGATGCCGAAGGCGCCGACCAGCGTCGGGTTTTCGGTGGCGGCGCGCAGATAGGCGCCGAGCCGCGTCTTCTCGATCACGAACCAGGTGCCGAGGCAGACAATGAGCGAGGCGATGACGACCCAGCCGCGATAGTTCGGCAGGAACATGAAGCCGAGATTGGTGCCGCCTGCGAGCTCCGCCGGGATGCCGTAGGGCAGGCCCGAAATGCCGTACTCGTTGCGCAGGAGACCCTGCATGATCAGGGCGAGGCCGAAGGTCAGGAGCAGGCCGTAGAGATGGTCGAGATGATAGAGCCTCGATATCAGCAGCCGCTCGATGATGATGCCGGTCGCGCCGACGGCGATCGGCACGAGGAGCAGCGCCCACCAGTAGCCGATACCCAGATAGTTGAGCAGCATCCAGGCCACGAAGGCGCCGAGCATGTACTGCGCGCCATGCGTGAAGTTGATGATGTTGAGAAGGCCGAAGATGATGGCGAGGCCCAGGGACAGCATCGCATAGAACGAGCCGTTGATCAGACCCAGCAGCAACTGGCCGAAGAGAGCTTGCGGCGGAATGCCTAGGAGCTCGAACATGTGCGCATCCCGTGGTCGAGAAGTTTCCGGAGACGAAATGCGGCGCGGCTGAAAGGCCGCGCCGCATCGATGGATGCGAGCCTACTCGACGAGCGAGCAGCCGCCGTCTTCGAGCGGACGGAACGCCTGCGCGGCCGGGGTCGTCGAGACGGTCTCGTAATAATCCCACGGACCCTTCGACTCTTCCGGCGTCTTGACGCGGAACAGGTAGGAATCGTGGATCTTGCGGCCGTCGGCGCGGATTTCACCCTTGCCGAAGAGCGGATCGTCGGTCGGCAGTTCCTTCATCTTGGCGACGACGTCCTGCGAGGTCTTGTCGCCGACGGCCTCGACGGCCTTCAGGTAGTGAAGAATGCTCGAATAGACGCCGGCCTGGACCATCGACGGCTTCTTGCCGGTCTCTTCCTCAAAGCGGGCCGACCATTCGCGGGTCTGGTCGTTCAGGTCCCAATAGAAGCTCGAGGTGAGCAGCAGGCCCTGCGCGACGTCGAGGCCGAGCGCATGGATGTCGTTGATGAAGACGAGCAGACCGGCGAGCGACTGGCCGCCCTGGGTGATGCCGAATTCCGACGCCTGCTTGATCGAGTTGATCGTGTCGCCGCCGGCATTGGCAAGGCCGATGACCTTGGCGCCCGACGACTGCGCCTGGAGCAGGAAGGACGAGAAGTCCGTGCCCGGGAACGGCGTGCGGACGGTGCCGACGATCGTCCCGCCGGCGCCTTCCACGACGGCCGAGGTGTCACGCTCCAGCGCATGGCCGAAAGCGTAGTCGGCGGTCACGAAGAACCAGGAATCGCCGCCGTTTTCGACGACCGCGCGGCCCGTGCCGTTGGCGAGCTGCCAGGTGTCGTAGGTCCAGTGGATCGTGTTCGGCGAGCAGGCCGAGCCGGTCAGGTCCGACGTCGCGGCGCCGGAGTTCAGGAACACCTTGTCGGATTCGCGGGTGATGTCGTTGATGGCGAGCGCGACCGAGGAGGTCGGCACGTCGACGATGACGTCGACATTCTCGGTGTCGTACCACTGGCGCGCGATCGTCGAGCCGACGTCGGGCTTGTTCTGGTGGTCGGCCGAGACGATCTCGACATTGATGTCCTTCGATTCGGCGTCGAAGTCCTCGACCGCCATGCGGGCCGCCACGACAGAGCCTTCGCCGGCGATGTCGGCATAGATGCCCGAGCGGTCGTTCATGACGCCGATCTTGATGTCGACGGCATAGGCCGGCGCGGCGAACACCGCAGCGGCGATCGATCCCAGAAGAATCGTCTTCAATTTCATGTCCTCACTCCTCCACATGCGACGCTTATCAGCGCCTTCCTCAGTCAGACGCCCAGATAGGCGTGCAGTTTCTCGATGTTGGCATCGAGTTCGTCGTTCAGGATCTGGTCGACGACCTTGCCCTGTTCGACGACGAAATGGCGGTCCGCGACGGTGGCGGCGAACCGGAAATTCTGCTCGACCAGGACGATGGTGAAGCCCTCCTGCTTCAGCCGTGCGATGGTCTTGCCGATCTGCTGGATGATGACCGGAGCGAGGCCCTCGGTCGGCTCGTCGAGAAGCAGCGTCTTGGCGCCTGTGCGCAGGATGCGCCCGATCGCCAGCATCTGCTGCTCGCCGCCGGAAAGCTTGGTGCCTTGCGAGTTCAGGCGTTCCTTCAGGTTCGGGAAGAGCTCGAAGATGCGCTCCACCGTCATGCCGCCGGTCTTGACCTGCGGCGGCAGCATCAGATTCTCCTCGACCGAGAGCGAGGAGAAGATGCCGCGCTCCTCCGGGCAATAGGCGATGCCGGCGCGCGCGATGGTGCGGGCGGGAAGCTTGATCGTCTCCTTGCCCTCGAAGGTCACCGAACCGGTGCGCTTGCCGAGGATGCCCATGATGGCTTTCAGCGTCGTTGTCTTGCCGGCGCCGTTGCGGCCGAGCAGCGTGACGACTTCCCCGGGCTTCACGTCGAAGGTGACGCCGTGGAGCGCGTGGCTCTCGCCATACCAGGCATTGAGGTCGCGGACGGCCAGAAGCGGCGCGGCCGACGATTGCGCCGCCGGCTTGGCGGCAAGGGCTGCATCATGCATGGCCGGCTCCGATATAGGCTTCGACCACGCGCGGGTCCTTGGAAACGGTCGCATAGTCGCCCTCGGCGAGCACCTTGCCGCGGGCCAGGACCGTGATCGTGTCCGACAGCGAGGCGACGACCGACAGGTTGTGCTCGACCATCAGCACCGTGCGGTTGGCCGAAATGCGCTTGATCAGCGCCGCGATGCGCTCGACGTCCTCATGGCCCATGCCGGCCATCGGCTCGTCGAGGAGCAGCATCTCGGGATCGAGCGCGAGCGTCGTCGCGATCTCGAGCGCGCGCTTGCGGCCGTAGGAAAGTTCGCCGGCGAAGGTGTCCGCGAACTCCGACAGGCCGACATCGGCCAGAAGTTCAAGGGCGCGGGCATCATAGTCCGTCAGGACCTTCTCGGAGCGCCAGAAATCGTAGGAATCGCCCCGCTTTCGCTGCAGTGCGATGCGCACGTTTTCCATCGCGGTCAGGTTCGGGAACACCGCCGAGATCTGGAACGAGCGCACCAGGCCGAGCCGCGCGATGTCGGCCGGCGACATCGACGTGATGTCCTCGCCCTTGTAGGTGATCTGGCCGCGCGAGGGCGACAGGAACTTGGTCAGGAGATTGAAGCAAGTCGTCTTGCCGGCCCCGTTGGGTCCGATGAGCGCGTGAATCGTGCCCCGCTTCACGCTCAGATCGACGCCTTCCACGGCGAAGAAGCCCTTGAACTCCTTCGTCAGGTCGCGCGCCGACAGAATGATACTGTCAGTCATGCGTATATGTTCCTCCTCGGCACTGGTGCGAATGCTGCGTGGTTGATCGTCGGGCTCTCCCATGGCCCACCATCGCAGCGCCCTTGGTCCAGCGCTTGTCGTTGCCGCATGAATGCACGCCAGCGCGGCAGATGCAAGTTCGTAGAAATACGCTGCCTTGCACCGCACAAAGCCTTGCGAAATCAGTCATTTCCGCGTTCGCAAGCGCGAATACTACGACTTAAGTATAATGAAAGTTTCGTGTTGACCAATCGTCAGATCGCGCTCTGGTTGACGCGCTTGGAAAGTTGTTCAACCGTTTCCACGCGCTCGGAATAGCGGTCGGTCAGATACTCAGAGCGGCCACGCAGCAAAAGTGTGAACTTCATCAGTTCCTCCATGACGTCGACCACCCGGTCGTAATAGGGCGAGGGTCGCATTCGGCCGGCATCGTCGAACTCGTTGAACGCCTTGGCGACCGAGGACTGGTTGGGAATCGTGACCATGCGCATCCAGCGGCCGAGGATGCGCAACTGGTTGAGCGCGTTGAAGCTTTGGGATCCGCCGCAGACCTGCATCAGCGCCAGCGTGCGGCCCTGCGTCGGCCGCACACCGCCCAGCGACAGGGGCAGCCAGTCGATCTGCGCTTTCATGATCCCTGTCATCGCGCCATGGCGCTCCGGCGAACACCAAACCTGGGCCTCCGACCATAAGGAGAGGTCACGCAGCTCCTGCACCTTGGGGTGTCTTGCGCTTTCGGCGTCGGGCAAGGGAAGGCCGCGCGGATCGAAAATCCTCACCTCGGCACCGAACTTCTCAAGAAGGCGCGCGGCCTCGAACGTCAGGAAGCGCGAGTAGGACCGCTCGCGCAGCGAACCGTAGAGCATCAGGACGCGCGGCTTGCCCGCGAGCGGATCGCCCCGGAACAGCGCCTCACGGTCGATCGGATGAAACGCATTCGTGTTGAGGGCCGGAAAATCCGTCATGCCCGCGCCTTAACAACTTCGCCGTCTTCCTTGACGAAGTCTTCGGCGAGCGGCGCCGGGAGGATGTCGAGCACCGACTCGGAGGGCCGGCAGAGCCGGGTGCCCTTTTCCGTCTCGACGATCGGGCGGTTGATCAGGATCGGATGGGCGATCATGAAACCGACGAGTTGGTCATCGGTCCACCGGTCTTCGCCAAGACCGAGTTCGGCGTAGGGCGTGCCTTTCTCGCGCAGCAGGTC
This sequence comes from Rhizobiaceae bacterium, assembly GCA_016742175.1. Taxonomy (GTDB): domain Bacteria; phylum Pseudomonadota; class Alphaproteobacteria; order Rhizobiales; family Rhizobiaceae; genus Aliihoeflea. The sequence continues at coordinate 209,955 of JACVCH010000004.1, forward strand.
GCGCGGCGAAATCTTCATCTTCGCGATCAGTTCGACGAGGCGATCGCGCGAGGGCGGGGTCTTGAGGTACTCGATCACCACGGGCTCCTCGCCCGACGCCCGGATCATCTCCAGCGTGTTGCGCGAGGTGCCGCAGGCGGGGTTGTGGTAGATGGTGACGGTCATGGGTCGACTCCGGATACGGGGGATCGGGCAGGAAGCAGAAACGTGCGCGCCGCCATCAGGGCAGCCAGCGCGCCGACGCATTGCGCGGCGACGAAGGCGGGCACGTCGATCAGGCGGATGCCGGAGAACGTATCGGTGAGCGCGCGGGCGATCGCCACCGCCGGGTTGGCGAAGGAGGTGGACGCGGTGAACCAGTAGGCGGCGGTGATGTAGAGCCCGACGAGCACCGCGACGGGCGTCGCGCGCGCCTGAATGCCGAGCAGGATCGTCAGGACGAGGCCGAAGGTCGCGACCGCTTCGGACAGGAACTGCGCCGGACCCGACCGCTGCGTCGATGCGAACTGGACGAGCGGCAGCTCGAACATGGCATGCGCCAGAACGGCGCCGAGGATCGCGCCGGCGACCTGCGCGACCACGTAGAGCGCGGCTTCGACGCGGCCGATCTCCCCGCGCAGGGCGAAGACCATCGTCACCGCGGGATTGAAATGCGCGCCGCTGACGGGACCGAAGAGCGTGATGAGGACGACGAGGATCGCGCCGGTCGCGAGCGTGTTGGCGAGAAGGGCGAGCGCGACGTCGTCCGTCAGCCGGTCCGCCATGATGCCGGAGCCGACGACGCAGGCGACCAGCAGCAGCGTTCCCAGTGCTTCCGCGCCCAGCGCAGCTCGAAGCTTGATCATGATGCTGGGCGTTCGGAACGACCGATCTCGTCGAGACGGCGCTTCAGCGCAAGCCGGTCGACGGCTTCGAGCGGAAGCGCGGTGAAGACGGAAATGCGGTTGGCCAGCATCCGGTAGGCCTCGGCGAAGGCGAGATGGCGTTCGGCATCTGAGCCGTCGGCGCGCGCCGGATCGGGTATGCCCCAATGCGCGGTCATCGGATGACCGGGCCAGACCGGACAGGCTTCGCCCGCCGCGTCATCGCAAACGGTAAAGATGAAATCCATCTGCGGCGCGTGCGGCTCGGCGAACTCGTCCCAGCTTTTCGACCGCGCGAAGCCCGTGTCGATCTTCATGCCGGACAGAAGCTCGAGCGCGAAGGGATGAACGGAGCCGCGCGGGAAGGAACCGGCCGAATAGGCTTTGAAGCGGCCTGCGCCAAGTTGGTTCAAGATCGCTTCGGCGAGGATGGAGCGGGCCGAATTTGCGGTACACAGGAAGAGGACGTTGTAGGATCGTTGCATGTCACACACTCAGCATTTGCAGGTGATCGCATCGAGGACCGGGCGGCAGATGTCCGGCTCGCCCTGGCAACAATCCTCCATCAGATACGCCATCAGGTCGCGGAAGCCGGTCATGTCGGCGAAATAGCGGATGACGCGGCTTTCGCGCTGCGAACGGACGAGGCCGGCGGCGGTCAGGATCTTGAGGTGCGCAGACACCGTGTTCTGCACGGCGCCCATGCGGTCGGCAATCTCGCCGGCGGGAATGCCGGTCTCGCCCGCGCGCACGAGCAGCCGGAACACGTCGAGCCGGGTCTCCTGCCCGAGCGCCGCAAGCGCGGCCAACGACTCCATCTTATCCATATATCTATCCTTCTAGATATATGCGTATTCGAACCGCCAAGCCCTGTCAATCGACCAATGTCGGCTGGACAAGACCGGCCCGACAAGCGAGACATCGGGTATGGACGACATCGCAAGACATCCGGCGCCGGCCACACGCATGACGCGCGCTTCGCTCGGCTGGCGCACGGCCACCGTCGCCGGCGTAGTGCTCGCGATCGGGCTTTGCCTGTTCCTGATCATCTATGCGTCGAGCGGGTTCCTGCTCCTGTTCGCAGGCATCCTCTTCGCGGTCTTCCTCGACGCCTTCACGACCGGGCTCGGCCGGCTGCTGCCGATCCCGCGTGGCTTTCGGCTGGCGATCGCCTGCGGGCTGACGAGCGCGGCCGTCATCGGCTTCGTGACCAGCGTCGGCGTCACCGCTGTCTCGCAGACGCCGGACCTGATCCGCACGCTGGAGCGGGAGATCCGCGGCATCGAGCAGATGCTGCAGGAATACAATGTCGTCGACGTCGTCACCGCCGAAATCGCCGACCCGGACGGCGACGGCGCGGCCAATGGCGACGACGCCGCGCGGCCGAGTGGCATCGCCGACTGGCTGCCGGACCCTGCGGGCCTGTTCGGCCAGGTGCGCGCGGCCTTCGCGACGACGTTCGGCGTCATCGGCAATATGGGCGTGATCCTCGTCGTTGGCGTGTTTCTCGCCGCCCAGCCGCAGCTTTACCGCGACGGCGCCGTCAAGCTCGTGTCCGTCGAAAGCCGGCCGCGCTTTGCGCAGGTTCTCGACGAGATCGGCATCGTGCTGCGCTTCTGGCTGATCGGCCAGTTCGTGACGATGACCATCATCGGGCTCATCGTCTATGCCGCGCTCGCCGCCGTCGGCATGCCGGGCGCGATCCTGCTCGGCCTCACGGCCGGCATCCTCAACTTCATCCCGGTTCTCGGGCCGATCCTCGCCGGCATCCCGATCGTGCTCGTCGCCATGTCGCAGGATTGGTGGGTCGTCGGCTACGCGCTCGGCGTCTACTGCGTCGTCCAGTTCCTCGAAGGTAACATCTTGACGCCGCTGATCCAGCGGCGCGCTGTCAGCCTGCCGCCGGCGCTGATCATGGCTTCCCTCGTCATCATGGGCCTGCTGTTCGGCTTCGTCGGCATCATGCTGGCGACGCCCTTCGCGGCCGTGCTGATGGTGCTGGTCAAGCGCCTCTATATCGAGGACGTGCTGGGCGACAGGGCCGGCTGAGGCAGGAACCGCTCGCGCCCCATCCAGCGCGTGATGAAGAGCACGGCGACGACGGCCAGCCCGACCGACAGGCCGATCCAGATGCCGATGCCGTCAAAGCCGAGCGGAAAGGCCAGCGCCACTCCGAGCGACATGCCGATCGCCCAGTAGCCGATCGCGGCGTAGATCATCGGCACGGTCGTGTCGTGCAGACCGCGCAGCATGCCGCCGCCGACGGCCTGCGCGCCGTCGACGATCTGGAACAGGGCGGCGAGCGCCAGGAAGGTGATCGCCAGTTCGATGACCGGCAGGTTCACCGGGTCGTCCATGTCGATGAAAGCCCAGATCAGCGCGCGCGGCGCAAGCAGCATCACGAGCGCGACGAGCGCCATAAAGCCGACGCCGAGCACGAAGGCCGTCCAGCCGGCGCGGGTGACGCCCTCGCGGTCGTTGGCGCCGAAGGCGCGGCCGACGCGCACCGTTGCCGCCTGGCCCAACCCCATCGGCACCATGAAGGTGATCGAGGCGATCTGGATCGCGATGGCGTGGGCGGCGAGCGAGGTCGCGTCGATGAGGCCCATCAGGAGTGCAGCAGCGTTGAAGACGGAGACCTCCAGCGCCAGCACGCCGGCAATCGGCAGGCCGAGCCGGACGAGCTCGATCAGCCGCGGCCAGTCCGCCCGCCAGAAACGGCCGAAGATCGCATAGCGCCGGAACTGCCGGTCGGTGGTCACCACGACGACCATTCCCAGGAACATCAGCGTGCTCGACGCCGTCGTCGCAATGCCCGCGCCGACGATGCCCATGGCTGGAAAGCCAAGATTGCCGAAGATCAGCGCCCAGTTGGCGACGATGTTGAACGTCACCGCCACGACCATCACCACCAGCGCCCAGCCGGGACGCTCGAGCGCCGAGATGAAGGAGCGCAGGACGATGTACCAGTAGAACGGCAGAAGCGCCCATTGCAGCGCGCGCATATAGTCCGCGGCCTGAGCCGACAGCGCCGGGTCCTGCCCCATGGCAAGAAGGATCGCTTCGGTCTGCCAGAGCAGCAGCCAGATCGGCACGGCCACGATCAACCCCACCCACATGCCCTGCCGCACGGTGCGGCGCACGTCGCGAACCGAAGTCGAGCGGCGGCCGAGCTCGCGCGCAATCATCGGCGAGGTGGCGAGGATGAGGCCAAGGCCGAAGATCATCGGCGCGAAATAGACGTTGGAGCCGAGCGTGCCGGCGGCGAGCGCCTCGGGGCCGACGCGGCCCATCATCATCACGTCCGTCGCCGTCATCGCCGTCTGGGCGAGATTGGTCAGCACCATCGGCCAGGCCAGCAGCAGCATGGCGCGGATTTCGCCGCGCCAGGAGGATCGGGACGTCATGTCTGGCACGGATTGAAGCATTTCGGGCCTATAGCGCGATTCGCGCTACAGGCTAGACCCAGGCGAAGCGAGCCGTTGGCTCACGGCCGGGCTGCAATCAGCCGGCAACCGCCGCCTGCGGCTTGAACACCATCGCGACGCCGTTGATGCAGTGGCGCTTGCCGGTCGGCTGCGGGCCGTCGTCGAAGATGTGGCCCATATGGCCGCCGCAGCGCGCGCAGTGGCACTCCGTGCGCGTCATGAAGAGCGTGTTGTCCTGCTTGGTGCCGATCGCATCGGGCTCGGACTGCCAGAAGCTCGGCCAGCCGGTGCCGGAATCGTATTTCGTCTCCGACGAATAGACCGCGAGGTCGCAGCCCGCGCAATGGAACTTGCCGGTGCGCTTCTCGTCGTTCAGCGGGCTGGTGAAGGCGCGTTCGGTCGCCTCCTCGCGCAGCACCTGATACTGCATGTCGGAGAGGATCGAGCGCCATTCGGCCTCGGTCTTCGTCACTTCGAAACTGCCTTCGGCCGCCAACGCCTGGCCGGGCATCAGCCGGTGAAGCAGGCCTGCGCCCAATGCCGCAAAGCCGATGGCGCCGGCGCTGCCGTAGAGAAACTGTCTGCGTGTCATCGGTTCATCTCCTGCGAATGCACCGCACCCTACATGCCCTGAGGCCGCACGGCGCAATCAATTCACGTTGAAAATCGCCGTGATGCGGGAAAGGGCCCCGCCCCTCTCGCGGGTGCAGACGCGAACGCGAAGGGCGGAGCCAGTCAGCCGGCGGATCGGTGCGGGAGCAGGAAGGCCGCCGGCCGGTTGCTGAAGACGGTTCTTACATCTTGGGCAGAAGCACGGCGTCGATGACGTGGATCACGCCGTTCGACTGGTCGACGTCAGCGATCGTTACGGTCGCCTCGCCGCCGTTCTCGTCGACGAGAACGATGTTGTCGCCATCCATCTTCGCCGTCACGGTGCAGCCGCCGACGGTTTCGATGGCGTGCTCGCCGCCATCATCCGAGATCATGGTGCCGATCGCTTCCGACATCGCGTCGGCGGCGACCACGTGGCAGGTCAGGACCTTGGTGAGCTGCTCCTTGTTCTCCGGCAGCAGGAGATTGTCGACCGTGCCTTCCGGCAGCGCCTCGAAGGCTTCGTTCGTCGGCGCGAAGACGGTGAACGGGCCTTCGCCCTGCAGCGTCTCGACGAGGCCGGCGGCCTGGACCGCAGCGACGAGCGTGGTGTGATCGGCCGAATTGGACGCGTTCTCAACGATGTTCTTGTCGGCGAACATCTCGGCGCCGCCGACCATAGGATTGTCCTGCGCGAACGCGGAACCGGCGAGCGCGGACAGGGCAATGGTGCCGGCGAGCATTGAACGGGTGAAATTACGCATGTTCGAACCTCCTGAATTGGCCCTCTTGCGGGGCGACGGGGAAGTCACGAACGCGGGCGGCAAGAGTTTCACCCCCGAGGCGAAAAAGAACCCGAAAACGAAAATCGGCCGGCAGAGCCGACCGATTTCCGTGTCTCGAAAGGCCAGGAGGCCGTTTCGCTTATTCAGCCGGTTCGACCGGGGCCGTGGTCGCCGGCGGTTCCGTCATGCCGGCAGGCTGATCGGTGCCCGCATCGTCCGTGCAGGCGGCCATCGCCAGCAGACCCAAAGCAATCAGCGGATACGTCAAAATACGAAACATGTCCTTCACCTCAAATTCCATTGAATTCCCAACCCATGCCCAAAGTAATGCCTGGGATCGGGATGTCGACCATTTAGGGATAAATTCAGGTCACCTCCCAAAAGATGACGTGAAGCAACATTGTTCTTGAAATTCAATCAGATGCTGCGCAGATCGCCGAGCGCGACGACGGGTCCCGTCGGCAGGCCGGTGGGCGAGCCGCCCTTCGGCTCGAGCGAGACGGCGAGCACTGCGCCGGCCGCGAATTTCGCCCGCAGCGCCTCGGACGGGCGGACTTCGAGATTGTCGCCGTCGGCAAGGACGCCCAGCGACGCGGGCGGCTCGTCGCCCTCGATGACCCACAGCTCGAAATCCTGGTCGGCGGCAGCCGCACCATCGATCCGCGACAGGCTGATCGTCGCGTTCGCCTCATCGTAAAGCGCCAGGTAGCGCACGTCGGTCTCGGGATTTTCGAGCGAGGCCACGAGGCGCGGCGACGGCGCCTCCTCGACGGGCGGCTGCAGGTTCCAGCCCACGACGAGCACCAGCGCGACGACCGAAGCAGCGGCAAGGCCGCGCCACAGGCCCAGACTGTTCCACCAGGATGCGCGTTCGGCCGGCACCGGCTGCGCGGCGGATGCAAAGAGCCGCCGGTCGAGCGCCTGCTTGATTGCGGCCGGCGCATCGACCGGCGCATAGAAATCGCCGAGCGGCGACAGGCGCGCCTCCCATTCGTCGACGAGTCGCGCGAAAGCCGCGTCGGTTTCGATCCGAGCGGCCACGTCCCGCCGTTCGGACGCCGGCAGCACGCCCAGAACATACTCGGCGGCGAGCGCTTCGTCGCCTCCAAGTTCCGGTTCGTGATGGTCGGTCGGCGTCATCGTTGGAGACAGTCCTTCAGCTTCATGAGGCTGCGGCGCAGCCAGGTTCTCATCGTGTTCAGCGGCACGCCGTGGCGCTCCGCCAGTTCCGCGTAGCTCTCGCCCACGAGGTAGGCGCCACGCACGGCGGCGGCCCTGTCGGCGTCCAGTTCGTCAAGGCAAAGATGGATGCGCGCGCTCTCGTCTCCCGCCACCGCAAGCGCCTCCGGCCCTGGGGTGGGGTCGGCGATCTCGGCAGCCTCGTCGAGCCCGGTCTGCTTCATGCGACGCGCCCTGATCCGGTCGATCGCATGATTGCGCGCCACGGCCACCAGCCATGAAATCGGACTCAAGTCGGAGACGGCGAAGCGGTCGGCCTTGGTCCATATCTTGACGTAGACTTCCTGCAGCGCTTCCTCGGCTTCGGCCCGATCGTTCAAGACACGCAGGCACACGCCGAAAAGTTTCGCGCTCGTCTGCCGATAAAGCAGATCGAAGGCCGCGCGGTCGCGCAGCGAGGTCCGGACGATCAGCTTCGAGATATCGGGCGGGGTCATCTGGCACCAAACTAGCGGCCGGGTTTCGTTTTGCAACGCCTGATCGCATTTCCTTTTCGACGGCGGCGAAGGCGTTTGCCCGTTCCGGCGAATGAAGCTAAACAGCCCCCGCCCATCATCATGCGAGGACGCCCATGACCCCCGAGCAGCTCGGAACCGCCGAGGAACAGGCCCGCCTTCTCTCCGCCGCCCTGCCCTACATGCAGCGCTACGAGAACAAGACGGTGGTCGTGAAATATGGCGGCCATGCCATGGGCAATGTCGAGCTCGGCCGCGCCTTCGCACGCGACATCGCGCTCCTGAAGCAGTCCGGCGTCAACCCGATCGTCGTCCATGGCGGCGGGCCGCAGATCGGCGCCATGCTCGCCAAGATGGGCATCGAATCGAAGTTCGAGGGCGGCCTGCGCGTCACCGACCAGAAGACCGTCGAGATCGTCGAGATGGTCCTTGCGGGCTCGATCAACAAGGAGATCGTCGCGCTCATCAATGCCGAGGGCGAGTGGGCGATCGGGCTTTGCGGCAAGGACGGCAACATGGTCTTCGCCGAAAAGGCGCGCAAGACCGTGAAGGACCCCGATTCCAACATCGAGCGCGCAATCGATCTCGGTTTCGTCGGCGAGCCGGTCGAGGTCGACCGTACGCTGCTCGACCTTCTCGCGCGCTCCGAGATGATCCCGGTCATCGCGCCGGTCGCGCCGGGCCGCGACGGTCACACCTACAACATCAATGCCGACACCTTCGCCGGCGCCATCGCCGGCGCGCTGGGTGCCTCGCGCCTCCTGTTCCTGACTGACGTTCCGGGCGTTCTCGACAAGGACAAGAACCTCATCGACGAACTGACCGTCAGCCAGGCCCGCCAGCTCATCGCCGACGGCACGATCTCGGGCGGCATGATCCCCAAGGTCGAAACCTGCATCGAGGCGATCGAACGCGGCGTCGAGGGCGTCGTCATTCTCAACGGCAAGACTCCCCACGCAGTGCTACTGGAACTGTTCACCGAGCATGGCGCGGGAACGCTGATCGTGCCGTAGGCGACATTGCGTTTTTGTAGCCCATAGGATACAATCAGCTTGATCAAGGTTGTCGAGACCGGAAGCTACTCGAAGTGGTTCGACGCAGTTCGAGACCAAAATGCCAAGGGGCGGATATTGATCCGCATCCGTCGAATGACGCTCGGCAATTTTGGAGATGTCTCGCCGGTCGGCGAAGGCGTGTCGGAGTTGCGCGTGCACTACGGCCCGGGATACCGAGTCTATTTCGTGCGGCGCGGTGAAGAACTGATCATCCTTCTCGGTGGCGGCGACAAAAGCTCGCAGTCCCGCGATATCGCTGCCGCAAAGACGCTGGCGAAGACCTTTTGAGGAAAATCAGATGTCGCTTGATCTCAAGCCTTGGGACGCCGCCGATCACCTGAATGACGAGGGGGCGATCCTCGCCTATCTCGAGGCGGCTGTCGAAGATGGTGATCCGGCGCTGATCGCGGCTGCCATCGGCGATGTCGCGCGCGCAAAAGGGATGACCGAGGTGGCCGTGAAAGCGGGACTGTCGCGCGAAAGCCTCTACAAGTCGCTGAGTGCCGACGGAAACCCATCTTTCGCGACCGTTCTGAAGGTCCTGCGTGCACTCGATATAGACCTGTCATTCAAGCGCCACGTCTCGGCCGCCTAACCCACCAGCACCAGCACCACGATCCCCGCCACGATCAGGATGCAGCCGGCGATTTCGATGCGGTTGATCGCTTCCTTGAAGAAGAAGACCGAAGCGGCGAAGGTGAAGAGCATCTCGACCTGCGCCAGCGCCTTGACGACGGCGGCCTGCTGCAGCGTCATCGCCATGAACCAGCCGAAGGACGCCGTCGCGCCCATGAGGCCGGTGAAAAGCGACGGCTTCCAGGCGCGCTTTATGCGGCCGATCTCGGCGCGGTCCTTCCACAGCATCCAGGCCGCCATGATCGCCGTCTGGAAGGTAATGACGACGGCGAGCGTCACCGCTGCCTGCATCATGAAGTTCGGGCCGCCGAGCGAGAGCGACGCGGCACGGTAGGCGACGGCCGAGATGCCGAAGGCGGTGCCTGAGGCAAGGCCGATCAGTGCATTCCGCGCGATGACGGACGTCACCAGATTGCGCCAGGTGATCTGCATGTGCGCGACCGCGATCAGCATCACGCCGAAGACGCTGATGGCGATGGCGGCGAGCGTTCCGGCCGTCACGCGCTCGCCGAAGAAGATCAGCGCGAAGAGCGCCGCCTGCGCCGGCTCAGTGCGCGAATAGGCGGTCCCGACCGCGAAATTGCGGAACGAGAAGAGGTGGATCAAGAGGAAGGTCGCGGTGATCTGGCCGATGGCGCCGACCACCACCCATGCTGCAAAGGTCGCGTTCAGCGCCGGCAGCTCGAAGCCGGCAAGGCCGTGCAGCCCCGCGACGAAGGCAAGCGCGAAGGGCAGGCCGAAGCCGAAGCGCACGAAGGTCGCGCCCGTCGTGCCCATGACGCTCTTCAGATGCTTCTGGCCGGCCGACCGCAAATTCTGCAGGAACGCAGCCGCGATGGTGATGGGAATCCAAAGTTCCATGTCGCCCCCTGACGCGAGAGCGGCTAGGGCATAACGATCGTTCACGCAAGCCGGGCGTTGCGCTCCGCGCTTTGCTGCGCCACAAGCAGGCCATGACCAATCTTCCCGATCCCGCCCGCTTCGCCCATGTCACGGACTGGGTGTTCGATCTCGACAACACGCTTTATCCGCACCACACGAACCTGTTCGCGCAGATCGACGTGCGGATGACGCGCTACATCAGCGAGCTTCTGACGCTTCCGCCGGACGAGGCGCGGCTGATGCAGAAGGAGCTCTACAAGGAATACGGGACGACGATGAAGGGGCTGATGGAGCGCCACGCCATCGACCCGGACGATTTCCTGCAGAAGGTCCACGACATCGACTATTCGCCGGTCGAGGCGTCGCCCGAACTCGGCGCGGCGATCTCGGCCCTGCGCGGCCGCAAGTTCATCTTCACCAATGGCGACCGCAAGCATGCCGAGAACACGGCGCGCCGGCTCGGCATCCTCGACCATTTCGACGACATTTTCGACATCGTGGCGGCCGGGCTCAATCCGAAGCCGGCCCGCGCGACCTACGACACGTTCGTGGCCCTGCACGACGTGGTGGGACCGAACGCGGCGATGTTCGAGGATCTCGCGCGCAATCTCCACGTCCCCAAGGCGCTCGGCATGACCACCGTCCTCGTCGTGCCGAACAATTTCGAGCCGACCTTCGCGGAAGTCTGGGAGCAGGACCCCGACCATGAGGACGACGTCGACTACGTCACCGACGATCTGACCGCGTTCCTGACGTCGATCCTTCGAAAGGCCTGAGCGCGTCAGACGATGCCGTGCGCCTTCAGAACGGCCTGCTCATCGCCCGACACCCATCCGAATATCCTCGGACCGTCGTCCAGTTCCTGGATCAGGTAGTGGACGTCAAAATCAATCTCAGTGTCCGGTCGGTCCCGGCGCGCGTAAACCGCTGTCCAGGCGACGTGGGCAATGCAGTGATTCCCATCCATTGGGGAAACACGGATGTCGCGCATGCGCATCGCCTTCGTTCCAATCGAGCGATAGTGGTCATACCCGTCGGCCAACGCCTTCTTGAAGCTGTCGTCGTTCTTTCCGGTCAGGGCCCCCGCAGGCGAGGCGGCGATAAACGCGTCAGCGTAGAGCGCGTCAGCTTCGCCCATCCCTATTTCTCCGGCGAGAGACCGCATGAAGAATCGTTCATACCGTTCGAATAGCGACCGGATGCTGTCCTCCATCGTTCAGCCCTAGACCCGCGGATCCGCCGTCCGGTCGGGCACGGGGTCGACCGCGTCGTCCGGATTGGCGCCGGCGCTGCGCGAGGGTGGCAGATTGCCGAGCTGCTCGGCGCTCGACACGCCCGGCCGCTTGTCCTTGTCGAATGCGCCGTCCTTGCGCTCGGTCTCGTCGGGCAGCGAATCCTGCGGATGTTCGGCCTGCGTCTCGGAGTGGCCGAGGTCCTTTTCCTGCTGGTGCCGAATGGTTTCGTCGTCGGTGCTGGTGCGTCCGCCCATGGCAGTTCTCCTTTAAGGGAGAAACGCCGCTCGCGCCGCGCCTGTTCCGCTCAGTGGCGATGCGCCTTGATCATCGCCGGCTCGCGAATCGGAAACTGCAGCACGACCCGGCCAGCCTTCTCGAACTCCAGCGTCAGTTCGATCTCATCCTCGGCGGCCAACGGCTCATCAATGCCCATCAGCATGAAGTGCAGCCCACCCGGCTTGAATTCGACCCGGTCGCCCGGACCGATCTCGATGCCGCCTTCCACCGGCCGCATCTTCATCACCCCGTCCTCGATCGCCATCTCATGCATCTCGACGCGGGGTGCGGCGAGCGCGGTCGCACCGACGAGGCGGTCTGCCGTCTCGCCGCGATTGAGGATCGACAGATAGGCGGCCGCCACCTTCCGGCCGGGCTGCATCGCCCGCACCCATGCGCCCGAAAGCTGCAGGTCGTCTGCCATCACCGTGTCGAGATCGACGCAACCCGCGACGTCGAAGACCTGGCCTTCGAGACACTCCTCGTCGGAGGCAAAGGCGGGGGCGGCAAGCGCGGAAAGGGCGACACAGGCGGCCACAATCAGCCGAAGCGGGACGAGAATCATGATGCGAAGGTCCTTTCCGACCTATTTTCCACCGTCGATCTCATAGAAACGCGCAATCACGTCCCAGGCTTCCTGCGCGGTATCGACGAAATCGATGATATCCTGGTCGCCCGGCGAAATCGTGCCCTGCTCGGCAAGAAAATCGAGGTCGACCGCCCGCTCCCAGAACGATTTTCCGAAGCAGATGACCGGGACGCGCTCCATGCGGCCGGTCTGGATCAGGGTCAGCGTCTCGAAGAACTCGTCCATCGTTCCGAAACCGCCGGGGAACACGGCCACCGCCTTGGCGCGCATGACGAAGTGCATCTTGCGGATCGCGAAATAGTGGAAGTTGAAGCAGAGCTCCGGCGTCACGTAGGGGTTCGGCGCCTGTTCGTGCGGCAGGACGATGTTGAGGCCGATCGATGGCGCGTCGACGTCTGCGGCGCCGCGATTGCCGGCTTCCATCACGCCCGGCCCGCCACCCGTCACGACGACGAATTCGCGGTAGCCGAAACTGGCCGAATGCTGCGAACAGAGACGGGCGAACTCGCGCGCCTCGTCGTAATATTTCGCGTTGGCCAGGAGGTTCTTCTTCTGCACCTCGTTCTTGGCCGCCCATGCCTCGCCGCCCGGCTCGGGAATGCGCGCACCGCCGAACAGGATGACGGTCGATTCGATGCCGCGCTCGGCGAGCGCCATGTCGGGCTTCAACAGTTCGAGTTGCAGGCGGACGGGGCGCAGCTCGCGCCGCGTCATGAACTCCTCGTCGTCCCAGGCCAGCCGGTAGGTCGGCGCGCGCGTTTGCGGCGTATCCGGCACGCTCTTGGCGCGCTCGCGATCCTCGTCCGAATGCGGCAGAGGCGACCAGTCGTTCTTTTTCGTCCGTTGCATGAAAGCCGAGTATCCCAATCTTGCGCGAAGCGCTTCGCGCACGTCCATTTCGCCCAGTCAAACCATGAAACGACTGCGCTTGCACGTGGCTTGCGCCGATACCGCGCTTGGCCTAGTTTCCGCGCCGACCGGAAGCCGCCCATGACCCATGGATGAGCGGCCTTCACAGCTATCCAATGGAGCAAATTGATGACCAAGCCTGATATCGGCGCGCTCGAACAAACCATCGAAAAGGCGTTCGACGAGCGTGACGGGGTCGGCACGGGCACCAAGGGCGAAATCCGCGACGCGGTCGAGACGGCGCTCAGCCTGCTCGATCGCGGCGAGGCGCGCGTCGCCGAGCGTCAGGCGGACGGCTCGTGGACGGTCAACCAGTGGCTAAAGAAGGCCGTGCTCCTTTCCTTCCGCCTCAACGACATGGAAGTCATCAAGGGCGGGCCGGGCGATTCGGTCTGGTGGGACAAGGTGCCCTCGAAGTTCGACGGCTGGAGCGCGATCGACTTCCAGCGCGCCGGCTTCCGCGCCGTGCCGAACGCGGTCGTGCGCCGCTCCGCCTTCATCGCGCCGGGCGCGATCCTGATGCCGTCCTTCGTCAATCTCGGCGCCCATGTCGGCGAGGGCACGATGGTCGACACCTGGGCGACCGTCGGCTCCTGCGCGCAGATCGGCAAGAACGTGCATCTTTCGGGAGGTGTCGGCATCGGCGGCGTCCTCGAACCCATGCAGGCCGGCCCGACCATCATCGAGGACAATTGCTTCGTCGGCGCCCGCTCGGAAGTCGTCGAGGGCTGCATCGTGCGCGAGGGCTCGGTGCTCGGCATGGGCGTCTTCATCGGCAAGTCGACCAAGATCGTCGACCGCGAGACCGGCGACATCAGCTATGGCGAGGTGCCGCCCTATTCCGTCGTCGTCGCCGGCGCGCTGCCCGGCAAGCCGATGGGCAATGGCGAGCCCGGGCCGAGCCTCTATTGCGCCGTCATCGTCAAGAAGGTGGACGAGAAGACGCGCTCCAAGACCTCCATCAACGACCTCCTGCGAGCCTGATCCGGTGAACCAGTTTCCGATCCTCTGGCTGTTCTTCGGCCTCAAGGGACGCATCAGCCGCGTCGCCTTCCTGCTCGGCGGGTTGATGATGACGGTCGTCACCTTCTTCGTGCTCTACCGGATGTCGGCGGCCGAACAGGCCGGCCAGGGGTTCGAATTCTGGAACTCGGTGCTCGGCGTCGTCGTCTTCGTGTCGCTCTGGTGCCAGGCGGCGCTCGCCGCCAAGCGGCTGCACGACATCGGCCGGCCGGGGCTCTTCGCGGTCGCGATGTTCGTGCCGGTGATCAATTTCATCGCCTTCATCGCGCTCTGCCTCCTCCCCGGCGAGCGCGGCCCCAACAAATACGGCACGGCGACCAACGCGCCGAACTAGAGCGAGACGAGCGTGACCCAGTCGACCGACCCCGTCCAGAACCTCGCCGCGCTCATCCGCTGCCCCTCGGTCACGCCCGCGGAGGGTGGCGCGCTGACGGCACTCGAAGCGATGCTGGCGGCGGTCGGCTTTTCCGTCGAGCGGCCGACATTTTCCGAGGACGGCACGCCGGACGTCGAGAACCTCTACGCTCGCCTTTCCGGCAACGGCCCGCATCTGATGTTCGCCGGCCATACCGACGTCGTGCCGCCCGGCGACGAGGCGGCCTGGACGCATCCGCCCTTTTCGGCCGAGATCGCGAACGGCATGATGTATGGCCGCGGCGCAGTTGACATGAAGGGCGGCATCGCCTGCTTCGTCGCCGCCGTCGCGCGCTATGTCGAAAAGCATGGCGCGCTCAAGGGCTCCGTCTCGCTGCTCATCACCGGCGACGAGGAAGGCCCGTCCATCAACGGCACGACCAAGCTGCTCGACTGGGCGGCGAAGAGGGGCGAGGCGTGGGACGCCGCCATCGTCGGCGAGCCGACCAATCCGAACACGCTCGGCGACATGATCAAGATCGGCCGCCGCGGCTCGGTTTCAGCCGATCTGATCGTCAACGGACGCCAGGGCCATGCGGCCTATCCGCACCTTGCCGACAATCCGGTGCGCTCCATGGTGGCGCTGCTCGACGCGCTCCTGCACCCCGCACTCGACGAGGGAACAGACGACTTCCAGCCGACCAATCTGGAAGTCACGACGGTCGATGTCGGCAACCCGGCGGTCAACGTGATCGCGGCGAAGGCGAAGGCTTCGTTCAACATCCGCTTCAACGACACCTGGACGCCCGAAACCCTGCAGGCGGAAATCCATAACCGGCTCGACCGCGCGGCGTCCCGCACGCGGCTGCGGCCCGGCAAGGACGAGCGGATCGATTTCGAACTGATCTGGCGCGACCGGCCGAGCCCCATCTTCCTCACCCGCAACGACAAGCTCACCGACACGCTCTCCGCCTCCGTGAGCGCCGTCACCGGCCTGACGCCGACGCTGTCGACCTCGGGCGGCACCTCGGACGCGCGCTTCATCAAGGATTTCTGCCCGGTCGTCGAATTCGGCCTCGTGGGCCAAACCATGCACATGGTGGACGAGCGCGTGGCTCTTGCCGACCTCGAAACGCTGACGCAAATCTATCTGCGTTTCCTCGAGGACTGGTTCGGATAGACGTCAAAATGCCTTCGGCCGACTACGTTCAGCAATCGCTTTCCGGCGCCGCGCGCCTCATGGCCGGCAAGAAGGACGGGCTGCGCTTCCTCGACATCTCGGCCGACGGTTTCTGGACCTCGTTCTTCGCCATCGTGGTCGCGCTGCCGGCGATGACGGTCGGATGGGTCACGCTCGCCAACGAACTCGCCTTCCAGGGCGACGGCATCGGCAGTCGGTTGTCGATCGTGCTCAGGCTCGCCACCATCGACGTCCTCGCCTGGATCGTGCCGCTCGCCGCCTTCGCGCTTCTCGCCCGCCCGGCCGGCATCGCCCACCGCTTCGTCCATTTCGTCGTCGCCAGCAATTGGGGCTCGGCGATCTATGTGTGGCTGATGCTGCCGCCCTCGCTCATCCGGCTGTTCTGGCCGGGTGCGGGCGAAGGGCTGACCGCCTTCTCGCTCGGCCTCTTCCTGTTCTCGATGGTGCTGTCCTGGCGGCTGACCAACACGGTGCTCGAAAAGGGTCCGGCCTTCGCGACCGGCGTCTTCACCGCGATGTTCCTGGTCTCGCTGGTCGTCCTCTTCACGCTGCAGGGCGTGTTCGGTTTCGTTCAGTCGTAGTCGACACGCGTCAGGAACAGCCCGTCCGGCGGGGCGACCTGGCCGCAGCGCGAGCGGTCGGCGGCATCGAGCGCGGCGCGGACGTCCGCGACCGACCACGCCCCCTCGCCCGCCTTCTTCAACGTGCCCACCATCGATCGCACCTGATTGTGCAGGAAGGAACGGGCCGAGGCGCGGACCTCGACGATGTCGCCGTCGCGCGTCACGTCCAGCCGGTCGAGCGTGCGGACCGGGCTGTTGGCCTGGCACTGGACCGAGCGGAAGGTCGTGAAATCGTGCCGGCCGAGAAGCGTCTGCGCCGCCGCGTGCATCGTCCCGGCATCGAGCGCCTTCGGAACGTGCCAGGCGCGGCCGAGATCGAGCGCGGCGGGCGCGCGGCGGTTGAGGATGCGAAAGAGATAATGCCGGGCGGTCGCGGAAAAGCGGGCATCGAAATCCTCGCTCACCGCCTCTACCGCGAAGACCGCGACCGGGTCGCCGGCAAGCCGCAGATGCGCGTTCAGCGCGCCCATCAGCTTGTCCGCCACCCACTCGCGGGAAAGATCGACATGGGCGACCTGGCCCGTCGCGTGGACGCCCGTATCGGTGCGCCCCGCGCCGCGGATCGACACGCGCTCGGCGGTGAAGCGGAAGATCGCGTCCTCAATCGCCTGCTGGACGGTCGGCAGATCGGCCTGCCGCTGCCAGCCGGAATAAGGCCGCCCGTCATATTCGATGTCGAGCCGAAAGCGGGCCATCACATTTCAGAAAAGGCGGCGGCGTAGACGAGCCGCCCCATGGTCGGCGCCTCGGGCGAGAAGGCGAGCGCCTGCAAATACTCGCCCTGATAGTCGCTCTCGAACTTTTCCGCGCGCCGGCGGGCATAGCCGAACTTGCCGTAGTAGGCTGGGTCGCCGAGCACGACCGACAATTCCTCGCCCGCATTCTTCAACAGATGATGCGCGTTCTCGATCAGCGCCTTGCCGACGCCGGTGCGCTGCTTGTCGGGGCGCACCGCCAGCGGCGCGAGCGCCACGGCATCCGCGCTGCGGTTCTTCGATTCGACGACGAGCCGCGAAAACAGGATGTGGCCGTAGATCTGCTGTTCGTGCGTGGCGACGAGTTCGAGCACGTCGTCGCCCGCCGCGCGAAGGGCTTCGACCAGCTTCGCCTCGCCGGGATTGCCGAACGCTTCCTCCAGAAGCCACCGCACGTCTTCCGCGTCGCGCGGCTCGAAGGGCCGGATCACCAGTCCGCGCATCATAGGAGGTCGCCTTTCGCCAAGCCTGCACCGCGCAGAAACGTTTCGGCCGCCATCGGCTTGCCGCCCGCCCTTTGCACCTCGACGAGTCGCACCGCGCCGCTTTCGCAGGCGATCGTCAGCCGGTCGTCGAGGATCGTGCCGGGCGTGCCCGCGCCCTCGCCCATGGTCGAGCGCAGCAGCTTCAACCGCTCCGGCTTGTCGCCGATAGTCGCCTCGCACCATGCACCGGGGAATGGCGAGAGGCCGCGAATGCGGTCATGCACGTCGCGAGCCGGCTTGGACCAATCGATCCGCGTCTCGTCCTTGGAAATCTTTGCGGCGTAGGTCGCGCCCTCGCCCGCTTGCGCGACGGTCGGCAGGTCGCCGGCCTCCAGCCTGCCTAGCGCCTCGACCATCAGCCGCGCGCCAACATCGCGCAGCGCATCGTGGAGTTCGCCCGCCGTCATGTCGGCGCCGATCGCGATGCGCTCGGTCAGTGCGACCGGCCCGGTGTCGAGGCCTTCGTCCATCTTCATGATCATCATGCCGGTCCCGGCATCGCCGGCCATGATCGCGCGCTGGATGGGCGCCGCGCCGCGCCAGCGCGGCAGGAGCGAGGCGTGGCCGTTATAGGCACCGAGGCGCGTGCCGTCGAGAATCGCCTTCGGCAGGAGCAAACCGTAGGCGACGACCACGGCGACATCCGCGCCCAGCGCGCTGAACGCCGCCTGCTCGGCTTCGCCTTTCAGCGAAACGGGGGTGTGGACTTCGATGCCGAGATTTTCGGCGAGTTCGTGAACTGGAGATTTCTTCAGCTCCAACCCGCGCCTTCCGGCGGGGCGCGGCGGCTGCGAATAGGCGGCCACGACCTCGTGCCCCGCCTCAACGATCGCCTTCAACGTCGCCGCCGAAAATTCCGGCGTGCCCATGAAGATGACGCGCAGCGCCACCGGATCAGCCGACGAGGCGCTGCGGCGCCTTCTCGCGGGCGAGCTTCTTGAACTTGCGCACGACCATGTCGCGCTTCAGCTTGGAGATGTGATCGATGAAGAGGACGCCGTTCAAATGGTCGATCTCGTGCTGGAGGCACGTCGCCATCAGACCGTCGGCCACCATTTCCTGCGCCTTGCCGTCGCGGTCGAGATAGGTCACCGTCACCGTCTCCGGCCGTTCCACCTCGGCATAATAGTCCGGGATCGACAGGCAGCCTTCCTCGTAGACGGAAATGTCGTCGCCCGACGCCACTATTTCGGGATTGATGAAGACATGCGGCGCCTTGTCCTCGCCTTCCTTGGCAATGTCGATCACCAGCATGCGGATCGGCTCCCCGATCTGGATCGCGGCGAGCCCGATGCCCGGCGCGTCGTACATGGTGTCGAGCATGTCGTCGGCGAATCTGCGGGTCGCGTCGTCGACGCGCTCCAGCGGCTTCGACACTTGGCGCAGGACGGGATCGGGGAGGATGATGAGCGGCTTAATCGTCATGGCCGTCAGGTAATCGGTGAAACCGCGCGCGTCAACGCTCCGGCATGTGGACGTTCACGTTTTGGTCTTATTGCGACGTCGCGAATCGTCTAGTGTCGCGCGATGAACCCGTCCGAATCGCTCTTCGCCGCTCCCCTTCTCCAGCTCGGCTCGACCACGATCACGCTCGGCCACGCGCTGATCGCCGGCGCGGCCGTCATCCTCGCGCTCGTCGCGCTCCTCGTCATGTCCGTGTCGCGTGCGGCGCGGGTGCAGGCCGAGGTGGCGGAGGAAAGCGCGGCGCGGGCGCGCGAGGCCGATGCGCGGCTCGCCGAAATCACCCGCGCGCAGCTCGAAATGCAGGGCCGCATGGGCACAATCGCCGAAGTGTTCGGCGCGCGGCAGGCCGAGCTCAACAAGGCGATCGGCGAGCGGCTGGACGGCATGACCTCGCGGCTGGGGCATTCCATCACCGAACAGACGAAGTCGACGCATGAAAATCTTGCGAAGTTGCAGGAACGTCTGGCCGTCATCGACACGGCGCAGAACAACATCCAGTCGCTCGCCGGCCAGGTCGTGCAACTCCAGCACATCCTTTCCAACAAGCAGACCCGCGGCGCCTTTGGACAGGCGCGCATGGAGGCGATCATCGCCGACGGCCTGCCGCACGGCGCCTACGAATTCCAGGCGACGTTGTCGAATGGCAGCCGCCCCGACTGCACGATCCGCATGCCCAACGGCGCACCCGACCTCGTCATCGACGCCAAGTTCCCGCTGGAATCGTGGAACGCCATTCGCACGGCTGCCGAGGCCGAAAATTCGGAGGCGCAGAAATATGCCGCGCAGAATTTCCGCCGTGACGTGGAAGTTCACCTGAAGGCCATCGCCGACAAATATCTCATCAATGGCGAGACACAGGACACGGCCTTCATGTTCGTGCCGTCGGAATCGATCTTCGCCGAGATCCACGAGAATTTCGAAGCGCTGGTGCAAAAAGCCCATCGCGCGCGCATCGTCATCGTCTCGCCCTCGCTGCTGATGCTGTCGATCCAAGTCATACAGGCGGTGCTGAAGGATGCCCGGATGCGCGAGCAGGCGCATCTGATCCAGGGCGAAGTCATCCGCCTGATGGAGGATCTCGGCCGGCTCGACGAGCGCGTGCGCAAGCTTCAGACCCATTTCGGGCAGGCCAATCGCGACATCGACCTGATTCTCACCTCGACGGAAAAACTGACCAAGCGCGGCGAGAAGATCGAGGCGCTGGAACTGGACTCGCCGCAAATCGACGAGAAAGCAGACAAGAAGCCGGCAGAAGCGCGCAGCGGCTCGCTGCGCCTGCGGGTCGTCGACGACGAATAGACTGTTCACCTGCCAGCGACTGGCAAAATGCCTGCCGGTTCCATACCCCTTCTTCAAATCGAAGGGATATGAACGATGGAAATCGGCCTCTACACATTCGGCGATGTCGGCACCGACCCGGTGACCGGGAACATCGTCAGTCCGGCACAGCGCTTTGCCAATCTGATCGAGGAAATCGAACTCGCCGACCAGGTCGGGCTCGACCTCTTCGGCCTCGGCGAGCACCACCGGCCCGACTATGCCGTCTCGGCGCCCGCCGTCGCGCTCGCCGCCGCCGCGCCGCGTACCAAGAATATCAAGCTGTCGAGCGCGGTTTCGGTGCTGTCCTCCGACGATCCGATCCGCGTCTTCCAGCAGTTCTCCACGCTCGACAACATCTCGAACGGGCGCGCCGAGATCATGGCCGGGCGCGGCTCGTTCATCGAATCCTTCCCGCTCTTCGGCTACGACCTCGCCGACTACGACACGCTCTTCGCCGAAAAGCTCGAAATGCTGATGAAGCTGAACGAGGGCGAGATCTTTTCCTGGGAAGGCGGCAAGCACACGCCGCGGGTCAGCGAGCGCGGCGTCTATCCGCGGCCGGTCAACGGCAAATTGCCGATCTGGCTCGCCGTCGGCGGCACGCCGCAATCGGTCGGCCGCGCGGCGATGCTCGGCCTGCCGCTCGCCCTCGCCATCATCGGCGGCGAGCCGGCGCGCTTTGCGCCGTTCTTCAAGCTCTATCGCGAAGCGGCGGAAAAGTTCGGCCGCGATCCGAAGACGTTGAAGACCTCGATCAACGTCCACGGTTTCGTCGCCGACACGCGCAAAGACGCCATCGACACCTTCTACCCGGCGCAGGCCGAGGTGATGAACCGGATCGGCCGCGAGCGCGGCTGGCCGCCGACGAGCCGCGCGCAGTTCGAAGCCGCCGCCGGCCCACGCGGGGCGCAGTTCGTCGGCGACGCCTCGGAACTGACCGACAAGATCCTCGCGCATTACGAAATCTTCGGCTTCGACCGCTTCGTCATCCAGATGGCCATCGGCGTGATGGATCACTCGAAGCTTTTGAAGGCGATCGAGATTTTAGGAACGCGGGTGGCGCCGGAGGTGAAGAAGGCGGTCGGGGCGGGGGAGAGGGTGTTGGCTTGACTGAAGGAGTGACGTCAGCGCTTTACGGCGCCCCCCTCTGGCCTGCCGGCCATCTCCCCCGCATGGGGGGGAGATCACGCACGGCGATGACGAGACTAATCTCCCCCCTCGCGGGGGAGATGCCCGGCAGGGCAGAGGGGGGCAACGTCGAGCACCGACGATTCCGCCATCACCCCTCGTCCGCCAACTCGTTCCAGGCATTCTGCTGCGCCAGCATCGAGCGCAGATACGCCACGTTCGCCTCCGCCTGCTCCGGCGACAGTTCGCGACTGGCGATCGCCTCGGCATCGGCGAAGCGTCCCTGCAACCCGACCACCAGCGCCAAATTCTGCCGCACGCGGCTGTCTGCGCCGGGCTGGGTGACGGCGTTCTGGAGCTGGGCTTCGGCCTGCTTCAGGTCGCCCTCCAGAAGGTAGGACATGCCGAGGTTTGACAGCACGCTCGGGTCGTTCGGCTGCATCTCCAGAGCGCGGGCATAGAGCCGGCGCGCCTCTCCCGCCTGTCCGAGTTGGTCGAGGATCGCGCCTTCAGCCGACATCAGCTTCCAGTCGGGATATTCCGGCGTCTGCGCACGGCGGACGGCGTCGAGCGCGGGCTGGAGATCGCCGGCGGCGGCGAGCGCCTTGCCGTAGGCGGCCAGCACCTGGCGCTCCTTCGGATGGTCGATCGCCGCCTTGCGCATCACGGCCAGCGCCTGGTCGTTGCGCCCATCCATCTGCAGCACCGAGGCATATTGCATGGCGACGTTCATGTCGGACGGATTGCTCGTATAGGCGGTGCCGAGCTGGTCGGCCGTCGCGCGCAGTTCGGGCGCCGTCATCTGTGTCACCGCGCCTGTCGTGGTGCGGTCGACGGAGGCGGTCGTCATGCGCTTGTTGCCGGCACAGCCGGCCAGCGCGAGCGTTGCCGCCAGCGCCAGGATCGTCGCCGTGGTCCTGACCCCCGTCTTCCGATCGATCGACATCTTGCCCCACCTCCGCATCGACGTACCCGTTAATCTCCAGAGCAATATTCCGTTAACCCTAACGGAGCGTTAAAAGGGACCGCATCTGCTTCGCGCCCGCCTTCCAGGAGACCCCATGCCGATCGAGATCACGCAAACGCCGCTCGCCAAAGCCAAGCCCATCCATGTCGTCGCCAAGGGCGGGCTCGACGCCGCCGCGATCGACGCGCGGGCCCGCGCATGGGCGAAGGCCAGCGGCTTTTCCGGTCAGTCCGGCAAGGTGCTCGCCTTCCCCGACGCCGACGGCGAACTTGCCGGGGCGCTGGTCGGCATCGGCGAGGATGACGGCGCGACGGCGGCGCTGGCGCTCGGCCGCCTCGCGCGCGACCTGCCATCCGGCGACTGGTCTTTCGCGCCGGGCGCGTTCAACGCGCATCTGGCCACGCTCGCGCTGGTGATCGGCGGCTACCGATTCGAGCGCTACTGGAAGGACAGCCCGCGCGACATCCGCCTGCAACTCAGCCCCGGCGTCGATCTTGCCCGCGTCACGCGCGAGGCCGACGGCATCATCCTCGCCCGCGACCTCATCAACACACCGACCAACGACATGGGACCGCCCGATCTCGAGGACGCCGCACGCAGGCTCGCCAAGGCGCACAAGGCGAAGATCGCCGTCATCGAGGGCGACGCGCTCCTGAAGCAGAACTTCCCGATGATCCACGCCGTCGGCCGCGCTTCCGATCAGGCGCCGCGCCTCATCGACTTCACCTGGGGGCAGAAGGACGCGCCGAAGGTAACGCTCGTCGGCAAGGGCGTCTGCTTCGACACCGGCGGTCTCGACATCAAGCCGGCCAGCGGCATGCTCCTGATGAAGAAGGACATGGGCGGCGCCGCGAACGTGCTTGGGCTCGCCTCGATGGTCATGAGCGCCAATCTCAATTTGCGCCTGCGCGTGCTCATCCCGGCCGTCGAGAACGCCATTGCCGGCAACGCCTTCCGGCCGGGCGACGTTCTGACCAGCCGCAAGGGGCTGACCGTCGAGATCGGCAACACGGATGCCGAGGGCCGCCTGATCCTCGCCGATGCGCTGGCGCTTGCCGACGAGGAAAAGCCGGAACTCCTGATCGACATGGCGACGCTGACGGGCGCCGCCCGCGTCGCGCTCGGCCCGGACCTGCCGCCCTTCTTCACCGACGACGAAACGCTCGCCGCCGATCTTTTCCGCGCGGGCGAGATGGTGGCGGACCCGGTCTGGCGCATGCCGCTCTGGAAGCCCTATGCGAAGAAGCTCTCCTCGCGCGTCGCCGACATGAACAACGTCACCACCGACGGCTTCGCCGGCTCGGTCACGGCGGCGCTGTTCCTGCAAAAGTTCGTCGAGAATGCACGAAGCTGGGTGCATCTCGACATTTTCGGCTGGAACCCGGTCGAGAAGCCCCATGCGCCGATCGGCGGCGAGGCGCAGGCGATCCGTGCGCTGATGCATGTGCTTGAAACGCGGTACGGCAAATGACCACGCTCGACCGCCGCCTCCACGCCTTCCGGCCCGACATTGCAGCGGAAAGTCTGCGCGGCCGGGTCGAGGCCGGCCAGTTCGTCGAAGGACGACCCGCGCGGATTGTCGCGCCGGTCGTCGACCTGCGCCCGGCCCCGCGCGCCGACAGCGGCATTGACACGCAATTGCTCCACGGCGCGACCGTCCGCGTGTTCGACGAGCGCGAAGGCTGGGCATGGCTCCAGGCCGAGGCCGACGGCTATGTCGGCTATGCGCCGGCATCCGCGCTGGGCACGGTCGAGGAGGCGACACATGTCGTCGTCGTCCAGCGCAGTTTCGTCTATCGCGGCGCGGATTTGCGCTTTCCGATGACCACGGCCCATTCGATGGGTGCGGCGGTGCGCATCGTCGGCGAAGCCGAGACGCGCGGCACGCGCTATGCGCTGTTGGAGACCGGCGAGGCGATGATCCACGATCATTTGCGCCCGGTCGGTCATCTTGAGCCGGACTACGTCACAGTCGCCGAGCGCTTCGAGCACACGCCCTATCTGTGGGGCGGCGTCTCGGGCTTCGGCATCGATTGTTCTGGCTTGGTGCAGCTTGCGATGCGGATGGCCGGCATATCAGTGCTGCGCGACACCGACATGCAGGCGGCGAGCATCGGCAGCGCGCTCGACATCGGCGACGACCTCGCCGGCCTGCGACGGGGCGACCTCGTCTTCTGGAAAGGTCATGTCGCGATCATGCTCGACGCCGCTTCCATGATCCATGCCAGCGGGCACACAATGTGCGTTACCCGCGAGCCGCTGGCCGACGCGGTATCGCGTATCGGCCATCTTTACGGCGGGCCGACGGGGTTTCGTCGGCCCTGATCAGTATCCGGCCTTGCGGTCCACCAGATGCTGCAGCGGCTCGCCGCGCTCGAAGCGGTCCATCTGCTCCACCATCAACGGCACGAGGTGGCGGGCGTCGGAGGTGGCGGCGGCGTGGGGCGTGACGAAAACGCGTGGATGGGTCCAGAGCGGGCTCGCCGGCGCCAGCGGCTCGGCCTCGAAGACGTCGAGGCTTGTCTCCTTCAACGTGCCGTCGTCCAGCGCGCGCAAAATGTCCGCTTCCTTCTGCAGCTTGCCGCGGCCGGCATTAATCAGGCACGCGCCGCCCAGCCCATTGTCGCGACGCAGTTTCGACAGGAGCTCGTAGTCGACGATCCCCTCGGTCGCCGGCGTGTGCGGCAGCAGCACGACGAGGATGTCCGTCGCGTTGAGGAACGGCGTCAGCCCCGCCTCGCCGCTGAACGTCTCGACGCCTTCGACCGTCCTTGCCGTCCGCGTCCAGCCCTTCACGTCAAAGCCGACCGCCGTCAACGCCTTCGCCGCCGCCTGCCCCAGTTCGCCGAGACCGAGGATGCCGACCGAGACGTCCGGCGATGCCGGCTGCGTGATCTCGCGCCAGCTCTTCTTCGCCTGTTCGGCGCGGTAGAACATGCCCTGGCGCTGGTGGTCCAGCACGCGCCAGACGACATAGTCGACCATGTGCTGGGTCAGGTTTCCCGCCACCACGCGCACGATGGGCACGTCGGGCAGGTTCGGGTCGGCGAAGATGTGATCGACGCCGGCGCCGATCGAGAAGATCGCCTTCAGATTCGGCAGCGCGGCGAGAATTCCGGGCTGGTGCTTCCAGACCACCGCATAGTCGATCGAGGGGTCGCTTGCGCCTTGCGGCTCCGTCACCACCTCGCGCTCAGCCGAAAGCAGCTCATGCCACTTCTTCGGGTTGAAGCCCTGGACGGACAGAAGAATGCGGCCCGCGCGATGGTCGGTCATGGTCGGCTCCCTCGTCTCTTGTTCTATTCGCTGACGACGCCGGCGGGCGCGGTCGCGATGTCGAAGGCGGCGGCGATCAGCGCCTTCGTGTAGTCGGTCTGCGGGTTCTCGAAGATCTGCCGGCTGGTACCGTATTCGACGACCTTGCCGTTGCGCATCACGATCACCTCGTTCGCCAGCGCGCGCACGACCTTCAAATCGTGGCTGATGAAGAGATAGGCGAGCTGGTGCTTTTTCTGCAGGTCACGCAACAGGTCGACGACCTGCGCCTGCACGCTCATGTCGAGCGCCGAGGTCGGCTCGTCCAGCATGACGAAGCGCGGATTGAGCACCATGGCGCGCGCGATCGCAATACGCTGGCGCTGGCCGCCGGAAAACTCGTGCGGGTAGCGGAAGCGCGTTGCGGGATCGAGCCCGACTTCCTTCAGGACGTCCACGACCAGAACGTCGCGCGCGTCGGCGTCGAGCTTCGGCTGATGGATGCGCAGCCCTTCCTCGATGATCTCCGAGACCGACATGCGCGGCGAGAGCGAGCCGAACGGGTCCTGGAAAACGATCTGCATTTCGCGCCGCAGGGGCTTCATCTCGCGGAAGGAAAAATCGTCGATCGCCTTGTCGCCGAGCATGATCCGTCCCTCGGACGAGATCATGCGCGAGAGCGCCAGCCCCAGCGTGGTCTTGCCCGAGCCCGATTCGCCGACGACGCCCAGCGTCTGGCCGGCGCGCACCGTCACGTCGATGCCGTCGACGGCCTTCACATGATCGACCGTCTTGCGGAAGAATCCTTCCTTGATCGGGAACCAGACCTTGATGTCGTCGCCCTTCATGACGATCGGCGCCGCATCGTTTGCCGCCGGCGGCTCGCCCTTGGGCTCGGCTGCCAGCAGGTGGCGCGTGTATTCGTGCTTCGGGTTGGCGAAGACCTCGGCCGTCGGCCCTTCCTCGACGATCTTGCCCTTCGTCATCACGCAGACGCGGTCGGCGATGCGGCGCACGATGCCGAGATCGTGCGTGATGAAGAGCATCGACATCTTGTTGTGGGTCTTCAGTTCGCCGAGGAGTTCGAGAATTTGCGCCTGAACGGTCACGTCGAGCGCCGTGGTCGGCTCGTCGGCGATCAGGAGCTTCGGCTCGTTGGCGAGCGCCATCGCGATCATCACGCGCTGGCGCTGGCCGCCGGAAAGCTGGTGCGGATAGGCGCCGAGCCGCTTTTCGGGCTCGCGGATGCCGACCTCGTGCAAGAGTTCAAGCGTGCGCGCCTTCGACTGCTTCTCGTTCATGCCGCGATGCAGCTTCAGGATTTCGCCGATCTGCCGCTCGATCGTGTGCAGCGGATTGAGCGAGGTCATCGGCTCCTGGAAGATCATCGTGATGTCGTTGCCGCGCACGCGCATCAGCGCCTTTTCGTCGAGCGCCAGCAGGTCCTTGCCCTCGAACAGCACCTGACCCGATGGATGGCTCGCCGCCGGATAGGGCAGGAGCTTCAGGACGGAAAGTGCGGAGACCGACTTGCCGGAACCCGATTCGCCGACGAGCGCGACCGTTTCGCCCGGCGCGATGTCGAACGACACGCGATCGACGGCAACCTGCTCACGCCCGCCCTGGGCGAAGGCGACGGAGAGATCGCGGACGGAAAGGAGGGGAGTGTTCATGATCGTTCGCCACGAATTCTGGTCACGGTATCGAGATCAAGCGGAAGCACGGCGAGCCTTGCTGGGCCTCGCTCGGAGCCCCAGCGCTTATGGTACAGATTGATCTCGCTCGGAAGACGTCTGTCGCCGCTCATGAAATGGGTGCAGCCCAGTCCGATCGCGGTCGAAATGTGGATCGCGTCGGGCAGCTTGATCGCTCGGTATTGCTGCCTCACAACCGCGGCATACCAAAGGACGCCCCGGTCCACCGGCCGGACTTCCAACCAGGCCCCGGAGTTGATCCAGTTGTCGTAGAGCTGGATAAGGCCGTCGTTCTCGTCTCGATATGGCTCCACGAGGAGTTCGGCAATGCTCAACTCGCTGGTGCACAGGAATGCCTGTTCAGTCCGTTGCGCACCGACGAGCCCATACAATTCTAAAGAAAGATCGTCCGCACCTTCTGCCATTGCGATGAACACGTTGGTGTCGAGGCAGAGACGTTCGATTGACGCCATCAATCGTCCCACTCGTCACGCAACTCACGTATCCGAGCCACAGCTTCCTCGACCGTCACCTTGCGCTTCAAGGACTTGCGGACCTCCAATAACTGTTCGCGCAATTCCTCTCGAGTGAACGGCTTGCGTTCCTCCTCCACCGTGACGGTGACCGACGCGCCGGGCTCAAGCCCTTCGCGCAGTTCTTCCGGCAGCTTCGACACCGGATAATGCTCGCGGACGATCCTGTTCATGGGTGCCTCCGGGGCGACATGGTGTGCGCATGACATACCACAGCGCTCACCGGAACGTCTTGCGCGGATCGAAGGCGTCGCGGACGGCTTCGCCGATGAAGATCAGCAGCGACAGCATCACCGACAGCGACAGGAACCCGACGATGCCGAGCCAGGGTGCGTTCAGATTGCGCTGGCCCTGGCGGAGGAGTTCGCCGAGCGAGGCGGAGCCGGGGGGCAGGCCGAAGCCGAGGAAGTCGAGCGAGGTCAGCGTGGTGATCGAACCGTTGAGGATGAAGGGCAGGAAGGTCAGCGTCGCGACCATGGCGTTCGGCAGGAGGTGGCGGAACATGATCGTCGCATTGCCGACGCCGAGCGCCCGCGCCGCGTTCACATATTCGAAGTTGCGCGCCCTCAGGAATTCGGCGCGCACCACGCCCACGAACGCCACCCATGAGAAGAGCAGCATGATGCCGAGCAGGATGAAGAAGCCCGGCGGCAGGATCGCGGCGATGATGAGGATCAGATAGAGGACCGGGATCGACGACCAGATCTCGATCACGCGCTGGAAGATCAGGTCCGTCCAGCCGCCGAAATAGCCCTGCACCGCACCCGCCGTGACGCCGATGATCGCCGAGGCGGCCGTCAGGACGAGGCCGAACAGGACCGAGATGCGAAAGCCGTAGATGACGCGCGCGGCGACGTCGCGGGCTTGGTCGTCGGTGCCGAGCCAGTTGAAATTGCCGAGCGTGCAGTTCGGATCGTCCGCGCCCTCGAAATAGCGCTGGCAGCGCGTTTCGCGGTCGTAGAGCCAGGACGGCTTGGCGGGCGCAGCCTCGGGAATCTCGTTGTTCACCGTGCGGTAGGAATAGCGGATGGGCGGCCAGATCATCCAGCCATTCGCCTCGATTTCCTCCTGGATGATCGGGTCGCGATAATCCGTCACCGCGAGGAACCCGCCGAATTTTTCCTCCGGATAGTCGACGATCGTCGGGAAGAGGATTTCGCCGTTGTAGGAGGCGAGGACCGGCTTGTCGTTCGCGATGAACTCGGCAAACAGCGACAGGACGAACAGGATGAGGAAGATCCAGAGCGACCAGTAGCCGCGCCGGTTCGCCTTGAAGTTCTGCCAGCGGCGCTGGTTGAGCGGCGAGAGCCATGGCCGCGCGACCTTCTCGCGCACTTCCTCGACCTGCGCCTTGGCGAGCATGTCGGACATCAGACGTCCCTCCGCTCGAAATCGATGCGCGGGTCGATCCAGGTGTACATCAGGTCCGAGAGAAGGCTGACGAGCAGACCGATCAGCGAGAAGATGTAGAGCGTCGCGAAGACGACCGGATAGTCGCGGTCGAGCACCGAGCGGAAGCCGAGAAGCCCGAGGCCGTCGAGCGAGAAGATGTTCTCGATCAGGAGCGAGCCGGTGAAGAAGGCCGAGATGAACGCGCCGGGGAAGCCGGCGATGATGATCAGCATCGCATTGCGGAAGACGTGGCGGTAGAGCACCTGCCGCTCCGAAAGTCCTTTTGCCCGTGCGGTGACGACGTATTGCTTGCGGATTTCCTCGAGGAAGGAATTTTTGGTCAGGAGCGTCGTCGTCGCGAAGGCGGAGAGCACCATCGCCGTCAGAGGCAAGGCGAGGTGCCAGAAATAGTCGAGGATGCGGTCGGGCCAGGAAAGGTCCGACCAGTTTTCCGACGTCAGGCCGCGCAGCGGGAACCAGTCGAAGAACGAGCCGCCGGCGAAGAGCACCATCAGAAGGATCGCGAACAGGAAGCCGGGAATCGCATAGGCGACGATGACGATGCCGCTCGTCCACACGTCGAAGCTCGACCCGTCCTTGACCGCCTTGCGGATGCCGAGCGGGATCGAGATCACATAGGAGATCAGCGTGATCCAGAGGCCGAGCGAGATCGAGACCGGCATCTTCTCGATGATCAGGTCGATGACGGAGATGTCGCGGAAGTAGCTGTCGCCGAAATCGAAGCGGATGTAGTTCCAGATCATGTTGACGAAGCGTTCGAGCGGCGGCGTGTCGAAGCCGAACTGGCGCTCGAGCTGTGCGATGAATTCGGGATCGAGCCCCTGCGCGCCGCGATAGCTGGATTCGCCGCCCGTATCGAAATTCTGGAAGTCCGAGCTGCCGCCGCCGATGCGGTCGGCCGCGCCGCCGCCCTGCCCGGTGATGTTGGCGATCACCTGCTCGACCGGCCCGCCCGGTGCGAACTGGATGACGATGAAGGAGATCGCCATGATGCCGAACAGGGTCGGAATCATCAGCAACAGACGTCGAAGGATATAGGCGCCCATCAGGTGCGCTTCGTCTCGGAAACGGTCAAGTCAGCCTCAAGCCCTGCCAATCGATTTCGCCTTTTCCTCGTCGTACCACCACAGCGCCTCGACGGGAAAGCCATAGTCCGGCTTCGGGTCCTTGAAGCCGAACATGTCCCAATAGGCCGCCCGGTGATTCGGCGCATGCCAATTTGGAATCCAGTCATGGCGCGCGCGCAAGATGCGGTCCACGACCTTCAGCGTCACGACGAGGTCGTTGCGCGTCTCGGCCTTGCCGGCGCGTTCGATCAGCGCGTCGAGCGCCGGCGATTTGGTGCCGGGATAGTTGCGCGTTCCCGGCAGGTCGGCCGAGCGCGAATGGAAGAAATTGGCGAGCGCATCGCGCGTCGGCGTCGCGCCGAAGGACGCAGCCATGCCCACCATGTCGAAGTCGAAATCGAGCTGGCGCGCCTGGTATTGCGCCGAATCGACCTGACGGATCGAGGCGTCGATGCCGATCTGGCGCATGTTCTCGACGAAAGGCGAGCCCGAACGGATGAAGACCTCGTCCTGGATCAGATATTCGACCGACAGGGTCTGGCCCGCCGCATTCTTCAGCGCGCGCCCGTCGGCCTGCCATCCGGCCTCCATCAGGAGGCGGCGCGCTTCGCGCAGGAGCCTTCGGTCGCGGCCCGAACCGTCCGATGTCGGCGCGACCACCGCCTCGCCGAAGGCCTCCTCGGGGATTTCGGCCCGAAATTCCTCGAGCAGCGCAAGCTCGGCCTCGGATGGCATCCCCTCGGCGCGGAACTCCGACTTCTCGAACACCGAGTTCGAGCGCGCATAGGCGTCGTAGAAGAGGTTGCGGTTCGTCCATTCGAAGTCGAAGCACATGCCGATCGCCTGGCGCGTACGCGGGTCGGCGAACTTTTCGCGCCGCTGGTTCAGCGCCCACGCCTGCATCGAGGGCGAAAGCTCGCTCGGGAACTCGCGCTTGACCACGCGCCCGTCATTGATCGCCGGGAAATCGTAACCCGTCGCCCAGGTCCGTGCCGTGAATTCCTGGCGGAACTGGATGTCGCCCTTCTTGAAGGCCTCGAAGGCAGCGTTGCGGTCGCGGTAGAACTCGATGCGGATCGTGTCGAAATGAAATAGACCGCGCATGACCGGCAGGTCGCGACCCCAGTAATCCTCGACGCGGTCATATTCGATCGTCTGCCCGGCATTGACCCGGCCGACCTTGTACGGCCCCGAACCGAGCGCCGGCTTGAGCTGCGAGGCGTCGAAGGGATTCTCCTCGTAGAACGCCCTGGAGACGATCGGCATGGCAATGACCGAGAAGATCGTGCGCGAGGACTGGTTGCCGTTGAAGGCGATGCGGAAGGTCGCGTCGTCCTCGGCCACCGCCTCCGTCATCTCGCTCAGGGGCAGGACGAGCGAGGGGTGACCTTTTTCCTTGAAGAGATTTAACGAATAGGCGACGTCCTCGGCCGTCAGCTTGGAGCCGTCGTGAAAGCGTGCTTCCGGCCGCAGCTTGAAGGTGAAGGAATTGCGGTCGTCGGCGATGGTGATGGTTTCCGCCAGAAGTCCGTAGGCGGAATCCGGCTCGTCGAGCGAGCCCGCCATCAGGCTGTCGAAGCAGAGCTCCATGCGCGGCGGCGCGTCGCCGCGCGGCACGAAGGAGTTGAGCGTGTTGAAGGTGAGGACGGATTGGTTGTAGCCCCAGTTCGGCACCGAGAAATTGAACCGCCCGCCTTTCGGCGCATCGGGATTCGCATAGTCGAAATGCGTGAACTCGGGCCCGTATTTCAGGTCGCCGAAGGCCGAGATGCCATGAAGCGGCGTTCCGGTCTGGAGCTGCGCCAGCGCGACACGCGGCAGGAACGGCGCGACGAAGGCTGCGCCGCCGAGCGCGAGAAAGGCGCGGCGGTCGACGCGCGCGGTCATTCCGCCTCCTCGATTTCGGCTTCGATCTCGGCCTCGCGGTCCTGCAATATCCACCAGGATTGCGGGTCGATGCCGGCATATTCGGGCTGTTTTTCCGGAATGCCGAACTTGTTCCAGTAGGCGTAGCGCATGGTCGGCTGGAAATATTGCGGCACGGTGTAGTAGTTCCACAAAAGCACCCGGTCGAGCGCGCGCGTCGCCGCCACCAGTTCCTCGCGGTCGGCGGCGTAGATGATCTTGTCGATCAGCGCATCCACCACCGGATCCTTGATGCCCGGCACGTTGCGCGAGCCTTCCGCGCTTGCGGCCTGCGAGCTCCAGTAGTCGCGCTGCTCGTTGCCGGGCGATTCGGATTGCGGGAAGCGCGCGGTCACCGCGTCGAACTGGAACGCTTGATAACGCTGGATGTATTGCGAGGTGTCGACGATGCGCAGCGTCGCATCGATGCCGAGCCGGCGCAGATTGGCCATGTAGCCGCCGGTGATGATCTCGCTCGTCGGCGAAGAGCCGAGGAACTCGATCCGGAACTGCTCGCCCGTCTCCTTGTTGACCATGCGGCCGCCCTGGATCGTCCAGCCCGCCTCGTCGAACAGACGCACGGCCTCGCGCAGATTGTCGCGCTGCGCCTGCGGCGTGTCGAAGACCGGCAGCTTGAATTCCTCGGTGAAGAGCTCCGGCGGCAGTGCGTCGCGATGCGCCTCCAATATTTCCAGTTCCTCGCCCTCCGGCAGGCCGCTCGACGCAAGCTCGGAGTTCTCGAAATAGCTGGAAAAGCGCTCGTTCATCTCGAAGAATTGCAGCCTGTTCTGCTCCTCGAAATTATAGGCGAGCGTCAGCGCGTGGCGCACGCGGCGATCCGCAAAGCGCGGCTCGCGCATGTTGAAGGCGAAGGCCTGCATGTGCTGGATGCCGCCCGAGATGAACTCGCGCTTGATGACGTCGCCGCGCTCGAAGGCCGGGAAATTGTACTCAACCGCCCAGCGTCGCGTGCTCGTTTCCAACCGGATGTCCTCGAAGCCGCCGCGCGTGAAGGCCAGGAACTCGGCATTGTCGTCCTGGAAATAGGTGTATTCCATGCGGTCGAAATTGTTGCGGCCGACATTCACCGGCTCCTCGGCACCCCAATAATCCTCGACGCGCTCCCACACGATGCGCGAGCCGGGATCGAAGGAGGCGATCTTGTAGGGTCCGCTGCCGAGCGGCGGCTCCAGCGTCGGGTTGGCGACGTTGCGCTTTTGCCCGCGCGCGTTCTCGCCTTCCCACCAGTGCTTGGGCAGGATGGCCAGGTCGCCCATGATGTGCGGCAGTTCGCGATTTCCGGTCTGATCGAAGGTGAACTCGACCTCGCGTTCGGAAATCGCGACCGCCTCGGTCACGTTGGCGTAGTAGCGGCTGTAGGACGGGCTGATCTCCTTCAGCTTCTCGAACGACCAGACCACGTCCTCGGCGGTGATCGGCTCCCCGTCGTGCCAGCGCGCGTTCGGGTTGAGGCGATAGATGGCCGAGGAATAGTCGTCCGGATAGGTGAAGGCTTCGGCGATCAGAGCGTGGCTCGTTCCCGCCTCGTCGGCGGATTGCTGCATCAGCGTGTCCCAGAGAAGTCCGCCGAACTGGGTCAGCCCCGCCGCGGGCGTGCCGCGCACGATGAACGGGTTGAAGCTGTCGAAGGTGCCAAACGCTGCCGAATTCAGCGTGCCGCCCTTGGGCGCATCGGGATTCACGTAGGAATAGCGGGTGAATTCCTCGGCCGGCGGCTCGGTCTGGATCAGCGACGAGGTCGTGCGCCATTCCGCCTCGGTGTCCTGCGCCAGCGCAGGTCCGGCGCCCGCGACCATAACGGCCGCAACGACCCATGACGTGCGCAGATGATCGCCCAAGCGGCCCAATTCCATTCGACGCATCTCCTCTTCGTGCGAGCCCGCACCCTATCCCATCGGGCGTGATTGGAAACCGGCTACGTGGCTAAACTTTGCGTGGCCGGGCATTTTCACAAACGCAAAAAAGCCGGGCGAAACCCGGCTTTTTCGTGATCGTCGAGATTACGGTTTGGTTAGTTCTGCGCCGGAGCCCGCTCTTCTTCCTCGCTCACCTCGCCATCGGCGGCGGGCGTCGCGGGGTCGGTCTCGGGCGAAGCGGCGGAACCGTCTTCCTCGGGCGTCGCCTCGGCCGGAGCGGCCTCGGTCTCGGCGGCTGCGCCGGCATCGGCGGGCGCGGCGGCATCATCCGCCGGTGCCGCAGCGTCGTCGGCCGGTGCGGCTTCGTCGGCAGCCGGGGCGGCCTCGTCCGCGGCGGGCGCGG
The DNA here is from genome assembly GCA_016742175.1 of Rhizobiaceae bacterium. GTDB lineage: Bacteria > Pseudomonadota > Alphaproteobacteria > Rhizobiales > Rhizobiaceae > Aliihoeflea. Next base: position 244,365 of record JACVCH010000004.1, read on the forward strand.
CGTCTTCGGCGGGCGCAGCTTCTTCGCCTTCGGCGGCCGGTGCGGTCTCTTCGCCTTCAGCGGCCGGGGCGGCTTCCTCGCCTTCGGCAGGAGCGGCTTCCTCGCCTTCAGCGGCAGGTGCACCTTCCTCGCCTTCGGCGGTCTCTTCCTCGGCGGCGGCCGGCTCGGGCAGCGGCAGCGGGCTGTCCGACTGCTGGTTCAGGTAGGCAATGAGGTTCGCTTCTTCCTGCGGGTCGCGCAGACCGGCAAAGGCCATGATCGTGCCGGGAATGTAGGAGCGCGGGTTGACCAGGAACGCGCTGAGGTTCTCGAACTCCCAGTTCTTCGCGCCGCCTTCGGAATATTCGGTCATCGCGGCGGAATAGGCAAAGCCCTCATGCGAGGCGACTGCCCTGCCGACGACGCCATAGAGATTCGGGCCGACGCGGTTGGCGCCGCCGCTTTCGATCGTGTGGCACGAGGCGCAGCGGCGGAAGGCCGCTTCGCCGGCGGCCGGATCGGCGCTGGCGAGAAGGTCGAGCGCGCTCGGGCCGCTTTCGGCAGGCGCGCCGCCGCCGACCGGCTCCTCTGGAACCTCAATGGCATAGCCCGGAGTTTCAGGGGCGTGGGACGCAAAGATCGCGTCCGAGACAAGGCTGACCGAAAAGACGACGAACACGACGCCCAGAAACGCGCCGATCAGCTTGTTGAGTTCAAAAGAGTCCATCTACCCAAGGCTCCAGAGTTCGACCGGGATGATCCGTCGCGTGGCCGGCGCACACGCGGCAAAGGGTCCCCCATACCGGTCGTGCCGGTGAAAATCGCGCGGAAACTAGGTCTTTTGCTTGGATGTTGCAACACATATAAGGGCCTTTCCACGTGAGACCTTTTGCCACTTTTCCGACCATCCCGAGAGCAGCATCGCCCGGCCCCCAATGTCCCGACTGATCCTCATTCCCGCCCGCATGGCCTCCTCCCGCCTGCCCGGCAAGCCGCTGGCAGATATCGGCGGCCTGCCGATGATCGCACAGGTGGCAAAGCGTGCCGCCGAAAGCGGCGCCGGCGAGATCGCGATCGCGACGGACAGCGCCGATGTCGCGCGCGCGGTCGAGACGCTCGGCTTCACCGCCGTCATGACGGCGACAAGCCACCAGTCTGGCTCCGACCGCATCTTCGAGGCGCTGCAGGCGCTCGACCCCGACGGCCGCTTCGAAACCATCGTCAATCTTCAGGGCGACCTGCCGACCATCGATCCCAGCCTGATCGCTGGCGCGGCCAACGTGCTGGAAGAGGGCGACGCCGATATCGCGACCCTGGGCGTCGAGATCGAGGACGAGGCGGAGAAGACCAATCCGAACGTGGTCAAGATCGTCGGCTCGCCGCTCGGGCCCGACCGGCTACGCGCGCTCTATTTCACGCGCGCGACCGCGCCCTGGGGTGAGGGCCCGCTCTACCATCATATCGGCATCTATGCCTATCGCCGCGCCGCGCTCGAACGCTTCGTCGGCCTCGGCCCGAGCCCGCTCGAGACGCGCGAACGGCTCGAGCAGTTGCGCGCGCTCGAGGCCGGCATGCGCATCGATGTCGGCCTCGTCCGTTCCGTTCCGCTGGGCGTCGATACGCCCGAAGATCTCGAGCGCGCCCGCGCCATGTTGTCGTAAGGAAGAGCAGAAGCCGCATGTCCAAGACCAATCGCATCGCATTCCAGGGTGAACCCGGCGCCAACTCCGACACCGCCTGCCGCAACATGTTCCCCGGCATGGAACCGATGCCCTGCGCGACCTTCGAGGACGCGTTCAACGCGGTCGAAAGCGGCGCGGCCGAGCTTGCGATGATCCCGATCGAGAACACGATCGCCGGCCGCGTCGCCGACATCCATCATCTGCTGCCCGAATCGAGCCTGCACATCGTCGGCGAATATTTTCTGCCGATCCATTTCCAGCTCATGGTCCTGCCGGGCGTGAAGATCGACGAGATCAAGTCCGTCCACAGCCACATCCACGCGCTCGGCCAGTGCCGCAACGTGATCCGCAAGAACAAGTGGAAGCCGGTCATCGCCGGTGACACGGCCGGCGCCGCGCGCCAGGTGGCAGACGAAGGCGACCGCACTGCCGCGGCGCTCGCGCCCGTCCTCGCCGCCGAACTCTACGGGCTCGACATCGTCGCCGAGAATGTCGAGGACACCGACAACAACGTCACCCGCTTCGTCGTGCTGGCGAAGGAGGAATCCTGGGCGCCGCGCAAGTCGGCCGACGATTTGATGATGACGACCTTCATCTTCCGCGTGCACAACATCCCGGCCGCGCTCTACAAGGCCATGGGCGGCTTTGCCACCAATGGCGTCAACATGACCAAGCTGGAGAGCTACCAGCTCGGCGGCACCTTCTTCGCCTCGCAGTTCTACGCCGACATCGAAGGCCACCCCGACGACGCCAATGTCGCCCAGGCGCTGAAGGAACTCGACTTCTTCTCGCGCGAAGTGCGGGTGCTGGGGGTGTATCCGGCGGCGGAGTTCCGGATCGCGCAACGCAACGGCGGCTAGCTGTCCACCCACGCCCGGATCAGATGATTGGCGATCGCCGCGTTCGGCGGCACGATCAATCCATCCGGATGCGCGCCGGCGATCATCGCGCGCACTTCCTCGCGCGTGAACCAGCGGCAGGCTTCGAGTTCGGTGAAGTCCGGCGTCAAATCCTCGTTCAGCGCCTCGCCGAAGCAGCCGATCATCAGCGAGTGGGGAAACGGCCAGGGCTGGCTGGCATGATAGGCGACGCGGCCGATCCGCACGCCCGATTCCTCCAGCGTCTCGCGCCGCACCGCATCCTCGATCGTCTCGCCCGGCTCGACGAAGCCGGCGAGCGTGGAAAACATGCCCGGCACGAAATGCGGGCTGCGGCCCATCAGGCAGCGCTCGGGCGTGACCGTCAGCATGATGACGACCGGGTCGGTGCGCGGGAAATGCTGCGCACCGCAGCCGGTGCACACGCGCTTGTAGCCGCCGATGCGGGCTTCGGTCGCGGCGCCGCATCGGCCGCAGAAGCGGCAATTGGCGTTCCAGGCCAGAAGCGACGCGCCCTGCCCCACGGCACCCATGTCCTCGGGAGCGAGCAGGCCCTGGCTGTTGAGCGAGCGCAGGTCGATCGCCTTGATGCCGTCCGGCAGGTCTTCGGGCTCGAGGCCGCCGGGCGCTGCGACGACCGGACCGTCGGGTCCATGGCCGAGCAGGACTGCATGCTGCAGCTTGGCCTTCAGCGCCTCGGCTTCCGACGCCGAAAAGCGGCAATCCGGCCCAGCGCCGTTCATCTTCATGCAGAGGCGCCCGCCGCGCAGGATCAGGACGGAGAGCTGCGGGTCGGCCAGCGCATCCGCCAGCGCCGTCTCGGACCGGTTCTCGGCCTGCCGGTCGATGCGATTGCCGGCAAAGCCGACGAAGCGGCTCGGCTCTTCGGCCGGCCGGTCGAACAGTGCGAGATTCACAGGCGGCCCTTGATGTCGTTGATCAGGCCGTGCAGGTCCTCACGGCGATAGGGTTCGGGCTGGCCGTGGCCCCAGACGGGTCCGGGCCAGTTCGCATCGCCTTCCCTGCGCGCGATGACGTGGACGTGGAGCTGGCGGACGACGTTACCGAGCGCGCCGATATTGATCTTGTCGCAGCGCGTGACTTCCTTCAGCGCCTTCGACACCATCGTCGTCTCGAAGGAGAGCATGGCCTGGTCGAGTGGCGTCAGGTCGTGGATCTCGACGGCGCCGCGGCGTTGCGGGATCATGATCAGCCATGGCCAGCGCGCATCGTTCATGATCCGAAGCTCGCACAGGCCGAGCCAGATCACTTCGCGGCTGTCGCGTTCAAGCTTCCTGTCGAGCTCGAAACCGCCAGCCCTGTGCGGCATGTCCATGTCTCCCTCCTCTGCCAGGGTTGCGAGGCTAGAGCGTTTCCCCGCCCGATGGACGCAAATCGTTCCACCTTTCGATCCGGCCTTGCATTCGCCTTTCGAATTGCCGATATGGGGCGCGGGAGGTTGGTGGTGGACGAGCCACTCGCCAACCGGGTCAGGTCCGGAAGGAAGCAGCCCTAACGAGCCCCGGCACGGGTCACCGTGCCAGCCTCCCACCATTTCCCCGGCCTTGCGTCCGAGCCGTTTGCGGCATTGACGCCTGGCCGTGTCGGGGACGACACTCGCGCCGCGAGGATGATCCGGGCCTTCGGGCTCATGGCACGAGCGAGACTTGATGGACGAAACTCCGCAGATCGAGACGAGCCGTCCGCAGGGACCCTACCGGGTCCTGGCGCGCAAATATCGCCCGCGCGACTTTTCCACCCTGATCGGCCAGGAGCCGATGGTGCGCACGCTCACCAACGCGTTCGCCACCGGCCGCATCGCGCAGGCCTGGATGCTGACCGGCGTGCGCGGCGTCGGCAAGACGACCACCGCCCGCATCCTCGCCCGCGCGCTCAACTACAAGACCGACGCCGTCAGCCAGCCGACCGTCGACCTCTCGGTCCCCGGCGAGCATTGCGAAGCGATCATGGAAGGCCGCCATGTCGACGTGGTCGAGATGGACGCCGCCTCGCATACCGGCATCGACGACATTCGCGAGATCATCGAGCAGGTTCGCTATGCGCCGGTTTCCGCGCGCTACAAGGTCTACATCATCGACGAAGTGCACATGCTCTCGACGCAGGCCTTCAACGGCCTGTTGAAGACGCTCGAGGAGCCGCCGCCGCACGTCAAGTTCATCTTCGCGACGACCGAAATCCGCAAGGTGCCGATCACTGTGCTGTCGCGCTGCCAGCGCTTCGACCTGCGCCGCGTCGATGCCGGGCTGCTGACCGCCCATCTGCGCGGCATCGCGCAAAAGGAGGACGTCGCGATCGACGACGACGCGCTCGCGATGATCGCGCGGGCTGCGGAGGGCTCGGTGCGCGATTCGCTGTCGATCCTCGATCAGGCGATCGCGCACGGTTCGGGCACGGTGACCGCCGAGGCGGTGCGCGACATGCTCGGCCTTGCCGACCGCGCCCGCGTCATCGACCTCTTCGAACTCCTGATGAAGGGCGACGTCGCCGGCGCGCTGGGTGAATTCCGCGGCCAGTACGATGCCGGCGCGGACCCCGCGACCGTCCTCACCGACCTTGCCGAGTTCAACCATCTCGTCACCCGCATCCGTTTCGTGCCGAACGCCGCCGACGACGCCTCCATCTCGCAGGAAGAGCGCCAGCGCGGGCGCGAATATGCGGACGGGCTTTCGGTGCGCGTCCTGTCGCGCACATGGCAGATGCTCTTGAAGGGCATCACCGAGGTGCAGAGCGCGTCGCGGCCGGTGAGCGCCGCCGAGATGGTGCTGATCCGCATCGCCCATGCCGCGACGCTGCCGACGCTCGACGAGGCGCTGAAGTCGCTGGAAGGCGACGCGCCGGTGCGCACGCTGCTGCAGGGCACGCCGCAAACGACCCCGACCAGCGCCCGCGCGCCGGCGCCAGTCGATGCCATTGCCGCGCAGCCCGTCGCGGTGGGATCGAATGGCGGCGGACAGACGATGCGGCTGGTGCGCACTGAGCCTGAGCCCTTACCCGTCGCCGCGCCGCAGCCGCAGGTCGAGGAAGCGCCCGCCGGGCCGCGCATCGCGTCGATGACCGATCTCGTCGCCTTGTGCGACGCCAATCGCGACATGGCGCTGAAGGTCCAGATCAAGCAGTTCCTGCGACCCGTGAAATTCGATCCGGGCCGCATCGAGGTCAGCCTCACCGAACACGCGCCGCGCATGCTGGTCAGCGATCTGACGACCCGACTGCACACCTGGACCGGCCGGCGCTGGGTCGTCACGATTTCGCGCGAGCGCGGCGGCGACACGCTGTCGGAAATCGAGCAGGCGCGGCGCGACGTCGCCCTCCTCGACGCCAAGAACGACCCTTCCGTCGCCGCGATCCTCGCCCGCTTTCCCGGCGCGAAGATCATCGACGTGCGGCTGCCCGACGCCGTCGGCACGCCCGAGATCGAGATCGAAAGCGACGAGGTGCCGGTCGATCCGGGCATCGGCGACCTCGATGACGACGACGACATCTGAACCACGGAGATCACGATGAAAGACCTTCTCGGCATGATGGGCAAAGCCCGCGAGATGCAGGCCAAGTTCCAGCAGATGCAGGAGGAACTGGCCAATGTGGAAGCGTCCGGCCAGTCCGCGGGCGGCCTCGTCCAGGTCACGCTGGCCGGCAAGTTCGAGATGAAGTCGCTGAAGATCGACCCCTCGCTCTTCAAGGAAGACGACGTGGAGATTCTCGAGGATTTGATCCTCGCCGCGCATAACGACGCCAAGACCAAGGTCGAGGCGATCATGCAGCAGAAGACGCAGGAACTGACCGCCGGCCTGCCGATCCCGCCCGGCATGAAGCTGCCCTTCTAGGTTGCGGTTAACGCGTTCATAAGCATTTGAACGATAGGATCGGGCATATCCGGTTTTGATCGCGGAGTTTCGGCACAGGCGCGTTTGTGGCGCACCTGCCCCTTTTTTGCCGCAAATCACCCTTTCAAAATCGTCGACGAAACGGCGGGGGCCGTTCGGAGAGGTTTGTAACGTGTTCTTTCGGCTCCCGGCCGCGGCCTGCGCGGTCGCCCTTTCGCTTGTCGTCTCCGCCTGCACCTCCAGCAGCGACCTTCTCGACGACGTCGTGACGTCCTCGGTCAAGCCCGTCGCGGCGACGGCCAGCAACCGCGATTGCATGGCCCGCGCGATGTTCTTCGAGTCGAACCGGTCGAGCCGCGAAGGCCTCGTTGCCGTCGGCACGGTGGTGATGAACCGCGTGAACTCGGGCGAATATCCCAAGACCATCTGCGGCGTGGTCGGCCAGAAGAACCAGTTCGCGCCGGGCGTCATGACCCGCAAGATGGATTCGAAGGCCCTGCCGGACGTGATGGCCGCCGCCGACGCCGTGCTTGCCGGCGAGCGGCACCCGATGGTGCAGAACGCCAAGTTCTTCCACACGGCCGGCCTGAACTTTCCCTATCCCAACATGCACTACGTGCTGAAGGCGGGCGGCAACGCATTCTACGAAAAGCGCGGGCGCGAGGAGCGCGCCGCCAAGGGCGTGCGCCCGCAGTCGCAGCTCGCCGCGGCCGGCCGCGTCGAGGGCAAGCAGGCACGCGTCCAGGTCGCCGCCGCGCCCGCGACCCAGCCGCAGCCGGAGCGTTTCGGCACACCGCAGGCCGCGCCGGCCGTCCCGCAGATGGAAACGGCGCAGGCGTCTGCCCCGGCAGGCACGGCCACCGAAGCGCTTTCCTTCGGGGTCGACCAGACCAAGGCCGACGCGATCGGCGCGCTGATCCTCGACCAAAGCAGGACCGGGTCGACCGACTGAGTTCGACCTACACATCGACGGGTTTCGGCGCTAAACCGGGACCATGTCGAAGAGAATCGCCGGCCCCGAAATCGAACGTCTGATCCAGCTCCTGGCCAAGGTGCCGGGGCTCGGGCCGCGTTCGGCGCGGCGCGCGGCGCTGCATCTCATCAAGAAGAAGGAGCAGCTTTTCGTGCCGCTCACCGCCGCCATGGGCGAGGCGGTGGAGAAGGTGCGCGTCTGTTCCACATGCGGCAATGTCGATACATCCGATCCCTGCACAATCTGCACCGATCCGCGCCGCGAGGACGCGACGCTGATCGTGGTCGAGGACGTCGCGGATCTCTGGGCACTCGAACGCGCGGCGGCGATGAACGTGCGCTACCACGTCCTCGGCGGCACGCTCTCGCCGCTCGACGGCGTCGGGCCGGACGACCTCAACATCAGAGCGCTGATCGCGCGCGTCGCTTCGGGCGCGGTGACGGAGGTCATCCTCGCGGTCAACGCGACCGTCGAGGGCCAGACGACGGCGCATTACATCACCGACCAGTTGTCGAGCTTCGACATCAAGGTCACGCGGCTCGCGCACGGCGTGCCGGTCGGCGGGGAACTCGACTATCTCGACGAGGGAACGCTGACCGCGGCGCTGAAGTCGCGCACGGCGTTTTGAGGGAGGAAGAATGAAAGGCCGAGTTCCACGTTGCCCCCCTCTGTCCTGCCGGACAATTCCCCCGCGAGGGGGGAGATCACGCGGTGTCGGCGACGAGACTAATCTCCCCCCTTGCGGGGGAGATGTCCGGCAGGACAGAGGGGGGCGCCGTAAAGCGCTGGCTTTCCTAATTTTCCTCCTCCTACCCCTCCCCACCGTCGCCCAGTCCATCGACCAACAATTCCGCACCTGGCTCCAGAACGACCTCTGGCCGGAAGCTTCCCGCGCCGGCGTCTCGCAATCCACGTTCGACGCCGCCTTCGCCAATATCGGCCCCAATCTCGATCTGCCCGACCTCGTCATGCCGGGCCAGTCCGCGCAAACGCCGCAGCGACAGCATCAGGCGGAGTTCGGCTCGCCCGGCAACTACTTCGCCGAGAACATCGTCGGCGGCGTCACCGCGGGCGGGCGGCAGCGGGCGGGGCGGCTCGGCCCGGTGCTGCGCGATCTCGAAGCGCGCTACGGCGTTCCCGGCGGCATCCTCCTTGCCGTCTGGGGTCGCGAGAGCGGGTTCGGAGCGGCGAAGATCCCGCACAACGCCTTCCAGGTGCTCGGCACCAAGGCGTTCATGGCGACGCGCAAGGAGATGTTTCGCGCCGAGGTCATCGCCGCCTTGTTGATGGTCGAGCGCGGCCATGCGCGCGTTGCGGACATGAAATCGTCCTGGGCCGGCGCGCTCGGCCAGCCGCAGTTCCTGCCGACCTCCTATCTTCAGCACGCAACCGCCTATTCCGGCGGGCGGGCCGACATCTGGGGCTCGGAGGCCGATACGCTCGCCTCGATCGCCAACTACCTCGCCCATTTCGGCTGGGTGCGGGGGCGCGATTGGGGCTTCGAGGTCTCCGTGCCGGCCGGCGTTTCCTGCGCGCTTGAAGGTCCCGACCGTGGCCGTCCGATCTCGGAATGGGCGTCGATGGGCGTCGCGCGCGTCTCGGGCCGGCCATTCCCGGACCACGAAATGCGCGGCGAGGGCTTCCTCATGATGCCGGCCGGGCGCTCCGGCCCCGCCTTCCTCGTCACGCCGAACTTCTACGTCATCAAGGAATACAACGAGAGCGACCTCTACGCGCTCTTCGTCGGCCATGCGGGCGACCGCATCACCTATGGCGACAGCCGCTTTTCAGGCGCATGGGGCAATGTCGGCGGCTTGATGCGCTCCGACGTCGCCGCCATGCAGCGCGGACTGCAGGCGCTCGGCTACGACACCGGCGGCGCCGATGGGCTCGCCGGCTTCCGCACCCGCCGCTCCATCGGCGAATGGCAGCAGAAGAACGGCCAGGCGCCGACCTGTTTCCCGGATGCGGGCATCGTGCGCGCGCTGCGGTAATTTTTTCGGTAGCCGCGGGAACCCAAATGCGCCCAGCGCCTTGAAGCATTTGGGACGGGTCTGTTTTGGAGTGAACTCATGAAATTCGAATTTTCCGGATTGAAGACCGGATTGCTGGCCGTCGCCGGCGCCGGTCTTCTGGCTTCCTGCGTCGTCGTCGAGGAAGGCCCGCGGCCCCTGCCGCCGCGCCCCGGCCCGGAGCCGATCTGTACGCAGCAATATGATCCGGTCTGCGGCGAGCGCGGACGTGACCTGCAGACTTTCCCGAATGCGTGCGTGGCGCGCGCCGAAGGCTATCGCATCGCCTATGGCGGCGAGTGCCGGCGCGGCGGCGGCTCGAACTGGGATCGTCCGGGACGTCCAGGCGGCCCCGGCTGGGATCGTCCGGGCCGGCCCGGACCCGACCGCCCGCAATTCTGCACGCGCGAATACGCGCCGGTCTGCGCGACCCGCGGCAACCGCCAGCAGACCTTCGGCAATGCCTGCGAGGCCGAGGCCGCGGGCTGGAACATCCGCCGCGGCGGCGAGTGCTGACCTGAAGATGGAAAAGGCCGGCGCGATGCCGGCCTTTTTCTTTGCTACTCGGCGGCGGCGCTCATCGCCGTCAGTCCGTGGACATCGGCCAGTATCTCGAAGGACCGCACGCGCGCCGCGTGATCATGAATCTGCGCGGTCACCATCAGTTCGTCCGCGCCGGTGCGCGCGATGAAGGCGTCGAGGCCGTCCTTGATCTTCTGCGGCGCGCCGACAATGGCGCAAGTAAGCGCCTGATCGAGCATCGCCTTCGCCATCGGCTCGAGCCCGGCTTCGAAATTCTCGACCGGTTTCGGCAGCTTGCCGGGACGGCCTGATCGAAGGTTCACGAAGGCCTGCTGCAGCGAGGAGAACAGATAGCGCGCTTCCTCGTCGCTCGGCGCGGCGACGATGTTCAGCCCCGCCATGACATGCGGCTTGTCGAGGTATTCCGAAGGCTCGAAGCGCGTCCGGTAGATTTCCAGTGCATGGTCGAGCTCGGCCGGCGCGAAATGCGAGGCGAACGCGTAGGGAAGCCCAAGCGCTGCGGCAAGCTGCGCGCCGTAGAGGCTCGACCCGAGAATCCAGACCGGCACGTTTGTCCCCTCGCCCGGCACCGCGCGCACGCGCTGCGAGGGCTCGGCCGGCTTGAAATAGGCCAGCAGTTCGAGGACGTCGTTCGGGAACTGGTTGACATCTCCCGACAGCGACCGGCGCAGCGCATGCGCGGTCAACTGGTCGGTGCCCGGCGCGCGGCCGAGCCCGAGGTCGATGCGGCCGGGATAGAGCGAGGCGAGCGTGCCGAACTGCTCGGCGATGACGAGCGGCGCGTGGTTCGGCAGCATAACGCCGCCGGCGCCGACGCGAATGCGCGACGTGCCGCCGGCGACGTGGCCGATGACGACGGAGGTCGCCGCGCTCGCGATGCCGGGCATGTTGTGATGCTCGGCCAGCCAGTAGCGGTTGTAGCCGAGCCGGTCGGCGTTGCGGGCGAGGTCGAGCGTGTTGGCGAGCGCCTCGGCGGTCGTCGCGCCGTCGGGCACGGGCGAAAGGTCGAGTACGGAAAGAAGGGTCATCGCGTCATCCGGGCATGTTCAATGCCCGGATATAGGAAAGGCCGTCGCCGCTCGCCAACTCACGGCGTGACGCTTTGCGCCTCTTCCTTGTTCTCTTCCTCTTCCTCGGCCGTCTGCTGCGCCGAGAGGAAGTTGCCGACATGGCTCAGGCTCTCGAAATGGTCGCAGAAAACCTTGATGACGACGAGCAGCGGCACCGCGATCAGCGCGCCGACGAAGCCCCACAGCCACGACCAGAACGCGACCGCGATGAAGATCGCCACCGCGTTGATCTCGAGCCGTCGCCCGACGATCAGCGGGTTGATGAAATTGCCCTCGAGGATGTTGCAGAAGAGGACGAAGGCCGGCGGCACCATCGCGTAGGCGAGGCTGTCGAAGGTGACGATCGACAGGACCGCGACGAGGAGGATCGTGATCGCCGCGCCGACATAGGGCAGGAAGTTCAACAGGCCTGCGGCGACGCCGAAGACGAACGGCATCGGCATGCCCAGCGCCCACAGGCCCGCGCCGACGGCGATGCCAAGGCCCGTATTGATCGCCGCGACCGTCAGCAGATAACGGGAGATTTCGCGCTCGACGTCGTAGACGACGCGCAAGGCGCGCTTCTTCTCGCTCATCTTGGTGAAGGACTGGATGATCTTTTCGTAGAACATCGTCCCCGAGGCGAGCAGGAAGAGCGATAGGACGAAGGTGATCGCGGCCGTCGTTGAGCCCGACAGGAGGTTGCCGGCCGCACGCGAGACGATGCCGGGCTGCGAGACGACGACGCGCTGGACATCCGGCTCCGACGTCGTCTCGGCCGCTTCGTCGACCTGGCGCGAGACTTCCATGAAGCGCTCGAACGGACGGCGCAGATCCTCGAGGCGCTCGGTCAGGCGCTGGCCGATGGCCGGCGCATCGTTGACGAGTTCGACGACCGGGCCGGACAGGAAATAGCCGGTCGTGCCGATCGCCGTCATCGACATGAAGACGAGCAGCGTCGCCGACAGCGCCTCGGGCACGCCGCGCTTGCGCAGGAAGCGCACGATCGGCGTCAGCATCAGCGCCAGCAGGAAGGCGAGCACGATCGGCATGAAGAAGTCGCGCGCGAAATAGAGCGCGTAGACGACGGCGAACATGAAGAGGCCAAGCATGAACGTGCGGATGAGGCGCAGATCCCGGTCGCGCGCGGGTACGGGTTCGGGCGGCACGGACGGCCCCGCTGGATCGAATTCGCTCTTCATGACCGTTCCCCGGACTGCCATCCGCGAATGCCGGCGGCAATCTGGCGGATTGCAGGCTGAAACGCGGCGCCGGGGCTTTCGTTCCTGACGCTAAAATACGTTCTGCTGGGAAATCTGGATGCCGGCAGGGCCGAGGATGACGGCGAAGAGGACCGGCAGGAAGAACAGGATCATCGGCACGGTAAGCTTGGGCGGCAGGGCGGCCGCTTTCTTCTCGGCCGCGGTCATGCGCGCCTCGCGGCTTTCGGCGGAAAGAACGCGCAGCGCGTGCGCAACCGGCGTGCCGTAGCGCTCGGCCTGGATGAGCGCCTGCGAGACCGAGCGAACGGAATCAAGGCCGGTGCGGCTCGCCAGATTCTCATAGGCCTGCTTGCGTTCCTGCAGGAACGACAGTTCGGCATTCGTCAGGACCAGTTCCTCGGCGAGCTCGACCGACTGGGCGCCGATTTCCTCGGCGACCTTGCGGAACGCCGCCTCGACGGAGATGCCCGATTCCACGCAGATCAGCATCAGGTCGAGCGCGTCGGGCCAGGCGCGCTGGATCGACTGCTTGCGCTTGGCCGCGCGGTTGGAGACGTAGACCACCGGCAGGTAGAAACCGGCATAGGCCGCGATCACGCAGGCCAGGCCGCGGATGAAGTTCGGCTGTTCGGCGAGGGCGCCAAGGCCGAACACGTAGACGATGGCGCCGGCCAGGAAGACGAAGGGCAGGACGAGGCGGAAGAACAGGAATTTCGTCAGCGGGTTCTGGCCGCGATAGCCGGCCATGCGCAGCTTGGCGACGGTCGCGTCGTCGGCGAGCGCGCGGCGCAGATCGAGCTTCTCGACGATCGAGCGCATGCCGAGCGATTCCTGCTCGCGGATGCCCTTGCGGCGGCGGTCGGCTTCGGTGGCGAGGCGCATCTTCTGCTGCGCGCGCAACTGGTCGCGCTCGAGCGCGACGGCCTTCATGCGCGCCTTGAGCGGATTTCCGGACAATGCCGGCAGCGCCGTGAACAGGGTCGCGAACACCGCCACCGAGACGAGAACCGCCAGGAGGAAGCTGGGATCGGTAACGATGTTGACGACCGAGCCTGTCATGGTTCGCCCCTAGAAATCGAAGTTCATCATCTTGCGCATCACGAGCAGGCCCATGCCCATCCAGATGCCGGAGACGAGAAGGATGAGGTGGCCGGTGCTGGTGGTGAAGAGCGGCATGATGTAGCCGGGGCTCGACAGGTAGACGAGCGTCGCCACGACGATCGGCAGCGCGCCGATGATCACGGTCGAGGCCTTCGCCTCCATCGACAGCGCGTCGATCTTCGCCTTCATCTTCTTGCGGTCGCGCAGCACCTTGGACAGGTTTCCGATCGCTTCGGAAAGGTTGCCGCCGGCCTGGCTCTGAATCTGGATGACGATGCCGAAGAAGCTCGCCTCGGCGGCCGGCATGGATTCGGGCATGCGCATCACCGCCTCGGGCAGCGACAGGCCCAGTTGCTGGTGCTCGACCACGCGCTTGAACTCGCCGCGGACCGGCTCGGGGGATTCGCTGGCGATCATGCGGACGGCGTCGTTGAGCGGCAGGCCGGACTTGACCGCGCGCACGATGACGTCGAGCGCGTTCGGGAACTCCTCCAGGAACGCCTTGACGCGGCGGCTGCGCTTGAAGCCGACGAACCAGCGCGGCAGGCCGAGGCCGCCCGCGATCATCGCCCCTGCCGCCACGAGCAGCGGCGCGCCCATGAAGACGAAGAGGATGAACATGACGATGCCGGTCGCCGCCGAGACCATGTAGAACTGGCGGATCGACATGGTGAGGCCCGCCTGGCGGATCTGCACCTTGAGCGGCGGCTTGTGCCTGCCCTGCCCGCGCGCCTTCTGCTTTTCCTCGAGGTCCTTCAGCGTGTCCTGCACCGACTTGCGGCGCTTGGCGGCCTCGGCCACCCGGTCGCGCGAGGCGCGCACGACGTTGCGGTCGGCATCAGAATTGCGGACCGTCTCGATCCGGCGTTCGACCGTCCGCTCGCTCTGGACGCGCGAAAACATCAAGCCATAGGCGAGCGCGCCGGCGCTGACGGCGGCCAGCGCGACGAAGAGCAAGAGGTTCATGTCCATCGAAGACCTCCCTCCGGCGCCATCACGACTGCGCTTCCATGGCTTCGAGCGCGGCGGCAAGGCGCGCTTCCTCGCCATAGTAGCGCGCGCGGTCCCAGAAGCCGGGACGGCCGACGCCGCTGGAGACGTGGCTGCCGATCAGGCGGCCATTGGCGTCCTCGCCCTTGATCTCGTAGGTCATCAGGTCTTGCGTGATGATGACGTCGCCTTCCATGCCGATCACCTCGGTGATGTGGGTGATGCGGCGCGAGCCGTCGCGCAGGCGCGCGGCCTGGATGATGACGTCGATGGAGCCGACGATGATCTCGCGCACGGTCTTCTGCGGCAGGGTGAAGCCGCCCATGGCGATCATCGATTCCATGCGGTTCAGGCATTCGCGCGGGTTGTTGGCGTGGATCGTGCCCATCGAGCCGTCATGGCCGGTGTTCATTGCCTGCAACAGGTCGAACACTTCGGGTCCGCGCACTTCGCCGACGATGATGCGCTCGGGGCGCATGCGCAGGCAGTTCTTGACGAGATCGCGCATGGTGATCTCGCCCTCGCCCTCGAGGTTGGCGGGCCGCGTTTCCAGGCGCACCACGTGCGGCTGCTGGAGCTGGAGCTCCGCCGAATCCTCACAGGTGATGACACGCTCGTCGCGGTCGACATAGTTGGTCAGGCAGTTGAGGAGCGTCGTCTTGCCCGAGCCCGTGCCGCCGGAGATGATGACGTTGCAGCGCACGCGGCCGATGACCTTCAGCACCTCTGCGCCTTCCGGCGAGATCGAGCCGAACCGGACGAGCTGGTCGAGCGTCAGCTTGTCCTTCTTGAACTTTCGGATGGTGAGCGCGGTGCCATCGATGGCGAGCGGCGGCGCGATGACGTTGACGCGCGAGCCGTCGGGCAGGCGCGCGTCGCAGATCGGCGAGGATTCGTCGACGCGGCGGCCGACCTGGCTGACGATGCGCTGGCAGATGTTCAAGAGCTGCTGGTTGTCGCGAAAGCGAATCTGCGTCTGCTCGACGCGGCCGGCGACTTCGATGAAGACCTGCCGCGCGCCGTTGACCATGATGTCGGCGATGTCGTCGCGCGCCAGAAGCGGCTCCAGCGGGCCGTAGCCGAGGACGTCGTTGCAGATGTCCTCGAGCAGTTCCTCCTGCTCGGAGATCGACATCGCGAAATTCTTGATCGCGATGATGTCGTTGACGATGTCGCGGATTTCCTCGCGCGCGGCGTCCGGTTCGAGCTTGGCGAGCTGCGACAGGTCGATCGTGTCGATGAGCGCGGAAAAGACCTGGCTCTTGGTGTCGTAATAGGCTTCCGAGCGCGGACGGGTCGGCGTCGCGACGCGGCGCGGCTCGGGCGCGAGCGGCGGCGCCGGCTCGACGACGCGCTTCGGCGCGGCCGACGTCTCGGAGCGTTCGGCGGGACGTTCGTCGAGCGTCAGGGATTCGGAGACCGACGCCGCCGGGGCGGGCCTGAACTCCGGAGCAGTGCGGCTTCCGCCTTCGTTTCCACGCTTGCCAAACATCTTGTCGCCCGTCGCCCCTTGGCTGCGCCGTCGCAGCCTCAGATGAGTTCCTGCCGTCGCTAAGCCGCGCTCACGCGCTCTTCTTCTTCATCTTCAACCGGCCCAGGAGATCGCCGAGGCCGGCCTTCTTCTTCGATTTCATCTCGCTGCGGCCCGTCAGGACGTGCGCCATCTCGTGCACGATCTTGACGATCGCGTGCTGCGCGTCCGTCTCACCCAGCATGCGGCCATTGTTGGCGGCGTTGCCGAAGAGCAGCGGCTCGAACGGGATCACGGCCAGCGGCAGGACCCCGAGCGGCTCGGCGAAATCGTCGGCGGAAATCTCCGGCCGCTTCGGCACGCCGGCCTGATTGATGATCAGCTTGGGCGGCGCGTCGTTGGGGCGCAGCTTGCGCAGCATGTCGATGAGGTTCTTGGTGTTGCGCAGATTGGCGAGTTCCGGCGTCGCTGTGACGACGATCTCGTCGGCCTGCGACAGCGTCTGGCGGGTCCAGCCGGTCCACACATGCGGCACGTCGAGGATGACGGTCGGCGCGCTGCGCTGGGCGGTCTCGATCAACGAGGCGAAGGCGTCGGTGTCGAAATCGTAGACGCGGTCGAGCGTCGAGGGCGCGGCCAGGAGCGACAGGCGCTCGGCGCACTGCGCGAGCAGGCGGTCGAGATAGACCTCGTCGATGCGCTCGGGCGAGAACACCGCCTCGGCGATGCCCTGCGCGGGGTCCTGGTCGAAATTGATGTTGGCGGTGCCGAAGGCGAGGTCCATGTCGGCCACGACCACTTCGGACTGGAACAGCGTCGACAGCGTCCAGGCGATGTTGTGCGCGATGGTCGAGGAGCCGACGCCGCCCTTGGCGCCGATGAAGGCGATCGAGCGGCCGATCGGCTCGGCGTCCGGGTCGACGAAAATCTTGGCTATGTCGGCGACGATGTCGGCCATCGAGATCGGCGCGACGATGTATTCGGAAATGCCGAAGCGGATCAGTTCGCGATAGAGCGCGACGTCGTTGTGGTGGCCGATGACGACCACCTTGCTCGCCGGATCGCAGACCTCGGCCAGCTTTTCCAGCTTGCCCATCAGGTTTCGCGGCTCGTCGCGCGATTCGATGATGATCAGGTTCGGCGTCGGCGCCGTGTGGTAGAACTCGATCGCCGTCTGGATGCCGCCCATGTGGACCTTCACATGGGCCTTGGCCATGCGGCGGTCCTCGGCGGCGCGCTCGATCGGCTGGGCGACGCCCTCGGTCTCGCAGAAGGCCTGGATCGAGATGCGCGGCACCGGCCGCAGCGCCTGCATGGCGGCCGCATCGGGCACGACGGCGTCGTTCGGATCGGTGGTGTAGGCCAGGTTCGTCATGTCGGTGCCCCCACGCTGTCCTAGTAGTTGATCTCGGACGTGCCGATGAATTCCGGCGCGACCTGGCGGCGCTGGTACTGGTCGATCGCGTTGGAGCGGTTCTGCGCGTCGATCGGCGTCGTCTCGCGCGGCGTCAGGAGATCGGCCGGGTTGGCGATCTGCGCCGCGAGGTTGTTCTGGTAGGAACAGCCGAAATTCGCCCAGTGCTTGTTGTCGACGCGACCCAGCATGTCCTCCGGCCAGCGGCCGCAGTTCGACGCCACCTGCGCGCGCATGTTGGCGTAGGTCACGCGGATCGGGGCCGAGGCGTCGGCGGGCGCCTGGTAGTGCTGCTGGACGACGCGGTTCTGCGGCACGCCGGACTTGTGCATGTGGCTGATGAACTGGCCGGCGATCCGCGCGGCGGCGGCCGAGTTGGCCGAGCCGTAGGGCACCATGACATGGACCATCGGCGCCGCCCTGCCGTCGTAGCGGGCCATGAAGCCGTTGATCGCCGCGCGCTGCACGCGGGTCATGTCGTAGTCGTTGAGTCCGACCGGGATGTCGATCTTCTCCTGCTTTTCCTCGATGACGATCGGATGGTTGGTCCGGTAGTCGTCGGGGATCGCGCCGACGACGATGCTGTCGCGCTGGGTGCAGCCGGCGGCGAAGGCCGAGCCGACGAGAGCGATCGCGATCAGGAAGCGGGAATTCCAGGTGGTCGAATGGGCAGACATCGTGCGGTCCCCGCTCACTTGTAGATGAACCCGACCACGCCGTGGTAGCGGCCGGCGGGCCGATCGGTCTTCATGGTCCCGTAGACGCGGTTGACGCGGCCGAGGAAGTTGCCCGCGCCTTCCGAGGCGGGGTTGAAATTGTCGGTCGGAGCCGCAAGCTCGTTGCGCGCGACGGGCCGCGCCAGATAGGGCGTGACGATGACGACGAGCTCTGTCTCGTTGCGCTCGAAGGCGCGGCTGCGGAAGAGCGCGCCGAGGACCGGCACCTTGGAAAGCCCCGGCAGGCCGTTGATCTGCTGGCGAACGTCGTCGCGCACGAGGCCGGCGATCATCATGGAGCCGCCCGAGGGCAGCTCGACCGTCGTATCGGCGAGACGCTTGCGGATCGAGATGATGTTCATGCCGGTCAGGCGGTTCGAGGCGCCGCCGGTTTCGAAGGGCACCGAGCCTTCTGTCGTCGGCTCGGAGACCTGCGTGCGCAGCTTCAGGCTGATGCGGCCAGGCGACAGGACGGTCGGCTGGAATTCGAGGCCGATGCCGTAGTCGATCTTCTCGACCTCGTAGGCAACCGTGCCGTCGTCGTCGACGTCGCGGTCGGTGACCATGTTGAACTCGCCGCCGACGCGGAACGTCGCCTTCTCGCCGGAGACGGCCGTCAGCGTCGGCTCGGCGAGCGTCTTCATGACGCCGGACTGTTCCATCGCGTTGAAATAGGCGTCGAGCGACGATCCGCCGATGGTGAAGCCGCTGCTCGACAAAGGTTTGCCGAGGCCCATCGGGTTGTCGCCCAGGACCGACCAGTTGATGCCGTTCGACCCGCTGCCGACCATGTTGACGCCCAACTGGCGCATGACCGAGCGCGAGACTTCGGCGATCGTCACCTTCAGCGTGACCTGGTCTTCGCCGACGATCGACAGCATGTTGACGATCTGCGAGACGCGGCGCTCGCTGTCGGGGTTGTTGATGTCGACGCCGCCGATGGCCGAGCCGCCGGCGGCGGTCTGCGAGAACTGGCCGGTCGTCGCCTCACCGCCGGAGACGAAGAGCTGGGCGATCTGCTCGGCGCGCTTGGCGTCGAGCGGCGTTTCCACCGTTCCCGACAGCACGACGTTGTCGTTGATCAGTTCGACCTTGATGTCCGAATTCGGCAGGTAGCGCTTCAGATGCTCCTCGAGGCCGGCCACGTCGCGCTCGATCGACAGGTCGAGGCTGACGATCTGCTCGCCATTGGCCCCGAACACGAAGATGTTTGTCTCGCCGACCTGCTTGCCGAAGAGGTAGATGCGCCGCGAGGTGCGTGTCACAGCGTCGGCGACGGCCGGATTGGCGACGAGGATGTCGTAGGCGTCGGCCGGCAGGTCGATGACGATCGACTTGTTCAGCCCGAGCTTCACGCGCTGGCTGGCGGCCTGCGAGGCGATGCGCACCTGCGCGTCGGCAACCGTCGTCGCGGCGACGAGCGGTGCGGCCAGCACCAGCGAAGCGGCGGCGCCGATCACCGTTCTCTTGAAGGTGTCGATCATTGACGGCCCCCTACTTCGGACACCTGTCCGGACTTGATCAATCGAATGGCGCCGCGGCGCCCGCTGCCCGACAGGAGGTGATCGGCCTGGTCGGTGACGACTTCCTGCGTGTCGACGACGGAGCGCAGGGCCAGGCTCAGCCGATCCGCCATCTGCTGGGCGACCGTGATGATCTCGGCCTGCTCGGGCGTTAGCTCCAGCGTCGCCGTCTCGCCGACCTTCACGCGGCGGCCCTCCTCGTCCTCCTGGATCGCCTGGTCGATGGCGAGGACGCGGATGTTGCGCAGCACCGTCTCGGTCGCGTAGGCCTCGTTGCCCGCGCTGTCGGTCTGCCGGCGCGTCATGATGACGTCGACATAGTCGTTCGGCAGGATGAAGCCGCCGGCCGACGTATCGGCGGAAATCTGCGTCGCGACCGCGCGCTTGCCCGCCGGCAGGATCGACGACATGAAGCTTTGGCCCTCGCCGATCAGCTTGGAGCGGCGCAGCGGCTCGCCCGCGTAGATCGGCACCCGCGCGATCGCGGTCTGCAGCTCCTCGAGCGCATTGGGGTCCGTGTCGCGGCGGATGAAGTAGTCGTAGACGTTGCTCGACGGCCAGGACTGCCAGGAAAGCTGCTGGCCGAGTTCGCCGCCCATCGGCACGTCGCCGCTCATCACGAGCACTTCCGTCAGCGCGATGGCGGGTTCGGCGGGGCCGGAATCGACGAAGACCTGTTCGGGCGGTGCCGACGCCATGTTCCTGGCGATCAGGCCGGCGCCCGCGGCGGCCACGACCGCAACGCCAAGGATGATTACTCTCGATGGAGCCATGTCCGCGCCCTTTACCCGGCAGTTCCTCTAAGCCAGGGCGGACCTTGCATCAGCAATCGTCAAATTAAGGTTAACGGCATGCTTACACTTATGCTTAACGCAAGATTGACGGCGGCTACTTCGTCAAGGACTGCATCGCCCAGGCGCCCATCGGCGAGGACGGGAAGACCATCAGCCCGGCCGCGCCGAGCGCGATGCCGTAGGGAATGCCGACGCGCCGGTCGGCGAATTTGCGCAGCAGCAGGAAGTTGCCGGTGACGTCCGAAATGGGAGAGTTGCGGTAGTAGAGGATCAGCAGCGTCAGCGTGCCGCCCCAAACCGCGCCGACGACCATGTATTCGGCGAGCGGCATGCCGAAGCCCATCCACAGCGCCGTCGCCGCCAGAAGCTTGGCATCGCCGCCGCCCATCGTGCCGAAGGCGAACAGGGTGAAGGTGACGCAGAGAACCGCCGCTGCCGCCAGGACGTGCATCCCGATGACCGCAAGCGGCATGCCCGTCAGCGGCGCGACGATCAGGAAGGTCGCGACGAGAAGAACCGAAACGCGGTTGGCGATCGTCATGGTGATCATGTCCGACACGGCCGCATAGACCATGCAGAACGGAAAGATGACCAGGATCAGCGCTTCGATCATGACGAACCCTCACTCGACGGGCGCAAACTAGACCGGACGCGCTTAAGCATTGGTGAAACGGATCGGCGGAATTGAAGCAAACGGCATGGCGGCGCGCAGTTAACCGGCAATTCACCATTCTCCTTCACCTTCTACGCGATTGCCGAAGAGGGAGCCGAAACGTGGCGCGGTCGACAAATTCCATTCGCTTCATCGCGGGCCTGGCGCTCGCCGGTGCCGCATCGCTCTTCGCGGCCCCTGCCCTTGCGGATGCCGGCATCTCGGTCCTCGTCAACCAGGCCAAGATCGTCAAGCTGGCGCGCGCCGCCGACACGATCATCATCGGCAACCCCGAAATCGCCGACGCCTCCGTGCAGGACGCCTCGACGCTCGTCCTCACCGGCAAGGGCTTCGGCGTGACCAACCTCGTCGTCCTCGACGCCGACGGCCGGCCGATCGTCGACGAGCAGATCACGGTCTCGCGCCAGTCGGTCAATTCGGTGCGCATCTATCGCCGTGCGGCGGTGCAGACGCTGTCCTGCACGCCGGTCTGCGAGGCGGCCTATGTGACCGAGGCCGAAGCCGTTTCCGACACGACCATCGGCGCACCCTGAACGCGGCGTTAATTCTTTTCGTCGCATCCTAGCGACCGCCACAACCTCAATTCAACACGACTGCGCTAGCGTGGTCGGTGGAGTTGAACAGGCGGGACCCGAAGAATGCCGACACACGCATCCGTCACTGCGCCACGAGCCCGCAAGGGGCTGCTCGGCGCCTTCATGCGCCGCCGCGACGGCAGCACGGCGGTCGAGTTCTCGATCCTCGTCATCCCCTTCGCACTGCTGGTCTTCGCCATTATCGAAAGCTGCATCTCATTCGCGGCCCAGCAGGTGATGACCAACGCGACCGACGACGTCGCCCGGCTCTACCGCACAGGTCAGTTGCGGGCGGACCAACTCAGCCATGACGAGCTTCGTGACCGCATCTGCGCCAACATGGAAATCCTCGTCTCGGCAGGATGCCCCGGCCTCGAAGTCGATCTCCAAACCTTCGACACGTTCGCTGAGGCGGCTGCGCTGCGCACGCCCTACAGCAACAACGATCTCGACGACACGGACTTCGATGCGGTTTCCGGCGGCGCTGGGTCGAAGAACGTGCTGCGCGTCTATTATCGCTGGCCGGTCATGACCGACATGATGCGGCTTTCGATGTCGACCATCAAGGACGGCAAGGTGCTGCACTTCGCCAGCGTGACCTGGCAGAACGAACCCTATGCGGAGTGAGGCGGGCTCTATGTTGCGTTCCATTGCCACTCTGTCAAAGCGTTTCAGGTCCGACCGCCGCGGCGCGGCCGCGATCGAGTTCGCCTTCATCGCGCCCATCCTCTTCGTCCTCTATTTCATGACGATGGAAGTGTCGCAGGCGATCGAGACGAACAAGAAGGTCGGCCGCATCGCCTCGATGGTGGGCGATCTCGTCGCGCAGCAGCGCGAGGTGCCGCGCGCCGACATCGACCGCATCCTCGACATCGGCGCGGCGATCATCCAGCCTTATGAGCGTTCGAGCCCGACGATCATCGTCGAGCATATCGAGATCGAGAACGTCGCGACCGATCCCGATGCCTTCGTCAGGTGGTCGCGCAAGCTCGAGGGCACCAACAAAAGCCAGGCCGTGCCGAAGAACACCAAGACCGACGTGCCCGAGCAGTTGCTCGTACCGGGCACCTTTCTCGTGCGCGTGCGCACGGACCTCGACTACACGCCGGTCATCGCGTGGACGGCCGACCAGAAGGCTTCGGTCGGGCTCGCCTCGGCGTTCAGTTCCCTGAACATGAGCGAGCAATATTATCTGCGCCCGCGCATGTCGGCCGACGTCAGGTGCACCGACTGCTGAGCCGTTTGCAACGGCCGGCACATAGGCCTATTTGTCGCCGATATCGCGACAGATGGACCAGCATATGCGCCGCGCCTTCCTTTTCGTGCTCGATTCCTTCGGGATCGGCCATGCCCCGGACGCCGAACGGTTCGGCGATGCGGGTTCGGACACGCTCGGGCACATCGCCGAAAGCTGCGCGCGCGGCGAGGCCGACCGGGCCGGCCTGCGCAAGGGGCCGCTCCACCTTCCCAATTTGACGCGGCTTGGCCTCTTTGGCGCCGCGGACCTTGCGGCCGGGCGCAAGCCGGCGGCGAACGGCGTCGACGGCTTCTTCGGCTCCGCGCAGGAGATATCGAGCGGCAAGGACACGCCGTCCGGACACTGGGAAATGGCCGGCGTTCCCGTCACATTCGACTGGGGCTATTTTCCCGACGAGGGCCCGGCCTTTTCCGACGACCTCGTCGCCGCGGTCGTCGCGGAAGGCGACGTCCCGGGCATCCTCGGCAATTGCCACGCCTCGGGCACCGACATCATCGCGCGCCACGGCGAGGAGCACATCCGCACCGGCAAGCCCATCTGCTACACCTCGGCCGACAGCGTGTTCCAGATCGCCGCGCACGAGACGCATTTCGGGCTCGACCGCCTCTATGCGCTCTGCCAGACCGTGCGCCGCCTCGTCGACCCCCTTAATATCGGCCGCGTCATCGCCCGGCCCTTCGTCGGCGAGACGGTCGAAACCTTCCAGCGCACCTCGAACCGCCGCGACTATGCCGTGCCGCCGCCCGAGCCGACGCTGATGGACCGCGTGATCGCAGGCGGCGGACGCTCGCTCGCGGTCGGCAAGATCGGCGACATCTTCGCCCATCAGGGCGTCTCGCACCTGCGCAAGGCACCCGACAACATGGCGATGTTCGACCGCGCGCTCGAAGCGATGGACGACGCCGGGGACGGCGACCTCGTCTTCGCCAATTTCGTCGATTTCGACGCGATCTACGGCCACCGGCGCGATGTCGCCGGCTACGCCGCCGCGCTCGAAGCCTTCGATCGGCGCCTGCCGGAAGCGCTCGACAAGCTCAGGCCGGGCGACCTCCTGCTTTTGACCGCCGACCATGGCTGCGACCCGACCTTCCGCGGCACCGATCACACGCGCGAGCAGGTGCCCGTCATCGGCACGGGGCCGGGTCTCAAGACAGGTTCGGTCGGCGTCCGCAAAAGCTTCGCCGATATCGGCGAGACGGTCGCCGAACATCTGCAGCTTTCACCCGGCCCGCATGGCCGGTCATTCTACGCCGCGATCGCCGCCGATGCCTGAACTGCCCGAGGTCGAAACCGTCCGGCGGGGCCTCGCCCCGGTCATGGAGGACGCGACCATCGTCGCGGTCGAGCAGCGGCGGCCGGATCTGCGCTTCCCCTTCCCCGACGACTTCGCGGCAAGGCTTCAGGGCCGGCGCATCGTCTCGGTCGGGCGGCGGGCGAAGTTCCTCGTCATCCATCTCGACCGCGACCCGGTGCTGATCGCTCATCTGGGCATGTCGGGCTCGTTCCGCATCCATGACGGCACGAGCGAAGAAATCCCGGGCGATTTCCACCACGAACGCTCCAAGATCGCCGCGCACGATCACGTCGTCTTCCACCTTATGCGCGACGGCAAGACGCATCGCGTCGTCTACAACGACCCCCGCCGCTTCGGCTTCATGGTTTTCGCCGAGGCGTGCGAGCTTGACGCGCATCCCTTTCTCGCCTCGCTCGGCATCGAGCCCACCGGAAACGCGCTCGACGGAGCGGTTCTGGCCGCGCTCCTCGCCGGCCGCCGCGCGCCGCTCAAGGCCGCGCTTCTCGACCAGAAGCTGATCGCCGGGCTCGGCAACATCTATGTCTGCGAAGCGCTGTGGCGCGCGGGCCTGTCGCCGAAGCGGCTCGCGGGGACGGTGTCGGGCCGGCGAGCCACCCGGCTTGCCGACGCCATCCGCGCGGTCATCGCCGATGCGATCGCGGCGGGCGGCTCGACGCTGCGCGACCACCAGTTGACCGACGGCTCGCTCGGCTATTTCCAGCATTCCTTCAACGTCTACGACCGCGAGGGCGAGCCCTGCCGGCGCGAAGGCTGCAACGGCATCGTCAAAAGGGTTGTGCAGTCGGGCCGGTCGACCTTCTATTGCTCCGCCTGCCAGCGTTAGCTATCCCATGTCCAACCCATCGTCGGCGCTCAGGAGGAAAACTTGGCCTACGAAACCATTCTCGTCGAAACCCGCGGCCGCGTCGGCCTGATCACGCTCAACCGGCCGAAGGCGCTCAATGCGCTGAACTCCGAGGTGCTGAAGGACGTGGTCGCCGCCGCCGAGGCGTTCGAGGCCAATCCGAAGATCGGCGCGATCGTGCTGACGGGCTCCGAAAAGGCCTTCGCCGCCGGCGCCGACATCAAGGAAATGCACTCGAAGTCCTACATCGACATGTACATGCAGGACTTCTTCTCCGGCTGGGACGCGTTCACGCGCATCCGCAAGCCGATCATCGCGGCGGTGTCCGGCTATGCGCTCGGCGGCGGCTGCGAACTTGCCATGATGTGCGACTTCATCATCGCCGGCGACAATGCCAAGTTCGGCCAGCCCGAGATCACGCTCGGCGTCATGCCCGGCATGGGCGGCTCGCAGCGGCTCACCCGCTTCGTCGGCAAGTCGAAGGCGATGGACATGTGCCTGACGGGGCGGATGATGGACGCCGAGGAAGCCGAGCGTTGCGGCCTCGTCTCGCGTGTCGTGCCGGCGGGCGAACTCATCGAGGAAGCGCTCAAGGCCGCCGCGAAGATCGCCGAGTTTTCGCTGCCGGCCGTGATGATGACGAAGGAGGCCGTCAACCGCTCCTACGAGACCTTCCTCGCCGAGGGCCTGCGCTTCGAGCGGCGCGTCTTCCATGCCATGTTCTCGCTCGACGACCAGAAGGAAGGCATGGCCGCCTTCTCCGAGAAGCGTTCGGCGAATTTCCGCAATCGCTAGGCCGATAGGCGTTGACGCAACGGGGAGCCTCGACTATAAGCCCCGACGACTGAGGCAGCTTGCGGGCTGCCCCAATTGTTTTTGCGCCCGGCCAAGGCTCGTTCGGCGCGTCCACGCAAAGAGACACTGAAGAGAGGCATTCGATGGCCAATACGTCTTCGGCCAAAAAGGCAACGCGCAAGATCGCTGCCCGCACGGCTGTTAACAAGAACCGCCGCTCGCGCGTGCGCACCTTCCTGCGCAAGGTCGAGGAAGCCCTCCTGTCCGGCGACAAGGCCGCCGCCCAGGAAGCTTTCCGCGCCGCCCAGCCGGAACTGATGCGCGCCGCCTCCAAGGGCGTGTTCCACAAGAACACCGCCTCGCGGAAAGTCTCGCGCCTGGCCAATCGCGTGAAGGCTCTCGAAGCCTGATCCGAAGCGACCTGAAGTTTCAAAAAGCCCGGCTTCGAGCCGGGTTTTTTTGTGCCCGGCACACGGATTTTCTGCCGTTGGGGAAGACCGAATGTCATCGATTGCAACGACTTGCCGGCGAAAGAATCATCGATCGCGCCAATCCTTCCCCATGGTTATGCACAGGCTTTCGGCTGGCAGGTTTTCTTGTTGATAATCAATGCTTTACCGGGGGTCTTTTGAAGCCCGCCAAATGAGGGTCACACCCCGCGAAGGCGGCGATGAGTCAAGGCGGCTTTTGGAAAATTTTTTGAAGCCCACAGGCAATATCGACGACCCGGCAAAAAGGTTTTGAATCAAAACGGTTTATGCGCCGACGACCGATTTGGGGGTGTGTCCGGAAGGCCCCATTCGGGTTGCAGAGATGAAGAATCCGTTACGGCGGTCTTGCCTGTGCGCCGCCCCCTTTTGTAATGTCGGTTCCGTTGAGAGGGGCAGGGGAAACCTGCGGATTTAAGCCATTTCCGGCATGTCGGGCAACGTGGAGCCAAGTTCCGCGCACGCTATCGGCTTGCCCACTTTCAGCGCCACTGCAGTCGATTTCGCCGTCGCGAGGACGGCAAAGCCATTCCGGCCATCTGGCCGGACGGCGAACTATTGCCCAGGGGGCTTGGGGAAACGGGCCGGCGATTCCGCCGGCGAATGAAGGGATGAACCACTTCGGCAGCGACCGGGGTTCAGGACAGACCAAACGAGGAAGCGGCAGGCGGGTCATCGTCGAGGAAGACGCGCCATGCTGCTCGCACAACAGGGACACTCAACATGCAAAGCGGCGTCGAAGCGGGTGCGCGGGCAAGCACCTCCTTTTCGAAGATGAAGGTCGAGGGACAACAACAGATGGATGGCGACAGCACGGCGGGGGCCGGAGCGACGTTCGAACGCGTGACCGCGCAGCTCAAGGCGCGCCTGGGCAATGACGTCTATTCGAGCTGGTTCGGCCGGATGCAGGTCGCCGAGGCCTCGCGGGGCATCGTGCGCCTGTCGGTGCCGACCGCCTTCCTGCGTCAGTGGATCAACGGCCACTACCGCGACCTGATCGGCGAATTGTGGAAGCAGTCCGACCCTTCGGTCCTCAAGGTCGAGATCGTGGTGCGCAGCGCCACGCGACCCGTCAAGGGCGCAGAGGACGACGACGTCCAGGCCGCCGGCAAGCCGCGCCCGCTTGCCCAGGCGACCGTCACACAGATGCCCGTCCGCACCGGCGTTCCCGCCGGCCAGCCGCCGCGCGCGGCATCGAACGAACCGTTCGCGCAGCGCCAGTCCGTCCTCGGCTCGCCGCTCGACAGCCGCTACACCTTCGCCTCCTTCGTCGACGGCCCGTCGAACCGGGTGGCCTTCGCCGCCGCCCGCGCCGTCGCCGAGAGCGCTTCGAACGCGGTGCGCTTCAACCCGCTCTTCCTCCACGCCTCCGTCGGCCTCGGCAAGACGCATCTCCTGCAGGCCATCGCCGCCGAGGCGCTGCAGCGCCGTCCGCAGTCGCGCGTCGTGTATCTCACGGCCGAATATTTCATGTGGCGCTTCGCCACCGCGATCCGCGACAACAATGCGCTGACCTTCAAGGAACAGCTCCGCGACATCGACCTGTTGATCATCGACGACATGCAGTTCCTGCAGGGCAAGTCGATCCAGCACGAGTTCTGCCATCTCATCAACACGCTGCTCGACAGCGCCCGCCAGGTCGTCGTCGCCGCCGACCGGCCGCCGTCCGAGCTGGAGTCGCTCGAGCCGCGCGTGCGCTCGCGCCTGAATGGCGGCGTCGCGCTCGAGATGGCGACGCCGGACTTCTCGATGCGGCTTTCCATGCTGCAGCAGCGCCTCGCCGCCGCCTCCGCCGAAGACCCGTCGATCGCGATCGCCGACGGCATCCTGGAGCATGTCGCGCAGACCGTGACCGGCTCGGGCCGCGAACTCGAGGGCGCGTTCAACCAGCTTCTCTTCCGCCAGTCCTTCGAGCCGCAATTGTCGGTCGACAGGATCGACGAACTGCTCGGCCACATGTACCGCTCGGGCGAGCCCAAGCGCGTGCGCATCGAGGACATCCAGCGCATCGTCGCGCGCCACTACAACGTGTCGAAGACGGAGCTCCTGTCCAACCGTCGCACCCGCACCATCGTCAAGCCGCGCCAGATCGCCATGTATCTGGCCAAGATCATGACGCCGCGCTCGCTGCCGGAGATCGGCCGGCGCTTCGGCGGGCGCGACCACACGACGGTCCTGCACGCTGTGCGCAAGATCGAGGGCCTGTCGGACGGCGACACCAAGATGGCGCAGGAGCTCGAACTTCTGAAGCGGCTGATCTCGGATCAGGCCTGATCGGGCGCCAAGCGCGGTCTATCCACGCCTTTGACACCGATCCGGGCCGCACATTGCGGCCCGGTCTTGCGTTTCCGCCGGATTTCCTGTCAGTCTGCCCACCCGTTTCCGGCGCCGCTCCGGCCGCCAGGAAGCCCTGCCATCAAGTCCTTCGCGAGTATTATCGGTCATGCGCGTCATCCTCGAACGGTCGAACCTCCTCAAGTCGCTCAACCATGTTCACCGGGTGGTCGAGCGGCGCAACACGATCCCGATCCTGTCGAACGTGCTGCTCAGCGCCGACGGCGAAAGCCTGTCGCTGAAGGCGACCGACCTTGACCTCGAAGTGACCGAGGCGACGCCTGCCCGCGTCGAGCAGGCCGGCGCGACCACCGTTCCGGCCCACCTTCTCTACGACATCGTGCGCAAGCTGTCGGACGGGTCGGAGGTCATGCTCAAGCTCGACGAGAGCGGCAATGCGATGACGGTCGTCTCCGGCCGCTCATCCTTCCGTCTCCAGTGCCTGCCGCAGTCGGACTTCCCGGAACTCACCGCCGGCTCGTTCACGCACCGCTTCCAGATGCCCGCCGAGGCGCTGAAGCGGCTGATTGACAAGACGCAGTTCGCGATCTCCACCGAGGAGACGCGCTACTACCTCAACGGCATCTATCTCCACGCCATCGAAGCGGACGGGCGTCTTCGCCTGCGCTCGGTCGCGACCGACGGCCACCGCCTCGCGCGCGCCGAGACGGAAGCGCCCTCGGGCTGCGAGGGCATGCCGGGCATCATCATCCCGCGCAAGACGGTTTCGGAGCTGCAGAAGCTCGTCGACCAGCCCGATCTCCAGGTCTCGGTCGAGCTGTCGGACACGAAAATCCGCTTCACCATGGGCTCGGTCGTGCTGACCTCCAAGCTGATCGACGGCACCTTCCCCGACTACCAGCGCGTTATCCCGACCGGCAACGACAAGAAGCTCCTGATCGACCGCCAGAGCTTCGCGCAGGCCGTCGACCGCGTCTCGACCGTCTCTTCGGAGCGCGGCCGCGCGGTCAAGCTCTCCATCGGCGACGGCATGGTGACGCTCGCCGTCAACAATCCGGATTCGGGCAGCGCGACCGAGGAGGTCGCCGCCGACTATGCGGCCGACCCGCTGGAGATCGGCTTCAACGCCAAGTATCTCCTCGACGTCGCGGCGCAGCTTTCCGGCGGCGAGGCGCAGTTCCTGCTCGCCGACGCCGGCTCGCCGACGCTCATCCAAGACGGCGCGGACACTGATACGCTCTACGTCCTGATGCCGATGCGCGTCTGATCGCCGGACGCGGGACTTGGCCGAACAGACCGCAATCGTCAAGCTGACGCTTACGAACTTCCGGAATTACGGCCAGTTGTCGCTGTCGCTGGAACGCGGCCCCGTGGTGCTGACCGGCGACAACGGCGCCGGCAAGACCAACCTCCTCGAGGCGATCTCCTTCCTCACGCCGGGCCGCGGCCTGCGCCGCGCCGCGCACGAGGACATCGCGACCGCCTCCGCATCGTCCGGCTTCGCGATCAATGCGAAGATCGAAGGGCCGTTCGGCGATGCGTCGATCGGCACGGGCACGCTGTCCGATCAGCCCGGCATGATCGAGCCCGCACGGCGCGTGCGCATCAACGGCGTGCCGGCGAAATCGGCCGACGACCTTCTCGAATGGCTGCGCATCATCTGGCTCGTCCCGTCGATGGATGCGCTCTTCAACGGCCCGGCCGGCGACCGTCGCCGTTTTCTCGACCGGCTGGTCCTTGCCATCGACCCGCAGCACGGCCGCCGCGCCCTCGATTACGAGAAAGCGATGCGCGGGCGCAACCGGCTGCTTGCCGAAGGCAGCCGCGACGATGGCTGGTTCGAGGCGATCGAGACGCAGATGGCCGAAACGGGCGTCGCCATCGCCTCGGCGCGCATGGAACTCGTCGGCCTCCTCGCCGGCATGGTCGAGAAGCTGCCCGACGACGGCCCGTTCCCCAAATCCGACATTGCGCTCGACGGCGTCCTCGAAGCCATGGTCGGCACCGCGCCCGCCGTCGACATCGAGACGGCCTTTATCGAGCGCCTCGCCGACAACCGCGTGCGTGACCGCGCGGCCGGGCGCACGCTCGAAGGCCCGCATCGCTCCGACCTGACCGTCACGCACCGGCCCAAGGGTATGCCGGCCTCGCTGTGTTCGACCGGCGAACAAAAGGCGCTCCTGACCGGCATGATCCTGTCGCAGGCGCGGCTCGTAGCCGAGATGACCGGCGCAACGCCGATCCTGCTCCTCGACGAGATCGCCGCGCATCTCGATCCCGGCCGGC
This sequence comes from Rhizobiaceae bacterium, assembly GCA_016742175.1. Lineage (GTDB taxonomy): Bacteria > Pseudomonadota > Alphaproteobacteria > Rhizobiales > Rhizobiaceae > Aliihoeflea. The sequence continues at coordinate 275,087 of JACVCH010000004.1, forward strand.
GCGCCGCGCTCTTTTCGATCCTGACCGACCTCGACTGCCAGGCCTTCATGACGGGCACGGACGCGGCACTGTTCTCAAGCCTCGAAGGCCGCGCGCAGTTCCTCGACGTTCGGGCAGGCACCGTCTCGCCGCGATGACAAACGGCGGCCGCGTGGCTAACATCGCGCCATGAACAAGCCCCCTGCCCTTTCCGACGACGAACTCGAACGCTACGCGCGCCATATCGTGCTCGCCGAGATCGGCGGGCCGGGCCAGCAGAAGCTGAAGCGCGCGCGCGTCCTCGTCATCGGCGCCGGCGGGCTCGGCGCGCCGGTCCTGCAATATCTCGCCGCCGCCGGCATCGGCACGCTCGGCATCGTCGACGACGACCACGTCTCCCTGTCCAATCTCCAGCGGCAGGTGATCCACGGGACCGATGCGGTCGGCACGGCCAAGGGGGAGAGCGCCGCCGACGCGATCGGCCGGCTCAATCCCAACGTGAACGTCGAAATCCACGCCCTGCGCATCACGGCCGAAAATGCAGCCGGCCTCCTCGAAGGCTACGATATCGCCGTCGATGGATCGGACAATTTCGACACGCGCTATGCGCTTGCCGATGCCTGCGCTTCGGCCGGCATTCCGCTCGTCACCGGCGCGGTCGGCCGGTTCGACGGGTCGCTGACCGTGCTGAAACCTTTCGAGACCGGCCCCGACGGGCTGCAGAACCCCACCTACCGCGATCTCTTCCCCGAGCCGCCACCGGCGGGCCTCGTTCCGTCCTGCGCCCAGGCGGGAGTCGTCGGCGCGCTGACCGGCGTCATCGGCACGCTGCAGGCGATGGAAGTCATCAAGCTCGTCACCGGCGCCGGCGAGCCGCTGGTCGGGCGGCTCCTCCTCTACGACGCGCTCGGCGCGCGCTTCGACGTGGTGAAGTACCGCGCCGCTAAATCTTAGCGGCGCATCGGGCTCACTTTTGGGTCTGACGCGTCAGACCTTGAGCGGCAACACGCGGTCCGGCGGGCGGTGGCCGTCGAAATAGGTCCGGATGTTGATGATCACCTTCTCGCCCATGTCGATGCGGCCTTCGATCGTTGCCGAGCCCATATGCGGCAGGATGACGACGCGGCCCTTGGCGGCGAGTTTCAACAGTTTCGGGCTGACCGCCGGCTCGTGCTCGAAGACGTCGAGACCGGCGCCGGCGAGCTTGCCGTCCTGCAGCATCCTGATCAGCGCGTCCTCGTCGATGATGTCGCCGCGCGCCGTGTTGACGACGTAGGCCGAGGGCTGCAGCAATGCCAGCCGGCGCGCCGAGAGCAGGTGGAACGTCGCCGGCGTCGACGGGCAGTTGACCGAGATGATGTCCATGCGGGCCAGCATCTGGTCGAGGCTTTCCCAGTAGGTCGCCTCCAGCTCGTCCTCGATCTTCGGCGCGACGCGCTTGCGGTTGTGATAGTGGATCGACAGGCCGAATGCCTTGGCGCGGCGCGCGACCGCGGTGCCGATGCGGCCCATGCCGACGATGCCGAGGCGCTTGCCCCAGATGCGCCGGCCCAGCATCCAGGTCGGCGACCAGCCCGGCCATTTGCCATCCTCGCTCAAGACATCCGCGCCCTCGACCAGCCGGCGCGGCACGGCCAGCATCAGCGCCATCGTCATGTCCGCCGTGTCCTCGTTGAGGACGTTCGGCGTGTTGGTGACGGTGATGCCCTTTTTCGCCGCGCTCGCGACGTCGATATTGTCGACGCCGTTGCCGTAGTTCGCGATCAGCTTCAAATTGACGCCGGCCTGCTCGATCAAAGCCGCGTCGATCCGGTCCGTGACGGTCGGCACGAGCACGTCCGCCTCGCGCATCGCCGCCACGAGTTCGGGCTGCGCCATCGGCCGGTCGTCGACGTTGAGGCGGGCATCGAACAGTTCGCGCATGCGCGTTTCGACCTGGTCGGGGAGCTTGCGGGTAATGACGACCAGAGGCTTCTTGCGGCCTGCCATGGGTTCCTCGAATCCTGACGCGTTGAGACCTCTTTAACCAAGAACGGGGATAGTTGGAACCGGAATCACCGGCGTCGACGCTCCAGCGCACGGCGCTTCAGAAAGGCTCGTTTCGACCATGCACCGCACCGCTTCCTCCTCGCTTCTTCGCCGCGCGGCCCTTGCGGGCCTTGCCGCGGCGCTGGCGTTCGGCAGTGTGGGCCTGTCGGGCCTCGTCCCGCAAGCCACCGCCTTTGCGCAGGAACTCGGGCCCAGCGGACTGCCCCTGCCGCGCTTCGTCAGCCTGCGCGCCAACCGCGTCAACCTGCGCGTCGGCCCCGGCACGAACTACGCCGTCGAGTGGATGTATCTGAAGTCGGGCCTGCCGGTGGAGATCATCCAGGAATACGACAACTGGCGCCGCGTGCGCGATGCCGAGGGCGCGGAGGGCTGGATCAACCAGTCGCTCCTGTCAGGCAACCGAACGGCGGTCGTCGCGCCCTGGCACAAGGGCAAGGATGACGTGCAGGTCAATCTCTACGGGGAAGCCAATCGCGCCGCGGCGATCCGCGCCTATCTGGAGCCCGGCGTCATCGGCTCGATCAAGGCCTGCAACGGCGAATGGTGCGAGATGGATTTCGCCGGCCACCAGGGCTGGATCGAGCAGGCGCAGGTCTGGGGCGCCTATCCGGGCGAGACCTATACCAACTGACGATCTGGAACGGGATCAGCCGCGCTTCGGGCGCAGGCGAATGACGATGTCGACATTCGCGATTTCCATGCCTTCCGGCGGCGTCGGCAGGTTGGTGACGCAGACCGGCCCGTGCTCGATATCCATCACCCGGTTCTCGCCCTCGACGTAGAAGTGGTGATGATCGGACGTGTTGGTGTCGAAATAGGTGCGCGCGCCTTCGACGGCGAGAATGCGCAACAGGCCCGCCTCGGTGAACTGGTGCAGCGTGTTGTAGACCGTCGCCAGCGAGACGGCGACGCCGGCGCCCTGCGCTTCCTCGTGCAGTTCCTCGGCCGACAAATGCCGGTCACCCTGCGCGAACAGGAGGTCGGCAAGCGCGATGCGCTGGCGCGTCGGGCGAAGCCCGGCACGCCTGACGCGCATTTCGATATCAACTGGGGAGGTCTCCGTGCCTGAGGCCATTCTCTCGCCGATAACTCGCCCTTACAAACCGTGTTGCTGCCGAATTTCCAAAGCAGCGTTGTCACGAAGATATATTCGGTAAGCCGACCACGATCAATAGCGGCACGTTGACCGCCAAGGACAGGCGCGTTAAGCGCGAAGCGCGGTTTCCTCGGGCAAACCGACTATGCTAGGGACTTTCTCAAACGGTCGCATGAAGACCGTGCCAACGGGACGGAGCGATATGGCTGACCAGAAATCGAGCTACGGGTACGAGGACCTTCTTGCCTGCGCAGAGGGCAAACTGTTCGGCCCGGGCAATGCGCAGCTCCCCGCTCCCCCGATGCTGATGTTCGACCGGATCACGCAGATCAGCGAGACCGGCGGCGAGTTCGACAAGGGCTTCGTGCGCGCCGAGCTCGACATCAAGCCCGACCTCTGGTTCTTCCCCTGCCACTTCCCCGGCAACCCGATCATGCCCGGCTGCCTCGGCCTCGACGCCATGTGGCAATTGACCGGCTTCTTCCTCGGCTGGCTGGGCGAAGAGGGCAAGGGCATGGCCCTGTCCACCGGCGAGGTAAAGTTCAAGGGCATGGTCACGCCGTCGGTGAAAAAGGTCGAATACGGCGTCGACTTCAAGCGCGTCATGCGCGGCCGCCTCGTCCTCGGCATCGCCGATGGCTGGCTGAAGGCGGACGGCGAACAGATCTACAAGGCGACCGACTTGAAAGTCGGCCTGTCGAAGCAGGAAGCCGCCTGAGGCATCCCGAACCACTTGCGGACAGTCACGCCCGCCATCAAATGGAGCGCCATATGAGACGCGTCGTCATCACGGGTTTGGGGATCGTGTCCTCGATCGGAAGCAATGCCGAGGAGGTCACCGCCTCGCTGCGCGACGCGCGCTCGGGCATCTCCTTCTCCGACGAGTTCGCCGAGCACGGCTTCAAGTGCCAGGTCTGGGGCAAGCCCGACCTCGACCCCACTGAGGTCGTCGACCGCCGCGCCATGCGCTTCCTGTCGAAGGGCGGCGCGTGGAACCATGTCGCCATGGAGCAGGCGATCACCGACGCGGGTCTCGGCGAGGCCGAGATCACCAATGAGCGCACCGGCATCATCATGGGCTCGGGCGGTCCTTCGACGCGCCAGATCGTCGAGGCCGCCGACATCACCCGCGAGAAGGGCAGCCCCAAGCGCATCGGGCCGTTCGCCGTGCCGAAGGCGATGTCGTCGACCGCGTCCGCAACGCTCGCCACCTGGTTCAAGATCCACGGCGTCAACTACTCGATCTCGTCGGCCTGCTCGACCTCGGCGCACTGCATCGGCAATGCCTACGAACTGATCCAGTTCGGCAAGCAGGACCGCGTCTTCGCGGGCGGCCACGAAGACCTCGACTGGACCATGTCGAACCTCTTCGACGCCATGGGCGCGATGTCGTCCAAGTACAACGACCGCGCCGAAGTCGCCTCCCGCGCCTATGACGAGGGCCGCGACGGGTTCGTCATCGCCGGCGGCGCGGGCGTCCTCGTCCTTGAGGACCTCGAGACGGCCAAGGCGCGCGGCGCCAAGATCTACGCCGAGATCGTCGGCTACGGCGCGACGTCGGACGGCCATGACATGGTCGCCCCCTCCGGCGAGGGCGCCGTGCGCTGCATGCGCCAGGCGCTCGCCAACGTGAAGGGCGACGTCGACTACATCAACACGCACGGCACCTCGACGCCGGTCGGCGACTCGAAGGAAATGGGCGCGATCCGCGAAGTGTTCGGAGACAAGATCCCGCACATCCAGTCGACCAAGTCGCTGACCGGCCACTCGCTCGGCGCCGCCGGCGTTCAGGAGTCGATCTATTCGCTCCTGATGATGCAGGCCGGCTTCATCGGCGAGAGCGCCCATATCGAAAACCTCGATCCCGAATTCGAAGGCATGCCCGTCGTGCGCAAGCGCATCGACGACGCCAAGTTCGACATCGCGCTTTCGAACTCCTTCGGCTTCGGCGGCACCAATGCGACGCTGGTCTTCCAGCGCTACCAGGGCTGATCAAGATGGAAGGTCTGATGAAGGGCAAGCGCGGCCTCGTCATGGGCGTCGCGAACGATCATTCGATCGCCTGGGGCATAGCAAAGCAACTGGCCGAGCACGGCGCCGAACTCGCCTTCACCTATCAGGGCGAGGCGTTCGGGCGCCGCGTGAAGCCGCTGGCCGAAAAGGTCGGGGCGAAGCTCGTCCTGCCCTGCGACGTCGAGGATTCCGCCTCGATCGACAGCGTCTTCGACGCACTCAAGGCCGAATGGGGCACGATCGACTTCGTCGTCCACGCCATCGGCTTTTCGGATAAGAACGAGCTCAAGGGCCTCTACGCCAACACGACGAAGGACAACTTCACCCGCACGATGGTCATCTCGTGCTACTCCTTCACGGAGATCGCCCGCAAGGCGGCCGAGATGATGAATCCCGGCGGCTCGATGCTGACGCTCACCTATGCCGGCTCCGTGCGCGTCATGCCGAACTACAACGTCATGGGCGTCGCCAAGGCTGCGCTCGAGGCGTCGGTGCGGTATCTGGCGGACGATTACGGCCCGCGCGACATCCGCGTCAACGCGATCTCGGCCGGCCCGGTGCGCACGCTCGCGGGTGCCGGCATCTCGGATGCGCGTCTGATGTTCTCGTTCCAGAGCCGCAATTCGCCGCTGCGCCGCACGGTGACCATCGATGAGGTTGGCGGCTCCGCGCTCTATCTCCTGTCGAACCTGTCCTCGGGCGTTACCGGCGAGATCCACTACGTGGATTCGGGCTACCACATCACCTCGATGCCGCAGCTCGAAGAGCTGAAGTCCACGGATAGGATCGTCGGCGACGGCGCGTAAATCCCGTTCAAGATTGCAAAATAGTTCTTAAGGAGTCTGCGGTAGTACATCTGTGAAACAGGGTACGACCGCATGACGTCTCGAAATCCGATCCGGACGAAGGGCTTCCGGCTGCTGACGATCGCAGCCTGCACGCTCGGCAGCTTCGTGATCGGACTGGCGGCCGCCCGCTACGGCATGGGCGGCCTCGCCGGCGTTCCGGCCGAGATCGTCGGTCTCAGCATGGCGGCGCTCTGCGCCTTTGCGGCGGCGAGTTCGGCCGCGTCCTTCTTCGCCGGCGTCGACGAATCCGTCCAGTATGTCTATCACGAGACTCAGCACGACAAGCTGACCGGCCTGCCCGGCCGCCAGGCGATGATGGCCCTCATTCGTGCGGCCGCCGACCGCACGCGCGCGACCGGCGCGCCGGTCTTCCTCATCGACATCGACATCAACCGCTTCAAGGCGATCAACGACGCGATCGGCTATTCCAACGGCGACGAGCTGATCCGCGCCTTCTCCGAGCGCCTGCGCCAGGTCGTGCCGGTGGGCACCGAGGCCGGCCGCATCGGTGCTGGCGAGTTCGCGCTTCTCTATCACGACGAAGGCGGGGCGGAACGGGTCGATCTTTTCGTCGAGCGGCTTCTCGACCGCATGACCAAGCCCTACCGGCTTGCGAACCACCTCCAGTCGGTCAGCCTGTCGATCGGCATCGTTTCGCTGCCCAAGGACGGCTACGAGCCGGTGCGGCTTTTACGCCTGTCCAACCTGGCGCTCCAGCACGCGCGCACGTCCGGCGTCGGCGGCTGGGCGGTGTTCCATCCGGAAATGGGCGAAGTCGCGGACTATCGCCAGTGGATCGAGTCCGAGCTCAACGGTGCGTTCGAGCGCGGCGAATTCTCGCTCTACTACCAGCCGCAGCACGATCTTTCGACCGGCCGCATCGTCGGCTACGAGGCGCTGATGCGCTGGAGCCATCCCGTGCGCGGCATGATCCCGCCGGCCGAGTTCATCCCGATCGCCGAGGAGACGGGCATGATCGCGCCGATCGGCGCCTGGGCGCTCAGGAAGGCTTGCCTCGACGCGCGCCGCCTGCCGAAGGAGTGCTTCGTCGCCGTCAACATCTCGGCCGTCCAGTTCATGACGCGCGATTTCATCGCCGACGTCGCCGCGGTCATCGCCGAGACGGGCATCGAGCCCTCGCGGCTCGAACTCGAAATCACCGAGACCGCCATGATGCAGGACCGCGAGCGCGCGGCGGCGATCCTGAAGGAGTTGACCGCGATGGGCCTGACCGTCGCCGTCGACGATTTCGGCACCGGCTACTCCAATCTGAGCTATCTGATCGACTTCTCGTTCCAAAAGCTCAAGATCGACCAGTCCTTCATCCAGCGGCTGGAAACCGATGCGAGCACCGGCGCGGTCGTGTCGACCATCGTCGGCCTGTCGCGCGCGCTCGGCGTCAATACGATCGCCGAAGGCGTCGAGACGGAGCATCAGGCGACGCTGCTGCGCGCGGCCGGCTGCCATATCGTGCAGGGCTATTTCTACGGCCATCCCGCGCCGCTGCCCGCCGAAACCGCCGAAGACAAGCCGCTCCTGCGCGCCGTCGGCTGATTACTTCCGCGCCCACAAGATTTTGAAGCCGGATTCCCGCGCGCTGAGGCCGCTGGCCGAAAATTTTTCCGCCAGCGCCGCCTCATAGGGCAGGTGGACATTGGCGACGAGAAGCAGGCGCCCGCCAGGCTTCAAGAGCCGCCACGCGCCCGCGATCATCGCCTTGCCTACGTCCGGGTCGCCGCTGCGCCCGGTGTGGAAGGGCGGGTTCATCACCACCGCGTCATAGCGCTCGCGGGGATCTTCGCTTGCGGCATCCAGCCAGCGCGTCGTGCTGGCCGTCGCCCCAGTGAGACGCTTCATGTTCGCCTCCGCCGCCTGTGCGGCCGCATGGCTCGCCTCGTAGAGGTCGATCCGCTTCACCTTCGGGCAGCGCCCGGCGATCTCGACCGACAGATACCCCCACCCGGCGCCGAGATCGGCGACCGCGCCGTAGAGGTCCTTCGGCAGGTGCTCCACCAGAAGCGCCGAGCCCGGATCGATCCGGTCCGCCGAGAACATGCCCGGCATCGTCTCGTACCGATCGTCGACGACGATGGTTTCTAGCTTTTCGGCCGGGGCACCATCGGCCCGGAACCAGAAGACGTTGCCGTGGTGCTTCGCTGCCTGCCCCTCGATCTCGAAGCGATCCTTCAGCCGCTTGCGCAGGCTGTCGGCGCCATCGGTCTTGAGGCCTGCCACGACCACGAGGCCGCCCGGCGCCACGCGCGCATTGGCCTCCAGCACGAAGTGCTCGTTCATCTGCCGGTGGCGGCCGCACAGGACCAGCGCCAGCGCATAGTCCTTGCCGTCCACGTCCGTTGTCACGCGACTGCCGGCGCGTTCGAGCTTGAGGAATTCGGGCCGGAAATCCTGCACCGCATCGACGTTCGAGGTCTTCAGCCCCCGCACGAGCGCCTCCGTGGCGTTGAGCACGAGCAGGCGCCCGCTCTCGGGCAGGTCGAGCATTCCGGTCTCGAACGGATGCAGCAGCGTCTTCGTCGCGTCGGTCACGGCAACCTCACAAAAAAACGGGCGCGAAGATCGCGCCCGTTCCATTTCAGTTATCGGCGAGGATCAGGCGTCGGCCTCTTCGGCGTCGGCCGACTTCTTCTCGCGGACGAGTTCCTTGCCGGTCTCCTGGTCGACGACCTTCATCGACAGGCGAACCTTGCCGCGCTCGTCGAAGCCGAGCAGCTTGACCCAGACCTTCTGGCCTTCCTTGACGACGTCGCCAGTCTTGGCGACGCGGTCGGCGGCGAGCTGGCTGATGTGGACCAGACCGTCCTTCGGACCGAAGAAGTTCACGAAGGCGCCGAAATCAGCGACCTTGACGACCGTGCCCTCGTAGATCTCGCCGACTTCCGGCTCGGCTACGATGGTGTGGATCCACTTCTTGGCGGCCTCGATCTCCTTCGCGTTCGACGAAGCGATCTTCACCGTGCCATCGTCCTCGATGTTGATCTTGGCGCCGGTCTTTTCCACGATCTCGCGGATGACCTTGCCGCCCGAGCCGATCACGTCGCGGATCTTGTCGGTCGGGATGTTCATCACTTCGATGCGCGGCGCGAATTCGCCGAGTTCCGAACGGCCCTCGGTGATCGCATTCGCCATCTCGCCGAGAATGTGGATACGACCGTCCTTGGCCTGGCCGAGCGCGATCTTCATGATCTCCTCGGTGATGCCCTCGATCTTGATGTCCATCTGCAGCGAGGTGATGCCGCCTTCGGTGCCGGCCACCTTGAAGTCCATGTCGCCGAGGTGATCCTCGTCGCCCAGGATGTCGGAGAGGACCGCGAAGCGCTCGTCTTCCTTGATCAGGCCCATGGCGATGCCGGCGACGGGCTTGGCGAGCGGAACGCCCGCATCCATCAGCGCCAGCGAGGTGCCGCACACGGTCGCCATCGAGGACGAGCCGTTCGACTCGGTGATCTCCGAGACGACGCGCAGCGTGTAGGGGAACGCGTCCTTCTCGGGCAGCATCGGACGGATCGCGCGCCAGGCGAGCTTGCCGTGGCCGATCTCGCGGCGGCCGGGCGAACCCATGCGGCCCGTCTCACCGACCGAATAGGGCGGGAAGTTGTAGTGAAGGAGGAAGGTCTCCTTGTAGGTGCCGGTCAGCGAGTCGATGAACTGCTCGTCCTCGCCGGTGCCGAGCGTGGCGACCACGATCGCCTGCGTCTCGCCGCGGGTGAAGACCGCCGAGCCGTGCGTGCGCGGCAGGACGCCGACTTCCGAGACGATCGGGCGGACCGTAGAGAGGTCGCGGCCGTCGATGCGGCTCTTGGTGTCGAGGATGTTCCAGCGGACGATCTTCGCCTGGAGCGACTTGAACACGGTGCCGATCTGCTCGGACGTGTACTTGGCGTCCTCGCCCTCGGCCGGTGCGAAATGCGCCTTGACCTTGGCCTTGACGGCGTCGACGGCGGCGTAGCGCTTCTGCTTGTCGGTGTTCTTGTAGGCGTCGCGCAGTTCGCCCTCGACGAGGCCGAGCATCTCGCCTTCGAGCGCCGAATAGTCGGCGGGCACGAAGTCGCGCGGCTCCTTGGCGGCGACTTCGGCCAGCTTGATGATCGCGTCGATCACCGGCTGGAAGCCGCGGTGGCCGAACATGACGGCGCCGAGCATGGTCTCTTCGTCGAGTTCCTGCGCTTCCGACTCGACCATCAGAACGGCGTCGCCCGTGCCGGCGACGACGAGGTCGAGCTTGGACTCGGGCATCTCGTCGACATGCGGGTTGAGGACGTACTCGCCGTTGATGTAGCCGACGCGCGCGCCGCCGATCGGGCCCATGAAGGGAACGCCCGAAAGCGTCAGCGCGGCCGAGGTCGCGACGATTGACAGGATGTCCGGATCGTTCTCGAGATCATGCTGCATGACGGTGACGACGACCTGCGTGTCGTTCTTGTAGCCGTCTGCGAAAAGCGGGCGGATCGGGCGGTCGATCAGGCGGGAAACCAGCGTTTCCTTCTCGCTCGGACGGCCTTCGCGCTTGAAGTAGCCGCCCGGGATCTTGCCGGCGGCGTAGGTCTTTTCCTGGTAGTTCACGGTCAGCGGGAAGAAGTCGAAGCCCGGCTTCGGCTCCTTGGCCGAGACGACGGTGGCCAGAACGACGGTTTCGCCATAGGTCGCCAGAACGGCGCCGTCTGCCTGGCGGGCGATCTTGCCCGTTTCCAGAACGAGCGGGCGACCGCCCCACTCGATTTCCACGCGGTGGTGATTGAACATCTATTGTCCTTTCCTGGGCCCTGCGTCGGCGGCCTGTGCCTGCCGCGCCGTGGCCTCTTCTTGGCGGGACGAGCCACGGGCAAGACAACGGGAGGCTCTTTCGTCTGCGCCGACCGGCGCGAGCATCCTGCAATCCTGCCCCATGACCGATCCCATGGAGCGTCCCGGCCATCATGGCCTTGCGGACGTGTCGGGCACCGTGCCCGAATGCGAAAAACCCGGCGAAGCCGCTCGCGCGGCTCCGCCGGGAAACTGTTAGCGGCGCAGGCCGATCTTCTCGATCAGCGTCTGGTAGCGGCCTTCGTCCTTGCCCTTCAGGTAGTCAAGGAGCTGACGGCGCTGCGAGACCAGAGCCAGCAGACCACGGCGGGAGTGGTTGTCCTTCTTGTGGTCCTTGAAGTGCTCGGTCAGGTTCTTGATCCGCTCGGAGAGCAGCGCGACCTGGACTTCCGGCGAACCGGTGTCGCCCTTCTTGGTCGCGTATTCGGTGAGCAGTTCCTGCTTGCGTTCAGCGGTGATCGACATCGCATGCTTCCTTTCGAATGGGAGGAATGGGGTCGCCCACGGCCGGGATGTCGTCCAGCGGGGGCCAGTGGTCGCGGCAGCAAAGGCTGCGGCGATGGCGCGCATATAGTCCATATGCGCCGACATTGCCAGCTAATTCAGCGAAGCGCGGTTTCAGCCGCCGAAGCGGCGCTCGGCCTTCATTGCATCGGGATCGGGCAGCAGTTTTTCGACCGGCATGGTGAAACGGCAGTGCAAACCGTCCGGTTCGATCTCGCGCTCGATGACGGCGTCGAGCGTGCCGCCCAGCATGCGCTCGATCACCTCGGTGCCGAAGCCCTTGCCCTCCTCGCGCTGTTCCAGCTTCGAGACGGTCTCGCGCCAGTCGATCGACAGCATGCCCTCGGCGATGCTCCACTCGACCGCGAGCTTCCCGGTGCTGGTCGAGAAGGCGCCGTATTTGGAGGCGTTCGTCGCCAGTTCATGGACCGCGAGGCCGATCGTCTGCGCAGCCTGGTTCGACAGGCGGAAGCGCGGGCCGCCGATCTGCAGCCGCGACGCTTCGCCGGGGCGGAACGGCTCGATCTGCGCCTCGAGGAGTTCGCGCAGCTCCACGCCCGCGACGCCGCCGGCGATCAGGAGATCGGTCGAGCGCGCCAGCCCCTGCACGCGCTTCTGGAAGGAATCCTGGAAGGCATCGAAGTCGCGCGCGTGGCGCGCCGTCTGCTTGGCGATCGAGGAGACGACGGTCAACTGGTTCTTGGAGCGATGCGCGACCTCGCGCATCAGGAAGCGGATTTCGCCTTCCGCCTCCTGCCGGTCCTGCGACGCCTCGGCGAGCGCCGACGACACGGTGGCGATCTCGGCGACCTTGTAGGGTTTGGCCGCGACGGCTTCGCCGGCGCCGAGGCGGCGCGCGTCGGCGGCCAGTTCACGCACCGGCCGCGTCACCTGGCGCGCCAGCATCCAGGCACACAGCGCGCTGAGGCCGGCAAGCAGAAGCCCGCCGAAGGCGAAGATCTGCAAGGCCCGCGTCAGCGGCGCGGCGACGATGTCGGTCGGCGACCAGACGACGACCTGCCAGCCGCTCAGCCGCGAGTTGACGGTGAAGGTCTCGTAGTCCGCGCCGTCGACGGTCATCGCCTGGCGCGCCGGTGAATCCGGCATGCGCCCGTTCGACCACAGGAAGAACGGCTTGCCGATGTCGGCCGACATGAAGGTCGTGGCCACCACGATGCCGTTGCCGTCGACCACGGACGCGTTCCAGCCGCCGCGCAAGTTCTGCCCGGCGATCAGGCTCGTCAGATCCTCGGCATTCTGCGTCAGGATCAGGACGCGCTGCGCCTCGCCCCGCTGCCAGGGCACCATGACGTTGAACACCCATTTCTGCGCGACTTCGCCGTAGAACGCGTTCGAGATCACCGTATTGCCGGACGCGAGCGCAAGCTGCGCGGGCTGGGGGTCGGAGGTCTGGCCGAGCGGCGCGCCGTAGTCGACGCGCGTGTTGACGAGCTGGCGCAAATCCTCGTCCAGCAGGATGAAGAAGGAGCGGGTGTCCACCAGTGCGCTCTTCGCCCGATCGTAGAATTCGCCAAGGTCGTTGCTGTCGAGCGAGCGCGACGTGGACAGGACACGCAGCGTCGTCGTCATGCCGGCAAGCTCGCGGTCGATCGTCTCGACGATCGAGCCGGCCGTCGCCTCGGCCAGCGTCGTCAGCGCATCCTGCTGGGCGCGGTTGTTGCGTTCGAGGAGGACGGCGGTGAACAGGAGCGTCGGGATGAGCGACACCGCGACGAGCGCGCCGAGATAGGCTCCGATCGGCAGAGGCCACGAGAACCAACGGTTGCGCGCGGTCTCGTCAGGCTGGTCGGTCGCACCGTCGCTCAAGTTCCACCCCCGGGCCCGCGAGCGATTCGAGCTCGTCAATTCACAAGATTAGCGCATGCCGTCGGGCGCGCGCCAACAATTGATAAGTGATCCGCGCTGCGGAATCATTCATCGATTGCTAAAGTTCAAATGGGGCAGAAAATCGGGCAGGTTGCATTCAGCCGACGAAAACGCGCTTCGGCTTGAACATTCCCGCCTCGATCATGCCGATCGCGACGAGCTTTCCGCGCGCGGTCGCGCAGGCCTCGTCGGCTTCGAGCGGCGCGTCGCGGCCGCGGATGATGACCGGATTGCCGAGCCGGATGCGCGCGGCGGCATCATCGGTCAAAGCGACCTGCGGCAGGCAGTCGAGCGCTGCGCCGGTGTCGACGAGAAGATCGTCGAGCGCCTTCAGTTGCGCGCCATCGGGACGTCTTGGTGCCTCACCTTCGGCAAGTTCCGGCGCGTTGGCCGCGACGGCCGCTTCAAGTTCGGCAAGCGTGACCAGATCGTCGCCCGTGAACGGGTCGACCTCGGTGCGCCGCAGCGTCGAGATGTGGCCGTAGCAGCCGAGGTCGCGGCCCATGTCGCGCGCGAGCGAGCGGACATAGGTGCCCTTGCCGCATTCGATCTCGAACACCGCGCTGTCGTCGTTTCGCTCGATCAGGTCGAAGCGGCCGATCTCGACCTCGCGGGCCGGGATGTCGACCGTCTCGCCGTCGCGCGCCAGGTCGTAGGCGCGCTCGCCGGCGATCTTGATCGCGGAGAATTGCGGCGGCGTCTGCATGATGACGCCCGTGTAGTTCGGCATGATAGCGCGGATGTCGGCTTCTGACGGCCGCGCATCGGAGCGTTTCGTCACGTCGCCTTCGAGGTCGTCGGTCGCACGCTCCTCGCCCCAGGTCACCGTGAAGCGATAGATTTTCGCACCGTCCTGCACATAGGGCACTGTCTTGGTCGCCTCGCCGAGCGCAATCGGCAGCATGCCGGAGGCGAGCGGGTCGAGCGTGCCGGCATGGCCGGCCTTTTCGGCATTGAACAGCCACTTCACCTTCGAGACCGCATCGGTGGAGCCCATGCCCACCGGCTTGTCGAGGATCAGCCAGCCGGAAACCGGACGCCCCTTCTTCTTGCCGCGCCGCGCCATCCTAGGTCCTGTCCTCGTCTTCGTCGTCGAGGTCGCGCACGACTTCCGGCGAACGGAGCAGCGCGTCGATCTTGGCGAAATTGTCGTAGCTGGTGTCGAGCCGGAACCGGAATTCGGGCATGTATTTCATCTGGCGCAGCGCGCCGGAAACGCGGCCGCGGATGAATTTCGCGTTCTTCGCCAGCGCCTTGATGACGGCCTGGTCGTCCTTGGCGCCGAGCGGCGAGACGAAGGCCGTCGCGATCTTCAGGTCCGGCGACATGCGCACTTCCGAGATCGAGATGACCGTCCCCTCGATCACGTCGTCGCGGACCTCGCCGCGCTGGATGACATCGGCGAGCGCATGGCGAACCTGCTCGCCAATGCGAAGCTGGCGCTGGGACGGGCCGTCCGAAGCGAAGCGGGACATGGGATTACCTCAATCTCGCGCGGACGGGGTCAAACCGTCGCGACTTCGTTCAAACGGATGCAACGGCGGGCGCCCCGCCGCTGCCTCGTTTCATGTGCCGCGCATTAGAGCGTGCGCGTGATCATCTCGACGCGGAAGCATTCGATGACGTCGCCGGCACGAATGTCCTCGTAGTTCTCGAAGGCCATGCCGCACTCCTGGCCGACCGGCACTTCGGACACTTCGTCCTTGAAGCGCTTCAGCGTCTTCAGCTTGCCTTCGTGGATGACGACGTTGTCGCGGATCAGGCGCACGCCCGCGCCGCGCTCCATCTTGCCTTCCGTGACGCGGCAGCCCGCCACTTTGCCGACCTTGGTGATGTTGAACACTTCGAGGATCTCGGCATTGCCGAGGAAGGTCTCGCGGCGTTCGGGCGACAGGAGGCCGGACATGGCGGCTTTGATGTCGTCCACGAGGTCGTAGATGATGTTGTAGTAGCGGATCTCGATGCCGGCCTGCTCCGAAGCGTCGCGCGCCTGCTTGTTGGCGCGCACGTTGAAGCCGATGATGGCCGCGCCCGAGGTTTCCGCCAGCGACACGTCGCTCTCGGTGATCGCGCCGGCGCCCGAATGGACGATGCGTGCGCGGACCTCGTCGGTGCCGAGCTTGTCGAGAGCGGCGATGATCGCCTCGATCGAGCCCTGCACGTCGCCCTTGATGACCAGCGGGAACTCCTTGAGGCCCGAGGTCTGGAGCTGCGACATCATCTGTTCCAGCGAGCCGCGCTGGCCCGCCTGGCGGGCGACCGACTTCTCGCGGGCGAGACGCTGGCGATATTCGGCGATTTCGCGGGCCTTGGCCTCGTTCTCAACGACGGCGAAGCGGTCGCCGGCCTGCGGCGTGCCCTGGAGACCCAGAACCTCGACCGGCAGCGCCGGTCCGGCTTCCTTGATCTGCTCGCCCTTGTCGTTGACGAGCGCGCGCACGCGGCCCCATTCGTTGCCGGCGACGAGGATGTCGCCGATCTTGAGCGTGCCGGCCTGGACGAGCACCGTCGCGACCGAGCCGCGGCCCTTGTCGAGCTTGGCTTCGATGACGACGCCCTCGGCGGTGCGGTCGGGATTCGCCTTCAGGTCGAGGATTTCGGCCTGCAGCAGGATCGCCTCGAGCAGCTTGTCGAGATTGGTGCCCTTGACGGCCGAAACTTCGACGTCGAGCACTTCACCGCCCATCGATTCCACGAAGACTTCGTGTTGCAGGAGCTGCGTGCGCACCTTCTGCGGATCGGCCGACGGCTTGTCGATCTTGTTGATCGCCACGATGATCGGCACACCGGCCGCCTTGGCGTGACTGATGGACTCGATCGTCTGCGGCATGACGCTGTCGTCGGCCGCGACCACGAGGATCGCGATGTCGGTCGCCTGGGCGCCACGGGCGCGCATCGCCGTGAAGGCGGCGTGGCCGGGCGTATCGATGAAGGTGATCGTCTGACCGTCCTGCTCGACCTGATAGGCGCCGATGTGCTGGGTGATGCCGCCGGCCTCGCCCGCCACGACGTTCGCCTTGCGGATGGCGTCGAGAAGCGAGGTCTTGCCGTGGTCGACATGGCCCATGATGGTCACGACCGGCGGACGCGACTTCAGATCCTCCGGCTTGTCGGCGATGTCGAACATGCCGGTCTCGACGTCGGACTCGGACACGCGGCGAACCGTGTGGCCGAATTCGGACGCGACGAGCTCCGCTGTGTCGGCATCGATGATGTCGCCGGGCTTCATGATCTGGCCCTGCTTCATGAAATACTTGACCACGTCCACGGCGCGCTCGGCCATACGCTGGGCGAGTTCCTGGATGGTGATCGTCTCGGGAAGGATGACCTCGCGGGCAATCTTCTCGCGCGGCTCCTGCATCTGGGCGCGTTTGAACTTCTCCTGGCGGCGGCGCATCGACGACAGCGAGCGGCCCCGCGCGTCGCCCTCGTCCGAGGTCGCGGTGGAAAGCGTCAGCTTGCCGCGGCGGCGATCGTCTTCCGAACGCGGCTTGGCCGGGCGCGGCGCCTCGACGGCGGCCTTGACCGGGCCGCGCTTGATGGCGGTGGCCGGACGGGCCTTGGCGCGCGAGTCCGCCTCTTCCTCTTCGGCGACTGCCGGAGCGGCGGGCGCACGGCGGCGGGCTTCCTCTTCGGCGCGGCGACGCGATTCCGCCTCGGACTGGAGCCGGGCTTCCTCTTCGGCCTGGCGGCGCGCGGATTCCTCGCGCTCCTTGGCGCGGCGCGCATCTTCCTCGGCGCGGCGCTTGGCGTCCTCGACGGCGCGCAGGCGCTCTTCCTGCTCGCGAACGCGGGCGCCTTCCAGCGCACGGCGGCGGGCATCCATCTCGCCGCTCGACAGCGAGTTCAGGACCATGCCCGAACCGCGATTGCCGACCGGACGGGGTGCCGAACGCGGTGCCTGCTGCGACGGCGCGGAACGCTGCGGCTGCGGCTGGGGCGCGCGCACGACAGGCTCGATCACCGGAGCGGGCGCAGCCTGGACGGGCGCAGCCGGCTTCGGCGTCGGTGCCGGCGTCGGAGCGGCGACCGAAGGCGCAGCGGGCGCAGCAGCGGCGGCAACCGGTGCCTCCGGCTTTTCGCCGGGCATGGAGAACTTGCGCTTCTTGGTCTCGACAACGACGGACTTGGTGCGGCCGTGCGAGAAATTCTGGCGCACGGTTCCCTGCTCCACGCCGGGGCGCTTCAGCGTCAAGGTCTTCTTGGTGTTGACGCTCAACGTCTTGTCGTCACCCGATTTCGTATCACTCATTCCGTATCCTCTGCGGCCTCACTGTGGTCGACGACCGCCGCATTCGCATTCCGCTCGTCCGGGGTTCCGCCCCGATATCGGTCAAGCGCACCCACGCGCTTTGCCGCCGCCTTGCCGGCATCCAAGCCGAGCACGGCAGCATGTATCACATTTGCCCCCCCCAATGCCAAACCCAATTCGGCCTGCGAAAAGAGTTTGTAGGCGGGGATGTCCGGCCCTCCCAGATGCACCACGGAGCGCCGCGCCTGGGTAATCTTGCGCACGCCGTCCTCCGACCCTTCGCGGGCGTGGAGAACGAGTTTTGCCTTGCCGCTGCGCACTGCGGCCTCAACCTTTGCGGCGCCTAGCACCAGTTGCCCGGCCTTGCGCGCCAGCCCGATGGAGCCCAGCGCCTGCTGTGCCAGGAGCCTGTCGACGAGGTCGCCGAGATCCGGCGAAACCGTCACCTTCTCCTTCAGGGCGCGGGCGAAGAGGTTCTTCGCCACGGCCTTGTCGACGACGGATCGCTCACCGGTCACCCAGCAGCCGCGTCCGGGCAGATTGCGCTTGAGATCGGGAACGACGTCCATGTCGGGACCGGCCACGAAGCGGATCAAGCCGTCCGGCGATCCGCCCTGCCTCGTCACTATACATGTGCGTTCGCTCGCCTCGTTCAAGTGCGTATCCGCTCCTTCGCGCCCGATCAGGCGCCCTCGGTCTCGTCTTCGGCTTCAGCTTCGGCGGCAAGATCCTCTTCGGTGATCCAGCCCGCCTTGAGGCGGGCGGCGACGACCATCTGCTCGGCATCGGCGCGGGTGACGCCGAAGGGCGAGAGTACGCCTTCGAACATCTTCGTCTCGCCGTCCTTGCGTTCCTTCCAGCCGACGAGGTCGTCGACGGCGTAGCCGGCGAAGTCCTCGACCGTCTTGACGTCGTCCTCGCCGACCGCGACCAGCATCGCCGTGGTGATGCCCGGAATTTCGCGCAGCTCGTCCTGGACGCCGAGCGCGCGGCGCTTCTCGTCATATTCGGCCTCGATGCGCTCGAGATGCTCGCGCGCACGCTCCTGGATTTCCGAGGCGGTGTCCTCGTCGAAGCCGTCGATCGAGGCGATCTCGTCCGAATCGACATAGGCGACTTCCTCGACCGAGGTGAAGCCTTCCGAGGCCAGCACCTGGCCGACCATCTCGTCGACGTTGAGCGCATCCATGAAGAGGTTCGACCGCTCGACGAATTCCTTCTGGCGGCGCTGCGATTCCTCTTCCTCGGTCAGGATGTCGATGTCCCAGCCGGTGAGCTGCGAGGCAAGGCGCACGTTCTGGCCGCGGCGGCCGATGGCCAGCGAAAGCTGGTCGTCCGGCACCACCACCTCGATGCGCTCGGCATCCTCGTCGAGCACGACCTTGGCGACTTCTGCCGGCTGCAGGGCGTTGACGATGAACGCGGCGGCGTCCTGGCTCCACGGAATGATGTCGATCTTCTCGCCCTGAAGCTCGCCGACGACCGCCTGCACGCGGCTGCCGCGCATGCCGACGCAGGCGCCGACCGGGTCGATGGACGAATCGCGCGAGATGACGGCGATCTTGGCGCGGGAGCCCGGATCGCGGGCGACCGACTTGATCTCGATGATGCCGTCGTAGATTTCCGGCACTTCCATGGTGAACAGCTTCGCCATGAACTGCGGATGGGTACGCGACAGGAAGATCTGCGGGCCGCGCTGCTCGCGGCGCACGTCATAGACATAGGCGCGGACGCGGTCGCCATACTTGTAGTTCTCGCGCGGGATCAGCTCGTCGCGGCGGATGATCGCCTCGCCGCGGCCGAGATCGACGATCACGTTGCCGTATTCGACGCGCTTGACCGAGCCGTTGACGATCTCGCCGACGCGGTCGCGGTATTCGTCATACTGGCGGTCGCGCTCGGCTTCGCGCACCTTCTGGACGATGACCTGCTTGGCCGACTGGGCGGCGATGCGGCCGAAATCCATCGGCGGCAGCAATTCGGCGATGAAGTCGCCGACCTGCGCGTCCGGATTGCGGTGGCGCGCGTCGTCGATCGAAATCTCGCGGGCATATTCCTCGACCGTGTCGACCACTTCGAGCAGGCGCTGCAGCTTCATCTCGCCGGTGTTCGGGTTGATGTCGGCGCGGATGTTCGTTTCCTGGCCGTAGCGCGAGCGCGCTGCCTTCTGGATGGCGTCGGCCATTGCGGCGATGACGATCTGCTTGTCGATCGACTTCTCGCGGGCGACGGCGTCGGCGATCTGCAGAAGCTCGAGCCTGTTTGCACTCACTGCCATGGTAAGTCTCCTTGGGCACTTTGCCTGCGCAGCGCGCCAGGCGTCCGTCTCAAATCAGTTGTCGTTGTCGGCGTCGGGTCCGTCGCCTTCGAATTCCACGTCGTCCTCGAGCTTGCGCGCCTTCTTGGCGGCCTTGTCGCGCTTCAGCGTCTCGCGGATCAAATCGTCCGTCAGGATCAGCTTGGCATCGGCGAGCGCGTCGTAGGGGATGCGCGCGACCGGCTCCTCGCCATAGCTCAACTGGTCACTCTCGATCGTGATGCCGTCATCGTCGGCCTCGACGATCTTGCCCTTGAAGCGCTTGCGCCCGGCGACCAACAGGCTCGTCTCGACCTTGGCCAGATGCCCCTTGGCATGGACGAAGTCGGACTTGCGCACCATCGGGCGGTCGATGCCCGGCGAGGACACTTCCAGATGATAGGCCTTTTCGATCGGGTCCTCCACATCGAGGACCGGCGAGACCGCGCGGCTGACCTCCTCGCAATCCTCGACGGTCATCGTGCCGTCGAAGCGCTCGGCCATGATCTGCAGCGTCAGCCCGTTCTGGCCCGACAGGCGCACCCGCACGAGCTGGTAGCCCATGGAGCGCATGACGGGCTCGATGATCTGCGCGATGCGCGCGTCGATGCCCGTCTCGCGGATGAGGCGGTCGTCGCCAGAAGGTTTGGAAGTGCCGGTTTCGCTCAAGTAGGTGACCCTGATCGCGCCGCCGGTAACAAAAAAGAGCGGGACCGGGTGGACCCACTCTTTGCCATACCGACCAAGAATTTGACGCTCCTATACGCCAACCGGCCCGCCCGATCAAGTGCCGCGTCGGCCCCTCCATTCGTGCATGGCTGCGTTGACGCAGCAACATTGGCGTAATCGCCGCGGCGCACCTATCTTTGTTGCATCGCACAATCCTGAAAGGATCGCAGCCATGTCCCGTTCGCTCCAGCGCAGCGTTTCCAGCTTCTTCGGCATCTTCCGCAGCGCGATCGCCGTGTCCGCCGCCGCCGAGGCCGGCCGTCCCGCCCATGCCGGCGACCTGTCGCGTCTCGGCATCGACCCGGCCCAGTTCCGCGCCATCGAGCGCCGCTGATCAGGGCGCCTGAAGGTCAGGTCCGCCTGAACGTCAGGTAGGCGGGCGTACGCCCTTCGCGGATCGCCTTCGCCTCGTAGCGCGTGCCCGGCCAGCCCTCATAGGGCCGGCGCCAGTCGTCCGGCCCCTCGGCCTGCCATTCGAACGCGCCATGCGCGCGGCAATGGCTGAGCGTCCAGTTGACGTAATGCGCGATGTCCGAGGCAAACCGGAAACGCCCGCCCGGCTTCAGCACCCGCGCGAACCGGTCGAGATTGACCGGGCTCACGAAACGCCGCTTCCAGTGCCGCTTCTTCGTCCACGGGTCGGGATAGAGAAGATCGATCCCCGCCAGCGAGGCCGCCGGCAGCCAGTCGAGGAGTTCGGTCGCGTCGTCGTCGTGAACCCGCACATTGGCGAGCGGCGCGGCGTCGAACTGCGAGACGAACTTCGCCATCCCGTTGACGAACGGCTCGACGCCGATGAAGCCCGTTCGAGGAAAACGCGACGCTTCGTGATGGAAGTGCTCGCCGCCGCCGAAGCCGATCTCCAGCCTGACATCCTCGACCGGCGCCGAAAAGAGCGTGCGCAGATCGCCGGGCGCCGACTTTTCGAGGTCCAGCTTGAGCCCCGGCAGGTGGGCCGCCATCTGGCCGACCTGCTTCGGGCTCATCGTCTTGCCGTGCCGGCGGCCGAAGAAGGCTTCGGTCGCCCGCTCTCCCCAAACGTGCTTCGACATCGTCAGGCGGCGACCGCTTGCCTGAGCGCCTTCACGAGGTCCGTCTTTTCCCAGGAGAACGAGCCGTCGCGCCCGGCCTTGCGGCCGAAATGGCCGTAGGCGGCGGTGCGCGCATAGATCGGCTTGTTCAAATCCAGATGCCGGCGGATGCCCGAAGGCGACAGGTCCATGACCTCGCGCAGCGCCTTTTCCACCACGTCCTCGGCGACCTTGCCGGTGCCGTGCAAATCGACATAGACCGAAAGCGGCTGCGCGACGCCGATCGCATAGGCGAGCTGGATCGTGCAGCGGTCGGCGAGCTTCGCCGCGACTACGTTCTTGGCGAGGTAGCGCGCGGCGTAGGCTGCCGAGCGGTCGACCTTGGTCGTGTCCTTGCCCGAAAACGCGCCGCCGCCATGCGGGGCTGCGCCGCCATAGGTGTCGACGATGATCTTGCGGCCGGTCAGGCCCGCATCGCCGTCCGGTCCGCCGATCACGAACTTGCCGGTCGGGTTGATGTACCAGTTGCAGTCCTCGGCGATCGACAGCCCGCCAGAGGACAGCGCCTCGCGGATATAGGGCTCGACGACCTTGCGCACCTTCTTGTTGTCCCATTCGGGATCGATGTGCTGCGTCGACAGCACGATTTGCGTCGCTTCCTTCGGCTGGCCGTCGACATAGCGCACCGTGACCTGGCTCTTGGCATCGGGGCCGAGCCGCGCCACGTCGCCGTCGCCGTTCTTGCGCGCGTCGGCAAGCAGTTCGAGAATCTTGTGGCTGTAGTAGATCGGCGCCGGCATCAGGTCCGGCGTCTCGCGGCAGGCATAGCCGAACATAATGCCCTGGTCGCCCGCGCCCTCTTCGCCCTGCTTGTCGGCCGCGCTGTCGACGCCCTGCGCGATGTGGGCGGACTGGCCATGCAGGAGCACGTCGATCTTCGCCGTCTTCCAGTGGAAACCGTCCTGCTCGTAGCCGATCGCACGGATCGCCTTGCGCGCCACGGACTTGAACTTGGCCGGATTGACCTTTGGATTGCCGGCGGCATCCTTCTCGAATTCGCCGTCCTTTGATTTCTTCAGGAGCGAATCGGGCACCCGGACTTCGCCGGCGATGACCACGCGGTTGGTGGTGGCCAGCGTTTCGCAGGCGACGCGCACCTTCCACGCATCCATCTGCGGCTTGCCGCTGCCGTTCTTCTTCGCCGCCTCGCGATAGACGAGGTCGACGATCTCGTCGGAAATGCGGTCGCACACCTTGTCGGGGTGGCCTTCGGAAACGGATTCGGAGGTGAAGATGTAGTTCTGGCGCAAGATCGGGTGTCCCCTCTGGAAAGCGCACTGCCCGAGCGGCAGGCGGAAAGACGTGTAGCCAAGCGCGGAAGGCCCGGTCAAGCCATGCCCGACCGAGTCCGAAAAATCCGTGCGGCGCTCTTCTCTACGGCGTGTCGTCGTCTTCGGATGCGAGCGACTTCACCAAGTCGATGATCCGGCGTCGAACCTTCGGATCGCTGATCTTGATGAAGGCGCGGGTCAACTGAAGGCCTTCGGAGCTGTTCAGGAAATCGACCACATAGGTCGACCCGTCATCCTCGGCGAAGCCACTTCGGTTGTGGTCCTGCCCCGGCGCGTCCTCGAAGAAATACGCGACGGGAACGTTCATGACGGAGGAAATCGCCTGCAGGCGGCTTGCTCCGACACGGTTCGTGCCCTTCTCGTATTTCTGGATCTGCTGGAATGTGATTCCCAGCATTTCGCCAAGCTTCTCCTGGCTCATGCCAAGCATATTGCGTCGCAACCTGACCCGACTACCGACGTGTATGTCGATCGGATTCGGTTTCTTCTTGTTGGTTATCATGTCGTCAGCCCATTGGAGCAGGCCATTGTCGTTGAGCTTTGCGCTTCTGGCCGCGTGTCGTGCGAGCGCCCCAAGGCCCGCCCGACTCTAGGTCGCGGTTTCCTGACTATGAGTCGCTAATATATGTGTGTCAATTGACACGAGCGCGCGACCGCAGGTTGTTTGCTGTGGCAGCGATGCCAAGAACGATCATCACGCAAAAGCCGGCAATATCGGGACGAAAAGGCGGCACGAGCGCATCCGCTTCGACCAGCGGAACCTCCACGTCGAGGACGCCGACAGCGTCGAGTGCCAGCCCGTCGATCACGCGTCCATAGCCGTCGACCGCGGCCGAAATCCCGTTATTGGCGGCGCGGATAAGGGGCAGGCCCGATTCGACGGCGCGAAATTGCGCCTGCCGGAAATGCTGGTAGGGGCCGGGCGTGTCGCCGAACCAGGCATCGTTGGTGACATTGACCAGAAGCCGCGCATCCGTGCCACCGCGCGGCGCGATGCCGGGGAAGATCACTTCGTAGCAGATGAAGGGCAGGGCCGAGAGACCGCCGCCGAGATCGAGCGGGCGACGTGTCGTGCCGGCCGAAAAGCCGCCGATATTCTGCGCCAGTTGCCTGAGGCCGAAGCGCGAGAGAAATTCCTGGAACGGCAGGTACTCGCCGAACGGCACCAGCCGAATCTTGTCGAACGCGTCGACGATCTCGCCCGATCCGTCGATGACGACGATCGAATTGTAATAGTCCGTCCCGCCCTCGCCGACCGCCTGCGCGCGCACGATGCCGGCGAGCAGGCGCTGGTCGTCGTCGACCGCCGCGCCGAGCGCGGCCAGCGCGTCCGGCCTGTCGCCGAACAGGAACGGCACCGAGGTTTCTGGCCAGATGATCACGTCCGGCGCGGTCTCGCCTTCGTCGACGGGCCGCGTCGTCAGGTCGAGATGCGCCTGGAAAATCCGGTCGCGCTCCGCCGTGTCCCATTTCTGGCTTTGCAGGATCGAAGGCTGGATGACGCGGATCGCGACGCTCTCCGCCCCGTCCGTCGGCTCGGCCTGCGACAGGCGCAGCGCGCCATAGCCCAGATGCAGCGCGACGAGGCCGACGCCGAGCGCGGCGCCGAGCTTCAGGTGATCGCGGCCCGCGAGCAGCGCCGGCAGCGCAAAGACGAAGACGGCCAGGGCATTGATGCCGACCACACCGACCACGGCAAGGGACTGCATGGCAAGCGGAACCGGCATCGCCGCATAGCCGACGGCATTCCACGGAAAGCCCGAAAACAGGAAGGAACGCAGCCATTCTGCGAGCGCGAAGGCGACGGCGAGCGCGGCGATGCGGCCGATGTCGTCGCTCCAGGCGATCTTGGCCGCGGCGGCGGCAAAGGCGTAGAAGAACGCCAGCAGGGCCGGCAGGCCGATGATGGCAAGCGGCAGCGCCCAGGCGAAGAGGTCGGCCTCGACGAGAAGCGCGTTGCCGGTCCACCAGAGACCGACGAGGAAATAGCCGAAGCCGAACAGCCAGCCGACGAAAAAGGCCGGTCCGAGCCGGCGCAGCCCGCGCCGCTCGGGCGCGGCGACCGCGCCGTCGAGCAGCCAGACGAGAACCGGAAAGGCGACGAAGGCGGCGAGCGGAAAGTCGAACGGCGCCTGCGACAGGCTTGCAAGGCCGCCCGCCGCCAACGCGGCCAACGCCCTGCCGGCGCCCGACAGGAGAATTATCTTGCCCGCAAGGCGCTCCATTCACCCGTCCGCTGCCAGAATCAGACCCCGCACCTCTTTAGCAAAGGCGCGGATGCTTTCCAAACGGACGATCAGTTGGCAGCCTGCCGCACCTGCCGGCGGCGACGGTCAGTCGCGCGTGTCTGGACGATGCGCACGCGCTTGACCCTTCGCGGGTCGGCGTCGAGTACGTGGAACTCGAAGCCGGGGATCGCCTGCACGACCTCGCCGCGGGCCGGAACGCGGCCGAGCGCGTTGAAGATCATGCCGCCGATCGTGTCGACATATTCGCCGTGCTCGCCGGCCGAGAACGCATCGCCGATCTTCTCCGCGACGTCGTCGATCTCCGCCTTGGCGTCCACGATGAAGACGCCGTCGCCGGCTTGCGTGATCATGGCCTCGTCGTCGTCATGCTCGTCCTCGATGTCGCCGACGACCATCTCGACGATGTCCTCGAGCGAGACGAGACCGTCCGTGCCGCCATATTCGTCGATGACCAGCGCCATCTGCAGCCGTTCGGCCTGCATCCGCGCCATCAGGTCGGAGGCGAGCATGGACGGCGGCACGAAGAGCAGTTTGCGCACGAGGCTCAGTTCGCCGATGCTCTTGCCGAGTTCGACATTGGACAGGTCCAGCGTCGCGGCGTCGAGCGGCTTCTTGGTCGCGCGCGCCCGCTTCTGCCCCGCCGTGCGAGTGATGTGGGCGATGACGTCGCGGATGTGGACCATGCCGCGCGGGTCGTCCAGCGTCTCGCCATAGACCGGCATGCGCGAGTGGCCGAGCCGCTCGAACGTCACCATCAAATCGCCGAGCGTCATCGTGATCTCGACCGCCTGGATGTCGGCGCGCGGGATCATGACGTCCTCGACGCGCAGTTCGCGCAGCCGCAGGATGTTCTTGAGCATCGCCCGCTCGCCCGGCGAGAAGCCGGCCGAATCCAGCGAGTGCTCGTCCAGCGCATCGGCCAGATCCTCGCGGATCGACGAGCCGTTCCTGGGCTTGAAGAGCCCCGAGAGCCTGTGGAGGAAGGTGGTGGACTTGCCGGCAGGGCCAGCGGTCCTACTTTGGGCGTCCGAACCTTCGTCGGAGCCGCCTGCTTCTGCCCGTTCGGGGGAAGCCTCAATCTGCGTTTGTTCGTTCATTGTCCCTAAGGCCGTGTTGGCCCTACCAGTTAGACATACGGATCGGGAATGGCAAGACGCGCGAGCACCTTGCGTTCCAGTCCCTCCATTTCGTCCGCGTCTGCGTCGTTTTCGTGGTCGTAGCCCAGAAGATGCAGCAGGCCGTGGACGAGGAGATGGGTGAGATGGTGCGCGAAGGGCTTTTCTTCCAGTGCCGCTTCCGCAGAAACCGTCTCGAAGGCAAGGATAATGTCTCCGAGCATCGGCGGCAACGGGTCACCCGGCGCGACTTCGAATGCCGGGAAGGAGAGGACGTTGGTCGCCTTGTCCTTTGCGCGCCAGTCGCGGTTGAGGATGCGGATCGAGGCGTCGTCGGTGAACAGCAGGCTGAGTTCGGACGCCGGATCGGCGACGCCCAGTTCGGCGAAAACGGCGCCGGCCGCCCTTGTCGCATGGCCGCGCAATTCGTCCTCGGCCGGCCAGCCGCCGGCCTCCATCGCGATGTCGATCTCGATCATTTGCGTCAGATGTTCGCCGCGCCCCGGCCCGGCATGCCCGCGCCCTCGCGGTCATAGGCGCGAACGATCTCGGCGACGAGCGGATGGCGCACGACGTCGACATCGTTGAAGCGGCAGGTGACGATGCCCGGTACGTCGGTCAGCACGCGCAGCGCCTCGACGAGGCCCGACTTGGTGTTGGGCGGAAGATCGATCTGGCTCGGATCGCCGGTCACGATCATGCGTCCGCCCTCGCCGAGGCGGGTCAGGAACATCTTCATCTGCATGTGCGTCGTGTTCTGCGCCTCGTCGAGGATGATCGCGGCGTTGCGCAGCGTGCGCCCGCGCATGAAGGCGAGCGGCGCGATCTCGATGACCTCGGCGGCGATGGCGCGCTCGACCTTGTCGGCCGGCATCATGTCGTAGAGCGCGTCGTAGAGCGGGCGCAGATAGGGGTCGACCTTCTCCTTCATGTCGCCCGGCAGGAAGCCGAGGCGCTCGCCCGCCTCCACCGCCGGCCGCGACAGGATGATGCGCTCGACCGCGCCGCGCTCGAGCAGCATCGCGGCATGTGCGACGGCGAGATAGGTCTTTCCGGTGCCGGCAGGCCCGATGCCGAACACCAGTTCAGACCGCTCCAGCGCGCGCATGTATGCGTCCTGATTGACCGAGCGGGCATAGATGGTGCGCTTGCGCGTCGCGATCTGCGCGGCCGCCATCTTGCCCTTGCGCTCAAGCGTCGGCAGCGTCAACTGGTCGTCAGCGGCGATCGAGATGCGGATCGCACCGTCCACCTCCGACGGCGAGACGTCGTGGCCCTTCTGCAGAAGGCCGTAGAGATAATCCAGCGCGCGGCGCGCCTGTTCGGCCGCGCCCGGCTCGCCGCGGATCGAGAGCTGGTTGCCCTTGGAGCGGATGTCGAGGCCGAGCTTCTGCTCGATGCGCGCCAGATTCTCGTCGAACTGACCGTAAAGGGCGGAGGCAAGTCCGTTGTTGTCGAAGGTGAGTACGATATGCGCCATGTCCGATGCCCCCTGGGGGCCGGGCTTCAGTTCCGGTGCGACGCTCAATCGGCTCTCCTCATTGGTGCCTGGCCTCCACCTTCTCGGCAAAAAGGCTGTTGCGGCCGGCGCTCGATACCTTCACCCGGACAATGTCGCCGATTCGGCCGACGGTTTCATCAAGAATCACCGGCTGCAGCCAGGGCGAGCGTCCGACGATCTGTCCGTCGCGCCGCCCCCGCTTCTCGATCAGCGTGTCCATCACCATGCCGACACGGCTTTGCGTGAAGGCTTCGAGCTGATTTGTCAGCAAAGCCTGCAGTTCCTGCAGCCTTTCGTCCTTCACGCGCTCCTCGACGTGGAACTTCATCTCGGCGCCCGGTGTTCCCGGCCGCGGTGAATATTTGAACGAGAAAGCCTGTGCATAATCCACCTCGCGCACCATCTTCATCGTCGCTTCGAAATCCGCGTCGGTCTCGCCGGGGAAGCCGACGATGAAATCGCCCGACATGGCGATGTCGCCGCGCACGCCTCGAATGCGATCGACCAGCCGCAGATAGTCGTCGGCCGTGTGCTTGCGGTTCATCGCCTTCAGGATGCGATCCGAGCCCGACTGAACCGGCAGATGGAGATAGGGCATCAATTGTTCAAGGTCGCGATGCGCCGTGATCAGCGCGTCGTCCATGTCGCGCGGGTGGCTGGTCGTGTAGCGCAGCCGCGCAAGCCCCGGAATTTCAGCCAGCCGGAACAAAAGCTCGCCGAGCCCCCATTCCCTGCCGTCTGCGCCCTCGCCATGCCAGGCATTGACGTTCTGGCCGAGCAACGTGATCTCGCGCACGCCGCTTTCGGCCAAACGCTCGGCCTCCGCCACGATCTGCGCGACGGGCCGCGAGATTTCGGAGCCGCGCGTATAGGGCACCACGCAGAAGGTGCAGAACTTGTCGCAGCCTTCCTGAACGGTCAAAAACGCCGTCACGCCGCGCGACCGGACCGCCGCGGTCTTCGGCTGCGGCAAATGCTCGAACTTGTCTTCGAGCGCATATTCGGTCTCGACCACCTTTTCGCCCGCGCGCGCTTTCCTCACCACCGCCGGCAGGCGATGATAGGTCTGCGGGCCGACCACGAGGTCGACCGCCGGCGAACGACGCAAAATCTCGTCGCCCTCGGCCTGCGCCACGCAGCCCGTCACGCCGATCACCATCTGGCGCCCCTCAGCGGCCCGCTCGGCCTTCAGGTCGCGAATGCGCCCGAGCTCCGAATAGACCTTCTCGGCCGCCTTCTCGCGGATATGGCAGGTGTTGAGCAGCACCAGATCGGCGTCCTCGATCGTCTCCGTCGGCTGGTAGCCATCGGCGGCCAGCGCATCGGACATGCGCTGGCTGTCATAGACGTTCATCTGGCAGCCATAGGTCTTGACGAAGACCTTGCGGGTCTCGGCCGAACCTCTTTCCGCGCGGGCGATCGTATTTGTCTGTTCCATGCGGCGAGCCTCTAACGCTTTTTGGCGCCGAAGGACAGACCGCGCGTGATCACAGCTTCGCGCCGCGCCTGACGCCGGTCACGAGATCGCGGATCGCCGCTTCCGAGCGCGCAGAGACCTGCTTGCGGTTCGCTCCGGCAAAGCTGATCGGCTCGCCGAAGCGCACCTCCACGTCCACCGGCCCGCTTTCGATGATGCGCAGCAGATGCGGCACCAGCTCCTCGTCGCCGATCCAGGCATAGCGCGCGCGGTGCCTGCGCCCCATCGCCATGCCGTGCAACCGCGAATAGAAGAGCGCCGCCGGCTGCACCGCGAACGCCTCGTCGGACAGTTGCGCCGCCGCACCGAACAGCGTCGACTTGAACGGCAGGAGCTTGTTGCCGCAGGCGGTCGTGCCTTCGGCGAACAACACCAACGGATCGCCCGATTTCAACGTTTCGGCCACTTCCCGCGTCTGGTGACCCGAGCGATGCCTCGCCTCGCGCTCGACGAAAACGGAGTTCTGCGACCGGAAAAGACGCCCGAGGACCGGCCATGTCGCCACTTCCGCCTTGGCGATGAAGTTCACCGGCGCGATCGAGCCGAGCACCATGATGTCCGTCCACGACACATGGTTCGCCGCGATCAGCAGCGGGCGTTGCGGGGAAAGCGGCCCCGTCACATGGACGCGGATGCCGAGCAGCGCCAGCACCATGCGATGCCAGAGCAGCGCCGGCTTTCGCGGATCGCCGATGCGCGTCGCCTTCATCGCCGCCTGCCACGCGACGAGACCCGCCGTGCCGAGCGCAAAGCCGATCAGGGCAACGGCAAGCTTCGCCTTGGCGCGCATCGCTCAGTGCAGGTCGCGGCGCATGACGATCGCGCCCGTGCGGCCGCCGCCCGGCTGCTTGTAATAGTCCGGCCGCTTGCCGACCTGGATGAACCCGAGCCTGCGATAAAGCGCGATCGCCGGCGCATTCGTCTCGTCGACCTCGAGGAAGAGCGAAGCGGTGCGCGCAGTGTGGAGCGCGCGCAAGGCGGCATCCATAAGGCTGCGCCCGAGCCCCAGCCGCCGCGCCGAGCGCGCGACAGCGACGGTCAGGATCTCCGCCTCGTCCGCCGCCTGCCGCACCAGCACGAAGCCGACCGGCCCCAAATGCCGCTTGCCGACCTCGCGCGCGGCAAAGCCGAAGACGTTGCCCTGCGCCAGAAGATCGGCGAACTCGTCCTCCGACCACGGCCGGATGAAATCCTCCTCATGGATGCGCGGCAGCGCCGCCGCATCCTCAATCTCCAGCGGCTCGATGGCGAATTCGCGCGGCGTCGACCAAGGCATCTTCATGGCGCCGCCTTCCGCGCGACGGCAAAACCTTCGTTCACCTTGGCATCGGCGGAGCGGAGGTAAAGCGGCGTCGGGCGCGTGCCGGTGTCGGGCTTGCTCGAACCGATCGCGGCATAGGCTGCGATGTCCGCCGTCGCTTGCCGGCCGGCAATGTCGAGCGCCCCGCCTGCCGCCGCGTGAATTGCATCCGCCGCCGTGCCGACGAGGACTGCGTTCGCGCGCGTCGCAAGTTCGGTCGCTGCGGTCAGGTCGATCGCCGCCGCAGGTGCGCGTTCATCGCCTTTGTCATCGTAGAGCGCCGCATGGATTTCGCCCCGCCCGCCATCGAGCGCGGCCAGCACGTTGCGCCCGACATTGGCCCGCCGGGCCTCGAATGCAAGCGCTTCGAGCGTCGTCACGCCGACTGCCGGAATCTTCAGCGCCAGCGCCAGTCCGCGCGCGGCCGAAACCCCGACGCGGATGCCGGTGAACGAACCCGGCCCGATGGAAACGGCGAGCCTGTCGAGATCGGCATAATCCTTCCCCGCCGCCGCCAACGACTCGTCTATCACCGCCATCAGATGCTCGGCATGGCCCTTGCCGAGATCGCGCACGCAACGGCCGAGTTCGACGTCGGCGTGGATCGAGGCGGCGCAGAGATTGGCGGAGGTGTCGATGGCAAGGATGATCATGGGTCGCAATCCGGGGAAAGCTCATGTCGATAGCGCTCGACGTTGCCCCCCTCTGTCCTGCCGGACATCTCCCCCGCAAGGGGGGAGATCAGTCTCGTCGCCCGCAGACCATTTCTTGCGAACTCGAAGGTTGAGGCCGCCATTTCAAACGGGTGATCTCCCCCCTTGCGGGGGAGATGTCCGGCAGGACAGAGGGGGGCAACGTCGAGCACGATCATTTCAGGACAAGTCCGATCACGCGTCCCGCTTCGCCTTCAACTCCAACCGCCGCCGATGCAACACCGGCTCCGTATAGCCATTGGGCTGCTCGCGCCCCTTCAGCACCAGATCACAAGCCGCCTGGAACGCGATCGAGTTCTCGAAATCCGGCGCCATCGGCCGGTAGAGCGCATCGCCCTCGTTCTGCCGATCCACCACCGCCGCCATGCGCTTCATCGTCTCCATCACCTGATCACGCGAGCACACGCCGTGATGCAGCCAGTTCGCCATGTGCTGGGCAGAGATGCGCAGCGTCGCGCGGTCTTCCATCAGGCCGACATCGTTGATGTCCGGCACCTTGGAGCAGCCGACGCCCTGGTCGACCCAGCGCACGACGTAGCCCAAAATGCCCTGCGCGTTGTTGTCGAGTTCGCGCTGGATGTCCTCCGGCGTCCAATTCGGCCGCGTCGCGACCGGCACCGACAGGATGTCGGCCAGCTTGGCACGAGCGCGGGACTTCAGTTCGGCCTGCACCTTGGCGACGTTGACCTTGTGATAATGCGTCGCATGAAGCGTCGCAGCCGTGGGCGACGGCACCCAGGCGGTGTTGGCGCCGGCTTTGGGGTGGCCGATCTTCTGCTCCAGCATCGCGGCCATCAGGTCCGGCATCGCCCACATGCCCTTGCCGATCTGCGCATGGCCGGCAAGCCCGCATTCGAGCCCGATATCGACGTTCCAGTTCTCGTAGGCGCCAATCCAGGCGGCCTGCTTCATGTCGCCCTTTCGGATCATCGGGCCGGCTTCCATCGACGTGTGCATCTCGTCGCCGGTGCGGTCGAGGAAGCCGGTGTTGATGAACACCACCCGCTGCGACGCCGCGCGGATGCACTCCTTGAGGTTCACCGTCGTGCGGCGCTCCTCGTCCATGATGCCCATCTTCATCGTGTTCGGCGCCATGCCCAGCATCGTCTCGACGCGGCCGAAGAGTTCAGAGGCAAAGGCGACCTCCTCCGGGCCGTGCATCTTCGGCTTCACGACATACATCGAGCCCTTCGGCGAATTGGCGCGGCGGCCGTTCGGGCCGATGTCGTGCAGGGCGATCAGGCCGGTGATCGCGGCATCCATGATGCCTTCCGGCACCTCGTTGCCGTCAGCGTCGAGGATCGCGGGGTTGGTCATCAGGTGGCCAACATTGCGCACGAGCATCAGCGAACGGCAACGCAGCGTGAAGGTCGAGCCGTCCGGCGCGGTGTAGTCGAAATCGGGGTTCAGCTTGCGCGTGAAGCTCTTGCCGCCCTTGGTCACTTCCTCGGTCAGGTCGCCCTTCATCAGGCCGAGCCAGTTGCGGTAGACCTCCACCTTGTCCTCGGCGTCGACGGCCGCGACCGAATCCTCGCAATCTTGGATCGTGGTCAGCGCGGATTCCAGCCAGACGTCGGAAATGTGCGCCGGGTCGGTCTTGCCGATGTCGGACGCCGCGTCGATCAGCACCTCGATGTGGATGCCGTTGTTTTTCATCAGGAATTGCGTCAGCGCAGCCGCATCGCCGACATAGCCGGCGAACTGCGCGCCATCCTTCAGCCCGGTGCGTCCGCTCGCCGTCTCGACAACCAGCTTGCCGCTCTCGACCGCGAAGGACCGCGTATCGGTCCAGCTCGCGCCCTCGAGCGGCACCGCGCCGTCGAGGAATTCGCGGGCCCAGGCGATCACCTTCTCGCCGCGCTTCGGATTGTACCCCTTGCCCTTTTCCGCGCCGTCCGTCTCGGGGATCGCATCGGTGCCGTAGAGCGCGTCATAAAGCGAGCCCCATCGCGCATTGGCAGCATTCAGAGCATAGCGCGCATTCATCACCGGGACCACGAGCTGCGGCCCCGCGATCGTCGCGATCTCGTCGTCGACGTTCTCGGTCGTCACCTTGAAGGCGGGACCTTCGGGAACGATGTAGTCGATCGAGCGCAGGAAGCCCTCGTAGGCGGCCAGATCGGTCGGCGCGCCGTTTTCGCGGTGCCAGGCGTCGATCTTCTCCTGAATCGCGTCGCGCTTTTCCAGAAGCGCTCGATTCTTCGGCGCGAGGTCGGCGACGATCGCTGCAAAATCCCGCCAGAAGCTTTTCGCATCGATGCCCGTGCCGGCGACGGCTTCGTTGGCGATGAAGTCGTAGAGAACGCGGTCGATCTTCAACCCGTTGGCGTCAACGCGGTCATTCATGCGAGCAGGCCTCCCTCAAAAGCGTGTGGCGACGGCCCTTCGGGCCTTGATCGCTTTCACCACGCGCAGGACGGCCGGTCAATTCGGCAAAAGGCGAAACTGCCTTGCGAAAAATTCTAACGCAGCGTGATCCGCGGGCGGCCGGTCGCAACCGCGCGCAGGCTCGCCTCGATGAACGCGCGCTGGCCTTCGATCGACGCGGTGCGCAGATCGGTCGCGACGTCGATCTCGACATCGTCGCTGCCTGCCCGCCGCGCCGCCTCGCGCGCAAGGTCACGCAGATGCGCGCGTGCGATGCGAAGCGCGTCATCCTCGGAGCAGTGGTCCGAGATCGTCTCGCCCGCGCTGACGCGGAAAATGCCCTCCACCGGCTGGGTGACGACCGCTTCGGCGCTGACGCGCACTTGGCCCACCACCGCACCGATGGCGTTCGCCACGTCGGCATCCGCCGGCACCACGCAGCCCTGCCCGACCAGCCCCGGCAGGCCGCAATAGTGCAGCCCCGCCGATGCGCCGAGGCCGATCACTTGGCGGTCGAGGCCGACCGCGAACCTTGCGATGCCGGCCTTGCCGTCGAGCGCGCGCTGGACCAGCGGCCCGGCGACGATCGCCGCGCCGTCGAGCCCGTCATCGGCGAGCGCCGCCTCCAGCATCAGTTCGGCCGAGCGCCGCGTGACAGCATCGAGCACGCGCTGCGAAATCTCCGCCGCGCCCGCCGCGATCGGCTGCCCGCGCCCGTCGCGCCGCCGGGCCACGAGTTCCGCGCCGAGCCGCGCCGCGCGTTCGTCCCAGTTGCCTTGCCGCCCGAGCACATGGGCGGCGTCGGAGGGGGTGAAACCGCACAGATGAACGAGACCGCGCGCGACGAGGCGCTGCAGCGTGGCGGATTGCGCGGTCGAGGTCAGCAACTGGTCGAGCGGCAACGGCGTCGCCGTCACCTTCTCGTATAGCCGCGCCTCGGCCATCGACAACCCGGCCGCCAAGCGTTCCGGAACGCCGGTCCGCACCGCAAATCGGCCGTCCAGCCGCCCCGGATTGGCGGCACGGAGCTGGCGCTCCAGCGTCTCGGCGATTGCGCCGCCGTGCTGGTGGGCGGCGAGCGAGAGCGGCACGAGCCGGCGCGGCCCGAGCAGGATCGCCGGATCGAGCCCCCCATCGGCGACCGTCACTTCCGAATCGCCGCCGAGCCCGAAGGTGCGCATCGCCACCGCCTCGACCATGGTCCGAAACCCGCCCACCGTCGCCCCGTCCGGGTCGAGCCGCGGGACACCTTTGTCGAGGATCGCGATGTCGGTGGTCGTACCTCCGATGTCGGAAACCACCGCGTCATCGAGCCCGGTCAGGTGTCGCGCGCCGACGATGCTTGCGGCCGGTCCCGACAGGATCGTCTCGATTGGCCGCTCACGCGCGAAGCGGGCGGACACCAGCGCGCCGTCACCGCGCACGACCATCAGCGGGGCCTCGATGCCGCGGGTTTCGAGGAACCCTTCGGTGGCGGCGACGAGGCGGTCGATCATCGAGATCAGCCGGGCGTTGAGCAGCGTCGTCAGGGCGCGGCGGGGGCCGCCGAGTTTGGAGGAGAGTTCGTGAGATGTCGTTACGGGCAGTCCCGTACATTCCCGGATCAGGTCGCGAGCCAGTATCTCATGCTTCGGATTGCGGGTGGAAAAGTAGCCGCAGGCGGCGAAGCCGGAGACGCTCGTCGCCAGTTCCGGCAGGGCTTCTTCCAACGCGGCAAGGTCGAGCTTGGTCTCATTGCCGTGGACGTCGTGGCCGCCGGGGACGAAAACCACCGGATCGGAGCCGAGGGCGGTTTTGAGGCCGTCCTTGTCGAGATCGGTTTCGGAAAAGCCGATCATCACCAGGGCGACCCGTCCGCCCTGCCCTTCGACGAGGGCGTTGGTGGCGAGGGTGGTGGACATCGACACAAGGCGGATCGCGCCGGGCGCGATGCACGCCAGCGCGATGACGCGGTCGGCGGCTTCGGCGATGCCGACGGCGAGGTCGTGCCGAGTCGTCAGCGCCTTCGCCTTGGCGACGACGCCGCGCTCCTCCGAAAAGAGCACGGCGTCGGTATAGGTGCCGCCCGTATCGAAACCCAGATAGAGCGGCGCGTCGTCAGATCCGGCCATGGAGATCGCCCGTTGAAGACGATCTCCTTAACGCGGCCGGTTCGGCCAGGAAAGGCCGTTTACTCGACCCAGATGACCTCGCGCGAGCCGCGCTCGACGACGACCGGGCCGGTGTCGGTGTAGACGTAGCCGTAATACGGGTCTTCCGGCACCTCGATGATCTGGACGTCGGCCGGCAGGATCGCGCCGGTGGTGACGCCGCCGTCGATGACGACCGGATCGGCCGGGTTCTCGGTGATGTAGGTCACGGTGCGCTCCGGCACGACGTAGCCGGGCGAATAGACGACCTCGCGGCTCTCGTACTCGACCAGGACCGGGCGGCCGTTGACGTAGATGTACCCATATTCCGGGCTGTCGGGCACCTGCACGACCTCGACCTCGGCCGGGATCACCGCGCCGGCCGCGATCTCGCCTTCATAGGTGACGGTCGGGACCGGATTGTCGACGACATAGCCGACGACCTCGTCCGGAACGGCGGTTTCCGCGCCGATCACGGCACCGGCGAAACCGCCGACGATCGCGCCGATCGGGCCGCCGACGACGGCGCCGGCAACGGCACCCGTCGTGCCGCCGGCCGTCGCGCCGAAGCCGCGGGCCTCGTCATTGGTCTGGGCGTGCGCGGCACCGGCCGAAAGGGCGGCGATGGCGGCGGTCGCAAGAAGGAACTTACGCATGGTGGGTACTCCTTTGATGGTGGCGCGATCCCCTTCTCCAAGGCGTCCGCGCCGCAAACGTTCAGTGACGTCCCTCGGCCTCAAAAATGCGCGAGGGCGAGGTGCGTTCCCCTCAAACGACATCACGGAACGTAACAGGCACGCCGCGGAGCGAGACCGGATCACCCGTCGAGCATCTCGCGCTGGTCCTGCGTCAAAGGCCGGATCCCGGGCTCGACGGGTGCCGGCGCTGTGGGCGCTACAAGCGCCGCCGGCGCGACCGTCGCAGCGGGAACGGGCGGCGGGCCGGCATCGAAGGTCGAGCAGGCGGGAAGGGCGAGGAGGACAAGGAGCCGGATGCGCATCGGCCAGCCCTGCCCTGCGATCGTGGCGCAGTTGGGGTGGCGCGCCGCGCGCATCGAAATCGCTCCTTTCCTCATCGCCTCTCCTCGTCACCACGGCACTTCGCTGCGCCATTTGCCAGGGTTCCTCACGTGGTTCAACATGCGCACCTCTTCGGCCCGTTCGGGCGTGTCGCAGCAGGGCGGGAAAATGCGACCCGTATGGGCCAGCGCGTCGGTCGGCCGCAGCGGCCCGACGCAGCGCCGCGCGCGCCGGCAGACCGACCATTTGCAACGCGCCATCAGGCCGAGCCAGGTCGCCGCGTGGCGGCACTTGGCCTGCAGGATCGCATCGATCTGCGCGCGCTCCTCGTCCCACTGGCGGGTGACGGCATATTGCGCGTCGGTCTGGTGCGGCTGGCGCGGATGGTAGATGACCGGCAGCGGCGGGATGTCCCGCGGGGGCTTTTGCCTGCGTCGCTTGCGCTTTGCCATGTCCATTCCTCCGCGCATGGGTTTGCACCCGCGCGGCGCGCGGGGCCGGGTGAAAGGGCTCGGGAAGACGGGCGGCTGCGGCATCGCTCATCTTTTGTAATGACTGCGATCCCGCAGCCGCCCATCCGGCGTTCTTTACAAAGCCGCGCCCGTCCCGCTGCCCCGCCGCGCTTTTCGGCTTTCGCCAAAGGCATCGACAGGTTGCGTGCTCGTCCAGCACACCCGGCCCATAGTGGCCGGAGGGAGACCCTCGACGCAGCCCTCCCCGGCCGCCGGCTACGTTTGCCGAACGGCGGAGGCGCCGATCCCCGCCCGCATGACACCGTCGCGACAGGCGTTCCCGAAGACGGGGACGGGCAGGAGTATGGGGGAGGTTTTGGGGAGGGGGATAAGTTTTTGGTGCGTTTTCTTCTGCGTTTGCGGGAGGTAGCCGCAGGCGGCTGATAACGGGGATAAACGTTTGCGCCAAGCACCCCTCATGCGAACTCGCATCGTTTCATGTTGTTAGGTTTGCCAAATCGGCCAACTTCGGCGAAGTACAGTCGTATCGAGGTGATATTTTCAACCCGCTGGCACGGCTCTCAATTGAGCGGATCAGCACCGGACCGAACGATTGGCAGTTGGCCTGAGAGACGGCAACCATTCGCCGTATTGGAAATTCTGAGGCCAATTTCTAGCAACCAGAAAATACTAGAAAGCGCGAGAATATGAACTTAACCAATAACTTCGAATTTGACGAAGAAGACGACGCGTCAATAAGCAACAAAGGCATGGAACGGTTTTCTGAGGCCGTGCTATATGCAACGGATTGGACGGTTGAGACTATACTTAGTCAATTATCTCGCAACAATATTCAGTTAAATCCGAATTTCCAAAGACGGGATGCGTGGTCTAATTCACGCAAGAGCAAATTTATTGAATCAATCATTATTGGCCTCCCAATTCCTCAGCTTGTTTTGGCTGAAGTTAAGGAGGAACGTGGCAAATACATTGTTCTGGACGGAAAACAACGACTCCTATCGCTTCTTCGATATACTGAAAGTCGCGATGATCCAAAACGAGGGTTTGGGTTATCATCACTCGAGGCGCGACCAGATTTGGCACGAATAAAGTACAGCAGACTTTATAGTGACCCGAATTACGAGCAAGATCTCAATTCTTTTCTTAATTACACGATTCGAACGGTAATTATTCGCAATTGGCCAACGAGAGAGTTTCTATATCAAGTCTTTTTACGGCTGAATACCGGAAGCGTGAAGCTGTCTTCCCAAGAGCTGCGCCAAGCAATGGCGCCGGGTGGCTTTTCGACATTTGCAGATGATTTCTCTGCTGCATCAAAACAAATCCTTGCGCTCCTCGGCCGCGATGAGCCCGACCCGAGGATGCGAGACGTTGAACTGCTAGTACGCCACCTTGCATTCCGGAATAATTTGGCCAGCTATGGCGGTCGCATGAAGTCATTTCTTGACGAGTTTTGTATCGCGCAGAATAGGCAATGGGAAAATGCCGAACCCGCCATGATCAGTCAAGCTCATGAATTCGAACGCGGAATCGACGTTCTAATGCGCGTTCTGAAAGAACGGTTGGGGCGCAAGCCAGATTCTCAATCGTTTAATCGGGCTGTTTTTGATGCTCTCTCATTCTATACAGTTCATGACGAGATTCGAAAAGCTATGCTGGAGAATGCAGATCGCGTCCGTGAAGAGTATGACGCCATATTTAAGAATGAGAGATTTGCGGACGCCATCGAGAGTGACACGGCGGGCGTTCCCAACACTGTTGCCAGGCTTGAGTTATGGGGACAATCCTTAGCGAGAGCATGCGACCAAATCATCGAACGGCCGCAACTCGTCAATGGCGAAATCGTGTTCACTTCCAACAAACCATGACATCAATTTCGTATAGAGCATTGCGCGACAACGTCCGAACACTTCGTCGACATCTTTTGCCAAGACGATTTAGGATTGCCGGCAATTACGACGACGAAGTGTTTACGGGGGTCGTCGCGTTCAGGGTTCTGTGCCATGGCGCTATTGAGGAATACTTTGAAGAAAGGGCAATAGAAATTGCTCGTCTGGCTCATATCGGCCTCCGCGATCATGGGCGCATGTCGATTACGGCAGCGAGCCTAGTCGCCTTCAGTGGCGTAGAAATGCGGCTTCCTCCGGAAACGATAGACCCGCCGCAACACAACAAGGCTTCTACGTGGGCCAACGAGATCGAGTTTCGTGAGAAGGTGGGCGCTTGTGCATCGCGGTACATCGCTCGCCTGAAGGGCGAGAATCACGGAGTACGCGAGAAGAATTTACTATCGATACTTATTCCTATCGGTGTTGATCAGAGTAAAATAGACCGCCTGTTTCTTTCGGAAATAGACAATTTCGGTAAAATGCGCGGTGAATACGCGCACTCAGGCGTTGTGAAACACGTCAAAAAGCGCCCGAATCCCAAAGACGAGCTCGACAAAATGAATAAACTAATCGATATGATAAAATTCGTCGATCAAGAATTTGATCATCTTTTAAAAAACATCGCATAGCTTTCCACGCGCACTTCGCGGTTGAAGCGTCACATCGATTACCGACTTCAGACTACAGATTTGGTACGACGCTAGATTAACGAGATGATCAAAGTCAAATTTCTATAGATATGCGCGCTACCCACTCTACCCATCCCCCATCTTCAGCGCCTCAATAAACGCCGCCTGCGGGATTTCCACCTTGCCGAACTGCCGCATGCGCTTCTTGCCTTCCTTCTGCTTTTCCAGAAGCTTGCGCTTGCGGGTCACGTCGCCGCCGTAGCACTTGGCCGTCACGTCCTTGCGCAGTGCCGAGATCGTCTCGCGGGCGATCACTTTTCCGCCGATCGCCGCCTGGATCGGGATCTTGAACATGTGCTTGGGGATCAGATCCTTCAGCTTTTCGCACATGGCGCGGCCGCGCTTTTCGGCCGCCGAGCGGTGGACGAGCATGGAGAGGGCGTCGACGGGTTCGTCGTTGACGAGGATCGACATCTTGACGAGGTCGCCCTCGCGGTAGTCGGTCAACTGGTAGTCGAAGGAGGCGTAGCCCTTGGAGATCGACTTCAGGCGGTCGTAGAAATCGAAGACGACCTCGTTCAGCGGCAGATCGTAGGTGACCATGGCGCGCTTGCCGACATAGGAGAGGTCGACCTGGACGCCGCGGCGCTCCTGGCACAGCTTCAGGATCGCGCCGAGATAGTCGTCGGGCGTCAGGATGGTCGCCTTGATCCACGGCTCCTCGATGCCGGCGATCTTCATCACGTCCGGCATGTCGGCGGGGTTGTGGAGCTCGATCTCCGAGCCGTCATTCATGGCGAGCTTGTAGACGACCGACGGGGCAGTCGCGATCAGGTCGAGGTCGAACTCGCGCTCCAGCCGCTCCTGGATGATTTCCAGATGCAGAAGGCCGAGGAAGCCGCAGCGGAAGCCGAAGCCGAGCGCGGCGGAGGTTTCCATTTCGAACGAGAACGAGGCGTCGTTCAAACGCAGCTTGCCCATGGCGGCGCGCAGATCCTCGAAGTCCGCGGCATCGACGGGGAAGAGGCCGCAGAAGACCACCGGCTGGGCCGGCTTGAAGCCCGGCAGGGCGGTCGCGGTCGGCTTGCGGTCGTCGGTGATGGTGTCGCCGACGCGGGTGTCGGCCACTTCCTTGATCGAGGCGGTGATGAAGCCGAGCTCGCCGGGGCCGAGATCGTCGACCATCACCATCTTGGGCGTGATGACGCCGACGCGGTCGACCGTGTAGCGCGCGTTCGTGCCCATCATGCGGACCTGCTGGCCCTTCCTCAGCCGGCCGTCGATGATGCGCACCAGGACGATGACGCCGAGATAGGAATCGTACCAGCTATCGACCAGCATGGCCTTCAAGGGCGCGGTCTCGTCGCCTTCCTTCGGCGGCGGGAGCCTGGTGACGATGGCTTCCAGCACCTCCTCGATGCCGATACCGGTCTTGGCCGAGATCATCACCGCGTCGGACGCGTCGAGGCCGATCACCTCCTCGACCTGCTCCTTGATGCGCTCGGGCTCGGCGGCGGGCAGGTCGATCTTGTTCAGGACCACCACGATTTCGTGGTCGGCGTCGATCGCCTGGTAGACGTTGGCGAGCGTCTGCGCCTCGACACCCTGCGAGGCATCGACGACGAGGAGCGAGCCCTCGCAGG
Organism: Rhizobiaceae bacterium; assembly: GCA_016742175.1. Classification (GTDB taxonomy): domain Bacteria; phylum Pseudomonadota; class Alphaproteobacteria; order Rhizobiales; family Rhizobiaceae; genus Aliihoeflea. The sequence continues at coordinate 316,448 of JACVCH010000004.1, forward strand.
CGCGCAAGCTACGCGAGACCTCGTAGGCGAAGTCGACATGGCCGGGCGTGTCGATCAGGTTCAGCACATAGTGCTCGCCATCCTTGGCGTCGTATTCGAGCCGGACGGTATTGGCCTTGATGGTGATGCCGCGCTCGCGCTCGATGTCCATCGCGTCGAGCACCTGCTCCTTCATCTCCCGGACCTCGAGCGAGCCGGTCATCTGGATCAGGCGGTCGGCGAGCGTCGACTTGCCATGGTCGATATGGGCGACGATGGAGAAATTGCGGATCTTGGAAAGGGGCGTCTTCATGAGCCGCGCTTTAGCAGGGCGGCGGGGGGTTCACAAGCGCGGCGAAACGCGCCGGGCACGGCCTTCGGCCAGGCCGGGCATCGGCCGATGGTCGGCACCGGCAGGCGCTTGAGTCCGAGGGACAGGCGCAGAGGTCGCGGGCCGGTGGATTTGGGCGGCCGGACGGCGCCAGATCGGCCATCGGGCGGAATTACCCGAAGATGGAAAGGATCGTGTCATGAACAGGATGTCCAGGAAGCTTCTGAGCACAAGCGCGCTGTGCGCGGCACTGGCGATCGCCGCCCTGCCGGCGACGCTGGCAATCGAGGATGGCGTGCCGACGCTGAAATGGTCGAGCGCCCACGCCCATGGCGGTGACGGCGATGGTGGCGGCGGTGGTGGAGGCGACAGCGGCGGTGATGGGGGCGGCGG
>JACVCH010000029.1 GCA_016742175.1 Rhizobiaceae bacterium
GGATGAGGCCGCGCATGTAGCTCGCCTCCGCCGCCTCCTCGAACTTGCGGATGACGTGCATCTTGTGCAGCGCGCCCCGCAGGGTCTCGTCGTCGAGGGCGGCGAGTTCGGGCCGCTGGTTCGGCCGCACGGCGAGTGTCGTGTCAGGGGTCATGGGTGACATCCTCAGGCCGCCGCGGCGCCGGCGAGCCAGGCGTCCTGCGCCTGGCGGATCTGGACGATCTTGAGCGAGGGATCGGGAGCGACGGCGTCGGTGGTGAGCAATTCGCCCTTGGCGATGCGCTTCACGACCCGCGCACCCTGGGCGAGGCCGATGGGCAGCGCCCGCCGCGCCTGCGCGTCGGCCCGGGTCATCGCCCAGCCGCGATAGGCGTATTCGCCGATGGCATCGAGGGTCTCGCCGGGTTCGAGATCCCGCTTGGCGAGGCAGCCGACCTCGGCCACGGGCACGCGGGCCGGGCGCATGTGGCTCTCCGGACCGAGCACGGCCGCGGCGGCCGAGAGCGGCACTTCCAGGCTGGTGAGGTGATAGGGCCGGAAGAAGCTGTAATAGGGGCCGGGGCCGAGATGGAGATCGTTCATCCGCTCGCGCACCCGGGGATGGCGCATCTCCGCCACCACGAAGACGCCGGGCGCGACGCCCTTGCCGATCGTGTAGTCGACCACGCCCTTTTTCGACAGGACGCCGCCATCCTCGCGCGGGATGAGCACGCGGGCGAGGTCGTCGCGGCCGGCGCTGGGGCCGTGCATGCCCGGCCTGTCGGGCACGAAGCCGGTCGCGTTGGCGATGGCGGCCATTTCGACCATGGTCTTGGAGCCGTCGATGAACTCGACCAGCATGCGCGGGTTCATGTTCCGCCGCTCGGCTTCCTCGCGATACTGATCCGGTACGGCGTCGTGGTTAAGCGGATTGTTCTTGCCCTTGCCGGCGGAGACGACCCGCAAGCCGAGCGCGGTGGCGAACTCGATCAGCTCCATGCAGGAGGACGGCTCGTCGCCGGCGCCGACCGTGTAGACGACGCCGAGCCGGTCGGCCTCGCGCTTCAGATACGCGCCGATGGTCACGTCCGCCTCGACATTCATCATGACGAGGTGCTTGCCGTGCTCCATCGCCATCAGATCATAGTCGGCGGCGACGCCCGGCTTGCCGGTGGCGTCGATGACGACGTCGATCAGCGGGTTCGTCACCATGGTTTCGACGGAGGTGATGGCGATGCGGCCGGCCTCGATGGCCGCCGTGACCTTCGACTGCGTGTCGGCCTCGGCGGCACGGGAATCGTCGCCATAGGCGATTTCGATCGCGGCGCGTGCGGTCCAGGGGCGGCGGGTCGAGATCGCCGCGACCTCGATGCCCGGCATCAGCATGCCCTGCGTGACGAGATCCGTGCCCATCTCGCCCGAGCCGATGACGCCGATGCGCACCGGGCGGCCGCTTTCGGCGCGGCGGGCGAGATCGCGGGCGAGCCCGGTCAGGGCGACATTCGTCATCAAAAATTCCTCGAGGCTCAAAAGTCGCGGCAGATGACTGACCGGCGATATGCTTGTCAACCAAGCGGGCGATATTCGACCCATTGGCGCGCGGCGGCAAACGATGATTTTCCGCTTTGGCCCGGAGCGCCGCTGGCCTATCTACGGGCGGCAATCCCAAGCGAGAGAGAGCCAAGATGAGCGCACCGGTGGTTTTGACGATCCTCGACGGCTGGGGCCTCAGCGAGCGGGCGGAAGGCAACGCGGTGGCGCTGGCGGCGACGCCGAATTTCAGCCGGCTATGGGCGACGTGGCCGCACGCCACGCTGACGACCTTCGGGCCGAGCGTGGGGCTGCCGGAAGGCCAGATGGGCAATTCGGAGGTGGGGCACCTCAACATCGGCGCGGGCCGGATCGTCTACCAGGAACTGCCGCGCATCAACAATGCCGCAGCGGGTGCGGAACTGGCCGAGCGGCTGGCCGCGACCGGGCTGATCGACGCGCTGAAGGCTTCAGGCGGGACCTGCCACCTGGCCGGTCTCGTCTCCGACGGCGGCGTTCACGCGCATCTGGAGCACGCGCTGGCGCTCGCAGCGCTCATTGCCGGCGCCGGCATTCCGGTCGCGATCCATGCCTTCACCGACGGGCGCGACACGGCGCCCACCTCGGCGCCGCAATTCCTCGCCGAGCTGGAACGCCGCCGGCCCGAAGGCGCGTTCGTCGCGACGGTGAGCGGCCGCTACTACGCGATGGACCGCGACAAGCGCTGGGATCGCGTGAAGCTCGCCTATGACGCGATGGTGGACGCGGCGGGCGAGCGGGCGGGAACGGTGAGCGACGCTCTGGCCGCAGCGCAGGCGCGCGGCGAGACGGACGAGTTCGTGACGCCGACGGCGATCGGCGGCTATGGCGGCATGGGGGACGGCGACGGGCTCGTCTTCTTCAATTTCCGCTCCGACCGGGCGCGGGAGATCCTTCTGGCGCTCGTCGATCCGGCGTTCGACGGGTTCGCGCGGGCACGGCGGATCGACTTTGCGGCGCGTGTCGGCATGGTTTCCTATGGCGGCGGGCTCGATGGCCATATGAAGGTACTGTTCGAGCCGCAGACGTTGGCCGAGGGGTTGAGCGAAACGGTCTCCAGGGCCGGGCTGCGGCAGGTGCATCTGGCCGAAACGGAGAAATATCCGCACGTCACCTATTTTCTCAATGGCGGCGAGGAAGCGCCCTTCCCCGGCGAGGACCGCGTCATGGTGCCCTCGCCCAAGGTCGCGACCTATGACCTCAAGCCGGAAATGTCGGCGCCCGAACTGACCGAGCACGTGCTGGAGGCGATCGACGGCGGGAATTACGAATTCGTCGTCGTCAATTTCGCCAATCCCGACATGGTCGGCCACACCGGCGACCTCGACGCGGCGATCCGTGCCGTCGAGACGGTGGACGCCGCGCTCGGGCGCATCGCGGCAGCGGTGGAGCGGCGTGGCGGCAAGCTGATGGTCATCGCCGACCACGGCAATTGCGAGGAGATGATCGACCGCGTGACCGGCGAACCGCACACCGCGCACACGACGAACCCGGTTCCGGTGATCGTCGGGCCGTGGGACGGGACGGTGAGCGACGGCGTGCTGGCCGATGTCGCGCCGACATTGCTGCAACTGATGGAAGTTGCGCAGCCGGAGGCGATGACGGGAAGGTCGCTGCTTGGGTGATGGGGACTGGTGCTGCGAGAGAGGATTGAAATCAATCTCGAGCCAATGAAATCAATGACTTATGATATTATTTGTAACGTTGTGACGGTCAAATTTTTGGGCGCTAAAGGCTCATGGCGGAATCGGTGATGTAGATGATTTCGCGAGCGACGGGATAGGCTTGCGTCACTTCATCCAACGTTGCCAACTTTTTGCCCTCATGTGCAAACGCATGACGCCATTTTATCAAGTTCGCGTATGTCTCTCGTAGACTACGCTGCTCCTCCATTAGTAGCTTTCTCTCTTTTTCTTTCAACAACTCCGTAAATTTCTCCGAATATATTATCCCGCATGGCCTAATGTAATTAGAATTTATGGTGTCGTAATGAATTTTGCTGTTTATTTGTTCAAAGTGGTGGCCAATATAACTTGCCAATATCTTGTGTTTAGTTACTGCGAATGAGTTAAATATTGCCTTCACGCAGCACTCGAAGGAAGCAACATACGCGGTTGAAAGAAGGCCTGCCAAATCCGCTCTGAAACTATCGTTCTGCGGTCCGGGAGGGGGCGCATATGATAGCACTTCCTTAGTGAGATTCTCAGCCCAATCGAGATGGTTTCGATACTGCGCTTCAAACTTCATTCGAAATGCCGCCTCGCAAGATCGAGGCGATCTTTCACCATCCTCGTATCTGTAGTGGCTCCGCCTGTGGTCCGGATGAAAGCCTCATCGTTCATTAGCTCCTCATAGCCCACCCTTAGCTGTTCAGGCGTTATGCTCGCATTCTCGAGCACAGTGACCATTACTGCTTCAAGAACAGCGGCATTTATCACTCGCCTCGGTCGAAAAGGCTTTGTTCCCAAACCGTCAACTACCAACTGAACTGCCACGGGGAAACGCTGCCGGAAGTCTGAAGCTCTAGGTGTATTGAACGAGCGGTTCCTTTTCATCTGAGTGTTGAGGTATTCCTTCATGGGCTTCTCGTATTCATCCCACTGGCGGTAAAGAGAAAATAAGCGAAGGACAAGCTCCACGTCTTTTTGATTCTTATCAGGCTTCGTTAAGCCAAGAATCTTCTGCCACTGCGGATTGGCGTTCATCAGTTTAAGCTCGTTAACGATGTCTCCACGGAAGACAGCATTACGAATTTCCTGAGGCTTGAGGGTTGTTCCGCCTGTATTCAATCGCTCGAATATATGAAAAACGCTGGTGCTGTTTTCGGTGGGAGTGAGCTGCCTGATGTTAATAGCTCTCAACACACTCGAACGGAGCTTCCGCTGATATTTGTCCTCCAATGATTTAAATGTTTTGTTTCTAAAAGGAGATTTTTCTGAAAGTCCAGTTAACTTGAATACCTGTCTTTTTCCATTCTTGTCAGGTTGGCCAAAATAGCCCTCAAGGAAAAAAAAGCATAGACAGCAGCCTTTGCTGCCCATCAATGACTTCTGATTTGTTTTCATCATTTATATATAAAAATAGAGGGGGGACCGGCAGCCCCAACAAGAACGACTCAACAAGGACTGATGCCTGCTTTATACTCCAAACGTAACTGCGCTGAAAATGCGGTATCACAATATCATCTCGATCCTTCATCTGCTGCAAGACATCGAGTGTATAGTCTGAAGGATAAGTGGCTATGTCATACTCGACATAAGCCTCTTCTTCGTCCTCCAAATTATCGATCATATCGATTTGATCAGCTGTCATTTCTCGCTCGCAAATTGAGGCTTGATAGGTGGGTCAGCCACATTGGGTAAATCAAACTTTAGAGGGCAGTGTTATCGATCGATCGGAAATCACTCGGCTAATTCACCATCGGTCAAATTTGCTGCGTTGCGTTGGGCGCTTATTTACAGTCGAAATATAACCATTAGAGGATGAGCGGTTACAATAGCAACTGGCGTGGCGCACGGCGCTATCGGTTCGATCACGAGACGCAGCTAAAGAATGCGGCGCGTGCTCGATCGCGCGGTTTGGTGCCGTCAATCGTCCAGGCGTTCAGGAGCCTGCCGGCGTTCCCGGTTGCCTTCCTTTTGATCGGCGCGGCCGGGGCCGGCTACACGGCGACTGACATGCCGGTCGATCGGTTCGCCGCGATGCTTCCCGGATCAGGGTGCAACATCAAGGGCAACGTAAGCGTCGGTTCCGGCGAGCGCATCTATCACGTGCCGGGACAGCCCTACTATGACGACACGGTTATTTCGATGCGCAAAGGCGAGCGCTGGTTCTGTAGCGAGGCCGAGGCGCAACAAGCCGGGTGGCGGAAGGCGATAAATGGATCGTCCAGCCGAGGCCATCAGGGACCGCTAGTTATTCGCCCGTAGGTCTTTCCGGTTCGCAACGTGTGGGTGTGCTTGACAGAGGATTCGACCGCAGGGAATGTTTTGACGGGCAACATTCCTTGGGGGACCAAACTTGAAATTAGCAGTTATAGCCACGCTGGCGCTTGTGCTGGCGGGATGCCAGTCATCTGCCGAACTTCAGTCTTCGATTGATCAAGCTGCGCCCGCGCCGGCATCAGTGAAGGCGGCGATCGTCAGAGACACGAGAGATTTCCTTGTTGATCCCTACTCGATCCGGGATGCCGAAATTTCCTACATGCAATTGAATGCGCAAAGCGGCCTTCACTGGGTATGCGTGAAAGCAAATGCGAAGAACCGCATGGGTGGCTACACAGGCAGACAGGCGATTGAAGTGTGGGTTCGGAACGGCCAACTTGCCGGCAACCTTCCGAATAGTCCTGCCTGCAATCTGCCGTCGCTGAAATGGCAGGCGTTTCCCGAGTTAGAAGCATTGCGCGATATCTGACGAGAAACGAAGCCCGCCAAGTCATTGGCGGGCTACTTTATCTTGCGCTAATCGATCGGCTAGAAGTCGTCAGAGTCCTCTGCGGCGGTAATGTTGGATAAAAAATCGGTAGAGCCATGCTCTTCGCGATCGCGAAGTGTATATTCAGCGGGCACTACGCCATCTTCCTTGTTGATTTCCCGACGAGTGCAAAGATCGTTGAATGCGGCGCTTACCAACCTCAAATTCTGAATGTAGGCGCCCAAGTCTTCAATAATCTCATCGAGTCTATTGCTGGGGCCTGCCGCACTGCCAATGTCATTCGCAAACTGCTCGCCCATACCTTCGATAGTCCCGTAAATGCCGGGATCGATCAAGAGATCGATCGGCATCTCTACTGCGAGGGGCTTTCCCGTATATGCACAGTAGACGGGGAAGCCATGAATAGCGAACTCATGCCAAAGATCGCATTCAGACAAGGTTGCCGGTTTCATGATGAGGGCAAGGGTCGATTCTCGAAGGCCGGGGATGGTGGGTGAAGGTGCGTTGGTGTTAAGATCAGTCATTCGTTACTCCTATTGAGTTGGGGTTTCGATGGCGGGACGGCCAAGCATCGTTTCGTAGGCGGGCTTGGTCGTTTCCCTTAATGAATGCGTTTTGTTTATTTATGTTTCTCCTTTCGTGTTGCTCGCGTGGTTGAAAGGGATGACAGATAAAAAGCGAATTTCAACTGAGTTTATATGAATTCTTCATGTGTCATGAAAGCACATGGCACGAGCGCGATTTCTCTTATTCTGTCAGTGGCTTGCAGACAGCATAGTTATCCACAGGCTGAAAGGCTTCTGAAGCTATGCGGCTTCCGGAATGTCTTCGATCATCCAAACCGGCCAAACATCATGCTCGCCGAGCGTCCAGCGCACATCATCGGCTGTGAACTCGCCGGAGTAGATGCAAGGTTCGGCTTCAGCGAGCGCGACCATCAAGGCCGGCGAAAACAGGTCGGCCCGGTGAAGAGCGGCGGCGATGGACGCCCGGCGCTCGCATGGGAGTTCATGGTCGAAGGTGAGAACGCGCACGAGGTCGTTGACCAGCGCCGCATAGGCGTCGGCCGGGATGTAGATTTCGGGATGCACGGTGTTGTCCTGAGAAGGCGTGAAGTTGCGTTGCCTGTATGAGTCAGCGCGGATTCGCCGTCAAGAGGTAACGTCAACGATTACAATAGCTTAGTGGTAAGTCATGACTGACTTACTTCCGCCTATCCGGCGATCATCCACCCGGATCAGGGCCGGCCGGATCGATATGCGCCATTTGACTCATACGCGGCCGCTGAAGGCCAGGAGCGCGCGCCGGGTGTGTGCCAGCCGAAAACGACACGCGACTGTGTAAGGTGCCTTCCTGAGTCAAAGAGAGGCCATCAGCTTCGTGTGCGGCTAGATCAGCTTCAAGCATGTTGAGGTCTTCGTCGGACAGCGTTTCGTCCTTGCGAGCCGGAAGTGCGTCCACCGACGCGGCTTCGGGTTTACGCATCGTAATCACGTCACGGCCATTCAGCACGGCGATGACGTGCTTCCGGCACTCGTCATAGAGCTTGCCAGCGCGGGTTCGCAGATCGCCCGTCGCGGCATACCAATCGCCGGAAATGGGTCGCCGGCGCTGAAACGGCATACGCGGCGACGGCGGCTTCATCTTCCATGCGTCCTTCGACACATAGTTCGACCACCAGACATCCGGTTCCGGGTGGGTATGAGCTTGATGCTGGCGCGTCGTCTCCCATTCACCACAAGCAAGCCGGAACGCTTTGCGGGCATTCCTCAACAACGCCGGATCATCACCAATCCCGATCTCGCCGTGAAGGTGAAGGATATGCCGGTCGCTTTCCTCGATCACGAACCAAAAATCCGGCGTGTAGCCGAACGCTTCGTTCAGGCGTTTGGCAATCCGGTCCTGAAGCCAGCGCGCGGCCGACGCCTTCGTTTTAGCAATGTCTGAAACGTGCGCCGACAGATTGACGGTGAAGCTGTAGACCGAACCTGAAGCCCGCAACGCATGATGAAACCATTCAAGGCGCGCCTCGTCTGACAGGTCACGCGATGAAGCCGGCGTCCGCTGCTTCCGGGGAGTGTCGGCGTAGAACTGACGCCAGTGCCGCGCGTCGGCGTCCGTTTCCTCTTCAGTGATCGGTTCAGGTGTGAGCGGATAGGGAGGAAGAGACGACAGGGACGGAAGGGTGTCGGTGTTGAGGTGAAGGATGGGGAAGAGAGGGTGGGAGGGTGTTGCGTATATAACTGAAGTCTCGCCACGGAGACGCGCGGCCTGAAGATGCGCCAGCCCTTGGAAGAGCGGGCGAAAGCGCGCGTCCCGGTAGACCGATTTAACCCGCTTCGTCCTCGCTTTTCTGACAACATTGGCGGCGGCCGAATTGTTGCCGGCTAGGACAATATTCTTCTGCGCCGCGTCGGCGAAATTGCTATAATGCATCCTGTAACTGCCTTTGAAGGACGGGTCGCCATGGGAGTTGTGGCCCGTCCTTTTTTTCGTCCGACTCTGTTATAGCGGTTTGGCCGACGCTCGGCGGTTTACCTAGCGTGAGCGGGTGTTCGCCATGTTGCCCGGCCGCATCTGTTGGCGAAGCTCCGACACGACGATGCCGCGCATCGTCCCTTCCATTTCCTTCTTCATCCGGCGCGCAAGATCAGCGTTCTGCTCCGGGGTGCCGGCCGAACCGTTGACGGTAATCGGCGCGTTGACCGTGAAGGACGGCGCGCCGCCGTTGTCATTGCCGGGGTTGAGAAGACGCGCGACGTTCGCGCCGGCCTCGCTGCCGACGAAACCGCCGCCGCTATATCCGGGAAGCTCGCCGCTGCGGATGGCTTCAAGGTTTGCCACGCCTATGCGCGATGTCGCCGCCTTGTCGAACACGTATTCGCCGCGATGCACAACGCCGGCCGGCTCATACTTGCCGCCGTGGCCAGTGAAGCCGCCTTCCGCGAAGCCGAGCAATGAGCCAAACAAGCCCATGATGCCCTTCGCGCTGCCGCCCGACGATCCGACCGGCTTGGTGCCGCCGCCACCGAAGAGGCCAGCAAGCGGGCCTTCACCCAAGATTGCCGCCTGAAGGGTCGCTTTGATCAAGGCATTGATCATGCCGCGCAAGGCATCCTCAACGCTCATCGTGCCGCTCAAGATTCCCAACAGCGCGTCAACGGCCTGATTGCCGAAGAATGCCGACATTTCTGCTGCCTGCTGCTGGCTTTCGGCGTAGCTCACGGCCGCCTGTTCTGCCGTCGCCATGCCATTGGCAAGCTGCTGGATTTCGGTGCGCTGCTGCGGCGTCAACGTGATGCCGCGCGCCTGCGCATCGTTGAGCATCTGCTGTTCATAGCGCAGCGCGGCGGCGCGCATGGCCGTCATGTCGAGTGCCTGGGCCTCGAACTCGAACGCGGCCGTCTGTGCCTTTGCGCCGGCGATGATGTCGGCATAGGCGTCGGCCTGCTGGCGAAGCTGATCGACATTCGCGGCACGGCCGGGGTCGATCGCCGGCATGGACACGGACGTGCCGTCATATGCCTGCCTGATCGTCGCATCGTCTACACGGCGCAAGCCTTCCCACTCGTTCCGGAGGCCGGCGACATCATTGCCGCGACGGCGCATAAGCTCTTCGGCAAGCCGGTCCTGCATGCCGGCATCGAAGAACTCGTCGCCGGAAAGGCCAAGCTGATCGCGAAGACCGCGCAACGTGCGCTGGGTGATCTGATAGCGGCCGGCCGCGCTGGAATTGAAGTTGTTGTCGGGATGGCGAAGCATCCCCGTCTGCATGGCGTCGATCTGGTCGAGCGTCATCGTGACGAGCGTCCGGTCGCCGCCCGTGAATTTGCCGTAGCCGAGCGTTTCGTTGTAGCCGCGCCCCTTGTCGGTGCCTTCAGCGTAGCCGATCAGGTCGAGCATTCCGCCGCTCGCCGCTTCCCGCACGTCCTTCTTCGCCAGCGCCGACAAGGCACGATCGCGAAGCTCTCCGGCCTGAATCGTCTCGCCGATCGTGCGCGAGGTCATGAGCGATTTCTGATAGAGCGCATCGATCTTGGCGCGTGCATCAAGGTTGGCGAGCTGGTCGGCGAGTTCGGGGATTTCATTCTTCAGCGCCCGGATGGCGTCGGCATACGAATTGATGCCGGCAACGGCGCTGTTCGTCGCGCCGCCCGTTGCCGTCACGGCGCTATTCAGGTCTTGGACCGCTGGCACGGTTTCGCGCGCCGTGGTGGCGGTTTCCTGATAGCGGCTTTCCAACACGCGAAGGATGCGCCCTTCGGTTTCGGCGAGTTCGGCGCTTTCGGCTTCAAGATCGGCGATCGTCTGCGCATGATCGACGCCGAACGGATTGCCGGGAATGGCGTCGGCCTGTTCGGCGCGAAGCTTCAGAATCTGATATTCGATGTCGAGGCGGCGCTGGCCGATGTCGGCAAGCTGATTGCCGAGCGTGCGGGATTGCTGTTCCTCGATCGATTTGAGGCTATCCCACCAATCCAGCATCGCGCCGGCGAGTTCCACCGCCGCGCCCTTCATTTCGGTCGAGACGGCCGAAGCGATGGCCTTGAACTTCCGGTCGATCTCATCGGCGCGGCGGATCACGCCTTCGTCCAGCACAAGGCCAAGGCGGTGCGCTTCCTCGATCTGGCGACGGATGCCGTCCGCGCCCTGATCGACAAGCTCGACAAATCGTTCGCCGGCCGTGCCGCCGAAGAGTTCGTCGGCCACGCGGATTTGCGCCGCCCGGTCCAATTGCTGCATTCGCCCGATGATCTCGACCAGCAAATCGGCCGGCTGCTTCAGCTTCGTGCGCAGGAGAGAGGCCGACAGACCAAGCCGATTGAAGGCTTCCGCGCCGCTGCCCTTGCCGGTGACGACAAACTCGTCGGCGCGAAGATTGAGTTCCTTCAGGCCATCCGTGAGCGCGTCAACGGCAATCCGGTTCTGGTCGGCGACAAAGGACAGTTCCTGAAACGAGCGCACGTCAACGCCGGCACGCTTCGCCGCGCTGCCGATGTTCGCCACGCCTTCCGCGACCTTGCCGACTTGGCCGACGATCTGATTGAGGCCGGCGACAGTCAGGCCGCCCGCGATACCACCGGCGAGGCCAAGGCCGAAGTTCTTCAGGATCGAGCCGACACGCGACGACGATGCCGCCATGGTCTTTTCCATCCGGTCGCCGGACTGTTTCGCTCGGCGCTCGATCCGGGTGAACTGGTCGCCAGACGTGCGGCTGGCCTTATGCATGTTGCGCTCAAAGTCGCGGATGCGCGCTTCAAGCGTGACGACAAGGCGTTCGGTATCATCAATCATCGGTGTTCCTATGCGGCGAGAAGGTCGTCGAACTCGTCTTCGGCGAGGTCGTAAATCGATCGGGTGTTGTCATTCAGGGATGCGCGGCTAACGGCCATGGCGGCGGCAACCGCACCGTCAATGCGATCGGTGCGTTTGCCCTTGTGCATCCGCACTAGGCCGGTGTCGTTCCGGGTGGCGACGACGCTATCGAAGTGATGCCGCAAGATGGGATGCCCGGCATGGCGGATGCGCCGGCCGTTCACGATGCGCTCGAGGTCGCCGATCGCCGGTCCCATGGTGAGCGGACCTTGCCGGAACTGAATGGCAGGTAGGCCGTCATTGGCGAGGCGCTGCATGGTCATCGCGGCAAGGTGCGGATCAAACAGGATCTCGCGCACGTCGAACGTGGCGCAAAGCTCCCTGATCTGGTCCTCGATCGCTTCCGGCTCGATTACCGGGCCGTCAATGGCAGTGATGAAGCCGTCCTTCTCCCACTGGACGTAGGGAACCTGATCGCGCTGCGCACGGCCGGCGAGGTCTTCGCGCGGGACATAGAACCACGGATGCACGGTTATCCGGCCATCATCGTGCCGCCACGCGGCGATGATGGCAGTCAGGTCGCCATTTTTGGACATATCGACGCCGAGGAAGCACGGCAGCGCTTCAAGGTCGGCAAGGTCGAAATGCGGATCATGGCCGGCGTCATAGGTTGCCATGTCGAAGAGCGGGTCGCGGGACGCGGCTTTCCAGATATTGAGGTTGAACTGTTCGAAGGCATGGCGTTCGGCCGGCCGGTGTTCGGCCTCGCGTGCCTGACTGCGCATGGCGTCCAGATTCGGGAAGCCGTGCGACAGGCCGGGATTGACGCGGTGCCAGAGCGATTCATCGCGCCAGTTGTCGTTCGCGCCGGCCTCGAAGATGATCGGCAGGAAGGCCGAGTTCTCGATCTCGCCAATGGCGACACGGCGCGCATAGTCATACTGATCGAAGCCGATGTTCTCATTGCCGCGCCCGGCCGTGGTGGCGATCACCATGAGCGTGCCGGAAGTCTTCACCAAACCAGACTTCAGCGCTTCCCACAGGTTGCGGCCTTTCCAGACATGGATTTCATCAACCAGCACAAAGGCCGGCGTCTTGCCGTGCTGCGCAGCGCCGTCGCTGGAAATCGCCTGAAGTTCGACGCCGAACTTCGGATAGGCGATCTTCTTGGCGCTGTTGTGCGCGTCATAGATGCGCGTGGCGGCGACAAGGCGCTTGTCCATGCGCACGATGTTGGCGGCTTCCTTGAAGCCGAGGCCGGCTTGCTCGCGATCGGACGCGGCGAAGATGACTTGCCCGGCCGGCACTTTCTCCGGGCCGATCGTGTGCAGGAGTGCCAGCGCCGCGGCGAGCGACGTTTTCCGATTTCCCCGCGGGATCATCCAGAAGACGGTTTCGACCACGCGCCGGCCGTCCGCGTGGCGGGGTCCGTAAATGCGGCGCACGATGCGCTCTTGCCAGTCGTAAAGCTGGAATGCGTTCTTCGGCGCGGAGCTGTTGGGATGCTTCAGCCGGCGAAGGAACTGCACGGCGCGCTCGCCGTAACCAAATGGGTCATCGATCGGCGAGCCGTCAAAAATCCATGCCGGATAGCTGCTGCCTTTCGTCATGCGACGGCCAAGGGGTTGTCGTCGTCATCGTCGGGCGCGCCACCGCCGACACGAGCGCGGGAAACCGGCGACAGGCCATATTCAGCGGCAAGCTGGCGCGCCGTCTGCATGGCCCGGTTCTGCATCCCGAAGAGTGTCTTATCGAGGCCACCGGGCGCAAAGATGCGCTCGATCTCACGGACGCGGCCAACCGCCACGCAATAGTTTTCGACGCCGGTTAGGTCGGCCTTTGTGATGATCCGGTCGGCGATCAGGCGCGGCATGATGCGCCTCCACTCCGCACGTGCGTCATCGTTCAGCCATTTTGGGGCCGACGGTGCTTTGGTGAGCGGGTCGCGATCAGGGGAGAGCGCCGGCTTGATGCCGCGAAGATGGGTCACGACACGGCCACCGCTCGGATTTCGAGGCCACGGCGACGGCCGATCTCGACAATCTCTTTGATGTCGTGCGCGATGCCGTCGAACACGATCCGGTCGGCCGTGGTGATGCCGGCGCGGTAGCGAAGCCGGAAGACGGTCGTGCCGCGTTCCGCCTCGCCGAAGCCCGTCAGGAACTCGTCAGCCGACGCCTTCACGATCTCCGCGCGCGTGGTGGCAATTTCCGTCCAGGCGGCGACGACGCTGCCCGAATCCGAAACCGTTTCGGATTTGCGTTCGATGGTGATGAAACGATCGAGCTTCCCGGCGCGCATTACACAATCCACCGGACAAGGGCTTCCACCGACAGGACGCCATGGCCGAAGGCCGGATCAGGGTCACGAGGGAACACGGCGCGCGTGATCTTGAAGCTATCGCAATAGCCACACGCCACCTGAAGATGCTTGCTAAGCGCACTCTGCACCGCAAACGCGATCTCGTGCGCGGCGTCCGCGCCCTGATCCTGCGTCCATACATGAAGATCGAGATAGACCCATGCGGCGCGTTGCGACGTGTAGTCGTGGCCGTGCAAGGTCGTCGTGCCGTTCGCCATGACGATGCACGGCATGTTGTCGCCGGGCCGGGTCGAGCCGGTTCGAATATTGGCCGGATTGACCAGCGACGCAACGGCCGGGTTGTCGATCAGCTTCGAACGAATGGCGGTGCGCAGGGCAAGCGTCGGCTCGATCATTGGTTCTTCCAGTGCTCGCGCACGGCCTTGGCGACGGCGCGTTTCGTTCGGTTCTGAAGGCGTTTGCGCAGGAGCCGGAAGGCAGGCCAGAAGAACGGTTGCGCCTCGTGGTGCGCGGTGCCGTATTCCTGAAGGTGCGGATAGCGCACGTCCTCATTGCCGACAGTGACCAGCACTTCCAATTCGCCAGCGACACGCGAGCCGCCGGGCTGGGAATAGGCCGACGTTTGGTCGCCGGGTGCGGTGACGGCGATCGAGTCCTTCAGGTCGCCTTCATCTTCCGGTGCAAGCTGGCGCATCATGCGGGCAAGCTCTTCGCCCGACTGCACAAGCGAAGGCTGCACGGCCTCACGGACGCTCTTCGGAATCGCTTCAAGGCGGCGCTGAAGCCGCGCAACTTGCGGTGACACGGCCACGCTAGAAGCTCCAAACCCGATAGGGCCGGATCAGCGTCATGACGCCGAAGGGCATTTCGTCTGCCGAGACGCCAACAAGGGTTGCTTCCCGGTTCTCGTAGAAGTGCGCGGCAAGCTGAAGCACGGCTTCGCGGATCGCGGCCGGCAGCGGGTCCATGCTCGCCAGCGGCTCGCCGATGTAGGTTTCGATCCAGCCTTCGGCGGCGGCGATCTTCTGTTCCAAAAGCGAGTTCAATTCGCCGTCCAGATTGGAATGGGCCTGAAGCTCGCTAGGCGAGACGATGGTGCGCGCCGGCAAGGGCGTTTCGGTTTCCTCGCTCATCGCGAAGCCTCGCTTTCTGGAAAAGTTATTTCGGCGATCTCTTGCGCGGCGCTCCCCGCGCCGGTCCCCTTGGACGCCGGCAAATTGGAGACCACCCCCGGCCTGTTGGACGGCGAGGGCAACGGCCGGCTCATGGCGACGGCTTCAGCGAGTGACCGACTGCGCAAACGGGCCTGAAGGGTGTTGTGCGAGATGCCCGCGTAGTCGGCCCATTCGGCGAGCGTCATCGACACGCCGTTGATGGTCCGCGCGTTGGCAGTGGTGAGACGGCCGGACGGTGTGCGCTGGCTAAGCGCCTTCTCGATCGCCATGCCCGAACGGATTCGGCTCACGAGCGTTCGATATGACCAACCGGTAATGACGGACCATTCCGTGAGCGTCTTACTTATACCGTTGTGGGTGTAGAGCTTGGCCTTGGGTGCGAGCTTCGGCTGTTGATGTTTGCCGTAGGGCTTGGTGCTGAAGTCGGGGAGGCGAAAGCCGGATTTGACGCGCATGGGTTTGGTGATCGCTTTGCTGATCGTCATGCCGACGCGAAGGCGCTGCATGATCGTTTCGGGTGTGATGCCGTAGTCGAGCGCCCATTCGGTGATGGACTGAGTGACGCCATCGAAGGTGAGAAGGTCGTCGCGGGTCATCGGGTGCGCCCGATGTAATCGTTCACATGGCAATGATTTTTAATCGACTGATGGCGCAGCGACTCATATGCTTCACCGGGGTCAACTTGAGGGGTTGGCATGGTCGAAGCGAAAGAACTTACGCTATTGCTGCTTGCCAATCGGACGGAGGTCCAGCTTGGCGACATGCGCGTCGATATCGACGTAGCCGCACGGCTCGTTGATCTCGGACTGGTCGCCATTGATGACAAAACGCACATGATCAAGTTGACAGCCAAAGGGGCTGGCAAGTTGGCGCGCTGGAAGGAATCAGCGGATGTCGGCAGGCTGAAAGGGGAAAGCGTCATCCGGCGCGCTCCGCTGCCTGAAGCGGGCCGTTATGACAGGGCTGGCAAACCGGCATCCAATTGCAGCGGTCCCAAAAAAGCCGATCGTTCCCCTTATGCGGAATGACGTGATGCACAATCGTGGCGGCACGGCCGCAACCGTTATGCCGGCAATAGGGATACATGCGCAGGAAGGCGGCGCGCGCCTTCTGCCATGCGGACGTGTAGCCGCGCTGCCTGGCTGAAGGGCGGCGGCGATCGTGGCGTGCCTTACGGGCGCGATCAGCCGTTATCTGGCAGGCGCAACGCTGGTCGGCCGGAACGATCGTGCCGCAACTGCAAAGACGGGGCGGACGCATTACTGTTTCCACCTCGCCGCCACGGCGCGCAAACGGGCGATGCCCGCGCTTACTTCGCTAGGGCTCACTTCCTCGTGCATTTCGGTCGTGGTGCGCTGATCGTTGTCAGCGCTGCCGTGAATGGCCTTCAGCTTTGCGATCAGGCCACGTTGGGCGGCGATGATTTCGCCGGGTGTGGCGTTCCATGTCGCTTCGGGCGACCAGCCAAGCCAGCCAGTGCCGATCTCGAAAAGTCCGGTGAAATGCTCTTCAAAGGTGATCGTCTTCCCGCTGGTCGGCGTGTCGTCGTTCTCGTCGCGGCCGATCAGAGCGCCAATGAAGGCGAAGAGCGCCGGCCGGATCAGATCGACGCGCATTGCGCCGCGCTGCTCGATCTCGCGAAGGAAGGCCGGCAATGCGGATGCGTCGGTCGAACCGAAACTAATCATGTCGGCGATGCGGGACAGATCGCCCTCGATCACCGCAGTAATCAGCGCCGGGAAGCCATGCCGGCGCTGAAGGTGATAGGCGGCTCGCAGCGACGGGCGAAGCGTTGCGCTAACGCCGTCCACCGCGATCGTGATGGGGTCGGATGCGAGCCGCATGATCTTAGGCCGCCGCCATCTTCAGCTTGCGGAAGGCGTCAGTGCGCACCACGCCAGCGCCGACACGGCGGCGAGCGTGGAAGCGGACCAGCCCTTCGGTTGCCAGAAGGTAGGGGTTCGGGCGAACGGCAAGCTCGATCCGGTCATAGATGCGGTAGCCGGCCTTGAAGTCACCGAAGATGATCGGTTCGGCTTCCGCTTCGATGTCGGCCATATCGACCAGCTCGACCACCGGGCGGCCGAGAATGGTTTCGGGCTGGCCTGCCTGATAGGAGGGCTGCCACAGATAGTTGCCGTGACCGTCCTTCAGCTTGCGGATGGCGGCAAGCGTGGTGCCGTTCATCGCCCAAGTGCCGCGATTACGGTAGACGGCCGGCAGCGCATACATGAGCGCGATCAGCGCATCCGGGTCGATATCGACGGCATGGCCGTTGTCGAACTCGGCAATGCCGGCGTCGGTCATGAAGCCCTTCGGTTCCAGCGCCAGCGAGCCGTTGACGAACGCCATGCCTTCCTTGGCCGCGAAGTCTTCGGCGAGCGCAAGGCGGACTTCGGCTTCCACGTCATGCGTGGCGTCCTCAATCAGCCAATTGCCGATATCGACATGCGTCGTCATTTCCTTGATCGACAGTTCCATCTGATCGAAGGTCGGTTCGGACCCTTCGGAATTGGCGGCTTCGCCCTTCCACTTGGCGTTGGTGACAGACAGGCGCTTCGGCAGCATGATCGTGTGCGAGCCGGTCGAGCGGACATCGGCGATCGTGCGAACCGGCGAGAACTCGACCAGATTGCGCAGGAACTCGCCGGAACGATCTTCCGGGGCGAGGATGTAGCCGGGCGCATCGGTTGCGACGGTGAGCGCCTTGCGGTCGAGTTCGGTGCCGCGAAGGAAGTCGGCGAACGCCTTCACTTCGAGATTGTCGTTCTCGCCGGCCGGGTGATTGGTGTTGGCGGCGAGCGGGCGATTGCCCTTCGCCTCGATCTTGTCGAGCCGGGCGTTCACTTCGGCCTTCAGCGCATCCAGCGCCTTGGTGTCAATGACCGGATCGGTGTGCGGCTGGTGTTCGTTCTTCAGTTCGGGTTCCATACGGTTCTCCATTGCCGGGCCATCCGTCGCGGCTTTCATTGAGGTGATGGTCGCGCCGGGATGGCAGGGGACGGCGACGATGCTGATTTCGTGAAGGTCCAAGGCCGAGATGGTGCGACCACCACCGACACGAGCTTTGGCCTTGCGGGTGACAAAGCCGATCGACAGGCCGGCAACGGCCTTCTCACGGACAAGGGCACGGACTTCGCGGGCGCGGGCTACGTCATCGATCAGAAGACGGCCCTTCACCTGAAGGCCGGCGTCGGTTTCGGTGATCTCGTCCCAAACGCCGATCGCCTGACCCTGATCATGGGCGAAGAGCATCGGGACACGGGACGGCGCGGCGAACGCGCCTTTCTCGATCAGGTCGCCGACGCGATCGGGCGAGCCGAACGGCCAAGCCAAGCCGGTGATGGTGCCGGTGTCGTCAACGCTGAAGGACGCCTTGATTTCGAGACGTTCGGTCATGCGTGTTCACCTTGGCGCTGATCGTCCTGGCTGGTCGTCGGCGAGCCGAGCCAAACGGTTTCGAGGATGGCGAATGCGAGCGGGATCGAGTCGGCGAGCGGCCGGGCCTGCACGTAGGTAGCGACCAGCGCGGCGGCTTCCTTCGGATCAGTGCCGCCGCCAATCAGCGCCAGCCGGATCGTTTCGGAAATGTCGGCAATCGAGAAGTGCATGGTGCGCAGGCGCTGGAAGAGCGCGCCGAAGCCGATGCCGGTCTTGCGCTGAAGCTCTTCGATCATGTGATAGGGCAAGGCGAAGGCGCGTTCGCCGTCGCCAAAGAATGCGACGTGCTTCACGCGGCGTCCTTTCCGGGAGTGGTGTTGTCGTTCTCGCCGGCCGGTGCGCCGGGCGTGATGTTGGGGTTGTCGAGCGTGTCAGCGCCGGTCATGGCCGGAAGGTTCAGGCCGCTGCGCACTTCGTTCGCGGTCATCGCGCCCATGGCTCGATACTGCGCATAGGTCGTGGCGCGGGTGGCGGCGTTGGCCGACAGAAGGTCGTCAAGAACGAACTCGACATAGAAGCCTTCGGCCCGCTCTTCGGCGGACAGAAGGACGCGGGCATAAGCCCATTCCCATGCGTCCAGCCAAGGGCGAAGCGTCAGGGTGAGGAACTGTTGCGCCATCTCTTCAGAGTTCGACCACGTTGCCCTTTCGAGGTCGAACAACATCGGTGGCGGAACGCGAAAGAGCCGGGCGATTTCCTCGATCTGGAAACGGCGGTTTTCCAAGAACTGCGCATCGGTGCTGGTCATCGTCGCCGGGCTGTAGGTCCAGCCGTCATCAAGGAAGAGCGGGTCGGCATTGCCGTTGGCCTGCCAGTTGCGCCATGCCTTCTTGATGTTGGTGATGACGGATGCGCCGCCATCGCTGCCGGTGCCGGCGCGTCCCTCTTTGGATAGGATCGCGGACGGGCGCGCACCGCTGCCGAAGAGGTGCGCGGCGTGGCGCTCCAAGACGGATGCGAGGCCGATCGCTTCCTTGCCGGCGCTGATCGGCGAGACGCCAAGCGGGGCGGCAATGTGGAGAATGTCGCGGAAGCTGTAGGTGCGTTCGCGGGTATCGACGCGATGCACATAGGCCGGTTCGCCGCTCGCCTCGTCAATCTTGACAGTGATCGAGCGCGGATCGAGCCGGATGAACTCAATCACGCGGCCATTCACGCGGTTTGCGAACGCATAGCCGCTGCCGTGCAGGAGCGCGTCGGCCGTGAGTTGGCCGCGGAGCTCGCCGGCCGATGTCCACTCGTTGGCTTCGTCATGCACCAAACGATAGGCGCTGTGATCCTTTGCGGCTCGCTTCCCGCCATCAGGCGAGGACAAGAACACCTTGGCAGGAAGCGAGCCAATTGCGCCGGTGCAGAGCGCAATAGCGGAAAACACAGCCGGGACGCGCAAGGCGGTCGAGGCATTGATCGAGGGACCGGAGATAGTCGGCGTGACGCCGAAGATGCCGTAAGCATCAGGGTCGTTAAGCGAGACAGACTTTCGCTCTGCCTCGCCTGTAAACCAACGCTTCAACTCTTTCACACCACGCAACGTAACAACACTCCAAGAACTCGACTTGGGAATATTGTCTCATGCGCGAATCGGCGTGTGAATCCAGATTATTTGCTCTGAATGGGAATAATTTCCTTGATTAAATGAGCGTTTTCTGATCTATCGGATAAGAGGGAAAGCGATCGATTGCCGCTTTCCGTGCCTTCAGCGTCACGTCGCCATAATCGTCGCCTTGGGTCTTTGACGCATGGCCTTGAATGGCATCTAGAACGCGATCGGAAATCCCTTCCTCGCGTCCTACGGTCTTGAACCGATGCCGCCAGCCGTGGCTCGGCGGAACTCCTTCTGGAATGACGCCAAGACCCTGAAGCCATTCACTGACCCGGCCGGCGACAGTCTTTGCAGCGGTAGCCGGCTTTGCGCCCTTTCTGTTCGGGTAGAACAGCGGACCGCCCGGAGAGCCTTCCACGAACTCAATGAAGCCCATGTCGATCAATTGCGAATGCAATGGCACGTCGCGGTAGTCACCAGCCTTGACGCTGCCGGCATCGGGCCGAATGCGCATCACGTGCACATTACCTTCCTTGCGAACATCCTCTTTTCGAAGCTGCGTGATTTCAGCGATGCGAGCGCCAGAGAAGGCGCAAAGAAGTGGAGACCACCGTTTCGCAGCCGTTGTTGCGGGATGTTCCATTGTGGCCGCATTGTCGGAAACGGTCGGCATGTGGTCACGAGATGCGCGCAGGATGACAACCGCTTCCTTGTCGGTAAAACCCTTTTCGCGTGAACGCTGCTTCTTTGGAACCTGTTGACGCACCTTCTCCGCGACGTTCTCCTCGAGCTTGTCATTCTCGACAGCCCACTTCAGCACCGTGCGGACGGATGCGAGGTTCACGTCACCAACAGTCTTTGCCGAAAGCGTTTTCAAACGCGCATCGCGCCAATCCATGAGATTTTGCTTTGAGAGGCGGCGCGCATCGTCATGGCCGATGAATTTGACCAGATCGGTGAAGACTGGCGTCCAGCGCTTCTCAATCCCCCTGCCCTTTCCAATGATAACGCGGCTGGCGACGTAATCCTTAAACAGTCGCTTCAGCGAGACAGGCGGCTTCTCATCCGCTACGGGCTGCGCATTGACCAGAACCGGGCTTGCCGGGCGACCTGTCCAATCGCCCTCATTGCGCTCCACTACGCGCGACAAAGCCTCATATTCCGAGGCACACAGCATCCGAGCCAACGATCGCCAGTCTGTAGACCCCTTCTCTACTGTGGTGTTTCCGAGTGCCCGAAATCGCTCAATGCGCTCTCCAACCAGCGCCTCTAGGTGGTCGTCGCCAAGCGCGCCGGCTGCGCCTTTCTGAAGGTCGTGGGCTAAATCAGCGTCGACTTCCAACGTCGCATAGACCGGATACGTGTTTCGGATTTCGTCATCGAAGGCGAGCCGCGACTGATAATTGCGCAGGGCAATCTGGTCGGCTGCCAGCGGATAGCGGCCGGTCGTGACGTGCCGTTGGCCGGCATCGGCCGCGCGACGTTCCGCCAATGCGATTTCGTGCTGGAGCAAGGCCACCGCGCCGGGAAGCTTTTTAATCGCTTCGCGTCGATCAGGGCCAAGCGCCGATCGAAGCTCTGTCTTGCCGACGAACTGGCGAAGCTCTTTCGGCACGACTAGCCGCGCGAAATATCGGCCGTCTCGATTGAGCAGATTCCGGACAGTGCCAGCCATGGTCAGCATCCATTTTTGTTACAGGTTTTGTAACATCAATATGGGCGCAAACCCTTATGGGTCAAGGTCTTCAGCGATTTCAAAGGGATAAGATGGTGCTGCGAGAGAGGATTGAACTCTCGACCTCTCCCTTACCAAGGGAGTGCTCTACCACTGAGCTACCGCAGCTTCCGGATGCGGCGGTCTTCTGCCATAGGAGGGGGGAGAGCGCAAGCGGGGTCGCCAGCTTTTCAGGCGACCTTGCGAAAGCTGTTCCGTCGGCACGGGACAGACGCTAGATATCGACCATGACCAGCCAGACACGTCCGCCCCCGAAGACCAGCGAAGCCGAGCGGCAGGAGGAAGCGCGTAACAAGCGGCTTGCCCAGCGGCTGCGCGCCAACCTGCAAAAGCGCAAGGCGCAGTCGCGCGCGCGGCGCGCCGGCGAGGCCGACGAGCGGCCGGACGGGCTGTTGCAGGAGGATGACGGCGAGGCGGATTCGTGACCGCGTCCCGGCGCGTTCCTTGAACCTGCCCCGCCTATAGGCTACAGCCCCGCCTTTACCCCTGCGAACAGCCGAGTCCTCCCTGGGACCGGGAAAGAGAAGAACAGATGGATCGCATCCGCATCCTTGGCGGCAACGAACTGCGCGGCACCATTCCGATTTCGGGCGCGAAGAACGCCGCCCTGCCCCTGATGATCGCCTCGCTCCTCACCGACGAGACGCTGATGCTGCACAACGTGCCGCACCTCGCCGACGTCGAGCAGCTCATCCGCATCCTCGGCAATCACGGCGTCGACTATTCGGTCAACGGCCGGCGGCTTTCGCAGCAGGAAGGCTATTCGCGGACGATCAACTTCACCGCCAAGGAAATCGTCGACACGACCGCGCCCTATGAGCTCGTCTCCAAGATGCGGGCGAGCTTCTGGGTGATCGGGCCGCTCCTGGCGCGCATGGGCGAATGCCGCGTGTCACTGCCGGGCGGCTGCGCCATCGGTACGCGTCCGGTCGACCTCTTCATCGACGGGCTGCGGGCGCTTTCGGCCGAGATCGAGATCGAGCAGGGCTACATCATCGCCAAGGCGAAGAAGGGGCTGATCGGGGCGCGCTACGTGTTCCCGAAGGTTTCCGTCGGCGCGACGCACGTTTTGATGATGGCGGCGACGCTCGCCAAGGGGCAGACGATCCTCGAAAACGCCGCGCAGGAGCCGGAAGTCGTCAACCTCGCCGAATGCCTCAACGCCATGGGCGCCAAGGTTTCGGGTGCGGGGACGGCGACCATCGTCATCGACGGCGTCGCACGCCTCCACGGCGCGCGCGTCGAGGTCATTCCGGACCGGATCGAGACCGGCACCTATGCGATGGCGGTCGCGATGACCGGCGGCGACGTGGTGCTCGAAGGCGCGCGGGCGGACCTGTTGCAGAACGCGCTCGACACGCTTTCGCAGACGGGCGCGGAGATCACGCAGACGAATTCGGGCCTGCGCGTGGTGCGCAACGGCTCCGGCATCGGGCCGGTCGACATCACGACGGAGCCCTTCCCGGGCTTTCCGACCGATTTGCAGGCGCAGTTCATGGGGCTGATGACCAAGGCGGACGGGCGCTCGAAGATCACCGAGACGATCTTCGAGAACCGGTTCATGCATGTGCAGGAACTGGCGCGGCTCGGTGCGCGGATTTCGCTTTCCGGCCAGTCGGCGATCATCGACGGCGTCGACCGCCTGCGCGGCGCGCCGGTCATGGCGACCGACCTTCGCGCTTCGGTGTCGCTGGTGATCGCGGGACTGGCGGCCGAGGGCGAGACGATCGTCAATCGGGTCTATCATCTGGACCGCGGCTTCGAGCGGCTGGAGACCAAGCTTTCCGAATGCGGCGCAGCGATCGAGCGGCTGTCCTCCTGATCGGGTTTTCGTTGCGCTGCAACTAACTATATGGTCGGGTGCGGCCGGCGCATCGCCGGCCGAAACAGCGCTAGGATCGGGGCCCGAGGAATGAGCGAACTGAAACTCGTCGCACTCGACGAAGAGGACCTGAAGGTCATCTCCGCTCATTGCCAGGACGCCGTCCTGAAGACCAAGGACATCGCCTATTTCCCGGCCGAGAAGCGGCTCGTCGTCGCGATGAACCGCTTCGTGTGGGAAAAGAAGACCGGGTTCTTTCGCCGCGACTACGAGCGCAGGCGCACGGCGCTGCATTTCGAGCGCGTGCTTTCGGTCAGGCTTTCGGGCGTCGATCGGACGCGGCCGGAGGACGTTCACGAACTTCTCGCGATCCGCTTTACGGCCGGAGAGCTGCCGGCGGGCACGATCGAGCTCGTCTTTGCCGGCGATGCGGCGATGCGGCTCGAGGTGGAATACATCGAGGCACGGCTTGCCGACCTCGGCGCGGCATGGGAAACCGGCAGCCGCCCGCAGCACACGACCTAAGGACGACACGAGCGACATGGCCATTCGCCTCGACATGACCGACGCCGATTTCGAGGCCGGGTTCTCGGCGTTTCTCGGCTCCAAGCGCGAGGCCGCGCAGGACGTGGACGACACGGTGCGCGCGATCATCGCGGATGTGCGCGCGCGCGGCGACGAGGCACTGCTCGACTACAGCATGCGTTTCGACCGGCTCGATTTTTCCGATACGGGCATCGCTTTCTCCTCAGCGGAGATCGAGGCGGCCCTCGGCGCGGTGGACGCGAAGACGCTCGACGCGCTGACGCTCGCGCATGAGCGCATCACCTTGCATCATGAGCGGCAGATGCCGAAGGACGACCGCTATGTCGACGCGATCGGCGTCGAACTCGGCTCGCGCTGGACGGCGATCGAGGCCGTGGGCCTCTACGTTCCGGGCGGGACGGCGAGCTATCCGAGTTCCGTGCTGATGAACGCCGTGCCAGCGCGCGTTGCGGGCGTGGAGCGCATCGTGATGGTGGTGCCGACGCCGGATGGCGTGGTGAACCCCTTGGTGCTGGCGGCAGCGCACATCGCCGGCGTCAGCGAAATCTACCGCATCGGCGGGGCGCAGGCGATCGCGGCGCTCGCCTTTGGAACCGAGACGATCCGGCCGGTCTCCAAGATCGTCGGGCCGGGCAATGCCTATGTGGCGGCGGCCAAGCGCCAGGTGTTCGGCACGGTCGGCATCGACATGATCGCGGGACCGTCCGAAATCCTCGTCGTCGCCGATGCCGACAACGACCCGGCCTGGATCGCTGCGGACCTGATCGCGCAGGCCGAGCACGACGTCGCGGCGCAGTCGATCCTGATCACCGACGACGCGGCGTTCGGCGAACGCGTGGCCGAAGAGGTCGAGCGGCAGATCGCGGCGCTGCCCCGCGGCGAGATCGCAGCGGCGAGCTGGCGCGATTTCGGCGCCGTCATCCATGTCGAAAATTTCGACGCGGCGCTGCCGCTGATCGACCGGATCGCGGCGGAACACCTGGAACTTGCGGTCGCCGACCCCGAGGCGCTGATGGCGCGCATCCGCAATGCCGGCGCGATCTTCCTCGGCCGGCACACACCCGAGACGATCGGCGACTATGTCGGCGGGTCGAACCACGTCCTGCCGACGGCGCGCTCGGCGCGGTTCTCGTCGGGGCTTTCGGTGATGGAGTTCGTCAAGCGGACCTCGATCCTGAAGTGCGGCCCGGACCAGTTGCGCGCGCTCGGGCCGGCGGCGATCGCGCTGGCCGAGGCCGAGGGGCTCGCCGGGCACGGTCGTGCCGTCTCCATTCGGCTGAACATGTGAGCGCGATGGACGGCGGCGACACCACGCGCAACCGCCTGATCGACGTCGAGCTCGACGAATCGATCGGCCGGTCGACGCCCGATGTCGAGCACGAACGCGCCGTCGCGATCTTCGACCTGATCGAGGACAACACTTTTTACCCGGTCAGCGACGAGACCGGCGGGCCCTACAAATTGAAACTTTCGCTGGCCGATTCGCGGCTGGTCTTCGGCATCTCGCGCGAGGACGACGCGGCGGTCGTCACGCACATTCTGTCGCTGACGCCGTTCCGACGGATCGTGAAGGATTATTTCCTGATCTGCGAAAGCTACTACGAGGCGATCCGCACCTCGACGCCGAGCCAGATCGAGGCGATCGACATGGGCCGGCGCGGGCTTCACAACGAGGGTTCGCAGACGCTGATGGACCGGCTCTCGGGCAAGATCGAGGTCGATTTCGACACGGCGCGGCGGCTCTTCACGCTGGTCTGCGTGCTGCACTGGCGCGGCTGACCCCAGATGCCGGGCGACACATCCGCGCCGAAATCGATCCTGTTCCTGTGCGGAATGAACGCGATCCGCTCGCCCATGGCCGAGGCGTTGGCGCGCAACGATTTGCCGAAGGGCGTCTTCGTCGCCTCCGCCGGGGTGCGGCCGGGCGAGCGCGATCCGTTCGTCGATGCGGTGCTGAAGGAAGTCGGCCTCAACGGCGCGGCGCGCGGGCCGCAGCTTCTGGGCGACCTCGAGGACAGCTATTTCGACCTGATCGTAACGCTGGCGCCCGAGGCGCACCATGCCGCGCTCGAACTGACGCGCTCGATGGCGATCGACGTCGAATACTGGCCGACGGCCGATCCGTCGACCGCGACGGGCACGCGCGAGCAGATCATGGGCGCCTATCGCGACGTACGCGACCGGCTCAAGATGCAGATTCAAAAGCGGTTTGGAAAAGCGTAGTGGGCCCGCGCATTATGCGTGTTCCCAAAATCGCCAACTTCGGATAGGTTCCGCGCCAATCGCGCCCGACAGGGCCGAAACCAGCACAAACCAAAGGTTCCGAATGCCGAAGGAAGAAGTCCTCGAGTTCCCGGGCGTCGTCGTCGAATTGTTGCCGAATGCGATGTTCCGGGTCAAGCTTGAAAACGATCACGAGATCATCGCCCATACGGCCGGCCGCATGCGCAAGAACCGCATCCGCGTCCTGACCGGCGACAAGGTCCAGGTCGAGATGACGCCCTATGACCTGACCAAGGGCCGCATCACCTATCGCTTCAAGTAAGCCCGCACCCGGCGGCGCAGGATTTCGATGAGCATTCCCCAGAAGCTTGTCCTGGCATCCGGTTCGCCGCGGCGGATCGAGCTTCTCCAGCAGGCAGGCATCGAGCCCGACCGCATCTTCGCGACCGATATCGACGAGAC
Source organism: Rhizobiaceae bacterium (assembly GCA_016742175.1). Lineage (GTDB taxonomy): Bacteria > Pseudomonadota > Alphaproteobacteria > Rhizobiales > Rhizobiaceae > Aliihoeflea. The sequence goes on from JACVCH010000029.1 coordinate 26,568, forward strand.
GCCGAACCGGGCCGAGCACCCGCGCTCACTCGCCAAGCGGCTGGCGCAGGGCAAGGCCGACAAGGCCGCCGAAGGCTTGAAGCGCCTCGGCGAGGAGCCGGCCTTCGTGCTGGCCGCCGATACGGTGGTCGCCGTCGGGCGGCGCATTCTGCCCAAGGCCGAAACGCTCGAAGACGCGCAGGATTGCTTAAGGCTCCTGTCCGGGCGCGCGCACCGCGTCTATTCCGGCGTATCGGTCATTACGCCGGCCGGCAAATCGCGCCTGCGCCTGGTCGAGACGCGGGTACGCTTCAAGCGGCTGTCGCGCGAGGAGATCGACGCCTATCTCGCCTCGGGCGAATGGCGCGGCAAGGCGGGCGGCTATGCGATCCAGGGGCTCGCCGGCGCGTTCGTCGTCAAGCTCGTCGGCTCCTACACCAACGTCGTCGGCCTGCCGCTCTACGAGACGGTGAGCCTTCTTTCCGGAGACGGCTTCAAGGTGGAGGCGAAAGCACCGACCGGGGCGGCCGTCTGATGGCGCTGGACGCCGACAATGTGACGCCGCTGCGCCCCAAGCGCGCCTGCCCCGAATGCGGCAAGCCCTCGCAGCGCGCGAGCTTTCCGTTCTGCTCGGAGCGCTGCAAGAACATCGACCTGAACCGCTGGCTGACCGGCTCCTACGTGATCCCCGCGACCGAGGACGAGGATGACGGCAGCGAGGATGAACGGGGCTGAAAACGGCGCAAATTTTTCGCCGACTTTCGCAACGTCATCCGCTGGACAGCGTGATTTCTCGTGTTATAACCCACGCGCTTCCGGCGGAAACCAACACCGCCCCGGCCCTCGAAGGCCGACCGGAGCAGTTGCCCAGGTAGCTCAGTTGGTAGAGCATGCGACTGAAAATCGCAGTGTCGGCGGTTCGACTCCGTCCCTGGGCACCATCAACTTCCATGTACGACCCGGAGACATGGGTAACAGTTTGTACCTAAGACATGGGTGACAACCTCGTGCCGAACGGGTTGTCGATGGTCTGCAAGGTCCTCTGTTCCAGGT
>JACVCH010000005.1 GCA_016742175.1 Rhizobiaceae bacterium
GCAACGGCGTCTCGATCTTCACCCGCGACGGCGACGCCGCCCGCGACTTCGCCGCTACACCGCCTCGAACATGGTTTGCATATACCGGTCGCCTTTATCGTGGTTCCGATCTTCGGCTTCGCCAATGCCGGCGTCTCGCTGGAGGGCGTAGGGCTGGGCGAGGCGTTCGCGCCGGTACCGCTCGGCATTGCCTCGGGCCTGTTCCTGGGCAAGCAGATCGGCATTTTCGGCAGCGTCTGGCTGGCGGTGAAGCTCGGCATTGCCAGCCGGCTGCGCGGCGCCACCTGGCTGCAGGTCTATGCCGTCGCGGCCTTGTGCGGCATCGGCTTCACCATGAGCCTGTTCATCGGCGCGCTCGCCTTTCCCGGCAATGCCGAGCTGATCGACGAAGCGAAGATCGGCGTTATCATGGGCTCTGTCGCATCGGCGCTGCTCGGCTATACCATCCTGCGCGTCTGCCCGCTGCATCCCGAGCACGAACAGGAAGAGCGCGAGCAGGAAGACGAGGTCCGGGCCGATGGCGATATCGAAAGCCTGGAAGACGACGAGGACGAGGACGTGGAAGTGAAGCACGCATGAGAATGATGACCCGGCTCGGCCTGCTGGCCCTGGTGCTGGCCTGCGCTGCCTGTGTGCAGAAGCCCGCGCCCCAGGCGGCGAAGCCCGCCGATCCGCTGAGCGACATCGCGCGCCAATATGTCCTGCTCTCGCTCGCGATCGGCACGCACGAGGATGGCTATATCGACGCCTATTATGGCCCGGCCGAATGGAAGCAACAGGCGGAAGCGAACCCGCGCGATCTTGCCGCTCTGGCGCAGGCGGTCGATGCGCTCGATGCCAGCCTGATGGCGGTCGACGTTTCGGATCGCGAGATCATGGTCCAGCGCCGGGCAAAATTTCTCCACGCCCAGCTCAACGCCGCGCGCACGCGGCTGAAGATGCTGCGCGGCGAAAAGCTCTCCTTCCGCCAGGAATCGCTCGGCCTGTTCGGCGCGACGCCCGACATCCAGCCGCTCTCCAGCTATGATGCGGTGCTGCAGGAGATCGAGGCGCTGCTGCCCGGTGCCGGCACGCTGGCCGAGCGGGTCGATGCGTTTCAGGAACGGTTCGTGGTCCCCGCCGACCGGCTGAAGCCGGTGTTCGACCGCGCGATTGCCGAGTGCCGCGCGCGCACCGCGGCGTATATCCCGCTGCCCAAGGGCGAGAGCTTCCACATGGAGTTCGTCACCGGCAAGCCGTGGAGCGGGTACAATTATTATCAGGGCAATCTCGCCAGCCTGATCCAGATCAACACCGATCTGCCGATCCGCATCACCCGTGCGGTCGATCTGGGCTGTCACGAGGGCTATCCCGGCCATCATGCGCTCAACTATCTGCTCGAACAGAAGCTGACGCGCGGCCGCGGCTGGGTCGAGTTCAGCGTCTATCCGCTCTACAGCCCGCAGAGCCTGATCGCCGAAGGTTCGGCCAATTTCGGCATCGACCTGGCGTTTCCGGGCGACGAGAAGCTGGCGTTCGAAACGCGCGAACTCTATCCGCTCGCCGGGCTTTCCACCGCCGATGCGGCGCGACTGGCGCAGCTGCAAAAGGCGCTGTCGGGGCTGCGCGGCGCGCGCTTCACCGTCCGGCTCCCCGCCGAAGGCTGATCCCTTGACAGAAAACGTCCACGGCACGCTCGTGCTCCTCGGCGACCGGGGCGTGCTGATCATCGGCCCGTCCGGCAGCGGCAAGTCGAGCCTGGCGCTCGACCTGATCGCCCATTCCGGCGGCTTCGCCGTGCTCGTCAGCGACGACCGGGTTCTGGTGGAGCGCCACGCCGACGGCCGGTTGGTCGGCCGCGCACCTTCGGTCATCGCAGGACAGATCGAGGTCCGCGGCATCGGCATCGTCGCCCGGCCGTTCGAACCGCGCGCGCTCGTCGATCTCGTCGTCGACCTGACCGATCCCGAGCGGGTGGAGCGCATGCCGGAGGCGCAATCGTGGAACGGAGTGCCGCTTCTGCGCGTTCCGTGGCGCGCATGCGCGCTGGCGCGGCAACATGTCGCCGCTGCGCTCACGCAGCCGAAATCGGGACTTTAGGCCACACTCGAGTCTCAAATGATACGAAAACAGCCCGGCTGCGGCGGATTCGACCTTGTCAACCGCCGCAGTCGTGACAAGGATACCGCCCCTGCGCAGGGGAGAGAGACCGGCACAAGACTGAAAAGAAATCAGGTCCGGTCTGCCGGCACGGCATTCAGCACGACGCAAAGCTTACGGAGCACCAATTGACCGAAACACGCACCGCGCGCTGGGGCCGGCGGAAACGTGCAGACAGAACCACCGGCAAGCGGACATGCGCGGCATGATCGGCATCGTGCTCGTGACGCATGGACGGCTGGCCGACGAATTCCGCTCGGCGGTCCAGCATGTGGTCGGTCATCAGGACCAGCTCGAGACCGTATCGATCGAGGCTGAGGACGATATGGAGCAGCGCCGCCTCGACATCGTCGAGGCCGTCCGCCGCGCCGACAGCGGCACCGGCGTCGTGGTGCTGACCGACATGTTCGGCGGCACGCCGTCGAATCTCGCCATCTCCGTCATGGAGCCGGGCAAGGTCGAGGTGATCGCCGGCGTCAACCTGCCGATGCTGATTAAGCTGACCAGTGTGCGCAAGGGCGACGACATGGTGCGGGCGCTGGAAGAGGCGCAGAATGCCGGCCGCAAATACATCAATGTCGCAAGCCAGGTTCTGAACGCGAAATGAGCGAGACCGCCGACCGCCCGTCCATCGTCCGGGACCTGCCAATCGTCAACCAGCGCGGCCTTCACGCCCGCGCCTCGGCGAAGTTCGTCCAGACCGCCGGCGCCTATGATGCGTGCATCGAGGTCGAGAAGGACGGCATGAGCGTCGGCGGCACTTCCATCATGGGCCTGATGATGCTGGCCGCCAGCCCCGGCTGTTGCATCCGCGTTTCCGCTTCTGGCCCGCAGGCCGAAGAGGCGATGCGCGCGATCGAGGCGCTGGTCGCCGACCGCTTCGGCGAGGAAATCTGACGTCGCACTCGCCCGCGTCGCTTCACGACATAACGATGTCTTTATGTGCCATTGCCGATCCGGCGGCGGTCTGCTAGTTACCGCGCCATGAACGGCCGCGCGCGGCCGATGACCCATCATTCAAATCGCAGACCGGGAGCCGTCCATGGCCGCCAATGATTATGTAGTCGCCGATATCGCGCTGGCCGATTGGGGCCGCAAGGAAATCGAGATCGCCGAGACCGAAATGCCGGGTCTGATGGCCTGCCGCGAGGAGTTCGGCGCCGACCAGCCGCTGAAGGGCGCGCGCATCACCGGCTCGCTGCACATGACTATCCAGACGGCGGTGCTGATCGAGACGTTGAAGGCGCTCGGCGCCGAGGTCCGCTGGGCCTCCTGCAACATCTTCTCGACGCAGGACCACGCGGCGGCCGCGATCGCCGCCGGCGGCACGCCGGTCTTCGCCATCAAGGGCGAGACGCTTGAGGACTACTGGACCTACACGGACCGCATCTTCCAGTGGCCGGATGGCCAGCCCTCCAACATGATCCTCGACGATGGCGGCGACGCGACCATGTACATCCTGCTCGGCGCGCGCGCCGAGGCGGGCGAGGACGTGCTGTCGAAGCCCGGCTCCGAAGAAGAGGAAATCCTCTTCGCGCAGATCAAGAAGCGCCTCGCCGAGACGCCGGGCTTCTTCGCCCGCCAGCGCGATGCGATCAAGGGCGTGACGGAAGAGACGACGACCGGCGTCAACCGGCTCTACCAGCTCCAGAAGGCCGGCCTCCTGCCGTTCCCGGCGATCAACGTGAATGACAGCGTGACCAAGTCGAAATTCGACAACAAGTATGGCTGCAAGGAATCGCTGGTCGACGGCATCCGCCGCGGCACCGACGTGATGATGGCCGGCAAGGTGGCCGTCGTCTGCGGCTATGGCGACGTCGGCAAGGGCTCTGCGGCCTCGCTCAAGGGTGCCGGCGCCCGCGTGAAGGTGACGGAGGTCGATCCGATCTGCGCGCTGCAGGCGGCGATGGACGGGTTCGAGGTGGTGACGCTGGAAGACGCCGCGCCAACAGCCGACATCGTCATCACCACGACCGGCAACAAGGACGTCGTCACGCTCGATCACATGCGCCAGTTCAAGGACATGGCGATCGTCGGCAATATCGGCCATTTCGACAACGAGATTCAGGTCGCCGCGCTGCGCAACATGAAGTGGACCAACGTCAAGCCGCAGGTCGACATGATCTCCTTCCCGGACGGGAAGCGCATGATCCTGCTGTCGGAAGGTCGCCTGCTCAATCTGGGCAACGCCACCGGCCATCCGAGCTTCGTCATGTCGGCCTCCTTCACCAATCAGGTGCTGGCCCAGATCGAGCTGTGGTCGAAGGGCGAGCGCTACCAGAACGAGGTCTACGTGCTGCCCAAGCACCTCGACGAAAAAGTCGCGCGGCTGCACCTCGACAAGCTCGGCGCGCGGCTTTCGACCCTTTCGGACGAGCAGGCCTCCTATATCGGCGTGACGCCGAAGGGCCCGTTCAAGCCGGAACACTATCGCTACTGACACCCCTGCGCGCGACACCTGCGCAACACATCGTTTTTCTTCGGCGGCTTCATTGCCGCCGAAGTCGTTTCAAGGTGCCGCAAGCTTCACGCAGTCCGGGGGAGGCGATACATTGGCCTGATTCGTGGGGTCGTGATTCGTAGGGTCGTGATTTTTGGGGGCGGCGATCGTGGGGGTGCCGGGCGCAGAGGGGCGGTCGGCGCAGGCGATGATCCCACTTGAGCGGCTGAGAGGTGGGACGTTGGCAGGACGAGCGGCAGCATTGCGGACGGATGCGCGCCGGAGAGCGGGGCGGCTCGGCATCCGCGCCAAATCCGCCGTACTGGGCGCGACGACGACGCTTGTCCCGACGATCGCGCTGGCACAGGCGGATGGCGGGCTCGAAGTGACCGATGTCGCCCAGTTCTCGCTCCTTGCCGGCGTCGTCTCCGCCGCCTTCATCTCCGCCCTTCTCCTGATCCGCGAACGCGGCCGCATCGACCGCGAGAACCAGCAGCTCAAGGCGCGGCTCGCCGATCTCGGCACCTCGCTGCAGCGCGCCGAGGCGCTCCTGAACCTACGCGACCAGCGCGTGGTCATCTGGGGTGACCGCAATGCGCGGCCCGAACTGATCGGCACTCTGCCGGCTGATGCCGGCGCGCCTGAAGAACGCGCGACGTTCCTGGCGTTCGGCCGCTGGCTGACGCCGCAATCGGCCGCCGTGCTGGAGCGTGCGTTGACCCAGCTTCGCGACAAGGGGGCCGGCTTCGAACTCGTCATCGAAACCATCTCCGGCACGGTGATGGAAGCGCAGGGGCGCTCGAGCCTGTCGCACTGCGTCGTCCGTTTCAGCGCGCTGTCGCGCCGCCAGCAGGAACTGGCCGAACTCAAGCTCGACCACCAGCGCGTGCTGCGCGACCACGAGACGATTCTCGCGCTGATCGACGCGCTGCCGATGCCGTTCTGGCTGCGCGACGGGCGCGGCAAGCTGGAATGGGTCAACCGCGCCTATGCGCGGCTGGTCGATGCTGGTTCGGCCGAGGCCGTGCTGCGCGACGAGCGCGAACTCCTTTCCGAAAACGCCCGCGATTCCATGGCGCGGCATCACCTTGCGCGGCCTGTTTTCGAGCAGACGTTGTCGGTCGTCGTCGGCGGCGAGCGGCATATGTATGCCGTCACGAACTTCGCCGCGCCGGACGCGTCGGCCGGTCTCGCGCTCGACAAGACCGAAGTCGAGGCGATCCGCGAGGAATACCAGCGCACCATCATCAGCCACGCCGACACGCTCGACCAGCTCCAGACGGCGGTGGCGATCTTCGATGCCGACCAGAAGCTGCTCTTCTTCAACCAGGCGTTCCAGAAGCTCTGGGCGCTCGACCCGGCCTTCCTCGAAAGCGCACCCGACCAGACGCTTCTGCTCGACCGGCTGCGCAGCGACGGCAAGCTGGCCGAGCAGCCGGAATGGCGCCGCTGGAAGGAGACGATCCTTGCCGCCTACCGCGCCATCGACCCGCAGGAGCATGTCTGGCACCTGCCGGACGGGCGCACGCTGCGCGTCGTCGGCAATCCGCAGCCCAAGGGCGGCGTCACCTGGGTTTTCGAGAACCTGACCGAGCAGCTCAACCTCGAAAGCCGCTACCATGCGGCGGTGCGCGTGCAGGGCGAGACGCTGGACAATCTGGCCGAGGGCGTGGCGGTGTTCGGCCCGGACGGCAAGGTGCGCCTTGCCAATCCTGCCTTCTCGCATTTGTGGAATCTCGCCGAGGGGCTGGTGAAGACCGGAACCCACATCGCCGTGATCCGCGCCGCCTGCGAGGGCCATGCGATCGAAAGTCCGTGGAGTGAACTCGTCTCGGTGGTGACCGGCTTCGACGAGGAGCGCCGCGACCGGCACGGCCAGGCCGAGATGCGCGACGGCGAGGTGCTGCGCTATGCGGTGATCCACCTGCCGAACGGGCAGGTGATGACGACCTTCGTCGATGTGACCGACAGCGTCAATGTCGAGCGCGCGCTGAAAGATCGCAACGAGGCGCTGGAACGCGCGGACCGGCTGAAGAACGATTTCGTCCAACACGTCTCCTACGAACTGCGCTCGCCGCTGACCAACATCATCGGCTTCACTGAGCTTCTTTCGCTGGGCGGCACCGGCCCGCTCAACGAGCGCCAGCGCGAATATGTCGGTCATATCGGCTCGTCGTCGGCGGTGCTTTTGACCATCGTCAACGACATCCTCGACCTCGCGACCGTCGATGCCGGGATCATGCAGCTCGACATCGGCGAGATCGTCATCGACGAGGCGGTGCGTTCGGCCTCCGACCTCGTCGTGGAACGGCTGCGCGAGCACAATATCCGGCTCGCCATCGACCTGTCGCAGGCGCCTGCCACAATCCATGCCGACGGCCACCGCCTGCGCCAGATCCTCTACAACCTTTTGAACAACGCGGCGAACTATGCGCCGGAAGGCTCGACGGTCCGCCTGGGCGTCACCGCGATGCGCGGCGACATGGTCGAGTTCCGCGTCAGCGACGACGGGCCGGGCATGTCGGACGAGGTGCTGGAGACGATCTTCCAGCGCTTCGAATCGCACGCCAATGGCGGCCGCAAGCGCGGCGCGGGCCTCGGCCTCTCCATCGTCAAGAGCTTCGTCGAACTCCATTCGGGCACGGTCGAGATCAAGACCGGCCGGGATCAGGGCACGACGGTGATCTGCCGCCTGCCGGCGGTTGCCACGCAGAACCGCGCGGCGGCGGAGTAGCCTCGATGATCGACCGGGTGCTCGCTGACGAAGCCGCAACGCGGCAGGCCGGCAACGATATCGCAGCAGTGCTGAAAAAGGGCGACGTCGTCGCGCTCCACGGCGACCTCGGCGCCGGCAAGACGACGCTGGCGCGCGCGATCATCCGATCTCTGGCTGGCGACGACGCTCTTGAAGTGCCGAGCCCGACCTTCACGCTCGTCCAGACCTATCCCGGCCGCTTGCCGGTGGCGCATTTCGATCTCTACCGGATCGGCGATGCCGAAGAGATGCGCGAACTGGGCCTCGACGAGGCGCTGGCGGAGGGCGCGGCGCTGGTCGAATGGCCGGACCGGGCGGGCGTTTACCTTCCTGAAACCACGATTCACGTGAAACTTCTGGAGGATGGCTCGGGTCGTCGGCTGACGATCGACGGCCCGGAAGTGGCAATCGCGCGGTTCGAGCGCTCCTTCGCCATCCGCGAATTCCTCGATGGTGCAGGTCGTCCGCAAGCGAAGCGCGGCTATCTCGCGGGTGACGCTTCGGCGCGCAGCTACGAGACGATCGACCGGAACGGCAACCGCGAACTCCTGATGAACGCGCCGCGCCAGCCCGACGGGCCGCCGATCCACGACGGCAAGCCTTACAGCCAGATCGCGCATCTGGCCGAATCCGTCCTGCCCTTTGTCGCCATCGACGAGGCCTTGCGCGTCAACGGCCTCTGCGCACCGGAAATCCGCGCCGCCGATCTCGACGCCGGGTTGCTGCTCATCGAGGATCTCGGCCGTGACGTCGTACTCGACCATGACGGCAAACCCATTGGCGAGCGCTATCGCGCCTCGGCGGAAGTGCTGTCTGAAATGCACCGCCGCGAATGGACCGCCGACATCGGATTGGCGAGCGGCGAGGCCTATCATGTGCCGGCTTACGATCGTGGCGCGATGGCGATCGAAACGGAGCTTTTGATCGACTGGTATCTGCCGTTCGCGGCGGGACGGCCCGCAACCGAGGACGAGCGGCGCGCGTTTCAGGCGGCGTGGCAGGCGCTTTTCGACCGGCTGGAGCGCGCCGAGAAGAGCCTTGTCCTGCGCGACTTCCATTCCCCCAACATCATCTGGCGCGACCAGAAAAGCGGGACAGATCGGATCGGCATCATCGATTTCCAGGACGCGCTGATCGGCCCGGCCGCCTACGATGTCGCCTCGCTCGCCATGGACGCGCGCGTGACGATCGCCGAAACGCTGGAAGCCGACATTCGCAGTGCCTATGTCAAGGCGCGGGGCGCGGATTTCGACCGCGCCGGTTTCGACGAGGCCTATGCCATCATGGCGGCGCAACGCAATTCCAAGATCGTGGGCATCTTCGTGCGGCTCGACCGGCGCGACGGCAAGCCGCAATATCTGAAGCACCTTCCGCGCATCCGTGATTATCTCGAACGCGCGACGCGGCACGAAGCGCTGGCTGAATTGCGTGCGCTCTATCGATCGATGAAGGTGCTGCCGGAAGGAGCGACATGAAGACGGCCGGGATGAAGGCGATGGTTCTGGCGGCGGGCCTCGGCACGCGCATGCGGCCGATCACCGACACCATTCCGAAGCCGCTGGTCGAAATCGCCGGCCGCACGCTCCTCGACCGCGCGCTCGACACGCTGGACGGCGCCGGCGTCGAATCAGCTATCGTCAACGTCCACCATCTGGGCGACCAGATCGTCGCGCATTGCGCCACCCGGCAGTATCCCGGCGTGGTGATTTCCGACGAACGCGACCGGCTGCTCGATTCGGCCGGCGGCATCGTCAAGGCCTTGCCGCTGCTGGGCGCTGCGCCCTTCGTTCTTCTCAATGCCGATACGTTCTGGATCGACGCGGGCCGATCCAATCTTGCAGCACTCGCCGCAGCGTGGGACGCTTCGCAAATGGACATGCTGCTGATGCTCGTTCCCCTATCCGACACCACCGGCCATGGGACCAAGACGGATTTCGTCATTGACGGCGACGGCCGGCTGGCGCGCGCCAAGGGCGATCCGGCGGGCTTCGTATATGCCGGGGCGGCGATCGTCGATCCTGCCATTTTCGAAGGTGCCGAGGCGGAGCCGCATTCACTCAATCTCTATTTCGACCGCGCCATCGACGCCGGCCGCCTCCACGGCCATGTCATGGACGGCCACTGGATCACGGTCGGCACGCCCGGTGCGATCGCCGAGGCCGAAGCGGCGATCAGGACGCATCAGCCGGCGCTGGCATGACGGGCGCGCCCAACGTCCTGAACATTCCGGCGGCCGCGCCCTTCCTGCCGACCCTGATCGACGCGCTGCTCGACGGCCGGCTCGTCGCGGGCTTCCGCCATGACGGCTCGCCGCTCGCGCTCGCCGACGTGACGATCTACGTTCCGACGCGGCGCGCGGCGCGCGAACTGCGCTCGAGCTTCGTCGAGAAACTGGGCGGTCGGTCGGCGATTCTGCCGGTGATCCGGCCGCTGGGCGAATTCGAGGACGATGGCGCGATGTTCGACCTGCCGCCGCCGATCGAGCCGCTGGAGCGCATCGTGCGCCTTGCGCCGCTCGTGCAGGCATGGAGGCGCCGGTTGCCGGCCCATCTTGCCGCGCTCTATGGCGAGGACCTCGCCATTCCCGCTTCGCTCGCCGATGCGCTCTGGCTCGCCCGCGATCTGTCGGCGCTGATCGACGAGATCGAAACGGATGGCGGCGACTGGTCGCGGCTGTCCGAACTCGTGCCGGCCGACCTTGCCGGCTGGTGGCAGATCACACTCGAATTCCTGCAGATCGTGACCAAGGCCTGGCCGGATTATCTGTCCGCCGTCGACCGTTCGAATCCGGCTAAATATCGTGATGCGCAGATCCGCGCCGAGGCGAAGCGACTGGCGACGCGCGTCGCGCGCGGTCCGATCATTGCTGCCGGCTCGACGGGTTCTATACCGGCGACCGCTGAACTTCTGCAGGCGATCAGCCGGCTGCCGCAAGGGGCGGTGGTGCTGCCGGGTCTCGATCGGTCGATCGACGCAACAAACTGGAATGCGATCGGCCGCGACGACGCGCCGCCGTCCATTCACGGCCACCCGCAGACAGGCCTGAAAAAGCTGCTGCAGCGGCTGGGCGTCGACAGGCGCGAAGTGACGGATGTCGGAACTGCCGCGCCCGATCTCGCCGCGCGCATCGATCTCGTCGGGCAGGCGCTGCGGCCGGCCGAGACGACGGAAGCCTGGGCGCATGAGCGCGAAATTCTCGACGCCGCGCTTTCCGCTGGCGCGCTGGACGGAGTGACGCTGATCGAAGCGGCGAACGAGCGCGAGGAGGCGCTGGCGATCGCCGTTTCGCTGCGGCTTGCGATCGACACGCCCGACCGATCGGCTGCGCTGGTGACGACGGACCGGGAACTCGCGCGGCGCGTCGCCAACGAACTGCGCCGCTTCGGCATCGTCGCCGACGATTCCGCCGGCACGCTGTTGTCCGCGTCGCCGCCTGCGGTCCTGATGCGCCTCGCCGTCGAGGCTGGGCTGCGGCCGGGCGATCCGGTCGCGCTGTTGTCGCTGCTCAAGCATCCGCTGCTCCATCTCGGTCTTCCGCGCGGGCTCGTGCGCCGCGCGGCCGAAACCATCGACCTCGTCGCCCTGCGTGGGGGAACAGGGCGGCCGGACATCGCGAAAATGGGCGACGATTTTTCGGTGCGCATGGCCGCGCACGACACTGCGTCAAGGCGTGTCTTCTGGCTTGATCGGCTGGGCCCGGACCGACGCAGCGCCGCCGTTGACGTGGCGGGGCGCATCGCGGACGCGGTCAAGCCGGTGGCCGCGCTGCGCCACGCGCGCGAGATCGACCTGACGCAGGCGCTGCGTGCGACGGTCGAGACGCTTGAAGCGCTCGGGCGCGACGAGACGGGTCGGCTCGATCCCGTCTATGGCGGCGAGGCGGGCGGCCGTCTGGCGGATTTCCTGCGCGGCCTTGCCGGTCTCGACGGCGCACTCTCCTTTGCGCCCGACGAATGGCCCGACATCCTCGCAGCCCTCATCGCGGGCGAGACGGTGAAGCCGACGCCGGCGGGCGATTCGCGCGTGTCGATCTGGGGCCCGCTCGAGGCGCGCCTGCAAAGCGTCGACACGATGATCATCGGCGGGCTGAACGAGGGAAGCTGGCCGCGCAAGGCCGAGCCCGACCGCTTCATGTCGCGCATGATGAAGTCGGGCCTCGACCTCGAACCGCCGGAGCGGCGGATCGGCCAGTCGGCGCATGATTTCACCATGGCGATGGCGAACCGGAACGTCGTCCTGACGCGGTCCGCGCGGGCGGGGGAGGCGCCGGCTGTGGCGTCGCGCTGGCTGCAACGGCTGATCACCTGCGCCGGACCCTCCCATGCGAGCGAGATGCGCGCGCGTGGCGCCGAACGGCTCGCCTGGGCGCGGCAACTGGATGAGCGGCCGGAAGTGCCTTTCGCAAAGCGCCCGGAGCCCAAGCCGCCCGTCGACTGGCGGCCGAAGCGGTTTTCGGTGACGGAGATCGAGACGTTGCGGCGTGACCCCTACGCGATCTACGCGCGGCAAATCCTGCGGCTTCACCCCATCGACCCTCTGCTGCGCGATCCGGGCGCGGCCGAGCGCGGCACGCTCTTCCATGACATCCTCCACGGGTTCGCCGTCGCCGCGATCGACCCGTTTGCGCCCGACGCGACGGCGGAACTGCTGCGGATCGGCCGCGAACAGTTCGACAAGGCCACGCTACCGCCCGACGTGGACGCCGTCTGGTGGCCGCGTTTCCGGAAGATGGCGAGCCGGTTCGTCGCATGGGAGCGTTCGAGGCTCGGCGTCACGCGCCGCTTTGCGGAGGCCCGCGCCGCGCCGACCGAGATCGGCGTGACGGGCGTGACGCTCCGCGGCTATGCCGACCGCATCGACCTGCGGCCGGCGGGAATGGCGGACATCATCGATTTCAAGACGGGCTCCAGCCCGTCCAAGGGGCAGGCGCACACGCTGCTCGCGCCGCAACTCGCGCTCGAAGCGGCGCTTTTGACACGTGGCGCTTTCGCCGACATCGGCGCGGCGATGCCGGCCGAACTCGCCTATGTCCGTCTGAAGGCGAACGGCGAAGTCGACCACGACCCCATCCACGAGTTCAAGAAGGAGATCCGATCGGGACCGGAACTGGCGCAGGATGCGTGGGAGCGGCTGGAAAAAATGATCGCCTACTATCAGCGGCCGGTAGCCGGCTATCTTTCGCGCGCACTGCCTTTCAGGGAAGGCGACGTCAGCGGCAGTTACGACCATCTGGCGCGGGTTCTCGAATGGTCCGCCGGCGGCGACGAGGGAGGGGCCGAGGAATGAAATCGCCCTTCGTCGTTCCCGAATCGACGATCCGTGACCAGGCCCGCGCGTCCGACCCGAAGAATTCGGCCTGGGTGTCGGCCAATGCCGGGTCGGGCAAGACGCATGTGCTGTCGCAGCGCGTCATCCGGCTGCTGCTCGACGGCACCGACCCGTCGCGCATCTTGTGCCTCACCTATACCCGGGCGGCGGCGGCGAACATGTCGAACCGCGTTTTCGAGACGCTGAGTTCGTGGACCGCACTTGACGATGCGGCGCTTGCCGCAAGAATCGCGGAACTCGACCGGCGCGCGCCGACGCGCGAGCGGCTGATCCGGGCGCGGCGGCTCTTTGCCGAGGCGCTGGAGACGCCGGGCGGGCTCAAGATCCAGACCATCCACGCCTTCTGCGAAGCGATCCTGCACCAGTTTCCGCTCGAAGCGAATGTGGCGGGGCATTTCGAGCTGCTCGACAACCAGATGGAAGCCGCGCTCATAGCCGAGGCGCGCCGCTCGATGATCGCCGGCGCGTCCGGCGGCAACGAACCGGAACTGGCGGAAGCCTTCGCCGACATTCTCGACATCGGCGGCGAGACGGGATTGGAAAACCTGCTCGGCGCGATCGTCCGCCGCCGCGACGACCTGCGGTCCTTCATCGACCAGGTCGGCCCGGCCCCCGAAAACCACGCGCCGCTGTTTGCGGCCTTCGGCTTTACGGGTGCCGAGACGGCGGACGATATCCTGGCCGGCATCTGGCCGGACAGTTACTTCGGCCGCCCGCTGGCCGAGCGTTTGGCCGACCGGGCGCTCGCGGCCGGCAAGGTGAAAGCCCAGCAATTCGCCGAGGATTTGCTCGCCGCCTGCGATGCGGGTGACGCGGAACTGTGCCTCAATGCGTTGCGCACGGCCTTCCTGACCAAGAAGGGCCCGTCCTACGAGCCGCGCGCGACCAAGCAGATTCTCGCCAAGGGCGTTGCCGAACATTTCGACGGTTTCGACGAGGAATTCGCGCGCATGGCGGGCGCGCTGCAGGTTGCGCTCGACCGGGCGGCGTTGCTCGCGATGCTCAAGGCGTCGCGGTCGGCGCTGATCGTCGCCGACTGGCTGATCGCGCGCTATGAGCGGCTGAAGAGCGCGCGGGGCTTTCTCGACTTCAACGACCTGATCCGCCGCACGGCCTCGCTGCTGGCCCGCCAGGATGCGGGCGCGTGGGTGCACTACAAGCTCGACAAGGGCATCGACCACATTCTGCTCGACGAAGCGCAGGACACGAGCCCCGAGCAGTGGCGCGTGGTGAAGCGGCTCGCGGACGAGTTCTTCGCCGGCGAAACGGCGCGGGGTATCGAGCGTACGGTCTTTGCCGTGGGCGACGAAAAGCAGTCGATCTATTCGTTCCAGGGCGCCGAGCCGGAGGCGTTCGCGGTCTCGGGGCATGAATTCGCACGGCATGTCGAGGGCGCCGAGCGCAGCTTCGCGCGGGTTCGGCTGAGCCATTCCTTCCGCTCGACGCAGGACGTGCTCTCCGCCGTCGATCTCGTCTTCGCGCGGCCCGAGACGCGCAAGGGCCTGACACGCGACATCGAGGAGATTCGCCACAGCGCGATCCGCACGGACGAGCCCGGCCAGGTCGAGGTCTGGCCTTCGCTCGCGCCGCAGGATGTCGAGGCGCCCGATGATTGGACGCAGGCGATCGACCATACGTCCGCGCCGGCGGCGAAGCTCGCCGAGTTGATCGCGAGGACGGTCGCCGGCTGGCTGGCGAAGGGGGAGATGATCCCCGGCCGCAACCGACGCATGACGGCGGGCGACGTGATGGTGCTCGTGCGCAAGCGCGGCAATTTCGTCCACGCGCTGTCGCGGGAATTGAAGAACCGGCATGTGCCGGTCGCGGGCGCAGACCGCCTCGTCCTCGCCGACCACATCGCCGTTCAGGACCTGATGGCCATCGGCCGCTTCGCGCTGCAGCCGGAAGACGATTTGTCGCTCGCCGCGCTTTTGAAGAGCCCGATCTTCGGCGTCTCGGAAGAGCGGCTGATGGAGATCGCCTACCATCGCAGGGGCTCGCTCTATGCGGCGATCCGCGCGGAAGCGGAGAGAGATGTCGAGCTGAAGCTCGTCCGCGACCAATTGCAGGTTTGGCGCGACGAGGTCGGCTTCATGCCGGCCTTCGAATTCTACGGCCGGGTGCTGGGCCGCGATGCCGCGCGAGCGCGGATCGTGGCGCGGCTCGGGCCCGAGGCGGGCGATGTGGTCGACGAGTTCCTGAGCTTCTGCCTGGCGGCCGAGCGCAGCGGCGCGGCCGGGCTGGAGGCCGTTCTGGCGCTGCTCGACGGCGGCGGGCCGGAAATCAAGCGCGAGATGGACCAGTCGCGCGGCGAGGTGCGGATCATGACCGCGCACGCCTCCAAGGGGCTCGAGGCGCCGGTGGTATTTCTCGTCGACAGCGGTTCGGCGCCGTTTTCCGATAGCCATTTGCCTACGCTGATGCCCTTCGACCCGCCGCGCGGCTTCTGGAACGGCCCCGGTTTCCTGTGGCGCACCGGCGGCGAGACGAATAACGGCTTTGCCCGCCAGATCGCAGCGGTGGCGCGCGAGAAGGCGGAGGAGGAGTATCGCCGGCTGCTCTATGTCGGCATGACCCGCGCGGAGGATCGGCTGGTCGTCTGCGGCTACCAGGGCAAGCGCGCGCCGGCAGACCTCACCTGGCATCGCATGGTGAGCGAAGCGCTCGCAGCCTCGGAGCATGCGCGCGCCGAGCCGCATCCGGTTTCGGGGGAACACATCGTCGTCTATCGCGAGACCCCGCGGCGACCGATGGCGGTGGGAGAGGTTGCGCAGGAGCCGCAAAAACAGGCGATCGCATTGCCGGCCGCCTTACTTGCGCCGCTTCCGGCGGCGCCGATCCTACCACGCCCGCTCGCACCGTCCGGCGTCGGCGCTGTGATCGAGGCGGCGAGAGACCCCGTCGGGTCGCAGGGCTCGCCGATCTTCGCGGCGGAAGCCGGACCATCGCCGGCGCTCGAACGCGGCTCGGCGATCCACCGCCTGCTGCAATCGCTCCCGGACGTGGCCGAGGCCGAGCGCGAAGCGTCAGTGCGGCGTTATCTCGGCCGGATGGGCGAGGGCTGGGAGGAGGACGATCGCGATCTGATCTGGCGGCAGATCGCCGCGATTCTCGACGATTCGACATTTGCGGGTGTCTTTGCCTCAGGGTCGCGCGCCGAAGTCTCGATCATGGGCCGCGTGACGGTCGGCGGTATAGAGCGCGCCGTTTCCGGTAAGATCGACCGGCTGGTCGTCACCGAACGCGAGGTTCTGATCGTCGACTACAAGACCAACCGCCCGCCGCCGCGCAGCCTCGCCGCCGTGCCGCCCGGCTATGTCGCGCAGCTCGCGCTCTATCGCGCACTGTTGCAGCCGCTCTATCCGGATCGAGCGGTTAGCGCGGCGCTGCTTTTCACCGAGGCGCCGATCCTGATCGACGTGCCCGAGACCGCGATGGATGCGAGCCTTGCCGGCCTTGCAGCGCGCGTTTCTTAAGCCTTCAGATCGCAGTCGATGACGATGTCGCCGCCAAGTCCGTAGACATGGGCGCGGGGGCGCTTGGCCTGCGCCAGAAGCGAGACCGGGTTGGTCGTCAGGCCGGGCGGACCCGCGCCGATGATCAGGGGCGAAATGCCGACATGCAGGCGGTCGACGAGGTCGGCATCCATGAAATGCCCGATCGTGATACCGCCGCCCTCGATCATGACCCGCCGGAAACCGCGCTCGATGAGGCCGGTGACGATGGACACGGGATCGAGACCGTCGGCGGAGGACGCGACCTTCAGCGTCTCGACGCCGGGCGGGCGTTCGCGTTCGCACGCCTGGACGACGAGGCACCGCTCGCCGGTCATCAGGGCAGCGTCGTCGCCGAGCCGCCCACGCGGATCGATGACCACGCGCGCCGGATTGTCGCCCTTGACGAGGCGGACTGTAAGGCGCGGATTGTCCTGGATCGCCGTGTTGGCGCCGACGATGACGCAATCGGCGAGCGCACGGCAGCGATGGAGATGCTTGAGGCCTTCCGTGCCCGACACGTCGGCGGCGTCGCCGTCGACCGTGGCGACGCGGCCGTCGAGCGACTGGCCGATTTGCGCAAAGACGAAAGGCCGGTCGCCCTGCCCGAGCAGGGGCGCATAGAGCTCCCACGCGGCGCGCTCACCAGCGCTCCAGACCGTCGACGCGCGAGCCGTGCCGCTGCTGCGCGCCGCGAGCAGCGCATCCCACACGCGATCCGTGACCGTCGCGGCCGCGACCGGCATGTCGGCGGAGGCGGCTGACCGATCGTCGGCCTGGATGCGCTCATGCTGGTTCATCGCTGTCCACTTCCTCCCGCACCGGAGTGCCGAATGCCTCGACGAAGCGCTTGCGGAACGTGTCCATCCGCCACACCGGCGCCTGAGCGGTCGGAATTGCGCCTTCGTCGAACGACCAACCTTCGATTGATTCCAATGTGGCGCGGTCGCCGATGAAGTGAACGGGCACGTCGCGATTTTCTTCATCGCCGGAAACGAACGTTGCCGGCTGGTGGTCGCCGAGAACGACGATCAGCGGCGCGGGGCGGCCCTGACGTTCGACGAAGGAGGCGATGGTGCGCAGCGAATAGTCGATCGAGAGGCCGAACTGCGCCCGCACGCGATCGTGATCGCGCCAGACCGTCTCCGGGCTGTCGCCGGCGCGCGCCTGGTCGTTGAAGATCGTGCCGTCGCCGATCGCATCCCAGTCGACGAGGTGCGGAATCGGCGTCCACGGCGCGTGTGAGGAGATGAGCGCGATTTCGGCGAAAACCGGCTTGCGGCCCGGCTCGTCGAGTACCAGCCGCTCGAAGGCGGAGAGCGTGTACTGGTCGGGCATCGTCACCCAGTTGAAGGGCAGGCCGCGATAGCCGAGATCGTCCTTGGCGAGGATTCGGTCATAGCCGAAATAGCTTCCCTCCGGCCACGCCATGGTGATGGCGGGCATCACCGCGACGCTCTGCCAGCCGGCATCGGAGGCGAGCGCCATCAATGATTTTCGCGAACTGGCCAGCATGGCGCGGTAGCGGCCCTGGCTGTCGATCCACAGGCCCGAGAGGACACTGGCATGGGCAAGCCAGCTCTGGCCGCCGACCATGGGCGCGGTGAGATAGGCCGAGCGGACTTCGAGGCTCGCTCCTTTTGCGCTGGTTTCGAGCGCGGTCAGGGCGGCTTTGGTCGATGCCTCGTAAAGCGGGTTTTCCAGCGTCGAGCGCCCGTAGGATTCGACGAAGACGAGGAAGACGTCGCGGCCGGCGAGCCCTTGCAGGAGCGATCCGTCGGCGACGTCGTCCGACCGGGCCTCGACTTCGAGCGCGGCGATTTCCGCCTGCGCCGACCGTGCCGCCGAAACATGCGTGGCGAGAAGTTCGCTCGATGCGGTCGAGGCGCGGTCGGTCAGGACCAGCGCGCCGGCGAAGATGAGCAGGATCGCCAGCGTCGGAACGGTGCGCCGCGCCGAAAGGCGGGCGAAGACGCCGGTCGCCCACCAGATCGCGGCGATGGCGGCTGTCAGCGCCAGCACGCCTGCGACGAGATAGAGGCTCGCTGCGATCGTTCCACTCGTTCCCGAAGCCAGCATCCAGCCCGCGTGAAGCAGCGGCAGATCATAGGCGAAGTTGAACGGCCGGTTGAGCGAGGCGTGCAGGCCGAGATCGGCGCATTTGACGAGGAGCGCGACGCCGAGCAGCGCGGTGAAGATGCCGCGCAGGCCGAACAGAGCCCGATGGTTGCGCGGCAGCACGGCGAGGAGGCCGGCAACCAGCGCGAGTTCGACGGGAAACCGGATGACGTAAGCGAGATTGGCGTCCTGCGGCCGAGACGGCATCGCGAGGATGGCGAAGACGAGCACGCAGGCGGCGGCAACCGCCAGGAGGCGCGGCCGCTCAAACTGTCGCGCGGCGTGCATAGACGTCTCCCGAGCGGCCACGGCCGATGGCGGCGGCGACATGGTCGCGGATCGCGGCCGCGTCGACCCAGTGCGGCGACAGGAACTGCAGCCTCTCGCCCGTCATCAGGTTGAATTCGTAACGGCCGAGGCTTTCCAGCCGCGCGATGCAGGATTCGGCCACATCGCCCATCGATGGCAGGAACTCGAAGGCGAGCGCGGAAACCGGCCGGCTGAGCCCGGCAAGAACCTGATCCTCGAACCCCTCGACGTCGATCTTGATGAAGGCGGGTGCGCCATGCTCGGCGATGAGCGCGTCGAGCGTCGTCATCTCGATCTCGGCCGTCTCGTCCCAGGTGACGGCGTCGAAGCCGGCATCGCCCTTCACCGCGGTGCCGATGTCGGCGCGCAGCGAGGAGACCGTCGGATGAAGGCTGGAGACGGACATGCACGAAGAGCCGCGATGCGGCCCGACCGCGAGCGGCAGGACGGTGATGTCCGCGGGAAGGGTGCGCTTCAGGAACCGGTAGAAGAGCGGCTGCGGCTCCAGCGTGACGACCTTCGCGCCGGTGCGGCGAAGCGCGCGCGATCGATTGCCGACATGGCCGCCAATGTCGAAGACGACGTCGCCCGGCCCCGCGAACTGGCCGTAGAAGCGCCCCGTCCGGCCGATCCGGTGGGGACGGGAATAGTAGATGATCAGCGAGCGCGCGAGCCCGGCCGCGCTGCGCAGCCCGCTCATGCGGCCACCGGCCGGCGCAGGAGATGGACGATATCGATGGCGAAAGACCAGGTGAGGAGGACGAGCGCCATGGCCGCGATCCAGACCGAATGCGGCGGTTCGATCTGCGGCAGGAGCAGTAGGCCGAGCGCGGCGATCTGCACGACGCAGACCGCCTTGCGGCGCATCGATTCGGGCAGCGGCGCTTCCAGCTTCGGCGTCAGCCGGCCGGCGAAGAAGAAGGCGTAGCGCATCGCGCCGATGAGGAGCACCCAGGCGCCGGCCTTGCCATGCGTGAAGGCGAGCGCCGACAGGACGAGGACGAAGAGCGCGTCGATCTCGAGATCGAACCTTGCGCCGAAGGTCGAGGCGAGGCCGGTGCGGCGCGCCAGCCAGCCATCGACGCCGTCGAGCGCCAGGATGACGAAGGCGAGCCCGCCGATGAGGAGAGCGGCGTCGCCGCTGGGTGCAGGCGCGAAGAGCGTCGCGGCGATGAGCGCGACGAGCCCGGCGCGTATCAGCGTCACGGCATTGGCCGCGCCGAAGGCCTCGTGCGGATGGCTGGTGGTGATCCGCGTGATGATGCAGGCGGCGACGACGAGATAGAGCACGATGCTGGCCGCGCCCCAGCCGAGGCCAAGCGCGTCGAGGCCCATGGCGGCAAGCGCGGTTCCCGCGCCCACGGCCTGCACCCAAAGGCCGGCGCGCGCCGCAAGGCCATGCGGCCCGCCCACTCCGGCTGCCCTGGTCGATGTCGTCGTCATGTCGTGCTCCCGAATGGCGAGTATGCCTTGCCCTTTGCCGGCTGCAAGCCCTCCCTTTGCTCTAGACCTTTGACTTTGCTCAACTCTGCGTCATTCTCTTGTCGTTCAACCCGATGAGATACGACGATGGGCTATGATCGGATGTCCCGCATCCTGCACTGGCTGACCGCCCTGATGGTGCTGGCGATGATCCCGGCCGGCCTGATCATGACCAATGTGGACGATCGCGCGGTACAGGACCCGCTCTTCATCTTCCACAAGAATGCCGGCGCGCTGCTGCTGATCCTGATCGCCGTCCGGCTGGTCTGGCGCGCGACGCATAAGGCACCGCCTCTGCCCGACAGCCTGCCGCGGGCCCAGAAATTTGCCGCCCGCGCGACTCACGTCGCGCTCTACCTGCTTTTGATCGTCATGGCGGTGAGTGGCTATGTGCGGGTTCGGGCCGGGGGATTTCCGGTCGAGCTTCTGGACGCGATCGGCGTCCCGAACTTCATCCCGCGCGACGACGCGCTGGCCGAGACGGCGAAATCCATCCATGCCCGCGCCAAGTTCGGCATCGGCCTCTTCATCGCGTTGCATGTCGGCGCCGCCGCCTATCACGGCCTCGTGCGCCGCGACGGCGTCTTCTCGCGGATGTGGCCGCCTACGGCTTCGGCTGCGCGAGTTCCTTGAGGCGCGGCGCGCCGGCGGCGATGTCGGCATCGGTCGGCGACACGCCGGCGGCGAGCAGGCGCCGTGCGATCATGTGATCGGCGGCGCGGTTGATCGAATCGACCGCCAGCAGCCTCGGCCCGGCGAAATGCCAGACGGAGAAGGCGTTCTCTTCGGGGTTTCCGGACGTGACGAACCGGTCGGCATCGAATGAAAGCCCCGCCGTCTGCAGCTTGATGTCGCCCTGGTCCGACCAGAACCACGGCACGTCGCGATAAGGAGCGGGCTTGCCGGTGATGGTGCGCGCGGCGTGCTTGGCCTGGTCGCTGGCATTCTGCACCGATTCGAGCCGCACCGAACGCGCCGCGTGCCAGTGATGGAAGCTGGCAGCGTCGCCGAGCGCAAGGATGCGTGGATCGGCGGTGCGCATCGCCTCGTCGACCACGATGCCGTTGGCGGTTTCGAGCCCGGCCTCGGCAGCGAGTTCGACATTCGGCACGACGCCGGTGCCGAGAATGACAAGATCGGCCGGCACGCGCGAGCCGTCGGCGAGCCGCACGGCGTCGACATGGCCGTTCGCGCCTTCGATGCCGGCAACGCCGGTCCCGACCCGCACATCGATGCCGGCCTGCCGTGCGCGCGCGTCGGCATAGGCCGAGATCGCCGGCGCGACCGAGCGGCCGAGCACGCGCGGCGCCATTTCGAGGAGCGTCACCTTTTTGCCGAGGCCGGCGAGCGTGTGGGCGATCTCCATGCCGATGAAGCCGCCGCCGACCACGACGGCGGACTGTGCGGCCTCGGTCGCCTGCCGGATGCGACCGGCATCCGCGAAGTTGCGAAGGGCGAAGACGCCGTCGAGCGCGAGGCCATCAAGAGGCGGCAGGCGCGGACGGGCGCCGGTGGCCAAAATGATGTGCGAGAAGGGCAACGACGTGCCGTCGTCAAGCGACACCGTGCCCGCCTGGCGATCGATCGCCGCGACGCGGCGGCCGAAGACGAGGTCGACCGCATTGTCGCGATAGAAGCTTTCGGGCCGCAGCATCTGCGACCCGCCATCGGGCGTCTTCAGGAAGGTCTTCGAGAGCGGCGGCTTGTGGTAGGGCAGTTCCGTCTCGTCATTGACGAGCGCAATGGCGCCGGAAAAACCCTCCTGCCGCAGGCTCGCGGCGGCCTGCGATCCGCCATGCCCGGCGCCGACGATGATGACCCGATCTTCCACGCGCACTCCGATCCGCTCTCTGTCCGCCTGCTATGTGCGACGGGATGGCGGCGTGTGCAAGGCGGCAAGCAGATCAGGCCGGCAGGGCCAAGACGTCGAGATGGCCGACTGTGCAATGGGCGCTGGGTGCTGCAGCAAGACGCCGTTCGCGCCAGGCATCGGCCGATGCGACGTCGAGTTCGCGCGCGGCATCCGCGATCCCGGTGACGAGCGCGCGCTGCAGTTCAGTCTCCGCCGGCCCGAGTTTCCAAGGGCTGTCGGCGACCGTGACGCGATAGCCGCGTCTGCGCATGGCGTCCGCGAGGTGGGATGCACCCGAAGGGCCGAGCGCGGGGCCAAAGCCTTTTTCGCCGCGCTGATGCGCGTTGAACGCGTCGCGGATCGCGGCATCGTCGGGATCGGCCGGGCTCCATTCGAGGACGCCGTCATAGCTGAGCGCGGCATAGAGGCCCGTTTGCGATGTGGAGAGCCGGTCGGCGAGCGCGTCGATCCAACTTGCGCTGGCGAGGTCGAACAAGGCCGAAGCGGTGACGAGCGCGGCGCCTTCGAGCGGGATGTCGGCGGTGCGGGTGAGGTCGAGCTCCACGGTCTCGACCGTCGGGCCGGATCGCCGCGCGGCTTCGGCGAGCAGCGCCGGATCGTGGTCGACCAGGCGCCAGCGCCCCGGAACGTCGCCGATGGCGCGCAGGGTGGAGCCGGTGCCCGAACCGAGATCGACAATGAGGGGGGCGGGACGCTGCGCGAGGTATGCGCGAACGTCAGCGAGCAACAAAGCGTCGCGCGCGGCGTTGTCGGTGCCTTCGCGCAGGTCGAGCCATGCGGTGGAAAAGCTCATCGGCCGATCTCCTCGAGCGCGCGGGCGACGATGGCGGTCGTGTCGGACCAGCCTGGAAGGCGCTCGGCGGCAAGGCGCGCGCCTTCGGCGGCGCTCGCATAGGCTTCGTCTTCGCAGAGAAGCCGCCGCAAGGCATCGGCGAACGCGGCCGGATCGTCAGCAGGCACGAGCGCGCCGGCCTCCGGCGGCACGACCTCCGGCACCGCACCGACCGCACAGCCGACGATCGGCAGGCCAGCGGCCAAAGCCTCGGCATAGGCCATGCCGTAGCCTTCGTGGCGGGTGGCGAGGACGAAAATGCCGGCTTGCGCGTATTCGGGATTGAGATCGTTCAGCGGGCCGGTGAATTCGATGCGATCGGCGAGGCCGGCATCCGTGATCATCCGGTCGAGCCGCGCGCGCCAGACTTGATCGCGCGAAGGCCCGACGAGCCGCGCATTCCAGTCCAGATCGGCGATCTTCGTGAGCGCTTCGACGAGGACGTCGTGACCCTTGCGCGGGACGATGGACGCAACGCAGAGAAGGCGCGTTCGATCTCTCTCATAGGTAAGCGATGGCTTACGTTCGGTTCCGGGCGGTGCGACGGACAGGTGTGATGTCGACACGCCGTAATGATCGGTCAGCCGGCGTCCCGTCGTACTGCTCGTACAGATGATCGCTGACGCATGGCGGAGCGCAGCACGTTCGTCCGCCTCGAAACGTGCTGCGGTTTCGGCTGGCAATCCGCCCTCGTCGGCGAGCGGATGATGGATCAGCGCGGCCAGCCGCAATCGGCCGGCCTGGAGCCCCATCAAATCGGGAAGCCGGGCGAAGGCGAGCCCGTCGACCAGCACCAGCGCATCGTCGGACAGGTTCGCAAATGCCGTCTCGGCCGCGTGGTGCGTTTCTGCGTCCGTGGCAGGGTAGCTGCCGGGAAGAGAAACGATCTCGACGGTCCAGCCCAGTTCGCGCAATCCGGCGGCGACCTGCCGGTCGTAGCCATAGCCGCCGGTGGGCGTCTCGATGTCGCCCGGAACGACGAAATGGAGATGCGGCTGCGTCACAACTCGCCTTCGTACCAGGCGCGCGCGACATGGCTCTCGTGAAGCTGGACGCGGATCTTCACGACGCGGCCATTGTCGCCGAGGCCCTTGGTGCGGACGGTTACCGCAAGTTCGTCGAAGATGTGCTTGCACAGGAATTCGGTGGTGGTGATCTTGCCCTTGAAGGCGTCGATCTCGTCGAGATTGCCGTAGCGCAGCGGGTCGAGCGCGGCCTTCAGCGCGTCCGTCGCCAGCCCGATATCGACGGTCAGGCCGTTGTCGTCGATGTCGCGCGTGTAGAAGGCGGCGTCGACGACGAAGGTCGCGCCGTGCATGTTCTGCGCCGGGCCGAAGACGGGCGAGGGCAGGCTGTGGGCGATCATGATGTGGTCGCGAACTTCGACGGCAAACATCTATTTTCCTTCGTATCGGATGCGGTGGCAGAGCGTCGCCGGATCGGCGAGGATTTTTTGATAGTCGCGGTCGAGCGTGGCGAACGGGCTCGTGCCGGAGATCAGCGTGTCGAGCGCATCGTCGTCGGCGAGAAGGTCGAGCGCCTTGGCGAGCCGCCGCCGGAAATCCCAGCGAGGCGCGCGCTCGGCCGGGATCGAGCCGACCTGCGAGGAGACGAGTTTCAGCCGTCCGGCGTGGAAACTGGCGCCAAGCGAGAGATCGACGCGCTTGTCGCCATACCAGCTCGCCTCGACGATCCGCGCGTCGCGGCCGGCGCAATCGAGCGCAGCCTGGAGGCCGGCGGCGCTGGCGCTGGCGTGAATGGCGACGTCGCAATTCGCCGGCGGCTGCGAGGCGAATGCGATGCCGAGGCGATCAGCGATCGCTTCTCGCGCCGGATTGATGTCGACCAGCGAAACTTCCGTGCCGGGAATGCGGTCGCAAAGCCAGGCAGCGAGCATGCCGACGACACCGGCGCCGATCACGGCGATGCGGTCGCCGGGAGCGGCGCGCGCGTCCCAGACGATGTTGAGCGCTGTTTCCATGTTGGCGGCGAGAACGGCGCGAGCTGGCGGCAGATTGGCGGGAAGCGGCGTCAGGTCTGCGTCGGGGACGGCGAAACGGTCCTGATGCGGGAAGAGCGAGAACGCAATCTCACCCGCGCGCGGGCCTGAGACGATGCGCCCGACATTGGCGTAGCCATACTTGACCGGGAACGGGAAATCACCCGCCTGATGCGGGCAGCGCATTCGCTCGCGCTCCGATTCGGGCACCGCTCCGTCGAAGACCAGCGATTCCGTGCCCCGGCTGATGCCGCTGAACAGCGTTACCACCGCCACCAGATTGTTGCCCGCCGGCAACGTTTCCTGCCGCAGCGCACACATATTCCGGTCGGTGATCCACAGCGCCGTCGCCATTTCGTCCTCGCTTCCGGCCGAAAAGCTAGATGCTTTCGGGCACTTGGCAAGGCGCAACCCCCACGAAAGGCGAATCGGCTGAAAGTCATGCTCTATTGCAATGCAACAGGTGCCTGCTAGATTCGTTACAACATGATGACAACAGCCCCGACCGGCCAGGCAAATCGCCGGCCGAGGCTCCGGGGGCCAATCCATGTATTATCAGTTCTACGAATTGAACCATGCCGCGCTGCAACCGGCGCGCGCCTTCGCCGACGCGGTGAAGCTTCTCTATTCCAATCCGCTCAATCCGATGTCGCACACGCCCATGGGGCGCACGATCGCGGCCGGAGCGGAGATGTTCGAGCGCACGACGCGGCGCTACGGCAAGCCGTCCTTCGGCATCACGCAAACCAAGGTCGGCTTCGACCAGGTGGCGGTGAGCGAGCGCGTGGTCTGGAAGAAACCGTTCTGCGACCTCATCCATTTCGAGCGCGATCTGCCGAGGAACCGCAAGGCCGATCCCAAGCTGCTGATCGTCGCGCCGATGTCCGGCCACTACGCGACGCTCCTGCGGGGCACGGTCGAGTCGATGATCCAGCATGCCGAGGTCTACATCACGGACTGGACGGACGCTCGCATGGTGCCGGTCGCTGACGGGCGGTTCGACCTCGACGACTATGTCGATTACATCATCGACATGCTCCACCATCTCGGCCCGGACACGCATGTGATGGCGGTCTGCCAGCCATCGGTGCCGGTGCTCTCCGCCGTATCGATCATGGAGGCGCGTGGCGACCGTTTCGCGCCTGCCTCGATGACGCTGATGGGCGGGCCGATCGACACGCGCCGCAATCCGACCGCCGTCAACAAACTGGCGGAGGAAAAGGGGATCGACTGGTTCCGCGACAACGTCATCATGCAGGTGCCGTGGCCGGAGCCTGGCTTCATGCGCAACGTCTATCCCGGCTTCCTGCAGTTGTCGGGCTTCATGAGCATGAACCTCGACCGCCACATCATCGCGCACAAGGATTTCTACATGCACCTCGTCAAGGATGACGGGGATTCGGCCGAGAAGCACCGTGACTTCTATGACGAGTATCTGGCGGTGATGGACCTGACGGCGGAGTTCTATCTGCAGACGGTGGATACGGTGTTCGTGCAGCACGCCTTGCCGAACGGCACGATGCGCCATCGCGGCGAACTGGTCGATCCGAAAGCTGTCAAGAATGTCGCGCTTCTGACCATCGAGGGCGAGAACGACGACATTTCAGGCCTCGGTCAGACGCAGGCGGCCCACGATCTGTGCGTCAATATTCCGGACGACATGCGCGCCCACTACATGCAGCCGAAGGTGGGCCATTACGGCGTCTTTAACGGCTCGCGCTTCCGGTCCGAGATTGTGCCGCGCATCGTCGACTTCATGGCGAGCAACCCAGGCGCGGCCAAGCGCGAGCGGCCGAAGCCGCGGATCGTCGCCAACAAGGGCTGATCAGCCGAAGGCGAGCAGGGCCGCGAGCCCGATCGTGCCGACGAGGATGCGCCAGATGGCGAAGGGCGTGTAGCCGCGCTTCGCCACGAAATCGAGCAGGTAGCGAACGACGAAGACACCGGCGATGAAGGCCGTGACGAAGCCCGCGCCGATGATCCAGAAATCGTCCATCGTCAGGATGTCGCGATTCTTGAAGAGGTCGTAGGAAAACGCGCCGACCATGGTCGGCATGGCGAGGAAGAACGAGAACTCCGCCGCCGAGCGCTTGTCGGCGCCCATCAGCAGCGCGCCGACGATGGTCGCGCCCGAGCGCGACGTGCCGGGGATCATCGCCAGGCACTGGATGAAGCCGATCTTGAGGCAGACCGACAGCGGGAACTCCGCGACATGACTGTACTTCGGCTCGACCTGGCGCCGGTCGATCCACAGGAGCACGAAACCGCCGATGATCAGCATGACGCAGATCACCATCGGCGTCTCGAAAAGGACCGTCTTGATGAAGTCGTGCGCCAGCGCGCCGATCACGGCCGCCGGCAGGAAGGCCAGCAGGAGGCCGCCGACGAAACGCTGCGTCTCGCGATGCTTCGGCAAGGTGACGGCGAGATGCCACAGCCGTGCCGAATAGACGGTGAGGATGGCCATGATCGCGCCGAGCTGGATCAGCACCTCGAAGCTGCGCCCGGTCGATTCGAAGCCGAGGAAGTGTCCGGCGAGCAGCAGGTGGCCGGTGGACGAGACCGGGATGAACTCCGTCAACCCCTCCAGGATGCCGAGAAGGGCTGCAACGAGAAGGGATTGCTCTTCCATGGAAACTCCGGGCGGGCCTGTCTCAAAGGTTCGCTTGTCAGGCGGGCCGCGCTTGCCTATAGCTTCGCGCGCATCGCCGCTTTCGAACCCGAATCTGCGCCGAGGATTAGCCATCGGGCCATCAAAAGGCCAGACTTTTCGGGCCCGTCCCCCTGCGACATACCCACCGAGTGCCCATGCTGACCCTGTTCCATCACCCGCTTTACGCGTCCTGCCGTTTCATTCGCCTGGCCTTCGGCGAATATGGCGAGGATCTCTCTTTGATCGAGGAAAAGCCGTGGGCGCGGCGCAAGGAATTCCTGCAGTTGAACCCGGCTGCGACGCTGCCTGTCCTGCTCGCCGAGGCCGACGAGCCGATCGTCGGAGCGTCGGTGATCGCCGAATATGTCGACGAGACGCGCGGTGCGCTGAAGCGCGACAAGCGCCTGATGGCCGAAAACCCGATCACGCGCGCCGAAATCCGCCGCCTGGTCGACTGGTACCTGGTCAAGGCCGACGGCGAAGTCACGCGGCATCTGGTGCGCGAGCGCGCCCTGAAGCCGCATATGCCGCCGGAGCATGGCGGCGGCTCGCCCAACTCGACCGCGATCCGCGCTGCCCGCGCCAACATCCGCCAGCATATGAAATACACGAACTGGCTGGCCGGCACGCGCAACTGGCTCGCCGGTCCGCGCCTGACCTATGCCGACCTTGCCGCCGCGGCCTCGATCTCGGTCCTCGACTATATGGGCGAGATCGACTGGAGCGAGCATGGCGCGGCCAAGGAGTGGTATACGCGCATGAAGTCGCGCCCCTCCTTCCGGCCCCTCCTGGCCGACCGCTTGCGCGGCCTCACTCCGGCCTCCCACTATGCGGACCTCGATTTTTGACATGACCTCCTCCCGAAACCCCGTTCCGGCGGCGCGTCTTCGGGAGTTCATCGAGACCGAGGCAAAGGCGCTCGGCTTCGACGCGGTCGCGGTGACGCGGCCCGATGCCATCGCCGAGGCCGGCCCCCGACTAGGCGCCTTCGTTGCGGCGGGCCGCCACGGCACGATGGAATGGATGGCCGAGACGCTCGAACGCCGCGCCCATCCGAATGGGCTTTGGGCGGACGCGCGCTCCGTCATCATGCTCGCCATGAATTACGGCCCGGACGAGAATCCTCTGGAATTGCTTGAGAGGCGAGACCGCGCGGCGATCTCGGTCTATGCGCGCAACCGCGACTATCACGACGTCATCAAGGGCAGGCTGAAGACACTCGCGCAGAAGTTTGCCGCGCGCACGGGCGCGGACGTGAAGGTCTTCGTCGACACCGCGCCGGTGATGGAAAAACCGCTTGCCGCGGCTGCGGGCCTCGGCTGGCAGGGCAAGCACACCAATCTCGTCAGCCGCGAGTTCGGCTCCTGGCTCTTCCTCGGCTCGATCTTCACGACGGCCGAATTCACGCCCGATGCGCCGGAGGTCGATCATTGCGGCTCTTGCCGCGCTTGTCTCGACATCTGCCCGACCAACGCGTTTCCCGCGCCCTATCAGATCGATGCGCGGCGCTGCATTTCGTACCTCACCATCGAGCACAAGGGCCCGATCCCGCACGAGTTTCGCGCCGCGATGGGCAACCGCATCTATGGCTGCGACGACTGCCTGGCCGTGTGTCCCTGGAACAAGTTCGCGCAGGCAACGCGCGAGATGAAGCTTGCTGCCCGCAACGACCTTGCCGCACCCGCGCTCGCCGATCTCCTGATGCTCGACGATACCGCCTTTCGCGAAAAATTTGCCGGCTCACCGATCAAGCGGATCGGCCGAGATCGCTTCATTCGCAACGTGCTGATTGCGGCCGGAAACTCGAACGATGTCGGCTTGGCTCCGCTGGCGGAGACGCTCCTGGCTGACCCTTCGCCACTTGTGCGCGGTGCGGCGGTCTGGGCCTTGTCGCGGCTGGCTGGGCCGGACACGTTCGACCGCTTGCGCCTCGCTTCGCACGAACAGGATGACGACGTGAAGGCCGAATGGATGCATGCGCCGGCATGACGAAGACCTTTTACATCTTTGGCGCAGGTTATTCGGCAAGAGCTTTTGCGCAGCAAGCGACTGCGGCGGGAAATCGCGTCATCGGCACGACCCGAAGCGCCGATAATTTCGCCGAACTTTCTGCAATTGGCATCGAGCCTCTGATGTTCGACGGACATGTGCTGAGCAAGGACGCGGTGGAGGCGTTGAGCGCAGCGACACATATCGTCGCTTCGGTCGCGCCGGACGAGGCCGGTGACCCGGTCCTGCGCGCCGCCGGTGACGCGATCCGCGCGTCCACGATGGGCCTGCGCTGGATCGGCTATCTGTCGACCGTCGGCGTCTATGGCGACCACGGCGGCGCATGGGTCGACGAGGAGAGCGAATGCCGGCCGGTCTCGAAGCGCTCGGTCGCGCGGCTCGCGGCCGAGGATTGGTGGCGCGCCTTCGCAGCCGAATCCGGCTGGCCGCTCGCGACCCTGCGCCTGTCCGGCATCTACGGCCCCGGCCGCAACGCCTTCGTCAATCTGGAGGAAGGCAAGGCGAAGCGCATCGTCAAGCCGAACCAGGTGTTCAACCGCATCCATGTCGAGGACATCGCCGGCGCGCTCGCTCTTTTGGCGGAGCGGGAGGCGGACGGCGTCTTCAACGTCACCGACGACGAGCCGGCTCCGCCGCAGGATGTCGTGGCTCACGCGGCTGGCCTGATGGGCGTCGATGCGCCGCCTGAAACGCCGTTCGACGCGGCCAACATGACGCCGATGGCCCGCTCCTTCTATGGCGAGAACAAGCGCGTCTCGAATGCCAAGCTGAAGGCGGCGGGCTATGCCTTCCGTTCTCCAACCTATCGCCATGCTCTGGGCGCGATGTGGCGCGATCACACTTGGCGACAGGCGCCACCGCGTTAGGATTTCGCTAACCTTGACGGCCGCAGGCTCAGGCCGACGAAATGCGGGGAGAATCATCGATGCGCGCGAGAAACTGGATCAAGGCCGCCTGTGTCGCCCTCGCGATGACAGCCGCGACGAGCGCCGAGGCGCAACTCGCAAAGGATCTCTTCGGCAACCAGCCGTTGCCGGCCGCCACCGAGGCGCGCGTCTACGGCTCCTATTCCAAGGGCTGCTTTTCCGGCGGCATGGCGATCGCAAACGATGGCCCGAATTGGCAGGCGATGCGCCCCTCGCGCAACCGCCGCTGGGGCCATCCGGACATGGTGCGGCTCGTCGAGCGCCTGTCGCGCGATGCGACCGCCGACGGCTGGCCGGGCCTCCTCGTCGGCGACATCTCGCAGCCGCGCGGCGGTCCGATGCTGTCCGGCCACGCCTCGCACCAGCTCGGCCTCGACGCCGACATCTGGTTCCAGCCGATGCCCGGCCGCCGCCTGTCGGCATCGGAGCGCGAGAATCTCGAGTTTGTTTCCATGCTGCGCGACGGCGAACTGACCGTCGACGACCGCAAATGGTCGCCCGCCCATGCCGGCATCCTGCGCCGGGCGGCGAGCTACCCCGAGGTGGAGCGCATCCTCGTCCATCCCGGCATCAAGAAGAAGCTGTGCGACACGGTGACTGGCGACCGTTCCTGGCTCGGCAAGGTGCGCCCGTTCTGGGGCCACGATTCGCATTTCCATATCCGCATCGGCTGCCCCGCCGGCTCGCCCGGCTGCCGCCCGCAGGAGGGGATCGGCCGCGGCGACGGCTGCGATTCCTCGCTCGCTTGGTGGTTCACCGACGAGCCGTGGCGCCCGGCGACGGGCCCGCAAAAGCCGCGCGCCCGCGACGTGATGCGCATGGCCGACCTGCCCCGCGAATGCTCGGCGGTTCTGCAGGCGCCCGCGCCGCAGTCCGAAGCCATGGTGACGATCGGCGGACCCGGCCGCACGATCGCTCCGGCCGGCGCGCCGATCGCCGCGAGCGCCTATGCACCGACGCCCGAGACCGCCATTCCGGTGCCCTTCCCACGCCCCCAGCCTTGACTTGGCCGCCCGCGTGTGACCTTCAAATATCTTCGATTTGAACAGCGACACGCGGCAGCCGCCCTAATGATTCCCGAAGTCGACGCCGCCGGCGTCCTGCAGTTCCCCGTCCTCGTCGGCGATATCGGCGGCACCAATGCCCGCTTCGCCATCCTGCCGTCGCGCGAGGCGGCCGCGATCGAATTTCCGACCGTCGCGACGGCCGACTATCCCGACATCGACGTTGCGCTCGAACGCGCCATCCTGACGCGGACCGACATCAAGCCGCGCTCTGCGGTGCTCGCCATCGCAGCGCCGGTCACCGGCGACGAGATCCGGCTGACCAATTGCCCCTGGACGGTGCGCCCGCGCGTGATGATCGCGCGGCTGGGCTTCGCCGAGGTCGTCATCCTCAACGATTTCGAGGCGCAGGCGCTGGCCGTCGTCGCCATCGGGCCGGAGCATCTGGAAAGGATCGGCGGCGGCGCGGCCGATCCGGAGGCGAGCCGCGTCGTGCTCGGCCCGGGCACCGGCCTGGGCGTTGCCGGCCTCGTGCGCGCAGGCGATGTCTGGGTGCCGGTCCCCGGCGAAGGCGGCCATGTCGACATGGGACCGCGCACGCCGCGCGACTTCGCGGTCTTCCCGCATATCGAGCGCATCGAGGGCCGCATTTCGGGCGAGCAGATGCTGTGCGGCCGCGGCCTCGTCAATCTCTACCGCGCGGTCGCCGCTGCCGACGGCAAGCCGGCCGAGTTCACCTCGCCGGCCGGCATCACCGCTGCGGCCTTGGCGAAGTCCGACCCGGTGGCCGAGGAAGCGCTCGACATCTTCGTCACCTGCCTAGGGCGGTTGGCGGGCGACTTGGCGCTCATCTTCATGAGCCGCGGCGGCGTTTATCTCACCGGCGGCATCGCGCAGAAGATTGTGCCGGCGCTGAAGCATCCGCGCTTTCGCGAAGCCTTCGAGGACAAGGCGCCGCATTCGGGCCTGATGCGGGATCTGCCGGTCTTCGTGATGACGCATCCGCTTGCCGCGCTCGCCGGCCTCGGCGCCTTCGCACGCACGCCGCAGGCGTTTCATATCCGCACCACCGGCCGCCATTGGCGCGCCGCGTGAGGCGCATGCGGCCGATTGGCGATTGCATCGCCGGTCTTCAGGAGGCATAGGCAGGCGGCCCGCGCGTCTCCGGCGGGCGGCAGAACGGGATTTCGAACACTTGGCCAACGCCGAGACATCGCAGCGCAAGGCGGAACCGGGCGAAATCGTCGCGGTGATGCGGCGGATTCTGGCCGAGAACGGTCGCGAATACCTTCCCCAATATGCGCTCGCCACGCTCTGCCTGCTTGCCGTCGCGGCCACTACCGCCTTCAGCGCATGGATCATGCGCGACATCATCGACGAGATATTCTATCGCGAGAATTATTCGCTCGTCCCCTATATCTGCGCCGCTATCATTGCCGCCTTCGCGATCCGGGGCGTCGCGAGCTACGGCCAGGCGGTCATCCTCGCGCGGATCGGCAACAATCTCGTCGCCCGCTACCAGCGCCGCCTGTTCGACCATCTGATGCGGCTCGGCCTCGACTTCTATTCGAGCGCCCGCTCCGGCCAGCTTGCCGCCCAGATCAGCCAGAACGTTACCGGCATCCGCGACATGCTGTCGATCACGCTGACGTCGATCGCGCGCGACTTCGTCTCGCTGATCGGCCTCGTCGCGGTCATGGTCTTGCAGGACCCGCTGTTGTCGGTGATCGGTCTGCTCATCGGGCCGCCGCTCGTCTATTCAGTCAACTATCTGATGCGCCGGCTGCGCCGCGTCACACGTGAATCCGTCGAGGTCAATTCGCACCTTTTCGGCGCCATGCAGGAGACGGTGCAGGGCATCGCCATCGTCAAGGCGTTCACCATGGAGGAGCAGCTTTCGCGAAAGCTCTCCGAACTGGTGACCTCGGCCGAGAACCGCGCCAACAAGATCGCGCGCGTCTCCGAGCGCCTGACGCCGATCACCGAGATGCTGGCGGGCTTTGCCATCGCCGGCGTCATCGGCTACGCCGCCTATCGCGCCGCTTCGGCGGGCCAGTCGCCGGGCTCGGTCTTCTCCTTCATCACCGCGCTTCTGCTCGCCTACGATCCCGCCCGCCGGCTCGCCCGCGTCCAGGTCAATCTGGAACGTTCGCTGGTCAATGCGCGCATGATCTACGAACTCCTCGACCAGGAGCCGCCGCAGCGCGATGTGCCGGGCGCGAAGGAGCTCGTCGTCGGCGCCGGCGGCATTGCCTTCCGCGACGTTTGCTTCTCCTATGGCCCCGACAGGCTCGTGCTCGACAAGGTCTCGTTCGAGGCCGAGCCCGGCAAGGTCACCGCGATTGTCGGCTCGTCGGGCGCGGGCAAGTCGACGCTGGTCGCGCTCGTCCAGCGCTTCTACGACGTCGATTCGGGCCGCATCGAGATCGACGGGCAGGACATTGCCGGCGTAACCAAATCCTCGCTGCGCGCCCGCATCGCCTATGTCTCGCAGCACCCCTATCTCTTCGAGGGCACGATCCGCGACAACATCCGCTACGGTCGTCCCGACGCCACCGATGCGGAGATCGAGACGGCGGCGCGCCTTGCCAATGCCGACGACTTCATCCGCGACAGCGCCTTCGGCTACGAGACGCTGGTCGGCGAGAATGGCGTCACGCTCTCGGGCGGCCAGCGCCAGCGCCTGTCGATCGCGCGCGCCATCGTGCGCAATGCGCCGATCCTGCTTCTCGACGAGGCGACCTCGGCGCTCGACAACGAATCCGAAGCGCGCGTGCAGGACGCGCTCGACACGGTAATGAAGGGCCGCACGACGATCGTCATCGCGCACCGGCTGTCGACGGTCGTCAATGCGGACAGCATCGTCGTCATGGAAGAGGGACGCGTGGTCGAGCAAGGCACGCACCGCGCGCTGATTGCCGATCCGGCCGGGCTCTATGCCCGCTTCCACCGCCTGCAGGGCGAGCGCAGCCTCGATCTCGTCGACGATCAAACGCTGGAGGAAAAGAGCGCATGAGCGATATGGGTCTCGTCGTCGTCGGCGCCGCCGGCCGCATGGGCCAGGCGATCACGCGCGCGATTTCCGCCATCGAGGGCGTGACGGTCGTCGGCGCGCTCGACCGCAAGGGCGCGCCCGCCATCGGCCGCGATGCGGGCGAACTCGCCGGCCTCGGGCCGATCGGCGTTGAAATCACCGATGACCCGCTGCCGCTTTTCGCAAAGGCCGACGGCGTGATCGACTTCTCCGCGCCGGCCGCCAGCGTCGAATATGCCGGCTACGCCGCGCAGGCGCGCATCGTCCATGTGATCGGGACGACCGGTTGCTCGGCCGAGGACGATGCCGCGATCGCGGCCGCCGCGCGCCACGCGACCATCGTCAAGTCGGGCAATATGAGCCTCGGCGTCAACCTCCTGGCGGCACTCGTCGAGCAGGCGGCGCGCGCGCTTCCTGCGGCCGATTTCGACGTCGAAATCCTCGAGATGCACCACCGCCACAAGGTCGACGCACCGTCCGGCACCGCGCTTCTCCTCGGCGAGGCGGCGGCGAAGGGCCGCGCGATTGCACTTTCCGAAAAATCGGTGCGCGTGCGCGACGGCCACACGGGCGCGCGCGAAGCCGGCACGATCGGCTTTGCAACGCTGCGCGGCGGCTCGGTCGTCGGCGACCATTCGGTGCTGCTCGCCGGCACCGGCGAGCGCATCACGCTCTCCCACCAAGCTGAGGATCGCGCGATCTTCGCGCGCGGCGCCGTGCAGGCCGCGCTGTGGGCGAAGGACCGCAAGCCCGGCCTCTATTCGATGCGCGACGTGCTTGGCCTGAACGGCTGACCAAGGGTCACCGCCGCGAAGCCA
Source organism: Rhizobiaceae bacterium (assembly GCA_016742175.1). Taxonomy (GTDB): domain Bacteria; phylum Pseudomonadota; class Alphaproteobacteria; order Rhizobiales; family Rhizobiaceae; genus Aliihoeflea. Next base: position 35,215 of record JACVCH010000005.1, read on the forward strand.
ATTCTTTCGCGGGTCCGGCTGTTTATCCGTTGACACCATCTTCCCGCCCGCTTACATCGGCGGCGCACCTAGCCCAGGTGGCGGAATTGGTAGACGCGCACGGTTCAGGTCCGTGTGCCGCGAGGCGTGGAGGTTCGAGTCCTCTCCTGGGCACCACCTTTCTCATGAGGTGGTCGACGCGGCTGGACAGTCACCCAACTGCGGGCCATTTAAGTCCCGGGCGCGACACCAGCGTGCGGTGCATCTCTCCTTCTCCCTGCTGCTTCTATTGCCTGCGCTGTCGCCTGATTCCGCTTCATACATGTCTGGCTAAAGGCTAGAAAACCCTGCACGTATAAGTTCAGGGGCGACTGCGTGTGAGGGAGGATCTATGAACCAGGCAGGCAACGCCGTCGACGCCGGCGAGTTCGACTATGTGATCGCTGGCGCGGGCTCGGCGGGCTGCGTGCTCGCCAATCGGCTGTCGGCCGATCCGAAGAAACGTGTCCTTCTGCTGGAAGGGGGCGGGCGCGACAACTGGATCTGGTTCCACATCCCGGTCGGCTATCTCTTCGCGATCGGCAATCCGCGCGCCGACTGGATGTTCAAGACGGCGGCCGAACCCGGTCTCAACGGGCGCAGCCTTGCCTATCCGCGCGGCAAGACGCTGGGCGGCTCGTCGGCGATCAACGCGATGATCTACATGCGCGGGCAGGCGCGCGATTATGACCACTGGCGACAGCTCGGGCTCGAAGGCTGGGCCTGGGACGACGTCCTGCCGTTCTTCCTGAAGCATGAGGATCACGAGAACCCGCCCAACGGCTTTCACCGCTCCGGCGGCGAATGGCGTGTCGAGCATCCGCGCATCCAGTGGGACGTTCTCGACCGCATCCGCGATGCGGCGGAAGAGGCCGGCATTCCGAAGATCCCGGACTTTAACACCGGCGACAATACCGGTTCGTCCTACTTCCAGGTCAACCAGAAGCGCGGACGCCGCTGGAGCGCGGCGCGCGGCTTCCTGAAGCCGGTGCTGAACCGGCCGAACCTCAAGGTCGAGACAGGCGTGCTGGTCGACCGCGTGATCGTCGAAGGCGGCCGAGCGGCGGCGCTGGTCTTCAGGCGCGGCGGCGAGGTTCATGTCGCGCGCGCGCGCGGCGACATCGTGCTGTCATCGGGCGCGGTGGGATCGCCTGCCATCCTGGAACGGTCCGGCATCGGCGACGCTGCGCGCCTGTCCGGGCTCGGCATCGATACCGTGGCGCATCTGCCGGGCGTCGGCGAGAATTTGCAGGACCATCTGCAGATCAGGCCGATCTACAAGGTCAACGGCATCCGCACGCTGAACGACCAGTATGCGAACCTTTTCCAGCGGGCGCTGATGGGCGTCGACTACGCGTTGCGCCGGCGCGGCCCCCTGACGATGGCGCCGTCGCAGGTTGGCGCCTTCGTCAAGTCGAACCCGAGCTTCGAAACGGCCAATCTCGAATTCCACTTCCAGCCGCTTTCGCTCGACAATTGGGGCGACGGGCTCCACGCCTATCCGGCCTTCACCGCTAGCGTGTGCAACCTGCGCCCGACCAGCCGGGGCGGAATCCACGTCACCTCGCGGGCGCCGGAGGAGATGCCCGACATCCGGCCGAACTACCTGTCGACGCCCGAGGACAGGGAAGTCGCGGTGGAATCGATCGAATGGGCACGGCGCATCGTTTCACAGCCGGCGCTCGCGCCCTACAGGCCCGAGGAAATGAAGCCCGGCGCCCATGTCGCCTCGCGCGAGGATTTGCTGGTCGCCGCCGGCGATCTCGGCACGACCATCTTCCACCCGGTCGGCACGGCGAAGATGGGCACGGACGACGACAGGGGCGCGGTTCTCGACGCGCGGCTTCGCGTTCGGGGCATTGACGGCCTGCGCGTGATCGACGCCTCGGCGATGCCGACGATCACGTCGGGCAACACCAATTCGCCGACGATCATGATCGCCGAAAAGGGCGCGTCGATGATCCTGGACGACAGGCGGTGACGCGGTCCTCTAGACGCGCAGCTCGCCGAACAGCCGGTAGTTGACGGCGCGGGGCCGGGCCGCCTCCTCCGGCGTCGCCGGGACGAAGGACGACTGGCCGCCTTCGAGTTCGGCCGGCAGCACCATCACCCGCACGAAGACGTTTTCGCCGTCGCTGATGTTTTCGCCGACCACCCAGTCCTTGCCGGTTTCGAACCAGGCCTGGCCGGCCGCGATCCGCTCGAGATTGTCGCCGATCGTCGCGCGGATGCGGCCCTTGACCAGGCGTCGGATGCCCGGTCCGCGATGGCCGTGAAGCGGGGTCCGTGCGCCCGGATTCGAGGCGACGCGATCGGCGCGCAGCATCCAGCTTCCGGCGAAGTCGGGGGCGATCACATACGAAAGCACGGGGTCGATCGCATCCCCCGTCATCAGCGGCGCATCGCGTTCGACAAGGTCGAACAGCCAGCCGGCTCCGGCAAGGCGAAGTGACCCGTTTGCAAGGCAACCCTCGTCCAGGCCGAGAACCGTCTCGCCCCGGGGGCTCGTTAGCCTGACGGGCCCGGCGACCGCATAGACGAAGCGCGTTCCACCCGCTTCCAGCGTCAGTTCAGACGCGGTCGTGTCGAAGTCGTAGACGGTGAGCCGCATCGTTCGAGCGCTCACAGCCCAAGGCTCCGCTTGATCAGGCTGGCACCGATCGGGGCATCCGGATCGACGAAATCGTTGAGGATGTCGAAATGCCCGTAGGCGGGCAGCACATGCACTTCAGGCCGCATTCCCTGGCGATGCAGGTGGTGGGCGTAGCGATAGGTCTGGTCGATCCAGTGCCAGGGCTCAAGCCCGCCGACGAAGAGCGAGACGGGGCAGCGCAGCAGGACCGGACGTGCCTCGACATTGCGCCGCGCGATGATCTCCTCGGTCAGGTTGAGCTGCGCGTTGACCGTGGTGCGCATCGCCGGCTCGGGATCGAAGATGCCGCTGACCGGCACCGCGCCGATGATGAAGGCCGGGTCGACGCCGCGCGCGGCCCAGTCCTCGGCCATCGCCTCGGCGACGAGATGCGCGCCCGCCGAATGACCGGACAGGCTGACGCGCATCGGATCTCCGCCGAAGGACGCGATGTTCCGGTAGACCCATTCCAGCCCCGCGAGGGCAGAGTCCGTCACACCGTCGAGCGTGGAGTCGGGGCACAGCTCGTAGTTCATGACCACCGTGGTGATGCCGCGCTCGACCAGCATCGGCGCGATGCTGGCGAAATTCGCCTTGTCCTGCGCGCGCCAGTAGCCGCCATGGAAGAACACGTGAACCGGCCGCGGCCCCGCCTCGTTTGCGGGGTAGATGTCGAGCTTTCGCAGCGGATGATCGCCGAATGCGATGTCGCGATGCTGCGCGAGTTCGGTCAGGGCGCGTGTATTGAGCGGCTCGCGCGCCTCCCTCGATCTGGCGAAGTCCGGAAAGGCATTTTGCGGATTATACTGAAACTCGTGCTCCGTTTGGCTCAAATTGGTCCACAGTTTCGCTGGCTGGCTCATCGCTTTGGTCCGCTCCATCCTCTCGATTTCGCTTACATTAGAGCGATCTTCGCCGAAATTGAAAGTAGGCCCTTGCTCTTTGGACGAAAAATGGTTCACATATAATCCATGATTGATCCTCTTTTGGATCGCGGCCGTTCCAGGCCATTTCGTTGATCAGCGAGAGGCGTTTCCATGCGGATCAAGTCCGTCGAGTTCATTGCGCTCAACGTGCCGCTCGGCTCCGGCAAGGCCTATGGAATGTCGAAGTCGCTGGCGACTGGACGGCAGTCGACGCTGGTCCGGCTGACGCTCGAGGGCGGCATCGTCGGCTATGGCGAGGCCTGGGGCATTCCGGCCGTGAACAAGGCGTTCCTGCCGCTCCTGTCGGGCTATGTCGTCGGCACGGACGTGTTCGCCACCGAGCATGCCTTCGCGCGCATTCTGGCGCGGCACTATCATTTCGGCGTGCAGGGCGGCCTGATGTGGGCGCTGAGCGGCATCGACATCGCCGCCAAGGACGCGATGGGCAAGGTGACCAACCTTCCGGTGGCGCAGCTCATCGGCGGCAAGCGGATCTCGCAGGTGCCGTGCTACATGTCGGGCGGCTACCTGACCGAGACGCCTGACCCGGACTACCGCCCGCAGATCGAGGAGATGGCAAAGGCCGGCCACCGATCGATCAAGATCAAGGTCGGCCTTGGCCCGTCCAGCGACGAGGATCGCGTCGCGCTTGCCCGCGAACTGCTCGGCGACGATGTCGAAATTCTCGTCGACATCAATTCCAACTATACGCTCGATCTTGCGCTCGACACCGTCGCACGCCTCGAAAAATACCGCATCGGCTGGCTCGAGGAGCCGCTGAGCCCGCAGGATTTCGAAGGGTATGCAGCGCTTCGCAAGCGCGCGCTGATGCCGATCGCCACCGGCGAGGCGCTTTATACGGTGCATGACTTCAAGCGCCTGACCGATGTCGGCGGGGCCGACATTCTCCAGCCCGATCTGTCGTTGTGCGGCGGATTCTGGCAGGGCCGCAAGATCGCGGAACTGGCGCTCGCCAACCATCTGCGCGTCTCGCCGCATGTGTGGGGCGGCGCGGTCGGGCTCGCCGCCGGGCTCCAGTTCATCGCGTCCCTGCCGGTTCATCCGCATTCCGACAACATCCCCAAGCCCATCCTTCTCGAATACGATCTCGGCGCCAATCCGCTGCGCACCGAACTCTTGAAGACGCCGATCGAGATACGCGACGGTTTCGCGATCGTGCCCGAAGGGCCGGGCCTTGGCATCGAAATCGACGAGGAGGCCGTGGCGCGCTATGCAGTCTGAAGCGGTCGGGCATAGCGGCCGGCCCGTGCTTTCGGTGCGGGACCTGAAGACGCATTTCTTCACCGGGGCCGGAATCATCAAGGCGGTCAACGGCGTGACGCTGACCGTGCGCGAGGGCGAGACGCTGGCGGTGGTCGGCGAATCCGGCTCGGGCAAGTCGGTCACCGGATTGACGGTGATGCGGCTTCTCGGCCGCACGACGGCGCGCGTCATGGGCGGCTCGATCCATTTTTCCGGGCGCGACGGCAGGAATCTCGATCTTCTGGCGCTGTCGGAAGGCGAGATGCGCCAGGTGCGCGGCCATGACATCGCGATGATCTTCCAGGATCCGATGTCGAGCCTCAATCCGGTCTTCACGATCGGCGACCAGATTTCGGAACCGATCCGCATTCACAAGGGTCTGGGCAAGAAGGAAGCGCGCACACAGGCGCTCGACCTCCTGCGGCAGGTCGGCATTTCCGATCCGGAATCGCGCATCGACGCCTATCCGCATCAATTGTCGGGCGGCATGCGCCAGCGCGTCATGATCGCGGTCGCGCTCGCCTGCGATCCGCGGCTGCTGATCGCCGACGAGCCGACCACCGCGCTCGACGTCACGATCCAGGCCCAGATCATCACCCTCCTGAAACGGCTCCAGGTCGAGCGGCGGATGGCGATGATCTTCGTCACGCATGACTTGAAGCTCGTCGGCGAGATCGCCGACCGGGTGGCCGTGATGTATGCGAGCCAGGTGGTCGAGGAAGGGCCGGTCGCCGAGGTCCTGGCGCGTCCTAAGCACCCCTATACGCGCGCGCTTCTCGACTGCATCCCGAGCCGCCGCGATGCGGCGGGCAATCGCCGCCAGTTGCGGCCGATTCCGGGCATGCTGCCCAATCCGCTGGCGCCCCCCGAAGGCTGCCGGTTCCATCCGCGCTGCGTCCACGCCGAGGACAAGTGCATCGCCACGCAGCCCGAGCTCGAGGCGGTGAGCGCGAACCACCAGACGCGTTGCCTGCGCTGGAAGGAGATCGCCCTGTGAGCGCGACGATCGACCTCGCGACGCAGGCGGACGCCGGCGGATCGCCGGTCGGGCAACCGCTGGTTTCGGCCCGGGGCCTCACCAAGCACTTTGAATCCGGCGGCGGCTTCCTGTCCCGCGCAAGGCCGCCGGTGCGGGCGGTGGAAAGCGTCGATCTCGACATTGCGGCCGGCGAGGTTCTGGGTGTCGTCGGCGAATCCGGTTCCGGCAAATCGACGCTGGGGCGCCTGATCCTGCGGCTGATCGAGCCGACCTCCGGCTCCGCGACCTTCCAGGGCCGCGATCTCGATTCATTGGGGGCGTCGGAGTTGCGGCAGTTCCGCCGCCACATGCAGATGATCTTCCAGGATCCGTTCGCAAGCCTCAATGCGCGCATGACGGTCGGCGCGGCCCTGATCGAGCCGCTGTCGCTGCATCGCGGCCTGAAGGGCAAGGTCGCGCGCGAGGCGGCGGTCGCGCTTCTGGAAAAGGTCGGACTTTCCGGCGACCACATGGAGCGCTATCCGCGCATGTTCTCCGGCGGCCAGCGCCAGCGCATCGCGATCGCCCGCGCGCTCGCGTCCGGGCCGAGCTTCATCGTCGCCGACGAACCGGTCTCGGCGCTCGACGTGTCGATCCAGACCGAGGTGATCAATCTGCTGCAGAACTTGCAGGCCGATCTCGGCCTGACGCTGATGTTCATCAGCCACGACCTGTCGGTCGTCGAGGTGATCACCGACCGGGTGATGGTGCTTTATCTCGGCCGCGTCATGGAACTGGCGCCGACCGAGGCGCTCTACGGCAGTCCGGCCCATCCCTATACGGCGGCGCTCCTGCAGGCGGCGCCAGGCATGGCGGCGCAACGCAAGTACATTTTGAAGGGCGAGATTCCGAGCCCCGCCAATCCGCCCTCGGGCTGCGTCTTTCGCACGCGCTGCCCCTTCGCGATCGACGCCTGTTCGCAGGTCGTCCCCGAACTGCGCCCCGTCGGCGCCGGTCATTTCAAGGCATGTATCCGTGACGACATCGAGCTCTAGTCTCTTCGATCCGGCAAGGCCGGTTCTGGTGATCGGCGGCCGCGGCTTCGTCGGGTCGCACATCGTGCGCGCGCTGCTCGACGCCGGGCTGACCGTCCACCTGTTCGGGCCGAAGATGAAGGACGATCTCCTCGCCGATCTTTCCGGCCGGTTCGACGAGACGGATGGCTCGGTCGAGGACCAGGCCGCGATCGAAGTGGCGATCGAGGCCTCCGGGGCCGGCGCGATCGTGACGACGGCCGCCTATGCGTCCGGCAATCTCGGCCTGATGCGGGGCGGCGATGCCGATGCGCAAAAGGCGATGGCGATCAATGTCGAGGGGCTGCGCCGCACCTTCGAGGCCGCGCGGCTCAAGGGCATCGCCCGCATCGTCTGGGCGGACTCGACCGTCGTCTACGGCCATGCCGACCGCTACGACAAGGCGCGGGTGGACGAGGATGACGACCGCCGTCCGACCACCTTCTACGGGCTGACGAAAGTGCTCGGCGAGGACATCGCGCAATATTATCGCGACCGCTACGGCATGGACATCGTCGGCTTGCGCATGTCGCTGCTGCTCGGACCCGGGCTGTGGTATCAGGGCGCGGCGAGCGCAATCGCCGGCGTCATCCGCAATGCGGCGCCGGGCAAGAGCCATACCGTGACCTTCCATGCCGACTGCATCGACCTGATGCATGTGGCCGACGTCGCCAATGCCACGCTCCTCGCCCTTCGCAGTCCGCGCCCGCTTGGCGCCGTCTACAACATCAACGGCTTCACCGCTTCGCTGCCGGACATCGTCGCCAGCGTCGAGGCGCGCGTTCCCGGCTACCGGGTGGAGCATGAAATCGTCCCGTCGCAGCTGACGTTCCCGTTGATCAGCGATGAGCGCTTTCGCCGCGACGTCGGCTTCGCGCCGCGCTTTGCGCTCGACGACATCGTCGCCGAACTGATCGGCACAGGAGTGAATTCATGATCGCAGACCGCCTGGCCGAACTCGGCTTGACGCTGCCGCAGGCAGCCGACCCTTCGTTCAACTACCTGCCGGTGACGCTCCACAACGGCGTCGCCTATGTCAGCGGCCAGATGCCGAAGGTCGAGGGCGAGGTGCGCGTTTTCGGCAAGGTCGGCGGCGAGGTCGATCTGGAGACCGCGCGCGGCGAGGCGCGCATCTGCATCCTGCAGGGCCTCGCCTGCCTCGAGGCCGCGCTCGGCAGCCTCGACCGCGTGACGCGCATCCTGAAGGTCAATGGCTACGTCGCCTCGGCGCGCGACTTCAACGCGCAGCCGAAGGTGCTCGATGCCGCGTCCGACCTTCTCGTCGAAATCTTCGGCGAAACGGGCCGCCATGCCCGGGCGGCGGTCGGCGTCGCCGAACTGCCGCGCAATGCCGCCGTCGAGATCGAGATGATTGTGGCTTTCGAGTGAATCGGGCGCGCGGGAAACGCGCGCCTGCAAATGGCTGGTCCTGAAAGCCTGTCGCGGACCGGCGTGCCCTGGGGAGGGCAGACCCAACAACAGGTGAGAAAAGGGGTTCTGGAATGTCTTTTTCGCGCATGCTCGATCGCAAGGGCGCCTTGCGGATCAGCTTGATGGGGGCGGCCGTGCTCGGCCTTCTCCATTCCGCTCCGGCCTCGGCCCAGAGCGAGGGTCTTTACGGGCCCGTCGCCGACAATGCCGTCATGGGTGGCCGCCTCAACATGGGTCTCCTGGTCGAGCCGCCCGGCCTCGACCCCTTCCACCAGGCCGCCGATGCGCGCATCCGCGTGTCGGTGCTGATGTATCAGGGCCTCTTCTACGAAGCGCCGTCGGGCACCGCTGAGCCGCTTCTGGCTGAAAGCTATGAAGTCTCCGACGACGGCCTGACCTACACGATCAAGGTGCGCCAGGGCGTCAAGTTCCACACCGGCGCCGACATGACCGCCGAGGACGTGGCGTACAGCTACAACTACATCCGCGATCCGGAGAACGGTTCGCCGGGCGCCGGCGACTTCGCCATCATCACCGACATCACCGCGGTGGACGCGACCACGGTCGAGATCAAGCTGAGCACGCCCAACGCCTCGCTGCCGATGACGCTCGGCAACAAATATGGTGCGGTCGTGCCGGCCGGCACGTTCGACGACGAGAACGCCCGCAATCTGATGAACGCGCAGAGCGTCGGCACCGGCCCCTTCAAGCTCGCCGAATTCGTCCCGAACTCGCATATCGTCCTCGACAAGAACGAGGAATATTGGGAACAGGGCATGCCCTATCTCGACGGGGTCGACTTCGCGATCCTGCCGAACAGTGCCTCCATGCTCGTCGCGCTGCGCAACCAGCGCGTCGACCTCGTCGCCCTCTCGCGCCCGCAGGACGTGCAGCAGGTCGAGGGCGTCGAAGGGCTCGAAATCGAACGCTGGCCCTCGCTCGGCCAGGCCTCGATCGATCTCGGCTCCGAGACCAAGCCGCTCGACGACGTGCGCGTGCGCCAGGCGATCTCGCTTGCCGTCGACAAGAGCGAGGTGATGCAGGCCTCGATCGGCGATTTCGGTACCGTGCTCGGCACCGTCCCCGCCGGCCTTCAGGAACAATGGGGGCTGCCGCTCGATCAGGTCCCGATGCAGGGACCGGATAACGAGAAGGCCAAGGCGCTTCTGGCCGAGGCCGGGATGACCGACGGCGTCACCATGACGCTGACGACCATCAACGGCTACGACTGGATGGATGCGGCCGCCGTCACGCTGCGCGAGCAACTCGGCGAGATCGGCGTCACGCTCGACATCCAGAAAGTCGACCTCGGCGTCTGGATCAACAACTTCCGCTCCAGCCAGATGGGCTTCACCTTCAACGACTGGGCGACCCAGCCGGACCCGAACCTGCTCTTCTACCGCCACTTCCACAAGAAGCCGGAGGGGGCGGATTTCCGCAACTGGGCCAATGACGAGGCGAGCGCGCTGCTCGACGAGGGTCGTGCCGAGGCCGACCCCGCCAAGCGTCGCGAGATCTACAACGAGTTCCAGACGATCCTGGCCGAGACCGTGCCGACGATCATGCTGTTCTCGCCCGACCACATCACGGTGCGCAGCGCCCGCGTCCAGAACTACGTCCAGCACCCGACCGGTTGGTACTACGGTCTGGCGCGGACCTATCTGAGCGAGTGATCGCGACGGGCTCCGCCGCACAGGCGGCGGGGCCCGGCCAACCATCCGCATCCACGAGGTCTCGTTCCATGGGCGCATATCTGGTCAAACGGCTTGCCGCTTCTCTGCTGACGGCCCTGCTTGCGTCGATGCTGGTGTTCCTGCTCGTGCGCCTCGTGCCCGGCGATGTCGTCGCGCAGATGATGGGCCAGGCCGGCGGCGAGGCGGCGGCCGGTGCCATGCGCGAATTCTTCGGCCTCGACCAGCCGGTCTACGTCCAGTATTTCCGCTGGTTGACCCAGGTGCTCCAGGGCGATCTCGGCACGAGCTGGACGCGCGGCCTGCCGGTGACGATGCTGATCGGCCAGGCCTTCCTGGTGACGCTCGAAATCGGCCTTCTCACTCTCTTCGTCGCCACGGTCGTCGGAGTGCCGCTCGGCATCGTTGCGGGCATCTATGAGGACGGCCCGCTCGATACCTTCATCCAGAGCATCAATGTCGTCGGCCTGTCGGCGCCCGTCTTCTGGGTCGGCCTGATGCTGCTCGTCGGCGTGTCGTCGATGTTCGCCTGGTCGCCGCCGCTGCGCTACGTGCCGCCGGCCCGGTCGCTGGCGGACAACCTGTCGATTCTGGCGCTGCCGATCGCCAGCCTCGCCTTCCTGCAGATCGCCGCCTACAGCCAGTTCGTGCGCCAGAACGTGGTCTCGGCGCTGCATCAGGAATATGTGCGCACCGCGGTCGCCAAGGGCGTGCCCGTCCGCACCATCTTCTTCAAGCACATTCTGCGCAATGTCCTGATCCCGATCGTCACCTTCATGGGCCTGATCCTGATCCAGATCCTCGGCGGCGTCGTCATCATCGAATCGCTGTTCGCGCTGCCGGGTCTCGGCCGCCTGCTGCTGACCGCGATCGAGACGCGCGACTATCCCGTGCTTCAGGGCGCGCTCCTGATCGTCGTCGTCGCCGCGATGGTCGTCAATCTCGTCGTCGACCTCGCCTACCGGCTGATCGACCCGCGCGTGCGCGTCTCGTGACCGGGAAGGGACAACCATGACCGACCTTTCGCACCCTCGCCGCTTCGGCGCCGTCGGAAGCCTGACACGCAGGTTCCGCGCCGAGCCGGGCCTCGTCATCGGCACCGCGCTCCTGGCGGTCATCGCGGTCGTCGCCGCCTTTCCGGGGCTCTTTGCCTCGGCCTCGCCCTTCTCTGTCGACGTCGGCGCGTCCATGCTGCCGCCCTCCGCCGAACACTGGTTCGGCACCGACGATGTCGGCCGGGACCTTTACGCCCGCGTCATCCATGGAACGCGGGTCACCCTGTCGATCTGCGCCGGCTCGCTGTTCATCTCCGCCCTCATCGGCGGGACGCTCGGCCTCGTCTCGGGCTATTTCGGCGGCTGGGCCGATCAAATCCTCGGACGGCTCATCGACGTCCTCCTGAGCTTCCCGCCGATCATTCTCGGTGTCATCATCACCGGCGTCCTCGGCCCCGCGACGGTCAACCTCATCCTGGCGTTGTCGGTCGTCTACATGCCGGTTTTCTTCCGCATCGCGCGCGCCGGTGCGCTCGGCGAGAAGGAGAAGACCTATGTCGAGGCGGCGCGCTCCATGGGGATCAGCGAACCGGCCGTGCTCGGCCGTCACGTGACGCGCAACGTCATGCCGCTGATCCTGACGCAATACATGATCCTGTTCCCGCTGATCCTGCAGATCCAGGCCGCGCTCGGCTTCCTGGGGCTCGGCGTTCAGCCGCCGGTGCCCGACTGGGGCGCCATCCTGGAACAGGGCAAGGACTACATCCTCTACGCGCCGTGGATGTCCGTCTTCCCGGGCCTTGCCGTGCTCGTCACGTCGCTGTCGCTCATCCTGGTGGGAAGGGCGCTGCAAAAGCGCATCGACCAGCGATGAGAAAAGCTGCGTTAGCCGCTGCTGGCGTTGGAGAGCGTGCGCAGAAGATAGTCGCGGATCGCGGTGCGGGCCGCCGGGGCGTCGCCGCGCTTCAGCGCCTGGACGATGCCCAGATTGTCGGCATAGGCGGTCTCGCGCACGGCCGAAACGGGCGAGGGATGGCCGCCCGGCCGACCCCAGCCCGCCCTGCGGCGGGATTCGAGGATCTGCTCGAAGATGGACACGATGAAGCGGTTGCGCGAACCGCGCGCAATGGCGAGGTGCAGCCCATATTTCGCTTCCTTGAACTCGTGCCAGCTCGCGGCGCTGCGCATGGCGTCGAGGCTCTTTTCCATGTCGGCGATGTGCTCGGGCGTCGCGCGCTCGACGACGAGGTCCGGCAGGCTCGGCTCGAACAGGAGGCGCGCCTCGAGAAGCTCGGTCAGGCTGTATTCGTCGGCGCCGGGGGCGGCCGTGCCGGACACAGTCTGCGCCACGAAGGTGCCGCGTCCGACATAGCGGACGATCAGCCCCTCCTCGACGAGCTGGTTCATCGTCTTGCGAACCGTGTTTCGCGCCGCGTTGAACCGGCTCGACAAGGTGCGCTCGGTCGGCAGCCGGCTGCCCGCCTCGAAGCTGCCGCCCAGGATGGCAGCTTTCAGGTCGCCGTAGATTCGTTGCGAATCGCGTTCCGATTTTTCCCGCACACCGGGAAGTTCCGCGTCGTCCTGGGTCACGTTGTCGAGCATGTCGGTGCTTTTTGGCTGGAAGTGATGCGTTTTTGGCCGGAACGGCGTTCCATCCTCATTACACCATTTCGGGTGGCACGACAAATGGATGCGCATGGGCGCGCCGCGTCATCAACGGCACGAATATCGACAATGGGTCGGTTTTGGTAGGGAATTGGCGAGCCGTTCGGGGACGCCGCAAGAAACAACGCTGAATTGCATGCCGGAGCCGACGTGCTCGCTGGCAGGGACAGGGATCAAGGAGGTCTTCGTGGAACAGACAAACCGGACGACGCGCGGTGCAGACGTCCTCGTATCGTGCCTTCTGGCGCAGAACGTCGACCGCGTCTTCTGCGTGCCGGGCGAAAGCTACCTGCCCGTCCTCGACGCACTTTACGAGGTGCGCGAGAGCGTCGATCTGACCGTCTGCCGTCAGGAAGGCGGGGCCGCCAACATGGCGGACGCCTATGGCAAGCTCACCGGCCGGCCCGGCGTCTGCTTCGTCACGCGCGGTCCCGGCGCCACCAACGCCTCGATCGGCATCCACACCGCCTTCCAGGATTCGACCCCGCTCGTCCTCTTCGTCGGCCAGGTCTCGCGCGAGATCAAGGATCGCGAGGGGTTCCAGGAGGTCGATTTCACCGCCATGTTCGGCCCGCTCGCCAAGTGGGTGGCCGAGATCAACGATCCGCGCCGCATTCCCGAATATGTCCACCGCGCCTTCCAGACGGCCCTCGCCGGCCGTCCGGGTCCGGTCGTCCTGTCGCTGCCCGAGGACATCCTGAGCGAGATCGTCGATGGCGAACTCGACATCGGCCTTGCAGCCGAGCCGCTCGACGCCGCACCCGCCGCCCGCCATCTCGAAAGGCTTGCGACACTGCTGGAGCGAGCGCAGAAACCCATGATGATCGTCGGCGGGGGCGGCTGGACGGCCGAGGCCGGAGCCAATGTCGTCGCCTTCGCCGAGCGTTTCGGCGTCGCGGTCGCGAGTTCGCTGCGCTGCCAGGATTACGTGCCCAACGACCACCCGAACTATGTCGGTCATCTGGGCATCGGCGCCGATCCGGCACTTGCCGCCCATCTGCGTGAATCCGACCTCCTGATCGTACTCGGTGCGCGGCTCGGCGAAATGACGACGGCGGGATACCGCCTGCTTCAGCCGCCGCGCCTGCGCCAGAAGCTGGTGCACATCTATCCGGATCCGGAGGAGCTCGGCCGGGTCTACCAGCCCGATCTGCCGATCAACGCATCGTCGGTCGAGATGGCCGCGGCGCTGGCGGCCATGAGTGCAAAATCGCCGCCACGCGGTGATTTTCTTCCCGCCTGGCGCGCCGATTTCGAGAAGACGCTCGAGCTTCCGGCAAAGCCGCGCCCGCTCGACATGGCCGACATCGTCACCCGCCTGCGCAAGCGCATGCCGGCGGATACGATCGTGACCACGGGCGCCGGCAACTACACCGGCTGGGTCCACAAATACTGGCCGTTCCAGGCCTATCGCTCGCAACTCGCGCCCACGTCGGGTGCCATGGGCTACGGCGTGCCGGCGGCGGTCGCCGCCAGGCTCACCTGCCCGGATCGCAGCGTCGTCGCCTTCGCCGGCGACGGGTGCTTCCTGATGAACGGCCAGGAACTGGCGACCGCCACCCAGTACGATGCGAAGATTCTCGTGATCGTGGTCAACAACGGCATGTACGGCACGATCCGCATGCACCAGGAGCGCGACTTCCCACGCCGGGTCCACGGCACCGAGCTGAAGAACCCGGATTTCGTCGCGCTCGGCAAGGCCTACGGCCTCCATGCCGAAAAGGTCACCGATAGCGCGCAGTTCGACGCGGCTCTGGAACGCGCTCTGGCGGCGCCGCAAAGCGCGCTTTTGGAGTTGATCGTCGATCCCGACGCGATCTCGGTGCGCACGACCATCACCGCGCTGCGCGAAAAGGCGCTCGCCTGAGACGGCGCGCCGGCATAGCCTGACGCGGTTCGGGAAACGGGTTCTGTCCGGGTCGGGAAACGGGCCCGGACCGTTCCAACGGGTCGGATCGCATGAATCTCAAATTTCTCGAGACGTTCCTCTGGGTCGCAAGGCTGAAGAGCTTCTCGGCGGCGGCCGACAGGCTGAACATCACCCAGGCCGCCGTTTCGGCCCGAATCGCGACCCTGGAAAGCGATCTGGGCGTGCGTCTGCTCGACCGCGACGGCCGCACCGTCCAGTTGACCGCGCACGGCATCAAGGCGCAGGAGCGCGCCCAGGAGATCGTCGCGCTCGTCCAGTCCTTCGTGTCCGAAGTGTCGAGCCCGGTCAGCCAGCGCGGCACGCTGAAGATGGGCGTCATCGACACGATCTCACATAGCTGGCTGGTCGATCTGATCGACATGGCGCGGCTGCGCTTTCCCAATGTCCGCTTCGAGCTCTATGCGGATACGAGCCTCGTCATCAACGACCTGCTCGCCCGCAACGAACTCGATGTCGGCCTCCTGATGGGACCGGTGATCGGACAGAACGTCGTCAATGTCGAACTGTGCCGCTATCTGTGCTCGTGGGTCGCCTCGCCCGGCTTCGAAATCTGCGGCCGGCCCACAGGCCTTGCCGAAGTGGCCCGGCACCCGATCATCTCGTTCCCGGCCGCCTCGCGGCCGCATGACTGGCTGATGCAGCTCCTGCGCCATGCCGGGGCGGACAATCCCTTGATCTACACGTCGAATTCGCTGGCGACGATCACGCGCATGGTGCGCGACGGGATCGGCATCGCCGCGCTGCCGACGGTTCTCGTCGAGGAGGAAGTGGCGGCCGGCACGCTGCGCATCCTCGAGGTCGCGCCCGAATTCCCGCCGCTTCTCGTGCACGCCTCCTATGTCGGCGAGGACCATTCGATCCTGCCGGCAGCCATCGCCGCCATGGCGGTCGACGTCGCCTCCAACTACGTGGTCCGAAAGAGAAAATTTATGCTGGAAGCCACTGGTCACGGCTAGTCGACAAAATTTTCTTATCGAAGTGGAGAAAAATTTCGCGTTGGACAGCCGGCTTCGTCCTGCGCCACGCTCCTGCCCATAGGTCAAGCCTTTGAGGGATGGAGCAGCATGAAAGTCGTCCAGATTCAGATGAACAGCCAGAGCGACAAGGCCAGGAACCTTGCCGACGCCGCGCGCCTGCTCGACGAAGCCGCGGGCGAGAGCCCGGACATCGTCGTGCTCCCGGAATACTGGGCGATGCTCGGCAACAGCCCCGACGAGTTCCACGCCAGCGCCGAAACCTTCCCCGACGGCGACGCCTACGCGCTGATGAAGCAGAAGGCTGCCGAGCACGGCTACTACGTCCATGGCGGTTCGATCGTCGAGAAGGCCGGCAACGCCTTCTACAACACGACCGTCGTCTTCGACCGTTCGGGCGAGGAGGTCACGCGCTACCGCAAGATCCACCTCTTCGACGTCGACGTTCCGGGCGGCGCTAGCCACCGCGAGAGCGAGACGATCGCGCGCGGCGAGGAGGTCGTGACCTATGACGTCGATGGCCGCACGGTCGGCTGCTCGATCTGCTACGACATCCGCTTCCCCGAACTCTTCCGCGCGCTGCGCGACAAGGGGGCGGAAGTCATCATGCTGCCGGCCGCATTCACGCTGATGACCGGCAAGGACCATTGGGAACTACTGGCCCGCGCCCGCGCGGTCGAGACCCAGACCTATTTCCTCGCCACCGGCCAGTTCGGCACCCATGCCGACGGCAAGAAGGCCTGCTACGGCCACACGCTGGCGGTCAATCCGTGGGGCCATGTCATCGCTCAGGTGGGCGACCAGGTCGGCCTGTCGGTCTCCAAGCTCGATTTCCCCTATCTCGAGACCGTCCGCCAGAACCTTCCCGTCGCCAACCACCACGTCCTTTGAAGCGAGCCGACATGTTCATCATCAACGATCTTCCGCCCCAGATCCCGGCCGACGTGATCGACCTTCTCGAACAGGTCGAGACGGCAACGGTGGGCCACATCCTGCATTCCGGCTTCGTCGATCCGCGCCTGCGCGCCGTCCTCCCCGAAAAGCGCGTCGCCGGCACGGCCGTCACGCTGCGCATTCCAGGCGCGGATTCGACGCTTCTCCATCATGTGCTGTCGCTCGTGCGGCCGGGGGATTTCCTCGTCATCGACCGCTGCGGCGACACGCGCCACGCATGCTGGGGCGGCGTCGTCACCCATGCCGCCAAGCTTGCCGGCATCAAGGGCGGCGTCATCGACGGCCCCGCGACCGACTTCTCCGAAATCCGCAAGGTTGAGATGCCGCTCTGGTGCGCCGGCCCGTCGCCGATCACCACCAAGCTATTGGGGCTCGAAGGCGCGTTCAACGTGCCGGTCAGCGTCGGCGGCCAGAATGTCGAGCCGGGCGATGCGATCCTCGCGGACGAGTCCGGCGTCCTCGTCCTGAAGCCCAAGGAAGCGCGCGCCATCGCGGAAAAGGCGATCGCCATGCAGGAGCGTGAGATCACGCTTCTGGAGCGCCTGCGCAAGGGCGAAAAGCTGCCCGTGATTTCGGGCGCGACGGAAAAGATCGAGACGGTCAACGCCCGCGCCGGCTGAGGCCGGTGTGATCAGGGAAGAGAAGAACAAGGGAGAGAGACAGATGAAAACGAGACTTCTTCTGGCGGGCGTCGCAGGCCTTGCCATGCTCCAGTCGCTCAGTGCCGCGTACGCGCAGTCCGGCCAGGTCACGCTCGCCGCCTATGACGGCATTTTCCAGACCGAATACATGGCCACCGTGATCGCCGGCTTCCAGGAAGCCTATCCGGATATCGAGGTGAACTACTACCCGATGGCGAATTCGGCGGCGACGCTCGGCACGCTGCGCGCCCAGAAGTCCGCCCCGCAGGTCGACGTCGTGATCTTCGACGTTTCCGTCGCCAAGGCGGCGACCGACGAGGGCCTGCTCGCCGAACTCGACCGCGAGACCGTGACCAACCTCAACGATCTCTACGACACCGCCTTCACCGAAGGCGTCAACGCCGCCGCCGTCACCTTCGACAATCTCGTCCTGCTCTACAACACCAAGGCCATCGCCGAGGCCCCGACGAGTTGGGAAGCCTTGTGGGACCCGGCCTATGACGGCCGCGTCGTGATCCCCGCCGCGCCCGACATCCAGGGCATCGCGATGACCATCATCGCCAACCAGCTTGCCGGCGGCACCGACTACACGGACGGCCTCGACGCCGGCGTCGAGAAGATGGGCGAACTTGCCCCGCACGTCCAGACGTGGGAACCGACGCCCGATCCCTACCAACCGATCATGAACGCGCAGGCCGATATCGGCATCGGGTGGAACGCGCGCGGCCAGATCTTCTCCGACCAGTCGAACGGGTCGATGGGCGTCGTCATCCCGACCGAAGGCTCGGTCTTCCAGATCAACGCGATCGGCACCGTCGCGGGCAGCGCCAACGAGGAGGCCGCCAAGATTTTCATGAACTACGCCCTCTCGCCCGAAGCGCAGGCCGCGTTCACGGAACGCATGTTCTACGCACCAACGAACGAGAAGGCGCAGCCCGCGCCCGAAGCCCTCGAGCGCACTGCCGCCACGCCGGAACGCATGGAAACCATGCTCGACATCAACTGGCTGGAAGTGGCGCAGTTCCGCGAGGCGCTGACCGAGCGCTGGCGTCGCGAAGTCATCGCGCTCAGCCGCTGACATCGGGACAGGACTGCCGGGCGTTCAACGAGTGCCCGGCGGTTTCCGATCATTTCGCGCGCCGCGAGGGCAGGAGAACCACCATGCTCGCAGAAAACCCGATCCACATCGCCAATGCCGAAGCGTCGGACGCGCGCAGTGAGGCGCATCTGCAACTGACGCATCTCGAAAAGCGTTACGGCGACTTTCTGGCGGTCGAGGATCTGAGCGTTTCGGTCAGGCGCGGCGAGCTGATCGCGCTTCTGGGGCCGTCCGGCTGCGGCAAGACGACCACGCTGCGCATGATCGCCGGCCTCGCCTCGGCGACTTCGGGCGCCATCCGGGTCGACGGGCGCGAAATCCAGACGCTGCCCGCCCATGCCCGCGACATGGGCCTCGTCTTCCAGAGCTACGCGCTCTTCCCGCACATGACCGTCGAGCGCAACGTCGCCTTCGGCCTCGAAATGCGCAGGAATTCGAAGGACCAGATTGCGGGCCGCGTCGCCAAGGCGCTGGAACTGGTGCAGCTCGGCCACCTCGCCCAGCGCCGCCCGCGCGAACTGTCCGGCGGCCAGCAACAGCGCGTGGCGCTCGCCCGCGCGCTCGTCATCGAACCGAGCATCCTCCTCCTCGACGAACCGCTCTCCAACCTCGACGCCAAGTTGCGCGACCAGATGCGCGTCGAGATCCGCGACATCCAGCAGCGGCTCGGCATCACCACCGTCTTCGTCACGCACGACCAGGTCGAGGCGCTGTCGATGTGCGACCGGATCGCGGTGATGGATAAGGGCCGTCTGGCGCAGATCGGCACGCCGCAGGATATCTACGAGCGCCCCGCAACGCCCTTCGTCGCCGAGTTCGTCGGCCGCATCAACAAGCTGCCCGGCCGCGGGACGTCGGCGAACGAGATCACGGTCGGCGACCGCCGCTTCGGCACCGCCGGCAAAGGAGCAGCAAACGGTGCGGTGACCGCGATGATCCGCCCGCACCGCATCGAGATCGTGCCGCGCGGCACGCCGGCCGACAATCGCAATGCGGCCGAGGGCGTCATCACCCGCGCCACCTATGTCGGCGATATCCTCGAATACATGGTCGCGCTCGAGGGCGGCGTGACGCTCGCCGTCGAGACCGCGACGGGCGGGCATCGGCGCAACTTCGCGCTTGGCGACGAGGTCGAACTGCGCTGGGCGCACGAGGACACGCTGGTTTTCGGAGCGGACGCATGACCGCGACCGACACGGCGCCGGCCGCCGCACCCTTCCGGCTCTCCGGACGGCAGATCGTGCCGCTCCTGATCATGCCGATCCTGATCGTCAACGCCGTCTCCTTCATCTGGCCGACGCTCAGCCTCCTGCGCATGAGCCTCAACGAGCCGATCGCCGGCGGCGCGATCCGCGAGACGCTGACGCTTCAGACCTATGTCAGCGTCATGACCGATTCGTTCTATCTCGAACTCGTCTGGAACTCGGTCTATCTGTGCTCGATCATCACCGCGTTCACGCTGCTCCTGTCCTATCCGATCGCGCTCTTCATCCACCGCGCCGATCCGA
This sequence comes from Rhizobiaceae bacterium, assembly GCA_016742175.1. Taxonomy (GTDB): domain Bacteria; phylum Pseudomonadota; class Alphaproteobacteria; order Rhizobiales; family Rhizobiaceae; genus Aliihoeflea. The sequence continues at coordinate 54,973 of JACVCH010000005.1, forward strand.
AATGGAAAAGCCTCCTGACCCTGATGGTCATCTCGCCGCTGCTCGTCAGCGCGGTCGTGCGCACCTATGGCTGGGTCATCATCCTGGGCGACCAGGGCCTGATCAACGCGCTTCTCCTCGGCTCCGGCCTCGTCGACCAGCCCGTCCGGCTGATCTTCAACAATTTCGGCGTCATGGTCGGCCTGGTGGAAATCCTGATGCCCTACATGATCCTGTCGCTGATGGCCGGCTTCGGCCGGCTCGACCCGCGGCTGGAGGAAGCCGCCCAATCGCTGGGCGCCAAGCGCCTGACGACGCTCTACCGCGTCACCATCCCGCTGACGGCGCCCGGCATCGCGCTTGGGTGCCTGCTCGTCTTCGTCCTGTCGATCTCGTCCTTCGTCACGCCGAAGCTGCTCGGCGGCGGGCGCGTCTTCCTTTTGGCGACGGAGATCTACGATCAGTCGATCGTGCTCCTGAACTGGCCGCTCGCCGCATCGCTGTCGATGCTCGTGCTGGTCATCTTCGGCGCCGCGCTCGTCGTCTATTCCCGCGTCGTCAAGGCACTGGATTGAGCTGATGGAACAGAAGAACTCGCTTCCCTTCACCATCGTCGTCGCCCTGCTCTTCGTCTTCCTGCTGGCGCCGGTGCTGCTCGTCTTCCCGATGAGCTTTTCGGGCGACAATTTCATGTCGTTCCCGCCCTCCTCCTGGAGCACGAAATGGTACGCGGCGCTGCCGGGCAATACCGTTCTCATCGGCGCTCTCTGGACCAGCCTCGGCCTCGCCGTTGTGGTGACGACGCTCTCGCTCCTGATCGCGATTCCGGCCGCCTATGCGATCGCGCGGATCGAGTTCTTCGGCCGCGAAACGCTGTTCGCGCTCTTCACCGCGCCGCTGCTCCTGCCCTCGATCGTGCTCGGCCTCGCGATCCTGATCGTCTTCGTCGGCATCGGCCTGATCTCGACCTTTCCAGGTCTCGTGCTGGCGCATCTCGTCGTGACGCTGCCCTATGCGCTGCGCGTGCTCGCAACCGCGCTTTCGACGCTGCCGCATCAGGTCGAGGAAGCGGCGTCGAGCCTCGGCGCGACACCGCTGACCGTCTTCCGGCGGGTGACGCTCCCGCTGATGACGCCGGGCATCGTCGCGGCCGCGGCACTCGCTTTCCTGGTCTCCTTCGACGAGGTCGTCATCTCGCTCTTCGTCGTCGGCCCGCGCATCACGACGCTGCCGGTCGAACTCTACCGCTATGTGGACACACGCGCCGATCCGCTGGTCGCCGCCGCCTCGGTCTTCCTGATCCTCGGCACGGTCGCCGTCGTCCTGATCGTCGAGCGCACGATGGGTCTCAACAAGGCGGTCGGCAAGGGCTGAGCCCTCAATCGGTCTGGCCCTACGGCCGAACCGGACCTCGCCCTTGAGGCCGGACGGGCGAGATGCGACAACGGACCCCTCCCAGGAACCCGAGGTCCGCCATGCTCAAGACCCCTTATCTCCTCTTTCTCGGCGACGCGCCCGATCCGCTGGCGGCCAAGGTCGCCAACGGCATCAAGGACTGGCGCCCCGACCTGTCCGTCGGCCAGTTCCGCATGGACGGTTGCAAGGCCGATCTCGGGCTAAAGGACTTGACGATAGCCGAGGCGAAGGCGGCAGGCGCGAATACCCTCGTCATCGGTGCGGCCAATCGCGGCGGAATCATCTCGAAGAGCTGGATCGCCGTCATGAAGGAAGCGATCGAGGCCGGCATGGACGTCGCGTCCGGCCTGCACGACCTCCTGTCCGAAGTGCCCGAACTGGTCGAGGCTGCCGAACATCACGGCACGAGACTGATCGACGTGCGCATTCCGACCGTCGACTACCCCATCGCGAACGGCGTCAAGCGCACCGGCAAGCGCTGCCTCGCCGTCGGCACGGACTGCTCGGTCGGCAAGATGTACACGGCGCTCGCGATGGAAAAGGTCATGCGCGAGCGCGGCCTGAAAGCGACGTTCCGCGCCACCGGCCAGACCGGCATCCTCATCACCGGCGAAGGCGTCCCGCTCGACGCGGTGATCGCCGATTTCATGGCCGGCTCGGTCGAATGGCTCACGCCCGACAACGACGCCGACCACTGGGACCTGATCGAGGGACAGGGAAGCCTCTTCCACGCCTCCTATTCGGGTGTGACGCTGGCGCTGATCCATGGCGGCCAGCCGGATGCGCTGGTGCTCTGTCACGAGCCGACGCGCGACCACATGCGCGGCCTGCCCGGCTACAAGCTGCCCGCGCTGGAGGCGCTCCGGGACCTGGCGCTGACGATGGCGCAGATGGTCAATCCGGATTGCAAGGTGGTCGGGATTTCGATCAACACGGCGGCGATGTCGGAAGCCGACGCCCGCGCCTATCTCGCCGAAGTCGAGGCGCGGCTGGGCCTGCCGGCCGTCGATCCGTTCCGCGACGGCGCGGAACGGCTGGTCGATGCACTGGAGGGCTGATCAGCCCTCATAGCCTTCCATGATGGTCATCTCGGCGTCCGCCACTTCCTGGCGGATTGCCTTGGCGGCTTGGTACTCGGCCGAATTGTAGCAGTCGAGCGCGTCCTTCATCGAGGCGAATTCGATGACAACGTTGCGGCCGCGGCCCTTGCCTTCCATGGCTTCATACGTCCCGCCGCGTGCCAGGAACTTCGCGCCATAGCGCTCGAAGGCCGGCTTGGCGGTCGACACGTAATCCTTGTAGCGCTCGGGATCGCGGACATCGACATGTGCGATCCAGTAACCCTTGGCCATGGTCATGTCCCTTGGATGGTCTGCATTTCGTCGAGAATGGCATTCGCCGCCGCGCGCCGGTCGGATGCGGCGATGATCGGGCGTGCGACGACGAGGTGGCTCGCGCCCGCGCGCAGGGCGTCGGCGGGCGTCACCACGCGCTTCTGGTCGCCATGGTCGGCGCCCTGAGGGCGGATGCCGGGCGTGACGACGGCCATGGAAGGGCCGACGATGGCGCGTACCCGCGCGGCTTCTGCCGCCGAGCAGACGATGCCGCCCATGCCGGCGTCGCGCGCCTGTTCGGCGCGGCGGGCGACCAGCGTTTCGGGATCGTCGCGATAGCCGGCCTCGCTGAGGTCGGCCGCATCCATCGAGGTCAGGACCGTGACGCCGAGAAGGGTGAGGTCGCTGCCGCGCGCGGCCGTGACTGCCGCGTGCATCGCCTTCGGATAGGCATGCAGCGTCAGCATGGTCACGCCCATCTTCGCGATGTTCTCGACCCCCTTCGCCACCGTGTTGTCGATGTCGAGCAGCTTCATGTCGAGAAAGACCTGCTTGCCCGCGGCTGCGAGGTCGCGGGCGAACTCCAGGCCGCCGGCGAAAACGAGCTGGTAGCCGATCTTGTAGAAGTTCGCGAGCCCGTCAAGGTCGCGCACCACCTGCTCGGCGTCGGCGACCGTCGGCACGTCGAGCCCGACGATGAGGCGGTTGTCGAGCTTCGTCATCTCATCCTCGGCGAGAGCAGGCGCGCGCGCTCGATCAGCGTGCGGCAGACATTTTCCATGGCCTTGCGCGTGCGCTCGTCCTTGAAGCGGCCTTGCTCGTCGAAGGCGTCGCGGGCGCGCGCGACCGAGCATTGCGGCGTGATGATCTCGACGCCGCAATTCATCAGAACCGAGCGCAGATGGTAGAGCCCGCGAATGCCGGCGAAATTGCCGTCGGACGACGAGCAGAGCCCCGCGACCTTGCCTGCATAGGGCCTGAACGGCTTGCCGTTTTCGGCATGGACGCGGCTCACCCAGTCGATGGCGTTCTTCAGGAGCGGCGGGATCGAGGAATTGTATTCGGGGCTCGCGATCAGCAGCCCGTCATGCGCCGCGATCTGGCGCGCGAGCTTGAGCGCGTTTTCCGGAACGCCGTGTTCGCGTTCCAGATCCTGGTCGACGATGGGCATCGGATAGTCGGCGAGCGAGATGCGGGTGACGTCGGCGCCCTGTGCGCCGAGTTCGGACTGCGCCACGTCGGCGGTCTGGCCGCTATAGGCGCCGGTCCGGATCGATCCGGCGAAGACCAGGATTCTGGGTGCTGCCTGCATGCCGCCTCTCATCGCTGACAAGGCGATTAAAGCGCCTGCCGGTGCTTGTCAAAGTGTCAGGCGAGGGGGCGGCGATAGAGCCAGAGCTGGCTGGGCGGGAAATTGCGGAACACGAAGTCGTGGTGCTCGACCGTGTAGTTTCCGCGGCCGGGCGGAACCGGCGACTTCGGGCCGTAGCTGATCTGCACGATCGGCCGGCCGGGGGGAATGCGCGCCAGAAGGTCTTCCACATAGGCGACGCGGCGCGGTACCGGAAAATTGAGGAGCGGCACCGCCGAGACGATCGAATCGAAGACGAGCCCGCTCTGGTCGCCGAGCGTCGCGTCGAGGTCGAAGGCGTCGCCCTCGATGATGTTGACCTCGGGATATTCGGCTTCCAGATGTTCGACGAAATCGGCCGAATATTCGATCGAATAGAGGTTTCGCGGCGCAACGCCCCGCTCCAGGATCGCCTTGGTGATGACGCCGGTGCCGGGTCCGAGTTCGAGAACGGGCAAACCCGATTCGGGATTGATGACCGACGCCATCCGCCGCGCGGTCACCGAACTCGTCGGCAGCATGGCGCCGACGGCGCGGGGCTGGTCGATCCAGCCCTTGAGGAATTTCAGCTCTTCGTCGAAATGGCGCGTCAGCTTCTGCAACCCGGATTTCATCTCGGCGTCATCCCTCCATTCGACGGTGGCGGGAGACTACAGGCAAAGCGTGTCCGAACAAGGACAATCATGTCGCTCACACACGATTGAATGTCGCATTCGCGTCCTGCGTGTGGAGCCGGCCCTTGCGCAAGCCGCACGCGTCAGTTTCCGAACGATTCGAAGAAGTCCTTCATCCGGCTGAAGAAGCCGGCCGATTGCGGGCTGTTCTCGGTCGAGGAAAGCTCCTCGAACTCCTCCAGCAATTCGCGCTGGCGCTTGGACAGGTTCTGCGGCGTCTCGACGGCAACCTGGATGTAGAGATCGCCGACCTGGTTCTGGCGCAGGACCGGCATGCCCTTGCCCTTCATGCGGAACTGGCGGCCGTGCTGCGTGCCGTCGGGCACCTTGACGCGCGTCTGCGTGCCGTCGAGCGTCGCGACCTCGAATGCGCCGCCGAGCGCCGCCGTCGTCATCGAGATCGGCACCTTGCAGTAAAGGTCCGCGCCGTCGCGCTGGAAGAATTCGTGCGGCTTCAATGACAGGAAGATGTAGAGGTCGCCCGAGGGCCCGCCGCGCAGGCCGGCTTCGCCTTCGCCGGCAAGCCGGATGCGGGTGCCGTCCTCGATGCCGGCCGGGATGTTGACCGACAGCGCGCGTTCCTCGGTGACGCGGCCCTGGCCGGAACATTTGCGGCAGGGATCGGCGATCGTCTGGCCGCGGCCCTGGCATTGCGGGCAGGTGCGCTCGATGGAGAAGAAGCCCTGCGCGGCCCGCACGCGGCCGGAGCCCGAGCACATGGAACAGGTGACGGGCTGGGTGCCGGGCTTGGCGCCCGAGCCCGCACAGTCGTCGCAGACCATGGAGGAGGGCACGCGAATCTGCGCGGTCTTGCCGGCGAATGCCTCCTCGAGCGTGACTTCCATGTTGTAGCGCAGGTCGGCGCCGCGATTGTTGGCGCCGCCGCGGCGGCGCCCGCCCATCATGTCGCCGAAGATGTCCTCGAAGATGTCGGCGAAGCCGCCGGCCTGGCCGAAACCGGCTCCACCGCCGCCGCCGAACCCGCCTTGCTCGAACGCAGCGTGGCCGAAGCGGTCGTAGGCCGCGCGCTTCTGCGGGTCCTTCAACGCCTCATAGGCCTCGTTGATGTCCTTGAACTTCCGCTCCGCGTCGCCGTCGCCGGGATTGCGGTCGGGATGGTACTGCATGGCCAGCTTGCGGAACGCGACCTTCAATTCCTTGTCGTCCGCGCTCTTCTGCACCCCGAGGGTTTCGTAATAGCAGGCCTTCATTGTCATCCCTGGTCAGGTCTCAAGATTGGGCGAAGGGGCGGCGCGGCGGTATCGACGCAACGCGCGGCGCATCAAGGCCCGATTTAGGAAGCCTCGCGCCGGTATGCCATAGGCAAGGCGCATCGCCATGCGCATTTCGGCAACAGATGGCATCAAATCGCCATGAACGAAGAAACCCGGCCGAGGTTCTGAAAACCGGGCCGGGTCTCGTTCGTCGGCGCCCGAAAGATCAGGCGGACTTCTTCTTGTCGTCGTTCTCGTCGATTTCCTCGAAATCGGCGTCGACCACGTCCTCGCCGCTCTTCTGCGCGTCGGCCTTGGCATCGGCTTCGGCGGCTTCCGCCTGGCTGGCCTCGTACATGGCCTGGCCGAGCTTCATCGAGACTTCCGCCAGATGGTTGGTCTTGGCGGTGATCGCCTCGGCATCGTCGCCTTCGGTCGCGCTGCGCAGGTCCGCGATCGCATCCTCGATCGCCTTGCGGTCCTCGGCCGAGACCTTGTCGCCATAGTCCTTCAGCGACTTCTCGGACGAATGCAGCAGGCTTTCGGCCTGGTTCTTGGCCTCGACGACCGCACGGCGCTTCTTGTCCGTATCGGCATTGGCCTCGGCGTCCTTCACCATCTTCTCGATGTCGGCGTCCGAAAGGCCGCCCGACGCCTGGATGCGGATCTGGTGCTCCTTGCCGGTGCCCTTGTCCTTGGCCGACACGTTGACGATGCCGTTGGCGTCGATGTCGAACGCGACCTCGATCTGCGGCACGCCGCGCGGTGCGGGCGGAATGCCGACGAGATCGAACTGGCCGAGCGCCTTGTTGTCGGCCGCCATCTCGCGCTCGCCCTGGAAGACGCGGATCGTCACGGCCGACTGGTTGTCTTCGGCCGTCGAGAAGGTCTGCGCCTTCTTGGTCGGGATCGTCGTGTTGCGCTCGATCAGGCGCGTGAACACGCCGCCCAGCGTCTCGATGCCGAGCGACAGCGGGGTCACGTCGAGCAGGAGCACGTCCTTGACGTCGCCCTGCAGAACGCCAGCCTGGATCGCCGCGCCCATGGCGACGACCTCGTCCGGGTTGACGCCCTTGTGCGGCTCCTTGCCGAAGAACTGCTTCACGACCTCATGCACCTTGGGCATGCGCGTCATGCCGCCGACGAGGACGACCTCGTCGATCTCGCCCGCATTAAGCCCGGCATCCTTGAGCGCCGCCTTGCAGGGGCCGACGGTGCGCTGCACGAGATCGTCGACGAGGCTCTCGAACTTGGCGCGCGTCAGCTTCATCGTCAGGTGCTTCGGGCCGGTCTGGTCGGCGGTGATGAAGGGCAGGTTGATCTCGGTCTGCGCGGACGAAGACAACTCGATCTTGGCCTTCTCGGCCGCTTCCTTGAGGCGCTGCAGAGCGAGCTTGTCGCCCTTCAGATCGATGCCCTGTTCCTTCTTGAACTCGGCCGCAAGGTATTCGACGAGGCGCATGTCGAAATCCTCGCCGCCAAGGAAGGTGTCGCCATTGGTCGACTTCACCTCGAACACGCCGTCGCCAATCTCGAGGATCGAAATGTCGAACGTGCCGCCGCCGAGATCATAGACGGCGATGGTCTTGCCGTCCTTCTTGTCGAGGCCGTAGGCGAGCGCGGCCGCGGTCGGCTCGTTGATGATGCGCAGCACTTCGAGGCCGGCGATCTTGCCGGCGTCCTTGGTCGCCTGGCGCTGGGCGTCGTTGAAATAGGCCGGAACGGTGATGACGGCCTTCTCGACCTTCTCGCCGAGATAGGATTCTGCGGTTTCCTTCATCTTCTGAAGGATCATCGCGGAAATCTGCGAGGGAGAGTAATCGGTGTCGCTGGCCTTGACCCAGGCGTCGCCATTGGCGGCCTTGACGATCTTGTAGGGCACCATGCCCTTGTCCTTCTGCGTCGTCGGGTCGTCGAAGGTGCGGCCGATGAGGCGCTTGATCGCAAAGAGGGTGTTTTCGGGGTTCGTGACCGCCTGGCGCTTGGCCGGCTGGCCGACGAGACGTTCGCCGTCGCCGGTGAATGCGACGATGGACGGCGTCGTGCGTGCGCCTTCGGCGTTCTCGATCACCTTGGCGTCCTTGCCGTCCATGACGGCGACGCAGGAATTGGTCGTTCCAAGATCGATACCGATTACTTTAGCCATTTTCTTCTTCTCTCCGCTTAAGCAGGCCGTCTGGACCCAATGCGAGGCGTTCCGGACGACGGCCCCTGTTCAGTGAAAATGCCGCCGCCGCCACCTGTCGACCAGGCCCGGCTCGGCTGTGCGGCGTATATAAGAAGGCGTCATTTTTGGCGCAAGTGACGGCTTGCGGCGTTTTTGAACCGGATGTGATCGGTGCTCAGATTTCGGCCCATCCGCCGCCCGCGCCGGCGGCGTAGACGGCGTCGATGACCCGCTGATTACGCACCGAATTCTCGAGCGTGAAGATCGGAGTCTCTTCGCCGCCGGCAGCCCGGGCGAAGGCTTCGACCTCGAGCCGGTACTGCCGCGTCCCGGGAAATCGGAACACGCGCGCCTCCGCCCGCCGCTGGTCATGCAGTTCGATCCGGTGATGGTCGAAATCGCCGGCATTGAATGGCGCCTGGACCTGGATGAAGCCCTCCTCGCCGTGGAACGCCATCTCCTGTCGCAGCGCCATCTGCGTCGAGCAGTAGAAGGAGAGGTCGAACGTGCCGAAATCGGCGCTGACGCTGGCATAGATGTCGGTGCCGAAATCCGGGTCGCGCTCGATCGTCGCGCGCACCCGCTTCGGCTCGCCGCCCGTCGCGATCCGGGTCGTGACGACGGGGTAGACGCCGATGTCCGGCAGCGCCCCGCCGCCGAGCTCGGGACGGTTGCGCATGTTGTCGGGGTCGCGGTTGAAATAGGAGAACGCCCCCTGCACGTGCCGCAGCCGGCCGATCGCGCCGCCCGCGATCAGGTCGCGCACCTTCGCCCATTGCGGGTGGTAGAACACCATGAAGGCTTCGGAGATCGCGACCCTGTTGCGGTTGCGCGCGTCGATCACCGGCTGGATGTCGATGGCCTTCAGGGCCAGCGGCTTTTCCACCAGCACATGCTTGCCGGCATCGGCCGCCTTGATCGCCCACTCCACGTGGTCGGACGTCGGCAGCGGGATGTAGACGCCGTCGACCGTATCGGAGGCGAGCAGCGCTTCGTAGGAGCCGAACGCATGCGGGGCGCCGAACCGGTCCGCCAGCGCGCGGGCGCGCGCCGCGTCGCGGCTGGCGATGGCGGCGAGCACGCCGTTCTCGGATTCGAGAATGGCCGGTATCACGTGATCGCGCGCGATCTTGGCCGTCGACAGAACTCCCCAGCGAAACATCGCCATCTCCTTGTCCGCCGCCGGGAATAGACCCCGGCGCGCTTCGTTACCCGTTCGTTAACGGAGTGGGTCCTCATGCGAAACCGAAAAACGCTCGCGCTTGCCGCACTTGCCGCAGCACTTCTCCAGATCAGTCCGGCGATGGCCAATCCGGCCTATCATGCGCGTGCAGTCCGCGCCGCGCTCGATCTCCCGGAGGTCAACCGCCGACCGGCGGCCGACCGCCGATGTCTCGCCCAGGCGCTCTATCACGAAGCGCGCGGCGAGAGCGTTGCCGGCCAGGTCGCCGTCGCGCAGGTCATCATCAACCGCGTGAAAAGCCGCGTCTATCCGGACACGGTCTGCGGCGTCGTCTACCAGAACCGACACCGGCGCAACGCCTGCCAGTTCTCCTTCGCATGCGACGACATCTCCGATAGGCCCCGCGAACGGGCGGCTTATGCCAGGGCCGAGCAGATCGCCGCCGAAATCCTGTGCGGTTCGCAATGCGCCGGCGCCCGCAAGCTCGTCCGCCTCTCGGCGATGATCGGCGACGTCGCGCGCGCCACGCACTACCACGCGACGAGCGTCATGCCGTCCTGGGGCCGAAAGAAGACGCGCCTGGCGACCATCGGTCGCCACATCTTCTACACGAGCAAACGTGTCACGCGCAGCATGTAACGACCGGATCAGTTGCGCCGCGCCGTGAAATCCATGTCGAAGCGCACGATGTTGGAATAGATCGGCGTGCCGACATCCATGCCGTAGGGCGCGCGTCGGATGTCGCCCCTGACGCGGAAGTGGATGGCGCTGCGATCGAGATCGGTCAGCTCGACCGAGAAGGTCTCCGGCAGCGTGTGGCCGCGTGCGGTCAGCCGCCCCTCGACATTCGCCGTCGTGTCGCCGGTGCGCCGCACCGAGGTCGAGCGGAACGTGATCACCGGTGCATTGGCGACGTCGAAGACGGCGTTGGAACGCAGGAACTCGTCGACGCGGGACTGGCCGGTGAAAACCGTCTGCGGCCGGATGGCGATCTCGACCTGCGAGCGCTCGACGGCCGACGGATCGATCCGGATCGCGCCCGAAAAATCGGCGAAGCGCCCGTTGATGCCGCCGCCGCCGACCTGGCCGACGAAGAAGCTGATCGTCGATCGGTCGTTGAGGATCGAATAGCGGCCCGCCGCATCGGAAAGGTTCGAAACCGCGCCGGCCGCCGGCGCGAGGACGAGGCAAAGAAACAGAACTGCGAGACGCCAGGTCATGGCGACACCTCCCATCCCCTCCGACGTCGATTTTACGATTGCCGGGGCGTGCGGTCCAGCCTGTGGTGAACGGGGCGCAACATGCGCGTCAACGTTGCGTCGCCGAGCCGGAAATGATGCCGAAGCGCGGCGGCGACGTGGATGGCGACGAGGCCGACCAGCACCCAGGCGAGGATTTCATGCACCTCAGCCCACCAGCTTTCCGCCGCGACAGACCGCTCGAGCGGCAGATGCGGCACGATCACCAGATAGAACGCAAAGGTCGGGATCGCGAGCTCCGAGGAGGAGACCAGCGCCCAGCCGGTCAGCGGCAGCGCCACCATGAGCACGTAGAGGCTGGCATGTCCGAGCTGCGCCGCGATACGCTCAATCCGCGTCGTCCCGAGCGGATGCGGCGAGCGGCCGACGAGCCGCCAGCCGATCCGCATGCCGACGAGCACGAGCGTCAGGAAGCCGAAGGATTTGTGCCACTGGATGAGCTCGAAGGCGAGGCGCTGGTCGTCGAGCCGCACCATGACGAGCCCCACGATAAGTTGGCCGACGATCAGGAGCGCGATCAGCCAGTGAAGGATGATCGCGACCAGCCCATAGCCTTCATCGGTGTTGCGCAGCATCGCCGGCCGCCGGACAAATGATCGCGATCATAGCCCGGCGGATGGCAGAAATCACCTGCGTCAGGTGCGCAGAACGCCGCCCGTCGTCTTCTCGACATTGGCGACGATCTTGCCCGCCAGCGCCTCGAAATCCTCGTCGGTCAGGGTGCGGTCGGTCGGCTGGATCGCGACTTCGATGGCGATCGACTTTTTCCCCGAGCCCAGCGAGGCGCCTTCGAAGATGTCGAAGACGCGGACGTCCGTGACGAGCTTCTTGTCTGCCCCGGCCGCGGCCTTGACGATTGCCGCCGCCTCGACGCCCCTGTCGACGACGAAGGCGAAATCGCGCTTCACGGCCTGGAAGGGCGAAAGGTCGAGCCGCGGCTTGGTGCGCGTCGGCTTGGCCTTCGGCTCTGGGATCGCATCGAGATAGATTTCGAAGCCGGCGAGCGGCCCGCCCGCGTCGAGCGCTTCCAGCGTCCGCGGATGGAACTCGCCGAACGTGCCGAGCACGATCTTCGGCCCGAGCTTGATCGTTCCGGAGCGGCCGGGGTGATACCAGTCCGGTCCACCCGCCTCGACCTGAAGCTTGTCCACCGGCGCGCCCGCGGCCTCCAGCGCAGCGAAGGCGTCGGCCTTGGCGTCGAAGACGCCGACGGGACCGGCATTGCCCGCCCAATGGCGACCCTGGCCGTCGAGCTTCGCCGTGCCCCGGCGGATGCCGGCGGCGACGCGGCGCTGCTGATCGGCGCCGTCGCCTTCATAGATGCCGGAAACCTCGAACAGCGCGACGTCGCCCATGCCCCGGTCGGCGTTGCGCTGCGCGGCGGCGATCAGGCCGGGCAGCAGCGAGGGCCGCATGTTCGACATGTCTGACGCGATCGGGTTGGCCAGCTTGAGCGCCGGCTGGCCGCCGCCGAAGAGTTTCGCGTGCGCCTCGGGGATGAACGACCAGGTCACGGCCTCCATCATGCCGCGCACGGCGAGCGCGCGCTTGGCGGAACGGGTGCGGATCTGGATCGGCGTCAGCATCTTGCCGTTGACCGCGCCGAAGGTCGGCAGCGGCTCGGCCACGATCCGGTCGACGCCGTGAATGCGCATCACCTCCTCGACGATGTCGGCCTTGCCGTCGACATCCGGCCGCCAGGACGGCACCGCGACCTCGATCGCATCGCCCTTGTCCTGCGGCGCGAAGCCGAGCCGGTCGAGGATCGAGATCGATTCGGTCTTCGCCACGTTGAGCCCGGTCAGGCGTTTGACTTCGACAACCGGCATCGAGATGCGCTTGGCCTCATATCCCGCATAGCCGACGACTTCGGTCTCGCAAGGGCTGCCGCCGCAGATGTCGAGGACCAACTGAGTCGCAAGCTCGATCCCCGGCACCATGAATTCGGGATCGACGCCGCGTTCGAAGCGGTAGCGCGCATCGGTGATGATGCCGAGATCGCGGCCCGTCCGCGCGATGTTGAGCGGCGACCAGAGCGCGGATTCGATCAGCACGTCGGTCGTTGCCTCGTCGCAACCCGAATGCTCACCGCCCATGACGCCGGCGATGGATTCGACGCCGTTGTCGTCCGCGATGACGCACATCGAGCCGTTGAGTTGATACTCCCGTCCGTCGAGCGCCAGCACCTTCTCGCCATCCTTGGCCGCGCGCACGACGAGGTCGCCGGCGACCTTGGCGGCGTCGAAGACGTGCAGCGGCCGGCCGCGGTCGAAGGTCACGTAATTGGTGATGTCGACCAGCGCATTGATCGGGCGCAGCCCGATCGCGATCAGCCGCTGCTGCATCCATTTCGGCGACGCGCCGTTCTTCACGCCCTTGACGAGGCGCAGCGCGAAGCCGGGGCAGAGTTCCGGATCGGCGATCGTGACCTTCACCGGCGTCTCGCCCTTGCCTGCGACCGGAGTGATAGCTGGCGTCTTCAGCGTGCCGAGCCCGGAAGCGGCCAGATCGCGCGCGATGCCGTAAACGCTGGTGGCATCGGGCCGGTTCGGCGTCAAATTGATCTCGATCACCGGGTCGTCGAGCTTGGCATAGGTCGCGAACGGCGTACCGACGGGCGCATCGGTCGGCAGGTCGATGATGCCGTCATGCTCGTCCGAAAGCTGCAACTCGCGCTCCGAGCACATCATGCCGTGGCTCTCGACGCCGCGGATCTTGCCGACGGACAGCGTGACGTCGATGCCGGGCACGTAGGAGCCGGGCGCCGCGAAAGCGCCGACGAGGCCCTCGCGCGCATTCGGCGCGCCGCACACGACCTGGATCGGCTTCCCGTCGCCGGTGTCGACCATCAGCACGCGCAATTTGTCGGCGTCGGGATGCTGGGCTGCGCTCACCACCCTGGCGATCACGAACGGCTTCAGCGCCGCCTTGTCGTCGACGGCCTCGACCTCGAGGCCGATCATGGTCAGCCGCTCGCAGATCTCGGCCAGCGAGGCGTCGGTGTCGAGATGGTCATTGAGCCAGGAAAGCGTGAATTTCATCGGTCTCGTCCAGTTTGGTCGTCAGCGTTCGATCGAAAAGCCGTCGAAGCGCGGAAGGTCGTCGGATATGTGAAGAAACGGCAGCCGCCGCTTCTCGAAGGCGTGCATGGTCGGCGGATAGCGCTCCGGCTCGTCCATGAAACCGAGCGACAGATAGGTCTCGCCCGGCAGCTTGTCGTCGCGATAGCCGATCTGGCTGCCGCAGTGCTCGCAAAAGCGCCGCTCCACGCCGCCGGCCCGCCACGTCTTCGGCTCGCCGTGCCAGGTCAGGTCATCGTCGCGAAAGGCGACGAAGGCCATCACCGGCGCGCCGGTCTGCTTGCGGCAGTCGCGGCAGTGGCAATAGGAGCGCCAGAACGGTTCTGCGCTCGCCTCGGCGGAGATCAGGCCGCAGCGGCAGGAGCCGGAATGAAGTGCCATGCTATTCGGCCGCAATCTGTGGCTTGACGGCGTTGGGATACTTCCATCCCTTCAGCATGCCGCGAACGGAAAGGTCTTCATCGACATCCGGCCAATGAACGCCGTCCAGCATCAGTTCCACCTTGTTGCGCTCGGCTGCACTTGCCGACAGCAAGCGGGGATACCACCAGAGCGGCGTCACGACTTCACGTCCGTCCGCGAGCCTCACATGCAGGCTTGCCGGATCGCACCACGCCTCGACGGGGCGCTCACTGTCCGGATACGGATCTGAAGAATTCATCCCACGCCTCCAGCAATTCTTTCCTGTGCTCGTTGGCCACTTCGAGGATACGCTTCAAGTCCGAGCTCTTGAAGCCTTGATGTTCCGCGAACTCGAGCGTGGTCAGCCAGACCTTCGCCTTGCCGCCCTGTCCCGACGCATGGATATGGGGCGGTTCGCCCATATCCGATCCGTAGAAGTGAAAGCGGATGCCATATTTGCGAAGGACCGTCGGCATCCCTAGCTCGACAACCCCCCGAACAAGGTCGGCATGTCGAGCGGCCGGAAGCCATAGTGCGACAGCCAGCGGACATCGGCGTCGAAGAAGGCGCGCAGGTCCGGCATGCCGTATTTCAGCATCGCGATGCGGTCGATGCCCATGCCCCAGGCGAAGCCCTGATATTCGTCCGGATCGAGCCCGCCGGCGCGCAGCACGTTCGGATGAACCATGCCGCAGCCGAGGATTTCCATCCAGTCATTGCCCTCGCCGAAGCGCACCTCGCCCGGCCGCGATCGATCGCACTGGATATCGACTTCCATCGACGGCTCGGTGAAGGGGAAGAAGGACGGGCGGAAGCGCATCTTCACGCTCGGCACCTCGAAGAACGCCTTGCAGAACTCCTCCAGCACCCACTTCATGTTGGCGACGTTCGCGGTCTTGTCGACGACGAGGCCTTCGACCTGATGGAACATCGGCGAGTGCGTCGCGTCGGAATCCTGCCGGTAGGTCTTGCCGGGAATGACGATGCGGATCGGCGGCTTCTGCGCCTCCATCGTGCGGATCTGCACCGGCGACGTGTGCGTGCGCAACAGCTTGCGCTCTCCCGCCGCGTCCGGCTGGAAGAAGAACGTGTCGTGCATCTCGCGCGCCGGATGGCCTTCGGGGAAGTTCAGCGCGGTGAAATTGTAGTAGTCCGTCTCGATGTCCGGACCTTCGGCGATGGCAAAGCCCATATCGCCGAAGATCGCCGTGATCTCGTCGATCACCTGGCTGATCGGATGGATGCGCCCGCGCTCGGCCGGCGTCTGGCGCACCGGCAGCGTCACGTCCAGCGTTTCCGCCGCGAGCCTGGCGTCGATCGCCGCATCGCGCAGTTCGCTCCTGCGCGCGGTGATGGCGTCGGTGACGCGCAGCTTCAGGCCGTTGATCGCCGGCCCCATCGTCTGGCGCTCGTCGGCGCTCATCGCGCCCAGCGTCTTCAGCTTCTCCGAGATCGAGCCCTTCTTGCCGAGCGCGGCGACGCGCACGGCCTCGATCGACTGCTCGTCGCCGGCCGACGCGATGTCGCTCATCAGGCTCGTTTCCAGGGATTGCAGATCGCTCATCTTGAATTCCAGCTCGAAAGAAGGTGCAGGCAGCGCAAAAGAAAAACCCGCGCAGGCGTTGCCAGCGCGGGTTCCCGATATCAGGTCGAACGAGTTCGGGAAAGACGCTGGCGCTTAGGCGACAACGCTTTCAAACTGGTTCGGGGTCGTGTCCTTGAGATAGTCGAGCGAGGCCTTCGACTTGACGACGAGCGCGGCGAACGCCTGCGGCTCGTGGATCGCCATGTCGGAGAGAACCTTGCGGTCGATCTCGATGCCGGCCTTGTTCAGGCCGTCGATGAAGCGGCCATAGGTCAGGCCGTGCTCGCGGACGGCAGCGTTGATGCGCTGGATCCAGAGCGCGCGGAAATTGCGCTTGCGGTTCTTGCGATCGCGGTAGGCATACTGCAGCGACTTCTCGACTGCCTGCTTGGCGATGCGGATGGTGTTCTTGCGGCGGCCGTAGAAACCCTTGGCGGCCTTCAGAACCTTCTTGTGCTTGGCGTGGGACGTAACGCCCCTCTTGACGCGTGCCATGTCATGATCTCCTTAAATTCTTGGGTCCGAGGGCCTTAGAGGCCGCCGCCATTGGGCAGATAATTCTTGATGACCTTCTTCCCATCGGGCTCGGCCAGAACCATCGTGCCGCGTGCGTCGCGGATGAACTTGTTGGAACGTTTGATCATGCCATGGCGCTTGCCTGCGGCAGCCGCCTTGACCTTGCCAGTTCCGGTTATCTTGAACCGCTTCTTGGCAGAAGACTTCGTCTTCATCTTGGGCATTTTGCTTCTCCGTTATTGTGCGCTCACGCGAGCCGACTTGCGTCGGCAGCTCCGCGAGGGCGTCGGATAACCGACGGCAGCCGGTCGGCTGCTTCTCGCTTCGCTCGATATTTGATGAGCTTCAAGCATTTCGAGCCGACACGGCATGCCCTGCCGGACGGCTCACGAACGGGCGGTCTATAAACGCACGGCGGAAAAAGCGCAACAGGAGTCTGCGGCCTTACGGCAGGTGCAGGAGAACCGGCAGATAGCCGGCGCCCTGCGCCCATTCGATCAGTTCGAAACCCGGGATCGCGAGAAAGAAGACGAGGCCGTCTGTCAGCGTCCGATACATCAGGGCTGGCCGCGCGATCACCGTTTCGGTGTCACGGTAGAGCGAGAATTTCGGCCAGAAGCGCGGAACGGCCAAGAGATAGTCGCGATAGGGCTGACCGAACGTCTCGCCGAGAAAGCGCTCCTCGCGCGCGATCACGACGTGAAAGGCGGCAATCGTCGCCATCCCGAAGACGAGCGCGACCACGACGCTTCCGGTTTGCGCGCCTGCCCCGACGGCCGCAAGGGCGGAGAAGACATAGAGCGGATTTCGCGTGATCGAATAGGGACCGGTCGTCACGATCTCGGCCGATTTGCGCCCGCCGATATGGAGCGTGCACCACAGGCGTCCGAGGATCGCAGCGCCGATCAAACCGATCCCGAATGCCTCGACGAATTCGTGAACTGCCGTGTCCGGCGAGCCGACGAATGCCAGGCCGACGGCCGCCGCCGCGATGAGAAGCGCGAGAACCAGCCGGCGCAGTCTTTGAAATCGGCCCAATGCGTCGCGCTTGGCCTGGCTCATGTTGAACGCACCAAATACGCGATCTCCAGAAGGAAGCCGACACCGGTGACGTGTTGCGGTGTCGGCCGTTCGACCTATCGCGGCGCGAGCACCATCATCATCTGGCGGCCTTCGAGCTTCGGCTCGGCCTCGACCTTGGCGATCTCGGCGACTTCCTCGCGCACACGGTTCAGGAGCTTCATGCCGAGCTCCATATGCGCCATTTCGCGGCCGCGGAAACGAAGCGTCAGCTTCACCTTGTCGCCTTCGTCGAAGAACCGGCGCACGGCCTTCATCTTCACCTCGTAGTCGTGGGTGTCGATGTTGGGACGCATCTTGATCTCCTTGATCTCGATGGTCTTCTGCTTCTTGCGCGCTTCTGCAGCCTTCTTCTGGCTGGCATACTTCATCTTGCCGAGATCGGTGATCTTGCAGACGGGGGGCGTCTGGTTCGGCGAGATTTCCACGAGATCCATCCCCGCATCCTCGGCGAGGATCAGGGCTTCATTGATCGACACGACGCCACGGTTCTGGCCTTCGGCATCGATGAGCTGCACCTGCGGTACACGGATATCACGGTTTGAGCGCGGGCCTTCCTTGGTCGGCGCCGCGGCTTTGAACGGTCTGCGAATGGTCGTAGTCTCCTCAAATCATTGACGTTCGGGGTCAAAATTCGTCTGTCGCGAACGAGCTTGCGCTTCTGTCGCCGCGCCACGGGGCGTGTCAATAGCACAGGCGGCGCGAAAAATCACGGGCTTCGCGAAAAAGTGGCGGGGTGGCCGCGCCATGCTATCAGATGGCGCAAAACGGCTGCCGATCAAGGAGACGACCATGGACCGCCCAGCGCCCGCCACGATTCACGTCGACGGGATCGACATCGCCTATCGCCGCCGCGCCGGCCATGCGCCGGGCATCGTCTGGCTCGGCGGCTATCGCTCCGACATGCTCGGCACCAAGGCCGAGGCGCTGGACGCATGGGCGGCCGGGACGGGCCGCGCGAGCCTGCGGCACGATTATTCCGGCCACGGCGAATCCGGTGGCGCATTCGTCGACGGCACCATCTCGAAATGGCTCGCCGAGAGCTTGGCCGTCTTCCGCAGCCAGACCGAAGGGCCGCAGGTCCTCGTCGGCTCGTCCATGGGCGCCTGGATCGCGCTTCGCATGGTTCAGGAATTGCAGAAGGCCGGCGAGGGCGAGCGGATCGGCGCGCTCTTGCTGCTCGCGCCCGCGCCCGATTTCACCGTCGAACTGATGGAGCCGGAGCTCTCTAAGGCGCACCGGCGCGACCTCGAGACCAAGGGCTACATGGAGGAGCACTCCGAATATTCGCCGGAGCCGAACATCTACACGCGCGCGCTGTTCGAGGACGGGCGCGCCAACCGCGTGATGATCGGCATCATCGACACCCATTGCCCGGTCACAATCATCCAGGGCCTTGCCGATCCCGACGTGCCCCACACCCATGCCTTGAAGCTGGTCGAGCACCTCCCGTCCGACGACGTCACGATATCGCTGGTGAAGGACGGCGACCACCGCCTCTCGCGCCCGCAGGACATCGCGCTGATCCTCAAGGCAGCCGAAGGGCTTTGCGAGCGGATTGCCGCCTGATGCGGCTATCGGTCGTCGTCTCGTCCTTCGTCGCGGCAGTCGTCGGCTTCGGCTCGACCTTGGCGCTCGTCATCGCGGCCGCCGTCGCGGTCGGGGCGACGACACAGCAGACCGCCAGCATGGTCACCGCCGTCTGCCTCGCCAAGGCCGCCGAGGCGGCGTTCCTTTCGTGGTGGACGCGCATGCCGGTCATCACGGCATGGACTACGCCGGGCGCCGCGCTTCTGGGCGCCAGCGCCGGCTTCACGATGGCCGAGGCCGTCGGCGCGTTCATCGGGGCCGCACTTCTCCTGACGCTGACCGGCCTCGTTCGCCCGCTGACGCGCCTCGTCTCGATGATCCCGTCCTCGGTCGCATCGGGCATGCTCGCCGGAATCGTCGTCGCCTTCGTCATGGGCGCGGCGCGGGCGGTCGGCATGGACGCCGTCCTCGTCCTGCCGCTCCTCGTCGCCTTCTTCGTCCTGAGGCTCTTCAATCCGGCCCTGTCGGTGCTGGCCGTTCTGGTCGGTGGCGGCGTGCTGGCCTTGGCGCTCGGCCGCGTCGGCAGCCTGCCGCCCTTCGAGGTCTCGACGCTGGTATGGACCTCGCCCGACTTCTCGCTGACGGCATTCGTCGGCCTTGCCGTGCCGCTCTACCTCGTCACCATGGCCTCGCAGAACCTTGCAGGCATCGCCGTCCTGCGGGCGGCCGGCTACAGCCCGCCGACCGGGCTGCTGATCGGAACGACCGGCTTCGTCTCGCTCCTCTCCGCGCCGTTCAATGCGCTGACGACCAACCTCGCCGCCATCTCGGCGGCGATCTGCACCGACCCCGACGCCCATCCCGATCCGGCGAAGCGATGGCTCACGGGACCGTTCTATGCGCTCTGGTACGTCGTCTTCGCGATCTTCGGCGCCTCGCTCGTCGCGCTCTTCGACGTCCTGCCGCAAAGCCTCGTCCTGCTCGTCGCCGGCATCGGCCTTCTGGCGCCGCTGACCAACGCGCTCGGCCTCGCGATGGCCGACCCGGCCGAGCGGGTCCCTGCCATCGTCGCCTTTTCGGTCACGGCCTCGGGCCTGACCATCGGTGGGGTCGGGGCGGCCTTCTGGGGACTGCTGGCCGGGCTGTTCGTGCTCGTCCTCGACCGTCTGGCGGCGCGCTGGAAGCGGAGTTGACCGGGCGATGTCCGATTTTTCTTGAAGTCGGTTTCGCCCGTTCCCATCTCGAAATGAAGCAGCCGGATGGGCTGCGAGCCACCGAAAAGGAACGGGTGACGATGACGAAAGCACTGATCCGTCCTGCATGGACGCCTGCCACCATCGCCTTGATGGTCATCGGCTTCATGGTGTTCTGGCCGCTCGGCCTCGCCATGCTCGCCTACATCATCTGGGGCGACCGCCTCGACGCCTTCAAGGGCGACATCAATCGCGCGACGGACGGCTTCTTCTCTTCCTGTCGCAAGGCGTCGTATCGCACGGGCGCGCCGCGCACCGGCAATGTCGCCTTCGACGACTGGCGCGAAAAGGAACTCGACCGTCTCAACGAGGAGCGCCGCAAGCTCGACGAGATGCGCAGCGAGTTCGACGAATACGCCCGCGAGCTTCGCCGCGCCAAGGACCAGGAAGAGTTCGACCGCTTCATGGCCAATCGCTCGCGCAACACGCCGGACAAGCCGCAGGACGGCGAGATCCTCAACCCGGCCTGATTGGCCGCGATTGGGATGAATACGAAGCGGCGCCGCGCAAGCGGCGCCGTTTTTCATTGACCTTCCGCAACGTCGAATCACTTAAGCTGGCATCATGGTTCTCGGCCTCTTCAAATCACGTCCGCGCATCCCCGCCGCCCAGATCGAGCGCATGCACGACGTCGCCGCGCGCACGCTGCCGCTTCGGATCGTCGAGAACGCGCGCGCCAAGCGGCTGACGCTGCGCATCGAGGCCGGCGGCAAGGGCCTGCGCATCACCGTGCCGCCGGGCATCGACCCCCGCGAAGTCGACCGCTTCCTCGACCGCCATCAGGGCTGGCTGGAGAGCCGGCTGGCGAAGCTGCCGGACGACGCCGCCCTGCGTCCGGGCGCGAAGCTGCCCTTGCGCGGCGTGCCGCACCGGATCGTGCACGAGGCGGGACGCGGCACGGTGACGGCAGGCGAAATCGAAGGCGAGCCGGCTCTCATCGTCCATGGCGACCGCGCGCATCTGCAACGCCGCCTTGCCGACTTCCTGAAGCGCGAGGCCAAGCGCGACATCGAGATCCTCGTCGCCAAGCACACCGCCGCCGTCGGCCGCCGGGCCAAGGCGGTGCGCTATCGCGACACGACGAGCCGCTGGGGCTCCTGCACCTCCGACGGCACGCTCTCTTTCTCCTGGCGCATCATGATGGCGCCGAAGACGGTGATCGACTACCTCGTCGCGCACGAAGTGGCGCATCTGAAGGAGATGAACCACGGCCCGAAATTCTGGGCGCTCTGCCGCCAGCTCTGCCCGCGCACCGACGAGGCCCGCGCCTGGCTGAAGAAGAACGGCGGCGCGCTGCAGGCGATCCGGTTCGAATAGGTCTGGCAGCCAGCCCTGTTTCACCTGTCAGGAAGGGCGAGGCATGGACCCCCTGTGACGAGCACAGGGGTGACGGTGGCGAGGTTGACGCCGGACTTGCAACGCACGACACGACACATGCTTCGCCACCAGATTTGCCATCACCATACCGCTACGGCTCATCCGCGTCTGCGGCGCAGAACCATGGCGCGGTCCTACTCCTCGACTTCGCCGTGATTCCATGGCACTTGCGCGACCATGACCCTCGACATCAAGATCTGCGGCTTGAAGACGGATGCGGCCGTCGACGCGGCGCTGGCCGGCGGCGCGTCGCATGTCGGCTTCATCTTCTTCGAAAAGAGCCCGCGTCACGTGAGCCTCGACGAGGCCGCGCGCCTCGCGGGCCGCGCCAGCGGCCAGGCGAAGTCAGTCGCCGTCACGGTCGATGCCGACGATGCCATGCTCGACGCGATCGTTTCTGCCATTTCGCCCGACATGCTGCAGCTTCACGGACGTGAGACGCCGGCGCGCGTTGCCGAGGTCAAAGCGCGCTACGGCCTGCAGGTGATAAAGGCCTTTTCGGTCAAAGATGCCGCTGATCTCGACGCGGTCGCGCCCTATCGCGGCATCGCCGACGGCTTCCTCTTCGATGCCAAGCCACCCAAGGGCTCCGACCTTCCCGGCGGCAATGGCGTCTCGTTCGACTGGTGGCTTCTCGCCGCCCTTGACCCCGGCCTCGATTACATGCTTTCCGGGGGCCTCAACGCTGGCAACATCGCCGATGCGCTGCGGCAGGCGAACCCGCCCGGCATCGACATATCGTCCGGTGTCGAAAGCGCTCCGGGCGTCAAGGACCCGGCGCTGATCGCGAAATTCTTCGAGGCGGTCGAGGCCGCCCGCGCCGGCCTGCCGGCTTCAAGGGAGTTGACGACATGAACAGTCCCGTTGCGCCCAATTCCTTCCGCACCGGACCCGACACGGAAGGCATGTTTGGCATCTTCGGCGGCCGCTTCGTCGCCGAGACGCTGATGCCGCTGATCCTCGATCTGGAAGAGCACTGGAAGGTCGCGCGCACCGATCCGGCCTTCAAGGCCGAGCTCGATCATCTCAACACGCACTACACCGGTCGGCCCTCGCCGCTCTATTTCGCAGAGCGACTGACGGAGCATCTCGGCGGCGCCAAGATCTACTTCAAGCGCGACGAGCTGAACCATACCGGCTCGCACAAGATCAACAATTGCCTCGGCCAGATTCTGCTGGCACGCCGCATGGGCAAGACGCGCATCATCGCCGAAACCGGCGCCGGCCAGCACGGCGTCGCGACGGCCACCGTCTGCGCCCGGTTCGGCCTGCCCTGCGTCGTCTATATGGGCGCGACCGATGTCGAGCGTCAGGCGCCCAACGTCTTCCGCATGAAGCTTCTCGGTGCCGAAGTAATCCCGGTCTCGTCCGGCCACGGCACGCTCAAGGACGCGATGAACGAGGCGTTGCGCGACTGGGTCACCAATGTCGAGGACACCTATTACCTGATCGGAACCGCCGCTGGCCCGCATCCCTATCCCGAGCTCGTGCGTGAATTCCAGTCCGTCATCGGCAAGGAACTGCGCGATCAGATGATGGCGGCGGAAGGCCGTCTGCCGGACCTGCTGGTCGCAGCCGTCGGCGGCGGCTCCAACGCCATCGGCCTGTTCCACCCGTTCCTCGACGACGCCTCGGTCAAGATCGTCGGCGTCGAGGCGGGCGGCAAGGGGCTCGACGGCGAGGAGCATTGCGCCTCGCTGACCGCCGGCGCGCCCGGCGTGCTGCACGGCAACCGCACCTATCTGCTGCAGAACGAGGACGGCCAGATCAAGGACGGCCACTCGATCTCGGCCGGCCTCGACTATCCGGGCATCGGGCCGGAGCATTCCTGGCTGAAGGAAACCAACCGCGTCGAATACGTCCCGATCATGGACGACGAGGCGCTCGAGGCGTTCCAGCTCCTGACCCGGCTCGAAGGCATCATCCCCGCCCTCGAACCGGCCCACGCACTCGCCGAAGTCGTCAAGCGCGCACCCAAGATGGGGCAGGACCAGATCATCGTGATGAATCTCTGCGGCCGCGGCGACAAGGACATCTTCACCGTCGGCAAGATCCTGGGCATGGGGCTCTAATCATATGACCACTCGCATCGACCGCCGCATGGCCGACCTGAAGGCCGAAGGCCGGCCCGCCCTCGTCACCTATTTCATGGGCGGCGATCCGGATTACGACACCTCGCTGTCGATCATGAAGGCGCTGCCGAAGGCAGGTTCCGACATCATCGAACTCGGCATGCCGTTTTCAGACCCGATGGCCGATGGTCCCGCGATCCAGGCGGCTGGCCTGCGGGCGCTCAAGGCCGGCCAGACTCTGAAGAAGACGCTGCAGATGGCGTCGGACTTCCGCAAGGACGACGACGCCACCCCGATCGTCCTGATGGGCTACTACAACCCCATCTATATCTATGGCGTCGAGAAATTCCTTGCCGATGCCAAGGCGTCCGGCATCGACGGGCTGATCGTCGTCGACCTGCCGCCGGAAATGGACGGCGAATTGTGCATCCCGGCGCTGAAGGCCGGCATCAACTTCATTCGCCTGGCAACCCCCACCACCGACGACAAGCGCCTGCCCAAGGTGCTCGAGAACACGTCGGGCTTCGTCTACTACGTCTCGATGCTGGGCATCACCGGCTCGGCCCTTCCGGATACGTCGAAGGTCGCGGGCGCGGTGGCACGCATCAAGGGCCACACGGACCTGCCGATCTGCGTCGGCTTCGGCGTCAAGACGGCCGAGCAGGCGCGCGCGATCGGCGCTTCGGCGGATGGCGTCGTGGTCGGCACGGCGATCGTCAACGCGGTCGCCAACGTGCTCGGCCCGAAAGGCGAGAAGACCGCCGATCCGGCCGAGGCCGTCGCGACCCTCGTGTCCGGCCTCGCGCAGGGCGTCCGTTCCGCGCGCCTTGCACAGGCCGTCTGACACCCCATTTTCCAGATAGAACGGAAGGCTCCGCGATGAACTGGATCAACAATTACGTCCGCCCCAAGATCAATTCGATGCTCGGCCGGCGCGACATGCCCGAAAACCTCTGGATCAAGGATCCGGAGAGCGGCGAGATGGTGTTCCACAAGGATCTGGAGAGCAACCAGTACGTGATCCCGTCTAGCGGGCATCACATGAAGATCTCGGCGAAGGAGCGCCTGCGCTATTTCTTCGACGACGGCCATTACGAGACGATCGAGAACCCGAAGGTCGCCATCGACCCGCTGAAGTTCCGCGACGAGAAGCGCTACACCGACCGCCTGCGCGACGCCAAGGCGAAGACCGGCATGGAAGACGCCATCGTCAACGCCACCGGCACCATCGACGGCTTGCCGATCGTTGCCACCGTGCAGGATTTCGCCTTCATGGGCGGCTCGCTCGGCATGGCCGCAGGCGACGCGATCATTCGCGGCTTCGAGACCGCAGTCGAGCAGCAGCGCCCGCTGGTGCTCTTCGCCGCTTCCGGCGGTGCGCGGATGCAGGAAGGCATCCTGTCCCTGATGCAGCTTGCCCGCACCACCGTTGCGGTCGACCGGCTCAAGGAAGCCGGCCTGCCCTATATCGTCGTCCTCACCAATCCGACGACCGGCGGCGTGACTGCCTCCTACGCGATGCTGGGCGACGTCCATATCGCCGAGCCCGGCGCGCTGATCGGCTTCGCCGGTCCACGCGTCATCGAGCAGACGATCCGCGAGAAGCTGCCGGAAGGCTTCCAGCGCGCCGAATATTTGATGGATCACGGCATGGTCGACATGGTTGTCTCGCGGCTGGAACTGAAGGCGACCATTTCAGGGCTCCTGAAGATTCTGACGCATGCGCCCGCAGCCGACATGCCTGCCCTGGCCGACATGTCACTGCCTGCGGCCGAGTCCGCCGACAACCGCGCTCCCGCCTGATCCTCCGGTCCGGATACCGCCATGACCCTCCTGACCGCCGGGCAGCAGATCGAGCGGCTGATGTCGCTGCACCCGAAGGGCTTCGACCTGTCGCTGGAGCGCATCCGCCGGCTGCTCGAACGGCTGGACAACCCGCAGGATCGCCTGCCGCCGGTGATCCACATCGCCGGCACCAACGGCAAGGGCTCGGCCGCCGCGTTTTCGCGCGCGATGATCGAGGCGGCAGGCCGGCTCGTCCACGTCCACACCTCGCCGCATCTGGTGCGCTGGCACGAACGCTATCGGCTGGGTGAGGCGGGCGGCGGACAACTCGTCGACGACGCCGTCTTCGCCGACGCGATCGCCCGCGTGGCCGAAGCCAATCAGGGCGAGACGATCACCGTCTTCGAAATCCTTACGGCGGTCGGCTTCGTGCTCTTTTCCGAGCATCCGGCCGACGCCGCCATCCTGGAGGTTGGCCTCGGCGGCCGCTTCGATGCGACCAACGTCATCGCGCGGCCGGCCGTCGCGGTCATCATGCCGATCTCGCTCGACCACGAAGCCTATCTCGGCGACCGGGTGGAACTCATCGCGGTGGAGAAGGCCGGCATCATCAAGCGCGGCGCGCCGGTCGTCATCGGCGCGCAGGAGCATGACGCTGCGCGCGACGTGCTGGTCGACACGGCCGAGCGGCTCGGCTGCCCGCTTCTCGTCTACGGCCAGGATTTCATCGCCTACGAGGAAAACGGCCGGATGATCTATCAGGACGAGGGAGGTCTCCTCGACCTGACGCCGCCACGCCTCGTCGGGCGCCACCAGTTCGCCAATGCCGCCACCGCCATCGCCGCCGTCAAGGCGGCCGGTTTCGACGGTTCGCTGCGTGTCGCCGATCGCGCGATGAAGAAGGTCGAGTGGTCCGGCCGCATGCAGAAGCTGACGGATGGCGACCTCGTCGACCTGGCGCCGGCCGGCTCCGAAATCTGGCTCGACGGTGGGCACAATCCCGGCGCCGGTGCCGTCATCGCCGAAGCCATGGCCGAGCAGGAGGAAAAGCGCCCGCGGCCGCTCTTCCTCATCGCCGGCATGATCAACACCAAGGACCAGTCCGGCTATTTCGCGGCCTTCAAGGGCATGGCGCGTCATGTCTTCACCGTGCCGGTGACGCACTCGGACGCCGGCGTCCCCAACGACGAACTTGCCGCGCGCGCCATGGAGGCGGGCCTGTCGGCCGAGCCCGTCTCGTCGGTCGAAAGCGCGCTGCGCCTTCTGGCCGATACCTGGAACGGGCTGGAAGTGCCGCCGCGCATCCTGATCTGCGGCTCGCTCTATCTCGCCGGCGAAGTGCTCGAGAAGAACGGCACCCCGCCGCGCTGACGGCCAAAAGAAAAAGCCCGGCGCGATGGCCGGGCTCGTGATCTTCAGATCGAATCGATCAGACGTTGCCGCTGATCCAGGACGACAGCGCCGTCTTCGGCGCCGCGCCGACCTTCATGTCGGCGACTTCGCCGCCCTTGAAGAGCATCAGCGTCGGGATCGAGCGCACGCCGAACTGAGCCGCGAGCTCGGGGTTCTCGTCGATATTCACCTTGGCGATCTTCACCTTGCCGCCCATCTCGGCGGCGATCTCGTCGAGCGCAGGCGCGATCATCTTGCAGGGGCCGCACCATTCGGCCCAGAAATCCACGACCACGGGCTCGGCCGCCTGCAGCACGTCTGTCTGGAAATTGTTCTTGTCGATCTTGACCGTGGCCATTTGGGTCTCCTTGGGAACCGTCGTCGAGGCTGATGTGGTGCGGCGCGCTGCCGGCTTCAAGCCGCAGGCAAAAAGGGAATCGCATCGCAAAACCTCAGCACGATTCGGCCCCGCGTTCAAACCGAACCGGGGCCGTGTGCAATTTCGACGGTTGCAAACCGGCGCCGAAGCGCCGATCCAGATCAGAACTTCGCGGTCAGCGCCAGGCGCGGGATGATCACGTCGTTGCTGAAGTCGTAGCTGATCGTCTCACCGGGGAAGGTCACGTTGTCGACCGCGTCGACCGTCGTGTCGGCGAGATTGGCGTAGAGCGTCTCGAAGCGCAGGGAGAGGCGGTCGGTCATGCGATATTCGATGCCGACGCTGAGCGCATAGCCGAAGCGCATGCCCGAATCGGACCAGTCCGGGGAGGTATAGCCGAGCTGGGGCAGGTCGAGCGTGAAGCGGTTGGTGACGTGTCCGGCCGCGACGCCGGCGCTGGCGAAGACCAGCATCCGGTCGAACGCATAGCCCCCGCGTGCGCGCAGCGTGCCCAGGCCGCCGAACTCGGTCGTATAGCTCGTGTTGGTATCGACGCCGTTGAATATCGGGTTCGGATTGGGGTCGACACGCGAGAAGCTGTTTCGCACATCTGTCCAGACATAGCCGAAATCGGCTTCGAGGCCGCCGACGAATGCGCCGCTCTGGAAGTTGATGCCGGCAAGCGCGCCGGCCGCCATGCCGGCCTCGCTCCCGTCGATGCTGGCGGGAAAGAGCCCGTTCTGGACGTCGAGCGTGATCAGCGGCCCGCCGAACGCGCCGCGCTCCGCCCGACCGTTGCTGACCGCGACGCCGCCGAACGCGCCGAGATAGCCGCCGGACCAGTCCGTCGCGCCTACCGGCGCCTCGGCCGGCCAGTTCATATCGCCGGCCAGGGCAGGCGAGGCGCACAAGGCGATTGCCAAAGCAGCAACGCGAAGCATCCGGAAAACTCCCCAAAATTCGGGCGATCGCCGCCCGTGCCCCTAATTCATGTCCGCTCGATGCTGCCAAAAGATGGATAACGGACGGTTAACGCCTGTGGCCGGTATGCGAGCGGTGGCCGCTTCAGTAGCCGTCAAGCCTTAACTTAATGGAAAGCGGAAGCCGGTAAGTTGTTGCAAGTCGAAAGGGCAAATTCGAAGCGCGACACTTGGGGCGACATAGTAAACGAGTGGTTGCGTTTCTCGACGGCAGACGGGGGAAATCGCGGTGTTGAAGAAGCTGGCCTCGCGCTATCAGGCGCTGATCGAGTATTTCGTGCCGGATTCGCTGCGCGGCGACCGCGATTCGCTCAACCAGGCGCGCATGTTCCTGATCAGCCATACGGTGGGGCCGGTCCTCGGCAACTCGGTGCCGCTGGCGCTGTTCTTCTTTGATCCGACGATCGGGTTCGACATTCCGATCCTTTCGCTGCTGATCACGGCGTTCTGGGTCTATCCCTTCCTATTGAAGCGCGGCTTCGACTACGACAAGCTGGTGCTCGCCTCGGTCGTCAACCTCAATCTGTGCATCTTCTGGAGTTGCTATTTCAACGGCGGTGTCCTGTCGCCGACCCTGCCGTGGATTCTGATCATCCCGATCCTCTCCTTCTTCTATATCGGCGGCGTTCGCCGACTGCAGGCGAGGCTTCTCGGAGTGTTCGTGCTGTCCTTCGGCACCTTCCTGGCGTTCTATTTGACGACGAATCCGCCGGTTCAGGACATTCCCGACTTGGCGCTGGTCGGGCTCGGCATCGTCTCGACGGTCGCGGCGCTCTGCTATGTCGCGACGATGGCGATCTACTATGCGCGGATCTTCGATGCGGGCGTCGAGCTTGAAAACGAGGTGCAGCGCCGCCGCGCGGCGACCGAGGAACTGCGCGGCGCGATCCTGGCCGCCGACGAGGCGAACCACCACAAGGCCGAATTCCTCGCCCGCATGAGCCACGAGTTGAAGACGCCGCTCAATGCGGTGATCGGCTACGGCCAGATCCTGCGCGACGAAGCCGAGGACAGCCGCGATCGCCAGACGCTTGAGGACGTCAACCGTATCCTCGACGCGGGCGCCTATCTGCTGCGTCTGATCAACATCATCCTCGACCTGTCGAAGATCGAGGCGGGCCGGATGCAGTTCACCGTCTCCGCGCATTCGCTCGGGGGCGTTCTGGACGATGCCGTCGCGGCGATGCGCGAGCAGGCGGAGCGGGCCGGAAACAGCCTTGGCGTGCGCGCCGACGCCGTCGCGCATTTCGTCGAAACGGACAGGCAGCGGCTGTTGCAGGTCATCGGCGAGATTCTCGACAACGCCGTCACCCATGCGCCCGGCGTTGCGGTCGAGATCGGCTGCCGGCCGGTGGCGACGGAAAGGGGCGCGGCCTATGCGGTGACGATCCAGGACCGCGGCGCGGGCATCGATCCGGAGCGTCTCGCGCGGTTGTTCGAAGCCCTGGCCGACAGCCGCGACGCGTCCGCCAGCCGTTATGGCGGCACAGGCCTCAATCTGACCGTCATCAAGAAGCTGGCCGAAGCACTGGGCTGCGAACTCGGCGTCGAAAGCACGGTCGGCGAGGGAACCTGCTTCACCTTGCAGATTCCACTCGAATGGACGCCCGCGAAGTCGGTTTCCGAACCCGTCGGCGTCGCCGATGCGTCGCTTGCCGCGTAACGTCATGCGGCAGGTCTTCGGCATTGGCTCGTTATTAACCAACGCCAAAGTCAAGAAGTAGGCGTCAAGTCGTTTTAACTCTCTTTTATTTGAAGTGATGCAGATTGTCAGCAACCAACAAGCACAGCGGGGGCTGACATGAAAAACTACATGACAATTGATGGCGTGCCGGCTGCGGCGCTCGAAGGAAGCATGCGCGACTTTCGCGTTCTCGAAGGCGTCGATCTTCTGGCGCGCTGCAACGCCTTCCACGAATGGCAGGACACGCGCCGCCACTCCGGTACCTGGCCGTTCTCGCGCGCCACGGAAACGGGCCCGGCGGCAAGCTGCGCGGTGCGCGACGACCGCGGCAATCTGTGCACCGGCGTCAACTTCGCCTCGCAGGACTATCTGAGCCTGTCCTCGCACCCGGCGGTGCTGGAAGCGGCCAAGGCGGCGATCGACGAGTTTGGCGTCCATTCGGCCGGTTCGCCCGCGCTCGTCGGCAACACCTCCATCTCGGTCGCGCTCGAAGATCGTCTGGCGCGCTTCCTGAAGATGAAGGAAGCGGTATTGTTTCCCACCGGATGGGCCGCCGGCTTCGGTGTCATCAAGGGTCTCGTCCGCTCGCACGACTACATCGTCATGGACGCCCTGGCGCATGCCTGCCTGCAGGTCGGCGCACAAGCCGCGACGCGCAACGTCGTCCTCTTCCGCCATCTCGACGTCGAACATTGCCGCACGCGCCTTCAGGACATCCGCAAGCGCGATCCCAAGGCCGGCATCATGATCGTCACCGAGGGCCTGTTCTCGATGGACAGCGACACGCCTGACCTCGGCGCGATGCAGGCGCTGGCGCATGAATTCGGCGCGGTGCTGATGGTCGACGTCGCCCATGATCTGGGCTGCCTCGGCGAGGACGGCACCGGCCATATCGGCATCCAGGACATGCTGGGCAAGGTCGATCTGGTGATGGGCAGCTTCTCCAAGACCTTCGGCTCGAATGGCGGCTTCGTCGCCACCAATTCGCGGGCGGTGAAGGAATATCTGCGCTTCTATTCGCCGAGCTGCACCTTCTCCAACGCCCTGTCGCCGGCGCAGGTGGCGACCATCACCAAGGCGCTCGACATCGTCGAATCGTCCGAGGGCGCGGTGCTGCGCGGCAGGCTGATGCACAACATCCTGGCGCTGCGGGCCGGCATCCGCGAGCGCGGCATGGATTGCTATGGCGATCCGTCGGCGATCGTGGCCGTGAAGACCGGCGACGAGGCGCTCGCCCGCATGACCGCGCGGGCCCTGCCCGAGCTCGGCCTGATCTCGAACCTCGTCGAGTTCCCGGCCGTCGGCAAGGGTCTGGCGCGCTTCCGCCTGCAGGTCATGGCCGGCCACACCGACGCCGAGATCACGGCGGCCGCCGACCGCATGAAAGCGGCGATGCAGCTCGGCCAGGCCCGGCTCGACGCCGGCTACGATCAGACGGAAACGCGCCTGGCGGGCTGAGACGACGAGGCGCGCGATTTTTCGGGGGAAAGCCAGATGCGCTCGATGACGGATAACTGGATCATCAACTCGTTCATTCCAGGTGCGGTGCTCAACAGCCGCACCGGACTGGAAATGGCGCGGATCTTCGTCTTCACGCACCTGGCCGGCCCGCTGATCGCGCAGCCGATGGGCATCTTCCTCTATGTCGTCTCGCCGCAGATGACGCCGCAACTGGCCATCATGGTCGCCGGCATCAATTCCTTCCTCCTGTTGCCGATCGTCCTGAAGATGACGGGCAGCATGCAGCTCGCCACACTCCTGTCGTTCCAGGGGCTGACGGCGCTGTCGCTGTTCGGGACCTATTTCTACGGCGGGTTCACCTCGCCCTTCCTGCCATGGCTGATCATCAGCCTTCTCCTGGGGCTCTTCTACCTTTCCAAGCGCCTCAAGCTGGTGCTCGGCCTGTTCGGCGCCAATCTGGGGGTGTTCCTCGCCTGCGTCTGGCAGTTGGGCCTGCCCAACGACATTGCCGCGCAGGACCTGCGCGCCCTCGTCTGGCTGTCGATCACCGCCGCCACGGTCTACATGACCTGGATGGCGCTCTACTACGCCCGCGTCATGGCGCTGCGCACAGAGCTGCAGACCGAGGCCGACCGCTACCGGCACACCGTGCTCGAACTCGAACGCACGCGCGAGATCGCCGAGCGGGCCAACCGCAACCGGTCGGTCTTCTTCGCCAAGATGAGCCACGAATTGCGCACGCCGCTCAACGTCATCATCGGCTATTCGGAAATCCTCCTCGAGGACTGCGCCGACCAGCCGGGCGGCAGCGGCCAGAAGGCGCAGGACCTTGCCCGCATCAACGCGGCCGGCAAGCACCTGCTCGCGCTTGTCTCCGAAGTGCTCGACACCGAATCCGTCGAGAAGAACGTGCAGGGGGTGGAGATCACCGAATTCAGGCTGGGCGATCTGTGCGACGACGTCGTCGCCAACGCCTATCCGATCGTGAACAACAATTCGAGCCGCCTCGTGGTCGACTGCCCCGTGCGCTCCGAAATGCTTCGCACCGACCGCACAAAGGTCGCGCAGATCCTGATCAATCTTCTGGGCAATGCGGGCAAGTTCACCAAGTCCGGAACCGTCACGCTCACGCTGCATGTGGAGAAGTCGATCGCCGACGATCGCCTCATCGCCAGCGTCAGCGACACCGGCATCGCGCCCGAGGCGCTGTCCAAGCTGTTCGAGAACTACATCCAGGCGGACGCGACCATCTCATCGCGCTTCGGCGGCACGGGCATGGGCCTCGCGATCACGCGCAAGTTCTGCTCGCTTCTGGGCGGAGAGATTGACGTGAAGAGCAAGCTCGGCGAAGGATCGACCTTCACGGTCGATATTCCCGCTCGTCTTGCAGCCAGGGCGAAGAATGAAGAAATCAGCGAAGTCGTCATGCCGGGATTACCGAAGGTGGCGGCTTAATAGTCTGGAAACAAAGTAACGCGTAGTATGTATTCGGGGTTTACGCGATCTGACAAAAGATCGTGACGTTCGGTCGGGGTGGGCCAGATGAGCATTGCAAGCAACATCCTCACGCAGGAGTTCGCGCGGGACGATCAACCGGCGGTGACCGCGAAACCGCGGATTCTCGTCGTCGATGACGTGGCCGACAATCGCGAGATCCTGACTCGACGTCTCGTCCGACGCGATTTCGAGGTGGTCGAGGCTTCGGGCGGGCTGGAGGCACTTGCCTGCATCGAAGCGGAACAGTTCGACATCGTCCTTCTCGACATCATGATGCCCGACATGTCCGGCAACGAAGTCCTGCGCACCTTGCGCGGCCGGTTCGACGAAACCAGCCTGCCGGTGATCATGGTCACCGCCAAGAGCCAGAGCGAGGACGTCGTCGAAAGTCTCGGACTCGGCGCCAACGACTACATCACCAAGCCCGTCGACTTCGCGGTCGCGGTCGCGCGCATCAACGCGCAGCTCGAGCGCAGCAAGCTCGCGAACGCCGACCGCCTCGCCCGCCTGTCGCTGGAAAAGGCGTCGCGCAGGCTGGACGAGCGGCTGGAGAAGACGGAGCAGCAGCTTCATGAAGAGGCGCATCTGCGCTCGGTCTCGGAAGACCGCCTGCGCTACCTCGCCTACCACGACCCGCTGACCAACCTCATGAACCGGCAGGGCTTCCGGGATTCGCTCTATCAGGTCCTGGACCAGATTCCGGTGACCGACCGCGAGCCCGTCCTGCTCTTCATCGATCTCGATGGCTTCAAGGCCGTCAACGACACCTATGGTCACGACGTCGGCGACAAGCTTCTGGCGCAGTTCGGCAAGCGCCTGGTCGAGCAGTTGCCGGCGGGCGCGCCCGCGGCCCGGCTCGGCGGCGACGAATTCGCGCTCGTCATCGACGTCGAATCGACCGAGGCCGATCTTCGCGCGCTGGCCGAGAACCTGGTCGAAACCCTGTCCGCGCCCTTCAGCATCGACGGCAAGCCGATCCGCGTCGGCGTAAGCTGCGGTGCCGCCTGGGCGCGCTGCTTCACCGGCGATCTCGACGGCCTCGTCAAGGCGGCGGACCTTGCCATGTACCGCGCCAAGAGCAAGGGCACGGGCGGCGTCGTCCTGTTCGAGACGCACATGCTGGAAGAACAGCACCAGCGCCGCCTGCTCGAGCAGGATTTCCGCCTCGCCGTCTCGACGATGCAGTTCGAAGTCTTCTACCAGCCGATCGTCGACGTGCGCACGCGCGACACCATCGCCTTCGAAGCGCTCCTGCGCTGGCCGCATCCGACGCGCGGCATGATATCGCCGGAGATCTTCATCCCGATCGCCGAGCGCACGAACCTCATCGCGCAGATCGGCGCCTGGGCGCTGCGGCAAGCCTGCCAGCAGGCGACGCAATGGCCCGACCACATCTCCGTCTCGGTCAATCTGTCGCCGATCCAGTTCGAGAATCCGGCGCTGCTGTCGACCCTGATCAACACGCTCGCGACGACCGGCCTCGCGCCGCACAGGCTGGAACTGGAGATCACCGAATCCGCACTTCTCGGCGCCGAGGGCCGCAACATCAAGATGCTCGAGGCGATCCGCGAACTTGGCGTCCGGATATCGATCGACGATTTCGGCACCGGCTATTCGTCGCTCGCCTATCTGCAGAATTTCCGCTTCGACAAGATCAAGATCGACAAGCGCTTCATCCAGAAACTCGACAACAGCGACTCCGACGCGGCGATCGTGCGCTCGATCCTCCTGCTCGGCGAGACGATCGGCATTCCGACGACGGCCGAAGGCATCGAGACCGAAATCCAGCTTGCGTCGGTGATGGACCATGGCTGTCGGCAGGGACAGGGGTACCTCTTCAGCAGGCCGATGACCGCCGACGATGTCGACCGTTTCATCGCCCGCAACGAGCGCCCGTCCCCGCTCGCGCAGTAAGTCAGCTAAGAACGACGCGCGGCTCTGCGACGCCCTTGATCGAGAGCCGGCGAGAGAACGTCATGCCGGAGCACGGCTCCGCCTCACGTTCGCCGGCATTCATGTCCTGCATGGCCGAGGTGACGAAAAGCGTGTCGAAATCCGCGCCGCCGAAGGCCGGGCAGGAAAGCTGGCCGGCGGGGAAAAGCTCCGCGCCAATGAACTTGCCTGACGGATCGTAGCAGGCGACACGCCCCGCGCCCCATTGGGCATTCCAGAAATTGCCTGCTGAATCGAGCACGGCGCCATCGGGGTTCAGCTTTTCACCCCGCAGGTCGAGATAGAGTTCCGGCTCGCCGACTGGCCAGCCATCGGCGGAGCCGAGCCGCTGCCGCCAGACCTTCTGCAGCCGCGTGTCGGCGAAGTAGGCGATCTCCCGCTCGGGATCGAAACATATCGCGTTGGGGATCGTGACGGCCTGGCGCAGTTCACGCATTTCGCCGCGATGGTAGCGCCGGATGCTGCCGGCGTCGCGCTCCGCACGCTTGCCCATGGTGCCGATCCAGAAGCCGCCCCATGGGTCGGCACGGCCGTCATTGGTGCGCAGATGCGGCGCGAGTTGGAGAGGCGCGATCAGTTCGCGTTTGTCCGTGTCGAGATCGACGCGCCAGAGCCCCGACCGCTCGGCGACCAGCACATGGGTGTGATCGATCCATCCGCCAGCGGAAACGTGGTCGCCGAAGTGATGGACCTTCGTCTCTCCGTCCTTTCGGCGCAGCATGCGATCGTTGACGATGTCGAACCAGATCAGCTCGCCGCGTTCGGGATGCCAGAGCGCGCCTTCGCCGAGTTCGCAGCGCTGCGCGTCGAATACGTCGTTCATGCCTTACTCCATGGCGTCTGATGAGCATCGAAAACCGGCCGCGAACATGCAAGAAGTGCTGAAGCAAATCGAACGAGGCTGAGATGACGCCGACATTGATCGCGCTCGACTGGGGAACGAGCTCGCTGCGCGCCTACCTTCTCGGCGCTGGCGGCCTCGTTATCGAAGAGTGCACCGAACCGCTCGGGATCATGAAGATCGCCGATCGCAATTTTGCCGCCCCCTACGACGCCGTCACGGGCGACTGGCGCGCGCGCTGGCCGCACCTGAACGCGCTGGCTTCGGGCATGATCGGCAGCGCCCAGGGCTGGGTCGAAGCGCCCTATGCACGGCTGCCCGCCGGCATCGACGACATCGCGCATGCCCTCGTTCCCGTCCCCGGCACGTCGCTTCACATCGTGCCTGGCCTGTTGCAGACGGGCGATGCGGCCAATGTCATGCGCGGCGAGGAGACCCAGATCTTCGGCGCGCTGAAGATCGCGCCGGAACTTGGCGCACGAGGCGAACTCGTCCTGCCCGGAACGCATTCGAAGTGGGTTTCGCTCGCCAAGGGCAAGGTGGCCCGCTTCGAAACCTACATGACCGGCGAACTCTTCGCCGTCCTGCGCGACCATTCGATCCTCGGCGCCTTTGCGAAGACGGGCGAGCCCCCGCATCCGCGCGATGCCGAAAACGCGTTCCTGCGCGGCGTCGATGCCGTCAGGAACGGCGATGGCCGCGCCGACCAGCTCCTGTTCTCGGCCCGCGCCCTCGTTCTGGCCGGCGAACTCGACCCGGCCTGCAGCCTCGACTATCTGTCGGGCCTGCTGATCGGCGCCGAACTGGCCTCGGCGCTGGAAGAAAGGCGGGCAGCACCCGTCCTGATCGGCGACAAGGCCCTGTGCGCGCGCTACCGGCTGGCGTTCTCCCGCTTCGGGCTGGATAAAGTCGACGAGATCGAAGGCGCTGCCGTCGCGGGCCTCTGGGCGATCGCCTTGGCCGCCGGGCTGGCCAGTCAATAGAGGATGAACCGCATGAGCGAACTCCAGCCTTATCTCGACCGCCTGCCGCTGATCGCGATCCTGCGCGGCGTCACGCCGGACGAGATATTGCCGATCGCGGGCGAACTTGTCGCGGGGGGATTTTCCATCATCGAAGTGCCGCTGAATTCGCCCAATGCCGTCGAAAGCATCCGCCGGCTTACTGCCGAACATGGCGATCGCGTCCTGATCGGCGCCGGCACCGTCACGCGGCCGGACCAGGTCGATGACGTCGCAAGGGCGGGCGGGCGCATCATCGTGATGCCGCATGCCGATTTCGAAGTCATTCGCGCCGCGAAGGCCGCAGGATTGGTCTGCGCGCCGGGGATCGCGACCCCGACGGAAGGCTTCGCCGCGCTCGGCGCCGGGGCCGATGCGCTGAAGCTCTTCCCGGCCGAATTGCTGCCGCCAACGGTCCTGAAGGCGATGCGATCCGTCTTTTCGAAGGAAACGCGGTTCCTGCCGGTCGGCGGCATCACGCCGCAAACCATGGCATCGTATCGCGCTGCCGGCGCGGCCGGCTTCGGCCTCGGCTCCGCGCTCTACAAGCCGGGAATGGGCGCGGCGGAGGTCGGCGCCAACGCCCGCGCCTTCGTGAAAGCCTGGCGCGATCTCGACGCTGGCTAGGTCAGCCATCGTCGTGGAAGGCGGGTGCCGGCACGCGCTTGCCCAGCATGAAGGCGTCCGCCACATGGACCAGCGGCGCGAGGTCGACATCGACCCGGCGCTCGGCAACCAGCGCCGCGAAGTGCCGGTAGAGCCCGTCATATTCCCCGTCCGGCCCCTCCGCGACGCGTTGCCCGTCGACATCGAGCACCGCGCCGCCGGACGAGAGCCGGACATGGCCTTCGGCGGTCGCAATGTCGATGTTCCAGCTTTGCGGCCCGGTCTGGCGCCAGTCGAATTCGGCCCGGATCGGCGTTCCCAGATGATCGGCGAACCGAATATCGGCAGCGATCGGCGCGGCGCGGTTCTCGGGAAATTCGAGCGTGGCGCTCGAAACATGCACGGGATGCGGCACGATCTCGGTCAGGATCGAAAGCGCATTGATGCCCGGATCGAAGACGCCGAGCCCGCCCGGCTGCCAGATCCACTCCTGCCCCGGATGCCAGCGGCGGACATCCTCCTTCCAGACGATCTCGACGGACTGGATGGTGCGCTCCGCCAGCAGCGCCTTCGCCTGCGGCACGGCATGGGCATGGCGCGAATGCCAGGTGGCGAACAGCGCGACGCCCTTGTCGCGCGCCAGCCGGACCAGAGCCTGCACCTCCGCGACGCTCGCGCCCGGCGGCTTTTCCAGCATCACGTGCCTGCCGGCCGAAAGCGCCTGCCAGGCGGCATCGAACCGCGCCTGCGGCGGCATGCAGAGCGACACGGCTCCGATCTCCGGCCGCGCGGAGAGAAGTTCGTCGATGGTCGCGAAATTGGCGACGCCGTTGACCGTCGTGTGACGGCTGACGGTTGCGGCGAGGCGGAAATAGTCGCTCTTTTCGATGGACGGCAGATGCTGGTCGCGGGCGATCTTGCCGACGCCGACGATGGCGACGTCAATGGCTGTCACGACCGACCGCCTTTCCGCGCGCGCCCTTGAGGAAGTCGAAATCGGCGCCGGTATCCGCGCCCTCGACATGGGTGTGGAAGAGTTGCGCGTAGCCGCCGCGCGG
Source organism: Rhizobiaceae bacterium (assembly GCA_016742175.1). GTDB lineage: Bacteria > Pseudomonadota > Alphaproteobacteria > Rhizobiales > Rhizobiaceae > Aliihoeflea. Next base: position 93,082 of record JACVCH010000005.1, read on the forward strand.
CGGGTCCGCGAGTGGCTTCCAGCGCGCAAGGCGCGCGGCCATCTCGGCATCCGAAATGTCGAGATGAAGCCTGCGGTTCGGCACGTCGACCTCGATCGTGTCGCCCGTCTCGACGATCGCCAGCGGCCCGCCGACGGCGGCCTCGGGCGCGGTATGCAGGATGACGGTTCCGTAAGCCGTGCCTGACATACGCGCATCCGAAATGCGCACCATGTCGGTGATGCCCTTCTTCAGCACCTTCGGCGGCAGCCCCATATTGCCGACCTCCGCCATGCCGGGATATCCCTTCGGGCCGCAGTTCTTCATCACCATGATCGAGGTTTCGTCGATGTCGAGCGCGTCGTCATTGATCTTGGCCTTGTAGTCGTCGATGTCCTCGAAGACGACGGCGCGGCCGCGATGGGTGAGGAGATGCGGGCTCGCCGCGGACGGCTTCAGCACCGCGCCCTTCGGCGCCAGGTTTCCCTTGAGCACCGCGATCCCGCCCTGGCTGGTCAGCGCCTTCTCCACCGGCAGGATGACGTCCTCGTTCCAGTTGCGCGCGTCGGCGACCTCGCTCCAGATCGTCTCGCCCGAAACGGTGATGGCGTCCCTGTTCAGGAGGCCCGCTTCCCCGAGCCGCTTGATGACGACGGGAAGACCGCCGGCATAGAAGAACTCTTCCATCAGATACTTGCCCGAGGGCATGAGGTTGACGATGGTCGGCACGTCGCGGCCGAGCCTGTCCCAGTCGTCGAGCGTCAGGTCGACGCCGACGCGGCCGGCGATGGCGAGAAGATGGATCACGGCATTGGTCGACCCGCCGATCGCGCCATTCGTCCGGATAGCGTTCTCGAAGGCCTGCCGCGTCAGGATGTCGGAGGGTTTCAGATCGTCCTTGACCATGTCGACGATGCGCCGACCCGTCAGATGCGCCATCACGCGGCGGCGGCTATCGACGGCGGGAATCGCGGCGTTGCCGGAGAGCGCCATGCCGAGCGCCTCGGCCATCGAGGCCATGGTCGAGGCGGTGCCCATCGTGTTGCACGAACCGGGGCTGCGCGACATCGCCTGCTCCGCTTCCAGGAAATCCTCGCCCGTCATCTTGCCGGCCTTGATGTCTTCCGACATCTGCCAGAGCGCCGTGCCCGAGCCGACCCGGTTGCCCCGGAACCAGCCATTGAGCATCGGCCCTCCTGACACGGCGATGGCCGGAATGTCGACGCTGGCCGCGCCCATGAGGAGCGCCGGCGTGGTCTTGTCGCAGCCGACCAGCAGCACGACGCCGTCGATCGGGTTGGCGCGCAGCGCCTCCTCGACATCCATGGCCGCGAGGTTGCGAAACATCATGGCGGAGGGGCGCAGCGAGCTTTCGCCCGTCGAGAAGACCGGGAACTCCACCGGCAGCCCGCCCGCCTCGTAGATGCCGTGCTTCACGCGCTGGGCGAGATCGCGCAGATGCGCGTTGCAGGGCGTCAGTTCCGACCAGGTGTTGCAGATGCCGATCACAGGTCGCCCGTCGAAGAGGTCGGCCGGCAATCCTTGGTTCTTCATCCACGAGCGGTGGTAGATGTGGTCGCGCGACGTGCCGCCATACCACTCCTGCGAGCGCAGCTTGCGGGGCCATTCGGCCTTGGTGAAACTCATGTGCGCCGGTCTCCGGTCCGTTCGTCAAAGCGCATGGACGGCAACCCGCTTGCGATCGTCGGCGCGGCTGTCGATGGCAAGGCCGTTGTGAAGCGGCAGGCCGAAGCCGGGCGCCGAGATTTCGAACCTGTCGCCCGGCTCCGTCGTCACGCCATCGGCGAAGGACAGCGTGGCCGTGCCGAACATGTGGACATGCACGTCGCCCGGCTGCCGGAACAGCGCGTATTTGAAGTGGTGATGTTCGAGATTCGCGATCGAGTGCGACATGTTCGCCTCGCCCGACAGGAACGGCTTTTCGAAGATCACCTGCGCCCCGCGCCGGATGCGCGATGTGCCGCGCACGTCCTGCGGCAGCGCGCCGATGCGGATTTCGGGGCCGAAGGACGACGGCCTCAGCTTGGAATGGGCCAGGTAGAGATAGTTGCGGCGCTCCATCACATGGTCGGAGAACTCGTTCGACAGGGCGAAGCCGACGCGGAACGGCGTGCCGTCGCCGCCGATCACGTAGATGCCCGCAAGCTCCGGCTCCTCGCCTGCGTCCTCGGCGAATAGGGGCGAGGCGAGGTCGCCGCCGGGTGCGACGACGCACGTTCCGTTGCCCTTGTAGAACCATTCCGGCTGCACGCCGGCGGAGCCGTTCGCCGGCTTGCCGTTCTCGAGGCCCATGCGGAACATCTTCATCGAATCCGTCAGCGTCTCCTCCGCCGCGGCCGCCTTCTGGTGCATGGCGTCGCGCGTCGCCGCCGATCCAAGATGCGTCAGCCCGGTTCCGGTGACGTGGAGATGGGCGGGGTCGGGATGGGTGATCGGCGGCAGGATGCGGCCCTCGCCATAGGCGCGGTCGAGGTCGACGGCCGCGCCGAAGCCGAGCGCCGCGATATGCGACTTCAGGTCGAGGCCGGGCGTCTCCGCGCAATGGAGGGCGAGCGCGTGGACGCTGGCAGCGCCCTTGACCTCGTAGGCTTCCTTGCCTTCGCGCGCGACGACGGCGATCGAGCCGTCCGGTTTCCTGATTTGCGAGAGCAGCATGGGTGCCTCCTAGGCGCGGTTCTTGTTGTAGACGTCGAAGATCACGGCAGCGAGCAGCACCAGCCCCTTGATGACCTGCTGGTAGTCGATGCCGATGCCGAGGATCGACATGCCGTTGTTCATCACGCCCATGATGAAGGCGCCGATGACGGCCCCCACGATGGTGCCGACCCCGCCGGCCATCGACGCGCCGCCGATGAAGACGGCCGCGATCACGTCGAGCTCGAAGGAGAGGCCGGCCTTCGGCGTCGCGGTGTTGAGGCGCGCGGCGAAGACGAGGCCGGCGAGCGCGGCGAGCATGCCCATATTGGCGAAGGTCAGGAACACCAGCCGCTCGGTGCGGATGCCGGAAAGCTTGGCCGCCTTCTCGTTGCCGCCGATGGCATAGATGCGCCGGCCGATGGTCGTCCGGTTGGCGACGAAGGAATAGATCGCGATCAGGAGCGCCATGACGATGAAGACGTTGGGCAGGCCCCGGAACGACGCCATCAGGAAGCTCATATAGACGAGGGCGGCGAAGATCAGCGCGTTCTTGACGGCGAAGAGGATGAAGGGCTCCTCGACCGTGCCGCGCTTCTGCTCCTGCCGGCGCGCACGCACCGCGAGGTAGAAGAGAAGGCCGGCAACGGCGACGCCCGCGACGAGCGAGAAGACGTTGAGCGCCTCGCCATTGAAGATGTCCGGCACGAAGCCCGAGGCGATGAGCTGGAAGGTGGGCGGGAAGGGACCGACCGACTGGCCGGCCAGTAGCCACAGCGTCAGCCCCTTGAAGACGAGCATGCCGGCCAGCGTCACGATGAAGGAGGGGATACGGTAATAGGCGATCCAGAACCCCTGCGCGGCGCCGATCGCTGCCCCAACGCCGAGGCACAGGATCGCCGCGACGACGAAGTTCATGTCCCACTGGACGATCATCACGGCGGCGAGTGCGCCGACGAAGCCGAGCACCGAGCCGACGGACAGGTCGATGTGCCCGGACACGATGACGAGCAGCATGCCCACCGCCATGATGACGATGTAGCTGTTCTGCAGGATGAGGTTGGTCAAATTTACCGGCCGCAGCAATATGCCGCCGGTGGCGAACTGGAAGAACGCCATGATGACGACGAGCGCGATCAGGATGCCGTACTCGCGCATGTTGTTGCGCAGGAAACGGGCGCCCGATGGCGTGGAGGCAGCGGTTCCGGCCGCCTGGTCGATGGTCTGGGCCATGGGTCTATCCACCTGACTTGACGATCATGGACATGATCTTTTCCTGCGTTGCGTCTGCGGAGGGCAATTCGCCGACGAACCGCCCCCGGTTCATGACGTAGAGCCGGTCGGTGATGCCGAGGAGTTCCGGCATCTCCGACGAGATGACGATCAGCGATTTGCCGGCGGCCGCGAGGTCGCGGATGATCGTGTAGATCTCGAACTTGGCGCCGACGTCGATGCCGCGCGTCGGCTCGTCGAGGATGAGGATGTCGGGGTCGGCGAACAGCCATTTCGACAGGACGACCTTCTGCTGGTTGCCGCCCGAAAGGTTCACCGTCGCCTGCTCGATCGAGGAGCTTCGGATGTTGATGCGGCGCCGGTAGTCCTCGGCGACCTCGCTCTCGCGGTGCTTGTCGATGACGCCCTGATTGGAGATCGCCGGAAGGTTCGCGAGCGGCACGTTGCGCCGGATCGTCTGGTCGAGGACGAGGCCGAAGGTCTTGCGGTCCTCGGTCGCATAGGCGAGCCCGGCCGCGATCGCCTTCGGCACCGAAGAAAGGTCGGTCTTCTGGCCGTGGACGAACGCCTCGCCCGCCTGCCACTGGCCGTAGGAGCGGCCGAAAAGGCTCATGGCAAGTTCGGTACGCCCGGCGCCCATCAGCCCGGCGATGCCCAGCACCTCGCCCTTGTTGAGCGTGAAGGAGACGTCGTCGACGACGCGGCGCTGCCCGTCGATCGGGTGCGTGACGGACCAGTTGCGCACCTCCAGCACCGGCCCGCCGATCTTTGGCTGGCGTGGCGGATAGCGGTCCGACAGCGCGCGCCCGACCATGTCGCGGATGACGTCGTCCTCGCGCGCCGGCGCGGCGCGGCAGTCGAGCGTGCGCACGGTCGCACCGTCGCGCAGGATGGTGATGGCATCGGCGACCTTCGAGACTTCGTTGAGCTTGTGCGAGATCAGGATCGACGAGATGCCGCGCTCGCGCAGTTCCATCAGCAGCGCGAGAAGCGCGTCGCTGTCCTGTTCGTTGAGCGAGGAGGTCGGCTCGTCGAGGATCAGGAGCCGCACTTCCTTCGACAGCGCCTTGGCGATCTCGACGAGTTGCTGCTTGCCGAGGCCGAGATGCGCGATCTTCGTGCCCGGCTTTTCGGAGAGGCCGACGCGGGCAAGCAGTTCCTCGGCGCGCCGGTTGGTCTCGCGCCAGTCGATGACGCCGTTCTGCGCGCGCTCGTTGCCGAGGAAGATGTTCTCGGCGATGGAGAGCAGCGGCACCAACGCCAGTTCCTGGTGGATGATGATGATACCGTCGCGCTCGCTATCGCGAATGCCGGAGAAGGTCTTCACCTCGCCGTCATAGACGATGTCGCCATCGTACTCGCCATGCGGATAGACGCCCGAAAGGACCTTCATCAAGGTCGACTTGCCGGCCCCGTTCTCGCCGACGAGCGCGTGAATCTCCCCGCGGCGGACCTTGAAGCTGACATTGTCGAGCGCCTTGACCCCAGGAAATTCCTTGGTGATCGCGCGCATTTCGAGGATCGTTTCCATCGCTCTCGCGTCGCCGGCAGGGGATGAAAAAAAACTCGGGCCAGGCCTTCCGCCCGACCCGAGAGGCGGGGAGGAACCCTCAGTTCTCGATTTCGTCGGCGGTGTAGTAGCCGCTGTCGACCAGAACCTCGCGCCAGTTGGCCTCGGTCACCGGAACGGGCTCAAGCAGGTAGGACGGCACGACCTTGACGCCATTGTCGTAGGTCTCGGTGTCGTTGATCTCCGGCTCGCCTTCGTTCAGCACCGCCTCGACCATGCCGACGGTGACGCGGGCGAGTTCGCGGGTGTCCTTGAAGATGGTCGAATACTGGTCGCCGCGAAGGATCGCCTTGACGGACGGCACCTCGGCGTCCTGGCCGGACACGATCGGCATTTCCATGTCGCCGGTGCCGTAGCCGACGCCCTTGAGCGAAGAGATGATGCCGATCGACAAGCCGTCATAGGGCGAGAGCACGCCATGGACCTGATCGTCCGTGTAGTTGGCCGACAGGAGGTTGTCCATGCGCGCCTGCGCCACGGAGCCGTCCCAGCGCAGGGTGCCGACGGTCTGCATACCGGTCTGGCCGGACTTGATGACGATGTCGCCTGAATCGATCATCGGCTGCAGCACCGACATCCCGCCATCGTAGAAGAAGAACGCGTTGTTGTCGTCCGGCGAGCCGCCGAAGAGCTCGACGTTCCACGGCTTCACGTCCGGGAAGCGCTCCTTGAGGCCCGCGACCAGCGTCTCGGCCTGCTGCACGCCGACCTTGAAATTGTCGAAGGTGGCGTAATAGTCGACATGCTCGCTGTCGCGGATCAGACGGTCGTAGGCGATCACCTCGATGCCGGCGGCATCGGCATTGGCGAGCGCGTTGGAAAGCGTGGTGCCGTCGATCGCGGCGATCACCAGCACGTTGACGCCCTTGGTAATCATGTTCTCGATCTGGGCGAGCTGGTTCGGAATGTCGTCCTCGGCATACTGCAGATCGGTCTCGTAGCCGGCTTCCTTGAACTGCTCGACCATCGAATTGCCGTCCGAGATCCAGCGGGCCGAGGATTGGGTCGGCATGGCGATTCCGACGAACCCCTTGTCCTGCGCAAAAGCCGGCGCGGATGCGAGGCATGCGGTCAAAGCTGTGGCGGCAAGCGCCAGGCGCACGAATTTCATGATTTCCTCCCAAGGATAGGACCGATCCTCCATCGGCTTCCAACAGCGATATGTCCGAGCGCTATGACGGTCAAATGCGCTTTCCACGTCTGGATATATCGATCATGATATGTCGTAGACGGTATGAGGGCTTCGATCATGAGCACGGAACTGCATGGCGCGACGGGTCGGCTGCTGCGGCGCGGCCTGAAATTCACCCATCTGCGGCTTCTGGCGGCGCTCGTCGAGCATGAGCAGATCAGCGCTGCTGCCGCGCAGCTTGCGATGTCGCAGCCGGCGGCCTCGCGCCTCCTGGCGGAGATGGAAACGATCGCCGCGACGAAGCTTTACGCCCGCCATCCGCGTGGCGTGACGCTGACGCCCGCAGGCCTGAAGCTGGCGCAGTGGGCACGCCGCATCCTGCACGACGTGGACGCCGCCGAGCGCGAGATCGAGGAGATCGACGAGGGGCGGCGCGGGTCGGTGTCAATCGGTTCGGTCACCGGCCCGGCGCTCGACCTCGTCCTGCCCGTACTCAAGCAGATTCGCGTCACCCATCCGGGGATCATTGCCAATGTCGACGTCGACACCAGTGACCGGCTGGTCGACCTGCTTCTCGCCGGATCGCTCGATTTCTACATCGGCCGCGTCCCGCGCGATGCCGATCACAGCAAGTTCGCGGCCCGCGCCGTCGGCCCCGAACCCGTCAGCCTGATCGTGCGGCCCGATCATCCACTGACCCGCGCGACGGATTTGACGCTCGTCGATTGCGTCGAGTTCGACTGGATATTGCAGGCGCCGGGCGGCCTCCTGCGCCATACGGTCGAAACCTACCTGCTCGAAAAACGCGTGCCGCTGCCCGCGCGTGTCTTGTCGACGTCGTCGACCCTGATGACGCTCGCCCTCATTTCCCAGTCCAACGCGATCGCGCCGATCGCCCGCGCCGTCGGGTCGTTCTTCGGCGGCGCTGAGGGAATGGACGGACGCATCGCCGTCCTGCCGGTGGCGCAGGACCTCTCGGTCTCGCCCTATTCGATCCTGACTCTGGGCGGCCGCAAGCTCTCTCCGGCCTCGCAGGTCGTCTACGACCAGATCGAACGAAAGGCCGCCAATCTGGCGGTCGCGGAAACGGCCAGCGCAACCTGAAGCAGCAAAAACTCCGACGCCCGGTTTACAAAAATAATATAGTATGATTTTTTAAAGATCGGGCGCGACGCCCTTTCTTTGGGAGGAGAATTCCATGAAGTCGAACATCTTGTTCGGCGCGAGCCTGCTCGCGTCGGTGGCCGTCATGTCGTCTGCAGCAAGCGCGCAGACCATCGGCTTTTCGCAGATCGGATCGGAATCGGGCTGGCGCGCGGCCGAAACGACGCTGACGCGCATGGAGGCGGAAAAGCGCGGCATCGACCTGAAATTCGCCGATGCCCAGCAGAAGCAGGAAAACCAGATCAAGGCGCTGCGCTCCTTCATCGCGCAGGGCGTCGACGGCATCCTGCTGGCGCCCGTCGTCGCCACCGGCTGGGATTCGGTTCTGGAGGAGGCCAAGGAGGCCGACATTCCGGTCGTCCTTCTCGACCGCATGGTCGATTCCTCCGACGACCTCTACCTGACCGCCGTCGGCTCCGACCTCGTCCATGAAGGCAAGGTCGCGGGCGAGTGGCTGGTCGGCGAGGTGGGAGACGCCGAATGCAACGTGGTCGAGCTTCAGGGCACCACCGGCTCGTCGCCGGCCATCGACCGCAAGGCCGGCTTCGAGGAAGGCATTTCGGGCCACGACAACATCAAGATCGTGCGCAGCCAGACCGGCGACTTCACCCGCGCCAAGGGCAAGGAAGTGATGGAATCCTTCCTCAAGGCCGAGGGCGGCGGCGCGAATATCTGTGCGCTCTACGCCCACAATGACGACATGGCCGTCGGCGCCATCCAGGCGATCAAGGAAGCAGGCCTCAAGCCCGGTGAAGACATCAAGATCGTCTCCATCGACGCCGTCCCGGACATCTTCCAGGCCATGGCGGCCGGCGAGGCGAACGCGACCGTCGAACTGACGCCGAACATGGCCGGCCCGGCCTTCGATGCGCTCGACGCCTTCATGAAGGACGGCACCGTGCCGCCGAAATTCATCCAGACCGAATCGAAGCTGTTCACCCAGGCCGACGATCCGGCCGCGATCTACGAAGAGAAGAAGGACCTCGGCTACTGATCCGGCCGATCCATGTCCGCCCCGCATGCGCGTGCGGGGCGGACCTTGCCTGTCGACAGCATCGAGACCTGCATGAATCTTGTGCCTGAAAGCCCGCCGCTCCTGCGCGCGGAGCATCTGTCCAAATCGTTTCCCGGCACCAAGGCCCTCGACGATGTCGGCTTTGCGCTGCGCGCCAGCGAGGTTCACGCGCTGCTCGGCGAGAACGGCGCGGGCAAGTCGACGCTGATCAAGTGCCTGACCGGCGCCTATCGCCGCGATGCCGGCGACATCCTGCTCGACGGCCGGTCGATCGATCCGAAGGATACGCTGCACGCGCAGCGCCTCGGGATCGGAACCGTCTATCAGGAGGTCAATCTCCTGCCCAATCTGACGGTCGCGGAGAACCTGTTCCTCGGGCACCAGCCGATGCGCTTCGGCTTGATCTCGCCGCGTCGGATGAATGCCGATGCCGAGGCGCTGCTCGCCCAGTACGGCCTCGCCATCGATCCGGCCCGCCAGCTCGACAGCTATTCGGTGGCCGTGCAGCAGGTCGTCGCGATCGCCCGCGCGGTCTCGCTGTCCGGCAAGGTGCTGATCCTCGACGAGCCCACCGCCAGCCTCGACCAGCACGAGGTCCAGATGCTGTTCGGCGTCATCCGCGGCCTCAAGGCGCGCGGGCTCGGCATCATCTTCATTTCGCATTTCCTCGACCAAGTGTTCGCGATTTCGGATCGGATCACGGTCCTGCGCAACGGCCGGTTGGTCGGGACCGAGCCAACCGCGAATATCGACCGGCTGAAGCTCATCAACATGATGCTCGGGCGCGAACTGGCCGAGGAAACGCGCAAGACCGGACGCGTCGCGCCGGCGCGCACGGACACTGCGAAATTCCGGTTCGAGGGCATGGGCAAGCGCGGCCGCATCGCCCCCTTCGACCTTGATGTCCATGCCGGCGAAGTGGTCGGCATGGCGGGTCTCCTCGGCTCCGGCCGAACCGAGACCGCCGAACTCCTCTTCGGCGTCTCCGGTCATGATGGTGGGGAGGCGCGCAAGGACGGCCGGCCCGTCCGGCTTGCCTCGCCGCGCGATGCGGTGGCGGCGGGCTTCGGCTTCCTTCCCGAGGACCGCAAGAGCCACGGCATCATCTCCGAACTCAGCGTTCGCGAGAACATCGTGCTCGCGCTGCAGGCCCGGCTCGGCTGGATGAAGCGGATTTCGAGCCGACGGCAAATGGCGATGGCCGACGATTTCATCCGCCGGCTCGACATCCGGACGTCCGACGCCGAAAAGCCGGTCGGACAACTGTCCGGCGGCAACCAGCAGAAGGTCATGCTGGCGCGCTGGCTCGCGACCAATCCGGAATTTCTCATTCTCGACGAGCCGACGCGCGGCATCGATGTCGGCGCCCATGCCGAGATCATCCGACTGATCGAAGAACTGTGCGCCGGCGGCATGTCGCTGCTCGTCATCTCGTCCGAACTCGACGAACTCGTCGTCTACAGCAACCGCGTCGTCGTCGTGCGCGACCGGACCCATGTCGCCGAACTCGTCGGCGAGAACGTGACGGCCGAGCGCATGGTGCAGGCGATCGCCGCGCCGGAAAAGGCATCCGCCTACGCCGCGTCGTCTGAGACCGTGTCATGAACGCGCGCTTCCTGAGGCGGATCGCCCCGCAGATCGCGACGCTCGCCGCGGTCGTCGCCCTGATCGCCTTCGTCTTTCCCGGCTTCTTCGACATCTCCCTTGCCAATGGCCGGCTCTACGGGAGCCCGATCGACATCCTGAACCGCGGCGCGCCGGTCGCGCTGCTCGCCATCGGCATGACGCTGGTCATCGCGACGGGCGGCATCGACCTGTCGGTCGGCGCCGTCATGGCCATCTGCGGCGCGGTCGCGGCATGGTGCGTGCGCCAGGACTACGGCCTGGTCTCCACGCTCGCCGTCAGCCTGTCCGCGGGCTTGGCCTGCGGCGTTTGGAACGGCTTCCTCGTTGCCGTGCTGCGCATCCAGCCGATCGTCGCGACGCTCATCCTGATGGTCGCCGGGCGTGGCATCGCGCAGCTCATCACCGAAGGCGCCATCCTCACCTTCAATCATGAAGGCCTGATCTTCATGGGTTCCGGCGCGGTCTTCGCCATCCCGACGCCGGTCCTCCTCTGGCTGGCGATGGGCGCGCTCGTCACGCTGATCGTCAGGCGCAGCGCGCTCGGCCTCCTGATCGAGGCGATTGGCGTCAACCAGCGGGCCTCGATGCTGTCGGGCGTCAACGCGCGGGTGCTGATCGTCGCCGTCTACATGACGTCCGGCCTTTGCGCCGCGCTTGCCGGCATCATCGCCGCTGCAGACATCCGCGGCGCCGACGCCAACAATGCCGGCCTCTGGCTGGAGCTCGACGCCATCCTCGCCGTCGTCATCGGCGGAACGTCGCTTCTCGGCGGCCGGTTCTCGATCGTCGCTTCGCTGATCGGCGCCATGATCATCCAGGCGGTGAACACCGGCATCCTCCTGTCGGGCTTCCCGCCCGAGTTCAACCTCGTCATCAAGGCCGGGATCATCCTCGTCATCCTCGTCCTGCAGTCGCCCGCCTTGCGCGTCGCGACGACCTTCATCAAGCCGGCGCGGAGTTTGCGATGAACGCGCGCCTGTTCCCGCTTGCCGCGACCATCGCGATCTTTCTCGTCGCCTATGCGATCTGCTACGCGCAGTTCCCGGCGATGCTCTCGACGCGCGTCGTCGGCAACCTCCTGACCGACAACGCGTTTCTCGGCATCGCGGCGGTCGGCATGACCTTCGTCATCCTGTCGGGCGGCATCGACCTGTCGATCGGCTCGGTCATCGCCTTTTCGGGCGTCTTCATCGCCGTTCTCCTGCGCGACACCGGCCTCGATCCGCTGCCGGTCTTCGTGATGCTGCTCGTCATCACCACGCTTTTCGGCGCGGCGATGGGCGCGGTCATCTATTTCCTCGAAATGCCGCCCTTCATCGTCACCCTCGCCGGCATGTTCCTGGCGCGCGGCATGGCTTACGTCCTGTCCATCGACAGCGTGCCCATCGCGCACGAGACCTATGACGCGCTGCAGTCGCTCTACTGGCTGATGCCGGGCAAGGGGCGCCTCACCTTCATCGGCGGGCTGATGCTGGTCGTCTTCCTCGCCGGCATCCTCGTCGCGCATCGAACCCGCTTCGGCACCAACGTCTATGCGCTCGGCGGCGGCGTGCAGACCGCCCGGCTGATGGGGGTGCCCGTCGCGCGCACGACGATCCTGATCTACGCCCTTTCGGGCTTCCTGGCCGGCCTGTCCGGCATCGTCTTCTCCCTCTACACCTCGGCCGGCTACTCGCTCGCGACCGTCGGCGTCGAGCTCGACGCCATCGCCGCCGTCGTCATCGGCGGGACGCTCCTGACCGGCGGCAGCGGCTTTGTCGCCGGTACCTTCTTCGGGGTGTTGATCATGGGGCTGATCCAGACCTATGTGATCTTCGACGGCACCTTGTCGAGCTGGTGGACGAAGATCGCGATCGGTCTCTTGCTTCTGGCGTTCATCGTGCTGCAGAAGGGTTTGGTCGTTCTGACCGAGCGGCGGCAGTCGGCCGCGAGAACAGGGTAGGGGAAAAAGTTGCTCAAGACAGCGATATCGGGACAGGTTGCCAGGAACAGCCATTCCCATGTCGTGCACGAATTGGGCAAGTCGATCGTCGGCGGCGTCTATCGCAGCGGCTCGATCCTTCCAGGCGACACCGAACTGGCCGAGCGCTTCGACGTCTCGCGCACCGTCCTGCGCGAAGCCATGAAGACCCTGACGGCGAAGGGTCTGGTCGTGCCCCGGGCGCGTATCGGAACGCGCGTGACCGAGAGCTCGACCTGGAATTTCTTCGACGCCGACGTCCTGACCTGGCATCTGGAACGCGGCGTGGACTTCGCCTTCCTGCACCACCTGTCCGACATGCGACTGTCCTTCGAGCCGAATGCCGCGCGTCTTGCCGCCGACCGCGCCACCAAGGCCGACATCGAACGCCTCTACGCCTGCGCCGACGCCATGGAGAACGCCAATTCGGAGGAAAGCTTCGCGCTCGCCGACCTGGCCCTGCACATCGCCGTCCTGGACGCCTCGAAGAACCCGTTCATGTATTCGGTCGGCACGCTGATCGAGGCGGCGCTGGTGACCAGCTTCAAGGTCAGTTCGCCCTATGGCGAGGTGGCGCGGCAGAACGCGACCGCGAAGGCCCATCGCGCCATCGTGGAGCGGATCGAAGCGCGCGACCCGGACGGCGCCGCCCGCGCGATCGAACATGTCATCGTCGACGGCCGCGACCGGATCGCGAAGACGGCCCATTCCGCGTCGAACGAGCCCGCCGCGACGTAGCCTCAGAGCGGGCTCGCGATGGCTTTCGTCTCCAGGTAGGAATCGAAGACTTCCCGGCCGCGCTCGCGGCCCCAGCCTGACTGGCGGAAACCGCCGAAGGGCATGGCGCTGTCGCCGACGAAGTGCCGGTTGATGCCGATCGTGCCGGCCCGCAGGCGCGCCGCCATCTTGTGCGCGACCTGCAGGTTCTGCGTGAAGATGCTGGCCGCAAGCCCATACGGGCTGTCATTGGCCTGCCGGGCGATGCCGTCGAGATCGTCATCGGTGTAGCGCAGGACACTGAGGACCGGCCCGAAGATTTCCTCGCGCACGACGCTCATCTGCGGGTTAAGGCCGGCGAGGATCGTCGGCTTGTAGAAGTAGCCGTCGCTCTCCATCGCCTCGCCGCCGGTGACGACGGACGCTCCCTCGCGCACGCCCTGCGCAGTCATCGACGACACGCGTTCGAGCTGCGTCGACGAGATCAGCGGACCCATCTGGCTGCCTTCGGCAAGGCCGTAGCCGACCTTCAGCGACTGCGCGGCGGAGGCGACGCCGTCGACGAGCCTGTCGAACACGCTTTCATGCGCATAGACGCGCGAGCCGGCCGTGCAGATCTGCCCCGCATTCGAGAAGATGCCGCTGGCGACGCCGGGAATGGCGAGCGACAGGTCGGCGTCGGGGAAGACGATGACCGGGCTCTTGCCGCCGAGTTCGAGCGACACGCGCTTCAGGTTTGTCGCCGCCGCAGCCGTTGCGATCGAGCGGCCGGTGCGGGTCGAGCCGGTGAACGCGATCTTGTCGATGTCGGGGTGGCTGGCCATCGCAGCGCCCACCTCGGCGCCGCCGAGGACAACGTTGAAGACGCCCTTCGGAAAGCCCGCCTCGAGCGCCAGTTCAGCGAGGTAAAGCGCGGTCAGCGGCGTCTGCTCGGCCGGCTTCAGCACGATCGTGCAGCCTGCCGCCAGTGCCGGTGCGATCTTCCACGCCGCCATCATCAGCGGCCCGTTCCACGGCACGATCTGGCCGACGACGCCGACGGGTTCGCGCAGCGTATAGGCGTGCCATTCGCCGGGCGAGGAAACCGGGATCGTCTCGCCCGTCAGCTTCGTCGGCCAGCCGGCCGTGTAGCGGATGAGGTCGACGGACGGGCCGACATGGCCCGCCTTGGCGACCGCGACCGGCATGCCGTTATTGATCGATTCCAGTTCGGCGATCGTGTCGGCATGATGCTCGATCAGGTCGGCGAGGCGCCAGATGAGCTTCGAGCGCTCGTTGGGTTTCATCATGCGCCACGGCCCGTCCTCGAAGGCGCGGCGCGCGGCCGCGACCGCCAGGTCGACATCGGCGCCCGTGCCGCAGGGCACGTCGGCGATGACCTTGCCGAGGCCGGGGTCCATGATCTGCGAGACGGCACCGTTCGCCGCCTGTCTCCATTTGCCGTCGATCAGCATGCCGTGCCGGCGGGCGATGTAGCGCGTCGTCGCCGCGCCGGGCGACTTGATGTGAACGTTCATGGGAATGTCTCCGGACCGGGTCAGGCGGCCATGTCGATGACCTGGCGAACCGGCGCGCCGGTGCGCAGGTTGTCGAAGGCGGCGTTGATGTCGCTGAGCCTGATCTTGTCGGAGATCAGATGGTCGAGTTCGAGCCGGCCCTGCATGTAGTATTGCAGGATGTTCGGGATATCGACGCGGAACTGGTTGGAGCCCATGGACGAGCCCTGGATCTTGCGGTCGCGGATGAACCAGGAGCCTTCGAGTTCCAGCTTCATGCCGGGCTTGAACATGCCGAGGATGGTGGCGACACCGCCCTGCCGCAGCATGGCGAAGGCCTGCTCGGCGGTCTTCTTCAGCCCGAGCGCCTCGAACGAATAGGGCACGCCGCCATCCGTCATGTCGATCACCGCGGCGACCGGATCGGTCGTCGAAGCATTGATCGTGTCGGTCGCGCCGAGTTTCCGGGCGAGCTCCAGCTTGCCGTCGAGCATGTCGACCGCGATGATGCGTCCCGCGCCGGCGAGCCGAGCGCCGCTGACGACCGACAGGCCGACGCCTCCGCAGCCGATGATGACGACCGTCGAGCCCGGCTTCACCTTGGCCGCGTGAACGACCGCGCCGACGCCGGTCAGGACGCCGCAGCCGACCAGGGAGGCGCGGTCGAGCGGGATGTCGGGATTGATCTTCACGATGGCATGTTCGTGCACCAGCATCATCTCGCCGAAGGACGAGAGGTTGGAGAACTGGTGCATCAATTTTCCATTGAGCCAGAGGCGCTGGGCCTTGCCCGCGGGCAGTTTCACGTCCACGCTTTCGCAGATGTTCGGATGGCCGGTGACGCATTGCGGACAGGAGCCGCAGAACACCGAAAGGCACGTCACCACATGGTCGCCCTTCTTCACGTAGGTCACGTCCTCGCCGACTGCTTCCACGATGCCGGCGGATTCATGGCCCGGGACGAACGGCGTCGGATAGGGATAGGTGCCGTCGGCGAAGTGGAGATCGGAGTGGCAGACGCCGGCAAAGGCGGTGCGCACGAGCACCTCGCGCCGCCCGGGCTTGCCGATCTGGACGTCCTCGATCGTCATGGGTTGGCCGGCTTCCCAGATGACTGCAGCTTTCATGTGTCCGGTCCTGTTTCGACGGAGGGGATGGCCAAGCGGCGCTTCGCGAGGCATACTGCAATCTGTTGACAGTTGACGTCAAGAGGGATTGCACTAGGGTGCCTTTGCGATAAATGTGGTCAGAATTCCGCCCGAATCGGCGATCAAATGAGGCATTATCGGCATATGTAGACTGTTGACAGAATTCGTTTATGCGGCTTAGATCGCTTTGACGATTTGTCGGCGCGCCGGAAACGGATGGCCGTCATCTGCTCCTGGGCCGGTCGAGGTCCCGATCCGGCGGATCAGACCGAAAGAGGTTGGCGCATGGTCCATTTTCTAGCCAAACGCATCATGCAGTCGGTCCTGACGGTCCTCGGCGTCGTCACCGCCGCGTTCTTCCTCGTGCGGCTGGCCGGCGACCCGTCGCTGCTCCTCCTGTCGGCCGAGGCGTCGCAGGAAGACATTGCCCGCATGCGCGAGGCACTCGGCCTCAACCGTCCCCTGATCGTCCAGTATCTCGACTTCATCTGGAGCGCCCTTCAGGGCGATTTCGGCGTGTCGCTTCGCCAGAACGTCTCGGCCATGTCGCTCGTCCTCGAGCGCGTGCCGGCGACGCTGGAGCTGGCGCTGACATCCTTCGTCGTCGGCATCGGCCTTGCCTTCATCCTCGGCATCGCCATGCGGATGACGAAGGCGCGCTGGCTGCGCGAAGTGATCATGTGGGTCGCGCTGACCCGCCAGGCCATCCCGATCTTCTCCTTCGGCCTGCTAATGATCCTGATCTTCTCAGTCTGGCTGCGCTGGCTGCCGTCGCTCGGCCGGGGAACATGGTCCCATCTCGTCCTGCCGGCGCTGACGCTCGGCACCTACGAGCTCGCCCTCTATCTGCGCCTCTTCAACGCGTCGCTGGCGACCGAACAGCGGCAGGACTATGTCCGCACCGCCTATGCCAAGGGGCAGGGGCGCATCCAGGTCCTGCTCGGCCACATGCTTCCCAACGCGCTCCTGCCGCTGGTCACTGTCGCCGGCATCAATCTCGGCCTCCTGCTCGGCGGAACGGTCGTGACGGAGACCGTCTTCAGTTGGCCCGGCGTCGGCCGGCTGATCGTGCAGTCCGTCAGCCAGCGCGACTTTCCCGTCATCATCGCCGGCGTCTTCCTGATCTCGCTGATGTTCGTCGTCATCAATCTGATCGTGGACATCCTCTACGGTATCCTCGATCCGCGCGTGAGGTTGGCCTGATGCTTCGCCTGGGTATCCTTCGAACCATCGCCGTCACGCTTCTGGCGCTGATGCTGGTCCTCATTCTCGTCATCCCGCTTCTGCCCTTCTACGATCCCTATACGCAGAATCTCGGCGGCAGCCTCCTGCCGATGGGCGGCAGGTCGTTCGACGGCAAATTCTACCTCCTGGGAACCGACACGCTCGGCCGCGACATGCTGAGCCGGCTGGCGCTCGCCGGCCAGGTCTCGGTGATGATCGGCCTCGGCGCCGTCTTCGTCAGCCTCGTCATCGGCGTCGCGCTCGGGCTTATCGCGGGCTATTTCCGCGGCCCGCTCGAATCCGTCATCATGGGCATCGCCGACCTGCAGCTTTCCATCCCGCGCGTCCTGCTGCTGATCGCGGTCGCCGCGATCATCGGGCCGAGCGTGACCATGCTGGCGCTGCTTCTCGGCCTAACGAGCTGGGTCTCCTATGGCCGCGTGGCGCGCGGCATGGCGCTCAGCCTGCGCGAGCGCGAATTCGTCCTGTCGGCGCGCACGCAGGGCGCGAGTGCGACATGGAACATCCGCAAGCACCTCCTGCCCAACGTCATGCCCCAGATGCTCATCGTCGGCTCCTACGAGTTCGGCCAGATCATCGTCATGGAAGCCTCGCTGAGCTATCTCGGCCTCGGCGTCCAGCCGCCTCTGCCGAGCTGGGGCATGATGGTCAGCGAAGGCCAGACCTATCTCGCGCTCGCCCCCTCGCTCGTCGTCCTCCCAAGCATCGCCCTCTTCGTCCTCGTCGCCGGCCTGCAATTCCTGTCCCAGGCCTTCACGTCGGAGAACGAGGTCGTCGGCGCACCCGAAAGGTCCAAACCATGAGCGTCCCGACGCACGAGGCCGAGCCGATCCTGGTCGTCCGCAACCTGTCGATCGACATCCCCAAAGCGGATGGCATCACGCGGCTGGTCGACGACGTCTCGTTCGACGTGCGTCCGGGCGAAGTGTTCGGCATCGTCGGCGAATCCGGCTCGGGCAAGAGCATCACCATGCAGGCGGTGCTGGGCCTCCTGTCCTCGCCGCTGAAGATCACCTCCGGCAGCATCAAGCTGCGCGGCCGCGAACTGACGGATCTGAGCTTCGAGGAGATGCGCAAGATCCGCGGCAAGGTGATGTCGATCGTCTTCCAGGACCCGATGACGACCCTCAACCCTGTCCTGCGGATCGGCGCTCAGATCGGCGAGGCCGTGCGGCTGCACAATCCTTCCATGTCCAAGCAGGACGTGAACAGGCGCGTCCTCGATCTCCTGTCGCTGGTCGGCATACCCAATCCGGAACGCCGGGCGCGCCAGTTCCCGAACGAGTTTTCGGGCGGCATGCGCCAGCGCGTCGTCATCGCCATCGCCATGGCGAACGAACCCGATCTCCTGATCGCCGACGAACCGACCACGGCGCTGGACGTGACGATCCAGGCGCAGGTCATGGCGGTGCTTGCTGAAATCCGCCAGCGCACGGGCGCTGCCATGGTGCTGATCACCCACGATCTTGGCCTCGTCGCCGAGACCGCCGACCGCATGGCCGTCATGTATGGCGGACGGATGATGGAAACCTCACCGGCACGCACCATGTTCGAGGCGCCGGCCCATCCCTACACGGCCGGGCTGATCGAAAGCCTGCCGCGCATCGACCGCAGCGTCAGCCAGCTCTATTCGATCCCCGGCTTCGTGCCGGATCTTGCCAACCGTCCGAGCGGCTGCGTCTTCCATCCGCGCTGCGCGATGTCGAACGGCCGCGCGCCGTGCCGCGAGCAGCAGCCGCCCTTGCGCGAGGTCGGCGAGGAGCGCCTGTCGGCATGTCACTTCCCCGAAGAGGTCGCCGCCTGGCAGGCCGAGCAGGAGCGCCTGATCGCGGTCCCCGACGGGTCGGTCCAGCCGCCGGCCGCCGGCGCAAGCTCGATCCTCAAGGTCGAGGCGCTGGAAAAGGAGTTCAAGGTCGGCTCCGCCTTCTTCGGCAAGGGCGAGCGCATGAAGGCGCTGCGCGGCATTTCGTTCGACCTGAAACAGGGCAAGACGCTCGGTCTCGTCGGCGAATCCGGTTGCGGCAAGTCCACCCTCGCGCGCGTGCTGCTGCGGCTTCTCGATGCCTCGGGCGGCAACGTATTCTTGAACGGCGAACCTTTTCTCGAATTGAAGGGCAGCCGCCTGCGCGAGCGACGGCGTGATCTCCAGGTTGTCTTCCAGGATCCGTACTCCTCGCTCGACCCGCGCATGACCGTGCACGAAGTCATCGCCGAACCGCTGCGCATCCAGGGCAAGTACGATGCCGCCCGCATCGACCAGCTTCTCGAGCATGTCGGCCTGACGCCGGAAGCCGGCAAGCGCCG
Source organism: Rhizobiaceae bacterium (assembly GCA_016742175.1). GTDB lineage: Bacteria > Pseudomonadota > Alphaproteobacteria > Rhizobiales > Rhizobiaceae > Aliihoeflea. Next base: position 112,326 of record JACVCH010000005.1, read on the forward strand.
GCCGCCCGAATTCTCCGGCGGCCAGAAGCAGCGCATCGCCATCGCCCGCGCGCTGGCGCTCAATCCGGACGTCCTGATCCTCGACGAAGCCGTGTCGGCGCTCGACGTGTCGATCCAGGCGCAGGTCATCAATTTGTTGAAGACGCTTCAGGCGGAACTCGGCCTGACCTACGTCTTCATCTCGCACGACCTCTCCGTCGTCCGTCACATCTCCGACGAGGTCGCGGTCATGTATCTCGGCCGGATCGTCGAGCACGGGCCGGTGCGGCGCGTCTTCGAGCACCCTGCGCATCCCTATACGCAGGCGCTCCTTTCCGCGATTCCGCAGCGCGGCCATGCAGGCACGGCCACCGAGCGCATCATCCTGACGGGCGACCTGCCCAACCCCATGTCGCCGCCCTCCGGCTGCGCATTCCGCACCCGCTGCTTCCGTGCGGTCGACGAGTGCGCGCGTGTCGAACCCGAACTCGCGCCGCGAACGGCGCCCGGCCATCTGAGCGCGTGCCTGTTCGCCGGCGAACATGGACCGGAAGCGTACGCTCGCCAGCGGCAGCCGGAAGAGACGGACGCCTGACGCGACCGCAAGGCGAAGTGAAAGCGCCCTACTTGAAGAGATTGCCCGGATTGATGATGCCGTCCGGGTCGAGGTGCCGCTTCAGGTTCGACAAAAGACCGGCGGTCTCGGGAAGCCGCGTTTTGAGATAGGGATATTTCCGCCCGATCTGCATGTGGACGCCGCCCATCGCGCGCCACTCCGCCATGATGTCCTGCGAAAGTTCGGCGACCGCGCGTGCGGCCTCGGGATTGGGTTCGCGCCTGCGCAACCTGGCGTGCTCGGCCTCGTTCATGAACTGCGTGTGGATCGGGTAGGGCGCATCCGACCAGCGGATCAGCGTCTCGATGCCGACGCCCGAGGGGCCGTGGGTGGATAGTAGATAGCCGCGATCGATGCCGTTCGTCTTCATTGCCCCGGCATGACGCTCGAAGGCGGCTTCGGTGCGCTGGAAGCATTCGCCGCCGCGCGAATTCGGAACGACCGTGTGCAGCCAGTTCATCCGCTTGCCGGACGGCGTCAGGAGCCCGTTCATACGCGGAAACGGGATCGCCCGCATGACGCGCGGAACCGAGGCCGGGATGGGCTTGCCGCCGGCGTCCTTGGCGATCTGCTGCACCCGCCGCAGGCGCGAGCGCGCATCCTGCCGGTCGCGGCCCTCGACGATGCAGTTCATCAGGTAGCCGATCTTCGACGCGAAGCGCCGCCCCTGCATCGCGATGCGCGCGGCGTTCGCGACGCCCGAGACGAACGAGCCGCTGCCCGAGACCACCGAACCGAGCGTCTTGAAATCCGCCGCCAGTCCCTCGCTCTCCATCCGGCTGCGCGCCGAGAACGGGTCCATGCCGAGGCATTCGCTGGCCAGAAGCTCCGAGCCGATCTGCCCCATGGCCCCAAGCTGCGCGACGGGGTCGTCGAAGGAATAGGAGCACACGCCCGTCTCCGCCGCTGCCGGGATGAGCTGCAGCGTGATCTCGACCTTGATGCCGAACGCCCCGCTGTCGCCGAGGAAGATGCCCGTCAGGTCGGGGCCGTAATTGCGAAAGAAGGGGCTCGCAGGATCGCTCGACGCGGCCGAGCCGGTGACGAGAAGTTCGCCGGTGCCGGTGACGAGCCTTAGGCCGAGAACGCTTTCTGCCGACGTTCCGCGCGAGGCCGAACCATAGAATTTCGCGCCTTGCGAAAGGCTTGCGCCGATCGTCGCGAACAGGCCGGAAAACGTGCCCCAGAAGGGTGTGGTCAGGCCAAGCGGGCGAAGTGCATCGCGCAGCGCCGACCAGGTCACGCCAGGCTGGACCGTCACGTAGCGATCGACGGCGTTGATCTCGACGATACGGTTCATGCGCGTCATGTCGACGATGACGGTCCGCGCGTCGGACGGAATGTAGCCGGCGCTGTAGGACAGGCCCGCTCCCCGCGTGGCGAGCGACAGCCGCAACTCCCGCGCCGCGCGCACCAGGCCCGCCACTTCGTCGGCCGAAATCGGCGAGGCGACGGCGAGCGGCGCGTGCTCGGCCGTGTAGTAGATATCGGTGCGGTAGAGTTCGAGATCGTCCGTCGACAAAGCGAGCCCCGGCGCGCGCGACGACAGTTCGGCGACGAGGGACGGATCGGCGGCGGGTGTCATGCCGCGAAGCTTCGCCGGACATATTGCCCGGTGCCGATCGCATCCTCGACGAGCTTTCCGTCCGCAACGACCGGCCGGCCGCGCACGATCGTGTGCAGGACGCGGCCCTTCAGATCCCAGCCGTCATAGATCGTGTAGCCGGCATCGCTTTGCGTCGTCGCATTGCTGGCGCGTTGGGTGCCTTCGAGATCGACGATCGCGAAATCGGCGTCGAAGCCGACGACGATGCCGCCCTTGCGCCCCCACAGCCCCATCGACCGCGCCGGCTTTTCGGCCAGCAGCGAGACGAGGCGCCGGATAGGCACGCCGCGCTTGTGGTGACCCTCCGACAGCATGACTGGCAGCAGCGTCTCGAGCCCCGGACAGCCGGGCGAGGCCTTCCAGATGCCGCCCGCCTTGGCGCAGGCCGTACGATGGACGTGGTCCGTCGCAACCGTGTCGACAGAGCCGGAGGCGATGCCGGCCCACAGCGCTTCGCGGTCGGCGGCCTCGCGCAGCGGCGGGTTGATCTTGCCGACATCGCCGCCGGTCCAGTCGACATCATGCGTCAGGTAGTGTGGGCACGTCTCGATGGTGATGTCGACCCCGCTCGCGCGCGCATGCTCGGCGGCCGCGAGCGCTTCCGCCGACGAGGTGTGGACGACATAGATCGGCGCGCCGGCGGCCTTGCACAGGAGCGCCGCGCGCTGGATCGCGTCGGCCTCGATGAAGGGCGGGCGGCTGGCGTTCCAGGCGGCAAGACCGCCCTTGCCGTCCGGGTCGGCGGCCATCACAGCCTTGCGCAGGAACTGCGCCACCTCGATGTTCTCGGGATGCGGGCAGAGCACCGCGCCGTTTTCGGTGCATGCCACGGCAAGGCGATAGAGAAACGCGTCGTCGATGTCCGGCAGGCCGAGCCGCGCGCCTTCGCCGCCGCGATTGTTCATGAAGATCTTGAAGCTCGGCACGCCGAATTCGCGGACATAATGCGGAACCGCGGCAAGCTGGTCTTCGGTCGAGATGATGAGGTGGTAGCCGAAATCGATCCGCGCGCCGGCCGTCGTGACCGCAACCACGTCGTCGAAAATCTCGCGGTGCTCCTCGGCAGCGAGGAGATAGGGGATCATCGTCGTGATGCCGCCCGAGGCGGCCGCGCCGGTCTCCGAGATCGCGTCGCTCGCCGCGCGCGGCCGCGAGATGTCGGCGCCGTGACCGAGATGGAGATGCACGTCGATGATGCCGGGCAGGACGGTCAATCCGCGCGCATCGAGCGTCCGCTTCGCCTCAGCGGATGTTCCGGGCGACAGGATGGCCGCGATCTTTCCGTCGACGACGGCGACGTCCGCCGGCGCAGGGTCGGCATTCGGGAGCGCCACCGAACCGTTCCTGATCAAGAAGTCATAGGTCATGGGGCCCTCCGGCAAATGGAATCTTCAGGCATAGAGCCGTCCGAAGTTGCTTTCGTCGTCACGCGAAAGTCCCTGTTGAGACGCGACGCCGGCAACGCCGCGGAGAATTCTGCTGGACATCCATAGGGGAAATGAATGTAAACTGTCAACAGATCGGCGAGAGTCACGCTTGCGAGATCGCAGGAAAGGCGACGTTGAAATGAACTCGGCTGAAAGATGGCCCGTCGACAGGGGGTTCGCGAAAACCGCCCTTGGCAGCCTGCACTACGTCCGCCAAGGCGCAGGTCCCGCGCTGGTCATGCTCCACGCCGCGCCCTGTTCGGCCAAGGTCATGGAGCCTCTCCAAGCCGAGTGGGCCGATCATTTCACCACCTTCGCCTTCGACCTTCCGGGCTTCGGCCTATCCGATGCACCGGCCACTGACCGGGTCGAAACCCATCATCTGGCGGATGCGGTCGCGGCGGCGATCACCGCGCTCGGCCTCGGCAAGGTCACGCTCTACGGTCGCCATACCGGCGCCGGCGTTGCGGTCGAGATCGCAAGGCGTCATCCCGATCTGTGCGCCTTCGTCCTGACCGACGGCTATCCGGTCTTCGCCAATCCCTATGACGAGGAGCGCTTGGCGGAATACCTGACGCCGATCGAGCCCGTCTGGGACGGCAGCCATTTGACATGGACCTGGTTCCGCTATCGCGAGCAGCACATGTTCTGGCCGTGGGACCGGCCGGCCCTCGCCAGCCGCGCGGACACCGACCTCCCGGACCTCGACTTTCTCCATCGCGGAACGGTCGAGCTTCTGGAGGCGCGCGAATCCTACCAACGCGTCTATGCGTCGGCGTTCCGGCACCCCGGCCTCGCCGTCATCGACGAGGTCGAGGTGCCCGTCTGCTACGGCAACCGTCCGGGCGACAGCCAGCACAAGACCGTGCGGCTTTACCCCGATCACGCCTGGGTCCATGTCTTCTCGCGCGACCCGGACGAGGCCGCCGCCGAGGAGCTGCAGATCCTGCGCGCGCATGGCCGGTCCGACCCGGCGCCAGCGTTTCGCGGTCCGTCGATCCATGGACGGTCGACGCTGCGCGACTACATCCCCGACGCGCTGGCGCCGATCTACACGCGGGCAGCCGGGCTCGACCGCGACGGCACGCCGCTTCTCGTCCTCCACGACCTCCCCGGCGGCATCGATCTCCACCTTGACGACATCGACCGGCTCGGCCGGACGCGGCCCGTCCTCGGCTTCGACTTCCTCGGCAACGGCAATTCCCGCGTCGCGCGCGATTTTGTCACGTCCATCGAAGCCTATGCCGAACAGATCGAACGCGTTCTCGGCCATCTCGGCTGGGAAAAAATCCACCTCCTTGCGAACGGAACTTCGGCGGCCGTCGCTGCGGAGTTCGCATCGCGTCACCCGGAGCGAGTCGCAAAAATCGCATTCCGATCGCCGCCGCTGATCGAACCCGATCCGGCCTTCGCCGCCGCCTACGCGCCTGACACCTCGCCCGAATGGTCGGGCGGCAACCTGTTGAAACTCTGGCACCATCTGCGCGACCAGGAACTCTGGTGGCCGTGGTTCGAGCGCAGGATCGGCAATGCGAAGAAGACCGAGCCGCGCATCGACCCGGAAGCGCTACAGCGCCGTGCGCTGGTCCTCTTAAAGCAGCCCTGGCACTACCAGGCGATCTGGCGTGCCGTGCTCGAATACGACCTTCCGACCCGCCTGCCGAAGGTGACCCATCCTGCCACGGTCGTCAGCGAACCCCGCGACATCTTCGCCTTCGCCGCGCCGCGCGCCGCCGCTTCGCTCGGCAGCGGGCCGGTCATGGACCTCTCCGATCCCGACGCGCTCGACCGTCTCGGCGCGTGGTTCGACGCGCCGCGTCAGTAGCGGGACGGGCGGGGCACCGGTGCACCGGCCGCTCGCAGCTTCTCCGGCAGGATCGGCTGGTGAGTCGGGAAGAAGCTGAACGGATCGGCATCTTCCCAGAAGGTTTCCTGGCGGCCGCCAAGGCCACGAAACAGGATCAGCGCGCCGGTCGGCGATCCGTAGGGGCCGTGCTTTTCCATCGGCGGCCGGAAGCAGTACGCGCCGGCCTGCATCGTTCCCAACTCGCCAGCCAGTTCGCCGGACAGAAGGAAGAATTCCTGCACGATCGGATGGCGCTCGGCGCGTTCGCCGCGGCGAAAGGCGATGGTCGCCGTGATGTAGGTCGTCTCGCCCGTAACCGGGTCTTCGCGCAGCACGCGCATGCGCGCCCCGGCCTTCATTTCGCCCAGCCCGAACTTGTCGAAATCACCGTCCCATTGGCCGGACGAGACGTCGACATGGCGGACCAAGCGACTGGCGACCACGGCCGCGTCCGTCTCGACACCTTCCGGCCGAGCGTCGGATCGGAAATAGAGAAGATGCGCCCCGCGCGGCGACGTGATCGCGTTCTCGTCAAATCCGCTCGGCAGGAACGCATACGCGTTCTCGCCGTAGCGCACACTCCCGATATCGATCTCGCCGTCGAGGATGTAGAGTTCCTCGTCGAACGCCAATGCCGCGGTGTCCCGTGCCGCACCCGTTGGAATTTCGAGCACGCAGCTCAACGCACCGGATGCGTCGTCGCGGCTCAGCACCTTCATGCGCGCGCCGTTCAGGCCGAGCGGAGCGGCGTCTTCCCACGCCAGATGCTGCGCTTGGACGAAATCGATATGTGGACGCATTCCCGTCTCCCTGCCTGCGATATCGGTTCGACAATGGCTATATCACTGCTTTCCATGTTCACAAAGACAACTGTTGACAGTTTTCAGGCGTGGACCTAGGCTCAGCGTCATGGGGATCGTCCCGCATCGCGCAATGGGAGACGCTGAATGACCTATTTTCGCAAGATATTGAACGGCATGGGGGCGGCCGCGCTTGCAGCCGCAATCCTCGCAGCGCCGACCGGCGCACTGGCCGCGCCCGAGACCATCGCCGTGGCGCTGCCGGGCGACTTCCCGGGCCTCGACCCGAGCAAGGACACCTCGCCGCTGGGCTTCAACTACCGGCTCAACGTCTTCGACGCGCTGACCGAACTGCAGCGCGACGGACAGATGAACCCGCGCCTCGCCGAGGAGTGGACCTTTTCCGAAGACCTGACGGAATGGACGTTCAAGCTGCGCGAGGGCGTGAAATTTCACGACGGCAGCCCGTTCAGCGCCGACGACGTCGTTTTCACCATCGAGCGTATCCTCGCCGACGAGGCGACCCCCGTCCGCACCTTCCTGAAGCTGGTGAAGTCGGTCGAGAAGGTCGACGACAACACGGTCAAGTTCACGCTGGTCCAGCCCTACGGCATCTTCCACCGCCAGATCAGCTACGTGAACATCATGTCGAAGACCTATTTCGATCAGGTCGGCGACGAGGGCTATGCCACCAAGCCGGTCGGCACGGGTCCCTACAAGCTGGTCGAGTGGGTCAAGGACGACCGCATGGTGCTCGAGGCCAACCCGGACTACTGGCGCGGCGCACCGGCGATCAAGCAGGCGACCTACCGTCCAATCCCGTCGGAGGCGAGCCGCGCCTCGGCGCTCCTGTCCGGCGAGGTCGATCTCGTGCCGGCGCTGCCGCCGTCGCTGATGGACCAGCTCAAGTCCTCCCCCGAGCTCACGGTCGACGTCGCGCCCGGTTTCCGCGTGATCTTCGCCGCGTTCAACGTCAACACCCCGCCGCTCGACAACCCGCTCATCCGCGAGGCGATCGACAAGGCCATCGACCGAAAGGCCATCGCCGAGCAGTTGCTGCGCGGGCTCGGCAAGCCGACCGGCATCATGGTCCCGCCGATGAACATCGGCTACGATTCCTCCTTCACGCCCGTCGAATACGATGCCGAGGCCGCGAAGGCGCTCGTCGAGGAAGCCGGCTACAATGGCGAGGTCATCTCGATCCAGTATCCGAACAACAACATCGTCATGGCGAACGAGGTCGTGCAGGCGATCGCCGGCTACATGACGGCGGTCGGCCTGAAGGTCGAGATCAAGCCGATGGAATTCACCGGCTTCTTCCCGCTCTGGCTGCAGTCGAAGCTCGACAGCATGTACTTCTTCGCCTTCGGCTCGTCGCAATACCATGCCGAGACCGTACTGACGACGATGTACGAGGAAGGCTCGCACGCCTACAAGGTCGATCCCGAAATCGACCGGCTCCTGAAGGAGCAGCGCACGCTGACGGACCCGGCCGAGCAGACGAAGCTGATTGCCGACGCCTTCCGGCGCAGCAACGAGAACCGCTATCATCTGCCGCTCTATGACGAGATGCAGGCCTTCGGCGTGAAGGCGGAGATCGACTACACGCCCTGGCCGGACGGCTTCGTGCGCCTCTACGATTTCAAATAGGACTGGGGCAGTCCGGGCGGGGCGGTTCGCTGCCCCGCCGCATTTTTTGAAGACAACTGGATAGTTCGATGCAGATCCAAGCCGGCACCTTCACCCTGCCCGACATGCTCCACCAGCCGTCCGAGGCGGTGGGCGCCTTGCAGGACGCTCTCCTGCAGAGAACGGTCGAGCTCTGCTACGAGCATCACCCCTACTATGCGAAGCTGATGCGCAGCGAGGGCATTCGGCCCGAGCACATCCGCAACCGCGACGAATTGGAGCGCCTGCCGCCCTCCTCGAAGAAGGAGTTCCTGGCCGACCCCGAGGCCTTCCGCATGCGTCCCGAAGGTCTGCCGGGCAATGAGGGCACGCTGTGGAAAGTGCTCTATACGACCGGCACGACCACCGGCCGCCCCGCGCCGATCTACGTGACCGCGCACGACCATTTCGCCTACATGTATGCCTTCCAGGACCGCAGGGACCTGATCGGACTTCGCGACACCGACCTGATCGCCAATCTTTTCCCGATGACCGGATTTCCGATGGGCGCTTATTCGCGCGCGGCCGACGAGGCCGGCGCCGTCGGCGCTGCCATCATGTTCGGCAATACCGGCCGCACCGACGCCATGTTCCCGGTCAACCGCAGCCTCGATGCGGCTGTCGCCGCCGCCGCGCGCCATCGCGTCACCGTGCTCTGGGGCGTTGCCGGCTTCGTCCGCCGCGTCCTGATGCGCGCGCAGGAACTCGGCGCGGATTTCTCCAGCGTCCGCATGGTGATGACCACCGGCGAGGCATCGTCGCCGGCCATGCGCGAGGATTTCCGGCGCCGCATGCGCGAGCTCGGCTGCGCCGATACCGTCATCGTCAACCGCTACGGCTCGACCGAGCAGGGCGGCACGATGATCGAATGCTGCGAGGGCAGCGGCTTCCACTCCGGCCTGCCGGACCAGCTCTTCCACGAGGTCGTGGACGACGAGACCGGCCGGCGCCTGCCCGACGGCACGCCCGGCATGCTCGCCGTCACCCATCTCAATCGCCGCGGCACGGTCTTCCTGCGCTACAAGGTCGGCGATGTCGGCTCGCTCGACCATTCGCCCTGCCCGCATTGCGGGCGCACCTCCGTACGCTTGTCCTCGCGGCCGGTGCGCACCGGCGACATCATCAAGATCAAGGGCGCGCTGGTGAATCTCGGCAATCTGAAGGAGGAGTTCGACCGGATGCCCGGCGTCGACGAATACCAGATCGTCGTCACCTCGCAGGACCCGTCCGACCCGTTCTCCATGGACGACCTCGTCATCCGGCTCGCGCCGTCCGCGGATGCGCGCGACGGCATCGCCGCGCGCATGGCCGAGGAGGTGACGCGCCTCACCAATCTGCGGCCGACGGTCGAGCTGGTCGAGCGCGACCAGATCTACGATCCGACCTCGCCGGCGAAGCCGAAGCGCATCGTCGACCTGCGGCAAGCGCGTTGACGGGTGACGGCGTCGATCTCGTCGTCGAGGACGCCGTCGCCACGATCACGATCCGGCGCGAGGCGAGGCGCAACGCGCTCGGCCACCGCCATTTCGCCGACCTCGTCCGTCTGCTCGATTGCGCCGACCGGGACGACGCCGTCGCCGTCATCGTCCTGACAGGCGCGGGCGACCGCGCGTTTTGCGCCGGTGCCGACATCAGTGCCGGGGAAGCCTTCTTCAAGAATATCGGCGAACGCCAGACCACGGGCCTCGGCGATTTCCTGCGCCGCGCGCATCGGCTGACCAAGCCGCTCGTCGGCCGCATCAACGGCCATTGCTATGCCGGCGGCGTCGGCCTGCTCGCCGCATGCGACATAGCCATCGCGGCCGACGACGCGCGCTTCGCCCTGCCGGAAATCCGGCTCGGCCTGTTCCCCTTCGTCGTGCTGGCGGGGTTGCGCGGCAAGGTCGCTGCATCCTTCGCGACCGAACTCGCCGTCACCGGCGTGCCTGTCAGCGCCGAGCGCGCGGCGCTTATGGGCCTGATCAATGAAAGCGTGTCGCGCTCCGACCTCGACGCCGCCGTCGGGGCGCTTGCCGGCACCATCGCCACTCAGCCGCGCCGGGCCATGCAGAGCGGCCTGGCATCGCTTCGCCCGCTCGATGCCGCAGCCTTCGAAGCGGCTATTGCGCAGGCCGAGGAACAAACGCTCCGCCTCGCGGCAGCGCGTTCGTAAGCCTCAAATCTTCGAAAGCGCGTCCAGCGTCTCGTCGGTCGACATGACGTCGGCATACTTCGCCGACATGTCGAACAGGTTCACCAGGTGCGAGGTGTGCGACCGGTCGTAGACGGCGTCATGCGGCACCACCACCCGGTAATTGTAGGCGAAGGCGTCGACGACGCTGCCGCGCACGCATCCGCTCGTCGTGCAGCCGGTCACGACCAGCGTGTCGACGGCATTGTTGATGAGATAGCTCGTCAGCGGCGTGCCGAAGAAGGCGCTCGGGTGTCGCTTAGGCAAAAGGATGTCGCCGGCGGCCGGCGCGACCGGCGGCACGAACTCGTAGCCCTTGGCGGCCACGCCCATCAGCGCCGGCACCTTGTCGGCGAGGCGCCCCGTATCGAACGCTTCCTTCGGCGCGACGTAAGGGTAGATCACCGGCCAGCCGTTCTTGCGGAACACCGGCAGCAGCTTTTCGATCTGGCTGACGGCCTTCCAGCCGACCTCGCCGCAGGAGGTCGGGAACTCCTTGATCGAGTCCCAGAACGGCTTGGGTTCGGTTCCGATCGTGCGGTACTGGACGTCGATGATGAGAAGCGCCGGCCGCGTGCCGATCCCCGACCGCTTGCCGAACCCGGCGGCCTCGTAGGCCTTGCGCTCGTCGAGGCTGATTACGTCATCCCAGATCGCCGTCATGTCGTCGCGTCCCATGTGCAAGGTTTGCAAACATGATTAGCACCGCAGGCCATATTGTCAACAGTTCACAATTTGAGTTATGATGCCTTCGAGGAATACGCCGCCCGTTCACGTCCGGGCCGGATGCAAGTCTGGTGGATGACGGTGCCGCCTGCACGATCTTTGGCCAGTCGGCGTTGGCATTCGGTGCGTTTTCGGGCATCTGTTTGTAGACAGTCAACGCACAGATTATTCGGCTCCGGACCGCAAATCGCCGTCTTATCGCATCGAGGAACCGCACAATGAGCAACATGCAGCCAATCGTGAGCACATCCTTGAGTGCCGAGGCGTTCGACAAGGTCGTCGAGGCGATCACGTCCGGCGAGTTCGATCCCGGCCAGCGCCTGTCCGAGGCAGAGCTTGCCCGCAATCTCGGCATCAGCCGCGGTCCGCTGCGCGAAGCGCTCGGCCGGCTGGAGGGCAAGCTCGTCAAGCGCACCCCGCGCATCGGCGTGCACGTTATCTCCTTCGCGAAGGAAGACCTGGAATCGCTCTTCCTGACCCGCGAGGCCCTCGAAGGCATGGCGGCGCGGCTGGCTGCCGAGCGCATGACCGACGAGCAGCTCAAGGATTTGCGGGCGCTGCTCGACACCCACGCCCACCAGCCGGAACTGGCCGCCGGCGAGGCCTATGTCCAGCGCTCGCGCGACGAGGACTTTCACTTCTCCATCATCCGCGGCGCCAAGAGCGAGCGCCTGGAGCGGCTGCTGATGGACGAGATCTACTACCAGCTTCGCATCCACCGCCGCAAATCGAGCACGCAGGCCGGCCGCGCCAAGGCGGCGCTCAACGAGCACGTCCAGATCGTCCAGGCACTGGAAAGCCGCGACCCCGACCAGGCGGAAGCGGCAATGCGCACCCATGTGCGCAACGCCCGGTTCAGCTCGATCGCGGCGATCGCGCAGGAACAGCCTGCGCCGGCCGCGGCGGGAAAGCGCACGGCGGTCGCCTGAACGATCCGGCAAGTCCCAAAAGCCAGCAAGGCCGCGTCCCAAGGGCGCGGCCTTTTCAGTTGGCGAGACGCTTCTGCTCAGCCCGGAAGGTTGAACACGCGCAGCGCGTTGTCGCGCAAAAGCTTGCGCTTGGAGACCGGGCGCATGTCGAACTCGTGAATCTCCGACATCGCACGCTCCGGGTCGATCACCCACCAGTCCGTTCCGAAGAGAAACTTGTCCTGCCCGTAGGTGTTGGCGAAATGGACGGCCGCCGCGCCCCAATGCTTGGGCGCATAGGCATCGCCGCACATGAAGACGTTGGAGTGCTTGGTTGCGACGCTGATCATCTCCTCCGTCCACGGATAGCCGAGATGGATGCCGATGATGGTCAGTTCCGGAAAATCGATCGCGATCCGGTCGAGCGCCATCGGCCGGGCGACGGTGGCGAGCCGGTTGTCCGAACGGTAGACCAGGCAGTGCCCGACCTGCATCATGATCGGGATGCCGAGTTCGGCGCAGCGCGCATAATAGGGGTAGTAGATCGCTGCATCCGGCGACTGACCGAACCAGTGCGGATAAAGATGCGCACCGACGAAGCCGTATTCATGCACCGCCTTGTCGAGTTCCTTCAGGCCGGCGATGCCGCGCAGCGGATCGATGCCGGCAAGTCCCGAATAGCGATGCGGGTACTGCTGGCAGGCCTCATGGATGTATTCGTAGGGGATTTCGGTCGATGTGCTCATGCGCCGGTCGCCGCAGCGCGTGGCGATGAGGAGCGAGCGCTCGATGCCGGCGCGGTCCATCTTCTCGATATATTCTTCCGGCGTCAGGCCCTTGCGCGGGCCATCGGCCATGCGCACCTTGTCGCGAAAGTTCTCGTCCGTCGGCACGCGCTTTTCCGCAATGACCCGCGGCGTGTAGAAATTCGTCACGATGTCGATCGCACCATAGCCATCGACGGTGTTTTCGGGACGGAACGGATAGCTGGTGGCGGTCATCTCGGCTTCTCTGGATGCTGTTTAACACAGACAGGCATCAAAATGCCCGAACTGTCAACAGTTTACTAAATGGCGCTACCCGACTGTCCCGCCCACGACCGGGCGATATCGTCGGTCGTGACGATATCGGCGAACGACCATGCCATGCCGAACAGCGCATAGTGATTGCGCTCCGGCGTCGTCTCCGCAACCGCGTCGCGCACGACATAGGTCGCGTAGTCGCGCTGCCCTGCATCGCGAACGGTCGTCTCGACGCAGATGTTTGTCGTCACGCCGCACACCACGATGTTGCGGATCGCCATGCCGGTGAGCACAGGCTGCAGCCGCGTCCCGTAGAACGAGCTCGCCCGCGCCTTGTCGATGACGATCTCCTGCGGGCGCACGTCGAGTTCGGGGATCAGCTCGATCTCCTCGCTGCCTTCGCCCAGCGAGTTGAGGTCGATCCGCATCTGGTTGCGCGCCCGCCTGTGCAGGGCGAAGTCGACCATGCCGCGCGTGTAGACATAGCGCGTGAAGACGATCGGAACGCCGGCCTGGCGCGCAAGGTCGACCAGCCGCAGCGTCCCCGGTATGGCGTCGCGCAATGGCAGGACGTCCATGCCCACCTGCCCGAGCGAATATGAATTGTCGAAGAAGCCGCGCTGCATGTCGACGACGAGCAGGATCGTGTCCTGCCTGGGCACGTCGCCCGCGTGCATGGGGATTTCGAGCATGGACGGCACCGTTCCGGATTTCGCCAAAGGTTGTGAAAGAGGGGTCGCGCCGGGAGCCTCCCGCGACGCGACCCGAGTAGGGAAGGGATAGGACTACTCGAACTCGTAGAGCCGCACGAAGCCATCCGGCCACGGCTCGTAGCCGAGCCCTTCCTTCATGCCGAAAGCCTGCATTTCGTCGTAGAGCGGCAACTCGTAGCGGTCTTCGTTGCTGAGCTTGAAGATCTCGCTGATCGTGCCCTTCTGCTCTTCGACATCGGTCTGCGTGCGCTGCAGCTTGACCAGTTCGTCGATCCGCGGATTGACCTTGTAGATGCGCGAGCCCTCCTCGTACATAGAGGTCAGGATCGTGTCGCCGTGATACTGGGTGGAGCCGTAGGCAAACATGTACATGCTGTCGAGCTTCGTCTGCAGCCACAGCGGGAAGAAGGCCGTGAACTCCAGCGGCTGGATGTCGACCTTCAGTCCCGCAGCCGTCATGTAGCCGGCGATCGCCTGCACGACCTCGTTCGCCATCACGATGTTGTTGCTCGGATACTGGATGCTGATCGTCTCGCCGGCATAGCCGGATTCGGCGACCAGCTTCTTGGCGAGTTCCGGGTCGTAGGGCGTCGGCGTGAAGGACGGGTCGTAGCCGATATTGTTCGGCGGTATCATCATGCCGGTCGCCTTGCCGAGCCCGCGCAGCAATTGCTGGGCGATCGCCTCGCGATCGATCGCGACGTCGATCGCCTCGCGCACCTTGGCATTGTCGAGCGGCGGTGTGTTGACGTTGAACGCCGCGAAGATGACCCGCGAGCCGGGCGCCTGGCCGGCCTCGATGCCGGGCGAGTTGCGCATCTGCTCGAGCAGCGAGGGCGGCAGCGACGTGACGAGATCGACTTCGCCGCTGGCGAGCGATGCGGCGCGGCTTGCCTCGGCCGGAATGGGCCGGAACGTCGCGGTCTTGATCGCCGGCGCGCCGCCCCAATAGTCGGCATTGGCTTCGAGCACCAGCCGGTCGTCCTTGATCCATTCGACGACGCGGTAGGGACCGCTGCCGATCGGCTTGGCCGCGAAGCCTTCCTCGCCGACTTCCTCGAAATAGGCCTGCGGCATGATGTTGATGAAGCTGATCTGGCGGTGGAAGATCGCATAGGGCTGCTTCAGCCGGAACAGCACCGTCCGGTCGTCGACCAGCTCGACCTCGGACACGAGGTTGAGGAATGTGCGCGTCGGCGATTGCGGATCGTTGAGAATGTATTCGACCGTCCACACGACGTCCTTCGCCGTGAGCGGCGAGCCGTCATGGAATTTGACGTCGTCGCGCAGCTTGAACGTCCATTCCGTCAGGTCCTCGGAGAACGACCACTCTTCGGCAAGGCGTGGCCGCATGTCACCGTTCTGCTGGAGCGCGGTCAACTGGTCGAAGACGTTGAGGCGATAGTTGAAGCCGAGCGGCGATGTATCGCGGCTCGGGTTCAGCGAGGGGAAGTCGCCCGGCAAGGCGACCGTGATCGATTCCGGAGCGGCCCAGCCCGGCGACACCCCGGCCGCCAGTGAAAGAGCGAGAGCGGCAAGCCGCACGTTTCGCATGAGGGAACGGTAGAGCAATGGAACCTCCTCCATTTCGTTTGGCGGCCACCGGCCATGGGCGCCTGGACTGTCTGACGGCGGGCAATGTTGCCGGGTTCTCGAAACCCGTCCCGCACAGTCCGCCCGGCGAGGCACCAGCCTGCCTTTGCGTAAACTGTCATCTGTTGACAATCGTGTCAAGCAACCGGACGTCGTGAACGGCGCGGGCGAGCATCCGGTCGTCGAACCATTTCGCGCGGTCCGGGACGGCGCTCGAAAATACGTGATGTCATGCTGAAGTAGTGGCGCACCCGACAGGATTCGAACCTGTGACCTTCGCCTTCGGAGGGCGACACTCTATCCAGCTGAGCTACGGGTGCATGTCGGCGCGATGGTCGCGCCGGTAGCCGCGTCGGTCATAGCCGAAGCCGCAGCGCGCTTCAACAGATGATTGGCGACGGCGCCGGGATGCCGACTGGATGCAAGGTGCAACCGGACGGCGCCCTGTGATCGTCACCTTTTGGCCATCGCACCTTCGGATTGCCGACGCATTGGGCTGACAGAAGCCCCCGCATCGTCAACGATCCCAGAGCGACCATGCACCGACCGTTTGCCGCGGCGATTCTTTTCGCCTTCGCCGCCCTTTCCGCGTTCGCGCCCGCCATTGCGGCGCCCCTTCCGCAAAAGCCGGAAATTTTCTCCGAAAAACCCGTCTACCGCAGCTACAACAAGGAGATCGAGTGCCTGACGGCGGCGATCTACTTCGAGGCGCGCGGCGAGCCCGTCAGGGGCCAGAACATGGTCGCCCAGGTGGTGCTCAACCGCGTCGAGAGCGCCTACTATCCCGACACGGTCTGCGACGTCGTCTACCAGAACGCCCACCGCAAGAACGCCTGCCAGTTCTCCTTCGCCTGCGACGACCTGCCCGACGAATTCGCCGAACGCCCCGCCCATCGCATGGCGAAGAAGATCGCGATCTTCGCCTTCAATTGCGACGATGCCTGCAAGGCCTCGCGCGGCGAGATCGCCCAGTCGACCCACTACCACGCCGACTACGTCGCGCCCTTCTGGTCGAAGAAGCTGCAGAAGACCGGCAAGGTCGGCAGCCACATCTTCTACTTTACCGCTTCGATGTAGCCGCCGGCGTCTGGCGTTTCGCGCCGCATTCGGCCACGGTTGCGCCGAAGCGGAGGCGACGGTGACAAAGCGGATCGTGCTGGTCGGCGGCGGCCATACGCATCTCCAACTCGTCGAGGCGTTCGGCAAGCGACCGCTCGCGGGCTGGACCATCGTCCTCGTTTCGCCCGAGCGCATCGTCGCCTATTCCGGCATGGCGCCCGGCGTCGTCGCCGGCCACTATCGCCCAGACGACCTCGAAATCGACCTCGAACGGCTCTGCGCCGCGCACGACACCGAATTTCGGCGCGCGCGCGTCGTCGGCATCGACCGGAACGCAAGGCGTGCCGGCCTCGAGGATGGCTCATCCATCCGCTACGATCTCCTCTCCCTCGATGTCGGCAGCGTGCCCGCGACGGCCGGGGTTGCCGGCGCGGCCGAAAACGCCCTTCCGCTAAAGCCCATTGGCCATTTCCTCGGTGGCCTCGACGCGATTCTCGGCACGCCCAAACCCCGCATCGTCGTCGTTGGCGGCGGCCCGGCGGGCGTCGAGGTCGCGCTGGCGTTGCGCCACCGATTGCGCCATGCGGGCCACGGCGCGGCGCTGTCGCTGGTCGCGGCCGGCCCGATCCTCGAGGACCTGCCCGCCGGCGTGCGCCGCTATTTTCGCAGCTTGCTTGCGCAGCGACACGTCCAATTGATCGAGAATGCCCCGGTCAGCGCCATCGCCGCCGATGCCGTCCACCTCGAAGACGGACGCGAAATCGCCTCCGACCTGACGCTTCTCGCGACCGGCGCCGCCCCTCCCGCCTGGCTCGCCCGAACCGGCCTCCAGCTTTCGAACGGCTTCGTCGCAGTCCACCCGACGCTGCAAACCCTGACCGACCCGGACATCTTCGCCGCCGGCGATTGTGCGGAAATCGTCGGTATCCCGCGTCCGAAGGCCGGCGTCTTCGCCGTTCGGGCTGGGCCGCCGCTCGCCGCCAATCTGCGCGCCCGCGCCGAACGCCGGCCGCTCCAGCCATGGTCGCCACAGAAGAAATACCTGGCGGTCCTCGCCACCGGCCCCAAGCACGCCGTCGCCGTGCGCGGCCGGTTCTTCGTCACTGGGCGCTGGGTCTGGTTCTGGAAGGACCGGATCGACCGCAACTGGGTTCGCCGCTTCCGGCCCTGATCTGGTCCCGTCACGCACCCTCTTGACGCAGCATTCCGTTCGCGTCACAACTGGTATGACCACTGTAAGGCCACTGGGAGGAAAAAAGTGCTTTCGGAGGGAGCGGAGGAACTGCTCGGCACGGAAAAGGTGTTCGCCTATTTTCGCGAACAGCTTCTGTCCGGCGCGCTCAACGCCGGCGACCGCCTGCTCGGCGAGCGCGAGCTGGCGCTGCGCCTCGGCGTGTCGCGGCCGGTCCTGCGCGAGACGCTGCGCTCGCTCGCCATGCTCGGCTTTCTCGACATCCGCCACGGCAAGGGCGCCTATGTGCGCCATGCCGACGTGTCGGTCCTGACCGATTTCTTCACCTTCTGCCTCGCCCAGCAGCCCGACATTCTCGACGACGTGATGGAAGCGCGCGTCGCGATCGAGTGCCAGGCGATCCGCCTTGCCTGCGACCGCGCCGGCGCCAGCGACATCGAGCGCATCGGCGGCCGTCTGCAAACCTTGCGCGAGACGCTGCACGACCCGGTCGCCGGCGCCGAGGCGGATTTCGCCTTCCACATGGCGCTGGTCGAGGCGAGCCGCAGCCCGGCGCTGATCATGCTCTACCAGTCGATTTCCGAGCTTCTGCGCCGCAGCCACGTGCAGCGCCGCCGTCAGACGACGGTGGTGCCGGACATTCGCGATTCCCTGTTCGAGGCGCACCGCGAGGTGTTCCTGTCGATCGTCAAGCGCGACGGCGATGCCGCCGATCGCCGCCTGCGCGATCACTTCGCCATCGGCGATGAGCTCCGCCGCAAGAGCTACATCGCTGCGTTCACGGAGGCTGCGGCGATCAGTCGAGACCAGTCCATCTAGGGAGGAAACCCAATGTTCCATTCGCGTATCCTGAAACTGCTTGCCGCGACGGCGATTGCCGTCGGCGTCGCCGCCGGCGCACATGCCGCGGAACTGCGCTACGCCCATGTCGGCGCCGAAGGCGACATCCAGACCGTCTACGCCGCGCAGGCGGCCGAAGGCATTGCCGCCGCCACAAACGAGGAAGTCACCGTCACCGTCTACCCGGCCAGCCAGCTCGGCGGCGTCGCCGAAATGGTCGACGGCGTGCGCATGGGCTCGATCCAGATGGGCCACCACGATTTCGCCTCGCTTGCCCGCCTCGTGCCGGAAGTCGCCGTCTTCAACGCGCCCTTCATCTATCGCGACGGCGCCCACGCGCTCGCCGCCACCGATCCCGAGACGTCGCCCGCGCTGCAGGCGATCAACGAGAAGCTCGTCGAGCAGGGCGTGCGCATCATCGGCCGCATCTATCGCGGCGACCGCCACATCTCGTCGAACTTCGAGGTCAAGACCCCTGAAGACCTTTCCGGCAAGCCGTTCCGCGCCGTGCCGCTGGAGCTGTGGGTGTCGATGGTCAAGGGCTTCGGCGCCATCCCGACCCCGGTCGAGGTCGCCGAACTGCCGACGGCGCTGATGACCGGCGTCGTCGTCGGCCAGGAAAACCCGCTGACCATGATCGCCTCGAACAATCTGAACGAAGTGCAGTCGCATCTGGCGATGACCGGCCACATGCGCGCCGTGCTCGCCGTCTTCGTCAATGAGGAGATCTGGCAGGGCCTCACCGAGGAACAGCGCGCCGCGATCACCAAGGTGCTCGACGACGAGGCTGAGAAGTCGCTACAGATGGCGACCGATTCCGAGGCCGAGCTGGTCGAGGAACTGAAGGGCCGCGGCATGACCGTCGTCACCGAGGCCGAAGGTCTCGACATCGAGGCGTTCCGCACCAAGGTCAGCGCCCAGATCGCGCAGGACTTCCCCAACTTCGCCGAGCTGATCGACCAGATCGAAGCCGTCGAGTAATACCCAACGAGGCCGGCGGCCGGCGCTTGTCCGCGCGCCGCCGGCATTCCTTTTTCAGATGTCTGGGGAGACCGCGATGCGCTTGCCCGAACGCGTCCTGACGACGGTCGTCGTCATCGTCATGGCGGGACTGGTCCTCGTCCCGACCGCGCAGGTCGTCATGCGCGGCGTCTTCACGCTGCCCTTCATCGGCGCGGAGGAGCTGACCCGATTCCTGCTCATCTGCCTGGTCTTCCTCGCCTATCCGCTCGTCGTCGAGCATGGCGAGAACATCGTCATGGGCGAGTTCAAGGCAATGATGCCGAAGCGGCTGCGCGCGGTCGTCAACGTCGCGATCTCGCTGTCCGGCATCGGCATCACCCTGTTCATCGGCTGGGTCACCGCAACCAACATCTCGAAGAACCTCACCAACGCGACGCCGACGCTCGGCATCCCGTTCTGGATCTTCCTCGGCGCGACGCTGTTCGGCTTCGCCGTCGCGGCGATCGTTCATCTACTCCACCTGCGCAAGCCGCCGCAGGCCGACACCAACATCGCGGTCTGAGGGGATAGATCGACATGGGCTTCCTCGTCGTCATCGCCTTTCTCGGCCTCTTCATGCTCGGCTTCCCGGTGGTCTACGCCGTGCTGTTGCCGTCCATTCTCTATGTGCTCGTCGAAGGCCTGCCGCTCGGCCTCTTGGCGCAGCGCGTCACCTATGCGCTCGATTCCTTCCCGCTGGTCGCCGTGCCGCTCTTCATCTTCGTCGGCAACCTCATGAACCTGTCGGGCATCACCGACCGCATCTTCCGCTTCGCCTACACGCTGGTCGGACGCATCCCCGGCGGCCTCGCACAGGTCAACGTCTTCGGCAGCCTGGTCTTTTCCGGCATGTCGGGCGCGGCCCTCGCCGATATCGGCGGCCTTGGCCGCATCGAGATCGACGCCATGAAGAAGCGCGGCTTCGATCCTGCCTTCGCCGGCGCCGTCACCGGCGCCTCGGCCACGCTCGGCCCGATTTTCCCGCCGTCGATCCCGCTCATCGTCTACGGCTCGGTCACCAGCGTCTCGATCGTGCAGCTTCTCGTCGCCGGCATCATGCCCGCCATCGTCTGCACGGCGCTGCTGATGCTGACGGTGCTGATCGTCGCGATCCGCCACGGCCACCCGCGCGCCGATCGCGGCCCGACGATCCGCGAGGTGGTCAGCGCGTTCCTGCCCGCGCTGCCGGCGATCATCGCGCCCGTCCTGATGGTGGCCGGCATGACGGCCGGCGCCTTCACGCCCACCGAGGCCGCCGCCATCACTGCGGTCTACGTCGTCGTCATTTCCGGCGTCGTCTATCGCGAACTGACGCTCGCCCATCTGTGGAACTCCGCCGTCCTGACGGCGCGCAGTTCGAGCGCGATCCTGATCATCGTTGCGGCCGCCGCGCTCTTCGGCTGGATTCTCGCCGTCGAGCAGGTCCCGCAGACCTTCGCCGCATCGCTCCTGTCGCTCTCGCAGGACCCGCTGATGCTGCTGATCATCGCGAACCTGATCTTCTTCGTCGCCGGCATGTTCCTCGATTCGACGACCGCGACGCTGCTCCTCGTCCCGATCATCGCGCCGCCGCTGGTGCTGGCCGGCGTCGACCCGGTGCAGCTCGGCATCGTGACGATCTTCAACCTCATGCTGGGCCTCCTGACGCCGCCGATGGGACTGTCGCTGTTCCTCGTTTCCGACATCGCCAAGGTGTCGATCCGTCAGCTCTTGCGCGCCCTTCTGCCCTTCTACATTCCGCTTTTGACCACGCTTGCGATCCTCACCTTCGCCAAGGATTTCACGCTCTGGCTGCCGCGGATGATCGCTCAGTAAGAACTCACCCTGGAGACAAGACCCAAATGCGCATCGTAATCGGTTCGGACCATGCCGGCTTCCCGCTCAAGTCCACCATCGTCGACTATGTGAAATCCCTCGGGCACGAGGTCCAGGACGTCGGCTCGTTCGACCCGGACCCGGTCGACTTCCCCGACATCGCCCGCCAGGTGACCGACAAGATCAACGCCGGCGAGGCAGAGCGCGGCCTGATGGTCTGCGGCACCGGCGTCGGCGCCTCGATCGCGGCCAACAAGGTCAAGGGCATCCGCGCCGCCGTCTGCCACGACGTCCATTCCGCGCACCAGTCGGTCGAGCATGACGACGTCAACGTCATGTGCATCGGCGCGCAGATCGTCGGGCCCTGGCTCGCCAAGGATCTGGTCGAATCCTACCTGAAGGCCGAGTTCTCGACCGACGAGGACTTCCGCCGCCGCGTCGCCAAGCTGGCCGACATGGACGCCGGCCGCTGATCTGGCATCGAGCGTCCTCCCAAGGGAGGCGCTCCGTTGCGGCGGCGCGCATTGGGGCCGCGCTGCCGCAACGTGTTTCTGAGGCCTCGAAGGCTCAGCGCATCGGCGCGAGCAGAGCCTGCTGCGGCACCGGCCGCGGCGCAGACGTCGCGGCCACCGCGCCCACCATCGGCATGTATTGCTCGATGAGCTGTTCCATGTGGGAATTTCGGCTCTTCGCCGTCTCGCCGCCCATCACCACCGCCACCATCCTGCGCCCGCCCCGCTCGACCGAGGTCGCGAGGTTGAAGCCCGACGCGCGGATGTAGCCCGTCTTCAGCCCGTCGACGCCGGCTACGCGGCCAAGTAGGTCGTTGTGCCCGCGAATGGTCTTGCCGGCATAGCTGAATTCGCGATTGGCGAAATAGTGGTAATGGTGCGGAAAGCGCTTGTTGAGCGCGATCGCAAGAAGCGCCATGTCGCGCGCCGTCGTCTGCTGGCCGGCATCCGGTAGGCCGGACGCGTTGCGGAACGTCGTCGAACTCATGCCCATCTGGCGCGCGCGCTGCGTCATCATCGCCGCGAAATTCGATTCCGTTCCGCCGAGGAATTCGGCCGTCGCCACCGCGACATCGTTGGCCGAGCGGATGATCAGCGCGCGGATCGCCGTGTCGACGTCGATCGCCTCGCCGCGACGAAAGCCGATCTTGGTCGGCTCCTGCCCGCGCGCATTGTCGGAAACCGGGATCAGCGTCTGCTTGCCGATGCGGCCGGAATCCAGCGCCTCGAACATCATGAAGACCGTCATCATCTTGGTCAGCGAGGCCGGATAGCGAAGCTGGTCCGCATGGACCGAATAGAGCGACCGGCCCGAGCTCGCATCGACGACGATGGCGGCATATTTCTCGGACGGGATCGGCGGCGGCGGCTCCGGAAGCACCGAAGTCGAGCAGGCGGAGACGAGCACCGCCAGCGCGAGGAGCGCCGCAATGGGGCTCCCGAACGCACGCCTCAACAACCCGCCCATCCGCAAAGCTCCCGCAAAACCATGTCCCCGTACCATCGTTCTGCACGAGCCATGGTTAAGCGGCAATGAAGAATGACGTTACTTCGCCACCCCGCCCCAGATCGCCTCGGCGATCTCGACGACGAGGTCGAGCTTGCGGCGCTGGTCGTCGAAAGAGATGGAGTTGCCTTCCTCGGTCGAGGCGAAGCCGCATTGCGGCGCGATGCCGAGCTGTTCGAGATCGGCATATTTCGCCGCCTCGTCGAACTTGCGCTTCAGGTCGTCGAGCTTTTCCATCTCGCCGGTCTTGGTCGTGATGAAGCCCGGCAGCACGCGCTTCTTGCCCTTCGGCAGAAGGCGCAGCGGCTCCAGCCCGCCGGCGCGCTCGCTGTCATATTCCATGAAATAGATGTCGACGCCGGTCTGGTTGAAGACCGCGTCCGCCGCCGGATCGTAGGCGCCTTCGGCCGCATGGGTGGAGCGGAAATTGCCGCGGCACATATGCATGCCGATGACCATGTCGTCGGGCCGGTCCTTGATCGCGTCATGCATCATCTTCGCATACTGCTCGATCAGCCAGTCCGGGTCCGTGCCCTGTTCCTTCTGCGCCGCCCGATGCTTCGGGTCGCACAGATAGGCGAAGAAGATGTCGTCCATCTGCAGGTATCGGCAACCGGCATCGTAGAAGGCCTTCACGGCCTTGGCGTAGGTCTTCGACAAATCCGCGAACAGCGCCTCCGGGTCGTCGCGATAGTCCTTCGGGTGGATGTCGTCCTTGGCCGTGCGGAAATGGCAGCAGCTCGGGCCGGGGATCGAAATCTTCGGCATCACCTTGGTCTTCGCCGCGACATAGCGGAAATGGTCGAGCATCGGATGGTCGTCGGGAAAGTCGAGCTTGCCGGTGATCGTCGGGAAGACCGGTCGCAGCTTGACGCCGGCAAAGGCGACGCCCTTTTCCGGCGCGCGCTCCTCCATGTCGAAGCCTTCGAGCCCGCCCATGAAATCATAGTGCCAGAACGAGCGCCGGATTTCGCCGTCGGTGACGGTCGGCAGGCCGGCCTCTTCCTGCATGCGGATCGCCTCGTCGATCGCCGCGTTCTCGATCTCCTCGAGTTCACCGGCATCGATCGCCTTGTCCTCGTAGAACCGCTTGCGTGCATCCTTGACCGATTGCGGCCGAAGCAGGCTGCCGACATGGTCAGCGCGGAAGGGCGGGGTGGCGGTCGCGGTCATGGCAGTCCTCCGGATGTTTCGCTTGGGCGCCGTCTGGCTACCATGCGAAAGTGGTGCCGGCCAGCGCTTCCAAGCCGGAAAGTTCTATCGTATAACAATCTCGGGACATGCAGGGAGGAACCCATGTTGAACTTGAAAGCCTTGGCTGCCGGCGTCGTTGCCGTCGCAGCCTTCACGACCGTCGCCGCCGCGCAGGAAACGACGCTTCGCCTTCACCAGATGCTGCCGCCCCAGGCCACCATCCCGGCCGAGGCGCTCAAGCCCTGGGCGGCCAAGGTGATGGAAGAATCCGGCGGACAGCTCAAGATCGAGCAATACGACGCGATGTCGCTCGGCGGCACCCCGCCGCAGCTCGTCGACCAGGTCACCGACGGCGTCGTCGACATGATCTGGACCGTGATCGGCTATACGCCCGGCCGCTACCCGTCGACCGAAGCCTTCGAGCTTCCCTTCATGGTGACGACCGGCGAGGCGACCTCGAAGGCCTTCCATGAGTACTGCGAAAAATACTGCATGGAAGAGTTCGCGGGCATGAAGGTCATCGCCTTCCACACCCACGGCCCCGGCCTCATCCACTCGAAGAACCCGGTCGACACGCTGGAATCCATGCAGGGCGTCAAGATCCGCGGCGGCTCGCGCGTCATCAACCAGATGCTCGAAGCGCTGGGCTCGACGCCGATCGGCATGCCCGTCCCGGCCGTCTCCGAGGCACTGTCGAAGGGCGTCATCGACGCCACCACCATTCCGTGGGAAGTCACGCCCTCGCTGCGCGTTTCCGAACTCGTCAAGAACCACACCGGCTTCACCGGCGACGAGGGCCTCTACACGCAGACCTTCGTCTTCGCGATGAACCAGGCGTCCTACGACGCATTGTCGGACGACATGAAGGCCGTCATCGACGCCAATTCCGGCATCGAAGCCGCCGCCATGTTCGGCCGCGTCATGGATTCGGGCGACGAGAAGGGGCTGAAGATCGCGCAGGATCTCGGCAACAACATCATCACCCTCGACGAGGCCGAGACCCAGCGCTGGAAGGACACCGCCGCACCGCTGATCGACGCCTGGATCGAAGAGATGAACGGCAAGGGCATGGACGCCAACGCCATGGTCGAAGACGCCCGCGCCATGATCGCCAAACACCTCGGCTCCTGATCTCGTATTTCGACAAGAAACCGGCCGCGAGCAATCGCGGCCGGCTTTTTCATTACGACCCCGGGGTCATCCCGGAACGTGATCGAAGCGTAGCTTCGAGACCGTATCCGGGACCCATTCCGTAACCTTCAAATTCACGGAATGGATCCCGGCTCTAGCCTCGCTTCGCTCGGACTTCGGCCGGGATGACACCCTTCCATCAACCCCTGAAATTCGACCCCTCCTCGTCCAGGATCGACTTCAACTCGTCCAGTTGCCGCTTGGCCGACGCCACCGGATAATTGTCCATCTGCGTCGCGACGCGCTCGGCGATCTCGTCTGACAGGTGCCGGATCGGCTGGCCGGTCCACAGCGCCTTGATGTAGGTCTCGCAGGCGCGCTCGAAATAATAGAGCCGGTCGAACGTGTCGCCCACCGTCTCGCCGATGATCATCACGCCGTGATTGCCCATTACCATCACCTTGGCCTTCGGGTCGGCGAAGAGCCGCGAGCAGCGTTCCCCCTCTTCCTCGAAGGCGAGCCCGCCATAATGCGCGTCGACCACCTGACGGCCGTGGAACATCGCCGAGTTCTGGTCGATCGCCGGCAACAGCGAATTCTCCAGCGAGGCGAGTACGGTCGCATGAACCGAGTGGACATGCATGACGCAGCGCGCATGCGGCACGTTGCGGTGAATCGCGCCGTGCAGGCCCCAGGCCGTCGGGTCGGGCGCATCGGGGCGTTTCATCGTGTCGGGGTCGTTGGCGTCGATCAAAAGCAGATCGCTCGCCTTGATGCGCGAGAAATGCATCAGGTTCGGATTGATCAGGATCTGCGTCCCGCCCTCGTCGACGGCGAGCGAGAAATGGTTCGCCACCGCCTCGTGCATGTTGAGCCGCGCCGTCCAGCGGAAGGCGGCGGCAAGATCGCAGCGCTCCTCGTAGAAGGGCAGGTTCGGGCGGCGCGTGTCGGCAAGCTGGGTGACGCTCATCGGGCAGTCTCCTGTTCGGGTAATCTGCCGCAGCATGTCGCGCCGCGTCCTGCCGCGCAACCGTCAGCTTGCCCGGCGCAATTGATCCAATCCGCCATGCTCGACCAGGAAATCCACGATTTCGTCGACGCCCTTGCCGCGCGAAAGATCGGTAAAGGCAAAGCGCTTGCCCGCCCGCGCCTTGATCGAATCGCGCTCCATCTGTTCGAGGTCGACATTCACGTAAGGCGCGAGGTCGGCCTTGTTGACGACGAGGAAGTCCGAGCGTGTGATGCCCGGCCCGCCCTTGCGCGGAATGTCGCCGCCCTGGCAAACCGAGATGACGTAAATCGTCAGGTCGGCAAGGTCGGGCGAGAAGGTCGCCGCCAGATTGTCGCCACCCGATTCGATGAAGACGATGTCGAGGCCGGGAATGCGCTGGGTCAACTGGTCGATCGCCTGCAGGTTGATCGAGGCGTCCTCGCGGATGGCGGTGTGCGGGCACCCGCCCGTCTCCACGCCGACGATGCGGTCTTCGGACAGCGCCTGCAGGCGCACCAGCGCCATGGCGTCTTCCTTGGTGTAGATGTCGTTGGTCACGACTGCCACCGAGTAGCGCTCGCGCATGGCCTTGCACAATTTCTCGGTCAGCGTCGTCTTGCCGGAGCCCACCGGCCCACCGATGCCGACCCTCAAGGGTCCGTTGGAAGAAGTCATGAGCGGAACAGCCTCGAATATTGCGTTTCGTGGTTCATGGCGGCGATTTCGGCAACGAAGGCCGAACCGCCGAGATCGTCGATCGTCGAACCGCCCGCCCGCGCAGCGATGTCGAGGATCGTCGGCTCCATCTCGCGCAGCATTGCGACCCCGCGCTCCTGACCAAGAAGGGAGAGCCGGATTCCGGCCTGAATCTGGTTGGAGACGAAGGCCTGCAGATAAGCCGCGATCGTCTCGTCGAGCGGCAGGCCGTTGAACCCGGCGGACGCGCCGAAGACGACAGGGTAGGGGCAGGCATCCGGCAGCGCGAGCCCTTTGGTCCATCCAGCGACCGCCTTCGCAAAAGCCCCGCCCTGCGCCATCGTCTCCAGATGCCGCTCGGCCGACCCCGCCATCGCCTCGCCTAGCTCGGCCAACTCACCAAGCTCGCCGCCGTCGCGCCCGCGCCGCCAGCTTTCCGCGACCAGCACCGCGTCGTTCCACCCCGTGCCATGCCGCATGAGTCCGTCGAGCCATGCACCGAGATCGCCAATCTGTCCGTCCGCCACCGGCCGCTCCAGCCCGTGGCTGTAGCTGAACGAGCCGACCGGAAAGGCCGGTGACAGCCAGGCCATCAGCCGCAGCGCATACACGGTGTCAGCCATGGTCGTGGCTGTGCGAATGCTGGTGGTCGTGCCCGTGCGCCTTGCCGGAATAGGCGCCGCGCACCGGCTCGAACCCCGCCCGCACATGGGCGACGGTTGCGCCCAGTCCTTCCAGCATCGCCTCGATCACATGGTCGCGCAGGATGAGGATGCGGTCCTCGTCGATCTGCGCGGCCAGATGGCGGTTGCCGATATGCCAGGCGAGTTCGACCAGATGCAGCCGGTCGCGCGGGCGGATTTCGACGAGGTCTTCCTCAGCCGCCGTGACTTCGGCAAGCGCGCCATTGTCGAGCAGCAGGCAGTCGCCGGCATGAAGCGCGACGGGCTGCGGCAGGTCGACGAGCACCCGCGCGCCGTTGTCGAGGATCAGGAGCTTGCGCCGCAAGTGCCGCTCGTCATGGGCGAGCGCCACCGTGCCGACGACCTTCCGGTCGCCGCGCGCCTTCGCCTCGAGCACGCCGTTCGCGCGAAACATCATGCCGCGGCCGCCTCCGCTTCCCGCGCCTTGGCGCGCGCCAGCGCCGGCCGGGCGAGGACCCGGTCGAAATAGGCATTGACCCGGGCGGATGCGATCTCGAACTTCGCCCCCCGCGCCCATTGCCCGCAATGCCCGAGGATCACGTCCGCGCAGGTGAAGCGGTCGCCGAGCGCGAACTCCCCGTCGCCGAGCCGCTTGTCGAGCGTTGCGATATCCTGCGCGAATTCGGCGTTGCACCACGGCCCGACATCGGCGCGCAGTTCCTCCGGCAGCCGCAATCGGTGCTTCAGCTTGTTCCAGAGCGGCGCTTCCAACTCCGACTGGGCAAAGAAAAGCCAAGAGGCGATCAGCGCCCGCTCGCCCGCGTCCGCGCCGCCCATGCCCTGATCGGAATGCTTGTCCGCGAGGTAGAAGACGATCGCAGCTGAATCCGTCACCACCAGATCGCCGTCGCCAAGCGCCGGCATCCTGCCGCTCGGATTGAAGCGCAGCATCGTTTCGGTATGCATCTTCGCCTTGACGATCTCGTAGGGCTGGCCGAGTTCCTCGAGCATCCAGGTGACCCGCGTCAGCCGCGAGCCGGGCGATCCGACTGCCTGGTACATTCTGGAGTTTTCCTATTCGTGGTGGATGCCTGGAAGGAAGGGCTCGCCGGGCAAAAACCCGAGCGTCAGCGCTTCATGCGTTGAATAGGGGCAAAGCTCCGGGAAGGTCGACAGGTGCAGTCCGGTCTCGGCAGACGCATTCTTTCGCGCCAGCTCATACATCGCCGGTTGCTGTTCGGCAGGCAATCCGCGGAGGCTTGGACTGTCTTCGAGCAGCAACTGAAGCTGGGTTCGTTGCTCTACGATGGTCGCGTACCATCCCTGGTTCCGCTTCGCCGGCTGAAATTCCCATTTCAGCAAATGTCGAAGGAGCACTTCGAACCGGCTTTTCACTTCTCTCTTGTCGCTGCGCCCCAAACTTTCGATCTCCTCGGCGAGGTTTTCCCGGTCGAGCGCATCGAATCGCCCGGCACGCAGCAGCAACCCCTGCTCCGCGCACCAGAGAGCATAGTCCGTCTCATAACTTGTCACGTTTAGACGTCGGTCGACTTTGTTCATCTGTCCATTATGTGCCTTCGACGCCCATGCGACAATGCGGGGAACATCAGTATTCCTCCACCTTGTCGGCATGCACCACTTCGACCCGGCGCTCGATCAGGTGCGGCGCGCACGCATCGCGCCAGGCGGCCAGATGCGCGGACTGCGAATGCACGGTCAGCGCCTCGCGCGTCGCCCATTTCTCCACGAAGACCAGCCGTCCGGGATTGGCGATGTCGACGTGAAGGTCGTAGGCGATGCAGCCATCCTCCTTCCGCGTCGCCTCGGTGCAAACGCGCGCCGGCTCGCGCAGATGGTCCAGCGTGCCGGGCTTGATGGAAAGCGTGGCGAAGACGTAGATCATGAAACCTCCCGTTGAATGGCGCGCACGCTAGAACAGAAAATAACGCTGCGCCATCGGCAGCACGGTCGCCGGCTCGCAGGTCAGGAGTTCGCCGTCGGCGCGCACCTCGTAGGTCTCCGGATCGACGTCGATATGCGGCGTCGCATCGTTCAGGACCATCGAGCGCTTGCCGATCCCGCCGCGCGTGTTCTCCACCGCGTCCATCGCCTTCTCGACGCCGAGCCGTTCGCGAAGGCCGGAATCCAGCGCCGCCTTTGAGACGAAGGTGACGGAGGAATTGGTGATCGCCTTGCCGAAGGCGCCGAACATCGGCCGGTAGTGGACCGGCTGCGGCGTCGGGATCGAGGCGTTGGGGTCGCCCATCGGCGCTGCCGCGATCGTGCCGCCGACCAGCACCATGTCCGGCTTGACCCCGAAGAAGGCCGGGTTCCAGAGCACGAGATCGGCCCGCTTGCCGATTTCGATCGAACCGATCTCCTTCGACAGCCCATGCGCGATCGCCGGGTTGATCGTGTATTTGGCGATGTAGCGGCGGACGCGGAAATTGTCGTTTTCGCCCGTCTCCTCCTTCAACCGCCCGCGCTGGCGCTTCATCTTGTCGGCCGTCTGCCAGGTGCGGATCGGCACCTCGCCGACGCGGCCCATGGCCTGAGAGTCCGACGAGATGATCGAGAACGCGCCCATGTCGTGGAGGATGTCCTCGGCCGCGATGGTCTCCTTGCGGATGCGGCTTTCGGCGAACGCGACGTCCTCGGGGATTGATGGCGAGAGGTGGTGGCACACCATCAGCATGTCGAGATGCTCGGCGATCGTGTTCACCGTATAGGGCCGCGTCGGATTGGTGGAGGAGGGGATGACATTGTCGAACCCGCACACCTTGATGATGTCCGGCGCATGCCCGCCGCCCGCGCCTTCCGTGTGGAAGGCATGGATCGTCCGTCCCTTGATCGCGGCGATCGTGTTTTCGACGAAGCCGCTTTCATTCAGCGTGTCCGTATGGATCATCACCTGGATGTCGTGATCGTCCGCCACCGTCAGGCAGCAGTCGATCGCCGCCGGCGTCGTGCCCCAGTCCTCGTGCAGCTTGAGCGCGCAGGCCCCGCCCAGCACCATCTCCTCCAGCGCCTTCGGCCGCGAGGCGTTGCCCTTGCCCGACAGGCCGATATTCATCGGGAATGCGTCGAAGCTCTGGATCATCCGCGCCATGTGCCACGGCCCCGGCGTGCAGGTGGTGGCCAGCGTGCCGTGCGCCGGCCCGGTGCCGCCTCCCAGCATCGTCGTCATGCCGGCCGTCAGCGCCTCCTCGATCTGCTGCGGGCAGATGAAGTGGATATGCGCGTCGAAGCCGCCGGCGGTGAGGATCTTGCCTTCGCCCGCGATCGCCTCGGTTCCCGGCCCGACGATGATCGTCACCCCGTCCTGCGTGTCGGGGTTGCCCGCCTTGCCGATCGAATGGATGCGCCCGTCCTTCAGGCCCACATCGGCCTTGTAGATGCCGGTGTGGTCGACGATCAGCGCATTGGTGACGACCGTGTCGACCGCGCCTTCGCTGCGCGCGGCCTGGCTCTGCCCCATCCCGTCGCGGATCACCTTGCCGCCGCCGAATTTCACCTCCTCGCCATAGACGGTGAAGTCGCGCTCCACCTCGATGAAGAGCTCCGTGTCGGCGAGCCGAACCTTGTCGCCCGTGGTCGGTCCGAACATGCGGGCATAGGCGGCGCGCGAGAGGCGGCTAGGCATAAAAGGCTCCTGCAGATTCAATGATGCCAAGGGCTTGGCGGGGCCGCGACACGCTCGCGTCACATTGCGCATCTTGCCGCCACGAAATGACCAGCGAATGACCCCGATCGCCGCGCAACCCAGCGCCCGGTTCGACATTTCCCCTCCAGCCGCTTTTGAGCGGTGATCGTGAGCAAGGGACAGATTTCAAATCGAACCAAAAAGGATTTTCACGATGAAACGGATTATTGGACTGACGACCGCTGCCCTGATGGGCGCTTCGATGATGGTTGCCCCCGCGCTTGCCCAGACGAGCGTCGGCGGCGGCGCAACGGGCGGTGTCAACGCCGAGACGGGCGTGACCGGCGGCGTCAACGGCGGCGCGGATGCCGACACGGATGTCGAAGCCGGTGCCAGCGGCAGCGCGGGCGCCGATACGACCACCGGCACGATGACCGACACCGAGACCGATGCCGGCACGACCGCCGCGATCGATTCGGAAGCCACCTTCGACGGTGCGCTGACGGCGATCGAGGGCAACGCGGCCAGCACGACGGCCATCGAGGCGATGACCGAGGTCGGCAGCGTCGAGGTGATCAAGATCGGCGAACTCGAAGGCGCCGACATGACGGCGCTCGAGACGGCCAAGACCGAGAGCGAGGCCGAGATCACCGAGCTTCAGGCGGCGCTTGAGGCCAACGCGGCCGTGACGACCGCGCTTGAGGCGGAAGACGTGGCAGCCGCCGATGTCGTCGCCGCCGAAATGGGGGCCGCCGGCGAACTGGTCGTCTATGTCGAGTAACGTGTTTTTGGCGTAGCGACAAAGCGGCGCGGGCTTGGACCCGCGCCGTTTTTTTGTGTTAGGGAAGGCGCGCTTCGCAGTTGCGGTAGACGCGGCTGCACTCCAGATTCGCGCGACGACAAGATGACCGAAGGACCGATCACGATGGCTGAGACCAAGTTCCGCAATTCCAGGGCCCTGGCGCTCGTTCTGGCCGGCGCGTTCGGATTGGCGGCCCTCCCGGCCTTGGCTCAGGGCCTCGACAGCGAAGGCGCGATCGACACCATCATCGGCAGCGACGTGAAGACCGAGGAAAAGAGCGCCGTCGACGAAAGCGAGCGCGTAATCGCCGCCATCGAGGCGACCATGGACAACGCCCAGCTCGTCCGCCGCGCCTTCAACATCGACGAGGTCGAGATCGTCTTCCTGCCCGAAGTGGGCCCCGAGGTCGACGCCGGCGACAGCGGCATCACCGAGAAGCGCGAGGAGTTCGCCGACCAGATCGTCGAACTGCAGCAGTCGATCGAGGGCAGCGCGATCTTCTACCATGCGGTCGACTCGCGCCAGATCCTGGTGCGCGACATCGTCGCCATCGAATTCGCCAACGAGAACCGCACAGCGACGATCTTCGTTGCCGGCGCGGCGCCCGAGGGCGCGACGTCGTCGACGGGCGGAGAGGACGAAACCGCCCCCGCGGAAGCCGATACGAACGCGGCGGACTGACGGCGCGGCATCGGCCTAGAGCCCGCCCATGATCTTCTGCTGGAAGCCGAAGATCCGGCGCTCGCCGCCGATCGGAACCAGCGTCACGTCGCGTTCCTGACCCGGCTCGAACCGCACCGCCGTTCCGGCCGCGATGTCGAGCCGCATCCCGCGCGCCGCCGCGCGGTCGAAGACGAGCCCCTCATTCACCTCATGGAAATGGTAGTGGCTGCCGACCTGCACCGGCCGGTCGCCCGTATTCGCCACCTTGACGACGACGGTCGCCTTGCCGGAATTCAGCTCGATTTCGCCGGCGGCGGGTATGATTTCTCCGGGGATCATTCGCGATCCTTTCGCGGCGGCGTGCCGGCCTTCTGACGGCTGCGCAGCCGCGCGAGCGCGACGATGGCGACGACGGCCAGACCCGCGATCACGAACGGCTCGATACCGATGAACGCATGATGATGGTCGGCATTGCCGACCGCGTGGGCGGCGGGGTCGAGATGGGCGAAAGCCGGCGTCGCGGCAAGAAAAAGCGCAGCGGAAACGAGGCGCGTCATCATCGGATCTATCCTCATGTCGTGGTCAGCGAATCGGCTCGTGGACGGTCACGAGCTTGGTGCCGTCGGGAAAGGTGGCCTCGACCTGCACGTCGTGGACCATCTCCGGGATCCCGTCCATCACCTGGGCGCGGGTGACCACATGCGCGCCCGCTTCCATGAGGTCGGCGACGGAACGTCCGTCGCGCGCGCCCTCGACCACGAAGTCGGTGATGAGCGCGATGGCCTCGGGATGGTTGAGCTTGACCCCTCGCTCGAGCCGCTTGCGGGCGACGATCGCCGCCATCGCGACCAGGAGCTTGTCTTTTTCCCGCGGCGTCAGGTTCATCGCGTCTCTCTCAGCTTGTCCAAATCTTGGGCAGTCCTGCCCGTCCATTGAGCAGGCCGACGAGGGGGATCAGCCGCGCCCTGAGGGCGTAGCCGTCCGTCGCCACAAGTCTGGCAAGAAGCTTGCCAGTCGGGCCGACGCGCCAGAAGCTCGCCCCGCCATCCGCGCCGATGATCGCGCGCGCCGGTTCGAGCAGCCGCTCGGCGTCGGCGCCGATCGTCAGCAGCGTGGCGACGGCGCGCCCGCCATTCGTGACGACCGGACTGCAAAGTTGCGCCGCGACGTCCGGCCCGATCCGAAAATCTTCGGCATGGACGAGCCTGCCGTCGAGGTGCACCCGCCAGCGATCGTGGAACGTCGCATGGTCGACATCCTCGCCCATCGCGCGGCGGCCGAAAATCGTGGCTTCCAGAAGAAGCGCCTCGCTGCCGGCTGCCAGCTCGACATCGAGCCGGCGCCGAAGGGCGGAGCCGTCGAACAGGATCGTCTCCTGTGGCAGCCAGGCGACGCGCGCCGCAGCGCCCGCCCGGATCGCGACCGACACCGCCGCCTGTCCGCTCCCGGCCCTGTAGACTTTTTCGCAGGCCTGCGTCGTCAGGGAAAGAGAGGTTTGCGCCGCTGCCTCGATGGTCCAGTCGACCCGGTCGCCGCCGGTCAAGCCGCCCGCCGTGTTGATCAGCACCGCTTCCAGCGCCTCGCTTTCGGGTGCCGGAAAGCGGATCTTCGCCGCCCCCTCCTGGAAGAGCCGGTCGAGCCGCGTTTGTCCGTGCGAC
This sequence comes from Rhizobiaceae bacterium, assembly GCA_016742175.1. Classification (GTDB taxonomy): domain Bacteria; phylum Pseudomonadota; class Alphaproteobacteria; order Rhizobiales; family Rhizobiaceae; genus Aliihoeflea. Next base: position 146,248 of record JACVCH010000005.1, read on the forward strand.
TGCTTGACCGACAGCCGCCCCGTCGCGCGCACGCGCTGCAGGGCCGTATGGTCGGCGCGGATCATGTTCACCGGCGCGGCCTTATTGCGGCGTCATGCCCCGCATCCGCTCCGATCGGCGGCGCAGGAGTTCGATCGTCGTCAGCAGAGCGATCGAGAACAGCACGAGCACGGTGGCGACGGCGAGGATCGTCGGGCTGATCTGTTCGCGGATGCCGGACCACATCTCGCGCGGGATGGTCCGCTGCTCGACGCCGGCGAGGAAGAGCACGATGACGATCTCGTCGAAAGAGGTGATGAAGGCGAAAAGCGCGCCGGAGATCACGCCCGGCAGGATCAGCGGCATGGTGATCTTGCGGAACGCCGTCGCCGGCGAGGCGCCGAGGCTGGAGGCCGCCCGCGTCAGCGAATGGTCGAAGCCGACCAGCGTCGCCGTCACGGTGATGATGACGAAGGGCGTGCCGAGCGCGGCATGGGCCATGATCACGCCCGGCAGCGTGCCGGCAAGGCCGATGCTCGAATAGAAGAAGAACATGCCGGCCGCCGAGATGATCAGCGGCACGATCATCGGCGAGATGAGGAGCCCCATGATCAGTCCGCGGAACGGCATCTCCCGGCGCGACAGGCCGAGTGCGGCGAGTGTGCCGAGCACCGTCGCGATGATCGTCGCGAACACGCCGATGACCAGCGAGTTGCGGATCGCGGTCATCCACGCCGCCGAGTTCCAGAAGCTGTTGTACCAGCGCAGCGAATAGCCGGCCGGATCGAGCGTCAGCATTTCGCGCGTGTAGGTGAAATAGGGCTGCACGTTGAAGGACAGCGGAATGATCACAAGGATCGGTGCGATCAGGAAGAAGAAGACGAGACCGCAGAAGACGCGAAACGCATAATACCAGGTGCGTTCGAGCGGGCCGGCATAGGTGGGAAGCGCCATGGTCTCGTCCTCAGCCCAGCTTCACGTTGTCGATGCCGACGATGCGGTTGTAGACCCAGTAGAGGATCAGGACGCCGGCAAGAAGGATCGTGCCGAGCGCGGCCGCGAGCCCCCAGTTGAGCGAATTCTGCATGTGGAAGGCGATCAGGTTGGAGATCATCTGGCCGCTCTGCCCGCCCACCAGCGCCGGCGTGATGTAGTAGCCGATCGAGATGATGAAGACGAGGATCGCGCCCGCGCCGATGCCCGGCACGGTCAGCGGCACGTAGACCTTCCAGAACGCCGTCCAGTTGTTGGCGCCGAGCGAACGCGCCGCGCGCATGTAGGAGGGCGAGATGCCCTTCATCACGCTGTAGAGCGGCAGCACCATGAACGGCAGGAGCACATGCGTCATCGCGATGATGGTGCCGAGCGCGTTATGGATCATCGGCAGCCGGCCGCTGCTGGAGATGAGGCCGGACCAGACGAGCAGTTCGTTGATCACGCCCTGCTGCTGCAGCAGCACGATCCAGGCCGTGGTGCGCACGAGCAGCGAGGTCCAGAACGGCAGGAGCACGAAGATCATCAGGAGGTTCGACGTGCGCATCGGCAAGGATGCGAGCAGGAACGCGATCGGATAGCCGAGCAGCAGCGTCGTGCAGGTGATGGCGATCGAAAGCGCCAGCGTGCGCAGGAAGAGCTGGACGTAGACGCGCTGCGTTTCGGGCTGGCGGACGAGTTCGCCATCGGCATTGTACTGCATGTCGACGGCCGAGATGTAGTGGGCGGTCGTGTAGGGCCGGCCCTCGCGCTTGAGGATGTGCCAGATCTGCATCTCGCCCCAGCGGCGGTTGTCGTCGATCACCGCTTCGCGGAACGGCGCCTCGAGTTCGTCGGCCTCGCGCGCCAGACCCGCAACGAGGCTGCGCGCGCCCGATAGCTCGTAGTTGAGGCGGATCGCGAGCTGGCCGATCGAGCGGTTTTCCTGCGCGGCCGCAAGGTCGGAAACGAGCGCGGCATAGGTCTCTTCGGAGGGCAGGTCTTCGCCGTCCCAGTCGGCGAGTGCGTCGACCGTCTGCGGCAGCGTCGCGACGATCACCGGATTGTCGACGCTGCGCCACATCATCTGCGCGATCGGGACGACGAAGGTAATGAGGATGAAGGCGAGCAGCGGCGCGACGAGCAGAAAGGCGGTGATCTTGCGTCGGCGCTCGGCGCGCTTCAGCGAGACCTTGAGCGGCACGCCGTCGGCCGTCACCATGCCCCGCGGCCCGGGGTCGGCGGAAGAAGCGGCCGGATCGAGCGCTGCCTGTGCCATCGGCTCAAAAACTCCTCGCAGGGCTCGGCCTGCGGAATCGTCGGAAGATTGGGGAAGCGGGCGCCCGAACGCCCGCTTCCGTTACAGGTCCTACTGGAGCATCCAGCTTGCGTAGCGCTCGCGCAGCTCGTCGCCGTAATCGGTCCAGAAGTCGTTGTTGAGGACGATCGGCGCCGTGTAGTTGTCCGGGTTGGTCGGCATGTGCGGTCCCATGTCGATGCCCAGATCCTCATGCTTTCCGACGAGCGGAGCCGAGGAGGCGCGGGCCGGGCCGTACGAGATGTACTTGGCCTGGTCGGCAAGGCGCTGCGTGTCGGTCGCCCAGAACAGGAACTCCTTCACGGCCTCGACATTGCTGGTGCCGGCGGGCACGACCCAGCCGTCCCATTCGACGAGCTGGCCGTCCCAGATGATCTCGAAGGGCTGGTCCTCGGTCTCGGCGGCGGCGAACAGACGGCCATTGTAGCTCGTCGCGAACGCGGCTTCCTTGTCGGCGAGGAGCTGCGGGCCCTGTGCGCCCTCGGTCCAGAAGATCAGGTCGGACTTGATCGTGTCGAGCTTGGCGAAGGCGCGGTCCACGCCCTCGGGCGTCTCGAGCGTCTCGTAGATCTCGTCGAGCGGCACGCCGTCGGCATAGAGCGCCCATTCGAGATTGCCGGCGGGACGGTCCTGGATGGCGCGCTTGCCGGGGAACTCTTCGGGGTTGAAGAAGTCGGCGATCGTCGAAGGCGCCTTGCCTTCGTCGAACATCTCGGTGTTGTAGCCGATGACGGTCGAATAGACGATCTGCGGGATGAAGCAGTCGCCGAGCGAGCCGGGCAGGAAGTCCTCCGATGCGGGCGTGCCGTCGGGGGCCGGAGCCAGCCATTCGTCTGCGTCGATCTCCATGATGATGCCTTCGTCGCAGGCGAGCTGCGCGTCGGACGGCAACATGTCGACGAGGTCCCAGGTCACGTTGTTGGCCTGCGACTGGGCGCGCAGCGAAGCGAGCGCGTTGGCCGATCCGTCATCGTTCAGGAAGCGGATGCTCGGGTTCTCTTCCATGTAGGGGTCGAGATAGGCGCGCTGCTGGCTTTCCGAATAGGCGCCGCCCCACGAGACGACGGTAAGCGAAGTCGGGTCCTGTGCGTAGGCCCCGAGCGCGAGCAGGCTGACCGCCGCTCCCGCACCGACGACCTTGAAACGTGAAAGCTTCATGACGTTCTCCTCTGGTTTCGCCGATGGTTCCTGCATCGGCTTCGTGCTCTTCCACGCCGTTCGAGACGGCGATTCTTTCCGCGCCGCCAAGGCGGCGTTTTTTGTCAGGCGTCGAGCGCCCGGCAATCCTCTGCGGCCCAGCCGACGCGCACGGTCTCGCCCGTCGCCAGGCGGCCATTGGTGTCGGCATTCGGCACCTTGATGATGAAGTTCGGGTTGCCGCACACATTGACGCGCGTGCGGATGTGGTCGCCGAGATAGATCAGCTCCTCGACCCGCGCCTCGAAGCTGTTGGCCACGCTCTCGGGCGGGGCGATGCGCACGCGCTCGGGCCGCAGCGACAGCGTCGTCTTCTCGCCGGTGCCCGACACGTTGACCGGCAGCGCCTGGATCAGCGACCCGTCCGTCAGCCGCACCGCGCAGCTCCTGCCGTTCATCTGCTCCACCTTGCCGGCGAGCCGGTTGTTCTCGCCGATGAAGGAGGCGACGAAGGCGTTTTCCGGCCGCTCGTAAAGGTCCGCCGGCGCAGCGAGCTGCTGGATCACGCCATCCTCGAACACCGCGATCCGGTTCGACATCGTCAGCGCCTCGGACTGGTCGTGCGTCACATAGACGACGGTGACGCCGAGATCGTCGTGAATGTGCTTGATCTCGTACTGCATCTGCTCGCGCAGATTCTTGTCGAGCGCGCCGAGCGGCTCGTCCATCAGCACCAGCGTCGGCTCGAAGACGAGCGCGCGCGCCACCGCCACGCGCTGCTGCTGGCCGCCCGAAAGCTGCGCCGGCATGCGGTTGCCGAGCTGGCCGAGCTTGACCATGTCGAGCGCGCGCTTGACCCGCGTCTCGATCTCCGACTTCGGCATGGAGCGCACCTTGAGCGGAAAGGCGAGGTTCTCGGCCACCGTCATGTGCGGGAAGAGCGCATAGTTCTGGAACACCATGCCGATGTCGCGCTTGTGCGGCGGCACATTGTCGATACGCTCGCCCTTGAGGCGGATTTCGCCATGGGTCGCGCTTTCGAAGCCGGCCAGCATCATCAGGCAGGTCGTCTTGCCCGAGCCCGAGGGCCCCAGCATCGTCAGGAATTCGCCCTGCGCGATGTCGAGGTTCAGGTTCTTGACGACAAGAGTCTCGCCGTCATAGCTCTTCTGGACGTTTTGGAAGCGAACGAATCCGGGCTCGTCCGCGCCATTGCTGACGCTTACCATGAACTCAACTGTTCCCCTGTTGTCCTTGGCATCATGGCCGGACAGTCTTTGCTTTGGCCCTAGGATCACCATATCCGGGCAAATTGCAACAGTGGCCGGCAGTGCTTGGTCCAGTTTGCCTGTTTGCGCCGTGCGCTTGTCTCTTCGCGCTGCAATATACATCGCAACTATTCGCTTTGCGCTATCGCCGCGCATCGACTGCGCGCTATCTGGGAGCCTTGAATTCCCCCGCATCGAAGGAGACGGACATGATCGAGAAGACCGAATTCTACATCGACGGACGCTGGGTCGCGCCGAGCGCCCCGAAGACCCTCGACGTGATCAATCCGGCCGACGAGCAGCCCTTCGCCATCATCTCGCTCGGCTCCGCCGCCGATGTCGACAAGGCGGTCGACGCCGCGCGCCGCGCCTTCCCGGCCTGGAGCCGCACCACGAAGGAGGAGCGCGTCGCCGCGCTCGAGCGCCTGCTCGAAGCCTACACCGCCCGCGTCGCGGACATGGCCAAGGCGATCTCCGACGAGATGGGCGCGCCGATGAAGCTTGCCATGGAAAGCCAGGCCGCCGTCGGCGTCAGCCACATCAAGACCTTCATCCGCACGCTGAAGAATTTCGAGTTCGAGCACGCGCTCGACGAGCGCAACCCGCAGGAGCGGATTGTCCACGAGCCGATCGGCGTCTGCGGCCTGATCACGCCGTGGAACTGGCCGATGAACCAGGTGACGCTGAAGGTCGTCCCGGCGATCGCGGCCGGCTGCACGGTCGTCCTGAAGCCCTCCGAGGTCGCGCCGCTCTCCTCCATCGTCTTCGCCGAGATCATGGATGCCGCCCGCTTCCCCGCCGGCGTCTTCAACATGGTCAATGGCGACGGCCCGACCGTGGGCGAGGCGATGTCGCGCCATCCGGGCATCGACATGATGTCCTTCACCGGCTCGACCCGCGCCGGCGTCGCCGTCACCAAGGCGGCTGCCGACACGGTCAAGCGCGTGACGCTGGAACTGGGCGGCAAGTCGCCCAACATCGTCTTCGCCGACAGCGACCTCGAAGCCGCCATCGTGCGCGGCCTCGACCACTGCTTCGAGAACACCGGCCAGTCCTGTAACGCGCCGACCCGCATGCTGGTCGAGCGCTCCGTCTACGACCGCGCGGTCGAGCTCGCCGGCGAACACGCCAAGACCGTCAAGGTCGGCAATCCGGCCGAGGACGGCGATCATATCGGCCCGCTCGTCTCGCAGGCGCAGTTCGACAAGGTGCAGGGCCTCATCGACATCGCGGTCAAGGAGGGCGCGCGCGTCGTCGCCGGCGGCGCGGGCCGCCCGGAGGGCTTCAACCGCGGCTACTATGTCCGCCCGACCATCTTCGCCGACGTCACCAACGAAATGACCATCGCCCGCGAGGAAGTCTTCGGCCCCGTCCTGGCGATGATCCCGTTCGAAGGTGAAGACGAGGCCGTCGCCATCGCCAACGACACGCCCTACGGCCTGTCGAGCTACGTCCAGACCGGCGATGCCGAACGCGCCCGCCGCGTCGCCCGCCAGCTCCGCTCCGGCATGGTCCAGCTCAACGGCGCCAGCCGCGCCCCCGGCTCGCCTTTCGGCGGCTACAAGCAGTCCGGCCTCGGCCGCGAAGGCGGCAAGTTCGGCCTCGAGGACTTCCTCGAAGTCAAAGCCGTCGCCGGCTGGCCGCAGTAAGGCGCGCCGAGCCGCAGCGAGCGTTTGAGCCGTGCATTGTGCGGCATGATGCTGAATGACCTGAGACCGAGGAACCCCGGAGGCGGTACGAGCAATACCATCGGACCGTCGCATGGAGACGACTGCCGGCCCCCGATCTCAGCGCGATGCCGATCCGGCACGAACTCGTACGCCAGCGAAAAACGTCGAACGCCAGCCCCGTCCCTCTCCGCCGTCACCCCTGTGCTCGTCACAGGGGTCCAGGCCTCGACCCCTCAACGCGACGCGACGCCGGTCGGCCTGCTCATTCGATGGCGCGTTTGTGCGGCATACTCAGGAGCCTCTTCCGAACAGACCACGTGCGCGCAAACGAGGGGGGCATTTGGCATTTCGTCACTCCCAATGACGTCCGACTGCCACGCCAACATGAGCGCTGGCCCCATTGCAGCCCAGCGCCGGCGCGTCATGAACGCTACCCCTGGGCGCTAGTCTAACAGCGAACCGCCTGCCCGACCCTCTCCGCCGTCACCCCTGTGCTTGTCCCAGGGGTCCAGGCCTCGAACCCTCAGCCCGACGCAGCGCCCGTCACCGACGCATTCGATGGTGGACTTGCCCGACGCGCCGAAGACCTCGCCACCGAATCACACGCAAGCGGAAGAAACGCGTCATCGCCATTTCGCCCATCGAATACACGCTCGGGCGTGCCCATCGACGCGACCATGCCCACTAACCGCGCATTGGAAGCGATCGTGGACCCTATCGCCGAAACACGCAATCGTCTCATATGGTTAACGCCCGCGAACCCGCAGGAATGCCCGGTTTGCAGGCAGATTTGTGTGTGCGGATTGTCACAGCAGTCGCGTGACGCATGTGGGCAACGCGCCGCTCGATTGACACCGCCGATCACCCGACCTTAACCTTTTGTTAACGACACGAAAATCGTGCGAAATCGGGGTTTGGGCGAATGGGTGGTTCTTCGAAATCACTGCGATTGCTTGCGGTCGCGATTCTGGCAGGCGCTTTCGCGCAGGCCGCGCCGGCGACCGCCATGCCCGCCGCCGGCGCGGGTATGGAAGCCGGCGGACTGACGTCGCAGCCGATCGGCCATTACGACCTTTGCCAGCGCAGCCCTGGCGAATGCGCGATCCGCCCGATCGACCGCGGACCGCTGCCCGTCGACAACGCTCTTTGGCGCACGATCGACCACATCAACCGCTCGGTCAACGAAGCGGTCTCGCCGCGCAGCGATCTCGAAATCTACGGCCGCGACGAATGGTGGGCCTATCCCGTCAACGGCGTCGGCGATTGCGAGGACTACGCGCTCGAAAAGCGCAAGCGTCTCGCGGAAGCCGGCGTCTCTCTCTCCAACATCCTCCTGACGGTGGTCCGCAAGCCCGACGGTGAGGGCCACGCCGTCCTGACGGTCCGCACCGACCGCGGTGACTTCATCCTCGACAATCTCAACAACGACCTGCGTCCCTGGTACTCGACCGGCTACAAGTTCCTGAAGCGCCAGGCCTCGAACCACACCGGCCATTGGGTCACCCTGCGCGAAGACCGCAACATGCTGGTCGGCGCGCTGCAATAGCGCGCCCTTCCGGGACAACGCCCGGCAGCCGATGCCCCGACGGCGCGGCGTTTCCATGCCAGCGCACGCGCGGGGACCGCGCCTGATCGCGTAACCCATGCGCCGTTCGCAGCCCTCCGCCCGTCGACTTTCGCGACCACGACGAACCGGAGTGGCGCAAGACCGTGGCCAATCGCCCTACTCCCGCCCGGTCCCGAGCGGCCGCCGTTCGAAACCCCGCGCGGGACGCGTGGCGCGCCGCAAGAAGGAAGCATCAAGGTGCACCCGGCTCCCCTTCATCGGCGGACGCCGCCGGCCAACTCGAAAGCCCTGCGTCAAACGCACGCGTACGCCAGCGCGTGTCTGCTCGCCGCGTCGCATCGGTCGTCGCCGTGTACCACCGGGGGCGTCCGCACCCCCAGCCGCGCATGGCCAAGCAGCGCGCGCCCGCTGCGCCAGTCCGCTTCCGTTGTCGAACAGGACCGATGGCCATCGAAGGCTCCAGCAATTTGGTCCAGCGCCGTAGGCTGCTTGCTCTTCCTCATGCGAAGCCAGCCTTCCGCGTTCCTGGTGCGCTCTTCAGCGGCCGTTCTTCTCTCCTCCCTCGACGTCACTCGAAAACCGCCAACGCACCTACGCCGCGGCAGCCAGCCGTTCCCCCGCCATCCGGTACGAAATCGCCTCGGCAAGATGAATGCGCGCGACCGTCTCCGCGCCGTCGAGATCGGCGAGCGTGCGCGCGACCTTTAGGACGCGGTGATAAGCCCGCGCCGACAGGTTCAGCTTCTCGCTCGCATCGCGCAGCAGCGCCGCGCCGGCTTGATCGGGCGTGGCGACGGTTTCGATGAGCCCGGCGCTGCAATGCGCGTTGGTCGTCGCCGATGACAGGCCGAGTGCCGCATAGCGTTCCGCCTGCAGTCCTCGTGCGGCGGCAACGCGCGACCGGACCGTTTCGCTCTTTTCCGCCCGGCCCGGGGCGATCAGGTCGGCGGCGGTCACCGCCGGCACTTCGATCCGAAGGTCGATGCGGTCGAGCAGCGGCCCCGAGATGCGCGCCTGGTAGTCGGCCTGGCAGCGCGGCCCGCGCGCGCAGCGATGGCCGGGCTCGCCCGCCATCCCGCACCGGCACGGGTTCATCGCCGCGACGAGCTGGATGCGCGCCGGATAGGAGACGCGGTGATTGGCGCGCGCGATGACGCTTTCGCCGTTCTCGATCGGCTGGCGCAAGGAATCGAGCACGACCGGCTGGAATTCTGGAAACTCGTCGAGGAAGAGGACCCCATTGTGCGCCAGCGACACCTCGCCGGGCCGCGCTCGAAGCCCGCCGCCGACCATCGCCGCCATCGACGCCGAGTGATGCGGGCTGCGAAAGGGTCGCCGGTCCGAAAGCTTGCCGCCGGCAAGCTCCCCGGCGATCGAGGCGATCATCGAGACCTCGAGCAGTTCCTTCGGCGCGAGCGGCGGCAGGATCGAGGGCAAGCGCTGCGCCAGCATCGACTTGCCCGAACCGGGCGGCCCGATCATCAAGAGATTGTGCCCGCCCGCCGCCGCGACTTCCAGCGCGCGCTTGGCGCTTTCCTGGCCCTTGATGTCCGCCAGGTCTGGCAGGTTGCAAGGTTGTGGCTCGATCATCGCCTGCGGCCGGCCGAGCACCTGCGTGCCGCGGAAATGGTTCGCCATGGCGATCAGGCTGCGCGGCGCGAGAATGTCGATCTCCGCCCCCGCCCAGGCCGCCTCCGATCCGCAGGCCGAGGGGCAGATCAGCCCGCGCCCCTGCGCATTGGCGCCGATCGCCGCCGGCAGCACGCCGGCGACGGGCGCGATCGTGCCGTCGAGCGCGAGTTCGCCGAGCACGACATAGCCCTCCAGAGCATCGGACGGGATCGCCCCCAGCGCGGCCATCAGCCCGAGAGCGATCGGCAGGTCGTAATGGCTGCCTTCCTTGGGAAGGTCCGCCGGCGCGAGGTTGATCGTCACCTTCTTGGCTGGCATCGACAGGCCCGAGGCGTGCAGCGCGGCCTGCACGCGCTCGCGGCTCTCGGCCACCGCCTTGTCGCCCAGCCCGACGATGTTCATGCCGATCTTGCCCGGCGCGACCATCACCTGGACGTCGACGGGCACCGTTTCAATGCCCTGGAACGCGATCGTGCGGACCCGTGAAACCATGTCTTGCTCTCCTTGCGGAAAGACAAGCATGGATTGCAGATCAAATCAAGAACAGGACGCGAACAAAATGGAGCATAGGTTGCAGTCGGGTTGCCGTGGGTTGTGCCGTTGGAACATCAGCGCCGCTTGGCTTCCACCGCATCCCAGAACAGCGCGGCGATGTCGGCCCCGCCGAACTTCTTCACCTCCCGCACGCCGGTCGGCGAGGTGACGTTGATTTCGGTCATGTAGTCGCCGATCACGTCGATGCCGACGAGGATGAAGCCGCGCTCCTTTAGCGACGGCCCGATCCGCGCGCAGATCTCGCGTTCGCGCGCCGTCAGTTCCGTCTTCTCTGCGCGTCCGCCGACATGCATGTTGGAGCGCGAATCGTGCTCTGCCGGCACGCGGTTGATGGCGCCGACGGGCTCGCCGTCGATCAGGATGATGCGCTTGTCGCCCTTGCGCACGTCCTTCAGGTAGCGCTGGACGATGTAGGGCTCGCGGAACATCTGTCCGAACATTTCGAGCAGCGAGGCGAGGTTCCGGTCCGCCTCGTGCAGGTGGAAGATGCCCGCGCCGCCATTGCCGTAGAGCGGCTTGATGATGATGTCGCCGGCCTCGCGCCGGAATGCGGCGACCTCCAGCGGATCCTTGGTGATCAGCGTTTCCGGCATCAGGTCGGCGAATTCGGTCACGAAGATCTTCTCGGGCGAGTTGCGCACCCAGGCCGGATCGTTGACGACCAGCGTCTTCGGGTGGATCCGCTCGAGAAGATGCGTGGTCGTGATGTAGTTCATGTCGAAGGGCGGGTCCTGGCGCAGCAGCACCACGTCCATCTCCGCAAGATTGACCCGCTGCGGTTCGCCGAGCGTAAAATGCGCGCCCTTGACGTCGTCCACCTGCATCGTCTCGACGCGCGCGGTGACCTCGCCATTGCGCATGGACAGCCGGTCGGGCGTGTAGTGGAAAAGGCCGTGCCCGCGCCGCTGCGCTTCCAGCGCCAGCGCGAAAGTGGTGTCGCCCGCGATCGAAACGGTCGAGACGTGGTCCATCTGGAAGGCGATCTTCAGGCTCATGAAAGGCTCCGGTCGGGGGCGCTGCAGGCGGGCTGGCCCCTGATCTAGTCGCTTCGCACCGGCTTGCCAATCGGTCGCGCGCCCATCGCGTCCGGCAATCGGCCGGCACGATACGTTTCCGAAAGCTTTTCCGTGGCAGTTTCGCGCGCAACAACAAAAGACCGCGGGGGAAATCGGCAGCCGTGTCGGGGGACAGGACGGAAACCACGCGGCCGCGCGATGCGGCCGGCCAGATGACGGACCGGCTGACCGGTCTCGGCACGCGTGCGCGGCTCGAAGACAAGATCGCGCGGCTGATCGTCGAGCGCGAGACGGACCCCGCGCCCTTCGCCGTCGCCATCGTCGATCTCGACGGCTTCAAGCCGATCAACGACCTTTACGGCCGCACCGCCGGCGACGGCATCCTGAAGCAGGCCGCCCTGCGCCTTCGAGCCGCGCTCGACGACGCCTCGACGGTCACGCGCATCGGTGCCGACGAATTCGCGATCCTCGCGCCGATGGTGTTCAGCGCCGCCGCCGCGCGGCAGCTCGCGACGACGCTGATCGACGTCCTGTCCGCGCCCTACGACATCGGCGCGCGCACGGTGCGGCTGACGGCATCGGTCGGCACGTCGATCTATGAAGATGCGGACGAGACGACCGAGGGCATGATCGGCAAGGCCGAGACCGCGCTTTATGAGGCAAGGCGCACGGGGCGCAACCGCGTCGTCGTCTATTCGCCCGAGCTGGTCGAGGCCGCGCATTCGGTCACCCGCATCGAGCAGGCGCTGCGTCGAGCCGTGTCGAATGGCGAGGTCGAGCCGCATTTCCAGCCGATCGTGGCGATCGACAGCGGCCATCTCCTCGGCTTCGAGGCGCTGGCGCGCTGGACCGACCATGATCTCGGCCCGATGTCGCCCGGCCTCTTCATCCCGATCGCCGAGGAGCGCGGCATCATGCCGGACCTGTCGCGCCTCGTCCTCGGCAAGGCCGCCGATGCGGCGCGCAACTGGCCGCGCCATCTGTTCCTGGCGTTCAACCTGTCGCCCGACCAGCTCGTCGACCAGTCGACGGCGCGCGAGGTGCTGGAGATTTCGGCCCGCTCCGGGCTCGATCCGCGCCGGCTGGAAGTGGAGATCACCGAGACCGGCCTGATGTCGCAGCCCGAGACGGCGGCGGCGATCATCGGCGAGTTCAAGCGTGCGGGCGTGCGCATCGCGCTCGACGATTTCGGCACCGGCCAGTCGTCATTGGGCCGGCTGCGCGAATATCCGTTCGACAAGCTCAAGATCGACCGCAGCTTCATCGCCTCGATCCTCAGCGACCGCGCGTCGGAGCACATCGTCAAGGCGATCCTCGCAATGTGCGCGGGCCTCGGCATGGGCGCGGTGGCGGAGGGGATCGAAGAGCGGGCGCAGGCCAGGCGCCTCGCCGAACTCGGCTGCCGCATGGGGCAGGGATTTCTCTACGGCCGCGCCGAACCCATGCTCGCGACGGCCGAACTGATCCGCTCGCGCGAGAGCTTCCGGCTCGCCGAACTGAAGCGCAGCTAGGCTAGCCGACGTCTTCCAGGCAGATCTTCGTGTGCCCGGCATTGATGAAGCCGAGCTTGTTCGCCGCCCCGCGCGACAGGTCGAGCACCCGGCCCTTGGTGAACGGCCCACGATCGTTGACGCGCACGACCACTTCCTTGCCGTTGCGCTGGTTAATCACCTTGATCTTGGTGCCGAAGGGCAGGCTGCGATGCGCCGCCGTCATGCCGTCCGGATTCATCCGCTCGCCCGAGGCCGTCTTGGAGGTCAGCGCATACCAGGAAGCGCTGCCGCACTGGGCGTTGGCGATGCCGGCCGAAAGGCCAAGAGCGATCATGCCTGCCAGCGCGATGCCGGAGGAGCGGAGGAAGCGAGCGGTCATGTACGTGGTCCATACCCGTTGAAGACATTATGGCGGGTAGGAGGCGAATGGGGCGCGGATGGGGTCGCACAACCCTCGCGCGAACACGTTTGGAGTCCCGGCGAAACATTAGCCGTCGGGACGCTGCGGCAGTGCACGGCTTGGTTGTCAGCCGCGCGTCAGCGCCGGCGTCTCCCTGGAGCCGATATCCCAGTAAAGCCCCGCCATCATCTCCAGCCCTTCGCGCAGGAGATGCGGCGGCAGGTGTTCGTCCGGCGCGTGCTGCGAGCAGCCGGCATAGGAATGCGGCACCCAGATCGTGCGCAGGCCGAGAATGTCGGCAAAGGCGTCGTTGGGCAGCGATCCGCCGAGATTGGGCAGGATCGCCGGGCGTTGCCCGGTCGTCCGCTCGATCGACCGTGCCGCAAAGCCCACCCAGGGGTCCGCCGGATCGAGACGCGTCGCGCGGAACATCTCCTCGTCCGCCGCCGTCACCTCGACATGTCCGAAGCCGGCTTTTTCCAGGTGGCGCCTGACTGCCGGGACGACCCCTTCGGGATCGACGCCGACGACGAACCGCAATTGCAGCCGCGCGAAAGCGTGGCCGGGAATGGCGTTCACCGGCGCGCGCGGCTCCCCCGCCTCGAAGGCGAGGATTTCGAGCGCGCACCAGCCGAACACCTTTTCCGCCGCCGAAAGCCCCGGCTCGCCCCAGCCCGGATCGATGCGCGGGCCATCCCCAGTGTCGACCACCGGGCAGTCGGCCAGCGCCTCGCGCACGCTGGCGGGCAGCTCCGAAGGCTTCAGCTCCGGCACGAGAATCCGCCCCTCCGGCCCGATCAGCGCCGCGATGGCATGCGCAAGCTGGACGGCGGGATTGGACAAAAGCCCGCCCCAGTTTCCCGAATGATGCGCGCCCTCGCGCGCCTTGATCGTGAGGTCGAAGGATATGCCGCCGCGCGAGCCGAGAAAGAGCGTCGGCCTGTCGGCTGAAAGCCGCGGCCCGTCGGACGCGATCAGGAGGTCGGCACCGAGCGCCTCCTTCTCCACCGCGCAAAGCTCCCGCAGGCCAGGCGAGCCGATCTCCTCGCCCATCTCGATCAGATATTTGGCGTTGAAGCCGAGCGTCCCGCGCGCTTCGAGCACCGCGCGCAGGGCGGCGATGTTCACCGCGTGCTGGCCCTTGTTGTCGGCGACGCCGCGCCCGTACCAGCGGCCGGCCCGCTCGGTCAGCGTCCAGGGCGACAGCCCCTTCTGCCAGCTTTCCGCCTGCCCGCGGGTCACGTCGCCATGGCCGTAGCCGAGCACGGTCGGCAGCGCCTCGTCCTCGATCCGCTCGGCGATCAGGAACGGCCCTTGCGCGCGCTCATGCCGCGCGACGCGGCATGAGAAGCCGAGTGCTTCGAGTTCCGGCCGCACTTCGTCGGCGACGTAGCGGTCGAGTTCGCCGCCCGAACCCGCCTCCTGGCTTTCGGTCCGGATGGCCACGCGGCGCGCGAGAACCTTGCGGAAATCCCCGCTGTCGAAATGCGCCCGCGCGCGGGCAATGGCGTCTTCGCGGCTCATGGTCATCCTCTGCCGACGAACGGCATGTTCGTCGCCGGCGATTTGGTCGCGCCGCGTGCAATCTGTCAACTTTCTTGATAACTATGCGGAAAAGCGAAGTGGAGGCGCATGTGGTGGCAATGCAGGAAAACCGGTTCAAGGCGGGGCTGAAGGCCGGCCGGCCGCAGATCGGGCTCTGGTGCAGCCTGACGAGCAATGTCGCGATCGAGCCTCTGGCGGAGGCCGGCTTCGACTGGCTTTTGATCGACACCGAGCACGCGCCGAACGAACTCCCCTCCGTCCACGCACAGTTGCAGGCGGTCGCGCATTCCCCGTCGAGCCCGGTCGTCCGCCCCGCCTGGAACGACCCGGTCGCGATCAAGCGCTTCCTCGATATCGGCGCGCAGACCCTGCTCGTCCCCTTCGTGCAGAATGCCGACGAGGCGCGGGCCGCGGTCGCCGCCACGCGCTATCCGCCGCACGGCATTCGCGGCGTCTCGGTTAGCAATCGCGCCAACGGCTTCGGCCGCGTCGCCGACTATTTCGCCCGCGCCAATGACGAGATCTGCCTGCTCGTCCAGATCGAGACGCGCGCCGCCCTCGACAATATCGAGGAGATCGCCGCCATCGACGGCGTCGACGGCATCTTCATCGGCCCGTCGGACCTTGCGGCCGACCTCGGCCATCTCGGCAATTCCGGCCACGAGAGCGTGAAATCGGCGATTGCCAGTGCCATCAAACGCATCCGCGCGGCAGGCAAGGCCGCAGGCATCCTGGCGCCCATCGAAGCCGATGCGAAGCGCTGGCTCGACGAAGGCTGCCTCTTCGTCGCCGTCGGCAGCGATCTCGGCCTTCTCGCCCGCGGCAGCGACGCGCTGCGGGCCCGCTTCGCCCAACCCGCCTGACGGAGACATTCAATGATCGATCTCTACACCTGGACGACTCCCAATGGCCGCAAGGTCTCGATCGCGCTCGAGGAAATGGCGCTTCCCTACGAGGTCCACTCCATTGACATCGGCAAGGACGAGCAGTTCGCGCCGGACTTCCTGAAGATCTCGCCCAACAACAAGATCCCCGCCATCGTCGACCGCGACACCGGCCAGTCGGTCTTCGAATCCGGCGCCATACTGATCTATCTCGCCGAAAAGACCGGCCGCTTCCTGCCCACCGAGGCCAAGGCGCGGATGAAGGTGCTGGAATGGCTGATGTGGCAGATGGGCGGCTTCGGCCCGATGCTCGGCCAGGCCCACCAATATCTGAAGTTCAATCGCGGCAAGGCGCCCTTCGCCGAGGAGCGGTTCGCCAAGGAAGTCCGCCGCCTCTATGGCGTGCTCGACGGCCAGCTCGGCCGCGAGGCTCATGTCGCCGGGCCGGACTATTCGATCGCCGACATGGCGATCTGGCCCTGGGCGTCGCGCTACGAATGGCAGGACATCGACCTCAACGACTTCCCCAACGTGAAGCGCTGGTATGTCGAGCTCGCCGGCCGCGAGGCCGTGCAGAAGGGCTATCACATCCCGAAATTCACGCAGGACATCCCGATGCCGGGATGAGGACGCGGCCCGCTTGACGATCGCGAAGACAGGATCACATGAAAGGGCTGCACGAACCCGCGCAAGGCCATTGCGATCGATGAAGATTGAAATCACCCCCGCCCGCCGCGAAAAGCTCGCCGACAATCTCTACGGCCAGCTTCTCGAGCAGATCATGCTCGGCCGCCTGAAGGAAGGTGAGCGCCTGCCGTCGGAATCCGAGGTCTGCCGCGCCTTCAAGGTGTCCCGGCCCGTCGTGCGCGAGGCGCTGATGCGGCTTCAGGCCGATGGCCTCGTCTATGCGCGGCGCGGCTCCGGCTCCTTCGTCAAGCAGCGCCCTCCGGCGCGGCTGACCGACTTCGCCGCCGTCTCGGACGTCGCCCATCTCCTGCGCGGCTATGAGGCGCGCATGGCGCTCGAACCGCAGATCGCCTCGCTCGCCGCCGAACGCGCGACCGACAAGCATCTGGAGGCGATCGCAGCGGCCCTGGCCGCGCTCGAAGCGACCGATAACGACCGCAACGCGGATTTCGCCTTTCACCGCGCCATCGCCGAGGCGACCGGCAACGAGATCTTCCCCGCGCTCCTGGAATCGATGCGCGAGCTGATGCTCGGCGGCATCGACGTCGCGGTCAGCCTCAGCCGCATCGGTTCGCAGGCGCGGCGCGAACGCGTCCTCGCCGAGCACCGCCAGATCTACGACGCCATCGCCTCGCGCGATCGCTCCGGCGCCGGCGTGCTCATGCACTACCACCTCATCCAGGCGCGCAGCCGCACCACCGACTACCAGCGCCACCCGTAGGCCGCACCTCTAGGCGCGCCCGCCTTCTGTCGGGTGTTCCGCCGCATGCGCCGGCACTTCGAGCATGTCGGTCGGCTCGACCGGCGAATGATCGGGCGCCTCGACCGGGCCGATGCTGACCTTCTGCGCGCGTGGCGCCAGTTCCGGCGCCGGCCATTTCAGATTGACCATCGTGCCCGCGGCCGCCAGCGTCAGTCCGATCAGGTCGGTGACGATCCCCGGCTTGATCAGCGTCATGGCGGCGGCGAAGAACAGGATGCGCGTGATCCAGCTCGCCGGATTGATGAAATATCCGGAGAGCGCGGCCGCGAGCAGCGTCACGCCGACCGTCGCCGAGATCGCGGCGAGCACGATGTCCTGCCATTCGCCGATCATCAGCAGCGCCGGGCCGAAGACGAACATGAACGGGATGATGTAGCCCGTCAGGCCGAGCTTCACCGCATCCCAGCTCGTCTCCCATATCCCGCCGCGACTGAGGCCCGCCGCGGCATAGACCGCGATGGCGACGGGCGGCGTGATCGCCGACAGGATGGCGAAGTAGAAGACGAACATGTGCGCCGCCTCGACCGGCACGCCGAGCCTGACGAGCGCCGGCACCAGCAGCGCCACCTGCACGATGTAGGCGGGCGTCGTCGGCATCCCCATGCCGAGGATGATGCCCGCGACCATGGTCAGGAGCAGCGCCGGCAGGAGCATGTTCTGGGCCGCGGCGCGCACGATGCCGGTGAAGGTCAGGCCGAGCCCGGTCTGGGCGATGACGCCGATGACGATGCCAGCCGCCGCGCAGGCGAGCGCGACGATGACGGCGTTGATCGCGCCGGCCTCCAGCCCGTCGATCAGCTTGGCGATCGAGAACTCGTCGCGTGTCGTCTTGCGCATAAGCACCACCGGCACGATCGAAAGCACGCCGACCAGCGCCGAAAACTGCGCCGAGCGCCCCATCATCAGCGCGCCGATGATCAGGACGAGCGGCAGGAACAGATGGCCGCGTTCGCTCAACACTTCCCAGACGCGCGGCAGGTCGGCCTTCGGCAGGCCCTTGAGCCCCTGCTTCTTGGCCTCGAAATGGACCGCCAGGAAAACGGCGAGATAGTAGAGGAAGGCCGGCAGGAGCGCGTAGGTCGCGACCGTGAGGTAGCTGACGCCCATGAACTCGGCCATGACGAAGGCGGCCGCGCCCATGATCGGCGGCATGATCTGCCCGCCGGTGGACGCCACCGCCTCGACCGCGCCGGCAAACGCCTTCGGATAGCCGATCCGCTTCATCAGCGGGATGGTGAAGGTGCCAGTCGTCATCACGTTGGCGACGGCCGAGCCCGAGACCGAGCCGAACAGGCCCGAGGTCACGACCGCCACCTTGGCCGGGCCGCCGGCCGTGTGGCCGGTCAGCGCCAGCGCGAAGTCGGTGAAGAGCTTGCCGATGCCCATGCGTTCGGCAAGCGCGCCGAAGATGACGAAGAGCACGACATAGGTCGCCGAGACCTGAGCGGGAATGCCGAACAGCGCGTCGGTCGTCATGTACTGGTATTCGAGCAGCCGCAGGAAGCGCGTGTTGGTGAAGAAGATCTGGTAGCCGAGGAACAGCAGCGCCGTCACTGCCAGGATCGGCCCCATGGCGCGCCGCGCGGCCTCGATCACGACGACGATCATCAGGATCGCCATCGCCTGGTCGCTGAGCGAGACCGGCCCGACATAAGCCATGCGCGTGTTGAAATATTGCTGGTAGAAGACCGGATAGGCGCAGGCGACGACCGCGCCGATCAGGAACAGCCAGTCGAACGGACCCGGCGCCTTCGCGCCCTTCTTCGCAAAGAGCGGCAGCGTCAGATAGGCGAGGACGAGGGCGAAGCCGAAATGGGTCGCGCGCAGCGTGAACGCGTTGGGTGGTCCGGCCCAGGCAACGTAGAGATGAAACAGGCTCATCGACACCGCCACGAATGTCACGACCTTCTTCATCAAGAGTTCGTAGCGCGACATGCCACCCTCCTCGGTGTCATCTGCCTGTCAGGCATGGGAAGCGGGGGAGGGCGGACGCGGACCCGGCCGCGCCCGCCCGAAGACGCCTATTGGGCGACGCCGTTCGCCGCGTAGAAGGCGCTCGCGCCCTCATGCATCGGCACGCCGATGTCCTGCGCCATCTCCTCCAGCGACAGATTGCCCATCACCGTGGCGATCGCGGCGAGGTCCTGGCGGTTCTCCCACATCTGGGTCAAGAGCCCTTCGACGATCTCGGCCTCGAGGTCGCAGCGCGCGATGATGTGGGTCGCATAGCCGACCGCATTGACGTCCTCATCCTGGCCGGGATAGGTGCCGCCGGGGATGGTGAGGCTGGTATAGCCGGGGTTGATCTCGGCCCGCATCTTTTCGACGAAGGCTTCATCGAGCGGAATGACCGTCAGGTCGGCGCTGTTGGCGAGGTCCATCACGGCGGAGGAGGGGATCGTGGTTCCCAGCGCCAGGATGTCGGAATTGTTGTCCTGCACCAGCGCGACGCCGTCGGAATACGAGACGAAGTCGACCGACGACAGGTCGTCGTAGGAAAGCCCGGCCGTCTCGAGCACCGCCCGCACGACCTGTTCGGCCGTGTTGCCGACCGGCTGCGTGTTGAGCCGCTTGCCGGCGAAGTCCTCGACCGTCGCGATGCCGCTCGCCTGCGGCGCCACCATCTGGAAATATTGCGGATAGAGCGTCGCGACGTTGCAGACGTTGTCGGCTTCCGCCTCGAACGGCTCGCGGCCCTCGATGCCGTCGACCGTCGAGATCGAATTGCCGAAGCCGAGATCGGCGTCGCCGTTCTGGACGCCCTGCACATTGGCGATGCCGCCGCCGGGCAGGACCTGGATCTGGGCGATGCCGGCGTCGCTCGCCATGGCCTGCATGGCGCCGCCCAGCGGATACCAGGCGCCGCCCTGCGGGCCCGTCATCAGGCGCAATTGCTGGGCCTGCGCCGGCATGGCAACGGCCGAGACGGCGATCACGGCGAGTGCTGTGAGCATTTGGGTCTTCATCGTCGGTCTTCCTCCCTGTTGGACCTGTCGAATTCTGTCGCGAAGCGCCCGATGCCTCAGCCCGGCACCGCCTCCTCTTCCATGCGAAACGCCACGCCAGCGCGGGCGCAGATGTCGCCAAGCTGCCGCGCGAGCTTGCCGGGCAGCGGAATGCCGCGTGCCTTGCGCTCGTCCTCGCAGCGATATTCGGGATCGCCCGCCACCATCACCGGCGCGTTCCCGTCGCGAGCCGGCGTCGCGCGCAGGGCATCGACCATTCGCGCCATGTCGTCCGCGAACGCCGCGCGCGAGCCGCGCATGAGCGCCGGGTCGATGGCCATGACGAAATGGCCGACATCGTGGTGACCGTCAGGCGTTCCGCGCAGCGGCGTCATCGCGGCGCCCGACAGCGTGCTGGACAGGATCTCGACCATCGTCGCCAGCCCGTAGCCCTTGTGGCCGCCGAGCGGCACGAGCAGCGTGTCGAGAAGCGCGGCTGAAGGATCGAGTTGCGGCGCGCCCTGCCGGTCGAGCGCCCAGCCGGCGGGAATGGGCTTTTCGGCCCGCTCCGCGAGCTTCAACTTGCCGATCGCCGCCGTCGACGTCGCCATGTCGAGCAGGAACGGGCGCTGGCCCGCGCAGGGCGCGGCAAAGGCGAGCGGATTGGTGCCGAGTTTGGGGTCGAGCCCGCCGGTCGGCACGATCGCCGAGCGCCAGACGGAGGAGGTCGACACGCCGATCAGCCCGCGCTCGGCCAGCCGCCGCGCATAGATTCCGGCCGCGCCGTAATGGTTGGAATTGCGGATCGCGACGGCCGAGATGCCGAATTTCTCCGCCCGTTCGCCCGCCATGTCGACGGCCATCATGGACGGCGCCTGGCCGAATCCGCCGTCGGCGTCGATCAGCGCGACGGCCGCGTGGTCGTGGACGATGCGGATGTCGGGGCGCGGATTGGCGCCGCCCTCCGCGATCTGCCGTTCGTAGAGCGCCAGCATCGCAAGCCCGTGAGACTCGATCCCCATCAGGTCGGCCTCGGTCAAGACGTCGGCCGTCGTGGCGGCATGGTCGGGCTCGAGCCCCCAGGCCGACAGGATGTCCGCCGCCTGGCGACGCCAGATCGCCGCGGGGATCGTGGGCCCCGTTTGCGTCACGCTGTTCCTCCCAGATGCGTCCGTCGTGTCGATGCCGGCGGAATTGTCGCTTGGATCGCGAGCGCACCATGAAGGCCGCCCAGTTGTCAATGCACTTTACAGCCTTGGCGTCTTTTGCCCCGCCCGTCAGGGCTTGAAATAGTCCGGCTGCGCGCGGCTGAGCTGCGTTGCGATCATGATCGATTGCGACAGGTGAAAGGCCATCGCTGCGTCGGCGGCTTCGTCGTTACCCCCGGCGATGGCCGCGATGATCGCGCGGTGCTCGTCGACGATCCGCGCCGACTTGTCGCCCAGCGGCAGATGCAGCGCGCGCAGCCGGTCGATATGGACGCTTTCGCGCCGGATGACGTGATGCAGCCGCATCAGGTCCGCGGCCTCGAACATTGTCCGGTGAAATGTCAGGTCGAGGCTGGCGAAGCCGGCGAGATCCCCCGCCGTCTCGCAGTCGACCTGCAGCGCCGTGACGTGTTCGAGCTTGCGCACGAGGTCGCCGTTCGGCTGGCCGGCCAGCTTGCGTACCACGCTCCGCTCGACCGAGCTGCGCAGGAAATGCGCCTCGCGCGCCTGGCAGAGGTCGATGCGGCTGACCAGCGTGCGCGATTGCGGGTAGATGTCGACCAACCCCTCGTCCTGCAGCCGCAGCAGCGCATCGCGCACCGGCGTCGAACTCACGGCATAGGCCGCCTGCAACTCCGTTCGCGACAACAGGCTGCCGGGCGGCAGCGTCAGCGCGAGGATGCGCGCCTTGAGATCGGCATGGATGTCGGCCGCCTCATCCACGGCGCGCATGGCAGTCGCTCGCATCGCCCGCGCCTCCTCCCGCCGCTCCGCATTGCTGATACATTAGTGCAGCATCGGCGACGACGGTCAACCCGCCCGGTCGCCCTCGCCGGCCATCTCCACGCGCCGCGGCCGGGCCTGGAAGGCATCGGGATCGAGCAGGAGCTGCTCTTCCATGAAGATCACGGCCCCCGCGACGTGGCGGCGCAGCATCGCTTCGCCCGTGGCCGCGTCCTGCGCGGCGATGGCGTCGAGGATCGCCTTGTGGTCCTGCACCAGCATCGGAACCTTTCCTCCCTGCGGCGCCTGCAAGAAGCGGATGCGGTCGAGCTGCGCCTTGCGCGAATGGATCACCGACCAGATTTCGCGGAGCCCCCCGAGTTCGAACAGCGACTGGTGGAAGAGATCGTCGAGCGGCATGAAGGAGGCGAACTCCGTATCCGCCATCAGCACCTGCTGCTCGACGAGGATCGCGCGCGGCCGCGACAGGTCGAGACCGGGCGTGGCGCAAAGCTGGCGGATCAGCGGGATTTCCAGATTGCTGCGCAGAAAATGCGCCTGCCGCACCGCGCGCACGTCGATCCCGGAAACGAACGTCGCATGCTGCGGCGCGATCTCGACCAGCCCGTGATCGGCCAGCCGTAGGATCGCTTCGCGCACCGGCGTGCGGCTGACGGCGAACCGGTCGCACAATTCCTTCTCCACCAGGGTTTCCCCCGGCTTCAGGTCGAGCGTCACGATCATGCGGCGAAGCTGGTCGTAGACCTCGTCGGCAAGCGATCGGCGGCGCAATGGCTGGATCATGTGAAACCCCTTGCGTCCGGTATAGCGCCCGCCGCGACATGTTCCAATCCGGGACATCCCGGATTCGGCGGTTGCACACCGCTTTCAAATATACTAGCGCAATAGATTGGATGGAGATTGTCGTGGGAGGCGATGATGACGGTCAGGAAGAAGCCCGCTGAGTTGCGCAGTGCGCGCTGGTTCGCGCCCGACGATCTGCGCAGCTTCGGCCATCGCTCGCGCATGATGCAGATGGGCTTCGCCAATGAGGAGATGGCGGGCCGGCCCGTCATCGGCATCATCAACACCTGGTCGGACTTGAACCCCTGTCACGCCCACTTCCGCCAGCGCGCCGAGGACGTGAAGCGGGGCGTTCTGCAGGCCGGCGGCTTCCCGGTCGAGCTTCCGGCGCTGTCGCTGTCGGAGAGCAACGTCAAGCCGACGACGATGCTCTACCGCAACCTCCTCGCCATGGATGTCGAGGAACTGATCCGCTCGCACCCGCTCGACGGCGTCGTGCTGATGGGCGGCTGCGACAAGACCACCCCGGCGCTGCTCCTCGGCGCGACGAGCGCCAACCTCCCGGCTATTTTCGTGCCCGCCGGGCCGATGCTGCGCGGCAACTGGAAGGGCAAGGTGCTGGGCTCCGGCTCGGACGCCTGGAAATACTGGGACGAGCGCCGCGCCGGCAACATCACCGACGCCGACTGGCAGGGGCTCGAAGGCGGCATCGCGCGCTCCTACGGCACCTGCATGACCATGGGCACGGCCTCGACCATGACCGGCATTGTCGAGGCGATCGGCATGACGCTGCCCGGCGCGTCGTCCATTCCCGCCGCCGATTCGAACCACATCCGCATGGCCTCCGCCTCCGGCCGCCGCGCCGTCGAGATGGTGTGGGAGGATCTGAAGCCCTCCGACATCCAGACGCGTGAGGCCTTCGAGAACGGCATCGCGGTCGCGATGGCGATGGGCTGTTCCACCAATGCGATCATCCATCTGATCGCGATGGCCCGCCGCGCCGGCGCCGATATCGGCCTCGACGATTTCGACCGCGCGAGCCGCATCGTGCCGGTCATCGCCAATATCCGCCCCAGCGGCGACAAGTATCTGATGGAGGATTTCTTCTATGCCGGCGGCATGCCGGCGATGATGGCCTCGCTCGGCGATCACCTCCACACCGACTGCATCACCGTCACCGGCCGCACGCTCGGCGAAAACATCGCCGGCGCCGAGGTTCACGACGCAGACGTCATCCGCCCGCTCGATAATCCGATCTACCGCGAAGGCGCGCTTGCAGTCCTTAGAGGCAACCTCGCGCCCGAGGGCTGCGTCATCAAGCCGAGCGCCTGCGAGCCGCGCTTCCAGCGCCACACCGGCCCCGCGCTCGTCTTCGACGACTATCCCTCGATGAAGGCGGTGATCGACCGGGACGATCTCGACGTCACCGCCGACCATGTCCTGATCCTGCGCAATGCAGGGCCGCTCGGGGGGCCGGGCATGCCCGAATGGGGCATGCTGCCGATCCCGAAGAAGCTCATTCGCCAGGGCGTGCGCGACATGGTCCGCATTTCCGATGCCCGCATGAGCGGCACCAGCTACGGCGCCTGCATCCTCCATGTCGCGCCCGAATCCTTCGTCGGCGGCCCGCTCGCGCTGGTCAGGACGGGCGATCTCATCAGTCTCGACATCCCCGCCCGCTCGATCCGCCTCGAAGTCGACGACGCGGAACTCGCCGCCCGCGAGGCCGCATGGAAAGCACCCGAACCGCGCTACGAGCGCGGCTATGGCTGGATGTTCTCCCGCCACATCCGCCAGGCCCACGAAGGCTGCGACTTCGACTTCCTGGAAACCGAATTCGGCCGTCCGGTAGACGAGCCCGCGATCTACTGAGGAGCATCAAATGGCGCTGTCGAACGAAACCCGCGACAAGCTGAAGACGGTTTCCACCGCGACGCTCTGCACCGCGCTCTACAAGCGCGGCCTGCGCAATCAGTTCATTCAGGACGTGCACCCGCTCGACCCATTGAAGCCGACAATGGTCGGTGAAGCCTTCACCTTGCGCTACATGCCCGCGCGCGAGGATTTGAACCGGCTCGAAGTCTTTCGCGACCGCGCCCACCCGCAGCGCAAGGCGATCGAGGATTGCCCGCCCGGCGCGGTGATGGTCATCGACAGCCGCAAGGACCCCCGCGCCGCGTCCGCCGGCGGCATTCTCGTCACGCGGCTCATGGTCCGCGGCGTCGCCGGCATCGTCACCGATGGCGGCTTTCGCGATTCGGCCGAGATCGCCGGCCTCGCCATCCCCGCCTATCACACCCGCCCCTCCGCCCCGACCAACCTGACGCTGCACCAGGCGATCGACATCGACGTTCCGATCGGCTGCGGCGACACGCCGGTCTTCCCCGGCGACGTGGTCGTCGGCGATTGCGACGGCGTCGTCGTGCTTCCCGCGCACCTCGCCGACGAACTCGCCACCGAGGCGGTCGAGATGACAGCCTTCGAGGATTTCGTCACGGAGGAGGTGCGCAACGGCCGCTCGATCCTCGGCCTCTATCCGGCGACCGAGGACCAGACGCTGGCCGACTTCGCCGCCTGGCGAAAGGTCAACGGTCGCTAGGCGTCCACGCGACCGGCTCGGAATTGCGTGCGAGCACGTAGAATCCGTCCGCCGCAACCCGGGCCCATTCGCCCTCCACTCCATCGGGCCAGATCACCCGGATTTCGGCCGCGTCCAGGTCGCCGAGCCCGAAATGCCACCAGCCCGTCTGGCCGCTGACATGGCCGCCGC
Source organism: Rhizobiaceae bacterium (assembly GCA_016742175.1). Lineage (GTDB taxonomy): Bacteria > Pseudomonadota > Alphaproteobacteria > Rhizobiales > Rhizobiaceae > Aliihoeflea. The sequence goes on from JACVCH010000005.1 coordinate 171,584, forward strand.
CGGAGGTCGCTTCCCGCCGCATAATCACGTCGCCGCGCCGGACCTCGATCCACGCGCCGACCGCATCGCGGTTCGGCCCGTCCTGTTCGACCTTCACCTGAACCCAGCGCCCGGCATCCGCGCTCGCATTGCGCCAGATCTGCGCCTTGTCGTGCCGGTTGACGACGACGAGATCGACCAGCCCGTCAAGGTTGAAATCGGCCAGCGCCGCGCCCCGGCCGGTCAGCATGCTCGCCACGCCGGCTTTGTCGCCCGCCTCGAAAAACGTCCCGTCCGGTTTCTGGATCAGGAGATTGTTCGGGTCTCGTCGCGCGAAGTCCGGCATCTCCCACACATTGCCTTTGGCGACGAACAGGTCGACCAGCCCGTCATTGTTGACGTCCTCGAACTGCGCGTGCCAGGCCGTGCTCGGCTGGATCTCGCCGCCGACATAGGGCCGGTGCGCCGTCACCCCCTTGGCGAAGGCGATGTCGTCATAGCGCGGCAGCATTTTGCCGGCTTCGAATGGCATGAGCCGCTGCAGCTTGTTGTCGGCCATGCTGGTCAGGAAATAGTCCGGATAGCCGTCGAAGCCGAGATCGTAGGAGGCGATTCCCATGCCCCAGATGCGCAACCGCTGCCAGCCTTCCTCGGCCGTGTAGAGCGCCGGCGCTTCGCCCGGCCGCACATGCCAGAGCTGCTCCTGCCCGCCCTTGTAATATTCCCGGTCGTTCGAGACGCGCAAGGAAGGGGTGCCCGAGCGGTTCCAGTCGGTGAACAGCATCGACAGCGCGCAATGGCTCGGCGTCAGCGGCAAAGGCGCGGCAAAGCGGCGCTCGCCCGCCTGCGGCCGGTGCAGCCAGTTGTCGGTGCACGATCCCCAGGGAAACATCTGCTCGTTGCGGTCGACATAGTTGCCGATGGCGAGCGTCGGGAAGTCCGCGCCCGTCTCCCATGTCGCCGCGAAAGCGGTCGACCACGCATCGCCGCCCTCGAACGCCCAATCCTCGTTGGCGCGCTCGAAGCGGCATTCGCCGAGCCCGCGCAGCACGACATTTTCGCCGACCCGCAGCAGCACGAGGTCGGTGATGCCGTCGCCATCGATGTCGAGCGGATAGGCGCCTGCGACCTTGTCGAGCTCCGCCCCGCTCTCCGCCGCCTCGAACCGCAGGTCGCCGCCGGCCTCACTGACGTTGCGATAAAATTTCGCCGGTGCCGAGCCGCCCGCCAGCAGCATGTCGGGAAAGCCGTCGCCGCTGCAGTCGAACACGGCGACGCCGCCACCGACCATGTATTCCCACTCACCCTCGAACACGCTGTCGATGCCCGAAGCCTCGGTTTCCTCGACGAAACTCGGGATCGCCTGCGCATTTGCGCCCGGCGCGACGCAGATCGCGGCCGACAAGGCGAGGAGTGTGCGCCGCATGGCCTACTCCACCGTCTTCAGCGCCGTCGCAAAGGCGCCGATGCAGCGCCCCTGCTCGAGCCCACGCTCGATCGCCGCGCGAAAATGGATGCCGCCGTAAAGCCGCGACATCGCCGCTTCCTCCGCCGCCGTCCAAAAGTCCGGATAGGCGCGCACGCCAAGCCCTTCGTCTTCATGCGTCGCGTCGTCGAATGCGAATTCCGCGCCGAAATGCGCCGTCAGCACCGCCGCCGCCGCGCCCGACTGCGTCGAATGCCCGCTCGGATATTCGGGGAAGGGCGGCGTGATCAGGATCGGCTGCCAGTTCGGATCGATGACCCGGCGAATATAGGTGACCGGCCGGATCAGATCGTATTCGTATTTCGCATGCCAGCAGCCGATGAAGGAATCGGCCAGCGCCACGCCGAGCCGCGCAAGAAGGTCGGCGCGCTCTGCGACATCGGCATTCTTTGCCTGCAGAATGTCCATGGCGATGAAGATCCAGTGGCCGGGCGGCGTCGGCGAGAGCATCGGGTCGTCCGACCAGAACCGCGCGATCGCCGTCTGTTCCGGGGTCAGCGCCTTAGACGTCTCGTAGACCGCGAGCGCCTCGGCATGGAATTCGGACCCCGCCTCCTCGCTATAAGCCGGCGGCGGGGGCAGGGGGCAGGATGCGCCGGTCGGCATCGCAAAACTGCGATTCTCGCCCCATTTCGGCAAAAGCGGTGCCTGCTGCTGGACGACGAGGCTCGTCGGCGCCCAGGCGCCGGGCTTGTCGTTTAGCGCATGGTCGAACGGAAACCCCATGTTCTCGACGACGGCCCCGCCATCCTCCATGGACCACGCGAGCACATGCGCGCCGACAGCCTCGCCATATGCGACGCTCCGCGCGATCACGTCCTGAGCCAGGCCTGCGGCGGTCATCTCCGCCAGCCGTGCCTCCATCGCCTTCATGGCGCGCTGGCCAGTCGGTCCGGTATTGCCGAAGAAATTGCGCACCCCGAAGGCCATCGCCGCCTGCATGACGACCGCCTCGTCATAGGCCGCACCCGCCTCGCGTTCGGGCGCGGGCGAAAGCCCGTTCAACTGTCCGGCCAGCGAGACGAGCGTCCCGGCCCCCGCCGCCGCCTCATAGGCCGTGACGCCGAGATAGGCGAAGGCGCGGCTGGCGACCGGCGGCGAATAGGTCGGCGTATGCCGCACCAGTTCCAGCACCATCCGAGACCAGTTGTGCAGCACCTGATCCGCCCCCGGCCGCTCCTGCGCAAGTGCGCCGGTCGCAGAAAATGCGAGCATGATCAGAGCGGCCAGAAATAGGCGAATTCGGTTCACGCGAGCCTCGTTTGGCATGTCGTGAACAGTAAGCATGGAGGCTCAATCGCCCGCAAGCCGTCTCGACGGACGGACGGGGCACAAGAGCGAAGATGAAGATTTCACGGCGATATCAGGCCGCGACTGCGGCCCGGGCTTTCGCCCGCCCCATCGGAGGCGTGAGCGAAGCGAACTGCCGTGAGAAAATTGGTGGAGCCAAGCGGGATCGAACCGCTGACCTCCTGCATGCCATGCAGGCGCTCTCCCAGCTGAGCTATGGCCCCGGAACCGGCGAATTCTTGCCGGTGCGAGGCGGCTTCTAGCGCCGCCCCGGATCGATTGCAAGCCCAAAAGCGCGGGAAGAATGCTTCGGGCAGACGACCTGACGTCAGGCGTCGTCGTCGTCGTCGCCGACGCCGATGATGTCGTCGAGGCCGTCATCGTCCTCGTCCTCGTCATCGGCGAGGAACGTGTCGTCGTCATCGTCGTCCAGGTCGACGTCGTCGTCCTCGTCGTCGACGTCCGGCGAGTCGGAGCCGCCCTTGGTCTCCTCGTCGGCTTCCTCAAGCGAAACCGTGTCGGCGTCGCCCTCCTCGACCTCGTCGACTTCCTTCTCCTCGACCTCTTCTTCTTCCTCGATCGGCGAGCCGCTCTCGAAATAGGATCGGGGATAGGACTGTCCGGTATAGGGCGAGACGACCGGGTCCTTGTTCAGGTCGTAGAATTTGCGGCCCGTCTCGGGGCAGATGCGCTTGGTGCCAAGTTCGGGTTTAGCCACGGTGAGCCTCGTCGTGTCTTCGGGCTTCGACGCCGCCCGCATGGTCCCGGTCGACGGGACGGGCAAGAACGGTCGCGTTCGGATGAAAAAGTGCGGTCCCCATAAACACTGAATGACCGACTGTCAAAGCCTATGTCAACGGGCAATCGCCCCGTCGGGCCGCACAGGGATGACCAGCGCGAAAGCGCGTGTTAGGAAGCCGCCATCCCGTCTGTCGGCGCCCGCGCCCAACCGTCCCGAAGAGCCACGAATGTCCGCACCAAGCCAGCCCAGCCCAGCGACCGCCCGCGCCGGCCATCCGCTCGCCGGAACGGTGCGCGTGCCGGGCGACAAGTCGATCTCGCACCGCTCCTTGATGTTCGGCGGCCTTGCGGCCGGCGAGACGCGCATCACCGGCCTGCTCGAGGGCGAGGACGTGCTGCGCACCGGCGAGGCGATGAAGGCGATGGGTGCCGCGATCGTGAAGACGGATGGCGAGTGGATCGTTAGGGGAACGGGCAATGGCGCACTGCTCGAAGCCGAAGCCCCGCTCGATTTCGGCAATGCCGGCACCGGCTCGCGGCTGACGATGGGCCTCGTCGGCACCTACGACATGGAAACCATCTTCATCGGCGACGAGAGCCTGTCCAAGCGCCCGATGAAGCGCGTGCTCGACCCGCTGCGCGAGTTCGGCACGCAGATCGTGTCGTCGGCCGAAGGCGACCGCATGCCTATCACCCTGCGCGGCCCCAAGCGCGCCGCCCCGATCACCTATCGCGTGCCGATGGCCTCGGCGCAGGTCAAGTCCGCCGTGCTTCTCGCCGGCCTCAACACGCCGGGCATCACCACGGTCATCGAGCCGATCATGACCCGCGACCACACGGAAAAGATGCTGAAAGGCTTCGGCGCCGAGCTGGACGTCGAGACCGATGCGCAGGGCGTCCGCCACATCCGCCTCGTCGGCGAGGGCAGGCTGACGGGCCGCACCATCGCCGTTCCCGGCGACCCGTCCTCCGCCGCCTTCCCGCTGGTCGCGGCGCTCGTCGTGCCGGGCTCGGACATCACCATCGAAAACGTCCTGATGAACCCGACCCGCACCGGGCTCATCGACACGCTCCTCGAAATGGGCGCCTCGATCGACCTCCTGAACCGCCGCGACGCCGGCGGCGAGGACGTCGCCGACCTGCGCGTGCGCCATTCCGATCTCAAGGGCGTCACGGTGCCGCCGTCCCGCGCGCCCTTCATGATCGACGAATACCCAGTCCTCGCCGTCGCTGCCTCCTTTGCCGAAGGCGAGACGGTGATGGAGGGCGTCGAGGAGCTGCGCGTCAAGGAAAGCGACCGCCTGACCGCGACCGCCGACAGTCTCAAGGTCAATGGCGTTCCTTGCGTCGAGGGCCACGATTTCCTGCGCGTCACCGGCCGTCCGGGCGGTGCCGGCCTCGGCGGCGGCATCGTCAAGACCCATCTCGATCACCGCATCGCCATGGCCTTCCTCGTCATGGGCCTTGCCGCCGAAAAGCCCGTCACGGTCGACGACCGCGCGATGATCGCGACGAGCTTCCCCGAATTCATGGATTTGATGGCGTCGCTCGGCGCGGAAATCGAATAGGAGTTGCCGATGACGCAGACCAGGGTGGCGATGATCGTCGGCGGCGGCAGCGGCATGGGCGCTGCCTGTGCGCGCCGTCTCGCCGACGAAGGCTTTGCCGTCGCGATCATGTCCTCGTCCGGCAAGGGCGAAGCGCTGGCCCGCGAACTCGGCGGCCTCGGCTACACCGGTTCCAACCTGGAGCCGGACGATCTGAAGCGCTTCACCGACATGACGTTTGAGAAATACGGCCGGATCGACGCTGTCGTCTCGAGTGCGGGGCACGGCCCCAAAGGCGCGATTCTCGATATTTCCGATGCCGACTGGCAGCGCGGCATGGAGTTCTACCTCCTCAACGTCGTCCGCATCGCGCGCCTTGTTACGCCCGCCATGCAGGCGCAAAAAGGCGGATCGCTGGTCAACATCTCGACCTACGCAGCCTTCGAGCCCGAAGAGGCCTTTCCGACATCGGGCGTCTTCCGCGCCGGCCTCGCCGCCTTCGCCAAGCTCTTTGCCGATCGCTACGCATCCGACAACATCCGCATGAACAACGTCCTGCCCGGCTTCATCGATTCGCTTCCGGAGAAGGACGACCGGCGCGTGCGCATTCCGATGGGGCGCTACGGACGTTCGGACGAAGTCGCGGAGCTCGTCGCCTACCTCGCCTCCGACCGGTCGAGCTACATGACCGGCCAGAACCTGCGCATCGACGGCGGCATCACGAGGTCGGTGTGAGGACGGAAACGGAAAGCCTTCTCGTCATCGCCATCGACGGGCCCGCCGCCTCCGGCAAGGGCACGCTCGCGCGCCGTCTCGCCGATCATTACGGCCTGCCCCATCTCGACACCGGCCTCACCTATCGCGCCGTCGCCCGCGCGCTTCTCATCGAGGATCTGTCGCTCGACGACGAGCGCCTCGCCGAACAGGTTGCCGCGGCGCTCGACGTCGCCGCCCTCGACCGCGACCGCCTGTCCGAATACGGCGTCGGCGAGGCCGCCTCGCGCGTCGCGGTCATGCCGGCCGTGCGCCGCGCGCTCGTCGCCAAGCAGCGCGCCTTCGCCTCGACCCCGCCCGGCGCCGTCCTCGACGGCCGCGACATCGGCACGGTCGTCTGCCCGGATGCCGACGTGAAACTCTACGTGACGGCGTCGCCGCAGGCCCGCGCGCTGCGCCGTCACCAGGACGCGCCGGAGGTCCCCTACGACGACATCCTCGCCGACATCGCCCGCCGCGACGCCCGCGACATGGGCCGCACGGATTCTCCGCTCAAGCCCGCCGACGACGCGCACTTGCTCGACACGACGCAAATGGATATAGAAGCGGCCTTCCAGGCGGCGAAATCCCTGATCGACGATCGGCTCGCTACCCGGACGAAGTCCTGAAGATCGGACGGCCTGCCTCGCGACCGCAAGGGTCGCGATTGCGGGCATTCGGTTTTTGAACGAACCGGCCTCGTCGCATCCTGCGCCGAACTTTCGATCCTCGAGGATCGATGTGACGCAAGGCCCTGATCAACACCAACCCCGGCGCCGCTCGTGGCCATGCCCGAGCTTCCAGGAGCTTAAATGTCAAACGCAAACCCCACCCGTGACGATTTCGCCAGCCTTCTCGAGGAGTCCTTCTCCGAGAGCCATTCGGCCGAAGGTTCCGTCGTCAAGGGCATCGTCACGGCCATCGAAAAGGACATGGCCATCATCGACGTCGGCCTGAAGGTCGAAGGTCGTGTCCCGCTGAAGGAATTCGGCGCCAAGGCCAAGGACGGCCAGCTCAAGCCGGGCGACGAAGTCGAAGTCTATGTCGAGCGCATCGAGAACGCGCTGGGCGAAGCCATGCTGTCGCGCGACAAGGCGCGCCGCGAGGAAAGCTGGGTCAAGCTCGAAGCCAAGTTCGAGGCCGGCGAGCGCGTCGAAGGCATCATCTTCAATCAGGTCAAGGGCGGCTTCACGGTCGACCTCGACGGCGCCGTGGCCTTCCTGCCGCGCTCCCAGGTCGACATCCGTCCGATCCGCGACGTCACCCCGCTGATGCACAACCCGCAGCCCTTCGAAATCCTCAAGATGGACAAGCGCCGCGGCAACATCGTCGTCTCGCGCCGCACCGTGCTTGAAGAGAGCCGCGCGGAGCAGCGCTCCGAGATCGTCCAGAACCTCGAAGAGGGTCAGGTCGTCGAGGGCGTCGTCAAGAACATCACCGACTACGGCGCGTTCGTCGACCTCGGCGGCATCGACGGCCTGCTGCACGTCACCGACATGGCTTGGCGCCGCGTCAACCACCCGACGGAAATCCTGTCGATCGGCCAGACCGTCAAGGTCCAGATCATCCGCATCAACCAGGAAACCCACCGCATCTCGCTCGGCATGAAGCAGCTCGAGGCGGATCCGTGGGAAGGCATCGGCACGCGTTATCCGATCGGCAAGCGCGTCACCGGCAAGGTCACGAACATCACCGACTACGGCGCGTTCGTCGAGCTGGAGCCGGGCATCGAAGGCCTCATCCACGTCTCCGAGATGTCCTGGACCAAGAAGAACGTCCACCCCGGCAAGATCCTGTCGACGACTCAGGAAGTCGACGTGGTCGTGCTCGAAGTCGACCCGCAGAAGCGCCGCATTTCGCTCGGCCTCAAGCAGACGCTCGAGAATCCGTGGGAAGTCTTCGCCCGCACCTACCCGGCCGGCTCGGTCGTGGAAGGCGAGGTCAAGAACAAGACCGAATTCGGCCTGTTCATCGGTCTCGAAGGCGATGTCGACGGCATGGTGCACCTCTCCGACCTCGACTGGACGCGTCCGGGCGAACAGGTCATCGAGGAATACAACCGCGGCGACATGGTCCAGGCGCAGGTTCTCGACGTCGACATCGAGAAGGAGCGCATCTCGCTCGGCATCAAGCAGCTCGGCAAGGATGCGATCGGCGACGCCGCCGCTTCCGGCGAACTGCGCAAGGGCGCGATCGTCACCTGTGAAGTCACGGCCATCAAGGACGGCGGCATCGAGGTCAACCTCGTCGACCACGACATCGAGAGCTTCATCAAGCGCTCGGACCTGTCGCGCGACCGCGACGAGCAGCGCCCCGAGCGCTTCTCGGTCGGCCAGAAGGTCGATGCGCGCGTCACGCAGTTCGACAAGAAGACCCGTCGCCTCTCCGTCTCCATTAAGGCGCTCGAAATCGCCGAGGAGAAGGAAGCCGTCGCCCAGTACGGTTCGACCGATTCGGGCGCTTCGCTCGGCGACATCCTCGGCGCCGCTCTGAAGAAGCAGAACACCGACAACTAGGCCGCAAGGCTCCGTTGAACGGACAAAAGACCCCGCCGGAGCGATCCGGCGGGGTTTTTCATTTCAGAGATCGGTGTCGTCGAAGAGCACGTCCCGATCCATGGCGCCATGGATGATCCGCACGATCGAAACGTGCGTTTCTGTGACCTCGTAGACGATGAGGTAGGCCTGGAACACACGTCGGCGCACGTCGCGCTGACGAAATCCACCCAGCCGCTCGAAACGTCTTGGATACGCCGCGAGTTCGGCGCATGTCGTCCGAACCAGACGCGTAAAGCTTAGCGCCCGGGACGGGTTCTCGCGCGCGATGTAATCGCCAATGGATTCAAGGTCGGCTTCGGCTTCCGGAGAAAATATGACCTTCACGACTGGCCGGCGGCCATGGCACGATACTTCGCTTCAAGCCGGTCGAAGACCTCGTCCGCCGGGTTTCCCTCCCCGCTGTCGAGCGAGGCCAGCCCCTCTGCAACCATCGCATCCAGCACCGCCAGCTTCGCCTCGCGCTCTTCCAGCAACCGCAACCCGTCGCGCAGAACCTCGCTTTTCGAGTTGTAGCGTCCGGACGTCACCAGCTTGGCAACAAACTGCTCCAGATGCGGCCCAAGTTCGGCGCTGATCGCCATGGCGAACACTCCATCCAATAATAGTTATTGAATGTGCGCCGCCATCGATCCGAATTCAAGTCCGCCATCGTGAGGAACATCACCGGCTCTTCCACGTTAGCCATGCAGGACGGCAACGACCCGTCACCAAGGTGCAGAACGAGGAAGGAATACGCCATGAATTGGAATCAGATCGAAGGCAATTGGGAACAGTTCAAGGGCAAGGCCCAGCAGCAGTGGGGCAAGCTCACCAATGACGATCTCGACGTCATCAAGGGCAATCGCCGCGAACTCGCCGGCAAGATCCAGGCTCACTACGGCAAGAGCCAGGAAGAGGCCGAGCGCGAGATCGATGACTGGTCGGCCCGCCACTGATCGCCCGACGATCCGAGGCGAATTGGAATACGACGACTGGCCCGCTCGCGTAACTGAGCGGACCCGGTCCGGCAGAAGGCCTCGCTTTCGAGCGGGGCCTTTTCTTTGGCGCGCGAGGCTGGCAAGCGCTTGGGCCACACGCTACGCTCGGCCACACCCAACGCATGCGAGCCCGCCATGAAGACGATTTTCTCTCCCCGCCATGCCGGTCATTCCGGCAATCTCGAACTCATCGACGGCGCCATCGTCCCCGCCTTCGAGATGCCGTCGCGGGCAGAATTCATCAAGGCGCGCATCGAGGAGGTCGGCCTCGGCCCGATTTCCGAATCCGCCGAGCACGATCTGGCGACGGCAAAGAAGGTCCACAAGCCGGCCTTCATCGATTTCCTGCCGCAGGTCTATCCCGAATGGGAAAAGACCGGCCGCACCGGCACCGCCATGCCCTTCACCTGGCCGACGCGCGGCCTGCGCGGCGACGTCGAGCCGAAGACCATCGACGCTCGCCTCGGCTTCTATTCGTTCGACGGCGGCGCGACTTTCGTCAAAGGCACGTGGGAGGCGATCAAGTCCTCGCACGACACCGCGCTGACGGCGGCCGGACTGGTCCAGGCCGGCGAACGCGCCGCCTTCGCGCTCTGCCGCCCGCCCGGCCATCACGCCGGATCGAATTTCATGGGCGGTTACTGCTTCATCAACAACGCCGCCGTCGCCGCGCAATGGTTCCTCGACAATGGCGCAAAACGCGTCGCGATCCTCGACGTCGACTACCACCACGGCAACGGCACACAGGAAATCTTCTATGCCCGCGCCGACGTGCAGGTGATCAACTTCCACGCCGATCCGCTGGTCGAATACCCGTTCTTCCTCGGCCATGCCGACGAGACCGGGGAGGGCGCCGGCGACGGCTTCAACCACAATTTCCCGATGCCCTTCGGCACGACCTACGCCCAATGGGCCGAGGCGCTGGAAGAAGCCTGCCGCCGCCTCGCCGCCTACGGCCCGGACGTCGTCGTGGTGTCCCTCGGCGTCGACACGTTCGAAAAGGACCCGATCTCGAAGTTCAAATTGACCACCGACGACTACCCCAGGATCGGCCGCCGCATCGCCGCCCTCGGCCTGCCGACGCTCTTCGTCATGGAAGGCGGCTACGCCGTCGCCGAAATCGCCGTCAACGCCGTCGGCATCCTGCAGGGCTTCGAGGGCGGTTAGGCCGCCGGCCGCGTCCAGCTCGGAAAGGGGTCGGGCAACCCCTTCCAAAGGTCCGGCAGGAAGATCGGCGCGTCGACCAGGCATGCGTCGAGTTCGGCCTTGATACGCACCTCGTTCATCGGATGCGTGCCGATGAAGACGATCTCCTGGCGCCTGTCGCCCCACACCGGGTCGAGATAGTTCGCCATCGCCGCATGCCAGTCGGGGTCGTTCGGCCAGCGCGCCTTGGGCACGGCTGCCCACCACCAGCCGCGCTTTTGCGTGCGCACCAGCGCGCCGGCCTGGCTGATCTCGCCGACGAAATCGGGCCGCGTCGCCAGCCAGAAGAAGCCCTTGGCGCGGATCACGCCCGGCCATTCTCTGGTGATGAAGGCTTGCAGCTTCACGGGCTCGAACGGTCGCCGCGCCCGATAGACGAAGGAACGCACGCCATATTCCTCCGTTTCCGGCACGTGCTCGGCAAAGCCGTTCAGCTCCTTGAACCACAGCGGGTGGGTCTCGGCCTTGGCGAAATCGAACCGGCCCGTGTCGAGGATGTCGCCGAGCGCGACGCGCGCGAAATCCGTCTCGATCACATGCGCATCCGGGTTGAGCGCGCGGATGATGCTGCGCGCCATGTCGAGTTCGCCGGCCGGCGCGCTGGCGACCTTGTTGAGGACGATCGTGTCGGCAAACTCGATCTGCTCGACGAGCAGGTCGACCAGCGTGCGGTCGTCCGCGCTGCCGGCCGTCTCGCCCCGATCGCGCAGGAAGTCGGAAGAGGAATAGTCCTTCAGGAGACTGGCGGCATCGACCACAGTCACCATCGTATCGAGCCGCGCGATGTCCGATAGGCTCTCGCCCGCCTCGTCCCGGAATTCGAAGGTGGCGGCGACGGGAAGCGGCTCGGAAATCCCGGTCGACTCGATCAGCAGATGGTCGAACCGCCCCTCGGCTGCAAGCCGGCGCACCTCGGCCAGAAGATCGTCGCGCAGCGTGCAGCAGATGCAGCCATTGGTCATTTCGACCAGCCTCTCGTCGGTGCGCGACAGGTCGGCGCCGCCGTCGCGCACCAGCGCCGCATCGATGTTCACCTCGCTCATGTCGTTGACGATGACGGCGACGCGTCGCCCCTCGCGATTGTTGAGGACGTGGTTCAGAAGCGTCGTCTTTCCGGCGCCGAGAAAGCCGGAAAGCACAGTGACGGGCAGGCGCGGATCGGCACGCATGGGAAACTCCGTGTTATAGTATTACATTATTGGTTCGAAAGAAGGGGCGGGCCGCAGCACCGCCCCTCGGATCGTTGGAAGCGCCTAGCCTTCGCCGGCGAGGCAGGTCGTCAGCGAGGTGGTCAGGTTGCGGATCAGGTCGAAATAAAGCTCCGGCCCGTCTTCCAGATCCGCGCCCAGCGGGTCGAGAACGCCGGCTTTCGCGTCCGTCCCCTCGGTGATGACCGAGACGAGGCGGGGCTCGAATTGCGGTTCGGAAAAGACGCAGGCCGCACCCAGTTCCTTCACCCGCGCCTGGATTTCGGAAAGACGCTGCGCGCCGGGCATCACGTCCGGGGTGACCGTGATCGACCCCGCCGCCTCGATGCCGAACCGCTTCTCGTAATACTGATAGGCGTCATGGAAGACGACGAAGCCGTGATTGTCGACGCCGTCGATGGCGGCCTGCGTCTCGGCCGTCAGCGCATCGATCTTCTCGACCGTCGCGGCGGCGTTGGCCGCATAGGCCTGCGCATTGTCGGGGTCCGCCTCGCTCAGCGCCGCCTCGATCGCGCCCACCATGGCGCGGGCATTTTCGGGGTCGAGCCAGAAATGCATGTCCTGGCCGCCATGCGCGTGGTCGTCATGGGATTCTGCCGCCTCTTCCTCCTCGTCCTCATGCTCGTGGGCATGATCATGCGCGTGGTCGTCGCCGGCCGCCGCATCGTCGGTTTCGTCTTCGTGGCTCTCGAACGCCCCGTCCTCGCGATAGGGAAGCTTCGTCAGCCCTTCGACCTCGCCGAGTTCGACCACCGTCGCCCCTGCCGACAGCGTGTCCAGCGGACCGTCGAGGAACATTTCGAGATCGTGCCCGACCCAGAACACGACGGATGCGCTCTCCAGCATCTGCGCTTCGGACGGCCGCATCGAATAGGTGTGCGGCGAGCCTGCACCCGAGACGAGGAGCGACGGTTCGCCGACCTCGCCCATCACCGCAGCCACCAGCGAATGAACCGGCTTGATCGACGCCACCACGCCCTCGAACGCCGCCGCCGGACCCGTCGCCCCAACCGCCAGAGCCGTTCCTGCCAGAAGCGCCCTGCCAAATCTCGTCATCGATCTCTCCTGTGTAATGATATTACATTCATTGCGTAACGCTATAACGTCCGCTATAGCGATCTGGCAACCCCGACCGGGACGGATATGCAAAAGACATTCCCATGCTGAAGACCATCGACAGGGCGGGCGAACCGCTCGTGCAGCTCTCGGGCGTCGGCGTCCAGCGCGCCGGGCGCTGGCTCGTGCGCGGCGTCGACATGGAAATCCGCCCGCGCGAGATCGTCACGCTGATCGGCCCGAACGGCTCGGGCAAGAGCACGACGGCCAAGACCGCCATCGGCATTCTGAAGCCGCAGGAAGGCGCCGTCGCGCGCAAGGCGGGCCTCAAGGTCGGCTACGTGCCGCAAAAGCTCGCCATCGACTGGACGCTTCCCTTAACGGTCGAGCGCCTGATGAAGCTCACCGGCACGCCCTCCGCATCGGAGGTCGCCGAGGCCCTCGAGGCCACCGGCGTCGCTCACCTCGCGAAGGCCGAAGTGCAGGCGCTCTCCGGCGGCGAGTTCCAGCGCGCGCTCCTCGCCCGCGCCATGGTGCGCAGGCCCGACCTTCTGGTCCTCGACGAGCCCGTCCAGGGGGTCGATTTCTCCGGTGAGGTCGCGCTCTACGAACTCATCCGCCGCATCCGCGACCGCACCGGCTGCGGCATTCTCTTGATCTCGCACGACCTTCATGTGGTCATGGCCGATACTGATACGGTCATCTGCCTCAACGGCCATGTCTGCTGCCGCGGCACGCCGCAGAACGTCGTCGCCAGCCCGGAATATCTGAAGCTCTTCGGCGCCCGCGCGGCCGAGACGCTGGCGATCTACCGCCACCGGCACGACCACACGCATCTGGCCGACGGACGGGTGCTGCACGGCGACGGCACGGTCACTGACCACTGCCACCCCGCCGACGGCCATCACGACCACGCGCACGATCATTCCCACGGACACCGCGATGCTTGACGGCTTCTTCTCCCGCGCCCTCGTCGCCGGCATCGGCCTCGCGCTCACGGTCGGCCCGCTCGGCTGCTTCATCGTCTGGCGCCGCATGGCCTATTTCGGCGACACGATGGCCCATTCGGCGCTGCTCGGCGTCGCGCTGGCCTTCCTGTTCCAGATCAATCTGATGGCCGGCGTCTTCCTGGTCGCCTCGCTCGTCTCCGTCGCGCTGTTGTTGCTGCAAAGGCGCGGCGCGCTGTCCACCGACGCCCTGCTCGGCATCCTGTCGCATTCCACGCTCGCGCTCGGCCTCGTCATGGTCGCCTTCATGAGCTGGGTCCGCGTTGACCTGATGGGCTTCCTCTTTGGCGACATCCTCGCCGTCTCGCGAACCGATATCGCCCTCGTCTATGGCGGCGGCGCGATCATTCTGGCGCTCATGGCCTGGCTCTGGAAGCCGCTTCTCGCCGCCACCGTCAACGAGGAACTGGCCGAGGCCGAAGGCATGGCGCCGGAGCGCTCGCGCTTCGTCTTCATGCTCCTGATGGCGCTCGTCATCGCCATCGCGATGAAGATCGTCGGCATCCTTCTGATCACCTCGCTGCTCATCATCCCCGCCGCCACCGCCAGGCGCTTTTCCACGACGCCGGAGCAGATGGCGGTCCTCGCCTCGCTCATCGGCGTGGTCGCGGTCGTCGGCGGCCTCTACGGCTCGCTCCACTTCGACACGCCGTCCGGCCCGTCGATCGTGGTGGCCGCGCTGATTCTCTTCCTCGCAAGCCTCTTTTCCTTCACCCGACGCCCGGCGGGAGCGCTGCAATGACCGCACATGATCTGACGAAGAACCAGGAAATGGTGCTCGGTGCGCTGTCGGCCGCCGACGGCCCGCTCTCCGCCTACACGATCCTCGACCGGCTGCGCGACCGCGGCTTCCGCGCCCCGCTCCAGGTCTACCGCGCGCTCGACAAGCTCCTCGACTACGGCCTCGTCCACCGGCTGGAATCGATCAATTCCTTCGTCGCCTGCGCCCACCCGCACTGCCACGCCCACGGCAGCCTCGCTTTCGCGATCTGCGAAAAATGCGGCCAGGTCGAGGAATTCTCCGACGCCACCGTCCAGTCCCGCCTCGCCGACTGGTCGCGCGAACACGGCTTCAAGCCGTCCAAGACGGCAATAGAAATCCGCGGCACCTGCGCCGCTTGCCTGGCTGTCTGAACTCACAGGCGACGTCGTCACACTGGCTCGGCGTCCCCACCCCACCGCCGTCATTCCTGTGCTTGTCACAGGAATCCAGGCCTCGCCGGCGGTGCGAGGCAGAACGATGCAGAACTCGCACCCTTCCATCCAGTCGAACCACCGAGGCATGGACCCCTGTGACAAGCACAGGGGTGACGGCATCAAAGGGTGCGCGCAAACACCACTACCCGCCCCGCAAACCCTTCCCCCGCCGCTTGCGCCCGTAAAGCTCCAGCCGGTGGTGCACGATGTCGTAGCCGAGTTCGCGCGCGATCTCCTGCTGCAATTGCTCGATGCGCTCGGAATGGAATTCGATCACCTGACCCGTATCGAGGTCGATCAGGTGGTCGTGATGCTCCACGCCCGCTGGCTCGAACCGTGACGGCCCGCCCTCGAACGCATGGCGGTGAATCGCCCCGACGCCTTCGAGCAGCTTCATGGTCCGGTAGACCGTCGAGAGCGAAATCCCCGAATCGATCTCCACCGCGCGCTTGAAGATTTCGAGCGCGTCGGGATGGTCGCCGGCCTCGGCGAGGATTGACAGGATCACCTTGCGCGGCCGCGTGATCCGGACGCCCGCCTTGCGCAGTTCGCCTTCATAGTCGGGTCGGATCGGGGTCGCCTGGTTCATGGCGCGAATTATGCGTCAGTTGAAAATGAGATGCAAAGAGGGTTTCGCAACTAAACACTTCAGTTGCAAACGATTTGCAATTGCATTGACGTCCGCTCTCCCTGACGCTACGTATGACCCAAAGCAACCTGACCGGAGCCCTTCATGATCGTCCTGCGCCGCCTCGTCCTTGCCATCGGCTTCCTGGCCGTCGCGGCCCCCGCACAAGCGCAGGTTGACCAGTTCAAGGTCGTCACGACCTTCACCGTCATTGCCGACATGGCGCGCAACGTTGCCGGCGACGCAGCCGTGGTGGAATCGATCACCCGCCCCGGCGCCGAAATCCACGAATACCAGCCGACCCCGCGCGATCTCGTCCGCGCGCAGGATGCCGACCTGATCCTCTGGAACGGCCTCAATCTCGAGCTCTGGTTCGAGCGCTTCTTCGCCAATCTGTCGGACGTGCCGAGCGCGACGGTGACCGACGGCATCGAGCCGATGGGCATTGGCGAGGGGCCGTATGAAGGCCAGCCGAACCCCCATGCCTGGATGTCGCACGACGCCGCGCTGGTCTACATCGACAACATCGCCGCCGCCTTCTCCGAGCACGACCCAAACAATGCCGCGACCTACGCGGCGAATGCCGAGGCCTACAAGGCCAGGATTGACGCCATGTTCGCGCCGATGCGCGACGCCTTGGCGGAAATCCCCGAGGAGCGCCGCTGGCTCGTCACCAGCGAGGGCGCGTTCTCCTATCTCGCCCGCGATCTCGGTCTGAAGGAACTCTATCTCTGGCCGATCAATGCCGATGCGCAAGGCACACCCCAGCAGATCCGCCGCGTCATCGATGCGATGCGCGAGAATTCCATCCCCGCGATCTTCTCCGAAAGCACGGTCTCGTCCGCCCCGGCCGAACAGGTCGCCCGCGAGACCGGCGCGGCCTATGGCGGCGTCCTCTACGTCGATTCCCTGTCGGAGGAGGGCGGCCCGGTGCCGACCTATCTCGACCTCCTGCGCGTCACCACGCAAACCATTGTCGAGGGCCTGTCGGAATGAACGTCGAAGGCCGAAAACCTGTCGCCGCCGCGCCCGACGGCTTGACCGTCTCCGGCGTGACGGTCACCTACCGCAACGGCCAGACCGCCCTGCGCGACGCGTCCTTCGCCATCCCGCGCGGCACCATCACCGCGTTGGTCGGCGTCAACGGCTCCGGCAAGTCGACGCTCTTCAAGGCGATCATGGGCTTCGTCCCGTCCGGGTCAGGCAGCGTCACCATCATGGGCGAGCCGGCCGGCCGTGCCTTGAAGCGCAACATCGTCGCCTACGTCCCGCAGGCCGAGGAGGTCGACTGGAACTTCCCCGTCCTCGTCGAGGACGTCGTCATGATGGGCCGCTACGGCCATATGGGCTTCCTGCGCATCGCCTCCGTCGAAGACCGGCGCATGGTCGATGCCGCGCTCGACCGCGTCGGCATGGCCTCCTATCGCAAGCGCCAGATCGGCGAACTCTCCGGCGGCCAGAAGAAGCGCGTCTTCCTCGCCCGCGCGCTCGCGCAGGAAGGCCAGGTCATCCTCCTCGACGAGCCCTTCACCGGCGTCGACGTCACCACCGAGGAAGCGATCATCAAGCTCCTGCAGGAACTGCGCGCCGAGGGCCGCATCATGCTGGTCTCGACCCACAATCTCGGCTCCGTGCCCGAATATTGCGACCGCGCCGTGCTCCTGAACAAGACCGTGCTCGCCGCCGGCCCCACCGAGGAGGTCTTCACCCACGAGAACCTGCAAAAGGCGTTTGGCGGCGTGCTGCGCCACTTCACGCTCGGCGGCTCGGACCTCCATGACGATGCCGACGCCCGCAGCGTCACGGTCCTCACCGACGACGAGCGCCCCTTCGTGCTCTATGGCGACGAGGCCAGGAAGATGCACGGGCCCCGCGAATGATCGAGGCCATCTTCGAGCCGTTTACCTACGGCTACATCTTCAACGCGATGTGGGTGAGCGCGCTCGTCGGCGGCACCTGCGCCTTTCTGTCGGCCTATCTCATGCTCAAGGGCTGGTCGCTCATCGGCGACGCGCTCTCCCACGCCATCGTCCCCGGCGTCGCGGGCGCCTACATGCTCGGCCTGCCCTTCGCCGCCGGCGCGTTCCTGTCGGGCGGTCTTGCCGCCGGCGCGATGCTCTTCCTCTCCGCCCAGACGAAGCTCCGGCAGGATGCGGTGATCGGGCTGATCTTCACCTCCTTCTTCGGCCTCGGCCTTTTCATGATCTCGCTGTCGCCGGCCTCGGTCTCGATCCAGACCATCGTCCTCGGCAACATCCTCGCCATCACCCCGGCCGACACGCTCCAGCTCGTGCTCATCTCCGGCATCTCGCTGGCGATCCTCATCGCCAAATGGCGCGACCTGATGGTTGTCTTCTTCGACGAGAACCACGCCCGCTCCATCGGCCTTCGCCCGAACGTGCTGAAGACCGTCTTCTTCACGCTGCTCGCCGCCTCCACGGTCGCAGCGCTCCAGACGGTCGGCGCCTTTCTCGTCATCGCCATGGTCGTGACGCCGGGCGCGACCGCCTATCTCCTGTCCGACCGCTTCCCGCGCCTGATCGTCATCGCCGTCGCCATCGGCTCGCTGACGAGCTTCATCGGCGCCTATGCGAGCTTCTATCTCGACGGCGCGACGGGCGGCGTCATCGTGGTCCTCCAGATGCTCGTCTTCATCGCCGCCTTCCTGTTCGCGCCCAAGCACGGCCTCGTCGCCGGCCGCCGCGCGGCGCGTCTCGAGCGCGAGGCGGCCCGATGATCGACACGCTCCTGATGCCGTTCCAGTTCCCCTTCATGGTCCAGGCTATGGTCATCGCGGTGCTCGTCGCGCTGCCGATGGGCCTCCTGTCGCCCTATCTCGTGCTCAAGGGCTGGTCGCTCATGGGCGACGCCATCAGCCATGCGGTGCTCCCCGGCATCGTCATCGCCTATGTCGCCGGCTTGCCGCTGGCCCTCGGCGCCTTCGCGGCCGGCCTCTTCTGCGCCATCGCCACCGGCTTCCTGAAGGACAATTCCCGCATCAAGGAAGACACCGCCATGGGCGTCGTCTTTTCCGGCATGTTCGGCCTCGGCCTCGTCATGTTCGTCGCGGTCGAGACAAGCGTTCACCTGAACCACATCCTGTTCGGCGACGTCCTCGGCACCACGTGGCGCGACATCGGCGAAACCGGCGCCATCGCAGTGGCAACCGTTTTCGCGCTGGTGATCTTCGGCCGCGATCTGATGCTGTTCTCCTTCGATCCCGGCCACGCGCGCACGGTCGGCCTCAAGGTCCGCCTCCTGCACTACGGCCTCCTGACGATGCTTTCGCTCACCATCGTCGGCGGCCTGCAGGCGGTCGGCATCATCCTGGCCATCGCCTTTCTCATAGCGCCGGGCGCGACCGCGTTCCTCTTGACGCGCACCTTCCGGTCGATGGTCGTCGCCAGCGCCGCCATCGCGGTCCTCTCCGCCGCGACCGGCATCTACCTCTCCTTCTTCATCGATTCCGCCCCCGCGCCGACCATCGTCCTCGTCATGTCGACGATCTTCGTCATCGCCTTCGCGTGGTCGCAGATGCGCGATGCGCGGTCGCGTCAGGCCATCGAGGCGAAGAACGCCCCATAAGGCCCGAGCTTGATTTCGCCCTTCTCGTAGGTTCCGGCGAATCCATGCTCGTCGAGCGCGGAAAGCTTCAGGTCCTCCACCGCCAGCGACACCCAGCCAGAGCCGAGATTGAACGCGCACAGCATCCGCTCTTCCGCGTCGCGCCGCTCGAACACCAGCGCGTCGCCTTCGGCCACGAGGAACGTGATCGACCCCTTCACAAGCGCCTTGTGCCGGCGCCGGAACGCCAGGAACCGGCGATAATGCTCCAGCACCGAGTCCGGCCGCCCGACCTGCGCCGAGACCGACAGCGGCCCGTGCGCCGGCGCGACCGGCAGCCACGGCACCGCGTCCGAGAAGCCCGACGCATGGTCGCCCTCTTCCCACACCATCGGCGTGCGGCAACCGTCGCGGCCACGATACTCCGGCCAGAAGCGGATGCCGTAGGGGTCGCGCAGATCCTCGAAGGCGAGTTCGGATTCCGGCAGGCCGAGTTCCTCGCCCTGGTAGAGGCAGACCGAGCCGCGCAGCGAGAACAGAAGCGCCGAGACGATCTTGTTGTAGGCGACGGGATCGGCCTCGCCTTCGCCCCAGCGCGAGGCGTGCCGCGTCACGTCATGGTTCGAAAACGCCCAGCACGACCAGCCCGTCCGCGCCACCGTCTCGAATTCCTCGAGCACGCGCCGCACGTTCGGCGCGGTGATCTTCATTGGTTGCAGGAAGTCGAATGCGTAGCACATGTGCACCCGCTCGTTTCCGGCCGTATAGGCCGCGACGATGTCGAGCCCGCGCTGCGCGTCGCCGACTTCGCCGACGGCTGTCGTGCCCGGATACTCGTCGAGCAGCGCCCGGAACCGCCTCAGGAAATCGAGGTTCTCCGGCTGGCTCTTGTCGTAGAGATGGTCCTGGTAGTTGTAGGGGTTCACCGACGGCGCGATGGAATCGTTGCGATGATCCTCGTGCAGCGGCGGATTGTCTTCCAGCCCTTTCGAGTGGAAGTAGAAATTGATGACGTCGAGCCGGAAACCGTCGACCCCGCGCTCCAGCCAGAACCGCACGATGTCGAGCAGTTCCTCCTGAACCTCCGGATTGTGGAAGTTCAGATCCGGCTGCTCGGCGAGGAAATTGTGCAGGTAGTATTGCCGCCGCGGGGAGTCGAACTGCCAGGCCGAGCCGCCGAACATCGACAGCCAGTTGTTGGGCGGCGTGCCGTCCGGCTTCGGATCCGCCCACACGAACCAGTCCGCCTTCGGGTTGGTCCGGTTGACTCGGCTTTCCAGGAACCACGGGTGTTCCAGCGCCGTGTGCGACATGACGAGGTCGATCATCACCTTCATGCCGAGCCGGTGCGCCTCGGAGATCAGCGCGTCGAAATCGTCGAGCGTGCCGAACATCGGGTCGACGTCGCGATAGTCCGAGATGTCGTAGCCGAAATCGCGCATCGGCGATTTGAAGAAGGGCGAAATCCAGATCGCGTCGATGCCGAGCGAGGCGACATGCGGCAGGCGGCGCACGATGCCGGCGAGGTCGCCGATCCCGTCGCCGTTCGAATCCTGGAAGGAGCGCGGATAGATCTGGTAGATCACCGCGCCGCGCCACCAGTCGGCATCCGCGATGTCGGTCTGCGCGGGCGAAGGGTGAGCGAGGCTCGCTCTCACATCATCCATCTCGGGTTCCATGGTTGGGACAGGGCGACTGCCCGAATGGGCGCGTTTGCGCAGCAGAGCTAACAAATGTGAAGTTTTGATAGCAACCCGCTCAATGGCAGGCGGTGAGGAAAAGAACAGGGCCGAGCGAAAGCAGCGTCGAGCCGAGCGCGGCCCACGCCGCCATCCACGCCGCCGTCTCCATGAAGGGACGCAGCGCCAGCCCCGATCCGCCGGCTGCCTCGCGCCGTTCCGCGGCGATCCGCACCACCCACCATCCGGCCGCGAGCGAGACGACCAGCAGGCAGACCAGCACGGCTCGCTGCACCGAGATGGGGCCGACAAACGCCTGGTCCCACCCGAATGCGCAGCCGATCGAGAGCACCGAATAAACCGCGACGAACGCTCCCGACCAGACGATGAAGCCCGCAAGCAACCACATCACCCGGCTGGCCGGAACAGTGTCGGAAACGCTCATTGCCCGCCTCCCTGGATGGCGACGATCAGCGGCATGACGAGGATGAGCGCGATGCCGACGACGCCCGTCAGCGCCGTATAGTCGTGCCACAGCTTGCCGATCCGCAGATCGAGGCTGCGCCGCGCGGAGACGAACCCGTTCACGATCCGCCAGACGCCGTAAAGCGCGAAGACCATGCCGAGCGCCGAATGCAGCGCCGTATAGGCGAGCGTCACGAAGGCCGTCGCGGCATAAGCGTGGCTGGTCGGGTCGGGCAGGGCGGTCTCGATCAGGTAGAGCAGCAACCCGACGGTCACGACATGCGCGCCTGCCGCGCACAAGAGAAGCGGCAGCGCGCCGCCGCCCTCCGCATTCGCCGCCACCGCCATGCGCGACAGGACGGCAGCGCCCGATACCGCGACCGCCGTCATCAGCGGCAGGACGAGTCCGGTCGCGACCAGTTCGGCCGGCGGCCATCCCGGCGCGACGAGCCAGAGAAAGAACACCGCGAAGATCAGCGAGGCGTAGAGCGTCCCGTTGCAGGCGAGCAGGAACACCATCCCCCACCACGAAGGCGGCCCGTCCGCCTCGTAATGCGGCGGCGCGGTCAGGCCGTTGCCGATGTCCAGTTCGCCATGGTCGTGGCGCAGTCCCGTCACGTTGGTCCAGGCGAGGCACAGCACCAGCGTGATCGCCAGCGGAACCAGCGACAGCCAGTAGACCTTGAACAGGAGGCACAGCACGAAAAGCCCGATCGCGATCGCCGTATAAAGCGGCAGGAACGTCCGGTTCGGCAGCACGATCGTCTGGTCCGGCCGCCCCGTCGTCATGTCGACGCCGAGCGTCTCCTGCCAGCCGTTGCGCGTGAAGCCGAGATAGCCATTGCCGGCGGCAAGGTCGTTGCCGATCTCGTGCGGGTCGAGCATGTCGCCGCGCCGGTCGACCAGCGGCAGCGAGGCGAAATTGTAGCTTGGCGGCGGGTTTGGCTGCGCCCATTCCAGCGTCCGCGCGCCCCACGGATTGCGCCGGTAGGGCTTGCCGAACTTGAACTGCAGGATCACGTCGATGAGGATCAGCGCGAAGCCCATCGTCAGGATGAAGCCGCCGATCGAGGACAAGAGGTTCAGCCAGTCCCAGCCGACGCCCGACGGATAGGTGTGGACCCGCCGCGGCATGCCGCGCAGCCCCGTCAGGTGCATCATGAAGAAGGTCATGTTGAAGCCGACGAAAATCAGCCAGAAGGCCGGCACCGATAGCTTGTGCATGGTCAGCCGCCCGGTGACGTGCGGCAGCCAGTAATAGGCGGCCGCCAGCATCGGGAAGACGAAGCCGCCGACCAGCACGTAGTGAAGATGCGCGACGACGAAGTAGCTGTCGTGGACCTGCCAGTTGAACGGCACCATGGCGAGCATCACCCCGGTCAGCCCGCCCAGCACGAACACGAACAGGAAGCCGAAGATGTAGAGCATCGGCACGTCGAAGCGCGGCCTGCCATGCGCCAGCGTCGCCAGCCACGCGAAGATCTGCACCGCCGTCGGGATCGCCACCAGCGCGCTCGCCGCCGAGAAGAAGGCGAGCGCAAGATGCGGGATGCCGACCGTGAACATGTGGTGGACCCACAGCCCGAAGGACAGGAACGCCACCGCGATGATCGCGACGATCACCGCCCGGTAGCCCATCAGTTCCCGCTGCGCGAAGACCGGGATGATGGTCGACACCGCGCCCGCCGCCGGCAGGAAGATGATGTAGACCTCCGGATGCCCGAACAGCCAGAAGAGGTGCTGCCACAAGAGCGAATCCCCGCCCCGCGTCGGGTCGAAGAAGGGCAGGTCGAACGCCCGTTCAAGTTCGAGCAGGATCGAGCCGAGGATGAGCGGCGGAAAGCCGATCAGCATCATCCCGGCGGTCACCAGCAGATACCAGGCGAAGATCGGCATCCGGTCGAGCGACATGCCCGGCGCGCGCATCTTCAGGATCGTGACGGTGATCTCCACCGCCGCCGAGATCGCGGAAATTTCGACGAAGGTGATGCCGAGCAGCCAGACGTCGGAGTTGATCCCCGGCGTATAGGTCGACGACGACAGCGGCGTATACATGAACCAGCCCGAATCCGGCGCCACGCCCGCAAGCATGGCGACGATCAGGATCGATCCGCCGAAGATGTAGCAGTAGAATCCGAGCGCGGTCAGCCGCGGAAAGGCGAGGTCGCGCGCGCCGAGGAGCTTGGGCAGGAGGTAGATCGCGAACCCCTCGAACATCGGGATCGCGAACAGGAACATCATCACCGTGCCGTGCATGGTGAAAAACTGGTTGTACACCTCCGGCCCGACGAAGGCCGTGTTCGGCGTCGCGAGCTGGGCCCGGATCAGCATCGACAGGATGCCGCCGATCGAGAAGAACACGAAGGCGGCGATGATGAAGCGGCGGCCGAGGATCGTGTGGTTGACGGCGGCGAGCTGCGGCAGCCCGCGCGGCGTGTGCCAGATCTCGTCGAGCTCGCGGTGCAGCCGCACGGCGTCGGTCTTGCGCATCTCGCTCATCGGGCGGCCTCCGCGAACGCGGTCGCGCGCGCATTGTCGTAGTCTTCGGCCGCGTGCGCGACGACCGTGAAGCGCATCGTCGTGTGCCCGCTGCCGCAGAACTCCGCGCAGACGCCGCGATAGCTTCCCGGCCGGTCGGCCTCGATCCGCAAGACGTTCTCGTGGCCGGGTATGGCGTCGATCTTGCCGGCTAGCCGCGGCACCCAGAAGGAATGGATCACGTCCTGCGTGGTCACGACGACGTCCACCGGCTGCCCCGCGGGAATGTGCAGCTCGTTCGTTGTCGCGTCGCTGTCGTCATAGCCGAAGCGCCAGTCCCATTGATGCGCCTGCGCATGGACCCTGAGCGGCGGCTCTTCCAGCGGCCGCGGGATCAGCCGCTCCCCGAGCACGAAGGCGGAGGTGACCAGCCCGACCAGAACGACGCTCGGCATCACCAGCCCCCCGCCGACCAGCCACTGGCCGACCGAGAACCGCGCCATCGTCGCCGGCCGCCACCAGGCGAGCGCATAAAGCGCCCCGACCATCAGGAAGAGTGCCGCCGCGCCCCAGAACATGATCCACCAGAGCGTCGCCACCGCACCCGCCGCCGGCCCCGCGGGGTCGAGCGTCGAAAGTGGGCCGGAACAGCCGGCCAGAAGCAGGGCCGGCGCAAGCAGCCACTCGACACGGGTCCGGCGCGCGCTAGAATCGGGCTGTGCGGAACGGGGCAGGGTCGTCTCCGTTGGCGATTGGGCAGAGGGCCGGCAATGAACGAGACGCGCGACCGGGGCAATCCCGTCATCGAGGAAGTGGTCGAGGAGGAGATCACCTCCACCGTCGCCATCGCCGGCCATCCGATCCACGCGATGAGCGTCCATTTCCCGATCGCGCTCGTCTTCGGCGTTCTCGGCTGCGACGTCTTCTACTGGTGGACGGGCGATCCTTTCTGGGTCCGCGTCGGCATCTGGGCGGCGGGCTTCGCCTTCTTCACCGGTGTCGCCGCCGGCATCGTCGGCACGCTCGAACTCCTGCTCGTCGCCGGCATCCGCATGCGCGTGGCAAGCTGGACGCACGCCGTCGCCGCCATGACGCTCCTCGCCATCGCCGGCACCAATTGGGGCCTGCGCGTGATGGATGAAGGCGCGATCCTGCCGCACGGCATCCTGCTCTCGGCGCTCGCGGCTTTCTTCACGGGGCTCGCCGGCTGGCATGGCGGAAAACTGGTGTTCGATCACGGTGTCGGCCTCATCGTGACAGCCAGGGAATGAAGCCGCCGACGATGTCGCGCAGCGCGCCGGGCCGAACCCATTCGGCCGGCACCCAGTCGAAATCGAGCGGCGGCTTGGCGAGCACGACGGCCAGCGTGAGCGCGACCACGATCGTCGTCACGATGGTGACGGCGACGAACCGCCAGGCCGGATACATCTCGCCCTTCTCGAACAGGCGGATGATGACGAGGCCGGTCAGGATGTGGATCACCACCAGCACGCCCACGAACGCCATCTTCAGCGAGAACCACTCGACGAAAGTCGATTGCAGGAAGACGAGCCCGATGCCCGATCCGATCGCGACGAACGCCGCCGGCGAGATCAGCGACACATAGGCGAAACGCACCAGCCCCTGCAGCCGATAGAGCGCATCGTCGTTCTCGACCGTGTGCCGCTGTGCGTAGAGCCCCGGCAGGCAGATCAGCCCGGCGCACCAGATCGAGATCGCGGCCAGATGGACGAATTTCAGCCAGACCATCAGCGCGGCCGCGGCGCGGTGAACGCGCGCATCTCGCCGAACTGCCGCCAGGCGATGACGAGCGCCACCGCCAGATAGGGCAGCGCCGCCGGCACCCACATCAGGAGGCCCGCCAGTTGCTGGTCGCCGAGCGGCGTCAGCCCATAGGGCAGGGTGGTCGTCGCATGCGCCGCGTAAAGCGGCCGCGCCGCAAACGTCAAAAGCGCGCCGAGCATGCCCATCTGCACGATCGAGCCGAGCAGCGCCGACAGCGCAGGTCCCGCCTTGGCGGCGAAAATGCCCTGCCACATCACGAAGGCCGACAGGAACAGCGCCAGCTCCATCATCCAGTAGACCGGCACGGAAGACAGCGCCCACTGATAGGGGACCGGGGCGTGCCAGACCCACATCAGCAGCGTATGCGCCAGGAACGCAGCCGACAGCGGCAGCTTCGAGGCGCGCGCCGGCAGGGCGAGCGCCAGAAGCGGCGCGGCAAACGCGACGAGCAGCAAGTGATGGACGATCCGGGCCGAGAACAGCGCCGAGGAAAGTGCGCAGAGCGGCGAGACGAACGCGGCGAAGAGCACGACCAGCGCCGCCAGCCCGTAAGGCGACCGCGCCGCCTCGCGCCAGCCCGCCCGGGACATGGCGAGCGCGCCCGCGCCCATCGCCGCGAAGACGGCGAGCAGCAGCGGGTCGAGATTCCAGCTCGACCAGAATTCGGCGGGAAGCGGTGCGGGTCCGCAATAGGGGGTCGTCTCGGCGTTCATCGCGTCCGTTTCGAAAGGGCTACGAGGCCAGCGTAGCGGAAATTCGGCCCGACGGAAGCCGCCCTCAGACGATCAGCTTCTGATAAAGCCCCCAGCGCCGCGTGATCCTTCCCTTCGGCAGCGCCAAGACGATCAGCGCGAGGCCGGCGACGACCGCCGAAGCGATCTCCGCCCCGCTCGCCTCGACGAAGACAAGCGAGCCGATCAGCAACGCGCCGAGCGCGACATTGGCGTAGCGGGCCGGCCGTCCCGTCTCCGCCAGTGCGATCACCGCGAAGGTCAGCGCCAGCGAGCCGACCACGTGGTTGACGTTCGCCATGCCGCCATCGGAGCCGAGCGTCAGCGGCGTAAACATCAGCCACAACGCCACCAGCATGGAAAGCGCGAGAGTCCACGGCAGCCCCATCCCGCCGCCGAAGAACGAGCCCGCGACCTCGCCGGGCGTCATCTCGAACGTGCGGCGCGCGGCCGGTTTCGCTTCGCCGTCGTCCGTGTCGCCGGTGAAGAAGATGCGGATCACCGGCTCGCCCTTTTTCCATTTGCGGTAGAGGAATTCCGACGTCGCGACGAGCTCGTCGAGCGAATAGGGAATCTGCAGCAGCATCGCCGCCGCGCCGATCAGGCACAGCGTGCAGAACGTGCCGATGACGATCGGCTGGATGATGATGAAGCCGATCGAGACGATGCCGAGCGGCACGATCAGGACGCCGAAGGCGATCGTCACCCAGGGCATCGTGCGCCAGCGCCGCTGCGAGCCGACGAGGCCGATCACGATCTCGATCAGATAGACCGCCGCGCCCATGCCGGCATCTGGAATCGGGAACGCTTCCGATACGGTCGAGGTGACGACGTCCTCGCTGCCGTTCAGCCCCTCGCGCGTCCCGCCGAAGAACGGGTCCCAGGCCGCGTCGATGTGGCCGAGCTGGTAGGCGGCGAGATAGCGCGAGAAATAGAGCCCGACGAAGGCGAGGAGGATGATCGGCATGCGTTGAAGCCAGCTCGAAGGGTTGTAGCTCCACCCCGGCGGCACGTCCGGCCCGGTCATCTGCGCGACTGGGCTCACCCCCGGCTCGGGCCGAACGCACAGCGCCAGCGCCATGACGAGCGTGCCGACCAGCGTCCCGTTGAGATATCCGGCCGCCGACGGCGTCCAGAAGACGAGCGGCGCGAACAGGATCCAGAACCCCACCGCCGCCGCCGCAAACCGCACCATCGAAAGCCGCCACGAAAGCGACATGAGGCCGAGCGCGAACAGGACGACGCCCGACGCCATGTCGCTCCAGCCAAGCCAGCTATCCGCATAGCCCATCGTCGCCGGCGAGAAGATCATCCACGTGCCGAGCGCCGCATTGGCGAAATGCGCCCAGATGAACCGCGCATGCTCGTCGCGCACCATCTCCTCGTGCCGCGAGCGGATGTCCTCGGGGTCCTCGCCTCGCGCTTCCGCCGTCGTCAGCCAGTCCGGCGGCGTCAGCCCGTTCTTCTCGTACCACCCGGCCGGATCGCCCTTTAGCTTCGCGACGATGGTCGACAGCGACGTGCGGATCGAATGGCGCGGCTGCCAGCCGAGAAGCTCGTTCGCCAGCGAAATGTCGAGCGCGTAATGGTCCTCCGCCATGTCGATCATGAACGGTCGGATGAAGGGTTTCTCGCCCTTGTCGATATCGTCGGGAATGATCGGCTCGGCCTTCACCTCGGCGAACGCGCCGATCTTGGCGATCGGCTTCGGCACCGAAAACGTCTCCCACACCTCCTCGCCATGGATCAGCCGCCCGATCAGCGTTTGAAGCTCGTCATAGGGCACCGCGTCGGCCTCGCCGGCGAGGATCACACACTCCTCGGGCAGCGCGTCGCGCTTGTCGACCGCCAGCTTGAACAGCGCCATCATGTCGTCGCGATGGATGAAGGACTGCCCCGCCTTCACGTCGCCGGAGTAGAGATGCGCCTTCATGTCGCGCTCGTAGATGCGCGCGATCTGGTGCGCGAGCGTCGGCACCGAACTCTCCTCGTCATAGAGCCCGGCAAGGTGCAGCAGCAGGATCGGCATCGACCCGCGCTCCTGCCGGATCACCTCTTCAGCCTTCGCCTTCGATATCGGATAGGCCCATTTGGGCGCGATCGGCGTCGCCTCGTCGATCGTCTCGCCGGGTTCCCCGGCCTCGTGCACCAGCATCGTGCCGGAATAGATGAAGCGCTCGACGGAAACGTCACGCAGCGCGCGCATCAGATGCCGCGTGCCGTCGACATTGACCTTCTGGTAGAGCGGGTGCTCCTCGCCGGAAAAGTCGAAATAAGCGGCGAGATGGATCACCGCCGCGATCCGGTCGCCGAACTCCGAGGTCACTTTCCGGACCGCCTCGCGCGTAGAATCCTCCGAGGTCAGGTCGACCTCGAACAGCGGGCAGTCCGCCTTCTTGCCTTCGACGTCGAGTCCGACGACCCGATACGAGTCCGCCAATTCGCCCGCAAGCGCCCCGCCGAGATTTCCCGCCGCGCCGGTGATCAGGACGACCGGCTTTGTCTCGTCTGCCATGAATGCGCATCCCCCTGGCCGTTCAGTTCGTGAACGCCAGCCCGCGCCTCATGTTCCGCCTATCCCGCGAGGAAATCCCGCAAGAGCGCAATCTCGCGCGCACTCGCCAGGGTCGGCGCGTGGCCGCATTCGTCGAAGGTCACGAGACGCGGCTTCGGCCCGCGC
Organism: Rhizobiaceae bacterium; assembly: GCA_016742175.1. GTDB lineage: Bacteria > Pseudomonadota > Alphaproteobacteria > Rhizobiales > Rhizobiaceae > Aliihoeflea. The sequence goes on from JACVCH010000005.1 coordinate 200,599, forward strand.
GTCGTCATCTTTTCGGCGGTCTCGGCCGAGAGCACGTCCGAGGTCTTGCCGCGCAAAAGAAGCGTCGGGATCGCCAGCCGGTCATAGGACGCCCAGATGTCGAGGTCGCCCTTGTGATGCGTGAACTGCGCGACGATCTGCGGGTCGTAATGGACGGTGACGCGTCCGTCGTCGGTGCGGCGCGAAGACGTGTCGGCCATGCGGCGCCAGAAGGCCGGCGTGTTCTCGCCGAAGGGCGCATAGTTCTTGCGCAGCCAGCCCTCGAGGTCCTCGATGCGCTCATAGACGGGCGGGTTGCCGACATAGTCGACGATGCGCCCGGTTCCCGCCTTGGGAATGTCCGGTCCGACATCGTTGATGACGAGATGGGTGATGCGGCCTTCGAGCGCGCCGGCGGCGAGCGTGACGCCGATCAGCCCGCCCATCGACGTGCCGACCCAGCGCGTCTTCTCGACGCCGTAATGGTCCAGCATCGCCTTCGCGGTCGCACCGAAAGTGGCGTAGGAATAGTCCGTCGCCGGATTGCGCGCCCAGCTCGAAAGCCCCCGCCCGAGCGTATCGGGGCACATGACGAAATAGGTGTCGGAGAGCGCTTCCGCGGCCTCGTCGAAATCGCGCCCCGTGCGCGCGAGGCCGTGCCACATGACGAGCGCCGGATTCGCCCGGTCGCCCCATTCGGTGACGTGGAGCTCGAACCCGGCGGCCGGAACATAGGTCGATAAAGGCTTCATTTGCGACCACCCTTGCCGAGCAGCGTGCCCGCTATGCCCGACGGAAAGAAATAGACGAGGAGGATGAAGAGGACGCCGAGCCAAAGCAGCCAGCGATCCGGGTTGAGAAGTTCGGGTAGCAGCGGCAGGCCGGCCGTCGCCTCCGCGCCCGCGCCCATCAAATCCTTCAGGTAGAACTGCGCCAGCGTCATGATGACGACGCCGACGATCGCGCCCACCATCGTGCCCATGCCGCCGATCACGACCATCAGCAGCACGTCGATCATGATGTCGAAGGAGAGCGTCACGTCCGGCCCGGTATAGCGCAGCCAGACCGCACGCAGGACGCCGGCAAGCGCGGCGACGACGGCGGCGATGCAGAACACCGAGGTGCGGTAGGCGACGACGCGGTAGCCGATCGCCTCGGCCCGCATCTCGTTCTCGCGGATCGCCTGCAGCACCGTGCCGAGCGGCGAGCGCACGATGCGGACCAGAAGGTAGAACAGCGCCAGCGAGGACAGGAAGACGAAGTAATAGAGGTAGAGCCGGCCGTTGACCGGCACGCCGAACAGGCGGACCTGGTCGCCATTGCCGTCCTCCAGTCGGTTCGCCGGCGAGAAGAAGCGCGGGATCTCATAGGTGATGCCGTCCTCGCCGCCGGTGAAGTTCGAGAGTTGGCTGGCGAGAACGAGCATGACCGAGGCGGCGGCAAGCGTGACCATGGCGAAGAAGATCGCCTTCACCCGCAGCGACAACAGCCCGATCAGCACCGCGAGCACGAAGGCCGCCAGAACGCCGAGCGAACCGCCGAGGACGATCGCCTCGAAACCGCGCCCCATCGTCTTCAGGCCGATGGCCGCGCCATAGGCGCCGAGGCCGAAAAACATCGTGTGGGCGAAGGACACGATGCCGGTATAGCCGATCAGGAGATCGTAGCTCGCGACCAGCACGATGAAGACGCAAATGCGCGCCGCGACTTCCTGCGCCCGCACGTCCGGGAACAGGAACGGTGCGAACAGCAGGCAAACCCCGACGATGGCGGCGAAACCGTAGACGATGACGCGGCCGATGGTGACGCGGGTGGATGTGGTGCGCATGGGGGTGGGAGTTGCGATGGTCGATGCGGTCATCGGGCGGCGCTCCTTGCTTGGAGAGCGCGATCCCCCCACTCCGTCTCGGGCTTCGCCCTCGCCACCTCTCCCCCCGATGGGGGGCGAGGAACCCAAGCTGGAGACGCGGCGCCGCCGCGGCAGCGGTTCCTCTCCCCCGGGCAGGGGGAGAGGTGGCCCGAAGGGACGGAGTGGGGGTGCTTTACCGTAGAAGTCATGTCCTCACCCCTTCACGGCAGGCTTGAGGCCCCAGGGACGCCACAGGAGCACGATCATCATCAGGATCATGGTCGAGGCGAGCGCCAGCTTGGGGAACAGGAAGGCGACGTAGTTGGTGGTCAGCCCCACCATCAGCGCACCGAGGAGCGAGCCCTGGATGGAGCCGAGGCCGCCGATGATGACGACGATGAAGACCATGACCATCAATTCGGAGCCGAGCGCCGGCGTGATCAGCCCCTGATAGCCGGCCCACATTGCGCCGCCCATGGCCGCGAGCGCCGAGCCCGCCATGAAGACGCCGATGAACAGCCGGTCGATGCGGAACCCGAGCGCCTCGACCATCTCGCGGTTTTCGACGCCGGCGCGGATCAACAGGCCGATGCGCGTCCGGTTGAGCGTCAGATGCAGGATGACGTAGACGGCAAGGCCGAGCAGGAAGGCGAAGATGCGGTAGATCTCGACCGCGACGTCGCCGATCAGGAACGAGCCGGTGAGGATCGCCGGACGCGGGACGGGCATCGGCGTGCCGCCCCAGATTACGAGCAGGATCTCCTCCGCGACGATCAGCGCGCCGACCGTGATGAGGATCTGCCGCAGATGGTCGGCATAGACCGGCTTGATGATGACGCGCTCGAAGAACCAGCCCGCAAGCGCCCCGAATGCGGTCGCCGCGCCAATGGCGGCGACGAGCGCCGCGATGTTGAGGAAGGCGCTATCGCCACGTACCCAGATGCCAAGCGCCGCGAGCACCGTCGCGCCGATAAAGGCGCCGAAGGAGACGAAGGCGGAATGGCCGAAATTGAGCACGTCCATCAACCCGAAGATCAGCGACAGACCCGACGCCATCAGGAAGATCATCATGCCCATGGCAAGGCCGGCGATGGTGAGGGTGAGCCAGGAAGACGGGCGTCCGATGAGGACGAAGGCGACGAGGGCGAGGATGACCGGCAGCAGCATGACGCCGCCGAAGCGGGTGAAGGTGGCGGAGAGGGATTTCATGAGGCGAGGCTCCGCGAAACGCAGGTGTTTTTTGCGAATTGACCCCCACCCTGTATCCCTCCCCACAAGGGGGAGGGAGGCCGTCGGCGCCTTGACACATGATTCAACGCAACGCCCAGTTTGAAGGGTTGGTCGCGGCGTGGATGCCCTCCCTCCCCCTTGTGGGGAGGGATAAAGGGTGGGGGTACGCGGCGTAAGACCATCAATGCGCCTCCAGCGACAAGCTCAACAACCGCGCCTGCAACTCCGCATCCGCCGCAAGCTCCGCCATCCCGCCCCGATGCACGATCCGACCGTCGTCGATCACCGCCACCGTCCGCCCCAGCGCCTTTGCAAACAGGAAATTCTGCTCCACCAGCAAAATCGTCGTCTCCTCGCCGATCTCGCGAAACGCGTCGATCATGTTGCGGATGATCGCCGGGGCGAGGCCCTTGGTGGGCTCGTCGATCAGGATCAGGTCGCGGCGCTCGATGATGGCGCGGGAGATGGCGAGCATCTGTTTCTGGCCGCCGGAGAGCGCGTGCGCCTGGCGATCCCAGAACTTTTCCATCGCCGGGAAAATCGCGAAGACGCGGTCGAGCCTGGCCTTGTCGAAGCGGCCATGCGTGGCGGCAAGGCGCATGTTCTCCTCGACGGTCAGGCCGCCGAAGATACCCATGTTCTCCGGTACGAAGGCGATGCCAAGCCGGGCGATGTCCGATGTGTGCATCGCGGTGATGTCGCGGCCGCGAAAGACGATCGCGCCCGCCTTCGCCTTCCACAGGCCCATGATGCTGCGCAGCGTCGTCGTCTTGCCGGCGCCGTTGCGGCCAAGAAGCACGTGAACGCCCCCTTCCGGCACGTCGAGCGAGATGCCGTGGAGGATGTGGTATTGCGCGATGTCGGTGTGGACGTCGTCGAGCCGCAGGATGGCGTTCGTCATGCCACTTCCTCCGCGCCGACGCCGAGATAGATCTCGCGCACGATCGGCAGCGCCATCACCTCCGCCGGCCTGCCGTCGGCGACGAGCTCGCCATTGTGGAGCACCACGATGCGGTCGGCGAGCGCGCGCACCACGTCCATCTTGTGCTCGACAAGGAGGATGGTCTTCGACCGGTCCTTCTTCAAATCGGCAATGAGTTCGAGGATCACCGGCGCTTCGTCGACCGACATACCGGCGGTCGGTTCGTCGAACATGAAGATGTCCGGCTCCATCGCCGCCAGCATCGCCACTTCCAGCTTGCGCTGGTCGCCATGCGGCAGGGCGGAGGCGGGCAGGTGGGCGACCGAGGAAAGGCGCGTCTGCTCGAGAACGCGCGCTGCCTTTTCCGCGAGGTGGGTGAGGCTCGCCGCATTGCGCAGCGCCGACGGCCCTTGCCCCGCTTTCGCCTGGACCGCGAGGCGCACGTTTTCGAGCACGGTCAGTTTGGGAAAGAGATTGGTCAACTGGAACGCGCGGCCGATACCGGCCTTGGCGCGGGCCGAGGCCGACAGCCGCGTGATCTCCGTCCCGCCCTTGAAGATGCGGCCCTCGGTCGGCTTCAACTGGCCGGAGACGAGGTTGAACCACGTCGTCTTGCCGGCGCCGTTCGGCCCGACGATGACGGTGAGTTCGCCCGGCTGAAACGCGCAGGTGACGTTGTTCACCGCAGCGTGGCCGCCGAAGCGGATCGTCAGGTTTTCAGTGCGGATGGAAGGGGTCAATGTTGTTACAGTCCATCTGGAAGAAACACCCCCACTCCGTCGCGCTGCGCGCGCCACCTCTCCCCCTGCCCGGGGGAGAGGAAGCCTCTGCCGCCATGCCGGCGCTAATCCAGCTTGGTTTCCTCTCCCCCGGGCAGGGGGAGAGGTGGCGCGCGAAGCGCGACGGAGTGGGGGTGATGCGTTCCCGGCCGAGGCCGGGAACGATGCTACTCCTGATTATTCCGCCCGACCGGAATATCCATCTCCGACGCCGGAATCTCGCGAACCAGTTCCGGCACGGCCCATTCGACGCCGTCCTCGACCTTGATCTTGAAGTGGTACATGGACTGCAGCGCCTGGTGGTCTTCCGGACGGAAGGTCATCTCGCCCTTCGGCGTGTCGAACGACATGCCTTCCATGGTCGAGATCAGCGTCTCGGTGTCCCAGTCCTCGGCCGTCTCCAGCGCCTTGACGATGGCCATGGCCGAGGCCATGCCGCCCGCGGTGAAGAAGTCCGGCGGCGAGTTGTAGCGCTTCATGTGCTCTTCGACGAGCCAGTCGTTCACCGGGTTTTCCGGCAGCTCGTAGTAATAGTAGATCGCACCTTCCATGCCCGGCACCTGCTTGTAGGAGACGAGCGCGGGCAGGATGTTGCCGCCGGTCGACAGCTCGATGTCGTAGCGACCGAGATCGGCGGAGGCGAGCGGCGTCATGGCGTCGATGCCGGCGACGTAGATCATGATGACCTTGCGGCCCGGCTGGTCGCGCAGCGCCTCCGTCAGACGTTCGATGGTGGCGGTGAAGTCGGTCGTCTGCTGGGGAACGTATTCCTCGGCGACGAGATTGGCGCCGGTGCCCTCGAGCGCGGCCTTGAACGCGGCGACGCCGTCACGGCCGAACGCGTAGTCCTGCGCGAGCGTGGCGACATAGAGGTTCTCGTCGGGCTTCAGCGCCAGCGCCTGCGCCTGCATGTCCATCGACGAATTGCGCGAGGTCTTGAAGACGTAGCGGTTGGAATCGGCGCCCGTCAGGCCGTCGGCGACGGCCGGTTCCACGACGAGGATGCGCTCATACTCGGCCGCAACCGGCAGAAGCGCCATCGCGACGCCCGACGACGTGTCGCCGACCGCGATCAGCGCGTCGTCGTCGCCATAGGCTTCGGCGAGAAGCGCGCGCGCCACGTCCGGCTTGAACTGCGTGTCCTTCTTGATGATCTCGATCTTGCGGCCCTTGACCTCCATCGTGCCGTCGGTCGCATATTCGAGCCCCATCTCGAAGCCGGTCTGGGTCTGCTTCGAATAGGCCTCGAGCGGCGAGCCCGACAGGCCGTGCAGAAGCGCGATCTTGACCGGGTCGTCCTGCGCCCCTGCGGGCATGACGAAGGCGCAGGACAAGGCCAGCGCGGCGAACCATTTCTTCATGAAAACTTCCTCCCGAAAGCGATTGACCTGGTGGAAATCCGGCAAAGCACGGCCGCAACCGCCGTTGGCGGTTGATTTTTGGCCCAGCAATCGCGACTGTCCTCCCGGATGCCGGCGCCGCGCTCGCGCAGCTCGAAATCCTGCCTGAACTATCGGCGAAAGCCCGCTTTTTGCGCAATATCGTAGAAATACGCATGACCGACGCCATTCCCGACTACGCAAAGCTTGCCTTCGACCACGCGCCCATTGGCCTCGTCGTGACCGAGAGCCGCGTCATCCGCGCATGCAATCCGGCGTTTTCGCAGATGTTCGGCTACCGGATCGACGAACTCGTCGACCAGTCCTTCGCCTTCCTCTATCCGAGCCAGGAAGAGTTCGTGCGCATCCGCGATGTCGGCGTGGAACCGCTCAAGAAGGACAACCGCTATTCCGACGAGCGCATCATGGCGAAGAAGGACGGCACGCTCTTCTGGTGCCGCGTGCGCGGCCACTCGCTGACGCGCGACGACGACCCGTTGCGCCGCGCCGTCTGGAGCTTCGCCGACCTGTCGGCAACGCGGCCCGTGCTCGCCCTCTCGACGCGCGAGCGGCAGATCGTGATGCACCTCGGCGAAGGCCGCACCTCCAAGGAAATCGCCCGCATGCTCGACGTCTCGCCGCGCACCGTCGAGGCCTATCGTGCGAGGCTGTTGAAGAAATGCGGCGCGGTCAACGTGGCGGAGCTCCTGTCGCATCTGAGCTCGATGCCGCATTAGCTTTAGCGGCAAGGGTGTGCGTCCTTCGACGAGCTCAGGATGAGGAGAGCTTGAGCCACACCCCCCACTCCGGCCCTGCGGGCCACCTCTCCCCCTCAAAAGGGGAGAGGAACCCAAGCTGGAATAGCGCCGGCATCGCGGCAGCCTTTTCCTCGCCCCCGGGCAGGGGGAGAGGTGGCCCGAAGGGTCGGAGTGGGGGTGCTTAGATCGAGGTGCCCAACCCCTTAGACCGGTCAGCCAAAAAACAAATTCCCTTAAACGTGCTGGCCGCCATTGATGTGGATTTCGGCGCCGGTGACGTAGGACGACTGGTCGGAACACAGGAAGAAGATCGTGTCGGCGACTTCGGCGGTGGAGCCGAGGCGGCGCAGCGGGATCGTCTCGACGATCTTCTCGGTGCCCGGCGACAGGATCGCCGTGTCGATTTCGCCCGGCGCGATGGAATTCACGCGAATGCCGTGCGGACCGAAATCGGCGGCCATCTCGCGCGAGAGCGAGGAGAGCGCCGCCTTCGACGTCGCATAGGCGGTGCCGGCGAAAGGGTGGACCCGGCTGCCGACGATCGACGTGACGTTGACGACCGAGCCCTTGGCGGCCGCGAGTTCCTTGAACAGGCCGCGCGCGAGCATGATCGGGGCGAAGAAATTCACCTGGAAGACGTCGCGCCACACATGCATCGGCGTCTCGATCGAGTTCATGCGCTTGCCGCCGTCGAGCTTGGGCGAGATCGCGGCATTGTTGACGAGCGCATGCAGTTCGCCGCCGGATTCCTCCAGGCGGTGACGGATTTCCGAGACGGCCGAACCCACATCCTCGGGGTCCGACAGGTCGATCTTGATGTGATCCTCGGGACCTGCCGGCCAGGGGCAGTCCTCGGCGAACGCATTGCGCGAACAGGTGATGACGCGCCAGCCCTCGCGCGAGAAGCGCTTGACGGTCGCGTGGCCGATGCCGCGGCTGGCGCCGGTCAGAACAAGGGTTTTTCGCATCATCTCTCCGGGCGAACGGGAAAACCTGACGCTATGTAGAGAGTTTGCGGGGCGGAAGCGAGAGCAACTTCGCGTGTTCGCCTCGCGTCAGTTGCCGCCCATGATGATGTCCATGATCGAGCCGATGGGGCCGGAGCGCTGCTGGTGCTGCGGCTGGCCGACCTCGGCTTGCGGGGCGATCGAGCCGGTGGTGTCGCCGGCAGGGTAGGAGGCCTGCTGCGGGATGCCGCGGTCGCTCGCCAGAAGATCCTCGATGCGGTCGAACGTGCCCGGCTGCCAACTGCCGGGCAGCGAGGCGACGGGGAAGCCCTGATGCGCGCCTTCCATGAAGATCTTCCACGCCTTGGCCGGCAATTGGCCGCCGGTGATGTTCTTCATCGGCCGGCCGTCGTCGTTTCCGAACCAGACGCCGGTCGTCAGTTCGGCCGTGTAGCCGACGAACCAGGCGTCGCGCGAGTTCTGGCTGGTGCCGGTCTTGCCGGCGGCGGGCCAGCCGAAATCGGCGTTGCGGCCGGTGCCGGTGCCGACGGTCTCCGACATCATGTAGTTCATCATGCCGATGGTCTCGGGCCGCGCGACCTGCGTGCCCGCATTGCCGGGATGCTCGTAGAGCACCTCGCCGTCGATGGTGGTCACGCGCTCGACGAAATGGATGTCGGGACGCACGCCGCCGGTCGAGAACGGCACGAAGGCGGCGGTGAGTTCAAGCGGGGTGACCTCGGACGTGCCGAGCGAGATCGACAGGTTCGGCTGGAGGTCGGATTCGATGCCCATGCGCCACGCCGTCTCGACGATCGCCGAGGGGCCGACCTCGTTCGCAAGCACGGCGGCGATCGAGTTCGACGAGCGGGCGAGCGCCTGCGACAGCGTCATCGGCCCGGCATACTTGTTGTTGAAGTTCTGCGGCGACCAGTTGCCGATCTTCACCGGCGCGTCGTTGCGGATCGTGTCGGGGAAGAGCCCCTGTTCCATCGCCGCCATCCACACGAACGCCTTGAAGGCGGAGCCGGGCTGGCGCTTGGCTTCCGACGCGCGGTCGAACTGCGAATTGGCGTAGTCGTATCCGCCGACCATGGCGCGCACGGCGCCGGCCGGATCGATCGAGACGAGCGCGCCCTGGGAGACGTCGAGCTCGGCCTTGTTCTCGTCGACCATCTGGCGGACGGCCTGTTCGGCGAGGTCCTGCAGGTCGAGGTCCACGGTCGCCTCGACGATCATGTCCTTGGTCACGTCCATGCCGATCAGGCGCGGCAGTTCGCCCATGATGCGGTCGGCGACGTAGTTTTCCGAGCCCGTCCAGTAGGCGGCGGCGCGCACCGGCGGGGCGGAGATGGCGGAGGCAAGTTCGCTGTCGCCGATCATGCCCTGGTCGCGCATGGCGGAAAGGACGAGCTGGGCGCGGTTTTCGGCGGCGTTCGGATCACGCGCCGGCGAGAGACGCGACGGAGCGACGAGGAGACCGGCGAGAAGCGCGGATTCGGACAGGGTCACGTCGCGCGCGCTCTTGCCGAAATAGCGCTGCGAGGCGGCTTCCACGCCATAGGCGCCGGAACCGAAATAGACGCGGTTCAGGTAGAATTCGAGGATCTGCTCCTTCGAATATTCATTCTCCAGCCAGAAGGCCATCAGCACTTCGCGGATCTTGCGATCGTAGGAGCGCTCATTGGTGAGGAAGAGGTTCTTGGCGAGCTGCTGGGTCAGCGTCGAGCCGCCCTGCACCACGCGGCCATTGACCGCGTTCTCATAGACCGCGCGGGCAAGGCCCAGCGGGTCGACGCCGAAATGCTGGTAGAAGCGGCGGTCCTCGATGGCGACGACGGCCTGCGGGATATAGGGCGACATCTCGTGCAGCCCGATCGACTCGCCGCCCATCATGCCGCGATTGGCGACCTGCCGGCCCTCGACATCCATGATCTTGACGTTGGGCGGGCGATCCGGGATCGCCCAGGTCGAGGCCGACGGCATCTGCGCGGCATAGAAGACGAGGACGCCCGCGGCCGCGACGCCGCCCCAGATGGCGAGCACGAAGGACCAGTAGGTCGCCTTGCGCAGGAAGCCGAACAGCCCGCCGCCCGACGAGCGCCGCGACTTGCCGCGCTTCTTGCCGCGCGATTTCGGTTCGGATTTGCGTGACGACGCCTTCGTCGAACCGCGCTTCTTCGGCTGTCCCACGACCCGGTCCTCCTCGCTCACGAAAAGGCCGGAGCCCTCATCCGATGCCGCCCCGCCAAAGGTCGGCTCGATCCGTCTGTCGCCCATCGCCCCTGATGCCCGCTTCTTGTCTGCCTGATGGTCGCTTTCGCTGCAGATTAAATGCGGCGCTTTAAGGGAGCGTTAAGGGTGCGCGGATGCCCGCCGCCCGCATCCGGGCGGCGGGCCTGATACCGTCACACGGCTACTTGACGGCCGTCACCGTCGTCGCCTGGTGCTTGCCGGCCTTCATGTCCCAGTTGATGCTCACCTTCTCGCCGACCTTCAGGCCCTTTTCCTTGAACGATGTCGGCAGCGTGTAGGCCGTACCGTTGTCGAGCGTGACCGTATGGGTCTTGGCGTCGATCGACTTGATCATGCCGGTGGTGGTCTGCGCTGCGAAGGCTGCAGGAGCAAGGGCGAGCCCGGCGGCGATGGCCGCGGGAATGAGAAGCGCACGCATTTGCGTTGGTCCTTGGAAAGGCGTCCTCGGAATGCCCTGACGATCCGGGCGGGGACGCACGGTCGAAGTCGTCTGGAGGACGTCGCGTCGCGGCCGATCGTTCCGGCCGCCGGCGTTTCCCGACTTCGCCGCAAACATGCTCCCGCCCGCCGGCGAACTCAAATTACGGAAAGATAATTTTCCGCGCAGCAATTTCCGCCGCAATCGGGGAAGCCGCTGGCCATCTCTTTGAGGGAACAATTCCGCCACTGCGGCCATTCCCCTCTCGCGGACCAACAACCGGGAGATGCGGAAATGAGACTTCTGTTGCCAGCCACGGCTGCACTCGCCTTGATGACGGGCGCGGCCTTTGCGCAGGACGACGCCGAACAGGCGCCCGCCGCCGAGACCACCAGCGCGAGCGCCAGCTTCGTCGACCTGGAAGGCGCGGAAAACGGCACCGCGACGCTGACCGGCACGCCGAACGGCGTCCTGATCGAGCTCGAAGTGTCCGGCCTTCCCGCCGGCGAATGGCTCGGCGTTCACATTCATGAAACCGGCACCTGCGACCATGAGAGCGGCCATGAATCGGCCGGCGGCCACTTCAACCCGACCGACGCCGCGCATGGCTATCTCGCCGAAGGCGGGCCGCATGCCGGCGACATGCCGAACCAGTATGTCGGCGAGGACGGCGTCCTGCGCGCGCAGGTGTTCAACCACATGGTGACGCTCGGCGACGAAGGCGAAGCCGACATCATGCGCCTCGCGCTGATGATCCACGGCGGCACCGACGACTACCAGACGCAGCCGACCGGCGACGCCGGCGACCGCTATGCCTGTGCGGTGATCGAGTAGCTAGCGCGCCGTCGACCAGATCAGCCAGAAGGCGACGAGGGCCAGAAGACTTGACAGAACACGCCGGGTCGCGATTTCGCGGCCCGGTTTTTGCGTGAACGCAGTCAGCGCGCCGGCGGCGGTGACGATGCCGGAATGGACGATCGTCGCGACCGCCACATAGACCGCCGACAGGGCGAGCGTCTGGCCGAGCAGCGGGCGCGCCGGATCGAGAAAGGTCGGCAGCACCGCGACATAGAACAGCGCAGCCTTGGGGTTCAGCATGTTGGTGACGAGGCCGCGCAGGAAATAGGCGCGGTCCGAGCCGTCGCCGGTCTGCACCACGTCTCCGTCGCCGCGCCAGCCGTCCCAGGCGAGATACAGCAGGAAGAGCCCGCCGGCCCAGCGCAGGACCTCGTAGGCGAGCGCCGAGCGCTGGAGAAGTTCGGCGACGCCGAGCGCGGCTGCGAGCCCGAGCACGGCCAGCCCCAGCGCGACGCCGGCGACCGCGGCATAGCCGCGCCGGCGCCCTTCGCCGGCCGCAACCAGCGCCAGATAGGTCATGTTCGGACCGGGCGTGAGCTCGATCAGCAGCGAGGCGAGCGCGAAGGAGAGGAGCGGCCCCGCCTCCATGGCGCGCTCAGTGCGCCTCGTCCCAGTTCGACGCCGCGCGCGCGTCGACCTGCAGCGGCACGCGCATCGAGAGCGCCGGCATCGCCGCATGCTCCATCGTCTCGCGGATCACCGGGATCGCGGCCTCGACCTGGGCCTCCGGCGCCTCGAAGATCAGTTCGTCATGCACCTGCAGCAGCATCAGCGTTTCGGACAGCCCGGCCTCGGCGAGGCGGTCTTCCATGCGGATCATGGCGCGGCGGATGATGTCGGCGGCGGACCCTTGGATCGGCGCGTTGATCGCCGCGCGTTCGTTGAAGGCACGCACGGACGGGTTCGGCGAGCGGATTTCGGGATAGTGCACGCGCCGGCCGAAGATCGTCTCGACATAGCCGTTGTCGCGCGCATACGCCTTGGTCGCGTCCATGTAGTCCTTGATGCCCGGGAAGCGCTCGAAATACTTGCGGATATAGCTGCCCGCCTCCTCGCGGCCGATCGACAACTGGTTGGCGAGGCCGAAGGCGGAGATGCCGTAGATGATGCCGAAATTGATCGCCTTGGCGCGCCGGCGCACGTCGGACGGCATCCCCTCCACCGGCACGCCGAACATTTCGGACGCCGTCATCGCGTGGATGTCGACGCCGTCGGCGAAGGCCTGTGTCAGTTGAGGGATTTCGGCGACATGGGCGAGCACGCGCAATTCGATCTGGCTGTAGTCGGCCGAGATCAGCTTGTGGCCCGGCTCGGCGATGAAGGCCGTGCGGATCTTGCGGCCCTCTGCGGTGCGGATCGGAATGTTCTGGAGGTTCGGTTCCGACGAGGAGAGGCGCCCGGTCGTCGTCGCGGCCAGCGCATAAGAGGTGTGAACGCGCTTCGTCTCAGGATGGATGTAGCCCGGCAGCGCGTCGGTATAGGTCGATTTGAGCTTGGTGAGCTGGCGCCAGTCGACGATCTTGCGCGGCAGTTCGTGCCCCTCGGCGGCCAGGTCCTCCAGCACGGAGGCCGACGTCGACCACTGGCCGGTCTTGGTCTTGGAGCCGCCGGGAAGGCCCATGCGGCCGAACAGGATGTCGCCGAGTTGCTTGGGCGAGCCGATGGTGAAGCGCTCGCCGGCAAGCTCGTAGACCTCGTCCTCGAAGGCCGCGGCACGCTGGGCAAGCTCGCCCGACAGGCGCGACAGGATCTGCCGGTCGACCGAAATGCCGCGGCTTTCCATGCGCGCGAGCACCGGCACCAGCGGTCGTTCCAGCCGCTCGTAGACGGCATTGAGCCCCTTGGCGGTCAGGCGCGGTTTGAGGACATGCCAGAGCCGCAGCGTGACGTCGGCGTCCTCGGCGGCATACGCCGTCGCCTTTTCGAGGTCGACGAAGTCGAAGGTGATCATCGACTTGCCGGAGCCGCAGACATCCTTGAACGGGATCGGCACGTGGCCGAGCCAGCGCTCGGAGAGCGAATCCATGCTCTGCGAGCCCGAGCCGCCATCGGTGACGTAGGAAAGCAGCATCGTGTCGTCGCAGGGCGCGGCGTCGATGCCGTGGCGAAGCAGGACGAGATAGTCGTATTTCAGATTGTGCGCGATCTTGAGGACCGAGCGGTCCTCCATCAGCGGCTTGATGGCGGCCAGCGCCTCGCGGATCGGGATCTGGTTCTCGACCAGCCCGCCGCCGAGCAGGTCGCCCGCGCCGGATTTGTGGATCAGCGGCACGTAGGCCGCGCGGCCGGGCGCGGTGGCAAGAGAGAAGCCGCAGAGTTCGGCCTGCATCGGGTCGAGCGACGTCGTCTCGGTGTCGAAGGCGACGATGCCGGCTTCGCGCGCCTCGGCCACCCAGGCCTGGAGCGTCGCAAGATCGCGGATCGTGACATAGGCGCTGCGGTCGATCTTGGCGGCGACGGCCGCATCGGCGCGGGCCTTGGCGAGATCGGTCGGCGTCGCGGGACCGGTCTTCGGCTCGGCGGCGACGTCGCCCTCCTCGCCGGGCGCGACGGTGGACGGGTGCGGCACGTCGAGGTCGGGACCGTGGGCGGCCGAGCCTGTCTGCACCTCGACATGCATCGGCTCGATGTCTGCGGCTTCCGCGCCGGTCGCTTCGGCGACGCGGCGGGTGAGCGAGGTGAATTCCATCGTTTTCAGGAAGCCGATCAGCTTCGGCCCGTTTGGCGGCTGCAACTCGAAGGCGGAAAGAGGCTCAGGCACCGACACGTCGTCGCGCAGGCGCACGAGTTCGCGCGACAAGCGCGCCATCTCGGCGTGCTCGATCAGGTTCTCGCGGCGCTTCTGCTGCTTGATCTCGGAGGCGCGGGCAAGGAGCGTATCGAGGTCGCCATATTCCTCCAGAAGCTGTGCCGCGGTCTTCGGGCCGATGCCGGGAACGCCGGGCACATTGTCGATGGAATCGCCCGTCAGCGCCTGCAGGTCGATCATCTTTTCGGGCGGCACGCCCCATTTCTCGACGACCTCGGGCACCTTGATCTCGCGGTCCTTCATCGGGTCGTACATCGACACGGTGGGCCCGACGAGCTGCATCAAATCCTTGTCGGACGATATGATGGTGGTGTCGCCGCCCGCCTCGCAGGCGAGCTTCGCATAGGTCGCGATCAGATCGTCGGCCTCGAACCCCTCCATCTCGATGCAGGGCAGTTCGAAGGCGCGCGTCGCATGGCGGATCAGGCCGAACTGCGGGACGAGGTCTTCGGGCGGCGCGGTGCGGTTCGCCTTGTACTTGTCGTAGAGTTCGTTGCGGAACGTCTTGGAGGAATAGTCGAAGATGACCGCGAAATGCGTCGGCGTGACGCCGACTTCCGTGTCGCGCGCATTCTGCATCAGCTTCCACAGCATGTTGCAGAAGCCCGACACCGCGCCGACCGGCAGCCCGTCGGATTTGCGCGTCAGCGGCGGCAGGGCGTGATAGGCGCGGAAGATGTAGCCGGAGCCGTCGACGAGGAAGAGATGATCGCCTTTTTTCATGGGCAATGAGGTAGCGTCTGGCGCCTGCCCTGTCCATTGCAAACCCCCGGCCGGAAGGGGCTGCTGACAGGCGCGTCGCCAATCACGCTGACGTTACGCACTTGTAATGTTCGTGCCCTTGAATTGCCACGTTCAAATTCTCAGATGATCACTATCGGCAACACATAAGCCGAGTCCGGAACAAGGCCCGTCCCCCGCCTAACCGGACACCCAGTGCGGCAGCCTCATCCCCCCTCTCCGGGCTGCCGCATCGTTTCGAGTAGAGCCGCCGTGGATTCCCCCTCCCCACGGCGGCTTTCTTCGTTTTTCGGGACTCCTGATTGCGCATCGGCTCTGCCGAAAACCGGCTTCCACTTTTCGGGGCCGATGCGGCCTAAAACGCCTTGAAGGTCAGCGTCGTCAGAGAGCGGACGATGCCGGGAACGTTGGCGACGTTCTCGGAGACGAATTTGCCGATGTCGGTCTGGTCGTCGATATAGACCTTCAGGAGCAGGTCGTAGTCGCCGCTGGTCGAATAGAGTTCCGACGCGATCTCGCGCTTGTAGAGTTCGTCGGCGACCTCGTAGGTCTTACCGGGGACGCAGCGCAACTGCACGAAAACGGGTCTCATTCCAAAACTCCAAATTTGCAAGGCGCGCGTCATCCCGGAACGCTGCGAAGCGAAGCTGAGCGGCGTATCCGGGACCCATTCCGTGACATTCGTGGACACGGAATGGGTCCCAGATAGCCACCCTACGCTTCGCTGCGGCCGGCTTCCGGGATGACGCCAGAGGTAAATTCCGCCGCGGCGCTCACCCTGTCAACAAGGTTCGCGTCAGCGCGTGCTCCGGATCGGCCAATCCGTCGATCACGTCGAAATGGTGCCGGTCGGGCTCCTCGACGCAGGAGGTGCAGGCCCCGAGGCCGGTCCAGATATTGGCGAGGAGCGCGTTCTGGCGACGGAACTCGGCGCGCTCGGCCCCGCCCACCCAGGCCGTGACGCGGGCACCCTCGAGAGGCCGCAGCAGCGCCGGGCTCTCGGCCAGCGCCTCCGCCTCGTCGATCCTGAGATCGGCATTCATCGCGGTGCGCATCATCGGCCGCAGATCGTGCACGCCGGAAATCGAAACCGTATTCGCGACGCGCGCGAGAGTGGCCTGCGACAGCGGCGACGTGGCCGTCACCATGCGCGTCGCCAGATGCCCGCCGGCGGAATGGCCGGTCAGACGGATCGGGCCTTCGACCAGCGCCGCCGCCGTCTCGATCGCGGCGCCGACTTCCTCGACGATGCCGCTAATGCGGATATCCGGGCAGAGCGTATAGGACGGCATGGCGACGGCGTGGCCGTGGGCGAGGGGCCCGGCCGCGAGGTGCGACCAGAAGCTCTTGTCGAGCCGCAGCCAGAACCCGCCATGGATATAGACGACGAGGCCCTTCGGCGCGGCTTCCGGCAGGAAGAGATCGAAACGATTGCGGGGGCGTGAGCCGTAAGGCTGGTCGAGCCTGGCCCGCCCCTGCGCCTCAAGTTCCTCACGAAACTGCGCCGCCGGTTCGACCCACAGCCCAGGCCAGCGTTCGCCCCGCGTGATGTTGGGACCGTTCGCGTAAGCGTCGTCGAAATCCGTCACCTGATGGAAAAACACCGTCTCATCCCCCCGCATTCGCGCCGCATCATCCCTGCCGCGCTGCAATATTTCAACCTTGAAATTTCATGCTTGAAACAAAATCGCTTCGGTGCGATCCTGCCATTATAAGAACGATAATGGGAGTGCGCGGCGATGAAGATTGCGGTGCTCGGCGCCGGACCGGCAGGTCTTTATTTCGCGATCAGCATGAAGCTGCGCGACGCCGCCCACGATATCACCGTCTACGAGCGCAACAAGGCCGACGACACGTTCGGCTGGGGCGTCGTCCTCTCCGACGAGACGCTGGACAATCTCGCCGAGAACGACGCCAAGAGCGCCGCCGCGATCCGCGAGCATTTCGCCTATTGGGACGACATCGCCGTCATCCACAAGGGCGTGCGCACGGTTTCGACCGGCCACGGCTTTTGCGGCATCGGCCGCAAGAAGCTCCTTATGCTGCTGCAGGAGCGCGCGCGCGAACTCGATATCAAACTGGAATTCCAGGCTGACATCGCCGACCCGCGCCCCTTCATGGAAAGCCATGACCTCGTCATCGCGGCGGACGGCCTCAATTCGCGCTCGCGCGCGGCCTTCGCCGATCATTTCGAGCCCGACATCGACACGCGCAAGTGCAAGTTCGTCTGGCTCGGCACGCATCAGAAATTCGACGACGCCTTCACCTTCATCTTCGAGAAGACCGAGCACGGCTGGGTCTGGGCGCATGCCTACCAGTTCGACCCGGACACGGCGACGTTCATCGTCGAATGCAGCCAAGACACATGGGACCGGTTCGGCTTCGGCGCGATGAGCCAGCAGGAATCGATCGCCGTCTGCGAGAAGATCTTCGAGAAGCATCTCGGCGGCCATGCGCTGATGACCAATGCGAACCATATTCGCGGTTCGGCCTGGATCAACTTCCCGCGCGTATTGTGCGAGCGCTGGTCGTTCCAGAACCTCGCGCTGATGGGCGATGCGGCGGCGAGCGCGCATTTCTCGATCGGCTCCGGCACCAAGCTCGCGCTCGAAAGCGCGATCGCGATGGCCGACTACGTGCAGTCCGAGCCGACGCTCGAAAAGGCGTTCGAGAAATACGAAGACGCGCGGCGCACCGAGGTGCTGAAGCTGCAATCGGCGGCCCGCAATTCGCTCGAATGGTTCGAGGACGTGGAGCGCTATCTCGGGCTCGACCCGGTGCAGTTCAACTATTCGCTCCTCACCCGCTCGCAGCGCATCAGCCACGAAAATCTGCGCCTGCGCGACGAAAAATGGCTCGGCAGCGCGGAAGAGTGGTTCCAGAACCAGGCCGGATCGACGTCCCATCGCCCGCCCATGCTGGCGCCGTTCAAGCTGCGCGGCATGGAGCTCAAGAACCGAATCGTCGTCTCGCCGATGGCGCAGTACAAGGCGGTCGACGGCACGCCGACGGACTGGCATTTCGTCCACTACGCCGAGCGCGCCAAGGGCGGCGCGGGGCTTGTTTATATCGAAATGACCTGCGTTTCCCCCGAAGGTCGCATCACGCCCGGCTGCCCGGGCTTCTACAAGCCGGAACACGAAGCGGCGTGGAAGCGGCTGGTCGATTTCGTCCATGCCGAAACCGACGCGAAGATATGCGCCCAGCTCGGCCATGCCGGCCCGAAGGGCTCGACGCAAGTCGGCTGGCAAGATGTCGACGCACCGCTGAAAGACGGCAACTGGCCGCTGCTGGCAGCCTCCGAAGTCGCCTGGTCGCCGGAAAACCAGACCCCGAAGGCGATGGACCGCACCGACATGGACAGAGTGCGCGACGAGTTCGTCGCCTCGGCCAGGATGGCGGAACGCTGCGGCTTCGACATGCTGGAACTGCACTTCGCCCATGGCTATTTGCTCTCCTCCTTCATCTCGCCGCTGACCAACCAGCGCACGGACGAGTTTGGCGGCAGCCTCGAAAACCGCATGCGCTATCCGCTCGAAATCTTCCACGCGGTCCGCGCCGTCTGGCCGGACGACAAGCCGATCTCGGTGCGCATCTCCGCGAACGACTGGGTCGGCGATGAGGGCGTGACGCCGGCCGAGGCCGTGAAGATCGCGAAAATCCTGCAGCAGGCCGGCGTCGACATCTGCGACGTTTCCGCAGGCCAGACCTCGAAGCGCGCGAAGCCGGTCTATGGCCGCATGTTCCAGACCCCCTTTTCCGACCGCATCCGCAACGAGACCGGCATGGCGACCATGGCCGTCGGCAACATCTTCGAGCCGGACCACGTCAACTCGATCCTGATGGCCGGCCGCGCCGACCTCGTCTGCCTCGCCCGCCCGCACCTCGCCGACCCCTACTGGACGTTGCATGCAGCAGCGAGCCTGGGGGATCGCCAGGTGAAGTGGCCGGACCCGTATCTGCCGGGGCGGGACCAGCTCTATCGGCTGGCCGAGCGCGCGCAGGAACAGATGACGGGGAAGGTGTGATGACGCGCCAGACCCCCATTCCGGTTCGCTGCGCGAACCACCTCTCCCCCTCAAAAGGGGAGAGGAACGCTGGCTGGAATGGCGTTGTCGCTGCGGCAGCGCGTTTTCCTCTCCCCCGGGCAGGGGGAGGAGGTGGCCCGAAGGGCCGGAGTGGGGGTGCTGCCCTGCGCGACCTTAGAGATTTCACGATGACCCACGCCCTCGTCACAGGCGGCGGGACCGGCGTCGGCAAGGCGATCGCGCTTACGCTCGCCGAGGCCGGCCGCGACGTCACCATCTGCGGCCGCCGCGCCGACGTGCTCGGCGCTGTCGCATCGACCCATCCCCGCATCCACGCCGAAATCGCCGACGTGACCGACGAGGCCTCCGTCGCCACCCTCTACGAAAAAGCCACCGCCGCGCGCGGCCCCTTCGGCATCGTCGTCGCCAATGCCGGCGCGGGCGAAAGCGCGCCGGCGCACAAGACGTCGCTCGACCTCTGGCAGCGCACGCTCGACGTGAACCTCACCGGCGCGTTCCTCACCGTTCGCCCGGCGATCGAGCCGATGAAGCGCGCCAAGGCCGGCCGCATCGTCTTCATCGCGTCGATCGCGGGCCTGAAGGGCGCGCCCTACGTCTCCGCCTATGTCGCCGCCAAGCATGGCGTCGTCGGCCTGACACGGGCGCTGGCAGCGGAACTCGCCAAATCCGGCGTGACGGTCAACGCCGTCTGCCCCGGCTATGTCGAGACGCCGATGCTCGAGCGGACCCTCGCCAACATCATGGAAAAGACCGGCCGCAGCGAGGAGGAAGCGCGGGCGGAACTTGCCGGCGACAACCCGCAAGGGCGCATCATCGAGGCCGACGAGGTCGCCGCCGCCGTGCTTTATCTCGTCGGGGAGGGCGCGCGATCGGTCAACGGCCAGGCTCTGGCGATCTGCGGAGGCGAGACATGGTGAGCGCCCCGCTCGATACTATCGAACGCCCCGGCGCCGCCAAGGAACGCCTGCGCCTGTGGATACGGCTCCTGCGTGCCTCCCGCCTGATCGAGGGCGAATTGCGCGAGCGGCTGAAGCGCGACTTCGATTCGACGCTCCCCCGCTTCGACGTTCTCGCCGCGCTCTACCGCCAGCCGGACGGCATGCTGATGAGCGACCTGTCGCGCTTCCTGCTGGTTTCGAACGGGAACGTCACCGGCATCATCGAGCGCCTCGTCAAGGACGGGCTGGTCTCGCGCGCCGCGCGCGAAGGCGACCGCCGCACCTCGATCGTCAAGCTGACGGCAACCGGCGAGCGGCGCTTCACCGAAATGGCCGCCGCGCACGAAACATGGATCGAGGAATTCCTGGGCGACGTCTCGCTCGGCGACGCCGAAAAACTGTCGTCGACGCTGAAGACGTTCCGGAGCAATTGGGAGGACGGGCATTGACCAGAATGGCGGAACTGAAGCCGCAGCATTTCCTGTGGCGCATGGAGGGACGCGTCGCGATCGTCCGGCTCGACCGGCCCGAGCGTAAGAACCCGCTTACATTCGAGTCCTATGCCGAACTGCGCGACACGTTCCGCGACCTCGTCTATGCCGATGACGTCGACGTGGTCGTGTTCCTGCCCAATGGCGGGAATTTCTGCTCCGGCGGCGACGTGCACGACATCATCGGCCCGCTGGTCGACATGGACATGAAGGGTCTCCTGGCCTTCACGCGCATGACGGGCGATTTCGTCAAGGCGATGCTGAATTGCGGCAAGCCGATCATCTCGGCGGTCGACGGCGTCGCGGTCGGCGCCGGCGCGATCATCACCATGGCGTCGGACATCCGCCTTGCGACGCCCGAGGCAAAGACGGCCTTCCTGTTCACCCGCGTCGGCCTCGCCGGCTGCGACATGGGCGCCTGCGCCATGCTGCCCCGCATCATCGGCCAGGGCCGCGCGGCCGAACTCCTCTACACCGGCCGCTCGATGAGCGCCGAGGAGGGCGAGCGCTGGGGCTATTTCAACCGCCTCGTCTCTGCCGACACGCTTGAGGCAGAGGCACTGAAGCTCGCCCAACAGATCGCCTCCGGCCCCACCTTCGCCCACGGCATCACCAAGACGCAGCTCAACCAGGAATGGTCGATGGGGCTGGACCAGGCGATCGAGGCCGAAGCGCAGGCCCAGGCCATCTGCATGCAGACGCAGGATTTTGCGCGGGCATATCACGCGTTCGTGGACAAAGAGCGCCCGGTGTTCGAGGGGAATTGAGGTGAGAAGCGTGCGAAGCACCCCCACTCCGTCGCGCTGCGCGCGCCACCTCTCCCCCTGCCCGGGGGAGAGGAACCCAAGCTGGAAAGGCGCCTCCGTCGCGGCAGCGGTTCCTCTCCCCCGGGCAGGGGGAGAGGTGGCGCGAAGCGCCGGAGTGGGGGTGGTTGCTACGGTCAAGGTGACCCTCCATGCCTGACCGCTCCTTCCTCACCTGGCCCTTCTTCGAAGACCGCCACCGCGCGCATGCGGAGCGCCTCGAAACCTGGTGCGCGCAAAACCTCCCGGTCGACCACCACGACGTCGACGCCGCCTGCAAATCGCTCGTCGTCAAGCTCGGCGAAGCCGGCTTCCTGAACCCATCCGCCATCGACCCCGCCAACCCCGCCCCGCTCGACGTCCGCACGCTCTGCATCACCCGCGAGACGCTCGCGCGCCATGACGGCCTCGCCGATTTCGCCTTCGCCATGCAGGGCCTCGGCACCGGCGCGATCAGCCTGTTCGGCACGCCCGAGCAGCACAAATGGCTGGACAAGACCCGCGCCGGCAAGGCCCTGTCCGCCTTCGCGCTCTCCGAACCGCGCTCCGGCTCCGACGTCGCCAACATGGAAATGACGGCCGCGCGTGATGGCGATCACTACGTTCTCTCCGGCGAAAAGACGTGGATCTCGAATGGCGGCATCGCCGACGTCTACGTCGTCTTCGCCCGAACCGGTGAGGCGCCGGGCGCAAAGGGCATCTCGGCCTTCGTGGTGCCCGCCGATACGCCGGGCCTGAGCGTCGCCGAGCGCCTGGAAGTCATCGCGCCCCACCCCTTGGCGCGGCTCGCCTTCGACGACGTGCGCGTGCCGGCCTCCGCGCTGATCGGCAAGCCGGGCGAGGGGTTCCGCATCGCCATGTCGGTCCTCGACGTCTTCCGCTCGACGGTCGGCGCCGCCGCGCTCGGCTTTGCCCGCCGCGCGCTCGACGAGACGACGGCCCGCGCCGGCTCGCGCCAGCTCTTCGGCGCGCCGCTGTTCGACCTGCAGATGGTGCAGGGCCACATCGCCGACATGGCGCTCGATGTCGATGCGGCGGCGCTGCTCGTCTATCGCGCCGCGTGGACCAAGGATTCGGGCGCGCCGCGGGTGACGCGCGAGGCGGCGATGGCCAAGCTCTTCGCTACCGACAAGGCGCAGGAGGTCATCGACAAGGCGGTGCAGATTCATGGCGGCGACGGTGTGAAAAAGGGACACATCGTCGAAAGCCTCTATCGGGAAATCCGGGCATTGCGGATCTATGAGGGCGCGTCGGACGTCCAGAAGATCGTGATCGCCCGGCAGGTGATGGGAGCGTGAGGATGAGCGCGCAGGTCGGATATTCGAGTGGCAGTGCTCGACGTTGCCCCCCTCTGTCCTGCCGGACATCTCCCCCGCGAGGGGGGAGATCAGTCGCGCCATCGACACCGCGTGATCTCCCCCCTCGCGGGGGAGATGTCCGGCAGGACAGAGGGGGGCGGGACAGAACGCAAACCGTCCAGCCCATATCCCGTGGAGCATCCCGATGACCCTCGGTCCCACCGCCCACACCGACACCTTCGCCCGCGACAATCTCCCGCCAGCCGACCAGTGGCCGGATTTCCTGCTCGACGGCTTCGCCTACCCGGAGTTCATCAACGCCGGCGTCGAACTCACCGACCGGCTCGTCGAAAAGGGCCTCGGCGACCACACCGCGCTGATCGGAAACGGCCGCCGCCGCACCTACAAGGAACTCGCCGACTGGACGAACCGGCTGGCCCGCGCCCTGGTCGAGAACTATGGCGTCCAGCCCGGCAACCGCGTCCTGATCCGCTCGGCCAACAACCCGGCCATGGTCGCGTGCTGGCTGGCCGCGACCAAGGCGGGCGCGGTGGTGGTCAACACCATGCCGATGCTACGCGCCGGCGAACTCGCCAAGATCGTCGACAAGGCCGAGATCACGGTTGCACTCTGCGACACGCGGCTGATGGACGAGATGGTGGCCTGCGCCAAGGACAGCAAGTTCCTGACCAAGGTCATCGGCTTCGACGGCACGGCCAATCACGACGCCGAACTCGACCGCGCCGCGCTCGACAAGCCCGTCACCTTCGAAGCGGTGAAGACCGGCCGCGACGACGTCGCCCTGCTCGGCTTCACCTCCGGCACCACCGGCGTGCCGAAGGCGACGATGCACTTCCACCGCGACATCCTGATCATCGCCGACGCCTATGCGAAGGAAGTGCTGAAGGTCACGCCCGACGACGTCTTCGTCGGCTCGCCGCCGCTCGCGTTCACGTTTGGACTTGGCGGCCTCGCCGTCTTTCCGCTGCGCTTCGGCGCGGCCGCGACGCTGCTCGAAAGCGCGACGCCGCCGAACATGATCGAGATCATCGAGCGGTACAAAGCGACCATCTCCTTCACCGCGCCGACCGCCTATCGCGCGATGATGAAGGCGATGGACGAGGGCGCCGACCTTTCTTCGCTGCGCATCGCGGTCTCGGCCGGTGAGACGCTGCCGGGGCCGGTGTTCGAGGAATGGACCAAGAAGACCGGCAAGCCGATCCTCGACGGCATCGGCGCGACCGAGATGCTGCACATCTTCATCTCGAACCGCCTCGAGGACATGGCCCCCGCGACCACCGGCCGCCCGGTCGGCGGCTACGAGGCGAAAATCGTCGACGACGAGATGAACGAAAAGCCGCGCGGCGAGGTCGGCCGGCTTGCGGTGCGCGGGCCGACCGGCTGCCGCTACCTCGCCGACGACCGCCAGCGCGAATACGTCAAGGCCGGCTGGAACCTGACAGGGGACTCGTTCGTGCAGGACGAGGCGGGCTTCTTCCACTTCGCCGCACGCTCCGACGACATGATCGTCTCGGCCGGCTACAACATCGCCGGACCGGAAGTCGAGGCGGCGCTGCTTTCGCACGAACACGTTCTCGAATGCGCCGTGATCGGCGTCGCCGACGAGGCCCGCGGCCAGATCGTCGAGGCGCATGTGGTGCTGGTGGAAGGCGCCGTTGGCGACGCCTTGATGGTCAAGCTGTTGCAGGACCACGTGAAGGCCGCGATCGCGCCATACAAATACCCACGCTCGATCAAGTTCATCACCGCGCTGCCGAAGACGCAGACGGGCAAGATCCAGCGGTTTCGGTTGAAGGAGGGGGCGTGAACGTGAGCGTGTGCGATGACCCCCACTCCGGTCCTTCGGACCACCTCTCCCCCTCAAAAGGGGAGAGGAAACCAAGCTGGAAAGGCGCCGCGATTGCGGCAGTCCCTTCCTCTCCCCTTTTGAGGGGGAGAGGTGGATCGAGCGAAGCTCGAGACGGAGTGGGGGTCTTCGCCGCCATTCGTGGAGCACTGTCATGACCGACATTTTCGCCCGCACGCGCCCGATGTTTCACATCCCCGACGGCGTCATCTATCTCGACGGAAACTCCCTCGGCCCTCTGCCGAAGGCCGCTTCCGCGCGCGTGACTAAAACCATCGAGGCCGAGTGGGGGGAAATGCTGATCAAGGGCTGGAACCTTGCCGGCTGGATGGACATGCCGACGCGGATCGGCGACCGGATCGGGCGGCTGATTGGCGCCGCGCCGGGTTCGGTGGTGATGGGCGACACGCTGTCGATCAAGGTCTACCAGGCGCTCGCCTCGGCGCTGGAGATGAACCCGGATCGCCGCGTCGTCCTCTCCGACAACGGCAATTTCCCGACCGATCTCTACATGGCGCAGGGGCTCCTGGCCTCGCTCGGCAAGGGATACGAGTTGAAGGTGGTCGATCCCGAAGACGTCGAGGCCAACATCGACGAGACCGTCGCGGCGATGATGATCACCGAGGTCGACTACCGCACCGGCCGCCTGCACGACATGAAACGGCTGACGCAGAAGGCCCACGATTTCGGCGCGATCACCATCTGGGATCTCGCGCATTCGGCCGGCGCGATCCCGGTCGACCTGACCGGTGCAGAGGCCGATTTCGCGGTCGGCTGCACCTACAAGTATTTGAACGGCGGCCCCGGCGCGCCGGCCTTCATCTACGTCGCGCCGAAGCACGCCGACACGGTCCGCCCCGCGCTGTCGGGCTGGATCGGCCATGAGAGCCCGTTCGCCTTCGACCTCGACTACCGCCCTGCGAAGGGCGTCGAGCGCATGCGCGTCGGTACGCCGCCGATCGTGGCGCTGGCCGCGCTCGACGCGGCGCTCGACGCGTGGGACGGCGTGACGATGGACGAGGTCCGCGCCCGCTCGATCGAACTGTCCGAGCGGTTCATCCGCGAGGTCGAGGCGCGCTGCCCAGACCTCGAACTCGCCTCGCCGCGCGATCCGCAGGCGCGCGGCAGCCAGGTCTCGTTCCGCTTCCACGAAGGCTATGCCGGGATGCAGGCACTGATTGCCAAGGGCGTCATCGGCGACTTCCGCGCGCCCGACATCATGCGCTTCGGCTTCACGCCGCTGTACCTGTCCGAAGACGACGTGGTGCGGGCGGCCGAAATCCTCGAGGAGATCATGCGCGACCGCCTGTGGGACACGCCCGAGCACAAGACGCGGAGCAAGGTCACATGAGCGCCGCGCATGACGAGACGCCGGAAGGCGCCGAGACGGATTTCGCCAAGAAGATGGCCTATGGCGACTATCTGCGGCTCGACGCGATCCTCACCGCGCAGGCGCCGCTGTCGAAGTCGCCCGACGAGATGCTGTTCATCATCCAGCACCAGACGTCGGAACTGTGGATGAAGCTCGCGATCCACGAGATGCGCGCCGCCATGGACGCGATTGCGCGCGACGATCTTCAGCCGGCTTTCAAGATGCTGACGCGGGTCGCGCGCATCTTCGAGCAGTTGAACAGCGCCTGGGACGTGCTGCGCACCATGACGCCGTCGGAATACACCCGCTTCCGCGACGATCTCGGCCAGTCCTCGGGCTTCCAGTCCTGGCAGTACCGTGCGGTCGAGTACCTCGCCGGCAACCGCAACCTCGCCATGCTGAAGCCCCACGCCCATGCCGAAAAGCGCGTCGGGCCGCTGGAGGAGATTCTGGCGAAGCCGAGCCTTTACGACGAGGCGATCCGGCTCCTGTCCCGCAACGGTTTCGACGTCGGCGACGAGGTCGCGCGCACCGACTGGCGGGCCAAGCGCGCCGAGAGCGACAAGGTCATGGAAGCCTGGAAGATTGTCTACCGCGACCCCGAACGCTGGTGGCTGCTTTACGAACTTGCGGAAAAGCTTGTCGATTTCGAAGATTATTTTCGCCGTTGGCGGTTCAATCATGTCACGACTGTCGAGCGCATCATCGGGCTGAAGCGCGGGACGGGCGGAACGGCGGGCGTCTCGTATCTGCGCAGGATGCTCGAGGTCGAGCTCTTTCCCGAACTGTGGAAGGTCCGCACGGAGTTGTAGGAATTCGGGGGCCGCAAGGGCGCAACAAGCCAAGCGGTCGCCGTGGGAACTGAAACGAAAAGCAATGGGAGTTTGCGAAATGAAGAAAATCGTAGCAGCGGGCCTTTTCGGCCTGAGCCTTTCGGTCTCCGGCCTCGCCATGGCCGAGCCGGTCAAGATCGGCATGATCACCACGCTTTCGGGCGGCGGCGCGGGCCTCGGCATCGACACGCGGGACGGCTTCATGCTCGCCATCGAGCAGGCCGGGAACGACGAGATCGAGGTCGTGATCGAGGATGACGGCCAGAAGCCGGAACTCGCCGTGCAGATCGCCGACAAGATGATCCAGTCCGATCAGGTCGACGTCCTGACTGGCATCGTGTGGTCGAACCTCGCCATGGCCGTGGTGCCGTCGGCGACCGCGCAGGGCAAGTTCTACGTCTCGACCAATGCCGCCCCCGCCGCGCTCGCCGGCGCCAACTGCCACCCGCTCTATTTCAACGCCGCCTACCAGAACGACAATCTGCACGAGGCGGCCGGCGAATACGCCAACGGCCAGTACGAGAAGATGTTCATCATGGCGCCGAACTACCCGGCCGGCCAGGATTCGCTCACCGGCTTCAAGCGCTATTTCAAGGGCGAGGTGACCAACGAGGTCTATACGCAGCTCGGCCAGACCGACTACGCCGCCGAGATCGCCCAGATCCGCGATTCGGGCGCGGAGTCCGTCTTCATGTTCCTGCCGGGCGGCATGGGCATCGCCTTCATGAAGCAGTATGCGCAGTCGGGCGTCGAGATCCCGGTCATCGGCCCCGGCTTCTCGTTCAGCCAGGACGTGCTGCCGGCGATCGGCGACGCGGCGCTCGGCGTCAAGAATTCGGGCCAGTGGGCGCCGGACTTCGACACCGAGGCCTCCAAGTCCTTCCTCGCTGCCTTCCAGGAAAAGTATGACCGCCTGCCCTCGATCTACGCCGTCCAGGCCTATGACGCGGCGCAGCTCATCCTCTCCGCCGCCTCCAAGGCCGACGTGAAGGATTCCGAAGCCTTCGCGGCCGCCCTGATGGAAGCCGACATCGAATCCCCGCGCGGCGACTTCTCCTTCAACACCAACCGCCACCCGATCCAGGACATCTACATGATGGAAGTGGTGAAGGACGGCGACGTGCTGACCAACGCGACGGTCGAGAAGGTCTTCGACGACCACGGCGACGCCTATGCGGAGCAGTGCACGCAGTAAAATCGAGATTGCCGGCCTTCGTCGCGGGCCGGCATCAAGTCACCCCTCATCCGTCTCGGCGCTTCGCGCCGATCCACCTTCTCCCACAAGGGGAGAAGGCCGGGCGCTTCCCCTTCTCCCCTTGTGGGAGAAGGTGCCGGAGCGAAGCGGAGGCGGATGAGGGGTAGATCTCCACCAGGAAGACGTTTCCCGTGTCCAGCGCACTTCTCATCGAACAGTTGCTCAACGGGCTGCAGCTCGGCGTGATGCTGTTTCTCATGGCGGCCGGGCTGACGCTGATCTTCGGCGTCATGGGCCTGATCAACCTCGCCCATGGCTCGCTCTACATGGTCGGCGCCTTCGCCTGCGCGTGGGTGGCCGCCGAGACCGGCTCGTTCTGGATCGGCCTTGCCGCAAGCCTTGCCGGAGCTGCGGCAATCGGCGCGATCGTCGAGGTCGCGATCATTCGCCGGCTCTATAAGCGCGACCATCTCGACCAGGTGCTGGCGACCTTCGCGCTGATCCTGATCTTTTCGGAAGGCACGCGCTGGGTGTTCGGCTCGGTGCCGCTCTATCTGAACGTTCCCGAGCAACTCGCCGGCTTCGTCACCCTGCCGGGCGGCTCGCGCTACCAGCTCTATCGCCTCGCCATCATCGGCGTCGGCGTCGCTGTCGCCATCGGGCTTTATGTCCTCATTTCCAGGACGCGGCTCGGCATGCGCATCCGCGCGGGCGAGAGCGACCGCGAGATGATCGGCGCGCTCGGCGTCGACATCCGCACGCTCTACACCATCGTCTTCGCGCTCGGCGCGGCGCTGGCCGGCTTTGCCGGCGCGATGGTCGGCGCGCTGCAATCGGTGCAGGTCGGAATGGGCGAGCCGGTGCTCATCCTCGCCTTCGTCGTCATCGTCATCGGCGGCATCGGCTCGATCAAGGGCGCCCTCGTCGGCGCGATCCTCGTCGGGCTGATCGACACGATGGGCCGCTTTTTGATGCCGCAGGTCTTCGCGCTCTTCATGGGCACGTCGCAGGCGGCGACCGCCGGTGCCGCCGTCGCCTCCATGCTGATCTACATCGTCATGGCCATCATCCTCGCGGTGCGCCCGCAGGGCCTGTTCGCGAAAGGATGAGCATGAGCCGCGAAACCATCATCAATATCGGGCTGGCGCTCGTGCTCCTCGCGATCCCGTTCGTGGCGACGCAGATGGGCTCGCCCTTCTACGTGACACTGGCGACGCGCATGGCGATCCTCGCGCTTGCCGCCGTCGGGCTCAATCTCGCACTGGGGCTCGGCGGGCTCGTCTCGTTCGGCCACGCGGCGTTTTTCGGCGTCGGCGGCTATGCGGCCGGCATCCTCGCCAGTCACGCCTTTTCCATGCAGCCGCTCGACCTCGGCTTCGTCGCGTTCGCCGGCACCAACTCCATGCTCGTCATCTGGCTGGTGGCGATCGCGGCGGCGGGGCTTCTGGCGCTCTTCATCGGCGCGGTGAGCCTGCGCACCTCGGGCGTCTATTTCATCATGATCACGCTCGCCTTCGCGCAGATGACCTATTATTTCGCGATCTCCTGGCCCGCCTATGGCGGCGAGGACGGGCTGTCGATCTTCGTGCGCAACACCTTCCCCGGCATCAACACCATGGTGCCGATGAGCTTCTTCCTGCTCTGCTACGGCGTCTTGATGGCGGTGCTGGTCCTGTTCGCGCTGGTCGCGCGCTCGCGCTTCGGCTCCGCGCTGCAGGCCGCGCGGCAGAACGAGGTGCGCGTCGCTTCCGTCGGCATCGCGCCGTTCCGCATCCGCCTCGCCGCCTTCGTCATCTCCGGCATGACCACCGCGCTCGCCGGCGCGCTCTATGCGGATCTGAACCGTTTCGTCAGCCCGTCCATGATGTCGTGGCACATGTCGGGCGAGTTCATCGTGCTGATCATCCTCGGCGGCGTGGCGCGTCTGTTCGGCCCGGTCGCCGGCGCGATGATGTTCGTCATGGTCGAATACCTCCTCGGCGGCATGACGGATCGCTGGCAGTTCTTCCTCGGCCTCGCGCTCCTCGCCGTCGTGCTCTTCGCGCGCGGCGGGCTGATCGGCTTCCTCGCCGGAAAGGTGCGTCATGGCTGAGCCCGTCCTGTCGATCCGCAACCTCCACAAGAGCTTCGGCGCGCTGAAGGCGACCGAGGACGTCTCGATCGACCTCAATCCCGGCGAGATCCACGCGCTGATCGGCCCCAACGGGGCCGGCAAGTCGACGCTGATCCACCAGATCGCGGGCACGCTGAAGGCCGATTCCGGCCAGATCGTCTTTCTGGGCGACCGCCTGAACGACCTCTCCGTCGCCGAGCGCGCACGGCGCGGGCTCGGCCGCTCGTTCCAGGTCTCATCGCTGGCGACGGAGTTCTCCGCCCTGCGCAACGTCATGCTGGCCGTGCAGTCGGTGCAGGGATCGAGTTTCCGCTTCTTCAATCCGGTCATGGGCGATGCCTCGCTCACCGAGCCCGCCCGCGCCGCGCTGGCAAGGGTCGGGCTGGAAACCCGCGCCGATGTGCCGGCGGCCGAACTCTCGCACGGCGAACGCCGCCAGCTCGAGATCGCCATCGCGCTGGCGCTCGGCTCGAAAGCGTTCCTGCTCGACGAGCCGATGGCCGGCATGGGGCCGGAAGGCTCCAAGGCGCTGACGGGCTTTCTGTCCGAACTGCGAAAGGAAGCCCCGATCCTCCTGATCGAGCACGACATGGACGCCGTCTTCGCGCTCGCCGACCGCATCTCGGTGCTGGTCTACGGCCGCGTCATCGCGACCGGCACGGTCGACGAAATCCGCACAAATCCGGAAGTGCGCCGGGCATATCTGGGGGACGAGTGATGACGCTTCTCGAAGTCTCCGGCGTCGAAACCTTCTACGGCGCCAGCCAGGCCCTTTTTGGCGTCGAGCTCGACGTCGCCGAAGGCGAAGTCGTTGCGCTGATGGGGCGCAACGGCATGGGCAAGACGACGACGATCCGCTCCATCATGGGCCTGACGCCGGCACGCTCCGGCTCCGTCCGGTTCAAGGGCAGCGCGATCGAGAAGCGCTCGCCGCACCGCATCGCCCGTCTCGGGCTTGGCCTCGTGCCCGAAGGTCGTCGCTGCTTCCCCAATCTGACGGTCGAGGAAAACCTCGTCGCCGCCGCTCGAAAGGGCCGCTGGACGCTTCAATCCGTCAACGACCTCTTCCCGCGCCTCGCCGAACGGCGCGACCAGATGGCGCGCACGCTGTCGGGCGGCGAGCAGCAGATGCTGGCGATCGGCCGTGCCTTGATGACGGACCCGGACCTTTTGATCCTCGACGAGGCGACGGAAGGCCTCGCGCCCGTCATCCGCCACGACATCTGGGCGGTGATCCGCAAGTTGAAGGACGAGGGCCAGTCGATCCTCGTCGTCGACAAGACGCTGGCCGAACTCCTGCCCTCCGCCGACCGCTGCGTGGTGCTCGAAAAGGGCGCGACCGTCTGGCGCGGCACGCCGCAGGAACTCAACGCCGAAATCCAGGACCGCTATCTCGGCGTCTAGACAACAAGCCGGCTTCAGACCGGGACGAGGAAACGACCATGAGCGCATTCGTGCATGAAATCCTGCATCCGGCGAACTGGAAGAAGGCGTCGGGCTATGCGAACGGCATCGCCGCTACCGGCCGCACCGTCTGGGTCGGCGGCCAGATCGGCTGGAACGGCGATCAGGTCTTCGAGGCGAAGGACCTCGTCGGCCAGACGCGGCAGACGCTGCAGAACATCGTCGACATCCTCGCCGAAGCGGGCGCCGGGCCGGAGCATCTGGTGCGCATGACCTGGTACATCACCGACAAGCGCGCCTATCTCGACAACCTCAAGGAAATCGGCGCCGCCTACCGCGACGTGATCGGCCGCAATTTCCCGGCCATGGCGATGGTGCAGGTGGTCGCGCTGATCGAGGACGAGGCAAGGGTCGAGATCGAGGCGACGGCGGTGGTGCCGTCCTAGGCTGCTCGCGTTCCCCGCAACCGCGTCCTCCACAGGATCATCGCCATGATCGCGACGTTCATCAGGTTCCACGCGATCCCGTTCAGGAACGCGGCCTGATACGAGCCGGTGATGTCGTAGATCAGTCCCGACAGCCAGCCGCCGAGCGCCATGCCGATGATCGTCGCCATGATCACGAGGCCGACCCGCTGTCCCGCCTCGTGCGCCGGCAGGTATTCGCGCACGATGATGGCGTAGCTCGGCACGATGCCGCCCTGCGACAGGCCGAACACCAGCGACACGAGGTAGAGCGAGGCGAGGCCGTCGAACGGGATGTAGGCGGCGAGCGCCAGCATCTGGAACACCGAGCCGATGAGCAGCGTCTTCACGCCGCCGATATGATCGGCGAGGAAGCCCGAGGCGAGCCGGCTGACGACGCCGCCGACCAGCATCAGCGACAGCATCTCCGCGCCCGTTCCGACGCCGAAGCCGAGATCGACGCAATAGGCGACGATGTGGACCTGCGGCATCGACATGGCGACGCAGCAGCCGAGCCCGGCGATCGACAGCAGGATCTGGAGCTGGCGCGGCGACAGGTCGATCGACCGGATCGGCTTCGGCACGACGGCATGGGCGCCCGAGCCGAGATCCGGCGCGCGCGCCTTGAGGAACATCAGCGCCAGCGGCACCATGGTCACGAGCGCGAAGATGCCGATGCCAAGATAGGTCGTCCGCCACCCCCAGTCGGGCAGGAAGGCCTGGATGACCAGCGGCCAGATCGCGCCTGCGAAATAATTGCCGCTCGCCGCCGCCGCCACCGCGACGCCGCGGCGCTTGACGAACCAGTGCGAGATGTCGGCGATCAGCGGGCCGAACGTCGCCGCCGCGCCGAATCCGATCAGCGTCTGGACGATCGCGAACACCCAGATCGAGGGCGCCAGCGCCGCCGTGCCATAGCCGATGGCGAGCGCCAGCGCCGAGCCGACGACCGGCAGCAATATGCCTGCCTTGTCGACGAACCGGCCCATATAGACGTTGCCGATGGCAAAGCCGACCATGGTCATCGTGTAGGGCAGGGACGAGGCGGCGCGCATCGTGCCGAACTCGGCCTCGATCGCCGGCATCACGACGACGACCGACCACATGCCGACCGAGCCGATCGTGGCGATCAGCACCGACATGACGAGCCGCGTCCAGGCGTAGCGCCCGTCGATCTGGCTGACCCGGTCGAGTGACGGCCGGTCGGGCGCGGGTATCGGTTCCATCGGTTCTCCTCGCCCCTTGGTTAGCCGCCCGCAGCCTTGCCCGTCAGCGCCAGAGCGGGCCAACGACCAAGCCAGTTCACATCAGCGCGCCAAGACCCTGCCGCAACAGATCGAGCGCCAGCAGCGAGATGCCGATCTTGAACCAGCGCCGGAACTGCGCTTCGGGCAGCCGCTCGAGAAGCCGCGACCCGTAGACCGTCCCCAGATATCCCGACGCGATCATCAGGGCGACGAGCGGCAGCCAGGCTGCGAACGCGAAACCGGCGAGGCCGAAGACGATGATCTTCAGCGTGTGCTGGATCGTCATCCCCGCCGCATGGGTGGCGATCAGCGCCTTGCGGTCGTTGCCGATGATCTGCGCGAAGACGGAGGAGAGCAGCGGCCCCGTCGCGCCCACCATCATGGTCAGCAGCGCCGTCGCGGCACTGCCGACCGCGAGCCCGATCCGCCCCAGCCGGTCGAAGCCGGGGATTTTCCCCCATGTGATGATCAGGATGAAGCCGCCGAGGATGAGCTTCAGGAGCGCATCTGGAAGCTGCAGCACCACGAAGGCGCCGGCCACCGCGCCGATGAGCGAGCCGATCAGGAAGGGCAGGAAGATGTCGTACCGGATGAAGGGCCGCTGGTGCCAGGCCCGTCCCGTATTGGAGCCGAGCTGCACGGCGCCGTGCACCGGGATCAGCGCCGCGACGGGCAGGAACAGCCCCATCAGCGCCATCATCGCAACGCCCCCGCCGACGCCGAAAGCCGCCGTCAGCGCGGAGGTGAAGAAGCTCGCGATGACGAGCAGCCCCGCCGCCCAGATTGCCAATCCATCGGGAAGAAGGCCGGCAATCGCCTCCAATTGCCTACATGCCCTGCGGGCGCGTGAACTGGCCGGCCGCGCGATAGGTCCACAGGTACGTCGGCAGGATCGCCTCCATCGCCTGCGGGCGGATGCCGAGCCCCTCCAGCGTGCGCCCCTCGCTCTCGGCGGCCGGCGAGACGACATTGTCGCTCTTGAGCAATTCCACCTGGTCGCGCGTCAGGAGCGGGTTCGGCATCCGGCCGAGGATCGCGCCCTGCAGTTCGGCGATCTTCCACGGGATCGGCACGAAGAGCCGTTTGCGGTCGATGACCTTGAGCATCAGCGTCATGCAATCGCGGAACGAAAGGGCCTCGGGTCCGCCGAGCTCGTAGACCTTGCCGCCCGCGACCTGGCCGTCCACGGCGCGCGCGAAGGCTTCCGCCACGTCGCCGACATAGACCGGCTGGAACATCGTCTCGCCGCCGCCGATCATCGGCAGCGCCGGCGAAATCCGCGCCATCGCGGCGAAGCGGTTGAAGAACCCGTCCTCGGGCCCGAACACGATCGAGGGCCGGAAGACGATCGCGTCCGGCAGCGTCTCGAACACCGCCGCCTCGCCCTCGGCCTTGGTGCGGCCGTAGTCGGATTGCGAATCCGCATCGGCGCCGATCGCCGACATCTGGATGAACCGCGCGCCTGCGTCTCGCGCGGCCTCCGCCGCCGTGCGCGCGCCGGTGGCCTGCACCGCGTCGAAGGTCTGCGCGCCGCTTTCCGACAGGATGCCGACGAGGTTGATCACCCAGCCCGCGCCCTCGACGGCCTTGTCGATCGAGGCGCGGTTGCGCAAATTGCCGCGCACCGCGCTGATCTGGCCGACATTGCCGAGCGGCTGCAAATGATGCGCCGTGTTCGGGTTGCGGCTGACGACGCGGATGCGATAGCCGCGCTTTGCCAGCGCGCGCACCACGTAGCGGCCGACGAAACCGGAGCCGCCGATGATGGTGACGAGGGGAGGGATCTGGGTGACGGGGGTCATCGCGTCCTGCTCATTGAAGCCTTCGCGGCTGTCTTAATCACTTTGGATTGAAACGCAAAGGGTCAAGACTGGCGCGGCCAACAATGTTCCACGCGCATGGCAGGCATTCCGTCTCGTGTGTTGACCGCCTGCGACAGCGGCGCGACACCTTTCCTTCCGCTGGGTGACCGGCGGCAATCAACAAGAACGTTTCTAGGGATGGACATGACCAAAGCGCATATCGGCCTCGTCGGGCTCGGAACGATGGGCTCCAACCTCGCCTTGAACATCGCCGAAAAGGGCCATGCGGTCGCCGTCTACAACCGCACCGCGCAGAAGACCGGCGCCTTCTTCGAGAATGCCGGCGACCTGCGCGAGCGCATCGTGCCCTGCGCGACGCTCGAGGAATTCGTCGCCCAGATCCGGCCGCCGCGCCCGGTCATCCTCATGGTCCAGGCCGGCAAGGCGGTGGACGAGCAGATCGCCGCTTTGCGCGAGCATCTGGAGCCCGGCGACATGATCATCGACGCCGGCAACGCCAATTTCCGCGACACGATCCGCCGCTTCGGCGAGCTCGAAGGCTCCGGCCTCACCTTCGTCGGCATGGGCGTGTCCGGCGGCGAGGAGGGGGCGCGCCACGGACCTTCCATCATGGTCGGCGGCGCCGAGGAGGCATGGCGCCGGATCGAGCCGATCCTGACCGACATCGCCGCGCGCTTTCAGGGCGAGCCCTGCGCCGCGTGGCTCGGCGAAGGCGGCGCCGGCCACTTCGTCAAGACCATCCACAACGGCATCGAATATGCCGACATGCAGATGATCGCCGAGATCTACGGCCTCCTGCGCGACGGCGCGGGCCTGTCGGCGGGCGAGACGGCTGCGATCTTCGAGCGCTGGAATTCCGGCCCGCTCGAATCCTACCTCGTCGAGATCACCGCCGAAGTCCTGCGCGCGTCCGATTCCGCCACCGGCGGCGCGCTCGTCGACGCGATCCTCGACCGCGCCGGCCAGAAGGGCACCGGCCGCTGGGCCGCCGTCGAGGCGCAGTTGATGGGCATCCCCGCCACCACCATCGAGACCGCCGTCGCCGCGCGCAGCCTGTCGGCCGACCGGGAGTTGCGGCTTCAGGCCGAGGGCGTCTACGCGAAGTCGCTGCCGACCGCGCCGCTCGTCGCCGACGATGCCTTCGTCCGCGATCTCGAACACGCGCTTCTCGCCGCCAAGCTCGCCGCCTATGCGCAGGGCTTCGCGGTGATGGAGGAGGCGTCGAGCGAATTCTGCTGGGACCTGCCGCTCGGCACCGTCGCGCGCATCTGGCGCGCCGGCTGCATCATCCGCTCGCAGTTCCTGAGCGAGATTGCCGCCGCCTATGACAGGGCGAAGGAGCCGGCGCACCTCCTCCTGATGCCCGCCTTCATCGAGACGATGACGATGGCGAGCCCCGCTCTGCGCCGCGTCGTCGCGCGCGCGGTGGAGGCCGGCCTGCCGGTCCCCGCCCTCGCTGCGGCGATCACCTATTTCGATGCCTTCCGGCAGGGCCGCAGCACGGCCAACCTCATCCAGGGCCAGCGCGATTTCTTCGGCGCGCACGGCTTCGAGCGCATCGACGCGGCCGGCGAACATCATGGAAACTGGTTGAGACAAAGTCCGGCCTTGGCCTAAACCGTCTCTTTACCCAGTCGCCACGCAAGAGTGCGCCGGTAAGCTCTCCTTTACTTGCAGGGGCCAAGCCTTGTGCCATGCGTCATGCATGTGTCCAAGGCGGGGGCCTGCCATGTTGAGAAAATTCCTGGAATCGCGTTCGGGCAACTTCGCGATCCTGTCCGGCGTCACGATGATCCCGCTCTGCCTCGCGGCAGGGCTCGCGGTCGACTATTCGCGCCATCACTCGGCGCAGCGCCATCTCCAGGAAATGGCCGACGCGACCTCGCTCGCGCTGGCGTCCACCAGGGAGCAGAACCAGGCGCGGCTCGAACAGCTCGCCAACGACTATCTGGCGAGCAATCGCACCACTTCCCGCGTGACCGAGGTTCGCGTGGCGAGCGTCGTGGCCACGACCGAAAGCGTCGACGTCAACCTCCGCGGCTCGATCCCGACCACCTTCATGGGCATCGCCGGCTACGAGACGCTCGACGTCGGCGCCTCGGCGCTGGCCGAACGCGCCACGCGCGGCACGGTCGAGGTGTCGCTGGTGCTCGACAACACCTGGTCGATGTTCGAAATGGACGGCAAGGGCGTCCGCAAGATCGATGCCTTGAAGACGGCCGCCTCCGGCCTCGTCGACGAGCTTTTGAAATCGCCCGATGGCGGCGTTCGCATCGCGCTCGTCCCTTATGGCGAGCTGGTCAATGTCGGAACCCAGCATCGCAACAATGGCTGGCTCAGCGTTCCGGCGGACTATTCCGAACAGAGAGGCAGCGAGCGCACCTGCACCAAGAGCACGACGAAATCGCGCTGCGTGCAGACCAATCCGGCCAAGACCTGCACGCGCGAGATCGACGGCGTTCAGGAGTCCTATAGCTGCGGCGGCGGCTGCGCCAAGTCGGAAACCTATACGGTTCCCGAATACGAGACCTGCTCGGGCGGCTATTACACCAACACCTATGTCTGGCACGGCTGCGTCGGCTCGCGCATGGGCGGCACCAACCGCCTGAACGACGACAACGCATCGGTCAAATATCCGGGCTACGTGACGCAGAAGGCAGACTGCCTCAATCCGCTCGTGCGGCTGACGAGCACCAAGCAGACGCTCAAGGACGCGATCACCGGCATGGTCATCGACAAGGGCGGCCACCGGGCCAAGACCTACATCCCCGGCGGCATGATCTGGGGTCTCCACACCCTCGCCCCGACCGGTCCCTTCGGCGACGGCCTCGAATATGACGAGGAAAATCTGCGCCCGCGCAAGGTCGTCGTGCTGATGACCGATGGCGAGAATACGATGATCTACAACAACGCCAACGGCCGGGCCGTCACGCCGGCCACCAAGGTCAAGGCGCTGAAGTCGTCTGAGATCCAGGCCTGGCGTGAAGAAGATGACGACGATTGCGACGATGATGATGATGACGATGACGACGAGTCCTGCGCCACGGGCTCAGACCCGCTCGGTGCCGCACCGCTCAGCCAGACAAACACCGACACGCTCGCGATCTGCACCAACATGAAGGCCAACGAGATCGAGATCTACACGGTCGCCTTCATGGTAGAGGACCCGGTCGCGCGCGACATGCTCAAGGCCTGCGCATCAACCTCGGCGCACTACTTCCAGGCCTCCGACTCGGCCGTCCTCGCCGCCGCCTTCTCCGGCATCGCGCAATCCCTCCAGGTCGTGCGCCTGGCCCGCTGACGCATACGGCAATGGGCGCTCCGCGCCCATCGAAAATTCTCCGGACGACCCCCACCCTGTATCCCTCCCCTCAAGGGGAGGGAGGACGTCAGCGACGCGCTTCGACGTTCAATGCACCACCTGGTTTGAAGTTCGGGCGCAACGCTCGCGCCCTCCCTCCCCCTTGAGGGGAGGGATACAGGGTGGGGGTCGTCGGGCTCCGGCCGACCACAAAAACCCGCCCGAACGCGCAAAAGCGCTCAGCCACACGTCAATCCGGAAAACCTTGAAAACCGCAGCCCGCAGCTCAGCCGTGGGCGTCGCGCCCGGGCTCGCCGCCGGGCGTCATGAAAAGCTGCAGCCGCGCCGGCGGTTCGGCGTCCATGTGCTCGTGATGGCAGGCGACCGCATAGCGGATCGCCGCACGCAGCTCGCTGTCGGCGACCGGCTTGGCGATCACGCCCAAAGTGCCGGGCACGCCGTCGCCGAGCTGGCTCGGATTGGCGGTCATGAAGAGGACGGTGACGTCGTGGCGGCTGGCAAGCTCGCGGCCGATCTCGACGCCTGTCGCGCCGTCGCGCAGATTGAGGTCGACCAGCGCGACCTCGGCTCGGCTGCCGAGTTCGAGGGCGGCGGCGCGGTCGGCGGCGATGCCGACGGGAACGTGCCCGAGCTCGGAGATCACATACTCGATCTCGATCGCGACGAAGATCTCGTCTTCGACAACCAGGATTTTGCAGCTATTGTCCAAAGCACGTCTACCTGTAAGCGCTGGCGCGAAATCTAACTCGTCACGGACGGGTTGGTTGCACGACTAACGGAAAAGTCTTTATTTTTTTCTGCACGTGACTGAAACGCCACGCGCTGCCGCCATGGCGACCCGTTTCGCCCGCATAAATCCTCAAGACGGCGCGAAGTTCCACCCGCCGGGCCGGGCAAAATTGTCGCAGGCGCGCGCGCCGCCGCTGGCGCGCATGCGCCCCGCGCCCTACCTTCGGATGAACCCGAGGAGCGCCGCCATGGACACCAAGCCCGCCCCCTTCGTGCCGCCGGCGCCCCGGCCGCGGCAGTCTCCGCCCTCGACCCTGCAGATGATGCGGATCGTCTACAACAACCCGCTCGAGCTTTGGGGCGAGCCTTCCTACAACGAGAAATGGATTTCGATCTCGACCGGCATCGGCGGCCCGCTCGTCATCGCCAACGATCCCGGCCTCATCCGCTACGTGCTCGTCGAGAACGCCAGGAACTACAAGATGGCGCGGGTGCGCCAGAAGATCCTGCGGCCGATCCTGCGCGACGGGCTCCTGACCGCCGAGGGCGACGTCTGGAAGCGCTCGCGCAAGGCGATGGCGCCGGTCTTCACGCCGAAGAACATCGACGGCTTCGCGCCCGCGATGCTGTCGACCTCGCTCGCCTTCGCCGAGCGCTACCGCGACGCCGCCCGCGCCGACATTTCGCGCGACATGACGATGCTCACCTACGACATCCTCGCCGAAACCCTCTTTTCCGGCGAGATCGCCGGCGAGCCCGGCTCCTTCGCCCATCAGGTCGACCGCCTGTTCGAGACGATGGGCCGCGTCGATCCGATGGACCTTCTCGGCGCGCCCGACTGGCTGCCCCGCTTCACCCGCATCCGCGGCAAGAAATCCCTCGCCTTCTTCCGCCGGATCGTCGCCGACACCATCGCGATGAGAAAGGCACGGATGGATCGCGGCGAGGACGTGCCCGCCGATTTCCTGACGCTGCTCCTGAAGGCCGAAGGGCCGGACGGGCTCGCCCGGTCCGAGATCGAGGACAACATCATCACCTTCATCGGCGCCGGCCACGAGACCACCGCCCGGGCGCTGGGCTGGACGCTCTATTGCCTCGCCGAAGCCCCATGGGAGCGCGAGAGGATCGAGGCCGAGATCCACGCGGCGCTGGCAAGAGACCTGCCGCCCCACGACTGGCTCGACGCGATGCCGCTCACCCGCGCCGCCTTCGAGGAGGCGATGCGGCTCTATCCGCCGGCCCCCTCGATCAACCGCGAGGCCATCGCCGCCGACCGCTACGAGGACCTCGACATCGTCAAGGGCGCGCAGGTCCTCGTCATGCCGTGGACGGTCCACCGCCACCGCAAGATCTGGGACGACCCCGAAGCCTTCATCCCCGCCCGCTT
Source organism: Rhizobiaceae bacterium (assembly GCA_016742175.1). Classification (GTDB taxonomy): domain Bacteria; phylum Pseudomonadota; class Alphaproteobacteria; order Rhizobiales; family Rhizobiaceae; genus Aliihoeflea. Next base: position 240,859 of record JACVCH010000005.1, read on the forward strand.
CCACCCGGAAAACCGCGACGCGCTCGACCGCTACCAGTACCTCCCCTTCGGCGCCGGCCCCCGCATCTGCATCGGCGCCGCCTTCGCCATGCAGGAAGCCGTCATCGCCCTCGCCGTCCTGATGTCCCGCTACCGCTTCGACACGCTGCCCGAGACCAAGCCCTGGCCGGTCCAGAAACTCACCACCCAGCCGCAGGGCGGCCTGCCGATGCGGGTGAGCCGGCGCTAATTCCGCCCCTCGAACAAATTCTCCACATGCACCGGCCACCGCCGCGGGAGGACGGCGACGAGGTCGAACCGCACTGATAGCCGCGCAAAGTCCGGTTGGCGCGAGAGCCAGTGGTCCGCCGCCGCCTCGATCCGCCGCTGCGCATTTCCACCCACCGCCTCCATCGCCGCCGCCAGATCGCCCCGCGCCTTGACCTCGACGATCGCCACCAGATCGCCGCGCCGTGCGACGATGTCGATCTCGCCCGCCTTGGTGCGGAAATTCCGCGCGACGATCCGATACCCCTTCAGCCGCAGCGCCATCGCCGCCAGCCATTCCGACCGGTTGCCGTGCTTGTAGGCCCTGAGCCTATCCATCCAAGGCGTCCCGCAATTCCACCAGCCGGCGGAACAGGTCCTGCTTCGACTGCCCAGTCATCTTCGCCGCCTCGCCGGCCGCCTTCGATGCCGGCATGTCGCGCGCGAGGTCGAGCAGCAGCCGGTCGACGTCCACCCCCTCCGCCGCCGCCAGTTCCAGCGGCGGCCCGACACACACGACGACCTCGCCCTTCGGCGTCTCCGCCGCGCCATAATGCGCCGCCAACTCCGCCAGCGTCCCCCGCCGCGCCTCCTCGAACGTCTTGGTCAGCTCCCGCGCCACCGCCGCCGGCCGGTCGCCCAGCACGTCCAGCATGGTTTTCAGGCTCGCCGCCAGCCGGCGCGGGCTCTCGAAGAAGATCAGCGTGCCGGGAATGCGCGCGACTTCGTCGAGCCGCGTGCGCCGCTGCCCGTCCTTGACCGGCAAAAACCCCGCGAAGAAGAACGCGTCCGACGGTAGCCCGGCGATCGAAAGCGCCGCCAGCGTCGAGGATGCGCCGGGGATCGGCACCACGCGATGCCCGGCCTCGACCGCCTCGCCGACCAGCCGGAAGCCGGGGTCGGAGACGAGCGGCGTCCCCGCATCCGAGCACAGCGCGACCGACTTTCCTTCCCCGAGCGCCGCGATCAGCTTCGGCCCGGCCTCCGCCGCATTGTGCTCGTGATAGGCCACCAGCCTGCGCCTTATGCCGTAGCGCTCGAGCAGGATGCGCGTCACCCGCGTGTCCTCGCAGGCGAGCACGTCGGCGCCCGCCAGCGTCTCCAGCGCCCGCAGCGTGATGTCGCCGAGATTGCCGATCGGCGTCGCGACCAGATAGAGCGCAGGCTCGGGCGCCGGCGCACGCATCTGCGCCTGCCCGATCATGAAAATTCGCTCGCCGTCCGCCATTCGCCGCCCTTTATCTCACCTGTCCGAAAATTGCCGCGATCCGTGGGAACAAATTGGGCATTTGCCCGGTTCGAAGGCAGAATGCGGAGGTTGCAGCCCATGCCCCTGACCATCCAGGACAGTTTCGAACCCTATTACGCCGGCAAGGCCGCGCGGAACGACAATCAGCGCGGCCCCAAGGATCAGCGAGCCAAATCCGCGACCACCGCGTCGAGCACGATCATGCCGTCCGCCGTCGCGCGCAGCCGCGAATTGCCGACCGGCGCGACGAGACGCTCCTCCTGGAGCACCGCGATCCGCTTCGACGACAAGGACCGGCCGGACAACGATTCGTAGCGCGCGAGGTCGATCCCCTCGGCCAGCCGCAACCCCATCAAGAGAAACTCGTCGGCCTCCTCGTCGCGCGTCAGCCGCTCGCCGCCGGTGATGCCATGGCCGCGCGTCTCGACGCGTTCCAGCCACGCCTCCGGCAGCTTTTCGGTGAACGTCACGATCCGCTCGCCACTCTCGACGAACCGCCCATGCGCCCCCGGCCCGATGCCGACATATTCGCCATAGCGCCAGTAGATCAGATTGTGCCGGCTCTCCGCGCCCGGTCGCGCGTGGTTCGAAATCTCGTAGGCCGGCAGCCCGCGCGCGGCGGTCACCTCCTGCGTCAACTTGTAGAGGTCCGCCGCATGGTCCGGCTCCGGCATCACGAACTTGCCGGCCTCGTACAGAAGCTGGAATCGCGTCCCGTCCTCGATGGTAAGCTGGTAGAGCGACAGATGATCGGCCGCATAGCCGATCGCCCGGTTGAGCTCCGCCGCCCACTGGTCGAGGCTCTGGTGCGGCCGCGCATAGATCAGGTCGAACGAAAGCCGCGGAAAGATCTCGCGCGCCAGCCCGATCGCGTGCAGCGCGCCCTCGACATCGTGCAGCCGTCCCAAAAACCGCAGATCGGCATCGTTCAGTGCCTGAACGCCGAGCGAAACCCGATTGACCCCCGCCGCCCGATAGCCGCGAAACCGCGCCGCCTCGACGGATGAGGGGTTGGCTTCGAGCGTGATCTCGATCCCGTCCGGCACGGTCCAGTAGCGCGCGACGCTCTCCAGCACCGCCCCCACCGTCTCCGGCTCCATCAGCGACGGTGTCCCGCCGCCGAGGAAGATCGAATCCACCTTCCGCGCCCCCGTCCGCACCCGCATCGTCGCCATCTCGCGGTCGAACGCAGCGGCAAACCGCGCCTGATCGACCGGTTGGTGGCGCACATGGGAATTGAAGTCGCAATAGGGGCACTTGGCCGCGCAGAACGGCCAATGGATGTAGATGCCGAAACCCGGATCGTCGGTCATCTGGCGCCATCCCGGAACGCGATAGCAAGCGGAGCGTCATCCCGGAACGCGCATGGGAGCGAAGCGACATGCGCGTATCCGGGACCCATTCCGTGACGGGCAAGCTCACGGAATGGATCCCGGCTCTCGGCTCGCTCCGCTCGCTCTCGTCCGGGATGACGCGTCATCTTCATGCGCAGGCTCTCACCTGCATGTGCCCGCTCCAACTCACCCCGCTCCCAGCATCTCGCGCGCAAACGCCTGAAACGCCCTTGCCCGATGCGACAGCGCCTCGTCCTGCCCCGGCTTCCAGCCATGCTTTTCCGCGGCGGTCATCTCGCCGAATGTGCGCTCGTGGCCGGAAGGCTGGAACATCGGGTCGTAGCCGAAGCCGCTCGTCCCGCGCGGCGGCCAGACCAGCGTTCCCGGCGCCTCGCCGCGAAAATACTCCGCATGCCCGTCCGGCCAGGCAACGCAGATCACCGAGACGAACTTGCCCTGCCGGTCCTGCGGCGTATGCGCGTTCTTCTGGTCGAGCAGCTTTTGCGTCCGCTCCATCGCCACCTGGAAGTCGCGCGTGCCGTCGGCAAGCTCGGCCCAGTTCGCCGTATAGACGCCCGGGTCGCCGCCCAGCGCATCGACCATCAGGCCCGAATCGTCGGAAAGCGCCGGCAGCCCGGTCGCGCTCGCCGCCGCATGCGCCTTGATATAGGCGTTCTCCTCGAAGGTCGTGCCGGTCTCGTCCGGCTCCGGCAGCCCGTAATCGGCCGCCGACTTCGCCTCGAAGCCGAACGGCGCGATCAGGTCGGCGATCTCGGCCAGCTTGCCCTTGTTGTGGCTCGCCACCACGATCCTGCGGTCGTCCAAAGTGCGCATTCAAAGCCCCCAGATTGTCGGGTTGGCGATCTCGAGCGAATTGCCCGCCGGATCGCGAAAATAGATGGACCGCCCGCCGGACGGCCAGCGGAAATCGGCCTCGATCGAGACGCCGTGCGCGTCCAGATGCGCCCGCCAGCGCTCGATCTCGTCTTCCGTCCCGGCAAAGCAAAGATGTCCCGCGCCGCCCGCGCCATGCGGCGGGACGGGGAGCTTGGCGTCGGGCGCCGGCGGCTTCACGGTCTGCGCCGGGTCGAACAGGAGAAGCACGCCGCCGCCGCACCTGAAGAAGACGTGCCGCCCCTCGACCTTGGCGATCCGCTCGAGCCCCATGATGTCGCGGTAGAAGGCTTCGGCGGCGTCGAGGTCGTCGACATAGAGCGCGGATTCGAGGATGGACGTCGGCGTCAGCACGAGACACCCCCCTGCGAACGCAGCGTTCCTTCGCGCCCCCCTCTGTCCTGCCGGACATCTCCCCCGCGAGGGGGGAGATCAGCTAGTCGCCTACCTTGACGCGCGTGATCTCCCCCCATGCGGGGGAGATGTCCGGCAGGACAGAGGGGGGCAACGTAGGGCGCAACCATTACCATCCTACCCCATCGCCATCTTCTGCAAATCCACCAACCGCGCGATGCCCTTCTTCGCCAGCCCCAGCAACTGCGCGAATTCTTCCTCCGAAAACGGCTCGCCCTCCGCCGTGCCCTGGATCTCGACGATCCCGCCCCGTCCGGTCATGACGAAATTCGCATCCGTCCCCGCCGAAGAATCCTCCAGATAGTCGAGGTCGATCACCGGCGTGCCGTCATGGATGCCGCAGGAGATCGCGGCGACGTGGTCCTTCAGCACCTTGGAGACCTGCACCATCTGGCGCGCTTCCATCCAGCGGAGGCACTCGTGCAGCGCGACGAAGCCGCCGGTGATCGCCGCCGTGCGGGTGCCGCCATCGGCCTGGATGACGTCGCAATCGACCGTGATCTGCACCTCGCCCAGCGCCTGCAAATCGACGACGGCACGTAAGGATCGCCCGATCAGCCGCTGGATTTCCAGCGTGCGGCCGCCCTGCTTGCCGGACGAGGCCTCGCGGCGCATCCGGTCGCCGGTGGCGCGCGGCAGCATGCCGTATTCGGCCGTTACCCAGCCCTTGCCCGAATTGCGCAGCCAGCCCGGCACGCGCTCTTCGAGGCTCGCGGTGCACAGCACATGCGTGTCGCCGAACTTGATGAGGCACGACCCCTCGGCATGTTTGGAGACGCCGCATTCGAAGGAGATCGCCCGCATTTCGTCGGGCTGGCGCTTGGATGGCCGCATGGGTGAAAGCTCTTTTCGTCCGGTTGAGGTTGGCCCCCGTCTAGCGCCCTCAACATGGCGAGGCAAAGGAAAACCGGCCACGATCGCGCATGACCAGTTCCGCACCGGGTTCAAATGCCTATATCTAGAGGCATGACGCCGCTGATGATCCCGTTCGCATGCACAAGGTAACCGACCTGACGCTGACCAATCTCGACGCCCGTTCGCGCGACATCTTCCGGCTGATCGTCGACAATTACTTGCGCGAGGGCGAGCCGCTCGGCTCGCGCAACCTGACGCGCCTGTTGCCCGGTTCGCTGTCGCCGGCGACGGTGCGCAACGTCATGTCCGACCTCGAGCATCTCGGCCTCATCTATTCGCCGCACGTCTCGGCCGGGCGCCTGCCGACGCAGGCGGGCCTCCGCTTCTTCGTCGACGCCTTCATGGAACTCGGCGACTTGACCACCGACGAGCGGCGCCAGATCGAGGCGCAGGTGCGCGCCTCCGGTTCCGGCCAGACGCTGGAACACATCCTGATCGACGCCAGCCAGATGCTGTCGGGCCTGTCGCGCGGCGCCGGTCTCGTCATGACGGCCAAGAGCGAAGTGCCGCTCAAGCACATCGAGTTCATCCGGCTGGAGCCGGAAAAGGCGCTCGCCGTCATGGTCAGCCAGAACGGCGACGTGGAGAACCGCGTCGTCGACCTGCCGGTCGGCGTCACCTCCTCGCAACTCGTCGAGGCGTCGAACTTCCTGAACGCGCATATTCGCGGCCGCACGCTGGCCGAGGCGAAGACCGAGATCGCGCGGCTGAAGGAGGAGACGCGGAGCGCCCTCGACACGCTGTCGCAGGGCCTCGTCGAACGCGGGCTGGCCGTCTGGGCCGGCGAGGGGTCGGGGCTTCAGGCCCGGCTCATCGTGCGCGGCCACGCCAACCTTCTGGAGAACGTCACCGCGCAGGCGGATCTCGAACTCCTGCGCCACCTCTTCGAGGACCTCGAAACCAAGGACGGGATGCTGCAGCTTCTCGACCTCGCGGAGGAGGGGCCGGGCGTGCGCATCTTCATCGGCTCGGAGAACAAGCTCTTCTCGCTCTCCGGCTCCTCGCTCGTCGTCGCGCCCTATCGCGACAAGGACGCCCGCGTCATCGGTGCGCTCGGCGTCATCGGCCCGACCCGGCTCAACTATGCGCGCATCGTGCCGATGGTCGACTATACCGCGCAGATCATCAGCCGCATGCTCGGCTGACATTTCCGTTTTTCGGCATCCCCTTGCGGCATGACGCAGCGGAATATTCTTTCGCGCCGCCCGTTGGTTAAGGGCGATTCAGAAAGGGTTAAGTCGAATTTTACTACAATTGATCGTTTCGTGGTCGGCGACGGAGTGTTCCGGAACCAACCCGCCCGGAAGGCGGTTCTTCTCCTGCAAACGAGGTTGTGAGTCATGTCTGCAAGGAAGCGAATTGAGATGAGAGAGGCTGAACTTTCCACCCTGATCACCAAGGAATTGGGATCGGAGACGAATCGCCGGTTCCTCAACCGCATGCCCGGTTTTCGAGCCGAGCAGGCGCTGCCGCAAAATCTGCGCAGCCTGCTCGACCGTCTCGACGACGCCGAAAACGGCCCGCGCACCTATCGCCACTGACGGCTTCGGCCTCGTTGCGACAAAAAAGGCGGCCATTGGCCGCCTTTTTGCATTCCGCTGGAAATCTTATGCCGCCGAGGATTCGGGGCGTGCCGGGCGGCCCGTCGGGCGTGCCGGCTTCTTCTTCATCGGCAGGAGACCCTCGCGCTGCGCCTGCTTGCGGGCGAGCTTGCGCGAGCGGCGCACGGCTTCCGCCTTCTGGCGGGCGCGCTTTTCCGACGGCTTCTCGTAGGACTTGCGCGCCTTCATCTCGCGGAAGATGCCCTCGCGCTGCATTTTCTTCTTCAGCGCGCGAAGCGCCTGCTCGACATTGTTCTCACGTACGACGACCTGCAATGTGATCCTGTCCTTTCTCGAATTGAAATGGCACCGAACGCCGCAAAAAGCGGGCCGATGCAGCGAATTGTGCCGGAAGGAACCGACCGAACACCCCTGCGCCGCCGGGCGGCATGATTGCGGGACCAAGGCCCGAAGCAGGGGCGGGATGACCTCTATATAGGCCCTTTTCGCCAAAAGGCAAAACCGCGTCGCGCCGCCCTTCTGGACAGGCGCGCTCCAAGGCTTTAGGCGGGGCGCACCGCAAACCCTCCGGGATTTCTGAAGCCATGACGACCAGCCCGACCCTCATCGCCCCATCCGTCCTGTCGGCCGATTTCTCGAAGCTCGGCGACGAGGTCGAAGCCGTCGTGAAGGCAGGCGCGGACTGGATTCACCTCGACGTCATGGACGGGCATTTCGTGCCCAACATCACCTTCGGCCCGCAGATCATCAAGTCGATCCGAAACCGGACCGACAAGGTCTTCGACTGCCATTTGATGATCGCCCCGACCGACCAGTACCTCGCCGCCTTCGCCGATGCGGGCTGCGACATCATCACCGTCCATGCCGAAGCCGGCCCGCATCTCGACCGCTCGCTGCAGGCGATCAAAAATCTGGGCAAGAAGGCTGGCGTCTCGCTCAATCCGTCGACCCCGGAGAACGTCATCGAATACGTCCTCGACCGGCTCGACCTCGTCCTCCTGATGACCGTCAATCCCGGCTTCGGCGGCCAGGCCTTCATCCCCGCCGTCGTCGAGAAGGTCGCCCGCATCAAGGCGATGATCGGGAACCGGCCGATCGACATCGAGATCGACGGCGGCGTTACGCCTGAGACCGCGCCGCTGGTCGCGAAGGCCGGTGCGAACGTCCTCGTCGCCGGCTCGGCGGTCTTCAAGGGCGGGTCGGTCGAGAGTTATGCGAAGAACATCGCGGCGATCCGCCATGCGTCGGACGGTGCGCGCGCGGCCTGATCGCCTGAACTTATCCGCGCTTCGCTGGAAACTGCGATCTTTGGCGCGAAACTGTCGATCAGCGGCCGATTTCCAGCGAATTTTAGACGAGTTTTACCGCAAAATTTCAGCTTTCGTTAAGGTTTCGGCCGGGTTTTAACCCCACATTAACACATCGGCGAACTTATCCGCGTATTGCTCTGGACAAAGCCTCATCGTTCGGAGTGAACGCAAGTGCAGACCGCCAGCAGAGCCGCATTCGCCGACCGCGTCGGCTGGGTCGATGCCGCCAAGGGCATCTGCATCATCTTCGTGGTGATGATGCATTCGACGCTTGGCGTCGGCAAGGCGATACACGACCATGGCTGGCTGCACTACGTCGTCGAGTTCGCCCGCCCGTTCCGGATGCCCGACTTCTTCCTGATTTCCGGCCTCTTCCTCGGCCTCGTCATCGACCGGCCATGGATGCGCTATCTCGACCGCAAGGTCGTCCACTTCGCCTATTTCTACGTCCTCTGGCTGACCATCCAGTTCGCCTTCAAGGCGCCGGGAATCGCGATGGAAGAGGGCGCGGCCGCGCCGCTGCACCACTATCTGCTGGCCTTCGTCGAGCCCTTCGGAACGCTCTGGTTCATCTACATCCTGCCGATCTTCTTCGTCGTCACGCGGCTGGTGAAAAACCTGCCGGTGGTCCTCGTCTTCGCCGCCGCAGCGGCGCTGGAAATCCTGCCGATCGAGACCGGCTGGATGCTTGCCGACGAGTTCGCCTCGCGCTTCGTCTACTTCTTCGCCGGCTACGCCTTCGCCGCCAACATCTTCCGCATCGCCGTCTGGCTGCAGGCCCGTCCGGTGGCGGCGCTTTCGATCCTGGCGCTCTGGGCCCCGGTCAATGGCTGGCTGGTCTTCACCCCCGCGCCGGCGCATCTCGCCCATCTCCTGACGGCGGAGATAGGCCAGTCCGGCGCGACGCATGGCCTTTCGGAACTGCCCTTCGTCTCGCTGGTGCTCGGCCTTGCCGGCGCGCTGGCGGTCGTGGCGGTTGCGGCTCTGGTCGCGGAAAAGCCGTGGAGCCGCTGGCTCTCCTGGCTCGGCGCGCATTCGATCGTGATCTACCTCGCCTTCTTCCTGCCGATGGCGATTTCCCGCGCGGTGCTGATCCGCACCGGCCTCGACACCGGCACGATCTCGGCCCTCGTCACCATCGCCGGAATTCTCGGCCCGGTCATGCTCTACGGCCTGATCCAGTTCACGGGCTACGGCCGGTTCCTGTTCGAGCGGCCCGACTGGGCGCGAATCGACGGACGGCGCGGCGCCGAAAGCCGGATGGTGGCGGCGGAGTAAGTTTCTGATCTTTCAAAAGAAAAAGGCGAGCCTCGCGGCTCCCCTTTTTCGTTTCAGCTATGGGCGAAAATGTCTTCTTCCGCCCAGCCCATCAGGTCGAGCTTCGCGCGGGTCGGCAGGAAGGCGAAGCAGGCGTCGGCCTCCGCCATCCGGTTCTCCCGGCGCAGACGCTCCAGCAGCTTTTCGCGCAACTGGTGCAAATAGAGGACGTCCGAAGCGGCGTAGTCGAGCTGCTCGGGCGAAAGCTGCGTCGCGCCCCAGTCGGAGGATTGCTGCTGCTTCGACAAGGAGATGCCGAGAAGCTCGTTGCAGACATCCTTCAGGCCGTGGCGATCCGTATAGGTGCGGGTCAGGCGCGAGGCGATCTTGGTGCAGAAGACCTGTTCGGCCAGAGCGCCGAAGGCATTGTAGAGAACCGCGATGTCGAAACGGCCATAGTGGAAGAGCTTGGTCTTCTGCGGATCGTTGATCAGCGCGACGATGTTGGGCGCTTGCCTCTGGTCGGGTGCGATCTGCACCACGTCGGCCGTGCCGTCGCCCGGCGAAAGCTGGACGACGCAAAGCCGGTCGCGATGGGGATTGAGGCCCAGCGTCTCGGTGTCGATGGCGACGGCGAGACCGCGATAATTGTCGAGATTGGGCAGGTCGCCCTTGTGGAAACGGACGGTCATGAAGCTCAAGCCTTCGAGAGTGCGTCGAGGATGCGCGCCCAGGAGCGCTGGCCCTTGGCGAAGGAGGAGAGGTTGTATTTTTCGTTCGGCGAATGAATGCGATCGTCCGACAGGCCGAAGCCGACGAGTAGCGAGTCCATGCCGAGCATCCGCTTGAAATCGCCGACAATCGGGATCGAACCGCCGGCCGCGATCAGGACTGCGGGCGTGTCCCATTCTTCGCTCAATGCGCTCTGCGCCCGGATCAGGAACGGCGTGTCGTAGTCGAGCTGGATTGCCGGCGAGCCGCCATGCGGGTGGAACTCGACCGAGCAATCCGCGGGGATGCGCTCTTCGACGAACTTGCGGAAATTGGCGCGGATCGCGACCGGGTCCTGCGTGCCGACGAGACGGAACGACACTTTCGCCGACGCCTCGGCCGCGATCACGGTCTTGAAGCCCTTGCCGGTATAGCCGCCATGAATGCCGTTGAACTCGGCCGTGGGACGCGCCCAGACGAGCTCGAGCACGTGGCGTCCCCTTTCGCCGGAAGGCTGGGACAGGCCGATCGGGCCGAGGAAGGTCTCTGCGGTCTCGGCAAGCCCGTTCCAGGAGTCCAGGATCTGGCTCGGCGTCTCCTCGACACCGTCATAGAAGGCGGGGATCGTGATGCGGCCCGTCTCGTCGTGGATGTCGGCCAGGATGCGCGCGAGGATGCGGATGGGATTGGCCGCGGCGCCGCCGAATTCGCCCGAATGCAGGTCGCGATTGGCAGCCTTGATCGTGATCTCCTCGCCGACGAGGCCGCGCAATGCGGTGGTGATGGCGGGTGTCCCGGCATCCCACATGCCAGTGTCGCAGACGAGGGCGAAATCGGCGGTCAGTTCCTTGGCATTCGCCTCGAGGAAGGGTTTTAGCGAAGGCGACCCCGATTCCTCCTCGCCCTCGAACAGGATCGTGATCTCGCAGGGCAGTTCGCCATGCACGGCCTTATAGGCGCGGCAGGCTTCGACGAAGGTCATCAACTGCCCCTTGTCGTCGGCCGATCCACGTCCGGTGATGACCTTGACGCCGTCCTGCTCGACCACCTTCGCCTCGAACGGATCGGCATTCCAAAGTTCCAGCGGATCGACCGGCTGGACGTCGTAATGGCCGTAGAAGAGGACATGCGGCGACGCCTTGCCAGCGGGGCCGGCATGGTGCGCGACGACCATCGGCCGGCCCGCCGTCGGGCGCACCGAGGCTTCGAAGCCGATTGACTGCAGGTCGGCCACCAGCCATTCGGCGGCGCGCTGGCACTCGGCGGCATAGGAATCGTCGGTCGAGATGGACGGGATCGCGATCAGGTCCACGAGGCGCTCGACGCTGGCGTCGAGATCGGCGTCGAGGCGGGAAAGGACGGGGGAGATATCGGACATGAAGGGGCCTTTCGATTCAATCGGCCGGACCCTAGTCGGTTTGTCGGGAAGCGGGAAGGGAGCGCGTGCGTCTTCGACGGGCGTCATTCCGGCCGAAGACCGAGCGCAGCGAGGCGAGAGCCGGAACCCATTCCGTGAGGTTCGAATGGCGCGGAATGGATCCCGGACAGCCGCTTTTCGCTGCGCTCAAGCGCGGCTTCCGGGATGACGCGGAGAGGGGGCGCTCGGCCGATCACGCGGAGAAGAAGGTGCTCGGCGATTGAGTGTCGGTGTTTCTTCGACGGGCGTCATTCCGGCCGAAGTCCGAGCGGAGCGAGGCGAGAGCCGGGACCCATTCCGTGAGGTTCGAATGTCACGGGATGGGTCCCGGATAGCCGCCTTTCGCTGCGCTCAAGCGCGGCTTCCGGGATGACGCGGAGAGGGAGGGCGCCTGTTGTTTCGCGGTACTCCCGTTCCGAAAGCCGGCAGCGCCTTCAAGCGGCCAGCAGATGCTTCTCGATCTGGTCGACGGGGTGGTTGGTGAGCGTTTTCGGCACCTCTGCGATGATGCGGTCGCTGACTTCCTTGTGGAACTCCTTGCGCATGTCGCCGAGGACGGCGGGTGGGGCGACGACGATGAGTTTCTTGAACTGGTCGCGGTGGGCGAGCTTGTAGAGGCGGTCGGCGATTTCGGTGGCGAAGCGCTCCTTTTCGATGCGGTGCCAGTCGGTTTCCTCGACCGCGCTGCGGTGGTTTCCGCCGATATTGGGCATCCGGCCGGGGCGATCGGTGCCCTGGTCGCGCGTCGCGGGATTGTCGTCGTGCATCTGGCGGAAGACCTGGAGGTTGGGGTAGGTCGCGTCGCCCTCGTTGCGCAGGAACAGGGCCTTTTCGCCATCGGCGACGACGATCCAGGCGTCATGTTCGATCTTGAGGATGGTCATGAAACTCTCCTTGGGCTGGGTTTCCCTAACCGAACGCGGCGCGACGATCCGACGTTCCGGGCAAAGTTGGAGGAATATTTTTCTCCTGACCCGCCGATATCTCGAAAAGCGATTGTTTCAGGCAACGGCTCGCACCACGCGATTTCTTACCCGCGGCGGCCGCTTCGGCGAGAATGCCGGCCATGTCGACATCCAATGCCTCCATTGCACCCGCGCGCCTGAACGCCTTTCCGATCTTCGCCAAGGTCGAGGGCCGCGTCGTCGTCATCGTCGGCGACGGCGACGAGGCGCTGGCCAAGGCGCGGCTGATGGCGCAGTCGAGCGCCGAAGTCCGCGTGATCTCGGCCGCGCCCGAGGCCGAACTTGCCGGCTGGGCCGAGGCGAACGGCGTGGCGATCGTGCGGCAGGCATACGAGCCGGCGCTGATCGAAGATGCCGCGCTGGTCTTCGCCGCGACCGGCGAGCTCGCGCGCGACGCGCAGGTCGTTGCCGATGCGCGGTCGATGAAGATTGCCGTCAATGCCGTCGACCGGCCGGAGCTTTGCGACTTCTTCACGCCGGCGCTGGTCAACCGCGCGCCGGTTGCCGTCGCGATCGGCACGGAAGGCGCGGGGCCTGTTCTGGCGCAGATGATCCGCGCGCGGATCGACCAGATGCTGAGCCCGCAACTGGGACCGCTGGCGCAGCTTGCCGCGAGCTATCGCGACGCGGTCGAAAAGCTGTTGCCGAAGGGCGTCGCGCGGCGGCGGTTCTGGAAAGAATTCTTTACGGGCGAAACCGCGCGCAATGTCGATGCCGGTGATGTTTCGTCGGCGCGCAAGACTGCCTCGCGGCTTTTGCGCGAGCGTGGCGCCGTGCCAGGCCATGTGGCGCTGGTCGGCGCCGGGCCGGGCGCGGAAGACCTTTTGACGCTGCGCGCGCATCGCCTGCTGATGGAAGCCGACGTGATCGTCCACGATGCGCTGGTGCCGGAGGCGGTGATCGCCATGGGCCGGCGCGACGCGGAGCGCATCGCGGCGGGCAAGCGCAAGGGCTGCCATTCGAAGACCCAGAGCGAGATCAACGCGCTGCTGGTGGAACTTGGACGCGCCGGCAAGCGCGTCGTGAGGCTCAAATCCGGCGATCCGCTGGTGTTCGGCCGCGCGGGCGAAGAGATGGCCGCGCTGCGCGAGGCCGGGATATCCTATGAAGTCTTGCCGGGCGTGACCGCGGCGTTCGCGGCCGCAGCCGATTTCGAACTGCCGCTGACATTGCGCGGGGTCTCCTCCTCGATGGTGTTCACCACCGGGCACGACCTGAAGGGGGCGACGCTGCCCGACTGGGCGCGGCTCGCCATCGATGGCGCGACGGTCGCGGTCTATATGGGCCGCTCGATCGCGGCCGAAGTCGCCGAGCGGCTGATCGCGGCGGGGCTGTCGCCGGACACGGCGGTGGCCGTCGTCGAGAATGCGAGCCTCGAAGCCAAGCGTCTTTTCCACGGGACGCTCGCCGACCTGCCCTCGCTGCAGGAGCGCACCGACCTGACCGGCCCGGTCATGACCATCATCGGCGACGCCGTCGCCGGCGCCAACTTTACCCGTTCGACCGCGCTCTATCGGGCGCCGGCATTCCAAGAGGAGATTTCGCGATGAAGATCCTGACCGCAAACCGCCTGACCGATGGCGAGGCCGTGTGGCTGTGCGCCGACCATAGCTGGGCCGAGACGATCGAGGTCGCCGAGATCGCGCGCGATGCGGCGACCGAGGAGAAGCTGGAGCGCGCCGGCAAGGCGGCCCTCTGCAAGAACGAGGTCGTCGACCTCGCGCTGGTCGACATCGACCTCGTCGACGGCCGCATCTGGCCGAAGCGCCTGCGCGAGCGCATCCGCGCCGCCGGCCCCACCAACCGCACCGATCTGGGCAAGCAGGCGCGCGCATTTCCCGGTGCAGAGCGTCCTTTGCACGCCGAAGAGGGCGCGCGGCGCTCTGGCGCTCGCATCGCCGCCTAGACCAAGAGAGTTGTGATGTACCGCTACGACGAGTTCGACCATCAGTTCGTGAAAGCCCGCACCGCCGAGTTCGCCGATCAGGTGGACCGGCGGCTTGCCGGCGAGTTGACCGAAGACCAGTTCAAGCCGCTGCGGCTGATGAACGGCGTCTACCTCCAGCTTCACGCCTACATGCTGCGGATCGCCATTCCCTATGGCACGCTGTCGTCGAAGCAGTTGCGCATGCTGGCGCATATCGCGCGCACCTACGACAAGGGCTACGGCCACTTCACGACGCGGCAGAATTTGCAGTTCAACTGGCCGGCGCTGTCGGACATTCCGCAGATTCTCGCCGATCTGGCATCGGTCGAGATGCACGCATTGCAGACCTCGGGAAACTGCATTCGCAACGTGACGGCGGACCATTTCGCCGGCGCTGCTTCAGATGAAGTGGCTGATCCGCGGCCCTATGCAGAGATCCTGCGCCAGTGGTCGTCGGTGCATCCGGAGTTCTCGTTCCTGCCGCGAAAATTCAAGATCGCGGTGACGGGCGCCGAGCGCGACCGTGCGGCGATCCAGGTTCATGACATCGGGCTGCATCTGAAGAAGAACGCGGCCGGCGAACTGGGCTTTGCCGTCTATGTCGGCGGCGGGCAGGGGCGCACGCCGCTGGTTGCCAAGAAGGTGCGCGATTTCCTGCCGGAAGAGGATCTGCTGACCTACACGACCGCGATCCTGCGGGTCTACAATCTCAACGGCCGGCGCGACAACAAGTACAAGGCGCGGATCAAGATCCTCGTCCATGAGACGGGAACGGAAGAGCTGACGCGCCAGATCGAGGCGGAGTTTGCTGAAATCCGCAATGGCGAATTGAAGCTGCCGCAGGCCGACATCGACGCGATCGAGCGCTATTTCGCGCCGCCGGCGCTGCCCGACCGGCCGGAAGGGGCGATCGTCGAGGCGAGCGCGAAGCTCGCCAATCCGGGCTTCGCGAGTTGGGTGAAGCGCAACGTCAACCCGCACAAGAACCCCGACTATGCCTCGGTGACGATCTCGCTGAAGGGCATCGGCGAGGTGCCGGGCGATGCGACCGACGCGCAGATGGATGCGGTGGCCGACCTTGCCGAGGAACTGGCCTTCGACGAAATCCGCGTCAGCCACGAGCAGAATTTGATCTTGCCGCATGTCGCGCGGGCGGATTTGAAGGACGTCTATCGACGGCTGGAAGCTATCGGCCTTGCGACCGCCAATGTGGGGCTCGTCACCGACATCATCGCCTGCCCCGGCCTCGACTATTGCGCGCTCGCCAATGCGCGCTCGATCTCGGTGGCGCAGGAGATTTCGAACCGCTTCGGCAGCCAGGCGCGGCAGGAGGAGATCGGCGAACTGAAGCTGAAGATTTCCGGCTGCATCAATGCCTGCGGCCATCACCATGTCGGCCATATCGGCATTCTGGGCGTCGAGAAGAAGGGCACGGAGCTCTATCAGATCACGCTTGGCGGCTCGGGCGACGAGAACACGTCGATCGGCGAGATCGTCGGGCGCGGCTTCACCGCCGAGGAGATCACCGACGCGATCGAGACGGTGGTCGAGACCTATCTGGCGCTGCGGACCGACAAGGCCGAAGACTTCCTCGCCGCCTATCGCCGGGTCGGCGCGGCGCCGTTCAAACAGGCGCTCTACGGCGCGGAAGCGAAGGCCGCCTGATGAGCGAGGAAAACGTGACGCGCCTGTGGACGCAGGCGGGCTTCATCGACGATGCATGGACGCGCGGCGACGCCGAGACGCCGGCGGGCGACCATGTGATCCTGCCGCTCGACGCGTTTCTGGCGGCGATCGAGGCCGGAACGAATACCGGCCCGCTCGGCGTGCATCTGGCGCCGGGCGAGAGCATCGACGCGATCGTTCCGCATCTGGGTCGGCTGTCGCTGATCTCGCTCGGCTTTCCGGCCTATAATGACGGGCGGTCGTTCTCGAAGGCGGAGCTCCTGCGCAGCCGGCATGGGTTCTCGGGCACGATCCGGGCACATGGCGACGTCTTGATCGACCTCGTCAGCCACATGTTGCGCACCGGGTTCGACGAGCTGGAAGTGACCAACGGCCCGACGCTGGCACGGCTCGAAGCCGGACGGCCGGGTGGGCTGGGTGTTTACTATCAGCCGGCGGCGAAGGCGTCCGACAAGCCGGTCGATGCGCCCGCCTATGCCTGGCGGCGCATTCCCGCCTAGAGCTTCGTCACCATCCGATAGGTCGAGGGGTGGATCATGCGCACCAGCGTGATCGGCTTTTCGCCGAGCCAGGTGATGCGCTCGCCGACGAAGACGGGCGCGCCTTTTTCCACGTTCAGCAATTCCGATTCCGCGCCGGCGCCGTCGGCGTGGAAGGTGAATTCGGCATGGGTGAAGGGCGCGGTTTCGACCAGCCATTCGTTCGGGCCGGTGTCGGTGAAATCGGCATCTTCGGCGGCGGGAACGGTTTCCAGCACGATGTAGCGATCCTCGAACTGATAGGGCCGGCGGTCGGCCAGATGGAGCGCACGGACATGACGCAGCGGCGCGTCGGCCAGGAGGCCGAGGCGGGCGCGGATGAGCGCGGGGGCCTTGATGGTTTCGCTGGAGAGGAGCCGGTACTGATAGGCCGCGCCGCGCGCCTCGATCTCCTGGCGCACCAAAGGAATGACGAAACGCGCCTCGCGGACGGGATGGAGCGCGACGCGGGTGCCGGCCTTGCGGCGGCGCTCGATGAGGCCGGCTTCGGCAAGTTCGCGCAGCGCCCGGTTGACCGTCGCGCGGGCCGCGCCGAACTCCACCGACAGTGCCTCCTCGCCGGGGATCAGCGCGCCGGGCAGCCAGACGCGGCTGGCGATGCGGCGCGAAATCTCGTCGCGAATGGTGCGGTAGGAGGAGCGGGCGGTGGTCACAGACGCTCCATGATCGAGGTCAGGCGGGACTTGTAGCGGGCGGCGATCGCGTCGCGCGCGACGTGCCGGCCCTCCACTATCATATGTCGGCCGGCCGACCAGAGATCGGTGACGCAGGCTTGCGAACCGGCGAAGACATAGGCGTCGAGCATCATGTCACTGGTGAGGCCGTGGAGCCCGGCGCGGGCCGGGTCGATGGCCACGAGATCGGCCCATTTTCCAATTTCGATGCTCCCTGCCTGACGGCCGAGCGCTTGCGCGCCGCCGGACGCGGCGAGGTCGTGAAGCTTGCGGCCGGCGGAACCGCCGGGCTCGGCGAGGACGACGCGCGCACGGTCGCGCAGACGCTGCGAATAGTCGAGCTGGCGCAACTCGCCGATGGTCGAGATGGCGATGTTGGAATCCGAGCCGATGCCGAGCCGGCCGCCATTCTCGACATAGCGGTCGCCATCGAAGATGCCGTCGCCGAGATTGGCTTCGGTGACCGGACAGAGGCCTGCGACGGCGCGGGTGCGGGCGAGCGCCTCCGTCTCGCTCGCGTTCATGTGGGTGCAGTGGATGAGGCACCAGCGCTGCGTCACGTCGTGATTGGCGAGAAGCCATTCCATCGGGCGCGCGCCGAGGATGTCCTGCGTCTCGGCAAGCTCGGCCTCCTGCTCGGCGATGTGCATGTGGAGCGGCAGGTCCGGTTTCCAGCCGGCGATTTCGGCAAGGTCCGCGACCGGGACGGCGCGCAGCGAATGTGGTGCGAGGCCGAGATGGGTGTCGGCGGATGCCGCGCCGACGATGCTTTCGCAGCGGGCGACGAGGTCGCCGAAACTGTCGAGATCGTTGGCAAAGCGCAACTGGCCACCCTTCAGCGGCCGACCGTCGACGCCGCCCTGGGCATAGTGGACAGGAAGAAGCGTCAGGCCGATGCCGGTCGCGTCTGCGGCCGCCGCGATGCGGGCCGCGAGTTCGCCGCTATCTGCGTAGGGCGCGCCGCCGGGACGGTTGTGCAGATAGTGGAACTCGGCGACGGCCGAGAAGCCGGCCTCCTGCATTTCCATGAAGGCGAAGGCGGCGATGGCCTCGATGTCGTCGGGATCGAGGAGGTCGAGGAAGCGGTACATGATCTCGCGCCAGGTCCAGAACGAGTCGCGGCCCGTCGGCCCGCGCCGCTCGGCAAGGCCGGCCATGGCGCGTTGGAAGGTGTGGCTGTGGAGGTTCGAAAGCGCCGGCAGGAGCGCCGGAACGACCGTGTCGCCCGCGCCGCGCGCCGCCCCCGCCTCGACGGTTTCGATCCGCCCGCCGGCGTCGATCGCGACCCGGACATCGGCGCTCCAGCCCGAGGGAAGGAGCGCGGTTTCGGCGAAAATGGCGGTCATGGCGAATCCCGATTGACAGAATATGTCTATACATAATAGCGTAACCGTGGATTTGAATTTGCGCAAGCGGATAGCGATGACCCGAACGCTTCTCACCAATCTCAGGCTCGCCACCATGACCGCCGACCGGCCGTACGGGCTGGTCGAGGACGGCGCGGTCGCCATTGCCGACGGTCGGATCGCCTATGCGGGGCCGGTCGAGGATTTCGAGGAGGCTTTCGACGCGTTCGAGACGCGCGACATGGGTGGACGGCTCGTCACGCCGGCGCTGATCGACTGCCACACCCATTTGGTCTTCGGCGGCAACCGCGCGCGCGAGTTCGAAATGCGGCTCGAAGGCGCGACTTATGAGGAGATCGCACGGGCGGGCGGCGGCATCGTTTCGACCGTGGCTGCGACACGCGAACTCTCGAAGGATGAACTGGTGGAGGCGGCGCTGCCGCGGCTCAACGCGATGCTGGCCGAGGGCGTCGGCACGGTCGAGATCAAGTCCGGCTACGGGCTGACCATCGAGGACGAATTGAAGATGCTGCGCGCGGCGCGCGAGCTCGGCCGGCTGCGCGATGTGCGGGTCAGGACGAGCTGGCTCGCCGCCCATGCCGTGCCGGCCGAATACAAGGACCGGGCGGACGCATATATCGACGACGTGGCGCTGCCGGGCATGGAAGCCGGCGCGGAGGAAGGGCTGATCGACGCGGTCGACGGGTTCTGCGAGGGCATCGCCTTCAGCCCCGCGCAGATCGCGCGCGTGTTCGAGAGGGCCAGGGCGCTCGGCCTGCCGGTGAAGCTCCATGCCGAGCAATTGTCGGACCTCGGCGGCGCGAAGCTGGCGGCGGAGCATGGCGCCTTGTCGGCCGATCATCTGGAATATCTCGGCGCGTACGGTGTGGCGGCGATGGCTGCGGCGGGGACGGTCGCGGTGCTGCTGCCGGGGGCGTTCTATACGTTGCGCGAAAAGCAGATGCCGCCGGTGGAGGCGCTGCGGGCGGCAGGCGTCGCGATTGCCGTAGCGACCGATTGCAACCCGGGTTCGTCGCCGCTCGCCTCGCCGCTTCTGGCGATGAACATGGCGGCGACATTGTTTCGCCTGACGCCGGAAGAGGCACTGGCGGGGATGACGCGCAACGCGGCGCGGGCGCTGGGGCTGGGTGGTGAAGTCGGGACGGTGGAGGCCGGCAAGCGGGCGGAACTGGCGGTGTGGGATGTCGAGCATCCGGCGGAGCTGGTTTATCGAATTGGATTCAATGCTTTGGTGGAAAGGGTGGTCGGGTGAAAGCAATGATGCGTCGGTTCTCTACGTTGCCCCCCTCTGCCCTGCCGGGCATCTCCCCCGCGAGGGGGGAGATCACGCGCGGCGATGACGAGACTAATCTCCCCCCATGCGGGGGAGATGGGCGGCAGCCCAGAGGGGGGCGCGACGGGGCGCATACCTTTCCGGGAGCCCGCCCATGACCCTCACCCTCACCCCCGGCCATGTCACGCTCGACCAGCTCCAAGCGATCTACTGGGACGGACAAGCGGCCAAGCTCGACGCCGCCTGCCGGCCGGCGATCCTGCGCGCGTCCGAAGTCATCGACCGGATCGCGAAGGGCGAGGCGGCGGTCTATGGCATCAATACCGGCTTCGGGAAGCTCGCGAGCGTCAAGATCGCGGCGGGTGACGTCGCGACGCTGCAGAGGAATTTGATCCTGTCGCATTGCTGCGGCGTCGGCGCGCCGCTGGCGCCGGAGATCGTGCGGCTGGTGATGGCGCTGAAGCTGGCTTCGCTGGGACGCGGGGCTTCGGGCGTGAAGCCTTCGACGGTGGAACTGATCGAAGCCATGCTGCACAAGGGCGTGGTGCCGGTGATCCCCGAAAAGGGCTCGGTCGGCGCGTCGGGCGATCTCGCGCCGCTGGCGCATATGACGGCGGTGATGATCGGCGAGGGCGAGGCGTATTTTGCCGGCGAAAGACTGGCCGGACGGGCGGCGCTGGAGCGCGCGGGGCTGACGCCGATCACGCTCGCCGCCAAGGAAGGGCTGGCGCTGATCAACGGCACGCAGGTCTCGACCGCGCTGGCGCTGGCGGGACTGTTCAAGGCGCATCGGGCGGCGAATGCGGCGCTGGTGACGGGCGCATTGTCGACCGACGCGGCGATGGGCTCCTCGGCGCCGTTCCATCCCGAGATCCACGCCCTGCGCGGGCATCAGGGCCAGATCGAAACGGCGGCGGCGCTGTGGGCGCTGCTCGACGGCTCGGAAATCCGCGAGAGCCATCGCGAAGGCGACGAGCGGGTGCAGGACCCCTATTGCATCCGCTGCCAGCCGCAGGTCGACGGCGCGTGTCTCGACGTGTTGCGGCAGGCGGCGCGGACGCTGGTGATCGAGGCGAATGCCGTGACCGACAACCCGCTGGTGCTGTCCGACGGGCAGGTGCTTTCGGGCGGGAACTTCCATGCCGAGCCGGTGGCGTTCGCGGCTGACCAGATCGCGCTCGCCATCTGCGAGATCGGCGCGATCGCGCAGCGGCGGATCGCGCTGCTGGTCGATCCGGCGCTGTCCTTCGGCCTGCCGGCGTTCCTGGCGGCGAAGCCCGGGTTGAACTCCGGCCTGATGATCGCCGAGGTGACCTCGGCCGCGCTGATGAGCGAAAACAAGCAGATGGCGCATCCGGCCTCGGTCGATTCGACGCCGACCTCGGCCAACCAGGAAGACCACGTGTCCATGGCACCGGGCGCCGGCAAGCGCCTGTGGGAAATGGCCGCCAACACCCGCGGCATCCTCGCCGTGGAATGGCTGGGCGCCTGCCAGGGCCTGGATTTCCGTGAAGGCCTGAAGAGCACGCCGGCGCTGGAGCAGGCGCGCCAGACGCTGCGCGCCAAGGTGCCGTACTACGTCGAGGACCGCTTCTTCGCCCCGGACATCGCCGCCGCCGACGAGCTGCTGGCCGAGCGCGTGCTGACGCCGCTGCTGCCGGCCGGCATGTTGCCGTCGGTAGGCTGATGCGCCTGGCTTGCGCCCGCTCCCGCAAGTGGGAGCGCGGCGCAAGCTCCGCTATCATCCGCGCACCGGGCATACCCAAGGAGCAGCCGGTACCAGTCCCCCCCCGCGCTACAAGGCCATCGAGGATTTCCTCCTCGAGCGCATTCACGGTGGTGCCTATCCGGTCAATCACCAGATCCCGCCCGAGGAGCAACTGGCGCGGGATTTCTCCGTCAGCCGGATGACGGCCAACAAGGCGATCCAGAACCTTGTGCAAAAGGGCTATCTGGTGCGTCAGGCCGGGCTCGGCACCTTCGTCACCGACCGCAAGGCCGAGTCGCCGCTGCACGAGGTGATGAACATCGCCAGCGAAGTGCGCGGGCGCGGTCACGAATACAGCAACGAAGTGGTGCGCTGCGAAGCCATCGCCGCCGATGACGAAGTGGCTCTACGTCTGGGGCTGCGTCTGGGCGCCGAGGTGTTTCACAGCATCCTCGTGCACCTGCAGGACGGTTTACCAATCCAGCTGGAGGATCGTTTCGTCAACCCGCGTTGGGTGCCGCATTACCTGCAAAGCGACTTCACCCAGGTCACGCCCAACGAGGTGCTGGTCGCCAGTTGCCCGATCTCGGATGTCGAGCACGTGGTCGAAGCGGTGCTGGTGGATGCACGCACCGCCGAACTGCTGCAGATCGATCCGGCCATGCCC
>JACVCH010000030.1 GCA_016742175.1 Rhizobiaceae bacterium
CCCGAGATGTGTTAAAAGGCCCGGGGCTTGGCCCCTCGGTCCACCGGGAAATTTCCCGGGCGCTAAACGGCAAAATGCCCGTTCAAAGGCGGCCCCATCCAGGTTCCCTTTTTTCCCCCCCCATACCCCTGGACGGGCCACCGTTCCCCCCCCCCCCCCGCCGCGACCAGAAGCATTCGAAACTTGAAGCCGTTGCCATCAGCCCTGGTCGGGAACTGGATGACGATCGCAACGCGATCGGTATCGACGACCGCGTTGTTCTCATCGTCGAGGACGACACGATCTTCCGCTCAGCATTACTGCTCACGGCGCGCGAGGCAGGTCTGAAGGCCGTGGTGTCGGAAACGGGTTCAGGAACTCTTGCGCTTGCGCGTAAGCTGATGCCGGATGCGATCACCCTGGATCTCCGCCTAGCAGATATTGACGGTTGGGTGCTGTTTGATCTCCTGCGCCACGACCCGAAGACAGGGTCAATCCCGATCCATATCATTTCTGGGGTGCAGGACATCGATGCTCTGCTCGACAAGGGCGCGGCCAGTGTAGCAGTGAAGCCCGTACCGCGAGACGTACTTCGCGACGTGTTCGAGTCAATTCACGACCGGTCAACGGAAAGCCAACGCAGCGTCCTTGTGTGCGAAGCAGAGAATGACCGACGGGCCAGTCTTGCGGAAGCGATCCGCGACAGGCGAACTAAGGTCACATCCGTCCATGAACTCGCCGAGGACGGCCATTGGGAGGATTATGACGCGATCATCCTAGGCGTCCGGCCCTCGACTGCCGAAGACGTCCAAGTCTTCGAGAAAGCCCTTTCTAACGACCAGATCAGGACGCGGCTGATCGTGTGGTGTGCAGCGCCGGAGAAACTGCAGGCCGCCGCACATCATCTTTACCATTACAAGCAGGTGACGATCGTGGAGAATTTGGCCGAACTGCTCGATTTCGTCGGTGCCGGGACAATCGGCATGGCCACAACTGGTGCGCCGGAGCGCACGAAAGTCGAAAGCGTCGCAGGCGCAAGGGTCATGATCATCGATGATGACATCAGGAACATCTTCACGCTGACCAGCGTGCTCGAAAGCTGGAACGTCGAAGTCCTACATGCTGAAAGTGGCGCGCAAGGTATTGAATATCTTGAAAAAACACCGGATGTCGACCTTGCATTGATCGACATCATGATGCCGGAAATGGATGGATACGAGACGATACAAGAGATTAAGCGCCGACCCGCCATTGCCGACATACCGCTCATTTCCGTAACGGCGAAGGCTATGAAGGGCGATCGGAAAAGGTGCCTCGACGCAGGCGCTTCCGATTACATCTCAAAGCCGGTGGACCTCGACCTGCTATTGGCGCTCCTAAGGGTCTGGGTTGCCCGCTCGCGATCCCGCCGGCAGAACGGTAAGAATGCCATTTCGAACATCGCATTGCACTGAGGGCGCATGATGGCTCATTCAGAAAAACAAGCGAAGATCAAAACGGAAGCAACGGAAAGTCCCGCTGCCGAGACATCTCATGCCCGTGTGCTCGTTGTCGACGACGACAGCCGCAACCTTCTGACGATCACCGAAGTCTTGAAGGATATCGGCGAGATCGACTGCGCCAAATCCGGAGAAGAGGCCCTGCGTTATCTCCTCAAGCAGGAATACGCAGTTATTCTGCTCGACGTCCTTATGCCAGGGCTCGACGGTTACCAGACGGCGAACCTGATCAGACAGAGGCCTTCCTCTGAGGCCACGCCGATCATTTTCCTGACCGCAATCAACAAGGAAGATGCTCATATGCTGCGCGGCTATGACGCCGGCGCCGTCGACTTTCTTTTCAAGCCGTTCGACCCACTTATGCTGCGCTCCAAGGTCGGCATTTTCGTCGACCTTTTCAACAAGACCAGCGAAATCAAGCTGAAGGCGGAATCGGAACGGCGCCTCCTTCAGGAAAACCTGACTGCCAACGCGCAGAAACTCGAGGCGGTGAAGGCACTGCAGCGCGCGGAGGAAAGGCAGGAGGTAATTCTGCGATCGCTTCCGCTCTGTGTGCATTCCCGCCACATCGAGTCTCCATTCGGCGCGTTCTTCGTTTCCGGAGCAGTCGAGAGACTGACCGGCTTCACCGCGGACGATTTCACCGGCGATCCCGGTTTCGGCTTGAGCCGGGTCCATCCGGACGATGCCGCCTTCGTCGAGCAGATGCTGACGAACGCGCTGGGATCCGGTGCATACGCGGTCGAGTATCGCTGGAAATGTGCGGACGGCACCTACAGGTACTTTCTCGACCAAGGGGTGGTCGCCTATGAGGAAGACGGTACGGCCACGGAAATCCTCGGCACGCTGCTGGACATCACCGAGCGCCGCCAGTTGGAGGGCCAGCTCGTTCACGCGCAGAAGCTCGACGCGATCGGAAAGCTCACAGGCGGCGTCGCGCACGACTTCAACAATCTGCTTGCATCGATCTTGAGCGGTCTCGCCCTGATGAAACGCCGCGTCGATATGAACCCCGAAATCCAACGCATATTTGACATGACGCACCATGCTGCGACGCAGGGAGTGGACCTCATCGCGCGTATGCTGGCATTCTCGCGTCGTCAGAACCTTAGTCCGACCAAGCTCCATCTCAATCACTTGGCGGAAACTCTCGATCTGCTGCTGACCCCTACACTCGGCCGGCTTGTGCAACTGCGCTGGGAAATTGAGCCCGATGTCGAGCCGGCCTATGTCGACCCGGGCCAGTTGGAGCTCGCACTGATGAATCTTGTCATCAACGCGCGCGACGCCATGCCCGAAGGCGGCTCTATTGCCATTCGCGCGCGCAATAGCCGGCTCGACGCGCCGGCGACCGATCTTGCGGCGGGCGACTATGTTGTCTTAAGCGTCGAGGACACCGGCGAAGGCATTGCACCGGAGCATATAGACAAGGTCTTGGAGCCATTTTTTACCACGAAAGAGGTCGGTCGCGGCACTGGTCTCGGGCTTAGCACGGTTTATGGTTTCGCCCGCCAGTCCGGCGGCCGTCTGAGGATCGAAAGCGTTCTTGGCAGAGGCACCAGTGTTGAGATCTGGTTGCCGCAGGCGGAAGGCGAGTCGCCGCCGCATGAAGTAGCAAGTACGCAGCCCGCGTTTGCGCCCACGCCATTGAAGGGAAGGCAGCCGACGCTCCTCCTGATAGATGACAGCGATCATTTGCGGGATTTCACCGAACAGCAGCTGAAGGACCACGGCTTCGATGTCGTCGGCGCTCACGGCGGCGCCGAAGCGCTTGCGCTCTTGGAGAAGGATCCCGATCGTTTCGATGTCATCATCACCGACTTTGCGATGCCACTTGTATCGGGCCTGGAGGTTATACGCTTAGCCCGCAATCTTCGCGGCGGGTGGCCCGCCATCATGATCACCGGTTACGCCGATACTGAAGCGATGTCACGCCGGCCTCAAGATGTGCCCGTTATCAATAAGCCATTCCAGATCGAAAAACTCGTCCGCACCATTTGCGAAGTCTGCTGCCGTACGCCAAAAGAAGAGGATTAGACTAGGTGTGAGCCTACGGCGGCAGTTTTCCATCTGCTTCTGTTTTTCGGGGGAAGTGAACCGTCCTCTCGACTGCAGGCTGCCGAGCGCCCCAAGGCCAGGAGAACAGTTTCGGCCGCGACAGCACAAACCGTTTGTATGTCGCGTAACATTCCGCCACGGTTCCGTGCCTTCTCCGGCGGCCAGTCTCGCCGCCAGAGGGAGAGCGTGGAGTTGACACGAAACTCGCGCCTTGACCAAGGTTCAGAACTGATTGATCAGACCCAGAAGATGACGGCGGCTGCGTTGCAGATGAGAAAAAGGTGTGGCGATGGTCGTAGCTGATGTGATTGGTCGCCAGTCCTTGAGCTTAGCGCCGCCACCGAAACGATGCGCCGCCTTCGCGCATCTTGGGGTAGCTGGCGTAGAGCCACCGATAGGCCAGTGCCGGCCAAGCGGCGCTTGAGGAAGGCGTTCCCCCGCTCATCGATGTCCGTTGCACAGCTTCGCAGTGATCGTCAATGAACGCGATCATCGTTTGATTGGGCGTTCGAGCTCCGCCTGGGCAAAATAAGCGCTCGCCTTGCGCAGAATCTCGTTGGCTGCCGAAGCTCCCGGTTCTCCCGCTCAAGAGCCTTCATCTTCTCGGCCGTGTCCGTTGGCAAACAGGCCCTCTTGCCGGCGTCGACCTCGGCCTTCTTCACCCAATCCAGCAACGTGTGCGTCGAGCAGCCGATCTTTGCCGCTATAGACTGACAGGCGGTCCAGCGAAAGGAATGGTCAGCCTCGTGATCCAACACCAACCGCACCGCGCGCTCGCGCACCTCAGGGAAAACTGTTCGTCGTTTTGCTCGTCATGGCTCCATCCTATTTGGAAGTTGAGCCTCCGGCAAACCCGGGGCGGTTCAAGTTTCAGCGTGCCGAGCTGGGTGTCGACCGAGCGCTCGCAGTAACCGTTGCGTCACGTCAGGCGAGCCTCGCCGCGCGGACGCTACCGAGAGAAAGACGTATCGGCATCCGAAATTCGCGGTAGAAATCGGTCCCGTAGAGTAAGACCGTATGTCCGCCTCTGTCGGTGAGGTGGCTCGCCCTACACTGCGCGTCCGAGGGTTGCTCGGGCGGACCGAGCCGATCCTTATCACAGGAGGACGAGCCACCTCACGGTCTTACCACGTAGAAAAGGAAACCGTTACTGAACATTGCTTTGCACGCCGGCCTACCCTTTTAAGGCGTGCTTAACCATTCTTGGAATGAAACCGATCTGCGGACTGACAAATGTAGCCGCGGCCTCTTACCGTGAGGCGAAGGACAACTGGCGTAGATTTGCCCGCCGCGCATCAGTGGCGGCATTACGGAGATATCGATAAGTGGCAGAGATTGACACCACGGCCAGCACGGCATCAGAGCATCTGCTAAAGATTTCAACAAGGATTATATGCGCTTACGTAGCCCACAACTCGCTTCCGGCTTCAGAATTGGGAGGCTTCATTGGTTCGATATGCCAGTCCGTCGCAGCTCGCACTCAGGTCTTAGAGCCTTCCAAGACGAACGAGCCGGCGATCGCAATAACAGCCTCAGTGACCCCAGATTACATAATTTCTCTGGAAGATGGCCGGAAATTCCGGACCTTAGCGCGGCATCTAAAAACCAGGTACAACATGACGCCGGACGAATACCGACGGAAATGGGGCTTGCCCAGCGACTACCCAATGGTAGCACCAAATTACAGCATTGAGCGTGCAATGATTGCCAGAAACATGAGACTTGGCGCTCGGCATCGTCCAGATAAAACTTAACTCCGCCTAGGCAACAGATGGTCGTGTCCCATCAGGTGGGGTCGCTCGGTAGTGACGACGCTTGCGAGCGTCGCCGTCGCAGCGCTGTAGCGAGCAATTGGCTGTCGGTGGTCACCGGCGCTTTTCCGGTAGTATCTGGTTGCGGCACCAACCTTCCTGGACGGATGACCGATGACATGATGAACTCGCGCGCGCTTGTGGAGAAGAGCGCGGATACCGATCTGCTGGGCAAGATGATCGGCTTCGCCGCCGAGCGGCTGAAGGAGATGGAGGTGGGCGCGGCCATCGGCGCTGGCTATGGCGAGAAGAACCCGCTTCCTTTCAAGATACCAAAAGCACATGCCGAAAGGGATTGAGTGGCTGGCCTCGGCCGTGATTCCGATTGGGTGTCGAATCCTGTTCGGAGAGACTTGATGTGGGCGCCAGCTACCTACCGCAAACATAACCGTGATAGTCTGCGTTACGAAAGCCATCTGACGGATCGGAAGTGGAATTTGATCGCGCCGATGATGCCGGTTTCGGCCAGGGCGGGACGACCGCGCCACTGGTCGCTGCACGAGATAGTTAGTGCGATTTTCTACGTCATGCACGGCGACATCGGCTGGCGGCTTCTGTCGTCCGACTTCCCACCAAGGAGCACGGTGTTCCGGTGGTTCCGCCGCTTCCGCGATGACTGCTTGTTCGAGAAGATCAACCATTGGCTTCTCATACTGGACTGCGAGCGCTGCGGACGCGAGGCCTTGCGCACCGCCGCGGTCATCGACAGCCAGAGCGTGAAGACCTGCGAGAGCGGGCAGGCGTCGGGGTTCGAAGCCGGCAAGAAAATCTATGACCGCACGCGCCACGCCCTAGGCTCAGGATATGTAATTTGCAGAGCTTGGCGGTGTTTCCCTTAAGGGCTTTAAGCATTTGTCCGCACTGACGGTCGCGAGCAGGTCGTGCTGAATCGGGTTTCACAAGGTCGAACGTTGCATTAACTGGAAGCGGGCTCACTGGCCCATCTTGATTACCTTAGCAGATCGACCGTCCCTGCGGCACCTTTCGGGACATCGACGTCGGATTAGCTTTCCGACTTCACCGCTGACGGATGTTACCCCCGCCATCCATCAGTGTTCCCGAGCGGCGCCGGAAGGTGGTGAAAGACAACGAGCAAATCCTTCAGGATGTGGGCGCCATCATCCAGCCCTTCAGCACTCGCTATTCTGTCACATGAGCGAGCGTGTGCCGGCCCATGCGATTCACCAGATGATTCTGCGCACGCCTGACACGGCCGCCGTCGCGACGGCGGCTACGCGCTTAGGCACCCCCCGCTCGCCTCGCGCCACTCTATGCAAGTGCCGGCGGGCGCTTGAGATGCCAGTCGGTCGCCGACTGATAGGCATGGCCTGCGCGCACAAGCACATGCTCCGATACGTGCCGTCCGACGAGCTGATAGGCGAGGGGCATACCCCGCTTGTCGATGCCGTTCGGCATGGTGATCGTCGGGCTGCCCGAGAAATCGAACGGCGCGGTGAAGCGCAAGATACCGTGGAGGACGCTCGGGTCCTCGCCATAGCTGGCCATCTGGGCGAGCGTCGGTATTGGCATTGGCATGGCGGGCACGAGCAGCAGGTCGATGTTCCGGAAGAGCGAGGCGAGGCCGCCGCAGAACTTGAGCCGCTCATGCATGATCGTGCCGACCTCCAGCCCGCTGAGCGAGCGGCCCTGGTCGATGAGTTGCTTGAGATCGGGGCCGTATTCGGAAGCGCGCGCCGGATAGTGGTCCAGATGCGCGATCGCCGTTTCCACCGAGCACATCGGGATCCAGAGGCTGACAAGCTTCTCGTAGTCGGGGAAGCGGACGTCGCGGATCTTGGCACCGAGCGCGGTGAGCACCTTCTCGGTCTCCGCAAGCGCCGCCACCACCTCGGGATCGATGCCCTCCGTCGTGTAGCGGCGGTCGATGCCGATGGTGAGCCCGCGAATATTGTTGCCGAGTTCGGAGAGGTAGTCCGGCACGGGGTCCGGCAAAGCGGTCGGATCGTTGGAATCCTCGCCCGCGATGACGCCCAGCACGGCGCCCGCGTCACCGGCCGTGCGCGTCATCGGACCGACATGGTCGAGCGAGTCGGCGAGCGCGAAGACGCCGTGGCGCGACACGCGACCCCAGGTGGGCTTGATGCCGGTGAGGCCGCAAGTCGCCGACGGAAAGCGGATCGATCCGCCCGTGTCCGAGCCCAGAGATGCGTAGCAGAGGGCGGCGGACGTGGCGACGCCGGAGCCTGTCGACGACGACCCGACCCAGCTCGCGGGGTCCCACGGGTTGAGCGGGCTGGGGTCCTCCGGATGGTGGCTCGTATACGCCCCCTCCGTCATCTTGAGCTTGCCGAGGATGATCGCGCCCGCGGTCTCCAGCCGGTCGACGACGGTCGCGTTGAAGTCGGCCGTGAAGCCCGCATGCATGGTCGTGCCGCCGGCCGTCGGCGCGAAGGTAGTGTAGCAGAGGTCCTTGACCGCGATCGGCACGCCGTGGAGCGGGCCGCGCCAGTGACCCTGCATGATCTCGGTCTCCGCCCGCCGAGCCCTTTCGAGCGCCCGGTCGGCAAGCACCACCTTGTAGCTCATGTAGGTGCCGTCGATCTCGCCGATCCGGTCGATCATCACCTGGGTGAGCTCGACGGGCGAGATCTCGCGGCGGCGAATGCGATCGGAGACCGAAAGCAGGGGTTCGAAGGCCAAGTCCTTGGTGTTCATCAGTCTCTCCTGGTCAGCGAAGTCTGGTCGCGAGGCTCTGCTCTCCCGCCAGCCATCTGTCTCAATTCGCGGCGGATGATCTTGCCCGTCGTCGTCATCGGGAGTTCGCCGACGAAGGCGATCTCGCGCGGGTATTCGTGCGCGGCGAGCCGCGTCCTGACGAAGTGCCTGATCTCGCCGGCGAGCGCGTCGGATGGCGCGTGGCCGGGCTTGAGCACAATGAAGGCGACGACGATCTCGGTGCGCTGCGGATCGGGCTTGCCCACGACGCCGGCCATCTGCACGGCGGGATGGCGGATCAGGCAATCCTCGATCTCGCCCGGCCCGATGCGGTAGCCCGACGAGGTGATGACGTCGTCGTCGCGCCCCAGATAGCGTATCCAGCCACCGTCCTCGGCGATGCCGAGGTCGCCGGTCACCAGCCAGTCGCCGCGGAACTTGGCACGGGTCGCTTCCGGCCTGTTCCAATATCCCAAGAACATCACCGGGTCGTCCCTGCGCACGGCGATGGTGCCAATCGTGCCTTCGAGGCAGTCGCGGCCGTCTTCGTCGATGACGCGCACGTCGTGGCCCGGCACCGGCCGGCCCATCACGCCGGGGCGCGACGGCATGAGCGCCGCGCAGGACGAGACGATCATGTTGCACTCGGTCTGGCCGTAGAACTCGTTAATCTCAACGCCGAACGTCGTGCGGCCCCAGTCGAGCAATTCGGGGCCGAGCGTCTCGCCTCCGCTCGCCACGCTGCGCATTTTGAGCCGAAGCGACGGATCGGCCGAGGTCGCCGCGCGCATGAGCTTGAGCGCGGTGGGCGGCAGAAAGGCGTTGCGAACGCCGGTAGAGCGCATCAGCGCGAATGCCGCCTCGCCCGAGAATTTGGCGAAGCGATGCGACACGACGGTCACGCCGTGATGCAGCGCCGGCATCAGCACGTCGAGCAGGCCGCCGATCCATGCCCAGTCGGCCGGGGTCCAGATCCGGTCGCCCTCATGGGGCAGGAAGCCGTGGCTCATCTCCACGCCGGGAAGATGCCCAGGCAGCACGCGGTGCGCATGAAGCGCGCCCTTGGGATTGCCCGTCGTTCCGGAGGTGTAGATGATGAGCGCGGGATCGTCCGCCGACGTGTCGACGGTCGCGAAGGCAGCCGATTCGGCGGCCATGGCGGCGTCGAGGTCTTCGGCTCCGTGTACCGCCCCGTCGATCGACAGCACGTGGCGGAGTTCCGGCAACCTCGCGCGCAGGCCCTCCAGCTTCGCCGCGCCCTCGCCGTTCGTCACCACGGCACGGATGCCGGCGTCCGACAGGCGGTATTCGAGCGCGTCGGGTCCAAACAGCGTGAAGAGCGGGACGGAGATCGCGCCCAGCTTGTGCGCGGCAACATGGGCGAAGGCGGTCTCCGGCGATTGCGGCAGAAGCACGCCGACCCGGTCGCCGCGCCCAAACCCGCGCCGGGCGAGTGCATTGGCGAGCCGGTCCGACTGCTCCCTCAGTTCGCCATAGGAGACGTGGCGGTGGCTGCCGTCGGACTCGACGTGGAGTATCGCCAGCCGGTCGGGCTCGCTCGCCGCCCATCGGTCGCATATGTCGGCGGCGATGTTGTAACGCGCGGGAATCTCCCATGCGAAGTCGGCACGAACGTCCTCGTATCGATGGCGGCGCGGAAGCATGCGTCTCGTCTCTCGGTCTCGGCCGCCATCGGCACCGCATAGGCCCTGCGCCGCCAGCAGTCCAACTACATCGATTTCCAGTCGCCCAGACCTTCGAAGGCAGCCGACGCCGCGAGCAACGTGGCATCCTGCAGCTGCCCCGCGGTCAGCATCAGACCGAAGGGCAGGCCGTCCTCTATGCCGCAGGGGATGGAGATCGACGGATGACCCGTGACATCCGCGATGCAGGTGTTGCGCAGCATGTTCAGCGCGCTGGACACCGTGTCCAGAACCGACGCGTCGCGACCCGCCATCTCCGTCGCCGGAAACGGCGTCGTCGGCATGGCGAGCATATCGTAGCGCGAAAGCGCGTCGTCATAGGCAGCATTGAGATGATGACGCAGGTTCTGCGCCTTCCAGTAGTAGCGGCCGAGATACTCGCGCTGCAGGTATTCGCCCGTCAGGAGAACCGACTTGGCGGTGGCCGGCAGGTCGTTGATGCGGGATTTCAGCCCGCGCGCCAGCGCCTCGCCGAGATTGGTGTTGTAGAACCCCTTCCAGTTGCTGCCGAGGCCGGAGCCCTTCAGCATGAACTCGGCCGAGCCGAGCGTGATGATGACGTTCCACAGGTGGAACCCGTCGAGATGCATAGGCAGGGAGATCTCCTCGACGGTCGCGCCGAGCGTCTCGAAGCGCCGCGCGGCCTGCGCTACCCGCCGGTCGACCTCCTTGCTCGCTGGCGGGAAGCCCACATCGGCGCCGTCCTGGCCGAATCCCTCGCGCACGATCGCGATCTTCCGGCCCTTCACACCCTTTTTCAGCGCGGCCAGATAATCGGGCTTGTAGTCCAGTCCAATAACGCCGCGCTGGCGCGGGTCCTCGGGATCGAGACCGGCGATCGCCGTCAGCAACCGTGCCAGACCTTCGGTGTCCCTGGCCATGGGCCCGACATGGTCGATCGTCGTCTCGATCATCGCGCAGCCGGTGTAGGGAACCAGCCCGTAGGTGGGCTTCAGCCCGTAGCAGCCCGACCACGAGGCGGGCAGTCGGATCGATCCGCCCTGGTCGCCGCCGATCGCCACGTCCGCGTCGCCATTGACGATGACCACGGCACTGCCGTTGGACGAGCCGCCGGGGTTGTGGCTGGGCCGGTGGGGATTGCAGACAGGGCCGTGGCTGCAGGTGTGCCCCGCGCCGGAGAAGGAGAAGTCCTCGCAATTGGTCTTGCCGACGATGGTTCCGCCGGCGTCCAGTATCCTCGTGACGATCGTGGCGTCGACGTCGGGCACGAAGCCCTCCAGGACGCGCGAGCCGTTCATCATCGGCAGGCCGGCGATGCATACCGCGTCCTTGATGGCGACGTTGAGCCCGTTGAGAACGCCCTTCCCCGACCCCTCGATGTTGCAGCGCCAGTACCAGCCATTCTGCGGATTGTCCTGCAGGGCCGGTCGCCAGCCGGCATCGCGGGCATATTTCACCGGCAGGCGCTTCTCGGGCAGGGTCTCCAGGAAACGGCAGGCATTGACGGTGCCGGCGGCCAGCGCACGGTAGCTGGCCAGTTCGTCGTCGGCGATGTCCATGCCGAATCCGGCTGCAATGTCGGCCAGCATGTCGATCGAGGGCATTTCGGGTCCAACCGGCATGATCGTCGATTCCCTTCGTGTTTCACCTGCGCGGCCTGCGGCATTCCCGAGTGCCGTCGCGTCGCATCTCTGACATATCATTGATACCTCAGAGGCTCGACAGGTCAAGCGGAAAGCCGACCCGAAATCGGCTGTGGTGCCCGCCGGACGGTGCTGCAACTGGCCAAACTACTCGTATCGGGTGCATTTTATAGCACTTCTGCAGGCAGTCGGAATTCGTTTCCGGACACCCCTTGACCCACGTCGATCAAAGTGTATCGATGATATACCAATCGTGGTGATCGGCGAGCAGCCAGCGCTTGGAACGGTCAACGGCCAAGAACAGGAGACATGGGGAATGACACTCTCTCGGCGTCAATTTTTCAGGACCGCTTCGGGCGCGGTCGCTTTCGCGAGCAGCTACGGCGTCCTTGCGAGAGCCGGCCTCGCGCAGGGCAATCCGATCAAGGTGGCCAACATCCTCGATGCCACGGGCGGTCTGAACATCTATTGCCTTAAGCAGATCAAGGCGACCGCGATGGCGATCGACGAGATCAACAAGGCAGGCGGACTCTTCGGGCGTCCGGTCGAGCTCATCTTCTACGACAGCCAGTCGAACAACCAGTTCAATTCCCAATACGCCACGCAGGCATTCGTGCGCGACAAGGTCGACGTGCTGATCGGCGGCGTCACCAGTTCGTCGCGCGAGGTCATGCGTCCGATCGTGCAGCGCTTCAAGGGCTTCTACGTCTACAACGCCCTCTACGAAGGCGGCGTCTGCGATCGTCGTCACATGTGCCCGGGCCTGGTGCCCGCCCAGCAGGTCGCCCCGCTGGTGGATTACGTCGTCAACGAGAAGGGCCTGAAGAAGGGCTATATCCTGGCCGCGGACTACAATTACGGCCAGATCACCGCGAAATGGATGCAGAAGTTCATCCGCGAGAAGGGCGGCGAGGACGTCGCGGTCGAATTCTTCCCGCTCGACGTGACGAACTTCGCGCCGGTCATCAGCCGCATCCAGTCGGCCAAGCCGGACGTCGTCTGGTCGGCCCTCGTCGGCGATGCGCACATGTCCTTCTTCCGCCAGTACCAGGCCACGGTCGGCAAGGACAACATCCCGCTCGCCGCCACCACCTACGGGTTGGGCCGCGAGAACGCGACGCTGACGCCCGAAGAGAACGAAGGCATCATGATCGCGACCTCCTTCATCGACGCCCTTCCGACCGAGGCGGCGAAATCCTTCGTCGAGCGGTTCAAGGCCTTCTCCGGCGAGGACGAGTATGTCGGCGAATATGCCGAATACGGCTATCGCGGAACGATGCTCTGGGCGGAGATCGTCAAGAAGGCCAACAGCGTGGCACCCGACGACGTCATGGCGGCGGTCGACGGCGTCACCTTCGACGGCGCGGGTGGCCGCTATACGATGGACGGCCAGACCAACCACGTCATCATGGACGTCCATATCGCGGTCGGCAATCGCGAAGGCAGCTTCGATCTGCTCAAGTCGTTCAGCCAGCAACCGCCGGCCGACACGCAGGCCGTCTGCAATCTCTTCGAGAACCCGAACGACACGAAACAGTACGAGCCCGAGCTTTGACCGGCTAGTATAGGCTAACCCCGACGGTCCGGCGCGCCGCACAGCGATTGCGCCGGACGTCACGAATGCGCGGACGGGGTCCGAAAGCCCCGGGAGGTAACGCGCGAAGGCGGACAAAAGCGGCGGGGCATTGTCAGCAATGATCGCGACGACACTCTATCTCATCGTCTACTCGATATCGCTTCTCATGCTCGTGAGCCTCGGGCTCGCGATCATCTTCGGCATGATGAAGGTCATCAACCTTGCCCATGGAGAGTTCATGATGCTGGGCGCCTATACGTGCGTGCTGTGCGTCAACGCAGGTGCGCCGCTCTGGCTGTCATTCGCGGCGGCGGCGCTCGCCGTCGGCTTGTTCGGCATCGTCGTGGAGAGGCTGATCATACGCTTTCTCTACGGGCGCATCGTAGACACGCTGCTCGCCACCTGGGGGCTTTCCCTGTTCCTGGTCGGGCTGGTCACGACGGTATTCGGGCCGCAGGCCTGGAGCATTTCCGCCCGCTTCGGCAACGTCAGCTTCGGCGGCATGAACTTCTCCGCCTATACGTTCGTCCTCATCGCGATCTCGATCGGCATGGTCGTCGTGACCTGGCTGATCGCGCGGTTCACGACGGTCGGGCTCATCGTGCGCGGTACCATGCAGGACGCCACCGTGGCGAGCGGGCTCGGCGTCAACCGCAACCTCGTCTACATGGGCACCTTCGGCTACGGCGCAGCGCTCGCCGGTCTCGCCGGCGCCGTGCTCGTGCCGATCACCGGTGCCTCGCCCTCGCTCGGCCTTTTCTTCGTGGCGAAGGCCTTCATCAACGTGATTATCGGCGGTCACCTGCCGCTCATCGGAACCATCGCGGCGTCGAGCCTCTTCGGCACCATCGACGGCTTCGTCTCCTACGTCTGGAGTTCGGTCGTCGGCGAGGTCAGCGTGCTGATAGTCGCCGTTATCCTTCTGCGCCTACTTCCGCTCGGCATCACCGGGCGCCTCAGGAGCGGTCTTTGATGATACCCGAATTCTCGGCGACCGCGGCACGACCGCCCAAGGCTTGGTGGTGGAGCGTGATCGCGCTCATCGCGCTCGCCATGGTTATGCTGCCCTACTACGTGGACATCGCGCTCCAGCTCGACCTGTCGATCATCTTCGTCTTCGCGCTGCTGGCGCTGAGCATGGGCTTCCTGTGGGGCTATGCCGGCATTCTCAGCTTCGGCCAGACGATCTTCTTCGGGCTGGGCGGTTATGCCTACGCGGTCCTGGCGCTGAACACCGGCATGACCGGCCTGCCGTTCCTCGGCGCGCTGCTCATCCCGGTCGCCTTTTCCGCGCTCCTCGGCTACTTCATGATCTACGGTCGCATCAGCGACATCTACCTGAGCGTCACCACGCTCGTGGTCACGCTGATCTTCGAGAAGAGCATCCGCTCCACCTCGGGCCCCGAATACGTCATCGGCAGCGTGCGCCTGAACGGCCAGAACGGCATCCCGGGCGTGCCCGGCCTGACGCTGCCCTGGCTCGACGGCGCGCCGCTCTCGATCGAGGGCGTGTTCTACCTGACGGCCGGAGCGATGTTGCTCGTCTATGTGGCGCTCCGGCTCTTGCTGACGACGCGGTTCGGGCGCGTCATCGTCGGCATCCGCGAGAACGAGCGCCGCATGGAACTGCTGGGCTACGACACTCGCCTCTACAAGCTTGGGGCCTTCGTGCTAGCAGGCGGCATCGCCGCGCTGTCCGGCGTCCTCTATGCGCTTTGGGGCAACTTCGTCGCGCCGGAGATGTTTAACCTCAACCAGGCGGCCCAGGTGGTGATCTGGGTGATCGTGGGCGGACGCTCGACGCTAATCGGGCCGATCTTCGGCACGGGAATCGTCCAGTACACGTCGAACTGGCTTGGCACAGTCGGCGTCGGCCAGGTGACGCTCGTGCTGGGCATCGTGCTGATGGTCTTCGTGCTCGTCTTCCCGCGCGGCCTCCTGCCGACGATCGGCGATGCCTTCGGATATGTGCGCAGGCGCGTCGCTGGCCGCGGAGCGACCAGATGACCGTGGAACCCATCCTTTCGACAACGGCGCTGGAGAAGCGCTTCGGCGGCGTGCGCGCCGTGGCCGGCGTCGACTTCAGCCTGCAGCCCGGCGAGCTTCGCTGCCTGATCGGCCCTAACGGGGCCGGCAAGAGCACCTTCTTCAAGATGATCTCTGGCCAACTCAAGCCGACCAGCGGGGAAATCCGCATTGC
Organism: Rhizobiaceae bacterium; assembly: GCA_016742175.1. Classification (GTDB taxonomy): domain Bacteria; phylum Pseudomonadota; class Alphaproteobacteria; order Rhizobiales; family Rhizobiaceae; genus Aliihoeflea. The sequence continues at coordinate 15,107 of JACVCH010000030.1, forward strand.
CGGCCACGACATGCTTAACGCCGAGGCTTACCAGATCGCCAGGAGCGGCATCGGCATCAAGAACCAGGTCCCCGACGTCATGAACGGCCTCAGCGTGCGCGAGAATCTCTGGCTCGCAGCCGCCTCGCGCCATCGCGGCGCCGCGATCGGCCGGTCGGTCGATCGCATCACCGAACGTCTGGCGCTGACGGCCATCCTCGATCGTCTCGTGGGCGAACTCGCCCATGGGCAGCGCCAATGGGTCGAGATCGGCATGGTGATCGTCTGCGAGCCGCGTATCGTGCTGCTCGACGAGCCCGCGGCCGGCATGAGCGACGAGGAGACCGTTCTGACGGCAGAACTCATCCGCGAGATCAATAAGGACATGACCATCGTGGTAGTCGAGCACGACATGCAGTTCATACGCCGCATCGCGCGCACCGTAACGGTGTTCCACCAGGGCCGCATCCTCATCGAGGACAGTTTCGACAAGATCGCGGCCGATCCCACGGTCCGCGAGGTCTATCTCGGCCGCTCGGGAGGCACGTGAGATGCTGACGGTCGAGAACCTCGATTCGGGCTACGGCTCGATTCCCGTGCTGACGGGTCTTTCGCTGTCCGTATCGCAGGGTGAATTCGTCGGCATCCTGGGCCACAACGGCATGGGCAAGACGACGCTCCTGAAGACGCTGATCGGCATCCTCCCCGCGACCGCGGGAAAGATCACCTTTGCCGGAAACGTCATCACCAGCGCGCCGGCGCATAGGCGCGCGCGGGCGGGCATGGGATACGTGCCGCAGGGGCGAGGCATCCTCCCCGGGCTGACGGTCCGCGACAACCTCCTGTTCGCGGCCGCCGCGGTGGGCGCCAGGCGGAGCGGCCAGCTAGAGGAGGCGCTCGACGACTTCCCCCGGCTCAAGGCCTATCTCGACCGGCCCGGCGGGGCGCTGTCAGGTGGCGAGCAGCAATTGCTGGCGCTGGCGCGGACGCTGATCCAGAAACCTTCGATCGTGCTGCTGGACGAGCCAACGGAAGGCATCCAGCCCTCGATCATCGACGAGATTGTGGATCAGATGAAGGGGCTGCGCCAGCGGCGCGGCCTGACCATCCTGCTCGTCGAGCAGAATGTCGACTTCATCCGCGCGCTCTCCGATCGCGTCCTCCTCATCCACAAGGGGACGATTACCAACGAGTTCAGCGTCGATGCGCTGACGGACACGACAGCCATGGGAGACTTCAGCAGCGTCGAACATTGAGCGCACGCCATGGTAGCGATCCCGGAGAGGTGAGGACTTGCCGGGATCGGCCACCGCGGCGGCGAGACCTTCGTTGGTACGCCCCGCCCCTCGCGCCGTTTCGCGCGAATTGCAGGAAAGCGCCGACTAGCCTAGATGACGAGAGATATCGTCGACCCGATCGACTAATATCACACCCGGCGCGCTGCCGTGATTCCGCGAAGGGATGGAGCTTGATTTGAGCGCAAGACAGAAACTGCTTCGCAGCTACCCCGCGACGGCGGAAGCGGAGCTCGAGGGCGAAAGTCCGCTCAAGCTGACGGACAAGGCGCACACGATACTCGAGGAGATGATCGTCACGCTAAAGCTCGCGCCCGGCAGCACATGGTCGGAAGCGTCGATCTGCGACCGGATCGAGATCGGCCGGACGCCCGTTCGCGAGGCGCTCCAGCGGCTGGCGCTGGAGCAACTCGTGCAGATCGTGCCGCGCTACGGCGTCATCGTCACCGAGATCCTGGTGCCCGAGCAGATCATGGTGGTCGAGGCGCGTCGCGTCCTCGACCCGCTGATCGCCTCGCGCGCGGCGCGCCGCTCGAGTCCGCGCGAGAAGCTGCGCATCGGCGATCATCGAAGGAAGCTGATCGACCTCCTTCAGATGCCCGACGCCGAGAACTTCCTGCGCCTTCATCTCGATCTACGCCGCTTCGTCGCCGCCTGCACGCGCAACAAGTTCCTGGCCGCGTCGCTCGCGCCCGTCGATGGGCTCAGCCGGAGGTTTTTCTTCGTCCACCAGAACAGTCCGGCCCAGATCGAACGCGCCGTCGGGCTGCACGCCGACATTCTCCAGGCGATCGCAACCGACGACGAGCGAGAGGCTGCCGCAGCCGCCAATCGCCTTCTCGACCACGAAGAGGAATTCACCCGGGCGGCGTTCGACAGCCAGTACTGAGAACGCCGGTCAGCCGGCGAAGAGCTCCGGGCCCACTAAGACCTCGACATTGTCGAGATGCCCCTCGGCGGCCGCAAAAAAGCGACTCGCGCCCGCCCCCTCATTATGTGCGTCCAGCGCCGCCTTGTCGCGATAACGCTCATGAGTGACGAAGGTACCGGGCTCTGCCGCTTCCGACACGAAATAGGACACCGTGCCGGGTTCCTCGCGGGCAGCGAACGCTGCAACCTCCAGTAGCGCCGCGCGGACGACGTGCTCGGAGCCGGCCTTGCAGCGGATCAGCGCGGTCAGCGTCATCATCACCTCGTCCTCCAGGCAGGGTGCGGGGCTTCCGTCACCGGGTCGTCGCCAGCCGTACCGGCAGGAACCCGTTTCCGGCGACCTCCGCGCAGACGCTCTCGATCGTCATCCGCCGCTGCTGGGCCGCGTTGCGCAGCATGCCGAACGCCTCTGGCTCCTCGACGCCGTAACGCCTCATCAGCCTGATGATCGCCGCGACCACGATGCGCCGCGCGCGGATGCGCTCCTCCAGCTTCAGTGTCTTGAGGAACTCCTGTTCGCGCCGGCGCGCTTCGGCGAGCGCGACGGCGATGGCCGTAAAGACGCCGCTGCTGCCAAGGGGCTTCATGAGCACGGACGAAGGCTCGCGCTTCAGCATCCACTCCAGCCGGCGCGGCGTCTCGGTGCCGACAAGAGCGACAATCGGTGTGCGCGGGAGGCCGTTCGTGAGCACGAAGTCCTCCTCGGCCGCCATATCGATGTCGAGGAAGAAGATGTCCGTGTCGGCATGGCGGGTCTCGGGATTGACCTCTGCCGCCACTCCCAGAAGATCGAGCTGCCGTGTCAGCGCGGCGACGGCCCTCGGATCCTTCGAGTAGATCGCGGATTTTCGGCCGCGGACAGTAGGCATAAGCGAAGACGTCATTTGACTACCCTCAGATAGGGAGTCCGCGGACTCCGATGTACGTTCAGCATTGCCGGTGTGGCGATCGTCCCGAGATCGAGGCGGGCGAGGAACGGGTCAGGCCGGACGGGGGCCTCTGCCTGCCAGAAGACGTCGAAGCTAAAGTCGGAACGTGACGTCGCGATGCGGGGCGTCAGGTAGCAGTGATTGTTGGTGGGATCGAGCCAGACCGGCCCGTGCGGCGCCTCGAAACGGTCGCGATAGGCGGCGTCCAGCACCGAGGACACGGCCGGCCGGCCCGCGCGGCTGATGGCGCGCCCCAGCAGCATGACGCAGACATAGGAAGCCTCCGCATCTGAGAAAGGGGAGCGATCGGCGCCGAAGCTGCGCCGGTAGCGTTCGACGAAGCTCCTGTTCTCCTCGCGGTCGACGCTGTCGAAATAGACCGACGAGGTGATGTGCCCGGTCGAAGCGTCGGGGCCGATGAGCTTGAGCTCCGGCTCGCTCAGGCTGCACGACAGCATGGGTATATCGAGACGATGGCGCCGGCGCGCCTCGTCCCAGGCGCGGAAGAAGGCATAGCTCGTCTCGCCCACCAGCGTGTTGAAGACGACCGGCGGCCGCTTCTCCACGATCGCATCGACCAGGTGCGCGATGTCGGTGTCGCCCAGCGCGATGACGCGCTCGCCCAGGATCGAGCCGCCCGCGGCCTCCACGATCTCGCGCAAGACGCGATTTGTCTCCCAAGTCCAGATGTAGTTCGAGCCGACGCAGAAGACCTCGCTGCCGATCGTCTCGATCATATGGCGGGCAAGCGGCACGACATGCTGGTTGGGTGCAGCGCCGACATAGACGATGTGCTCGCAGGCCTCGAAACCCTCGTAGCGCGCCGGGTGCCAAAGAAGGGCGTTGGAGCGCGACAGCTGCGGCAGCACCTGTTTGCGCGAAGCCGAGGTGTAGCAGCCCACGATATGCGTGATCCGGTGTCTGTTGACCATCTCGGCGCAGGCCGCCTCGTAGCGTTCGACGTCGCCGCCAGGGTCGATGGCGACAGGAACAAGGCGGAAACCGAAATCGCCGGCATTGATCTCCTCGATCGCCAGCAGCGCGCCGTTGACCATCTCGGCGCCCATATGCGCGTAGGGCCCGGAACGGGAATAGAGCAGGCCGACGGGTATCTCTTCGATGGTGCGCAACATGACCGTCCTGACGTGGCTCGGACCATCAGGTTGTCATTGCGCTTTGGCTATTGACAAGAGCCTCCCGTCAAAAAAGGATGCCCGAATGACTGTCGCGACCTGCGGCGGTCACAGCTAGCCGACGCCGCCTAGCGCTTTTGACCGTTGATTCGGCAGCCTGCTCACGATCAGTTCAATATTGCCTCCCGGGCGACGTTGCCCCGGCCACTTCGCAAGAGGGCTCGCGGGTCGATCCGGCAGTGTTTGTCGGTTCTTCACGAGCCCGTGGTCGCGTAGCGCGGCGCTTGGCGAAGCAGCATCATTCCTGCCAGAGGAGACGCGCCCGTGCCCGATGACGAACTCCACTACCGCCAGCTCATGGACATTTCCGGCCTCATACAATCCCGGCAGATCTCGTCCGTCGACACAACTACGGCGCAGCTCGACCGGATCGGCAGACTCGATGGCCGGCTGCGCAGTTACGCGACGTTGATGGCCGAACAGGCGCTGGCGACGGCGACGACCGCGGACGAGGAGATAGCGGCAGGTCGCGTGCGCGGTCCGCTGCATGGCGTGCCGATCGCGGTTAAGGACCTTTGCTGGACGACGGATGCGCCGACGGCTGCCGGCATGCCCATTCATCGCGAAAACCGGCCAAGCGAGGACGGCACGGTCGTGCGCAAGCTGCGTGAGGCAGGCGCGGTGATACTCGGTAAACTTCAACTTACCGAAGGCGCTTACGCGGACCACCATCCCGACGTCCCCCCGCCGGTCAATCCCTGGAACACGGACCACTGGTCGGGCGCGTCGTCTTCCGGGTCGGGCGTCGCCACCGCAGCCGGGCTCTGCTACGGTTCGCTGGGAACCGACACGGGCGGATCCATACGCTTTCCCTCGGCAGCCAATGGCTGCACCGGCCTGAAGCCGACCTGGGGCCGGGTCAGCCGCCACGGGTGCTTCGAACTGGCCGCGACGCTGGACCACATCGGCCCGATGACGCGCAGCGCGGCCGACGCCGGCGCCATGCTGAGCGTGATCGCCGGCGCCGATCCGAAGGACCCCACCGCCAGCTCCGAACCCGTGCCGAACTACCTCGCCGGCATGAAGCGCGGCATCCGCCGGCTGAGGATCGGCATTGACCGCACATGGTGTGCGCGCGTCGACGCCCCCACGGCAGCGATGCTGGACGACGCGCTGGACGCGATCGCCGATCTCGGCGCGGACATCCGCGACATTTACTTCCCCGACACCGAACAGCTCGTGCAGGACTGGTTCGTGCTGTGCGGCATCGAGGCCGCAGTGGCGCATGACGCCACATATCCTTCACGCGAGGGTGAGTACGGGCCGGGGCTGAAGGGCCTGCTCGACCTGGGCCGTGTGCAGTCCGCGCTCGATTACCAGCGTATCGTGCTCAGGCGCATCGCGTTCATGGGGCAGGTGAAGGCGCTGTTCGAAGACATCGACCTGCTGGTCGTGCCGACGACCGCCATGGCCTCGCCCACGACGGCCTCCATGGCGACGCTCGGAGAAGACGCCGAGCTCATATCTGGCCTGCTGCGCTACACCTGCCCGTTCGATCTTTCCGGCAATCCCACGATCACGCTGCCGGCGGGCTTCACGGACAGCGGAACGCCCCTCGCCTTCCAGTTCGTCGCTCCGCATTTCGCCGAGGACATGTTGGTGCGCGCCGGCTGGGCCTACCAACAGGCGACCGACTGGCATCGCCGTCACCCCGAACTTTGAACTCCTGATCGAAGGACCTTTCCATGATCACCGACGAATTCCTGAAGAGCTCGATCATGGCGCGCCGCGCCGTGGCGTCCGGCAGCGCCGGCAGGCAGCATCGGCTGACCATCGCCGACCAGGGCGACTACGAATATGTCTACGGGCCTTACAGCAATGCGCGGCTCGAGATCGATCCGGGCGACGTCGTGGTCGTCGAGACCGAGGACGCGTTCGGCGGCGTCATTACGAGCGAAGACGATCGCCCCACCGAGAAGCTCACCTTCCCGTTCCTCAATCCACAGTGCGGACCGATCGCGGTGCGCGGCGCCGAGAAGGGCGACTGCCTGGCGATCGCGGTCCACGCGGTCGACAATCGCGGCGGTTTCGGCACGACCTGCCTGCTGCCCGAATTCGGCGCACTCGTCGGCACAAGCGTCACCGCCATGCTCAACCAGCCGCTTCCCGAGATCGTCAGGCGCGTGCGCGTCGACGCCGAGGGGACGCACTGGAACGACCGGCTGGTGTTTCCCTACGAACCCTTCATCGGAACGATAGGGGTCGCGCCACAGCTCGAGGCCATTTCCTCACTCCAACCGGACTACCACGGCGGCAACATGGATCTCCCCGACGTGCGCCCGGGAGCGATCATCTACATTCCGGTCCACACGCCGGGCGGCATGCTCTTCGTAGGCGACTGCCACGCCACCCAGGGCGACGGCGAGATTACCGGCGTCGCCATCGAGCAGCCCGCCAACGTTACGCTGCAGGTCGACCTCATCAAGGGATGGAGCTTCGCCGGCCCGCGACTCGAGACCGAGGACTTCATCATGGCGGTGGGCAGCGCGCGCCCGCTGGACGACGCCGCGCGCATCGCGCTGAGGGAGCTCATCCGCTGGATGGCCGCCGACTACCGCTTCGACGAGCTCGACGCGTATATGGTCCTGGGCCAGGTGGGCCGCATGCGTCTGGGCAACATGGTCGACCCGAAATACACGATGGGCGCCTCGATCCTGAAGCGATACCTGGGCTGAACTGGCAGGCCCGGGAGGGCGTGGATGTGGAACGAACTCGGCGTCCAGGATTACGCCGGTAGAAACCATTACCGTATATCTATGCCCGATGATGCGTCATCGTCGGCGTGCCGGCCGATCTTGCGAACTGATCAAACATCAGATTCCCGCATACCATTCGTAGCCGCGATCTGCCCAGTAGCTGCCTCGGCCCTCGCCGATGTCGGCGTAATTCTCGACGAGTTCGACCCGCCGAATGTATTTGGCCATCTTGTAGCCGAGTTGACGCTCGACCCTGACCCTCAGCGGCGCGCCGTTCTCGATCGGCAACAGGGTATCGTTCATGCTATAGGCGAGAATGGTCTGAGGATGGCGGGCGTCGATCATGTCGATCGATTCATAATACTTGACCTCGCCGGCGAGGCTGCGCTCGATCGTGTCGAAGCAGTGAAACACAACGAAGCGAGCTTCGCGCCGCACTCCCGCCCGGTCGAGGACGGCGGCGAGCGGAACACCCGTCCATTTGGCGATGCAACTCCATCCCTCGACACAGTCGTGTCGGGTGACCTGGGTGCGGGCCGGCATCGCGCGCACGTCGCCGAGGGATAGCGACAGCGGCCGCTCGACCAGGCCCTCTACCGCCAGAGGAAAGTTCACCTTGGAACAGGCGAGAAAAGTCGAAGTTCTCAAGGAAGGCTCGCCTGCCTTCACAACAATGCGGCGCCTCGCCATGCGTTTCAATGGCATCTTGCGTGGTCGAAAAGCAGACC
>JACVCH010000006.1 GCA_016742175.1 Rhizobiaceae bacterium
ATACATATATATAGAGAGAATTTTTTCTTTCTTTTTTCCTTCGTTGTGAACTTGTGAGAAGTCTTCCAGAACCCGTTTATATGGGTTTCCCTCCGGGTTTATCAGACAGTTTTCACAAGTTTCACAACGCCACAAGTTCAACCAGCGAGGTATTAGCGATGACGAAAATTCGCCTCTCGTACCGCCAGCAAGGCGGACCGGCGTGGTCTGGTGAAGCCCCCGCCATGCTCCATGATTTTCATTTGCCGGAAGATGGCATCACAGAGCTCGACCGCTTTCTTCTCCGCACTGCGGGGAGGGAGCCGACTAGCCCGCGGCCACACAGCCGTGCCGCAAACGACACGCTGACGGAGGAGCGAGGGTGACCAACAAAACTGAACAAGGCCGAGCCAGCACGAAGGAGTATAGGCCGATGTCCGAAGCCGAGCGCTCCGCACTGGTCGACCCCATCTTCGACGCCATTGCGCGAGATTGCCGTGCCGCAACTTGGGAGGCAGGAAGGCGGGAAATACACAAGCGCTTTCAGGATCTGGAGGAGAGGGTTCTCTCGCACTTCCGAACTTACGGCAGCGGGCCGGGTTACGTTTCAAAAACCGAGGCATGGTCGCAAGCTTGCCGACAGCGTGAGTTCGTCCGCGAGGCTTGCGCTCGCATGGCGGAGGGCGAGGGCGGGATGCCGACAAACCTCTCGGAAGCCATTCGCGCCATCGACGTCGGGGAACATGTCCGCGTCATTCCGGACTACAGCATGGGGGTGTCAAATGGCTGACGCGGCTATCCACCAGCAGTCCAGCATCAACAGCGAAGCGGTGCGCCACAGCCGCATCAGCTACGATCCCAGTGCGCCCGAGTATCGCCCACGGATGGCTGGCGGGCACCCCTTCAAGACCACGACCCGCTTCCTGAAAGACGATGCCGGCAGGCTGCTGCTCGACGACGATGGCTTTCCAGTGCCCCTGCCGCACCCCGTCGACGCAGTGACCAGGCAAGAAACCACGCACGAAGATCGAGCTCAATCTCGAGAACGTGTGGATGAGATCAACGCTAGGATGAAAAGAGCAATGGCGAAGGACAAGCGACGCATCAAGAAGCGCCAGTCGATCGGCGACCCGGACTGCGTGCAGTCGCGCGATGAGGACTTCCCGCTGCTGGCGGTGCTGCGCCGCGACGGACTGGCTGAGGCAATCCGCGTCGTCATCGCCTACCGACGGCTCGTCGCGTTGTGTGCCGCCGACCCGTTAAAGGGACAATCGATCGGTAGCAGCGAGGCAGTCGGCATGAACGTCGAATATCGAAGCGTGCTCCGCGATGGCGTCGCCGAGGTCAATGCGGCGCACAAGGAGGACTACGTCAACAGCGTACCGGGTGGCGAGATCGAATACGACGGCCGCATTCGCAAGTCGAAGGGCGTCTACAACATCCCAGCCACGCGGAAGACCAGCGGGACGGTGGACGATGTCCCAGCCATTCGGACCGAGAGCCTGCACATTCGGGTTACAGAAGACGTTCTGCTTGAACGTATCGACGCGCTACCCCGACTGATGCGCATTCGATCTGCGCTTGGGCCGCTCGTCGATCCATTCGAGGATGCGGTGCTCGGCGGGCAGACGCTGGGCGCAATCGGCAGATCGACCGGGATGAGCGGCCGTTCTGCAGAAATAGGCGGGAAGGCGCTTGTGATGCAAGCAATCGGCGAGGTCGACCGGTTCCTTGGTGTAAAGAAGTATGTAGCCGCTAATGATAACTATTTGATTGAACGAAAGAAAATTGCCTGACCGTCGCTAGGGCGCATTCAGGTCACTAGGAGTGAAGGGCCCGGCGCAAGCTGGGTCCTACTTGTTTGCGGACCTGCGAGCCGCCCCGGTCTTCGGGCCGGGTAACTACCAACGACAAGCAGATCAACGCGGCAGTCCTGCTCTTGCGCATGGCAACGGCGCTGCTTGTCTTTGAACAACGAAGATGCCTGCCGGCGCGGTGACGTGTCCGGCGATGCGGGGATAAGCCAGCAGGCCCTGCGACCGCGTGCCCGACTTCTGGATCGGGGCTGCCATCTTCGTTTCCCCACATCACGCGCGCGTCCTCCTCCGCTGCGCTGATGCAAGCACCGGGTTGAGTAGTACCCCGCATAGCGGGCGAGCCTCCCCGGTGCTTTCTGTTTTTGCCCGTGTAGCTCAGACGGTAGAGCGGCTGCCTTGTAAGCAGATGGTCCGGGGTTCGATTCCTCGCTAGGGCACCACTCTTGCACAGAGGTGCGAACCAAAGGGTCCTCATCCTGATCGCCCTCGTCGGTGCCGGACTCCCTGTTCGCTATTAGCTCACCGAGGATTTCTTGGTCGCCGAGAATATGGATCGTCGCGTCACCGACCTCAATCCGAGAGATGATCGATCGCAGATACGCCTTCGTTCGGTTTCTGTCGGTTCCCTCAATCAAAACCCGCATCATGCTCGAAAAGACTGCAACGTGTTCGGGGGTGATCTCTTCCGGTCCGAAATCTTTGTGAGTGATGGCGGCCAGCTCGTTACGCGCGACGACTGCTACCTTCCGGGCCAGTGAGAGCTCTTTGAGAAAGAGCTGGTCAGTAGCAAGATCGTCATCGGCCTTTGCAAGCCGCAAAAGACGTTGAAGCTCTCGCTCCGCTGAATCAGCCTTCGCCATCATAGACGCTCCCTCCTCGATCCGTTTGGCATAGGAGAGGGCTTCTTTTTCCGTCCACGCCTGGAGGAGTTGACCCAATCTCTGCTCGTCCAAGAGAGTCTCCTTGAGACTTCCTAGAACGATTTCGTCGAGAACTTGCTCGTTCACACGTTTGGCGGAACACGCCAATTTGCCTAGCTTCTTGCGCCTGTTGCACAGATAGTAGCGTCTCTGCTCCTCGTCTCGCCCGGTGCCGGTCGCTAGGCCTAAACGCGCACCGCATGTGCAATATGCTATTTCACGAAAAAGGAGTGATCCTTGGTGCACCCATGTGTCGTTTCGCTTTTGAGGCGCTTGGCTTGCCAACTTGAGTTGCACGCGATCGAAGGTCGCTTGATCAATTATTGGTTCAAGCTCAAATTCAAAAATCTCCTTATCCTCGTCCCCCTCCACGAAAGGACGATCTTTCGCCTGATAATTCCACGTATATTTTCCAGTATACGCGGGATTCGTCAGCATACTGTGTATGATAGTCTTTGAAAAATTTCCGCCTGATCGCGTTCTTATATCATTAAGGTAAAGCCATTCCGTTATTTTCTCCGTGCCTGACGGTCCCATCTCGTCGTTGCCATGAAGGCAGATGTCGAAGATATTGCGAACAACCTTGGCTTCCTCCTCTCGTGGTCGGAGCTTCCGCCTGACTTTCTTGCCAAACCGTTCGACAACATGGGTTTCAATTCCGTAGCAGGGCCGACCTCCTGGCCAGTATCCTTGCTTTGCCAAGGAAAGCTGCGCCTCCTTGACGCGCACTGAAGTGACCATCGGCACGTACTGATCCAGTTCGGCCATAAGGTTTCTGGACATTACCCCGGGAACGGTTCTGGCATAAACCTGCGTCGTGGTCTGAAAGGTAACGCCGAACTCATCAAGGCGTCTTTCGTACTGGCCGAAGTCAACTCGGTTTCGGAAGAGTCTGCTCGAGTCATAAGCGACAATGAAGCGAGGCTGATGTTTTCCAGATTCGATATCGAATATCATTCTCTGAAATTCTTTTCGCTTGTCTGTGGTTGCTGTCCTTCCGCGATCCACATAGAATGCCAAAATCACGTACCCGCGTTCTTCGCACCATCGAACAACGCGCTCCTTCTGGTCTGGGATCGATATTTCTCCCTGAGCACTCTTGATGTCGGACACCCGCAGATACGCGAACACCGGGATTGCCATGTCGGTGTGCTGATTGAGCAACTTATATTCGCTTTGGGGATTGCCACGGCGTTCCCTGACCGACTTCCTCTTACGAACCGTTCGCATTTTCAGCACCTCCGTTTCCTGAAAAGAGACCTCGCAGTTCACGACCCAGTAGTCGCTCAATTGCCTCGAGCTCCTCATTTGTGATGGGCAGGGTGACCGGAGAACATGTTGGCAGCTGCCTGGCTGATCTGTGCTTCCGCCTTCCTGCGCGCGCTGTCAGGGTCAGTTTATCGCGATTGGGCTGAAGGGATTTCCGGCCGCGACGAAGAACTTGCGATCGTTCATGTGGCGCTGACATCACCGACCTCCGTAACCGTTAACCCTTACCTTCGGCAGGACAGGGCTGCTGTTCCGGTTTCTCTTTTTTACCCTGATGACCACCATGGGAGCTCGAGGAGCCGCCACCGTCCGTTCAAGAGTTGCATCAAGCGGAACCAAGGCCAATCTCAATAGTGGTGCGATCGGCTCCTCCAAGTCGGCGGTCAAATCGTTATCGTCCGCCAAGCGGGCGACTGCGCAGCTTTGAATTTCGTCCTCCGTAAGCGAGCCATTCGTTGCAACGGCATCCTTGCCGACGGTAATCCTCAGTTCCTCGTAGTGACGGCAACCGAATGTCCCTGCAATCTGGTTCAGAGCGTGCATCAGCCTCATACTGATGCCTCCCGACTCTGCGGCACGCTTTAGTCTCTTCGCCATACGACGTGGCAGGTTGTCAGTCTGATAGTGCAATCGCATTCCCGTACTCCGCTACTCCGTGAGGCCCAGTCCAATTTCAGTCTCAAGCGGCTGCTCGCTAATGCAACTAAAGGTTGATTTATTGTAGATGGCACCGAATGCAGCTGCATTAGGCATTGCATCTGCCTCACAAGCTGTCAAGTCAGCTAATCAGACTTAACCAGTTGATATGACTTGCGAATCCTTGGCTCCGCAAGTTGAGATAAGAGAGGCGGTTGGGAGGTTCACGACATCGAATCCTACAACCTTGACGTATATTTTGAGCTCAGCAGGCTTCTGGCGTGGGATGCAGCGAAGGAATACATAATGACCGAACAGAGAACAAATGTGGAACTCAGACTGTCGTCAAGGACTCGATGTGCGCTTCGCCACCTCAGCATCGTCATCGCGACCATGCTCAAGGATTCGCAGGGGTGATCGTGAGAAGACCTCCTGTCGATTTTGTGCCCCAAGACCGACTGCGGAGCCCGCTTTTCCCGATCCCGGTAAGCCGAAGACAGGCTACTTCTCTGCAATCCGGTGGGCTTTCGGGTTCAACTTGCGGTAGTTGCGGGCGTCGGGAGGGCCCTCATCAGAGGGCTGGCAGCCGGTTCACCATGCACCCTCACCATGACCTCCGCAGGGGGTGAACGCGGCGAGCGCCCGCCAGCCGGCCAGCAGAATCCCCTCCGGAGACGAGACGCGCGACGTCTGCGGCGGTGATCCGCTTCCGCTCAAGCAGCATTCTGCCTATGCGATCGAGGTCACCTTTCCGCTCTCTGACCAGGGTCGTCGTCTTGTTCATCTGCTCATCCAGGATGGCGTTGACGCGCTCTCGGATGATGTGCGAGCGCTGGAGGATGGCGAGCAGTTCGTCGTCATTGTCGGTCGAGAGGAAGGCGAGCCCCTTGCCAAGGCCGTAGGATGCCTCCAGACGGAGCGCGGTCATGGTGGCCAGGTGCAGGTCGCTGCCGATGGCTCCGCCGGCTCCAAGCGAGCGATTGCCGAGAATGACCTCTTCTGCGGCGATCCCGCCCAGGAACAGGCAAATCTCGTCGAGGAGCGTCTGGGCAGTCTGTTCCCGAAACGGGTTCCTCCGCATCCGGACACCACCGACAGGCAGGTAAGTGGCATCGGCATCGAGGGCGATCACGTCGCTGATCTCGACATGGTCGAACGGCAGGCCGAGCACGGTAGCGATGACGGCGTGTCCGGCCTCGTGGATGGCGGCGCGACGAAGGAGCTGATCGGGAAGCTTTACCAGAGGTGGCAATGAGGCAGTCAGATCGTCCACGAGCATGTCCCGGCGCTCTCGACGCGCCCGCCTGCGCCCGTCGCGGACGAGTTGCTCCAGCCCGGCGCCGCTCCAGCCTGCTGTGCGGTTGGCGATACCGGCCAGGTCAGCGGTCTTCAGCACGCCGTCGAGGTGCCAGCGCAGAATGCCGATCCGCGCCTGCTCGTCCGGAAGCTGGATACGGATGTGTCGATCGAGACGGCCAGGACGGACGATGGCGGCATCCAACCTGTCCGGGTGGTTGCAGGCGCCGACCACGACGACGCCTTCGTTGCCTTCGGCCCCGTCAATGCATTCGAGGAGGCCTGCGACGACCTCGGTGCAGTACTGGGCATTGTGGTCACTGAACTTCTCCCTGTCGCCGATGGCGTCGACCTCGTCGATGAACAGGATGGACGGGGCCTTGTCCTTCGCCTCCTGGAAGGCTGCCCGCATCGCCTTGAGCAAATCACCTAGATGTCCGCGCGCCTGCCAGCGGCTCAGCGAGCCGAGCACAAGGTGAACATCGCAGCTTGCCGCGAGTGCCTTGGCGAAGATGGTCTTGCCGGTTCCGGGTGGACCGCTGATCAGGATGCCGCGATCGACATCCGTCCACCCGATGCGGCCATCCCGCCAGTCCTCCAGATCGACGGCGAGTTCGCGTCCCCAATCGGCTGCCTCTCCGTATCCTGTCAGATCAGCAAGGCGGAGAGGGCGTGTCCGGGATGGCGAGCCGGATGGGGATGATGCCTTTCTCATCGCCTCCAGCGCCTGCGAGACCGCCCTTGACTGTCTCATCATCAGGGATATGAGCGAATGCGGCATGGCGGCGATCGCCTCGGCATCCTGCCGGCTGGCCCGTTGCCGAAGGCACACCCTTGCTGCGGCGATGACATGGCGCGGCTCAGGCGACGGCAGCGTGACAACGCCATCGACGGCAGCCAGCACCTGCTCGGGTACCTCATGGATGGTCTTCGCCAAGATGACCACGCGGTCCACCAAGAAGATGTCGTGGGGCTTCGCGGACGCAGCCTTGTTCCGCGACCACTGTTTCGCTGCATGGACGATCCGGCAGGCGTCGATAAAGGAGTTGTTCGCCGCCTGATGTGCGTTAAGCGTGACGAACGCGGCCTTCTCGAAGTCTTCGGGCTGGGCGCCTGCGGGCAGGACCAACACCAGCGCGATCGGACCACCATGACGCAACCGGGGATAAGCTCGGCACGCCTTCATGATGGAACAGTAGGCAAGGAAGCGACCGACAGTCTTAGCCGCCTTCTTCTGGATGACTGGCGACAACCGCTTTCTGGTCATCGTGTGCCTCCTCGACGCGTCTCAAGGATTCGGGCCTCGAGCAGTCCGAGGTCGATCAACCATGCAGCGATCACCAGACAGGTGGGATCACCGGACTGAAGAAGACGGAACAGCGGCTCGATCAGGGAGGTCGGCAGCGGGACCTTCCTGCCGCCTGACGTCCGGACGAACCTGAGGATCAGGCCGGCGATGACGGCGGGGTCTTCGAGGGGGCGCACGCTGCAGTCGCATGACGAGATGGCGCCCTGCCGGCTGAGCGCCACGCAGGAAGCCGAATGCCCGCGCGCACGCTGCAGCGGATCGGAGCCTGCAAGGATTCGTGGTGGCACGGTAGGGAGCGGGAGGGCGCGGTGCTTTCCTGCCCGCCTTTTTGCCCTGAAGCCGTTCTGCCTCAATGGTTTGATGGATTCGCCGATTCGCTTCCGAGAAGTTGGTTTGCCGTCTGGCCGCTGTCTCATGGCGCAGGTCTCCTGTCGGATCAGCGGCGCACGCCGAATCCGATGCTGAAGAATTCGATTGATGTGGGTTCGGGAGTCTCGCAGGGCCCTGCGGGGCGTCAGTGCAGCGACTGCCTTCTGGCGTATCCGAAACGGCGTTCGCCGCGTGCAGACGCCTGCAGCGGAACGACGGTGGGCCGGGCGCCTTCCGGCTCACCCAACGCTCCCAAAGGACTCGGCTCGGAAGGCTCGGAACCGCCCTCCGTCGACTGTCCGCCGGACAGCATCCGACACCGTCGTCCGAGTTCTTCTTGGACGCGCCGTGAGAAACCTTCGCGGACCTGCCGCACGAATGCCGCGACGCCGTCGACCTCCAGAAGGTCGTCGATCTCCGACAGCCGGAAGACGCCGTGCTCGTGATCCGACATCTCGTCGGAGCCGTCGACGATCGCGGTCTCGATCTCGACCAGCAGCGACCCCTGGTTCTCCGCCACCCATTCCGGCGCGATGGCGGCGACCGCCAGCATCCGGAACCGCAGCCTGTCGATCTCCTGCGGTCGGTAGGAGCCCAGCGAGCGCTTGATGTCGAGGATCAGTCCGGAATGCTTCGCCCGATTGATGACGAAGAGATCGGGGCGATAGGTCTCGGTCGAATGCACCCTCGACGGAAACCGGATTCCCTTGATCTCGTCCGACGGCGTCCGTTTCAGCATCTCCTGAGCGGCCGGCACGATCGGCATCGGCTTTGTCGGAAGCAGCTTCAGTTCTGGATGTCGCTGGATCGCCTGTTCGATGCTCTGTTCCAGCAGCCTGCCTTCCTGCATCACCGCCGAGCGGCAGAAGCCGAACATCGATGCAAATTGGCCGAACGTGATGTCGTCCCTGACCTCTCCGGCGAGCGCCGCCTTCATCGCCTCGTCGACGAGCCTGTCCACGTTCGGCACGGCAGGAGCCGGGTGGACCGTGCCGCCAAGACTGCCTGCTCGAAACTGGCGTCGATAACCCGCAAGCCTCGCCGCCGATCCGCCGCGCGCCCCTTCCGGACGGTGCGGATACCATCTATCGATTCTCATAGCCCGATTACCTCTACACAGGTGGTTGGGTCAGGCCTTCGTCAGGTGTTTCCAGCACCCGGCGGAGGCCGATTGCGTTCATGCCGTCGGCAGAACGCCCGCAACCGATCGGGATCTAGGGAAGATCTCAAGACGCCAGACGCCGGTATGGTTAATTTCGCCATGCGACTTCCACTGGCGTTCACCGCGCCAAGCTTTGATCCTTTGATTGACGTAAGCCTTGGCTTGGCAAAGACCAAGTGTTCCGCCGCTATTGCGCAATGAAACGAAATTGGTCCGCGACTTTTGATGATAGCCATATGGTAAAGATTCCCATGTTTCAGTATGTCCTGTCCTGGAGCGAAGCGTCATGGGGAGCGGAGGGTGCATTCACAAACATTGCTGAGGACTTGGATGTCCATGCTGGATTGGCGCATTTCACGACGGCGCTTTCGATGAAGGCCTTCGATTTCGATCACCATCTCATCGAGAATTACGCCCATTTCTCAAGGTCGTTCAGTACGATCAAGGCTGCGGACCTGCGCGATGCAATCTCCCGGGAATACGATGGGGGCCGGTTCTGGCCCGATGCGCTCCTGTCGCTAAACCCACGCTACGAAGCCGGCCCGTCAGTAGATGGCCTTGTTGCTTCAGGCGATCTTGATCCCGCGACCGCTCAGGTGTTCCGCTTCGGATCGATGCCGCTCAGATTGCATGCGCATCAGGGACAGGCGATCGCCAAGGCAAAGGCCGGCCAGAGTTATGTCGTGACCACGGGCACTGGATCGGGAAAGTCGCTCTGCTTCTTCATCCCGATCGTCGACGCCATCATCAGGGCCCGCAAGGCCGGACATCCACCTCGGACACGCGCCATCATCGTCTATCCTATGAACGCGCTCGCCAACAGCCAGTTGAAGGAGATCGACAAGTTCGTCAGCCAGTCGGGGCTACCGGCTGACCTCAGGCCGACCATCCGGCGCTACACGGGACAGGAATCCCGGGAGGAACGCCAGGCAATTGCTATAAATCCTCCGGATATTCTCCTCACCAACTTCATGATGGCCGAACTCCTGCTCACGCGTCAGGACGACACCGACGCACGTGTTATCGAGAATGCCAGAGGACTCGAGTTCATCGTCCTCGACGAACTTCACACCTACCGTGGCCGGCAGGGAGCAGATGTCGCAATTCTTGTCAGGCGGCTTCGAGACCGCTGTGCTCCGGACAAGGCACCGATTTGCATTGGTACGTCGGCGACGATGGCGAGTGAAGGAAGTGACGAGGTCCGGGCACAGGTGGTGGCGGATGTCGCCTCCAAGCTGTTTGGAGCCAGTGTTGGTCCGGATGCCGTTATCGACGAGTCCCTGCGACGCGCCACCGACGATACGCTCAAGCTCGAAACTGTCATCCCGCAGCTTCGCGCTATCATCGAGAGCGACCTGCCCGGCGCCTTGACGGATGCAGACCTCACAAGGCATCCACTTGCCGTCTGGGTGGAACTCGCACTCGGCCTAGAAGACCGTCTCGTCCTGAAGCGTCGCAGGCCATTGCCGCTTGGCGCGGCAACCGAGATGCTATCGCAGGCCAGCGGCGTTGCTCCTGAAAGATGCAGGCAAACACTCGAACGTTTCCTGACGCGTGTGAGCCTGGCAGAACGGGATCGAGGAGGCAGCAGCGAGCATCCCTTCCTCGCCTTTAAGCTCCACCGCTTCATTTCCGGCGCGGGCGACGTTTTCACCACGCTGCGCTCGCGACCGCGCCGTGTTCTCCTCGACGGGCAGCTCGAAGATCCCGAAGCTCCGGGTGTGAGGCTCTATCCGACGCGCTTCTGCCGCCAGTGCGGGCAGGAGTATCACGTCGTGACGAAAACCGATCGGCCAGACGGCGTCTTCTTCCTGCCGCGCAATATCGACGACACACCGATCGAAGCAGACGATGATGCCGATATCGCAGGTTACCTGACGCCTATCGGCGAGGGCGATCCTGAGTATCGTTTTGACGGTACGGTCGAGTCCTACCCAGAGAGCTGGGTCGAGGAGCGTGGCGGAAACCTGAGGATCAGGTCGAACCGGTCCAAGCGGCTGCCGAGGCGCGTGCTTGTCGCGGACGACGGAACCTATGGCCAGAGCGGCGAGTCCTTCTGGTTCATTCCGGGTAAGTTCGCCTTCTGCACTTCCTGTCTCGACGAGACCCAGAGCGGAGCGCGTGAACGGACCAAGCTTGCCGGTCTCACCGCCGAAGGCAGGAGTTCGGCCACGACGCTGCTTGTTTCGAGTGCGCTGGAGTGGCTGAACAGGCCCGACAGCGCTGTAGACGAAACCAAGCGGAAGCTTCTGGGTTTCACAGACAACCGCCAGGATGCAGCTCTCCAGGCGGGGCATTTCAACGACTTCCTGTTTGTAAGCCTCCTTCGCGGCGCGATCCTGCGCGCAGTCATCGATGCTGGCCCGGAACGGCTGAGCGAGGACGAGTTCGGTCTTCGGATCGTCCGCGCGCTAGGCTTCACAGCCGCGAACAAAGAGGCCTGTATCCACTGGATGCTCGAACCGGAGGCAGGTACCGTCATCCGCAGCGACGCCGAACGCGCGCTGGCAAAGGTGCTGGCCCATCGCGTCTGGACCGATCTGCGCCGCGGCTGGCGGTTCACGAATCCGAGCCTATCGGTACTGAAGCTAATCGATGTCGATTTCGTCGGCCTCGACGATGTCGTAGCGGACCGCGAGCGGTTCATGGCCATTCTGCCCGAACTCGGAGCGATGGGTGTCGTGCAGCGTGCCGAACTGGTGCGTCGTCTGCTCATCATGATGCTTGAAGGCTTGGCCGTTGGCACTGAGGCGCTGGAGCTTGCAGTTCTCGATACAGTCGCCCAGAAGTCGCGCTCTCTTCTGCGCTCACCGTGGGCAATCGACCAGAAAGAAACCCCGCGCAGCCGGACGACATTGTTTTTGAAATCCCCGGGCAAGACGCTGGTCGGCCTTCGCGAGGAACAGACCATCCTACGCGCGGGCGCGAACTCGCGTATCGCCAGGGTGATCAACCGCAACAGTGTCCTTGGCCGCAAACTCGGCAGGGATGACTATCTGGCCTTCATGACGAGGCTTCTCGAATTCCTTACCGACGAGGGCCTGGTAACGCTGGTCGAAGCCGATGGCGATCTGCGCGGCTGGCGGATTTCTCCTTCGGCGGTCCGCCTCGTCGCAGGGGAAGCCGCCAAGCGCGGCGAAGCGATCGGAAACCGCTATTTCCATGACCTCTATTGCGGCATCGCCGACCAACTGACGACAGGCGTATGCGCTTTCTTCGGCCTCGAAGGACGGGAACACACCGCGCAGGTCGCTCCGAGGCAGCGAGAGTGGCGGGAGTGGCGCTTCCGTTACGAAGCCGAGGACAAGCAGGCCATTGCCAGGGAGGAGTCGGAAATCAAGGCAAACGGCGAGTCGAACCAGTTCCTGCCGGCTCTATTCTGCTCTCCGACTATGGAACTCGGCGTCGATATTTCGGCGCTGAACGCGGTCTATCTTCGTAATGTGCCGCCAACCCCAGCAAACTACGCCCAGCGCGCAGGACGGGCGGGTCGATCCGGGCAGGCAGCGGCGATCGTGACTTACTGCGCGGCCCAATCACCGCATGACCAATACTTCTTCGAGCGGCGCGACGAGATGGTCTCCGGCGTGGTGCGGCCTCCAGCGCTGGACATCACCAATAAGGACCTGGTGACCTCCCATCTGCAGGCGGTCTGGCTGGCCGAGGCAGAACTCGCGCTGTCGCCGGACATTCCCGAGATCCTTGACCTGCAGAAGCCGGGTTTCCCGCTGAAGGCGGAAATCCGAGCCGTAACCGAGGCGCCCGGGCTTGTCGCTAAGGCACAGCCGCCGATGCGACGCATTCTCGCACAGATACTCGAATCGGTTGGCGGTAGTGCGCCGCAGTGGATGGGAGACCCGGACGACTTTGTCCGCGAGGTGGCGAGCCAGTCCCCGGCGGAACTCGACGGCGCTTTCGACCGCTGGCGCGAACTATACAATTCCGCGCGCTCCCAGCTGATCGAAGCCAACAAACAGTCCCAGATAACGGGCCTGTCCGGTTCGGATCGGCGCAAAGTCAAGGCCGCGCAGGCGCAGGCGATGGATCAGATCGCCATCCTGGAGCAGGGCGGCACAGCCAACGGGTCGGATTTCTACTCCTATCGCTACCTCGCGACGGAAGGGTTCCTGCCGGGCTATAATTTCCCCCGCCTGCCGCTCTATGCCTTCGTGCCGGGCGAGGGAAAATCCGGATCCTTTCTTCAGCGTGCGCGCTTTCTCGCGATTTCCGAGTTCGGCCCGCGCAGCCTCATTTATCACGAGGGACGCGCGTTCCGCGTCATGAAGGCCAAGCTGCCGCCCGAAACCCGGACACCCGACGGCCAGGAGCTCGCTACCCATGACATCACCATCTGCCCTAATTGCGGGGCGGCGCATGAAGGGGATCGGGACCGTTGCCATGCCTGCAACACGCATATGGCCGGAGAGATCCCGGTCAGGCGCACATTGCGGATCGACAATGTCGAGGCGACGCCTGCTGAGCGGATAACCGCAAATGACGAAGAACGGGTCCGCCAGGGCTTTGACATCCAGACAGTGTTTTCATGGCCTACGAAGAACGGTCGCATCGACACCACCGAGGCCGAATTCAGTATCGCGGATAGCCCGCTGCTTGCCATGCAGTATGCCAACAGTGCTGAGATCAGCCGCATCAACAAGGGACTGAAGCGGCGCACGGACAAGACCGTGCTCGGCTTCTTGATCGACCCGAGGACAGGATACTGGGCCAAGACGGAGGATGAGGACCCGGAAGCTGATCTGCCGCCAGACGCTGCGCGACCGGTGCGCATCGTGCCTATTGTCCGCGATCACAAGAACGCGCTCTTGTTCCGCTTTCACGATCCGGAAACCTGGGAGCCGACGACGACAGCAACCGTCCAGCACGCATTGATGCGCGGCATTGAAGTCGAATACCAGCTCGAGGAAGGCGAGGTTCTCGGCGAGCCTTTGCCGCAAAGGGACAACCGTCGGGCAATCCTTGCCTATGAGGCGACCGAAGGCGGCGCAGGCGTCCTGAACCGCCTCGTCGAGGATTCGGGCGCGATCAACCGTGTTGCCCGTCGGGCACTTGATCTCATGCATTTCGAGTGCATCGACGAAGCCATTTCTGCCGGCGACGCGACGCTTCTCAAGGATCGCGACGAAAAGGCATGCGTGCGTGGCTGCTACCGCTGCCTGCTTTCCTATTTCAATCAGCCGGACCACGAGATGATCGATCGCACCAGCGAGGAGGCCAAACAGTTCCTCGTTGACCTCGCCCGGGGTACGATCACCGTTGTGAGCGATCCAAGACCTGCCGCCACGACTCGGGATTGGCAAACTCTGTTTGCCCAGGCCGGTCTTCCGGTGCCGGATGGGAATGGTGTGACGCTGGCGGATACTTCGCTTCCCTTCGCATGGCGCACCCATTTCGTCGCTGCGACAGAACACGAGATTTCCACCGGGGTAACGGAGGCTGCCAACGCCAAGGGTTGGACACTGTTTCAGCTTCCAAATGCGCCCGACGTAGCACTTCCGGCGGGCCTTATTGCGATGTTAAAGGAATGACCTGATGACCCTGTCGTTTTCGCCCGGGGATCTCGTGCGGGCGCGTGGTCGGGAATGGGTCGCTCTCCCAGCGCCGCGCACTGGTCTGCTGGCCTTGCGGCCTCTTTCCGCCAGCGAGGCCGACGTAGTCCTGCTTGATCCCAGGTTCGAGATCGATCCGGTCGCTACCGCTCGTTTCGATCTGCCCGAGAAGGCCGTTCCGACGGTTCAGTCGAAAGCTGCCCTTCTTGCTGACGCGCTCAGGCTGACGCTGCGACGCGGAGCAGGCCCCTTCCGCTCTGCCGCGCAGCTCGCCTTTGAACCCCGGACCTACCAGCTCGTACCGCTGCTGATGGCGCTGCGTCTGCAGGTACCGCGTCTGCTCATTGCGGACGACGTGGGGATCGGCAAGACGATCGAGGCTAGCTTGATCCTCAGGGAACTGATGGATCGCGGCGAGGTCGACGCGTTCTCCGTGCTGTGTCCCCCGCATCTTGTCGACCAGTGGACGATCGAACTGAAATCCCGTTTCGGGATCGACGCCGTTGCTGTCACGTCCGGATCGGCGGCGCGTCTCGAGCGCGGTCTGCCGCTGGCGCAGACGCTCTTCGACGCGTTTCCCTACACGGTGGTCAGCCTCGACTACATCAAAGCCGAGAAGCGAAGGGAAGGATTCGCGCGCGCCTGCCCCGACTTCGTCATCGTCGACGAAGCCCATGCCTGCGTGGGCACCCACAAGGGCAAGCAGCAGCGTTTCGAACTCCTGCAAGGACTCGCACGCGACCAGGAAAGGCGGCTGATCCTACTTACCGCCACACCCCATTCAGGAGACGAGGAGGCTTTCGCGCGACTCCTGTCGCTGGTTGATCCGGAATTCGGATCCCTGAACTTCGAGGACGCTCGTTATCGTGAGCGGCTGGCCCGGCATTTCGTTCAGCGGCGTCGGATCGACCTCGTCTCGGGAGAGTGGCACGAGGAACGTGCCTTTCCCCGACACGAAACCACCGAGGTGCCCTACGCCTTGTCAAAGGCGCATCTCGATTTCCAGGAGGCAGTCCTCGACTATTGCCTCGGCGTCGTTTCGCGTGCGGGAACGGGGCAGCGCGAGCGCCGCTTGGCCTTCTGGGGCACTCTGGCCCTGATGCGCTGCGTCGGTTCCTCGCCCGCTGCCGCGCTGAGCGCACTCCGAAATCGCATGTCGAACGAGGCCGACCGGCTCGAACCGCAGATCTATGACGAGAACGGGGACGATGAGGACGCCGTCGACATCGAGCCGAGCACTGTGTTCGAGGGCGACCCTGCCCTTGTCGGCCTCATTGCCCACGCCGAACGGCTGGTGACGGATTCCGACCCGAAACTCGACGCCCTGATCAGCATCCTGGGGCCCCTGTTGAAGAAGGGCGCGAATCCTGTCGTCTTCTGCCGCTATCTCGCCACCGCCGAGCACGTCCGAGACGGTCTGCGAAAGGCATTCCCGAAGCTGAACATCGAAGCCGTCACTGGTGTGCTCACGCCGGACGAACGACGCGACCGGGTCGCAGACATGGCGGTGGAGGAGGACGAGAAGGACGTACAGCGACTCCTGGTTGCTACCGACTGCCTCTCGGAAGGCATCAACCTTCAGCAGCTATTCGACACCGTCGTTCATTACGACCTGTCGTGGAATCCTACCCGGCATCAGCAGCGGGAAGGCCGCGTGGACCGTTTCGGCCAGCCTGCCGAACTCGTCCGCTCGGTTATGATGTTCTCGCCGGACAGCGCCATCGACGGCGCCGTCCTTGATGTGATCCTGCGCAAGGCCGAGGAAATCCGGAAGGCGACCGGCGTAACAGTTCCCCTTCCCGAAGAACGGGGTCCGGTGACCGACGCGCTGATGGCCTCGATGATGCTGCGGCGCGGAGTTTCGAAGCAGCTAGCGCTCGACCTGCGTCTCGATGACGGTGCTCGACTGGTCGAGACACGCTGGCGCGACGTGGCGGAGAAGGAGAAGCGCTCCCGGGCCAGGTTCGCCCAGAACGCCGTGAAGCCGCAAGAAGTGGCCCCTGAATGGGAAAAGGCGACGAAATTCCTTGGCTCGCCGGAAGCCGCCAGGGCTTTCGTCGAGCGCGCCATGGCGCGCTTCGGCGTGCCGCTCGAGCCACGGAAATCCCTGGTCCTGGCCCATGTACATGCATTGGAAGGCGGCCTTCGCGAACGCTTGGAGCAGCGCGGCATGTCCGGCTCCGTGCGGTTTGCCCTGTCGGAGCCCGCACCGTCCGGAACGTCGCTTCTCACTCGAACACATCCCCTGACGGCGACCCTTGCGGAATCCTTGGTCGAAGCCTCGCTCGATCCGGAAAGCCTGACCGGCCTCGGCATCGGCCGCGTCGGAGCGTGGCCGACGCCTGCCGTCGAGCGCGTGACTCGCATCGCCCTCCTGCGGATTCGCTACAAGCTGACCATCCATGCCCGCAAAGAGCGGCTGCTGCTAGCTGAAGAAGCCGGCCTCGTCGCCTTCCACGACGACCGCGTCACGTGCTCGGGCGATGATGCGCGCACGCTCCTCGACACACCTGCCGCCGCCGATCTTGCGCCTGCCGCGCGGGATCGTTTTGTCGGACGAGCGCAAGTTGATCTGCCACGACTCCTGGGAGGGCCGATTGCCGATTTCGTGAGGGTCCGCGCAGACGAACTTGCAGAAGATCATGCCAGGTTGAGGGCGGCGGCAGGTTCAGCGTCGCGCGTCACCGTCGAGGGCGTTCAGC
This sequence comes from Rhizobiaceae bacterium, assembly GCA_016742175.1. Lineage (GTDB taxonomy): Bacteria > Pseudomonadota > Alphaproteobacteria > Rhizobiales > Rhizobiaceae > Aliihoeflea. The sequence goes on from JACVCH010000006.1 coordinate 17,027, forward strand.
CGGCCGATGTCATCGGCCTCTTCATCCTCGTGCCAAGCGAGGCCTGATCGATGGCGCGCAAGCAGGTTACAGATATGTCCGCCTGGCCCTCGCTGGCCATTGAGGGCAACCTCATTGCTCCCGCGATGGTCGCCAAACTCGTCGCCTTCGAGGCCGACGAGCAGACAGAAGAGAGCTACGGTATCCGCAAGGGGCTGACGATCCGGGAGGAGATTTCTCTCGCCTTCCGTGTCGGCCAGTCGCATTTCGACGCCTTCACCAAGCTCCAGCATCCGTCAGCAGAGGCGACGCGGCGGTTCATACGCGCTTTCCTGAACGAAGCCTTCGGCTTCGCGGATTTCGTAGACGGATCCGGGGTAGTTGCGCTCATCGCCGGAGACCGGGTACCTGTTGTTGTCGTACCCCCGAGTGAATCCCTGGACCGGCGCAGCCCGACGCTTTCGACCGAGGGGTCACGATCCCCGGCCATCGCGCTGCAGGATTCGCTCAACGACCATGACGAGGTCCTCTGGGGACTGGTCACCAACGGCGCGCAGCTGCGCCTGATGCGCGACAACGCTTCGCTAACCCGGCCCGCCTATGTCGAGGCCGATCTCGCCCAGATCTTCGCCAACGAGGATGCGGCCTCATTCGCCGCGCTCTGGCTGATAATCCATCGTTCGCGCTTCGGTGTTCAGGGTGCCCCGGCAACCGACTGTGCGCTGGAACGCTGGCGCGACGCCGGCTCGCGCGAGGGCGAGGCAGCGCGGGACCGCCTGGCTGCACAAGTCGAGGTCGCCTTGCGCGTCCTCGGGTCAGGATTCCTTGAGGCCAATCCTGGACTCGCCGCGCGCCTGAAATCCGGTGAGCTGCCGCTCACCGAGTGGTTCAATGACCTGCTGCGCCTCGTCTATCGGCTGATCTTTCTGATGGTCGCCGAGGACCGCAACCTTCTACATCCTGAGAAAGCCGACGCCGACGCCCAAAAGCTCTATGCCAAGGGCTACGGCCTCGCAGCGCTTCGGGCACAATGCGTGCGGGCGGCCAGCTGGGATCGCTATCATGATCGCTACGAAGGCATGAAGATCGTCTTCCGCGCGCTCGCCCATGGCGAGGCCGGGCTGGCGCTTCCGGCGCTCGGCGGACTCTTCGCCGAGGACAGGTTGCCCAGCCTCGACACGGCCCGTCTCAGGAACCGTGCCTTTATGGAGGCCGTCTATCGCCTCTCTTGGCTGCCGGACAAATCCGGCATGGTGCCGGTCAACTGGCGCGCCATGGAGACGGAGGAGCTGGGCTCGGTCTACGAATCCCTGCTCGAGCTCCAGCCGCAGCTCTCCGAAGATGGCCGCTCCCTCGCCTTCGCCTCCGAGGCGGCCGAACAGAAGGGCAACCAGCGCAAGACTACTGGCTCCTACTACACGCCCGACAGCCTCGTTCAGGCGCTGCTGGACACCGCGCTTGACCCGGTGCTCGACAGGACGGAGGCGGAGTCCGACGATCCAGCCGCGGCCCTGCTGAAGCTATCGGTCATCGACCCGGCCTGCGGCTCCGGCCACTTCCTGCTCGCCGCCGCCCGCCGCATCGCCACGCGGCTCGCGCGGATCCGAGCCGAGGGCACGCCTTCGCTCGCCGACTTCCGCCACGCATTGCGCGACGTGGCGCGCTCCTGCATTCACGGCGTGGACCGCAACCCGATGGCGGTGGAGCTCACCAAGGTCGCGTTGTGGATCGAGACGGTGGACCCCGGCCTGCCGCTCGGCTTCTTCGACGCGCAGATACGCTGCGGCGACGCGCTGCTCGGCGTCTTCGACCTGAAGGTGCTGGAGGAAGGCATTCCCGACGCCGCCTACAAGCCGCTGACTGGCGATGACAAGCTCGTGGCGAGGCACTATGTGGCCAAGAACCGCCGCGAAAAGACCGAGCGCGACAGGATCGCCTCCGGATTCGGCTTCAATCGCCAGCGCGATTTCACCCGCGAATTCGCGCTCCTGCGCGCCATGCCGGAGAACACGCTCGCCGAGATCGAGGCCAAGGCGGCGCGGCTGACGGCGTTAACCGGACAGGGCGCAGCGAGCTATGCGCTGGCCCGCGCTTGCGACCTCTATGTCGCCGCCTTCCTTGCGCCGAAACTCGCTCTGCCGCAGACCGTAGGCCAGGACGGCCTGCCGCGGCGCGGCGCCGAAACCGTTCCGACCTCCGGCACGGTCTGGGAACTGCTGCGCGGCGTGCAGCCTTTCGGCCTGCTGGTCCAGGAGGCGGAACGCTCGCTCGATGGTATCCGCGCCTTCCATTGGCCGTTGGAGTTCCCCGACGTGATGGGACGAGACGGGTTTGACGTGGTCTTGGGCAATCCGCCATGGGAGGTGATGCAACTCTCGGACAAGGAATACTTCGCATCCCGCAATCCAGAAATCGCAGCTCTCGCCGGTGCAGCGCGTAAGAAGGCGATCGAAGGGCTGGAACGGAGCGATCCGACTGCATTCAAAGCTTTCGCCGTAGCTAAACGCCAGTTCGATGCCAAAAATGAGTTCGCGCGTGAATCCGGACGCTTTGACTTAACCGCGCGAGGGAAGGTCAACACATATGCCTTGTTTGCTGAGTTGTTCGCCAGTCTCGCCCTCCGCCGTGCTGGGGTGATTGTGCCGACCGGTATCGCTACAGATTTCAGCACGCGAATGTTTTTTGAAGGGCTGGTGAATGACGCACGACTTGTATCTGCATTGATGTTCGACAATGCTTGGCGGATATTTCCATCAATTCACCCTGACACGCCCTTTGTTCTTCTAACCATCGGAAAATCTGATGAGCCTGCCGAGTTTGCGTCTTACCTTCTTTCCACAGAACATATGGGCGATAAGGAACGCCGATACTCTCTGAGCGCCGATCAAATTCGGTCTATCAACCCGAACACGAGAACCGCACCTCTGTTCCGTTCCCGTGCCGATGCTGAACTAACTGCGAAGATTTATACCAATGTTCCTGTCTTGATTGAGGAGTGCGATAACGCACAGGGCAATCTTTGGGGGGTAGAGTTCCGGCAAGGACTATTTAATATGACCTCGGACTCGCATTTGTTTCGCACAGCTTCGCAGTTGCTGGCGTACGACTTCGTGCGTGACGGTACAGTCTGGTTTAATGGCACAGAACGTTACATGCCGCTCCTCGAAGCGAAGATGATCCATCAGTTCGATCATCGCTGGGGAGGCTATGCCGAAAATGGCAGCGACAGTTCCGATTTGGGTGCCAGCGAGAAGTCCGATCCAAGTTGCGAGCCTATGCCTCGATATTGGGTATCAAAGGATCAGGTTCTTTCACAGGTGAGACAGGTCGGCTGGAAAGCCAATTGGTTCCTTGGGCATCGAGGTCTCACCAATGCTACGAATGAGAGAACATTCATAACTGCTGTTTTTCCGCTAGCTGGCGTCGGCCACAGTCTCCCAGTTTGGATTCTTCCCGGATCAATCGGAGCGGCGTCTATTGCAGGACTCTATGCCAACACAAACAGTTTGGTAGTCGATTTTGCTGCACGGCAGAAGGTTGGCGGCACCAATCTCAGCTTTTTCTTCGTGTATCAATTTCCTATCCTTGGCCCCGACTTTTACACTGAACCACGCCTCTCCTTTGTTGTGCCCCGCGTCCTGGAGCTTACCTACACCGCCCATGCACTTGCTCCCTTTGCGCGGGACCTCGACTATGACGGGCCGCCCTTTGACTGGGACGAGGATCGCCGCAGGCATCTGCGCGCCGATCTCGACGCCTTCTACGCCCGCGCCTACGGTCTCACCCGCGACGAGCTACGCTACATTCTCGACCCCGCCGACGTGAAGGGGGCGGACTACCCGTCCGAAACCTTCCGCGTCCTGAAGGAAAAGGAAATCCGCCAACACGGCGAATACCGCACCCGCCGCCTCGTGCTCGAAGCCTGGGACCGGATGGAGGCGGACGGAACATTTGCAAATCTGGCGCTCGGTGCTGGCAAAGACGAAGAACCGGCAGCTCGTGTCGTGCAGCGGCCTGTTCTTGCGCACCTACCGGATCAAGCCTTGGCACGGTCTCACCCGCAACTGAACGACGCCGGCGCGGCACTGACTGCGGTCCTGAAGGCACTCGATGGCCCGACTCCGAGCCGAACCGTGCGGCTTGCGGTCGTCATGATGCTCGAACCTCACCTATTAAACCCCCTGCTGCCTGACATGGAAGCGCGCGAATGGCGTCGCCTCGTGGGACAGGAAGCCGAGCCTCGTTCCGGCAACGTCGTAGGATTCGCGACGCGGACCAACCGGGGCTGGGGCACTGCCGTGACCGGCCATCGCGGCAACGGCCGTCTCATCCAAGACACGGCCGCCGGCACATGGGCGCCTGGCCCGGGTCTGAACGCATTCGATACATCCGGATGGCCGGACGGCCGGGCAGGATTCGTGTTGGAGAAACTGGGGACGATAGACCTAGAGACGACCCTCACTTCCCTGCCGGACGAGATACGAGGTTGGGTCAGGGATGCCACAGCAGCATGAGATGTTCGCACAATCCAAACTGAGCCTGACGGTTCCGTCAGGCTCGAAGGAGCCGCGCCTATGGGTACGTCGGCTCGTCATTTGGGAGGCGCCCGGAGGAGAGAAACTCCGCGACGTCTGGCTGCGTCCGGGTCTGAACATCATATGGTCGCCTGACGGGTTAGAGGATAGACAATTACCGGGAAGCACACGGTCGATCGGCCACGGCAGTGGCAAGACGCTCTTTTGCCGTCTGATCCGATACTGCCTTGGTGAACAGCGTTTCGCTGACGAGGTTCAGCGCGAGCGCATCGCCATCGCCTTCCCGAACGGGATCGTCGGTGCCGAGGTGATTCTGGATGGAGTCTGCTGGGCAATTCTGCGTCCCTTGGGCCTCCGGCGACGGCATGTGGCCGTCCCCGACGGAAACCTCGATGAAATCGCGGCCGGGGATGGCACCGCGACAAGCATCGATCCTCTCATCGACGCGATCGAGCAGAGCATCCTGACACCCTCAGCGGCCAGCCTCGCCCGCCTTCAGCCCGGCCAGAAAGCCTGGCCGATTGCCCTGACCTGGCTGACTCGCGATCAAGAGTGCCGCTTCGATGACGTTCTCGATTGGCGGTCCCCCGCGTCGGGATCGGATGCTCCGCTGCCAGCCAGCGGACGCGAAGTCGGTCCTCGTCGGGAGGCGCTGCGCGCATTCATGATGGCGATCACAGAGGCGGAGCAGGAAACGCGTCGCGAGGAGGAGAAGACCCGGGTAGCCCTGACAGAGGCCGAACGGACGCTCGCTCACCTCGACTGGGACATCGGTCGCCGGATGAAGCGACTGGTCGGCCAACTGGATCTCCCAGGGGATACGTTCCCGGATATGCCGCTCCTTCAGGACGTCTTCAAACGAGCATCCGGCGAACGGCTCAGTGCCGCTGCCAGCCTTCCTAGGGGCGATGTCGCCGAACTGGCTGAGGCCCGCAGGCTGCTTCATGAGGCCCGAGAAGAATTCCTGCGAGACGACGAGGAACGGGTCCGGATCGAGACCCAGCTACCGCTTGCGAGCCAGGTTCTGACTCTGCTCAACAGCGAAGTGCCGGGGCTCTCTTTCGCTGTGGGAAATGCGGGCAGTCAGGTGTGTCCCATCTGCGAAGTTCCCATCGACCGGATCCTCGCGACCCAGTGCGGGCTCTCGCACAAGCTTCATGACGAGGCTCAGTGCCGCGCCCGCTTGGAAGCCGCGCGGCAGGCGGTTACGGACCAACAGGCTGCGATCGGCGAGCTAACCGACCGCCTTAAGAAGCTCCAACCTGTACTTGCGCTCGTGCGGCAGCGACTGGAAAGGGCCGAGCATCGGGTGCGCAGCATCGAGACCGTTAACGATACGCGGTCATCGTCCTGGCGAGCGGCCACGCGGCTGCAGGAAGACGTCGACCGTTTTGCCGAGTTGTTGGGTGAGCGCGAGGACGTGAAGAAGAGCCTGCGCAGGCTTGAAGTCAAACTCACGGCAGAACGGGATAGGCTCGCCGCCTTTCGCGATAAACAGGCGGTGACGTTCGCCAGAATCTCGGAAAAGTTCGCGGGCATTATTCGACACCTGCTGGCCGAGGAGGCGAAGGGGACCGTCGTCCTTACTGGCACCGGGCTGGACATCTCCGTCGATCTGGATGGCGACCGTCGGACAGCCGCAATCGAGTCCTTGAAGGTGCTCGCATTTGATCTCGCATGCCTGTGCCTCAGCGCCGAGGGGGCCACGCGTGTTCCGGCATTTCTGATCCACGACAGCCCGCGCGAAGCGGACCTTAGTCTGATCATATATGATGAGCTCTTCAGCCTCGTCCGCGAGTTGGAGCAGGCGACCGAGACGCCGTCGTTCCAGTACATCGTCACCACGACGACCCCGCCGCCGGAAGGGTTTCAGGAGAAACCCTGGCTGATCGAATCCTTGCGTGGTGCCCCGGCATCCGAACGCCTCATGCGGCGCGACCTGTAGGGTTAGATTCGAGGTGATACGGGGAAAACTCCGCGATGGTGATGGAGACGGGGGTTTCGTCCTGCGGCTGTAGGACGTTTGTCTATGGGGGATTGAATGCAGGTTGGAATGGTCAATGTTCAGCGGCTCTTTGGTCGCGAGGTGCACTATGCGGTGCCGCTCTACCAGCGGCCTTATGTCTGGAACGAGCCGGATCAATGGCGACCGTTGTGGGATGATCTCCAGCCCTTGGCCGAGATGGTGGCGAACGGCCAGCAGGGGCGCGCGCACTTCATGGGTGCCTCGGTCCAGGAACCGATCGCGGTCCCATCAGGCGCGACCGAAACGCGGCGGGTAATCGATGGCCAGCAGCGTTTGACGACGCTGCAGATGCTTCTAAAGGCGTTTCGGGACGTCGCCTTCGCACGCGGCCACGCGCCTCATGCCAAGGCGATCGACAAGCTGCTGAGGAACGATGATCCGCTGATCGCTGATGCGCCCAAGCGGCTGAAGCTGTGGCCGACCCGGACCGACCAGCAGGATTACCAGCATGTGATGGACGCCGCCTGTCCCGCTGAATTGCTGCAGGCACTCGGCAAACCCGGCGCGCCCTATCCGCTCAAGAACCACACCATCGCCAATGCCTATCTGTTCTTCCACAAGGAGATCGACGCCTGGCTCACAGCAGAGCAGGCCGATCTCGCGTCCCGCGTAACGGGACTATACGGAGCCATCCGCGACCAACTCCGGCTCGTGGTGATCGACCTCGATGAGAAGGACGATGCTCAGGCGATCTTCGAGACGCTGAACGCACGAGGAGCGCCGCTGCTCTCGGCCGATCTCGTGAAGAATTCGTTGCTGGGGCGACTGCCGCCGGACAAGGCGGATGAGGCATACAGGAAATACTGGCAGGCCTTCGACAGCGACGGTGCATTCTGGCGCGAGTTGATCGGCCGCGGCCATGCGCAGCGAGCTCGCATCGAAACCTTCCTTCAGCACGCGCTTACGCTACTCACCGGAGAGATCGTCAGTCCCGGTCATCTCTACAACGCCTACCTTGACTATGCCGAAACGCCAGCGGCCGGGACGGCGCTAGATGTGCTCGCCCGGTTCAAGCGGCTGGGTGACATCTATCGACGGCTCCTGCAGCCACAGACGGACGAACGGCTCGCCCGCTTCTTCTACCGCCTGCACACCTTAGACGTGGTGACGGCATGGCCCTTCATCTTGGCACTTTACGACCGTCACGAGGATCGGCCGGATCTGGTTCGGGATGTCCTGATTGATCTCGAGTCCTATCTCGTCCGACGCATGGTCTGCCGCCTGAGCACGAGGGGCTACGGCACGGTATTTGCCGCGCTGACTGGGGTGGTTACGGCTGGGCAGGACGACGTTGTCGCCGCGGTCCGGGGTGCCTTGCTGGAGGGTGACGCGGAAGTCGATCGGATGCCGAGCGACACCGAATTCGAGCATGCTTGGGTCACGAACAAGCTCTACGAGAACCTGACGCGGCCGCGCTTGCGTTTCCTGCTGGAGGCGGTGGAAGAGGCGTTGCGCACCGGATTCGCCGAAGAGACGGCCCCCCCGCGCAATCTGACCATCGAGCACGTCATGCCACAAGGCTGGCGTGAGCATTGGCCGCTTGCGGGCGGCGCAACGGCAGAGCATCGCGATCGCACGGTCCAAACCATCGGCAATCTCACGCTGCTCACAAGGAGGTTCAATCCCTACCAGTCCAACCGTCCTTGGGTTGACGGGAAAACCCCTGAAAGTGGCAAGCGCGCCAATCTGGATGCGCACACCGTGCTCGTGATGAACCGCGGGCTTTGCGATCGCGCCGACTGGACAGAGAACGACATAGAGGAACGTGCGACACAGTTGTTCGAACTGGCCAAGGCGACCTGGCCACTGCCGTCGCAACCGAACCTGCAAACATTCGACACAGCGCAACCGCATCAACCCAGGTCCCACGCCGCATCGGCCACAAGCGGGTCCGAGACATGATCGAGGCCCCGCAGGGTTTCGTCGTAGCAGAGGAATGTCGGAAGCTGGCATGGCAGAATGGCTATCGTAGGCCGATCGGCGAGCGTGATGGCTGGGCTGGGTTCGAGTCCACCACCGCCCAAGGCACGATCCACCTGGCCGCGGCTTCTACGTCAGGACCCTGGTTCCTGGCGCTGGACCATCCAGGCATCGTTGCCGAACTGAGCGTGGGGGCGGCCGAGATGCCCGGTCCCGGACTGGCGCGCTATACCTTCGAGACACTTGGTGGGCTGTATGCGGTAGTGCCGCGTGTCTACGAGCTCGGTGTCAGCCTGCCCGACGCGCCGCTCGACGCCTTTCAGGCTGCAACCCGCGGTCTTCCCGCGACCACGGAGGCCGAGCGCCTCGTCGTCCGGCGTATCGGCCAGGACATCTTTCGCGACCGCCTCCTGGCTTACTGGCGGGGCTGCTGTCCGCTAACGGGCATCACCGATAGATCGCTGCTGCGCGCCTCGCACATCGTCCCTTGGGCGGCTTGCGTGACAGACACCGAGCGCCTGGACGTGCACAACGGTCTGCTGCTCTCGGCGCTGTGGGACGCTGCGTTCGATAAGGGTCTCGTCACTTTCGACCAGGAGGGTCGTCCTCAGTTCTCGCCCGCACTTAGTCAAGCTGCGCGAGCCGAGTTAAGGTGGCGCGATGCCGTTCCGCTTACAGCTATGCACGAGCAACGCCTTGCATGGCATCGGATTTCACACTTCATAGCGACATAACAGCTTAGATTCACGGATCGAAAATATATAGATAAACTGACGAAATAGTTGGGTTGGAGATGCGCTATCCATGGAATTGAGTGTCGGCGCATTCGTGCGCCTTAGAACTGATCCGACGCGCGCCGGAATTCTGCAGGACGGGGAACGCTCTCGGGCGGGCAGCCGAATGCTGCCTGTCCAGTTTCCTGATGGCGGGCTTGCCTGGCTTCCGCAATCGGCCTTGGAAGTGGTGCCGCAAGCGCCTGCATCGATAACGCGGCGATTTGAGGAGGGACGTTTTGCTGACCCGGAATGGTTGCGGAGAACGTTGGCCCGACTGCGTGTGACAGGGCGTCTGAGCGATGTCGTCTACAGCATGGAGGCCACTGACACGAACTTCTACGCGTTTCAGTTCAAGCCGGTCCTCAAGCTCCTCAACTCGCCCACGGATGGCCTGCTGATTGCCGATGAGGTGGGCCTCGGAAAGACGATCGAGGCGGGACTCATCTGGACTGAACTGCGGGCCCGTTTTCAGAGCAACCGTCTCCTTGTGCTCTGCCCCAAGACCCTTTGCGAGAAATGGCGCTCAGAGCTGTTTAGGCGTTTCGGGGTTGATGCCCGGATCGTTGATGCGAGCGAATTGTTCGACCTTCTTTTCACGTCAGATGGGACAGGTCCCGGTTTCGCGGCCATTGCAAGCATGCAGTCCCTACGGCCGCCGCGTGGCTGGAGCGACGAAGAAGAAGAGGATCGAAACGAGATCGTCAGTCCCCGACAGAAGCTGGCCCGCTTCCTCGACGAGGCCGCCGAAGGAGAGCCCCTGCTCGATCTCCTGATCATCGACGAAGCGCATCACATGCGGAACCCGGAGACGCTGCTGCACGGGCTGGCGCGGCTGTTAAACGCAGTTGCATCCCATCGGGTCTTTCTGTCTGCCACGCCCATCCATCTTCGAAACCGCGACCTTCATTCCCTCTTGCGTCTGATTGATCCCGACACGTTCGAATACGAGCAGACGATTGAAGAGCTGATTGAACTCAATGCGCCGATCGTGGAGGCGCGCGACCTGCTGCTCAAGCCCGAGATCCCCGTGGAGGACATTCTCGAACGCCTGAATCTGGCAGGTCAGTATGATCTCCTTGCCGACAGTTCTTCCCTGCGGCTGATACGAGAAGAACTGCAGAAGGCGACGCTTGACTCAGGCAGGCGGGCTGACCTCGCTGCCCGGCTCGAGCACGTGAATCAGTTGGCGAACTATGTGACCCGAACGCGACGCCGCGATGTCGAGGAATTCCGCGTGCGCCGGGACCCGAAGGCGCCTTCGCTGGCTATGCATCCCGACGAGAAGGAATTCTACGACGCAATTACCGAAGCTGTCCGTCAATACGCGATCGAGCAAGATACGAGCGAAGGATTCCTTCTGTCCATGCCACAGAGGCTTCTCACCTCGAGTCCTGCAGCCGCATCGCGTTATTGGTCAAACTCGGCAGGACGTGATTCCCTGCTCACAGGCGACGACGATTACGAACTGGAAGACATCGAGGCCATAGCCGACGGCAGCAGCACCGACGCGAGGCCGCTAGTTTCGCGCTTGGCGGCACTTGCCCGGCGGATGAACCTCACCGATCGGCTTGTGTCTTGTGATAGCAAATATCAGCTACTCCTCGTTCAGCTGCGACAGGTATGGCGGGAGGAGCCGGATGCAAAAGTGATCGTATTCTCCAGCTTCAAGCCAACCTTGAACTATCTTCGCGAGCGACTTCTTCGCGATGTCGGCGCGGGGTCCTGCGAGCTGCTGCATGGAAGCATCCGGGAACCGAGAGACCTCGTCCTTCAGAGGTTCCGCGACAACGAATCGAGGAAGGTGCTGCTTTCATCAGAGGTGGGAAGCGAGGGCGTCGATCTGCAGTTCTGTTGGGTCGTCGTGAACTACGATCTTCCATGGAACCCGATGCGCCTCGAGCAACGGATTGGACGTGTTGATCGACTCGGGCAGCAGAAGGAAATGGTCGTCGTCCTTAACCTGCTCTTCGAGGGAACGATTGACCAGCGGATATATGACCGACTCTACATGCGCTTGGGGCTGGGCCAGAAAGCATTGGGTGAATTTGAGGCGGTTCTGGGCCAGCCCATCCGGGACATGACCCGAAAGCTGGTCGACCCGCGATTGTCGGAAGCCCAGAAGGCCGAAGCTATCGAGCAGGCAGCGCAGGCACTCGAGGTTCTGAAGAAGCACGAGGATGAGCTGGAGGAGCAAGCCGGATCATTGATGCGGCATGGAGACTACATTCTCCAGAGCATTACCGAGAGCCGAAGGCTGCATCGGTGGCTGAGCGGAGACGATATTCTCGTCTACGTCCGGGACAGGCTGCACCGTTCCTATCCAGGGTGCGCGATAGATACGAGTCCTCCAGGTTCGGATACCTACAGGATTCGGCTCTCGCCAGGAGCCACGGAAGCATTTGCCGCCTTTCTCGGCCGCCGCGGGCTTCGGGGCACAACTCGACTTCTGAACGGCAATGACCAGCAGCGTTATCGGTTCGATGCGTCGGTAGTGAAAGGCAACACTCATGTGGAGGGCATCTCCCAGATGCATCCCCTGGTTCGCTTCGCCGCTTATCTCGATTCCTTGGACAAGTTCGAACAGCCGCAGCCGGTGGTAGCTAGACTGGATTTAAGGGAAACAGCCGAGTCGCTTCGTAAGGGGCTCTACGTAATTGGAATCCGACGCTGGTACGCCAACACGGGCGATGGGAGCGTCGCCGGTAGCACGCGGATCGCGTATTCGGGGGGCGAAGTGACAACCGCGACGCTTCTTTCTCCGGAGCAAGCTGAGCGCGTCGCTTCCGCTGCTGCATCGGCTGGGCGGTTGATTCCCAACATCGCCAGCGACCCACGTTTCTCAAAAGCCGCGGAGGTATTGCGCACGGTGGTGCTCGAGGATCTGGACGTTCGGTTCGATGAGTTCGAGGAGCAGATGAGGGCACAAGTGGAGGATCGCGTCCGGATCCGCAGACGTGCGCTCGAGCGCCATCGCGACGCGAAGGCGCAGAGCTTGATGAGAATTCGTGACCATCATCTGGATCGCGCTAGCTATCACGAAAGACGTGGCGAAGGGAAGGAAGCACGTCAGCGACGGTCCTTGGCGGAGGCTACAGAGGGCAAACTTCGCAGGCTCGATGAGAGTTGCAGTCGTCGGTTGGCAGAGATCGATGCCTTGGGTGAAGTCGTACCAGAGGTAAGCGACGTGTCGGTGCTGCTCGTTGAAATTGGATGAGGGGGAGAATGCCGTGAGGGGAAGGAATCGGAGTGGGGGAAGAGGACGGGCAACTCTTGGCGACGCGCTGTCCTCAAACACGGCCGACAAGCTGCTGCGGCTGCGGTCGCAGCTCGAAACAAAGGCCGCAAAAACGGTCCAGCGGCAGCTGGAAACGGCCACTTCCTACAAGAAGCAACGAGCTCGCGTCGCAGTGTCGAGTCCCAAGCGGCCGTGCACACCTACCAACGCTCGAGATCCATACAAGCCCACGCCGCCCGTTCCGGTCGAAAAGCCGAAAGCAAGAGGCTACAGTCTTGTGAAACCCAGGGTGACCATCAGCAGCCCGAGCGCCGATAGGCCGATCATATCCAAAAGTAGGAAAGCGACAGCAGAGGCGCCCGCATCCCAGAGGGTTCAGTTCACGTGGTGGGAATTGCCGCTGGAAGCATCTGTTCGGGAGCGGCCAGCGGTTTCGATCTCCCCGGTGGACAAAGCGAAATACGAACGAATCCTTGCAAGTGGTGGCGAGGAACAAGAGTCGGATCTTTCCGAGCTCTTCGCGGTCATAGGACTCGATTTCGGAACGAGTTCCACCAAGATCATTGTACGCTTTCCCTATGAAGCAGGACAGCCGACGGTCGCCATTCCGGCCCCGCGTCATTCGTTAAGCGATGGAGACGGTTATCTGTGGCAGACCGTTCTCTGGCTGAGAGAGAGTGGTGAGTTCGTATCTTGGCCCGAAAAGGACGCCAAGGTGCTGCACTCGCTGAAACAGGGGATCATGGGGCCGGGCGCGACCCAGCCGTGCATTGGCGGTACCTATCGCGGGTTGGAGATCACGCGAAAGGACGCGGCGACGGCATACCTTGCGTACGTGATACGTTACGTGCGCGGCTGGCTGAGGACGAGTCGCCCAGCTCTGTTTCGCGGCAGATTTACCCGATGGCTGCTCAATCTGGGATTGCCTGCAGAGAATGCGGACAACAGTGTCTTGAGCAGTACCTACCGACAGGTTGCTGCGGCTGCGCTCTTGTGCGCCAACTACGATGGACCGGTCGACGTCGAAACCACCTATATCTTCCTTCTCGACGAAAAAGTGCGGGCAGCCGCACAGTCAATAGAGGAAGCACTCGAGCTTGGTATCGGTGTCATACCGGAAACCGTGGCCGAAGCAGTCGGTTTTGCCAAGTCGAACATGTCCGCTCCAGACCTTTACCTCATGGTCGATGTAGGCGCGACAACCCTTGATGTCTGCACATTCCGATTGCATCGGTGGAACCAGGGAGAGGACCAGTACGCATTGCAGAATGGAATGGTCCGACCGCTTGGCGTCGATGCCATGCACTGGTTCCTCGGGGCGGGTAGAGATGAATCTGGTTTCCGAGCCCAATGTGAGAGGAGCATCCGAGAGGTTGTTTGGACCACCAGGAAGGACAAGGATCGGAATGCGCGATGCTGGCAAGCGGGCAACGACCTGCCAGTCTTTCTCGTTGGTGGAGGCGCACAGAATGCGGTCCATCGATCTATAGTCGCAGAGCTTTCGCCTTGGCTCCGTCAGAACACCGGCAATGAGGGTATTAAGCTTCTCGAGGTGCCAGCGCCAAGAGGGATAGACTGTCCGATACCTCTGGCTGCATTCGGCCGCATGGCCGTAGCCTGGGGGCTCAGCTACCCGGAAGACGAACTCGGCACCATCTTGCCGCTGTCCAAGAGCGAGGATGTGCCGCCTCTTTTGGAAAGCAGCTGGTCCGACAGCTTCGTCTCGAAGGAGCAGGTCTGAAATGTCGCGTAATTTCAGGAACTCGTGGTCTTCCACGAGCCCTTGGTACCTGCGCTTTCTGAGGCACGGACGGCTTTTTAGAGCACTGGTGACAACGCATGTTCCCGACTGGCGGTATTACGATGCCATCCGGCGGCGCATGGCGATCCCTTGAAGGCGTACGCCTTGCAGGAATCACATCAGTTTAGATTCTTTCCGTGCGAAAACGAAGTCTGCCACTTCATATTCAACCACCAAATTCGATGCACCCTTAGCTGGGCGAGCGTATTTTATCTTTATTTCCCAAAAGCTTGCGTGGTTCGCATCTCTGTCAGATGTGGTGCACCAATCCAAACCCCGGCCGCCTCTCAACGATGCGCACCGTCCAGCCATGAGCACATGGCGATCCGCCTAGCTAGCGGGCGTGGGGTATCTAGTCATCGCTATCCCGGAGCCCCACCATGCAGCGTCTCATCGACCGCATCCGCGCCATCATCGGCGACTGGTACTTCCGCACCGGCGGCTGGTATGGCGCGCCAGCGTGACGCCCGGTCCGAGAGGGCAGCCGAGTACCGGCGTCTCTACCGCACTGCCCGCTGGCGCCGTCTCCGCGAAGCTAAGCTGTCGCAAGACCCCCTTTGTGAGTGGTGCCTCGAGCAGGAGATCGTGACCGAGGCGACAGAGGTCCACCACGTCACGCCGCACAGGGGCGACGAGGAGTTGTTCTGGTCTGGCCCGTTCGTCGCGACATGCAAGTCATGCCACGCCCGACGAGGACAGCTAGAGGACCACGGCAAGACGGTCGTGCGGTTCGGGGCTGATGGGTGGCCCCTCTAGGGAGGGGTGCCTAAGGTCTCGTCGGGCGCCGTTTCCGGAGGACCGGTTGGGGCCAAGAACGCACGCATCTGCAATTCAAAATATGATCCCTCGATGAGGAGAAAATGCCATGGCGAGGCCGAGAACGCCCCTTGCTAAGGCAAAAGCCGAAGGGCGTGAAAAAATGAATGCCGGTCGCTTCAAAGACCGAAGCGAGCCCGGCGCAAAAGGGCCACTGGGCAGGCCGCCAACATGGATGAAAGACACGGACGATTGCAAGGCGAAGTCAGCTTGGCTGCTGTTCGACCGGGAAATTCCGTGGCTCACTGAATCTCACCGCATCCTGGTTGGTATGGCCTCGATGGTTCAGGGGGCAATCATGGCCGGGCAGGATGTCGGTGTCCAACGGATGAACTTCCTGCGCCAGATACTTGGCCAGATGGGCGCCACCCCCGCCGACGCCAGCAAGATTACGGTGCCAGATGACGGCGAGGAAAAAGACGATCTCCTCGACTGAGGAGGGACCGGCGCTTGCACGCGTTAACGCCTATGCGAGATCAGTGCTTTCCGGTGAGGAGATTGCCGGCCCCCACGTCCGGAATGCCTGCCGGCGGCACCTCGATGATCTTCAGCACGGTGCTGATCGCGGCTTGCGTTTCGATGATGATGCCGCCCGCCGAGTGTTCCGGTTCTTCGAAGAGCGCCTGAAGCTCAGCGAGGGCCAGTTCGAAGGCCGGCCGTTCAAACTCCATCCTTCTCAGGCGTTCAAGCTCGGGTCGCTCTTTGGGTGGCTGCGTGCCGACGGCTCGCGCCGATTTCGACGTGCCTACATCGAGGAGGGCAAAGGCAACGGCAAATCCCCCTTTGCGGGAGGAGTTGGATTGTATGGCCTGACTGCCGACAAGGAGGCGGGTGCACAGATCTACGCCGCAGCCGCCAAGAAAGAACAGGCCGGCATTCTGTTTCAGGATGCCGTAAAGATGGTTCGCGCCGCGCCAGCGCTCTCTGAGCGGCTGAAGTTCAGCGGCGGTGTCGGGCGCGAATTCAACATCGCGCACCATCGATCAGGCTCGTTCTTTCGGCCGATCTCAAAGGATAGTGGAAAGTCTGGCTCCGGTCCGCGGCCCCATTTCGCCCTCTGCGATGAGGTGCACGAACACCCCGACCGATCCACGATGGAGATGCTCGAACGCGGCTTCAAATTCCGGCGGCAGCCTCTTCTGCTGATGATCACGAACTCCGGTTCGGACAGGAACAGCATCTGCTGGGAAGAGCACGAGCATGCGGTCAAGGTAGCCGCAGGCACGTTGACGCCGGATGATGATTTTTCCTATGTCGGCGAAGTCATCGACGACAGCACTTTCGCTTGGGTGTGCGCGCTCGACCGTGACGATGATCCCCTTGAGGATCCGTCGTGCTGGCCAAAAGCGAACCCTCTGCTCGGCACCATTCTGACCCACGAGTATCTTGCGGGCGTTGTGAACCAGGCCAAGCAGATGCCTGGAAAGCTGAACGGTATTCTCCGGCTGCACTTCTGTCGCTGGACGGACGCTGACAAGGCGTGGATGCCGCGCGAAACGGTCGAAAGCGTAATGGCTGACTTCGACCCGGAGGAGTACCCCGACGAAACGCCGGTCTACTTGGGCGTTGATCTTTCCGCATCGCGCGACATGACGGTAATGGCTGCTGTTGTCCCCACGGGAATGATGGACATCAGACGCGAGGACGGTTCAACGGTGTCGTTGCCGACCTTTGATGCGTGGGTCGAGGCGTGGACGCCGGGTGATACGCTGCAGGCCCGAGCGACTGCCGACAAGGCACCTTATGAGATATGGGTGCGCGACGGCTGGCTCAATGCTCCGGCGGGACAGCGTATCCGTTATGACTTTGTGGCCGCTCGGGTGCAACAAATTGACGAGCGGTTCCGCATCCAGGCGATAGCCTACGATCGATACGCCTACGACAAGTTCCGCGAGGAAGTCGAGGCAATCGGCATCGTGGTGCAGCACGTGGCGCATCCGCAAGGCGGCAAGGTCCGATCGAAGCCAGAGCCGGAAAAAGTCGATGCCGCAAAGGCGGCCGGATTGCCGCCGCCGCAAGGTTTGTGGATGCCCGGATCAGTGTCCGCATTCGAAGACATGATCATAGATGGCCGTATTCGCTTGCGGCAAAGCCCGCTGCTTATGACCGCTCTTATGGGCGCGACCTTTGATCGAGACCCCCAGGACAACCGTTGGTTTGTGAAGACCAAAGCTTCAGTTCGGATCGACGCTGCCGTCGCTCTGACGATGGCAGTTGGTGCTGCAGTCGACGGGCCTGTTGAGAGCACCGCGCCCGCTTCCCCTTGGGATGACCCTGACTTTTCGCTCGTACAGTAACGGAGGCCCGCATGTGGCCATTTAGCCGCGAAAAGCGGGCCGAAACGTCGGAAATCGCGCTTGAAACGCGAAATTCGATTGAAAACCCGACGATTCCAGTGTCGGCCGACAACTTCTTGGCGTTCTTCGGTGTGCAGACGGCAAACCTGCCGAATGTGACGATCGACAATGCGTTGTCGGTGCCGGCCGTATGGGCTGCGGTCAACTTCCTGTCGAAGACGCTCGCGGCGTTGCCGCTCCATGCGTATCGGCAGACGAAGGAAGGACCGGAGCGCCTCGGCGGCAAGCTGGAGGCTGTGGTTCACGCATCGCCTAACCCAGAGCAGGGCAGCTTCAAGTTCCGTCAGTACTTCTGGTCGCAGGTGTTCACCGGCGGCCGTGGTCTCGCCTGGATCGAACGCACGCCGCAGGGTGTGGAGGCGATCTGGCCGCTGGATCCCGCCAAAACGGTTATCTCCCGCCGCGGCGGCAGGACGTTCTACACCACGAACGGCATCGAGTATCCCGGTCAGGACGTCATCGACATCCCGTTTATGCTCAAGTCGGACGGCGTGAAGCACTACGGCCCGATCATGCAGGCAAGTAAGGCCATACAGTTAGCCATTGCCATGAACGATTACGGGTCGAACTTCTTTGCGGGCGGCGGCGTTCCGCCGCTGTCGCTCGAGGGACCGCTGCCGGCTGGCGACGCCGCGATCAAGCGCGCGCAGGCCGACATCAAGCGTTCCGTGGATGCTGCGAAGCGAGCAGGCGAGCCGGTTTTCCCGATTCCGGCTGGCTACAAGCTGAATCCGGTCGGCATCGACCCAGCCAAGGGGCAGATGGTCGAGGCGCGGCGCTTCCAGGTGGAGGAGATCGCGCGGGCATACCAGTTGCCACCGGTATTCCTGCAGGATTTGACCCGCGCGACATTCAGCAATGCCGAGCAGCAGGATTTGCATCTCGTGAAGCACCTCATTGGCCAGTGGGCCGAGGCGCTTGAGGATGAGATGAATCTGAAGCTGTTCAATCGGCAGCCTGGCGGACGGTACGTCGAGCACAATCTCGATGGCATCCTTCGTGGCGACTACAAGACGCGTATGGACGGCATGGCACGCGCCATTCAGGTCGGTCTGTTGACCCCCGACGAAGGTCGCGCGCTCGACAATAGGCCGCCGATGCCAGGCGGCGACAAGCTGTACATCCAAGGCGCAACGGTTCCGCTTGAGGACGCTGGCAAGCAGTTGGCGCAGGTCGCGCCGGCAGTCGCCGATGAGCCCGACAACGATAACCAAGATGACGAGGCGCAAGCCGCATGACGAATATTGAGAAGCGCGGCGGCGTCCTCGGAGTTGAGGTTCGCGCCGATAGTGATAAGCGCACCCTAGTGGGATACGCCGCCATTTGGAACAGCGATACCGTGATCGGCGATTACTTCGTCGAGCGCATCGCGCCGGGCGCATTCACCAAGGCTATCCGCGGCGACATCCTTGCGCTGGTGAACCACGATTCCGGTCGGGTCGTCGGTCGCACTAAGAGTGGCACGCTCCGGCTGAAGGAGGATGATCGCGGCCTTGCCGTGGAGATCGATATCCCCGACACCACTGACGGCAACGACCTTTGGAAACTGGTCGAGCGCGGTGACATTTCCGGCATGAGCTTCGCCTTCCGCGCGACCAAGCAGGAGTGGGACGAATCCGGCGACGTGCCGCACCGTACCGTGATTGAGGCGGAACTTTACGAGGTTACCGCCACGCCAATTCCAGCCTATCCCGACACGTCACTGGCGATGCGATCGCTTGAAAAGGCGCGCGCAGAGGGTAGGGCCCAGAACGCGCTTGCCGCGAAGCGGCGTATTGCGGAACGCAAAGCGCGTCACGAACAGAGAATCCGGGGCATCCGTCCGTCCGAGTGACGGCTGGCAGGACGCCGCGTAGTCAGCCTCACGGCTGAAGTCACCCGCCAACCGGCGGAGGGCAAGGACGAACCGTCCTGCCAAACCACCACACCCCAGCACAATTTGAGGTACTACATGTCTGCTACCGAACTGCAGGAGAAGCGCGGCCGTCTTGTCGCGCAGGCTCGCGAGGCGCTCGACGCCATCACCGGCAACACCGACGAAGCCCGCTCGGCCGAACTCGAAGCCCGTCACGACGCCATAATGGCAGACTACGACAAGGTCGAGAAGCTGATCGAGCGCGAGCAGAAGATGGCCGAAGTCGAGGCCCGCTTCAACGCACGCCAGGAAGAAGAGCGCGCCAGGAAGCGCCCGGGTCGCGAAGACGGCGAAGCCCGCGGCCAGGATGACGGCAACAAGAAGGAATACCGCGAGGTATTCTACAAGTTCCTGTCGACCGGCGCCGATCTCGGCGAACTGGACGCGGAAGAGCGCTCCGTGCTCAAGGCTGGCGTTCAGTCGGCCAAGGAATTCCGCATGCAGACGACCGGCACGAATACCGCCGGCGGCTACACCGTTCCCGTCGAGCTCGCCAACTTCATCGTCAAGTCGATGAAGGATTGGGGCCCGCTCTACGACGAGAACGTCTGCACCGTGCTTACGACATCCAGCGGCAACGTTATCAACATCCCGACGGTCGACGACACCGGCGTGACTGCCGAACCGCACACCGAAGGCGCGGCGCTGACGGACGATGGCGGCAAGGATGCTACGTTCGGCCAGAAGCAGCTCGGCGCCTACGTCTACGACACCGAGTTCGTCAAGTTCTCGATGGAGCTGGCGCAGGACTCCATCTTCAACATGGAATCGCTGCTCGGCTCCCTGCTTGGTGAGCGGCTTGGCCGCATTGCCAACAACAAGCTGACGGTCGGCACTGGTTCGAACCAGCCAAACGGCGTCGTGACCGCTTCGTCGCTCGGCAAGACCGCGGCAGGTGCTGCGGTCCTCGCTTCTGACGAGGTTATCGACCTCCTGCACTCGGTCAATGCGGCCTACCGCCGTTCGCCGAAGGCCCGCTGGATGTTCTCCGACCTGACGCTCGCGGCTATCCGAAAGCTCAAGGATGGTGATGGCAACTATCTCTGGCAGCTTGGCAATATCCAGACCGGCGCACCTGGCACACTGCTTGGCTACCGCTACGAGATCAACGACGACGTCCCGCAGATCTCGGCCGGAGCAAAGCCGATCATTTTCGGCGACTTCTCGAAGTACTTCGTCCGCAAGGTCGGTTCTCCGGTCATCGGCGTGCTTCGCGAGCGCTTCTGGCCGGATCTCGGCATCGCTGGCCTGATCCGCTTCGACGGCGAGCTCGGCGACACCGCCGCGGTGAAGCACCTTGTCATGGCCTCGGCCTAATTTCTGAAAGGCGGGGCTTCGGCCCCGCCAATCTATTGAGGTTACGATGGAAATCCGAGTTTTGGTCGGCCTGTCCGGCAACGAATATTCGCTGTCGCCTGGCGATCAGCGCGACTTCCCTGAAAAGGAGGCTATTCGCCTCATCGAGGCGGGCTTCGCGGTTCCGGTTTCCGAAAAGCGCGTCGAGCATGCCGTGAGGGATGCTCCGGCCGAGCGCCGCACAAAGAAGGGCAAGTCTGATGTGGCAAAGGCCGACGATACCAAGTCCGACGACTGAGCCGGTTTCGCTGGAGCAGGCCAAGCGCCAGTGCCGTGTCTTCCATGATGACGATGACGCCTATCTTGGCGAACTCATCTCTGTCGCGCGATCGCACGTTGAGAAGTACTGCGGTGCGCTTTTCGCAGAGCGAGCCGTCGATCTTGTCGCCGATGACTGGTCGGACCTTTCTGTGCTGCCGGTTGTGCCCGCCGGCGATGTGACTGCGGTCACATATACCGATGCGGATGGCGCCGAGCAGACGATTGGCGAGGGCGTCTACGAACTCGTCGACGGTGGTCTGCGTCTGCTACGCGGTCAGAACTGGCCGGCGAAGCAATTTGGCTCCCGCATCACTGTCTCTGCATCGGTCGGTCGCGTTCCCGATCCCACCGTTCGCCACGCGATGCTCCTCCTAATTTCGGACATGTACGAACGCCGCGAGCCGGAGCCGTCGAGCGCACGATCCACGCTGGACGACCTGTTGGCCAATCACCGGGAGTACGCTTGATGTGGATCCGCTTCACTGACGACTACAACTGGCGCCAGCCCGGATTCACCATCGCCTATAAGGCCGGCATGACCGCCAACGTCACCCGCGCATGCGCAGAAGCGGCAATGAAGGCGGGCAAGGCCGAGCCACTACAGACGCAGACCAAAAAAGAGGCCGGCGATGAAGCCACCGAATAGGTCTGGCTCCGGCGCGCTCAACCGGCTCATCACATTCCAAGAATACACCGAAGGCGACGACGGGTACGGCGGAATTGTCACCGGCTACGTCGACAGGTTCACCGAGCCAGCACGCATGCAGCCACGAACGGGCACGGAATCGGTGCAGGCGTCCCGCCTGGCGGGCGTCCAGCCGTACAGCATGACTATCCGTAGTTCGGAGCGCACGCGCGCTGTGACGCCCTCGTGGCGGGCTTATGACGCTCGCGCTGGCCTTCGACCGGACGGGCAGCCAGTTCGCAGTTTCAATATCAAGACCATCGTCAACATCGACGAGCGCAATGCGTGGCTCGAATTGATGGTTGTCGAAGGGCAGGCCGGTTAGGCCGGGAGAGGTGCATGGCGCTGAAGGCGAAAGTGACGGGCCGCGCCGCCCTTATGCGTCGCCTGAATCAGCTTGCACCGAATGCCGAGAAGTATGCCGCCGAAGCGAAGCTCGATGTCGTCAAAGAGGCGGCTGTAATGATCAGCGCCGACGCGCCGTATGATAGCGGCGACTACATGGCGGAAATCAAGGGCGAGCGGCAGGCGGACAATCCGAATCACGCGCCAGTCGTAGGCGCCAAGTCGAAAGACCCAGATGCAGCGGCGATCTACGCGCCGTGGATATGGCGCTTTCTCGAGTTTGGCACAAAGGCGCGCCTGAACGGCGGGCAGTTCAAAGGCACGCAGCACCCCGGAACGCCGGCGCAACCGCACATCTTCCCGACTTGGCGAGCGTTCAAGCCCACCGCGAAGAAGCGAATTAACGCCGCCATCAACCGAGCCGTGCGCGAAGTCATGAGGAAGCGATAATGGCAAGCGCCGACTTGGAATTGCAAGGCGCTATCGTGGCGCGGCTTAAGGCATACCAGCCCATTATTGATATTGTGGGCACGCGCCCGGGGTACGGAACAAAGGTTTTCGATAAACCTCCGGCAGACGCTGGCGAACCCTATGTTTCGGTCGACGGCGGGCAAAGCCTGCGACGTGACGCGGAATGCATCGACGGGCAAGAAATCTACATTTCGATCCATGCTTGGTCGATCTATTCGGGCGGGTTCATGGAGGTCAAGCAGATGACGGATGCCGTCGTGCAGGCCGTCCATCAGCATCCATTTTCCCTCGCCACCAATCGCCTCGTATCGATCAGCCATAGGCAGACTCGGACGATGCGGGACGCTGACGGCACCACCAGCCACGCCGTCATAGAGTTCGTCGCGTTCGTCGAGCGGCTCTAGCCGGCACACAACACCACACCACCACACTCGCTAGGCGCGTCCACCGCGCAAGGAGAACCTATGTCGCAACAGATTGGCCGCCTTCTTCTCATCAAGATCGGCGACGGCAACACTGATCCTGGCCCGGAGGTATTTTCCAACCTCTGCGGTATCGTCACGCGCAGCTTCAACATGTCGGCAAACGAAGTCGACACCACGATTCCAGACTGCACGAACCCCGAGAACACGCCGCAGCGCACCGTTGAGCCGGGCATCAAGAACCGCACCTTCAGCGGTTCCGGCAAGTTCGTGAAGAGCGCCAACACCACAGCGTTTATGCAGCACGTCATCGACGCCACCAAGTTCAACGCCGAAGTCGTTGTGCCTGGCCTTGGCGAGTTTACCGGCGAGTGGATGGTCTCGGAGTTTGAGGTCAGTGGCGAGCAGGAAGGAAACATGGACTTTTCCGCGACGTTCGTTGCTGCCGGCGCCCTCACGTTCACGGCCGAGGCGTAATCCATGACCGCAGCCAAGACGGCGGCTAAAGAGTTCCCGCTACAGGTGAACGGAGCCCGCGGCGAAGTCGCGCTGTGGATTGGCGATGTACCTTTGGTCATCGCCGCCACCATGAAGGGCTTGGCGGCTGTGTCTACGCGGCTGGGCTGCCAGTCGCTTGCCGACCTGTTCCTCCGCCTGTCCGGCACGGAAGTCGCGGCCACGATGGCTGCGATTTCCCTGCTGACTGTGCGCGGCAAGAGCGACGACGCATTGGACGCATTCAAGCTCAAGCACTTCCCCGCATGTGCCGAGGCTTTTGCTGCGGCGCTGTCGCATCACTTCGAAGGTGAGCCGGGAAACGAAAAAGCCGCCAAGGAGTAGAACCCGAGGCGGCATTTCCCTGGCGCGATTGGATGAAGGGAGCTTTCGGCTTCCTAAAGTGGACGCCTGATACCTTCTGGGCGTCCACCATCACGGAATACTTCATGGCGATCGAGGGCCACAACGAGGCCAACGGCGCGACGAAGAAAGAC
This sequence comes from Rhizobiaceae bacterium, assembly GCA_016742175.1. Classification (GTDB taxonomy): domain Bacteria; phylum Pseudomonadota; class Alphaproteobacteria; order Rhizobiales; family Rhizobiaceae; genus Aliihoeflea. Next base: position 40,919 of record JACVCH010000006.1, read on the forward strand.
GAAGCGCCTTCCGACGATGCGATGGACGCACTGCTGGCGAAGTATGGGTGATCGGGCAGGCGGCTAAAGCGCCCGCGTGCTGCACCATGCCCAGCCGGAGCGCGGGCGTATGCCCACATATCAGGAAAAACGATGGCCGATAAGACTGATGATCTCGTCATTGGTGTAAGCACTGATATGGCGGCGGTCCAGCGCGCGTTGAAGCGACTGGATTCGGACATCGCCCGCACTTCTGGGCAGATCGAAAAGCGATTCTCTTCGATCGGGAAGAGCATCGACAATTCTATGACGTCTGCGATGCAGACGCGCATTGATGCAATGACCGGAGTCGCTACGAAGGCGACGAAGGAATGGACCGGCGCACTGGCCCAACAAGGCCAGGAGATGGATCGCCTGCGGGCTAAGTTCAGCCCGGTCTTTTCGACCATCACGAGTTACAAGTCGTCCATCAATGAGATTCGCACGGCCCACCGTTTGGGCGCAATCTCAACCGATGAGATGACGGCGGCCATTCAGCGCGAGCGGCAGGCAGCGCTTGCCAGCATCGCAGCGATCAAGGGTCGCAACGCAGCGCTTGCCGACACGCCGCCCGTTATGGGTGGGGCGATAGGCCCGTCGGGCAACGCGTTCCAAAGCGCCAACATTGCAGCGCAGTTTCAAGATATCGCGGTGATGACCCAGATGGGCATCGCCAACCCCCTGACGATTGCCCTGCAGCAAGGCACGCAGCTTTCCGCCGTCTTCAATACGATGGGCGGAGCGAAGGATGTCATCCGCGGCATCGGCGCCGCCTTCATGTCGATCGTTAATCCCGTATCTCTGGTCACGATCGGGACGATTGCTGCCGGCGTTGCGGCGTACAACTACTTCTCCGAATCCGAGGAAGGCGCAGAGGCGACCGCAGAAGCTCTCAAGGAGCAGGCCAACCTAATCCAAAGCGTCGCGCAGAAGTGGGGCGATGCTCTGCCTGCGATCCGCGCTTATGCTGCGGAGCAGGACCGCCTTGCCGGCCGAGACGACCTCGAGCAGGCAACACAGCAAGAGATTGCGCGCGTCTTTGGCGATATCGGTCAGGAGGTAGTAACGGCGGGCGACGCCATCACGGATGTGATGGATCTCCTGCGAAACACAGCGCCACCCGACCAGCTTGTCGCTCTTCAGTCGGCCCTTGCTGCGCTTTCCGACAGCGCTGCAGACAACAAGACGTCAGTCGAGGAGATGGAGGCAGCGCAACGCGCTGCGCTTGATCTGCTTGCATCCACCGGACTTCCTGTTTTTCAGGATACGGCTGACGCCATCGGGGCGATGATTCCCGAACTGGCAGCGGTGCGCGAGCAGATTGCCGAGATTGAGGATTCGAAGGCCGGAGCGCAGGCGATTGCCGACCTTCAGGCAGAAATCGCCAACATCTCTTCGGCGAAGGCGCGGGAAGAGCTCACCGCCCTGCTGGAGCAGGCCAGGTCAAGCGAAATCTCAATCGAAGAACTGATCAATAAGCTGGCGGAAGTGTCGGGATATGCGCCTGATGTGTCCGGTATTGTTGGCGCTTTCGTCAGCGTCGCGCGGGCGGCTGCGGTAGCCGCAAATGCTACGGCGTCGATCAATTCTCAGGGCGGACCGCAGACGCGTGGGCGCTATGGCCGTTTCCCGCAGTTGCCGGGCTCGGCGCCGACACCAAATCAGCGCCCGAACGATATCCAGCGCCTTGATTGGCAGGCGGAGGCGGAGGAGCGCGCAGCACGCGCCACGCGTGGCGGACGGAGAGGCGGGGGCGGAGGTGGTGGCCACAGCAGGCGAACCGCCGACGATCGATTCTTCGAAGACATCGAGGCCATCAAGCAGCGGACCATCGCGCTGGCAGAGGAGCAGGCGCAGCTTGGGCTGTCCTTTGAAGCGCAGCAGAAGCGAAAGGTGGCATTCGAACTCGAGCAAAAGGCGCTCAAAGACGTTCGTGAAGCTGCCCGCCAGAAAGGCGAGCAGGACTGGCAGAACGCTACACTGTCGGAAGGCCAGATCAAGCAGATCGACGAGGTTTCGGAGGCCTATGCAAGGCAGGCCTCGGAACTCAAGAATGCGCAGGACCAGATGTCGTTTCAGCGCGATGTCGTCAACGGCATCATGACCGACGTGCGCTCTGCTCTGGAAGACGGAAAGATCACCACCGAAGAGTGGGGCAACATCTTCCTGAATGTGATCGATAAAATCACGGACAGGCTGCAGGACCAGCTTCTGGATGCCCTTTTTGAAGTGGGGAGCGCCACCAAGGGCAGCGGGGGAGGCGGGGGCGGTTTGTTTGGTGGCCTCTTCGGCTCGATCGGCAAGCTCTTTGGCTTCTCGCAGGGAACGGCGAACACAGGCGGACAGCGCGGGCAACCGCGCGGCATCGTCCACGGCCAGGAGGCGGTCATTCCGCTGCCAAACGGCGGCAAGGTTCCCGTTCAAATCCAGGCACCGCAGGCGCCAGCCATTGCGGTGCGCGGGGCAGGTGGGACAGAAACCATCCGCGTCGTGCTGGAAGACGATAGTGGCCGCATGGCCGCGATTGCGGACCAACGCATCACGACGCATTCCGGCACCATTGTTCAGGTGTCGGTTCGCGAAAGCACCCGCGCCGTCAAGAATGGCCTGCCCAGCATGATGGCCGAAGCACAGTCCCGCGCCGCCTAGCGGCATCCGGTAGCCGGCGCCACCCACCCAAAAAACACAGCCTGACGACCACGGCGGGGAGAACCTATGGCTACAATTCGTTGGCCGATCAAAGTCCTGCCTGCGCGAAACGTGCAGTTCGACATTGCGAGCCGGTCCCTTTCGGGGCCGGCATCCATTTCTGGCGCTGTGCAGGTGGTTTCGTCGGACGCCGGCATCTGGAAGGCAACGCTCGACGGAATCATCGTTACGGGCCGGGAGTCGATCCTTGCGTGGCGCGGCGTCGCTAACCTTCTTGAAGGCAGACTCGGCAAGATCGTTGTGCCGCTGTGCAAGGGCTATCAGCCGTTCCTGCCGGAGTGGGGGGGGCTGTATACGGCAGTCCCGCATTCCGACGACGCGTTTTTCAGCGACGGCGCAGGCTACGTCAGTCAGGTGATTGACGTCACTCTTGCCGGCTCCGTTGCCGCTCGCGCTGTCTCGGCGAACGTCAACATCGGCGTTGCCGACATGCTTCAACCGGGCCAGCACTTCTCGATTGGCGAGCGCCTCTATCGGTTGCGCACCGTCACCTACACCAGCGACACGACTGCCGCCATCACCTTCCGCCCGCCTTTGCGCGAGGCGGCAAGTTTGGGCGATCGGCTGAATTTCGACGACCCAGTTTGTCGGATGCGGCTCGCGAGCGACAGCGAAATGGACCTGCCGCTGGAGCTCAACCGGACGGCGCGGCCGACGGTTTCGTTCGTGGAGGATGTCTGATGGGCGTCAGTCCGCAGGACGACTGGCTTGCATCGCTTCCTCAAGGGCCCTGCCGGCTTCATCTCGCATTCTTTCAAGCGATCTGGCCGACTGGGCGGAATTGGTGTCCGCGATACGCCGACGAAGCGATGCACCGTCTTCTACATCGAGCGATGCGAGAGACGATTCTAGAATTCGGCGAGCACCTGCGAGGGCGTCCCGCTCAATGGTTTCAATCATGGCTGCTCCGTCAGCCTTGACAAAAACGACGAGCTTCACGGCCGGATGGACTGACAGCGATCCTTCTTTGCCGTCAGTGTAGGTCAGCGTCAGCGTGACCTTGGCCACCCCTTCGTCGATCTGTGGCGTCACCTCGCTCGTGTAGCGCGTCAGTTCCATTCCAATCTCTCCCATTGCTTTAGTCGGCGATCAAATCATCGCGGGGCCAATGAGTTACGCGGGAACGCCCATGTCAGACTTCCTTACCCAACCGCAAATCGAGCACCTCTCCAGCACCACTGTCCGCCTTGATCTTCTGATCCAGATGGAATTCGTCGGCGAGACTGTGCGCGTCTGGAACGGCAACACTGCGCTCGTTGCAAACGGCGAGACATGGATGCCGATGCACGGCCGAGGCACGATCGACGGCATCGGCTATGCCGCCGGCATCGCCTCTGAAAGCGTGACGCTCGGCTTGAGCGGGTTGCCGTCGCAGACGACCGATCTTCTCGCTAACGCCTTGGAGCAGACGCCGCTCGCCAACCAGCAATTGGTGAAGCTCTTCCTGCAGTTGTTCGACAACGACTGGCAGAATGTCGGCAGCCCGATTCCGATCTGGTGGGGCTACATGCAGCCGCCGGAGGTTTCGCGCGACGTGATGCAGGGTGTCGACGGCGCTACGCAGTCGATCAGCATCACTGCCGAAAACGCCTTCTTCAACCGCAGCCGGCCGCCATTCGGACGACTGACTGACCGCGACCAGCAGCGCAGGCATCCCGGCGACCAGTTCTGCCAGCACATGCCGCGTCTATTCCAGGCGACGTTCAACTACCCGGAGTTCTGATCTTTGGATGTTCGGGAGTTTGTAGCCGCGCTTGCCGCGGAGCCATTCGCATGGGGCATCAACGATTGCGCATCCTGCGCCGACAGGTGGGTCACGCTGCGACGCGGGTTCTCCCCCATGGGTCTGTATGGCAGGCGCCACACCAGCCGCGACGAAGCGCAAGCATGGCTCTCGGAGCCCGGCAACATCTATGTCGCCTTCAATCGCGTCATGCGCCGCGGAGGCTTTCGACGCACCAAAACCCCCGGTCCCGGCGACCTCGGTCTCGTTATTTTCGACGGCCGCATGTGCATCGCGATTAACACCGGCGACTGCTGGTTCAGCCGCCACGAGGACGGCCTCATCGCCGCGCCGCTCAATCATTTCTGGAAGGCGTGGTCAATATGAAGCGCAGGCTTTCAGACCTCAACACCTACTGGTACGAGTCCACGGCGCTTAAGCCGCCGCGCCGCACCTTCGGCCTGATCGAGGGGATCATCCTCTCAGCGCTCACGTCCGCCGGCGTGACGGGCGCGGCGCTGTCTATCGGCACGACGCTTCTCGCCGGCATTGCGGGCATCGGCTTGTCGACGGGACTTAGCTTTCTGGCTCAATCGCTGTTTGCTCCGAAGGCGCCAAAGCCGGAAGATGTCCAGCAGTCCTTTCGCCAGCCGACGCCGACGCGCATCAAGCATTACGGCCGCGTCAAGGCGACGGGACCGTGGATTTTTGGCGCGTCGAAGGCCGGTGACTTCTACAAAGTCATCGCACTGGGGCAGGGGCCGATCGATGCCATTGAAGAGTTCTGGCTCGACGACAATCTCATTAGCTTGAACCCGACGACGGGAGAAATCCAGCAAAGCCCCTGGATCGGCGGACAGGGCGAAAGCTACGTCCGCATTCGCAGCCGCCTCGGTCAAATACCCGAGACGCACTACGACGAACTCACGGCGCAATTTCCGGAGTGGACATCGACGCACCGCGGCGATGGTGTCGCAAGCCTTTTTGCTCTGCAGCGCGCCGTTGGCTCCGACTACCTGACGTCGCTCTTTCCAAACCTGATCAACACCAATTACCGCGTCGTGATGCGCGCCGCAAAGGTCCAAAATCCCGTCACCGGCGTGGTGGAGTGGAGCGACAACGCGGCCGCGATCATTCGCGACTACATCGTTAATCAGGACGGCATGCGCTTGCCTGCTTCGGCGGTATCGACACCGCTCGCGCAGGCCGGTTGGGTGACGGCGTTCAATCGTGCCGCTGAAGCCGTCCCGGTGGACGCCGGAGGCACGCAGCCGCGCTATCGGCTCTGGGGATCATATCAGCTTTCAGAGCGTCCCGCTGACGTTCTGGGGCGAATGCTTCAGTGCTGCGATGGCAGGCTCGTACCCACGCCCGACGGCGGTCTTACGCTGGACATTGGCCAGTGGGAGGAACCGACCGTCATTATCGGGCCGGAGACCATTACCGGGTTCTCCGGCCTGAAGCGCGGCCGCGATGTCCTGACGACTGCGAACACGATCCGGGCGACTTACCTCGAGCCAAGCCAGGACTATCAGGGTGCGGACGCCGACCCGTGGGCTGACGAGGATGACGTCTCGGAACGCGGCGAAATCGCCTCCGACATGCAGTTCAACATGGCGCCCTCGCACAGCCAAGCGCGCCGGCTGATGAAGCTTGCCGCCTACCGCGCCAAGCCGAATTGGATCGGTACATTCCAGTGCAACTTGCGGGCTTTAGCGGCGATCAACGAGCGCTTCGTGCGCATTGAGTATCCGCTGTTCGGTATCAATTCCGTCTTTGAAGTCCAAGACCTGCGGTTCGTTATCGGCGAAGGCGGAATCCTGACCGGCGTCACGCTTCAGGTGCAGTCAATGCCGTCCGACGCCTATAACTGGGACGCGAGCCAAGAAGGCACCGCGCCGGCGACAGGCAGCGTAACCGAAGACGGCATTCCGACTCCCGACGCACCGACGGTCGATTTCGTTGGTGGCGCTGCAGACCTGTCTTTCTCGCCATCGCCTTCGATCCTACTCTTCTATCAGGTTCGGTACAAGAAAACGGTCGACAGCACGTGGACGACGAGCGGCTCGCTTGAGAACGACGCGACCAGCTTTACCACGGCCGCCCTTACCGCTGACACGCAATACGAATTCCAGCTTCGCTGGGTGACCGAAAAGGGCCGCCCCGGACCTTGGGGCGCCAGCACGGTCGCTACGACGCCGGCTTAAGCACCGCAGACGCGACACGGCTGCGCCAATCCCAAAAATCTGAACTTCCCAACCCTGCCTCGGCGGGGCGCTTTTGCATGGAGCATTCAATGAGCCTTGACCTCGATCCAAGCGTGATCTGGCGCGACTTCACGACCGATGGCATCCCAGCTTCCGGCCCATGGGAGCCTCGCAAGGTCGATATCAGGCAGAGCCTGTCCGCTCTCCGCCAGGCGGTCATCGCGCTCCTTGCTGACGCCGATCCGGGGCTTGCTCTTCCGAACCTGCTCATCCGTGCGACCGACACCGGCGCGGGCACGCCGAACGCCATTCAGGCGACGACGAACGTCCCCATCCCGGCCGGTGATGCCACCGCCCTGATTGCGCTCAACATCTTCGAGTCAAACGCCGGCTCGCCCGTCACCGTAGCACTCAATGGCAGCGCGCCTCTGACGATCAAAACCAATTCCGGCAATGATGTCGTGGCCGAAGGTCTGGCCGAGGGGATGCTCGTTCTCGGCATGAGGCTTGGCAGCACGTTCCGCATTGTGACGGATCAGGTATCGGCATCGATTGTGGCGGCGGCAGAGGCGGCACAAGCTGCCGCAGAGGCAGCGCAGGCAGCGGCGGAAGCGGCAGCGGCCGGCGTGAACCTGCCGGCGATCGATGCCGATGACGCGGGTCTTCCTCTGATCGTAAACCCTGCTGGCGACGGTTACGCCGTCGGGTCCTTCCCCGGCGCGTCAGTCGCAACGCGCGCCGCGCTGGCGGCTCTCGACACTTCGGAGAACAGCTTCCGGTTTCTGACCGAACCGGGCCGGGAGGGGCCATTTGTGCTGCGCGAAGGCGACTACAGCGCTGCGGTGACGGCCGATGTCGCTGAAGGCGTGTTCGTCGCGGCGGACGATGCGCCGGCCACCGAAAAGGTCTGGGCGCGTGTCGACACGACGTTCCTGCATCCGCTTATGTTCGGCGCGGAAGGACAGTCGGACTGCACGCAGGCCTTCCGCGATTGCCTTGCCGCTGCGGACTACCTTGGGAAGCCGATGCACATCCTTGACCGGTCGCTTTCGTATCCCATCCAAGCCGGGACGAACTTCGCAGCTATTGGTCGGACCATCATTGGTGTCGGGATGCCGGTAATTCAGATGCTTGGTAGTGGGCGTGGCTTCTCGATGGACGGGAGCGCGGGTGTTGATGCCTACAAAAATTCGATGCAAGTTTCCAATCTCGTCATCGAAGGCAGTCCTGCGATCACAGATGGGTTCTACTGCTACGGGGCCGTGCAGGGCAGCTCCTTCACAAACATCCGGGTCCGCGAGTGTTCCAACATCGCGTTCAATATCATCAACGGCGTGGCTGCGCAGTATGCCGGTCTAACGTGCTCCACGAATATCGACCGGACTATGACGGCAATTCCGCTGTATGGCTTGGTATTGGATGGAGTTGGTACGGGGAACTACACCGCTGATTGCAAGTTCGCGATGCCCATTTTTGAGGGGCTGGATACTGGCATCAGGATCATGATCGGCTCCGGTAACCTTTTTGAGGGCGGCACTAGCGAGGCAAATGCTACAGGCATTGATATCAACAGCCATGCCTCGAACATTCGCAACAAGTTTGTTGGTATCTGGTGCGAGGGTAACAGCTATGCGGACGCCGTGGTTCGGGGAAAACTGAACTCTTTCGACGCGTGCCACTTCCAGTCGGCCGGTTCGCTTGGCACGGTGAACATCCCTAGTGGTCAAGCCACGCGGTTTCGAGACAGCTACATCCGCTGGGCAAATCTTCAAGGTCCGTCTGCGCAAACACTTTTTGACGGCTGCGAATTCAGCGACAATGGCTCGCTGGGTATCACTGGCTCAGGCACCTATCGCACATTCGGCTGCGTCAAGACCAACACCTCCGGCGCCATCACGTCGATTATCCCCGACTCGTAATGGCTATGTGGCGAACCGCGCCCGCTTGCCCAGACCTATCGCCGGGCGCTCGATGTACCTGTTCACGAGTTCGGAGGCGACAACTGTGATGATTAGCGTCGTTGCAATCTGAGCAGCAGAGCCCCCGCTCGGCAACAGTTTCAGCGTGACCATGTAGGCCAGCGGGTGGATGAGATAAATCGGGTAGCTCATCCGCCCAAGCCAAATCGCGACTGGACGCAACATGGCCTTCGGCTCGGGCATGAAAGCGACCGCCACGACCAGCCCGACTGTCGCAAGGGTCAGGATGAAACCGACCCACCCCACGAGAAGATCGACCGTCGTCGCGACCGAAATTATGACGAAGGGAAGCGCGCAAGCGAGCGCAAGAGGAACGGTCAGCATTGAGCCTTTGAGATCAGGGCGTCGCAAGAAGACCTCACCCAGCAGGCATCCAGCGACAAAGTAACCGAAGAACGCGACAGGCTGGGTATATAAAGCCCAATCGAAGCGACCGGTGAGATGGAGCTGATTGATGAAAACGATCTGCGCCAACAGCGACAAGCCACACAGGATCGCCAACACGCCCAGTCGCCCGCCTGCCAGCGCGAGGATTACCGGCAGGGTGACGTAAAAGACCATTTCGATGCCGATCGACCAACCGCCGGTTACCAGGGAAGTGGCGCCGGGATTGGCCGCGCCGAAAACCAGCAGGAAGTTAAGCGCTGCTTTCAGCCATCCATCAACCGATTGGGGACTAAGCAGGAACTGCGCCACGCAGGCAGTGTAAAACAGCGGCGCGATGCGGAGAAAGCGCCGGATGAAGTAGGTCCGCATTTCCCCAGCCACACCGAGCCTATCACGGTAGGTGATGTACAGCGCAAAGCCGCTGATTACGAAGAATGCGTAGACAGCGTAGAACGAAACTCGATCAAGATTGGCTATCTGCTCGTAGTACAACAGGTGATAGGCGCAGACGCCTACAGCGCAGATGCCCCGCGCAAAGTCGACCGTCCGCACGTGCTGTCGTTCTGTTGAGACTACGTGAGCCATGCGGCGCCCCCAAACCACGGTATATATCCGGCTCGCCTAACCTAAGTCTCTAGATCACGCAACGGCGGGTCCCCTTCTGAGCGAGAGTTAGACTGCGGGGTCTCTTGACTCGAATGGTGGGTCATGTGTCATATCACTAATGTCTAAAGCACCCTCGACTTCGCATGGGTTCAAGTTGATCACCACCGTAATAGCGGTCTTGGCGTCGTGCAGCCTGACGTATGTTCTTGCTCCGTCGCTGTCGGCGGGGCCCTCGCGGTTAATAGACATAGTGCCCAGCGAGCCGGCAACCGCGAGGCAAGACTGAGTGAAGTCAAAGACAACAAAACCAACGGGCGTCTAGAGCTCCCTTTTTGCTCCTCTCATCAACCGAAACCTCAATCACCCGGCCGCCCCTGGCAAGGCCGTGATTGTAGGCGACTGCTGGTTATCAGGGCGGACCGCAGAATAGCGGTCGACGCCGAGGCTCGGGGGGATTGAGTGGGCTCGGCGTCGACCGTGCGGGGACGTTCGGTCGAAACGTCGATACCCAATATTGCTACAAGGACTTAACGAACGATTGCTGCGTAATGATCCGGTCGGCTCCGACAGCGCTTAACCCGTGAAGCCGACCGGACCGAGGCGCCAAACCAACGGAGCCTCCACCGACCATGCACGGTCGGTGATGCCCTCGAACCGCGATAAGCAGGAGTAGTTCCATACAAAAAAGTCCGCCCCAAAAGGCGGCCAAAGGGACTTCAGGGTGCCCAGGCGAACGGGCGACGGGGACGGACTCAGTGAGCCGTCGGTCTCTTATCTGCGAACGCGCGCCAACCCTTATGCATGCGAGGCGACCGCGCTTGCAGATCGAACTTCAGACTGCAAAGCCGTCGTGCGGCATGCCACCCGATCAACGTGGCGATTTCATCTTCCATTAGTTCGCAGCTTGGATTGACCAGCCGCACATAGGTGATCGCGTCAGCAAGCGACACAACCGCGCCAGGCGGTCGGCCAGCAAAAAACTTCTCAATGGCTCGGGATGCGGGAACATTGTTCATCACCACCTCCATAAGCATCAATTGAAGCATGAGGGTGACGAGAGGTCATTTAACTATGATGCTCCGGACCGCGTCACACCCTTAGGGCTGGTCCCCAAACTTCAGCCACCTCTCGCACCGACCGGAAACTCTGTATCTTGCGGCCCGGCAACAAGACGGACGTCGGGTCGAATGCGCGGATTATTCCGTCAGCCGACGCATTTCTGTCAACCAACCAAGGGTGCAACTGCACTCGCAGAAAGCCAGCGGGCCAATTGCTAGTGTTCTCAATCGCTGCCCTGCTTCTGGCAATCGTCTCGGCTCTAACGCCCGCCGATAATTCCATGTGGCCGTTCCTCAATCGAGCGATATGCCCAATGGGAGTGAGCAGTCCGCCGACCAGCTACAGTTTCAAATGCCAGTAAATCCCCAGATAGGGGATCGCAACGGCGAGGCACAGCACTAGCCAAAATTTCCAGCCCACATCGCCCATAAACGTGCCAGAGCCTTCGTAGATGCCTTCAGCCGGGGTGTCTTGCGCGACCATGTCCACCTTCAGTGCCACTGTCACGTAAGGGATCGACGCCTCCGAGACAGGGGCCGAAGGCGCCGACCAATCGACGAGGGCACATGCCAGTGAGCGCGTCGCCCCGCGATCAGGCGCTTCCTAATTCGGAATAGCAAGCGATGATTATAAGGACCATCGCCGGTCGCTAGCACCGTCTCGGCGTGATGCGACCGGCTCTGTCTAGGCCCCGCGCGCTTATCGCTCTTCAACCACCTGCCGCTCCACGCCCCATCCCACGCGCCCTAACGGCGCATTTATAGCCCCGACCCGATATACCCCGTTACAAATAGGTACATCATGCAAACGTCCCCTCGCGGCCGCGCTTTCATCAGCGCGCACGAAGGGAATCCGTTGACCTGTTATCTGGACCCCGCTGGTGTCCCGACGATCGGTCATGGGTTCACCATGCGCTCGCCTGCCGTTCGGCGTGAGCTCGCCAATCTTGGCATCACCAAGCTAGTACCCGGCAAGACCAAGATCACCGCTGCGCAGTCCGACGCGATATTCGAGGCGGTCTTGCGCGACGAGTTCGCGCCGGCTGTCACCCGCGCACTGCCGCCCGGCCGGATCGTCAAGCAGCACATGTTCGACGCCATGTCGTCAGCGACCTACAATCTCGGACCGGCCTTCATGGGCTGGCGATGGAAAACGCCGTGGGCCGTCGACAACAACGTCAAGGCCGCGGCGCGCATCTGGGCCGACAACTACAATACGGCAGCCGGCAAGAAGCTGCCGGGCCTCGTGCGGCGCCGTCGCGAAGAGGCTGCGCTGTTCGAACATGGCATCTACGCGGGCACGCCAGCGGTCAAGGAAGTCACCGAGACCAAGCCTGCGCTGCAGGATCCAGAAGTCCGCGAAGCGCAGGAAGCGCTGAACAAGGTCGGCGTGCCGGTTAAGGTCGACGGCTGGATGGGTCCGAAAACCCGCGCCGCGATCCTGGCATACCAGAAGATGCACCCGCATTTGGCGAACGACGGCATCCTCGGCCCAGCTACGCTCGCACAGCTTCGTCGTGACGTTATGGCGGTCAAGGACGTGGCACAGAAGGGCGGCAGCCTTATCGCGGGCTCAGGCGTGCTGTCGGCCGTGGCCGGCCTGCCTTGGCTCTGGATTGCCGGCGGCGTGGCAGTTGTCGCGGCGGGATATTTCGCGTGGCGCTATCGCGACGTCGTTCAGCGGCGTTGGAACAAGCTGCGCGGCAAGGAGGTGACTGTATGACGGTTACTCTGAAAGCTGACACGAGTGCCGCCCTAGCGGCGCTTGCCGAACTTGCGCATCGACTTCCGGAGGCTGGCGACGCTGTCGTCGACCTTCTTGAGGCCGGCGAGGAGCTCTTTGCTCTCGACGCGCACACTCTTCCCGCAGCCGACGCAATCGAAGTGGTCGTTCGTCTTTATCCAAGCGATCGTCTTCGGGTTCTTCTCGCCGCATCCGGGGCAGGGGATATTGATTTCGGCCGTCTCGAACATGCCATTCCTCCGGTTGTGCCGGCGGATAGCAGCACAACCGCGAGGGCCGCGCAATGACCCCCTGGTACAAGTCCAAGCTCCTCTGGACCGTCATCGCCGCTCTTGCGGCGGTAGGCGGGCTTGCGATCGGTGGGCTGACGCCTGTCGATCTGTCGGCCATCGCTTCGGCTGTCGCGGCGCTGGTGGGGGGTGCCTAGTGCTAACCTGGATCACCTCGAAACTCACCGGCTACGCGGTCGCCATTGCGGCCGCGCTCGCCCTTTTGTTCGGCATCTATCGCAAGGGCGGCACCGACGCCGCCCACAAGCAGACGGAGACCAGACTGGAATCACTCAAACAAGCAAGGGAGGTCGAAGATGAAGTCGATCGTCTTGGGCCTGCTGATCTCGACGGCCGTTACCGTCAGTGGCTGCGCGACAACTAGCGGCGGGTCGTACTGCGACATCGCTCGAGCCATCCGGCCGTCCGTTCAGGATGTCATGACCGAGGACACCAAGCGGCAGATCGTTGCTGAAAACGAGAAGCTTGCGGCGTTGTGCGGTGTTAGGGCTGCGACGTGACCGGCGCCGAAATCATGGCCGTCGTCGGCTTCTTTGTGATGATCTCCGGTGTCCTGTGGGGCATCTGGTGGCGCATCGAAGGGAAGGTCAAAGAAGCGCGCGACGAATCGAACATCAGGGCCGACGCAGCCGTCAATCTTGCCGCGATGGCGCGCTCGGACTTGGCCGACTACAAGCTTCACGCCGCCGAGACGTTCGCGACGAAGGCCGGGATGCAGGAGCAGACGTCGCAATTACTTCGAGCCATCGAAAGCGTCGGCAGTCGAATCGACGGACTGCACGAGCGGCTCGACCGGGTCTTTGAACGGCCTCCAGCCAGGCGGGCAGGGTAGCTCAATAGGCAACTCTGGACAGGACGTTGGATCGCGGCCAATCTCGCATTAATCGGGAGGGACCGTGAACACGATTCGCACAATGAAATCTGATCTTATGGATCGGATCGCTGGGCGTCTGGATGCTGCCAAGCGCGCAAACAAGACCGTAAAGGGTGTTTTCGTCGCCGGCGCCGCGGCAGTCGCTGGCATCGCGCAGTTCGCAGATTTTAGCGGTCAGCCAAGCGTGTGGCAGATGGCCGGCATCACCGCCACGTCATTGGTTCTACTTGGCGCGTTGTATTCCATTTTCGTCGAAAAGGATGCTGAAGAAGAGCTCAAAGTGGCGGCAGCTGCGATTGATGCAGCTCAAATCGTCGAAAACGAGTATCGTCAGCAGATACAGCTCTTTGACGAATACGCAGCTGACGCCCGTAAGGCGACAAATCTCTACTTAGCAATGCACCTGATGCGAGGAGCCTTGGAAAGGCTGCCGTTGGGTGGAACTGTCGAAGAAGACCTTGCCGGTACTCTTTTGTCTGCGGCGCATCAACAGCTTCCGATCGCTCTCGGTTTCGAAACTCATCATCAGTGGACTATCGGCATTTACAAAGCGGGCGCTGCCGTCGAGGGAGATGGTATCGATTTGAAGATTGCCGGGGACCTAAGGGCCATTCCCTGCGACCATTCAAACGCGCGACGGTGGCCGTCTGGAAAGGGGTTCATTGGCTTTGCACACGCGCAACGGCGCGAGATCATCGTCGATGACGTTAGGGAGCCCACCGTTCGTGGATTGTTTATGCTTCCTGGCGAATTACATAGGCCACATGATGGAGAGCGATATGTGAGCTTCGTATCCGTCCCAATCTTGGTTGGTGATGATGACTCGCCATGGGGTGTCGCGATCGCAACCAATGATCAATCAGGACATTTTATGGTACAAGAACCACCGGGCGTTCACGCTGCCGAAGCAGTACGCGCTCTGGCTGGCATGGTCGCTTTAGGCGTGACGATGATCAAACGTCCTTCGCGCGCTGCGGACGCTCAGTAGGAGGCAAAATTGGCACTCGAGACAGTTCGAATTCCGCTCCGTAGTTCGCTAGAAGGTGAAATCGATCGGCGTTCAGAGGCTTTGCTGGGGAAAATCGCCGCCGGCAACGCCAGTGCACGTGACGAGGCAACCTTCCGCGAACTCGCAATGCAACGGTCTTATCTGATGACGAGACCCAAACCAAAAGGTTTGGCAGCTATGAGCTTAACTATTAAGGGGCGCCGTTAGTACCCATTCCGCATTTTGGTTACAGCCCCGCAGCCTTCACTGGCGCGGGGCTTTTTTTGTCTGTGGTAGAGTAGCTGCTTCTAATGGCGCGGATTGCGCCTCATTCCTAACCGCACACCGAAACGCGATCGAAGGTGGAGCCGCAACAGACCTACTAAATGGTCAGCTTCTAAGTAGTCACGCAAGGTCTGGTCCCGCCAATCGCTAAGCAAATTGTCGGCAACTCCAATGCGGTTGAAGAATGTGGGGGCAGTCTGACGGTCTATAGCGACATCCGTCAAACCGCCTTTGGTGGGAACTCCGCCAACCACATACGTGTCCAGTTCGGCGCGTAGTTCGTTGTATCTGTCAAGCGAGTGCATCAGCAGTTCATGTTTCTGCTGCAGGCTGACCAGAGAATTTAGGAGCCCGTCATCGCCTAGCGTCAGTGCTAAGCCAAAATCCTGTGGCGTTATCGACACGGGAGCTATCCTGTTGACGATCCTCATGATCGCCCCCGAAGGCGGCAACCCGTGTGCGCGAGCGCGCGCAAAGCCCTCTTCAAGGTACACTTTGACATTGTACAGATCGGTGTGAATGCGTAGCACCTTGAAAAACAGCTCGGTGGCTGTGCTCTTTTGATCGCGGTAGTTCTGTATGGAAAAACTGATAAACTGACCGCCGATGGCGATTGCCCCACCAAGTATCGCTCCGGTGATGGCGGCCCAAAAATTGCTATCCATTAGCTAGTCCTGCTGTCATGGCTGTCCGACCTCCACGAGTTCCTCATCAGGCAGGGGCCGCTGCAGCGATTTCGCCTCATCCCAAGGCGCGCGCAGCCAGACGTCGATCTCCTCGGCGGTCGTCAGGATCACCGGCATCGCCTTGGGGTGGATCGGAGCGACGACTGCGTTCGGCTCGGTCGTCAGAAACGCAAAGATGTCGGCCGTCACCATGCCTTCCTTCGCCTTGCGCACGCCCGTCCAACTCGTCCACATGCCGGCGAAGACGAATAGGGGCTTCGTCTCGTCGATCGCGAACCAGTGCAGTGGCAGCCGGCCTTCCGGGCCGCGGATCTTGCCGTACTCGCTGAACGATGTCGCTGGGACTACGCAGCGGCTCTCGACGCCCTGCCATGGGCGCCAGTGAGGCGAGGACAGGTTACGGACGTTCGTCGTGCCGGCATCTGGCTCGATCGCGAGCAGCCGCTTGAACTCCTCGTCGTCGACATCTTTTCCTTTGGACCGCAGCTTCTCGACCCGCTTCACCGTCGCGTCGAAGATCGCCTTCTTTGACGATGGCATCCCCCAGCGCGCACGGACCAGCTCTCGGTCGGCAGCGCCTTCACGCACGATCGGCGCAAGATAGTCGGGGTAGATGTTCTGCGGCTCAAGGTTCCCGACGCTGTTGGTCATTGCCCGCGTTAACTCGAGAATGGCCTGCGGGCCGATCGTGATGTTGTAGAGGTTGCACATACGCAATGTCTTTCACCGCCCGGAACGGTCGTCAATCGGCGGCGGCCAAAACGGCCTGCGTTGCGACATCGACACGTCCGGCCCGACGTGGAGAGTCTGCTCGACCGGCCGGCATATGACCCGCTTGCTCGTCCCCGGCTTGAAATGTTTAGGGTCGAACCGCCACCCGTCGCAAAATCTGATGATCCTGTCCGCGATCCGCGGATCTCGTAGGTAGAGCACTACAAGCTGTTCCCCATTGCCGTCGATTGAGCCCTGTCCGCGAGGGGCGGTGTGCCGTCCCATCCACGGGATCAACGGTCCCCATAGGTCTCGGGGCACGACAATGCAGATCGGCCAGTCCCGCTTGACGTGCGACAGCCGGAGCTCACCCTTGCGTATGACCATCGGTCGCGATCGTTGGCTGCCAACCGCGGGTAAAGCCCGAGCTGACCGCCAGGCTCGCCAATGCCAGTTCGTGCCGCAGCCGCTCGATCTCGGTCATTGACGCCTCCAGCGCCGCGCGTATGTCGCCGCCATGCTCGATGATCATCCAATCGACATCGTTGGGTTCGACAACAGGGGCAGAACGCGGCATGGGAACCTCCGGGCAATAGGAGATCGACCGCGGCGCGGTGTGCGCCGGCGCGGCATCAATCTCGATTTGTGATGTTCCTAGAATGTTCTCGTCGATCCGCAGAGTCAATCCGGAAAGGACTGCTGTCCTATCGGCAGGGCCTGCAAAACGAAAAAGGCCGGGCTGCAAAAGCCCGACCTCTTTGAACCGCCTCAACGCCTGCTGCCAGTACATCCGTGGTCAGCGACGGGGCGAGAACTTGATCAATATGTGGGCGGACCGCAGTCGCGGTTCAAGCCCGCATCTTCTTTGCCTCGCGCTCGAGCGTCTCGCGATCGTTGCCGTGTTTGCCAATCAGTTCTCGCGTCTGATCCGGCGTGATGCCGTTGGCTTGGGCAAAGTGCTGCACTTCGTAATCTTGACCGCCAGCAACCTTGCTGCGGTCGCGGCCATCCTGCTTATTCGGGTCATCTGCCATTGAGAAAGCTCCTGTTTGGGATGCTTTCGGAATCGCCGAGATCGCGAAAATGTTCCGTCCGATCAGATGTGCGTATCTCGTCCGGCGCTCATGGGTGGCGGCATGGCGCCATCCTCGACAAGGATGTCTTTCTTTCGAGCGAATGCGAGAAAGACACCGCGGGCCGTTTCGGCGTCTACATCACCGGCGAGGGCCGCCTTGCAGGCCCGAATGGCGGCTTTTTGTTCGGGGCTGTTGCCGCACCATCCCATGAGCATCTGGTAGGCGTCAGCGACATTGTTGAGTTGTCGGGGGAAACCGAGCCCGACCCAAACGCGGATTGGTTTCTCAAATGGCTTCGCAAGCATGTCATCCTCCTATGCAGCTCGATTGCGAAGAGATCAGGCGTGGGCGCGGCCGCCCGAATTGGGTTTGATCATCCACGGCCTGACTGCAAGCTCCTTCTCCAGAATGTCCTTCTTGACGGCGAAGGCTCGCAGCGCATCACGCGCGACCTTGACCGGCTTCAATCCATCATGGGCCATGATGCACGTGCGCATCGTCGCTTCGTGCAGGATATCGCGCTTGTTTTCAGGCCATTCCATGAGGAAATCGATTGCTTCCTCGACATTGGTGATTTCCCGCACGAGCGTTCCATCCTTCAGATAGATCGGTTTCGCGAAGGCTCTGCTCTCCATTTCATCCTCTCATTTGTTGAGCGATTTCAGCCAATAAGCCGCCATCATCCGGCGGCCCGAAAATATTTGAGTGCGGCAATTCCTCAATTCAAGTGGTGCAAGCGTCTCCGCCATTTACATCGCCAGAGCGAACTTACTGATCGCGCTTTAGCTTCCGCTTTCGTCCGCGGCCATAAAGGGCTGGCCCTTCGCTTGCCGGGATCGACGGCGGTGCCACGGTCGTGCTGGTCACAATGCCGGCCTCGTCGGCAGCAGCATAGAACGCCTCTCTAGCCTTCAGTGCCGAGACTTTCGCATTGTGAACCGCTTGGCGCGCCGCTTCCAGGCGAGGCCCGCGCTCGATCGGCCACTCTTCATCCAGAACACGCCGGGCTTGAGCCGTATTGTTGACGTGCAGTCGGGTGCCTTCTTTGCCGGGAATGATCGTCACCGGCTTGTCCCACCACATGCGTTCAATCGTCATGGCTCAATCCTCTCCGGCGACCGGGTAGAGTTCGAGATCGGCCGGCGTGACGCCTGCGAGCAGGCTCTCCAGTTCCCCGCGGCTGACGTCGTAATACTCGCCATCGACGAGCACGCGCGCCGAGTACCGGTCGCCGAATGTCTGGTGCGTCACGAAGACCCGCTGCCGCTCGCGCCACTTAGCCATGGCCCGGCGCTGGGCCACATGCCGCGACATGTCGATTGAGATCTTATTCGGGCCGTCACCCACCACACACCTTCCGCGAATCAGAACGCGACTCAATGCGCTAGAGGCGGGGAGGTTGCAGCGTCAGTTGACTGCCCACTCGTCGCCGAACACCCACTCATCGGGATTTTCCGCGTCTTCCGGCAACGCATCGAATGCCTTATCAATGCGGCGTATGTCCCAAACGGTTCGGCTATTGATCCGCTTCGGTTTGGGCATTCTGCCGTCGCCGACAAGCACATCAAAGAGCGACGGCGAAATCCCGACATAGGCGGCGGCTTCAGTCCTGGACAGTCCGCGCGGCGGTAGATTGTAGGGCAGGGCGCATCCGCGTTCAGCTTTCATCTATCTTGGCGGCTTTCTTTGCTTGGCGCCGTTTGCCATACATGCCCAGCCTTTCCTCGCCATCGGGCGCGGCGTTCGTAAGTCCCGCCGTGATCCCGAAATATCCGTCATAGAACTTTGCAACCAGTATGGTCGGGCGACCTCCATGGAGTGCGTCAACACGAGGGAAGCCGCGCGCCTCAAGGACGGGAAGAACCGACTTGCGCCACCCCTCCGCTCTTGACCGCCCGACGACTGCGACGGCTATCTCGCGATCGGTGGCGAAGATCGGAAGCTCCCCGAGCGTCTTGAACGCCGATGTCATAAACGCCTACCTGTCCGTGCCTCGCGCTTTCGCTTCCAACGCTCGTACGCTCGAAGTTCATTTCTTGCCTTCTGCGTTATCAAGACTTTCTGCAGACCGTCGGCTTCGACACCTTTCTCGTCGACCAAACCTTTTGAAAGAAGCTCCTCGATCGTGCGTGGCCCGCAGTCTTTAATCTTTGCGTAGGTCAAAGGCTGACGCTGTTTGTCAAGCCATTTTAGGACGTTGAGTGCACGCCCTTTCGCGGACAGGGGCGGGCCGAAGATAGACCTTATGGTTTCCGACAAACTTCGTTCACTGGGCAGAGGCGCCGTGAAAGTACGAGGCCGCGGCTCTTGGGCAGGCTCTCGCATGTCTTGCCAAATGGCGAGCAGGTCCGCCTCTGAAAAGAGATAGTCGCGGCCAACGCGCGAGCAGTGTCCAGATCTACGCGCGATCTTGATCAGAGCGCGCCTGGTAAGCCGGAGGCGTGCCGCCGCCTCGTCTGTGGTGTAGATGTTTTCTACGCTTTGGGGGTTCATTTCCACCTCATCAGGATGCGGCAGGCAAGCGCCCAGCCTAAGGATGTGGTGGTGAGGTCCACTTAAGGGGTAATGCTCGAGTGCGCAACAAAAAAGGCTCATTGGCCGGCCCTCATGTCGCTTTGCGAATATCAGTCTTTGTGCTCTGAAAGATCCTTCAGCCGGTCCTTTGACCACGTCGTAGTCGCATGAACGGAATGGCCTTCATCCCGCATGAAGTCCAATGCAGACATTGGCAGGGCAACAGGCTTGGCGCCGATTCCGAGGAAGCCGCCGACGTCGACAATAACTTCCGCCGTCGAGCCGACGCCGTGCAGGTGCGAAACCTTCCCGATGTTCTCGTCGTCCTGGCCGTAGATCGTGGCGCCCTCGAGATTGTGCTGCGTCAGCTCATCGGGCGCCAGACGGGTGTGATTGGAATGGTCCATCGTGGTTCTCCTTTGCTGCACGGAAAACAGCGAAGGGACTCCGATCGTTCCGAATAAAGCTGCTGTCTGCGCCATCCGACTTAGCCGCATCAGCGCATCCTGACGCCTGGCCCACCGTCTGCTGTTTCGCCAGCGCTGAGGAACGTGATTCCAAGGCCTACAAGCGTGGCTTGGATATCGATGACCGTACGCTCGCGCAAGGGCTCGCCCCGTTCAAAGCGGGTGATCGTATTGGTAGAGACCTTGGCCGCCTCAGCCAATTCCCGAATGCCAAGGTTTAGTGCGGCTCTGGCCATCCGGCATTGAACTGGTAACAAATCGCTACTCCGTGGTGAAATATAGTTGACGTAGCGATTTCACGGCGCTATGAACACACAGTAGCGATAACGCTACAGAGAATCAACTGGGGATCAGCGCAATGGTTAATGAGATCAACAGCACTCAGGGTATCCTCGCAGACACAGCAGGTCACGAGTTCAACGCCTGGAACGCCGGGGCAGGCCTTACGCCCGACCGGCTTGTCCTTCACGCGCCCCGGCATGTCCGGAACGCAGCCACCGCTCTGCAGAAGATGTACCTCTCCAAGGCTGAACTGGTTGCGCAGGCATCGGACGATCGGTTCCTCGATATGGTTGAGGATGTTGCCGACAGCGCAGCAGCTCTCGAGGAGATCGTTATCATCATGAAGGCGGCTGCCGCGCGCATGCTGTCCGCTGCCGCCACAGAAGTTCAGCAGGCGGCGTGATGGACAAGCGTCGGCGCCGTCGCGCGCGTTGGCTGCTGTTCTGGAAGCAGGAGGGTCTGTGCTTCTACTGCCAGCAGCCGATGAGCCTCAGCTTCTCGCACAAAGACAACATATGGGGCAACGCCGCCACGCTGGAGCACCTGTTGCGCCGGGCAGACGGTGGTGGCAACAAGATTCGCAACTTTGCACTGGCTTGTCGGGATTGCAATAATCGCCGCGGCGCTGTGGACTGGCGAGCATACAAGGCGCTGCGCTCTAATCACCGGATGATGTGAGCAGGGCATCCACCACTACATGAACCACCACATGGTCCGCTGCGTCACCACCGCGGCGGGCCAACTCTGCTCTAGACAACAAAAAAGCGGGCTCGTGGCCCGCTCTCCTTCGATCTCCGAGACATCGTCACGCTGCCGGTACATTCATGGTCAGCGCGGGTCGATCGGTTCGAATGCAGCATTTGCGCCTCCGGACCTCGCCGTCTATCTGACAGGACGTCCAGAGCCGCAGCCGGCTGATTGGCGATGTCTATAGGGTGATTGTGTCTGGAGTGCGACTGCCGCAGCCCGCGCCCAAGTGGCGTGTTGCAACTGTGTTGCATGGATTGATTTGCCCCCCGTCGAAAACCGCAGAAATGCGCGGAATACGCTGTAACGCGTTGCACGCCTCCAGCCCGCCAAATTACGGACTATTGCGGCAATAACTAGTTGATAGGGCTACATAAAAAATTGGTAGCGGAGGAGGGATTCGAACCCCCGACACAAGGATTATGATTCCTCTGCTCTAACCTACTGAGCTACTCCGCCCCGGCAGCGCCTTGGGCGCCGCGAAGTGCCGCGGATATAAGGGGCGGGTGGTGGCGCTGTCAAGCAAGGCGGGGCACGCGCGGGCGGGTTTTTACCCCGGTCGCGCATTCCCTTCCGTCAGCCGCCGGAGACTTCGCCCGCATGCGCCGCGCGAGGGTTGAGTTCCGCGGGTCCGCCCATTATGTCTGCGCACGAACCCGTCAACCAGAAAGCCAGATGAAACCGCGCATCGCCGTCCTCGGATGCGGATATTGGGGATCGAACCATATCCGAACGCTCAAGTCGCTCGGCGCGCTGCAGGCGGTGGCGGACGTCAATCCTGCGCGCGCGGAAGGCTTTGCGGCCGAGCACGGGTGCCTGGCCGTCGGCATCGACGAGATCCACACCCGCGACGACATCGACGCCATCGTCATGGCGCTGCCGCCGCAGTTCCACGCCGAAGCCGCGATCCGCGCGGTCGAGAACGGCAAGGACGTGCTGGTCGAAAAGCCGATCGCGCTCACCGTCGAGGATGCGACCCGCGCGGTCGACACCGCCAAGGCCTGCGGGCGCGTCTTCATGACCGGCCACGTCCTGCGCTTCCATCCCGGCTTCGAAGGCCTGAAGGCGTTGATCGACGCGGGCGAGTTGGGCCGGGTGCGCTACATCCATTCCCACCGGCTCGGCCTCGGCAAGTTCCACACCGAGAACGATGCGCTGTGGGACCTTGCCCCGCACGATCTGTCGATGATCCTCGCCATCACCGGCGCGCATCCGATCGAGGTGCGCGGGGAGGGCGCGGCGCTGCTCGATCATCTGTCCGATTTCGCGCATCTCCACATGCGCTTTCCCGGCGATCTTCGCAGCCATCTCTTCGCCTCGCGCCTGAACCCCTATCGCGAGCGGCGGCTGACCGTCGTCGGCGAAAAGGCGATGGCGGTGTTCGACGACGTCGAGCCGTGGGAGCGCAAGCTTGCCGTCTACCGCCACGCCATCTGGCGCGACAGCGGCCAGTGGGCTTTTACGATGAACGAGCCGTCCTACGTGCCGGTCGAGCAGGGCATGCCGCTGACGCGCGAATTGCAGCACTTCATCCAGTGCATCGAGACGCGCGAGGAGCCGCGCACCTCCGGCGAGGAGGCGATCGGCGTCCTCAAGATCCTGACGGCGGGCACCGTCCTTCACGATTGATCCGGAGCGTCACGCCGCCGGCAGGGCTTCCAGCCGCGCCAGCATTTCCTCCGAGCGCCGGCTGCGCTCCGTGCGGGTGATGAAGCCGCCGCCGAGGACGCGCGTCTCGTCGCTCTCGTCGGCATAGAGCACGCAGGCCTGGCCGGGCGCGATGCCGGCCTCGCCGTCGGCGAGCTCCACGATCGGCTGGCCATCGCGCACGAACAGCTTCGCCTCGCGCGGCGGGCGCGTCGAGCGCACCTTGGCGAAGAGTTCGATGCCGTCGGCCGGCAGCGCGGCGAGCGGCGCGTCGCCGAGCCAGTTCATGTCGCGCAGCACGATGCGGTGCGTTTCGAGCGCTTCCTTCGGCCCGACGATCACGCGCGCCCGCGCCGCATCGAGATGGACGACGTAGAGCGGCTCGCCGGAAGCGACGCCGAGCCCTCGGCGCTGGCCGATCGTGTAGCGCAAAATGCCGTCGTGACGGCCGAGGTGCCGGCCGTCGACATGGTAGATGTCGCCCGGCCGGGCAGCTTCCGGGCGCAGCTTGGCGATGATGTCGGCATATTTGCCCTGCGGCACGAAGCAGATGTCCTGGCTGTCGGGCTTGGCGGCCACGGTCAGCCCCATGCGCTCGGCTGCCGCGCGCACTTCGCGCTTCGACATGCCGCCGAGCGGAAACCGCAGGAAGTCGATCTGCTCCTGCGTGGTGGCGAAGAGGAAATAGCTCTGGTCGCGGTCGGCGTCGACCGGCCGGAACAGCGAACGGTGCGCGCCGTTGGCGCGGCTGCGGATATAGTGCCCGGTCGCCAGCGCATCGGCGCCGAGTTCGCGCGCCGTCTGCAACAGGTCCGCGAACTTGACGGTCTGGTTGCAGGCGACGCATGGGATCGGGGTCTCGCCGGCGATGTAGCTTTCGGCGAAGGGGCTGATCACCGCCTCGCGGAACCGCTTCTCGTAGTCGAGCACGTAATGCGGGATGCCGAGCTTTTCGGACACCGCGCGCGCGTCGCCGATGTCCTGGCCGGCGCAGCACGAGCCGGCGCGATGGACGGCCGCGCCGTGGTCGTAGAGCTGCAGCGTGATGCCGACGACGTCATAGCCCTCTTCCTTCATCAGGCCGGCGACGACGGAGGAATCGACGCCGCCGGACATGGCGACGACGACCCGCGTGTCTTCGGGGCGCTTGTCGAAATCGAGACT
This sequence comes from Rhizobiaceae bacterium, assembly GCA_016742175.1. GTDB lineage: Bacteria > Pseudomonadota > Alphaproteobacteria > Rhizobiales > Rhizobiaceae > Aliihoeflea. Next base: position 65,081 of record JACVCH010000006.1, read on the forward strand.
GTTCATCGGGCAGCTCATGCGTCTTGGCTCATCGGTCCGGATTCAAGGTCCGGGCGGTCGGGCTCTATATAGGCGAGCCGGGCAGGGGCTGCCAACAGCCCCGCGCGAGGCAATCGCCCACTCGTTAAGATTCGAAATTCCGGTGAAAGACGCCGTTCACGAAGGTTACGGTAGGCTTACCGGTGATTTAGCCCTTTCTTAAAGCTGTGGCGGTAGTGTGGCCGTCGATTGGGTCTTTGATGTTGTAGAGAGTACGATGACCGATCTTATTAGACCGCGTGTCAAATATGTAATCGGGCCGGACGGCAGCCCGTTGACGATTGCCGATCTGCCCCCCAGCAACACACGTCGCTGGGTCATTCGCCGGAAGGCCGAGGTGGTGGCTGCCGTTCGCGGCGGGCTGCTCAGCCTCGACGAGGCCTGCCAGCGATACAAGCTCACGGTCGAGGAGTTCCTGTCCTGGCAGGCCTCCATCGACGACCACGGTCTTGCCGGCCTGCGCACCACGCGCATCCAGCAATACCGCCACTGACAAAGCGGTTTTTCCGAGTTGACGAAACGCCCGGCCTGCCGGGCGTTTTGTCGTTCCGGGCAGGTCGATCCGCCTGAACCGAGGTTGAACGGTGCGGTTCAAGGGCGATTTGGCAGGGCTCGTCTAGGTTGTGGTCATCGTCAACCGATCAAAGGAGATCACCGATGACCACCCTTACCAAGACCCGCATCGCCGCCGTCGCCCTCGCCGGCACCATGCTCGCCGGCGCCGCAACGGTTCCCGCCGCCGCCCAGCTTCAGAACGGCTTCGGCGCCTCGCGCGACCAGGCGACCGAAATGATGAACCGCATCGCCCGCGACCACGGCTACGAGGACGTCGCCTTCGTCGAGCAGAAGAAGAAGCACATCGAGGCCTATACGACCGATCGCGACGGCAACCGCGTCGAGATCAAGGACGACCGCTGGGGCAACCTCGACAAGATCGAGGTCGAGTATGGCTGGGCCCGCCCGTCCTTCGGCGGCTACGCCAGCGAGGCCGACATCCGCCGCAACATCGAGGCGGCCGGCTACGAGATGCTTTTCGTCAAGGATCGCGACGACGACGAATACGAGATCATGGCCCGCAATGCGCGCGGCGATGTCGTCGAACTCGAGGTCAGCTACTCCGGCCAGCTTCTGAAGTCGGAATACAAGGCGCGCGAATTCGGCCAGCTCGGCGGGTTCGAACAGCGTCCGGACCGTGGCGATGATCGCCGCGACCGCGACGATCGCGGCCCCCGCCACGAGCGCGGCGAAGACCGCCGCGGCTGATCGAGGTCGTCACTGGTTCCGTGTAACGACGAAGCCCGCCCCGGTTCGCGCCGGGGCGGGCTTTCTTGGATTCGAAGGGAGAATTGGTCAGCCGGTCGCGGCGCGGCCGGAATAGTCGGTCTCGCGGTTGCGGTTGTCGAGCGCTTCGGCCTTGGCGAGCTCGGCTTCAGCCTCGGTGAGCGCGTCTTCGGCGGCGCTGCGCTGCGAGGCGAGGTCGTTGCGCGAATTGTGGAGGTTGTCGCGGCGCTGGCGCGCGGCCTTGGCGAAGGTCGGGTAGGCGAAGTGATTGACGTCGGTGATGCCCGCCTTCTTCTCTTCCGAGACGATCTGGGCGTCGAGTTCGCCGGCCATGCGGTCGAATTCGGCGATCATCATGTCGAGCTGGAGCAATTGCTTGCGTTTCTCGCCGACCTGAAACTGCTTCAGCCGGACCAGGTTCTCACGTGACTTCATACTCAACGCTCCCGAAACGCCACCCGCACGCTAGGTCGATATCGTTACTTTTTTCTTCGCGATCATCCCCGATCGCGCCCGATGGTAACCATTCGTTTACGCGCATTGTTAATCATAGGGACGAGGACTTAAGGCGGGGTAAAAATTTCGACCTGAGTCAGAGCCGCAAAGCGCCTTTCCAAGAGTCGCTTGCGGGGGAATCCTGAAGTTCAGATTCACGGTGTGGGTGGCGGGATAGTCTTTTTGAATCAGGTTGCTACGACAAACTGCTGAATGTTGCGATGGCCTCTTGCCAGCCTGAATCAGAGTTTGTTAACCATTTCGGTGGCATCCTGCGATTCAGGCAAATCAACGCTTCGGTGCCGAGCTGACGGGGCTGTTGGCGGAGAAGGGGAATGAAATGCGCGTTCTGCTGATTGAAGACGACAGTGCGATCGCACAGAGCATCGAACTGATGCTCAAGTCGGAAAGCTTCAATGTCTATTCGACCGATCTGGGCGAAGAGGGTGTCGATCTCGGCAAGCTCTACGACTACGACATCATTCTTCTCGACCTGAACCTGCCGGACATGTCCGGCTACGAGGTGCTGCGGACGCTGCGGCTCTCGAAGGTCAAGACGCCGATCCTCATCCTCTCCGGCATGGCCGGCATCGAGGACAAGGTGCGCGGCCTCGGCTTCGGCGCCGACGACTACATGACCAAGCCCTTCCACAAGGACGAGCTCGTCGCCCGCATCCACGCCATCGTGCGCCGCTCCAAGGGCCACGCCCAGTCGGTTATCACGACGGGCGACCTGATCGTCAATCTCGACGCCAAGACGGTCGAGGTCGGCGGCCAGCGCGTGCACCTGACGGGCAAGGAATACCAGATGCTGGAGCTCCTCTCGCTCCGCAAGGGCACCACGCTCACCAAGGAAATGTTCCTCAACCACCTTTATGGCGGCATGGACGAGCCGGAACTGAAGATCATCGACGTCTTCATCTGCAAGCTGCGCAAGAAGCTCGACCTCGCCTCCGGCGGCCAGAACTACATCGAAACGGTCTGGGGCCGCGGCTACGTGCTGCGCGAGCCCGAGGAAATGCGCGTCAGCGCCTGACCGGCCAGCATACGATCCATGAAAAACCCGGCCTCGCGCCGGGTTTTTTGTCGTGCGTCCTTCGAGGCTCGCCCGCGATGGACGATTGACAACCCTTTTATTTCTTTGCGGGCTCACACCTCAGGATGAGGACCGTCGTTGGCCTAATCTGCGACCGATGTCTCGGACCTGCGACCCTCCTCATCCTGAGGTGCTCGCCAATTTGGCGAGCCTCGAAGGACGCACGGAAACTCGTCATACGTCTGATAGGATAATGCGGTGTCCAAGTTCGTCGTCGGCCCAGGCGGTGACTGCTTCGATCGCGTCCACGGGGAGCGTCGGGTAGTCTTCGAAGATCTCACGGTTGGTTCGTCCGGCGCGCAGGTAGGCGACGATCGTCATGGCCGGGACTCGCGTTCCGCGAATGACGGGGTCGCCGCTCATGACCGATGGGTCGCGAACGATCTCGCTCTTCACCGGCGGCAATGTCTTTTGCAAAGCGCTCATCAGTGACGCTCCTTCCCGTTCAGCATAGGCGCTGGCATGCCATTTTGAAAGAACGGCGCAAGCGGCTGCTCAAGGAACGGATAATCGCGACGCCGCGCCCTCAAGCCGCCATCTGGATTTCGCGAAACCGCTCCAAGAGGATCGGCCTGTTAAAGGGCTTGAGGATATAACCCTTCGCCCCCGCGCGTTTGGCGCGCATGATGGCGCCGACGTCGAATTCGGTCATGCAGATGACAATGCGTGGCTTGGCTTCGGTCGGCAGGGCCATTGCCTGGCGGATGAAGTCGACCGTCGCCATGTCGGGGAGCTGGGCGTCGACGACGATGATGTCGGGCATCTCGGCGGCGCAGTGCGACAGCGCCTCGCGGCCATCGCAGGCTTCGACGACGGCCATTTCCGGGGTCGCGAGGATTCGCTTGGCGACCTTACGGATGACGTTGGAATCGTCCACGATCATGCAGCGCTTCATCCCGAAATCCCTTCCGTCCATCGATCGGCCCCCGCCTTGTCTATGAGGGGACGCTACGCGGCTCGGGTAAAGAAGCGGGTAAGCGGTTGGCTGAATAATGGGTTAATCGGGCCCTATTCGGCCGTCAGCACGATGTCTTCGGCGCTGGCGCGGATGCTGATTTCCATGCCGGCCTCGCGCGCCAGGAGCAGCGTGTAGTAGGCCTGCACCGAATGCGCGTCGATCGCCTCTTCCGGCTTGCGGCCCGAATGCATTTCGAGGAACTTCGCCGGCACGCGCACCATCGGGCCCTTGGCCGTCAGCGTGAAGCGCGGCTTTGAGCTGAGGTTTTCGAGGTTCACGGTGATCTTGCCGCCGCGCGGTATGCCGCCATTGGCGACGAGCAAGAGGTTCAGGATCAGCTTGACGGCGTTCTTGGGCAGGAGCGCGCGCTCGCCTATCCATTCGAGTTCGGGCTTTTCGTTCTTCAGGAACGCCTGCGCGACGCTTTCGGCGTCGCCGGTGTCGATCTGCATGCCGGCCGAGCCGGCCGCGCCGAAGGCGATGCGGGCGAACTGGAGCCGGGCCGACGCGTTGCGGGCGCTGGTGCGGATCAGGTGCATGGCGTCTTCGTCGGCGCCGCCCTCATCGAGGAGTTCGAGGCCGTTATTGATCGCGCCGACCGGCGAGATGACGTCGTGGCAGACGCGGCTGCACAAAAGCGCGGCGAGATCGGTTGCGGTCAGCGTGAAGAGTTCGGACATGCGATCGGCCCCTCGTTTGGCATGCGAATTGTCGATGACGGCCGTGGGTCCCGCTCAGCGCGAATCGTGTCGACGTCATTTGCAATCGTCGTGACACAGCCCGCCGCGTCCATCAAGAAACCCCGCCTTTCAGGGCGGCCTTACTTTTCATTAAGCCTGCCGGGTTACCGTTCCTTAAACGTAAACGCGCCGCGACCGGATCACGACCGGCGCGCGGCGCCGGCTTGCTCCGGAGGTTCGCCATGAGACCGCATATGCCAGCAGTTCTCCTTTCGCGCCTGTCCATCGTGATCGCCGTCCTGGCGGCGTTCGTCCTCGCGGCGTCCGCGCCGGCGCGCGCCAACCAGCCCTATACGGCGCAAGAGATCATCGATTCGGGACACCAGTTCTTCGGCTCCACCTCGGGTGGGCTCGCGACCGTCGTCGAGCAGATCTTCCAGAGCTATGGCCTGCCCAACGGCTATATCCTCGGCGAGGAAGCGGGCGGCGCCTTCATCGGCGGGCTGACCTATGGCGAAGGCACGCTCTACACCAAGAATGTCGGCGACCACCGCGTGTACTGGCAGGGGCCGTCGGTCGGCTGGGACGCCGGCGGGCAGGGCTCGCGCACCATGGTGCTGGTCTACAATCTCGACGCGGTGCCGAGCCTTTACGGCAAGCGCTATGCGGGCGTCGCCGGCTCGGCCTATCTCGTCGCCGGCCTCGGCTTCAACGTCATGAAGCACGGCAATATCCTGCTCGTGCCGGTGCGCACCGGCGTCGGCGCGCGGCTCGGCGTCAATATCGGCTATCTCAAGGTCACGCAGAGCCCGACCTGGAACCCGTTCTGACGCGCGAACGCGGCCATCAACAGTCTTGCGGCGGTTCTCCGCCGCAATTTGCGCGCAAGGCTTGATCAGAACGGATTCAAGGTCCACCAAGTCAGTATTGTCGTCGGGCCGCTCATGGAAATGCGTTTGTGATCCAGACCTTCTTGTTCTTCGGCCTCGGTTTCCTGACGGCCGCCTTCATCGGTCTCCTGTTCGCGCCGGCCCTGCGCCGGCGCACCGAGCGTCTGACGACGCGCCGCATCGAGGCGCGCCTGCCTTTGACGCGCGAGGAGATCCAGGCCGACAAGGACCGCATTCGCGCCGAAGCCGCGCTCAAGCAGCGCAAGGTCGAGATCGAATTGAAAGCGGCGCGATCGCGCATCGCCGAGCAGATGGTCGAGCTCGACCGCCAGCGCCAGGCGCTCGGCTCGAGCGGCGACGTGATGCTGACGCGCGACACGCGCATTACCGAACTCGAGGCCGAGATCGAGGCGATGCGCGCCACGATCGCCGGACATGACGAGAAGGTCGCGCATCTGGAAGACCGGCTCGTCTCCGAACATGCCGACGCTTTCGCCCGCAAGAGCGAACTCGACCGGCTGTCCGCGCTCTACGAGGATGCCAGCCTGACCTCCAGCAGCCGGCAGATCGAGATCGTCGCGCGCGAGACCGAGATCGACCGGCTCGCCACCGACCTCGCCTCGCTGCGCAACCAGCGGAACGAGACCGAGCGCAAGCTGCGCGACGCGACCGCCGACAACAAGGCGGCGCGCGAGGCGCTGAAGGTCGAGACCCGCAAGGCCGAGGACGCCAACCGGCGCATCGAGCGGTTGTTGTCCGACCTTTCCGACCGCGAGGACAGGCTGGAGCGGCGCGAGAACGAGATCGCCCGCCTCAAGGGCAAGGCCCCGGCGGCGCCCGCCGAAGAGACCGGCGCGGCGGAGAAGATCACCGCCGAGCGCGACCGGCTGGAAAAGAAGCTCGCGACGCTGACGCGCGAGAACAAGAAGCTGAAATCGCAGACGATTTCGGTGAAGCCCATGGGCGAGGACGACGCGAAGCTGCGCGACCAGCTTCACCAGCTCGCCGCCGAGATGGTGCACCTCACCGCCACGCTCGAAGGCCCGCAATCGCCGATACGCAAGGCCATCGAGGCCGCGCAGGCCTCGGGTGAGGGGCTTCCGGTCAGCCTTGCCGAGCGCATCCGCGCGCTCCGCGAGGCGTCCGAGCGCGCGCGCTCAGTTCCGGTGGAGCCGGCGCAGGCGATGGAGGGCGATCGCTGAGGCGGCCGCGACGTTGAGGCTGTCGAAATCGGTCTCCATGTCGATCCGCACCCGCCGCATCCGCGCCATCAGTTCTTCCGGCAGTCCCGGTCCCTCCGCACCCAGATAGATCGCCTGCCGACCCGCCGGCGCGATCGTCGCAAGGTCTTCTGCATCGCGCGGCGTCATCGCCAGTTGCTCGAAGCCGGCGGCGTCCAATGCGTCGAACATGGCCGCTGCATCGCCAAGAACCGCATAGGGCACCTTCAGCGCCGCGCCGACCGAGACGCGGATCGCCTTGCGATAGAGCGGATCGCAGCTTGCCGCGTCGAGCAGCACCGTATCGGCGCCGAGCGCGGCGGCGTTGCGGAAGATCGCGCCGACATTGTCGTGGTTGGCGATGCCGACCAGCGCGACGACCAGCGCGTCGCGGGGCAGGGCGGCAAGCATCGCGTCGGCGTCCTCGGGCGCCCGCTTCGCCCCGATCGCCAGGATGCCGCGATGGATGTGAAAGCCCGCGATCGCGTCCATCGTCGCCTGGTCGGCGACGTAGAGCGGCGCATCGGCGGGTTTTGCCGCCAGCGTCTCCTCCATGCCGGAAAGCCGCTTGTCGAGGATCAGGACGGATTCCGTTTGAAACCGACGCGCGCCGAACAGCACGTTCAGCACCACCTTGCCCTCGGCGACGAAGCGGCCCTGCCGGCCGACGAGGTCGCGCTCGCGCACGTCGCGATAGGCTGCAATTCTTGGGTCCTGCGGGTCGGTGATCTCGATCGGCGTCATCGCCGGCTTATTTCACGTCGGCCCGCCAGCGTGCAAGCCGCGCTGAGTTGGTCACCACCGACACCGACGACAGCGCCATCGCCGCGCCCGCAAAGACCGGCGAGAGGATGCCGAAAGCGGCGAGCGGAATGCCGATGACGTTGTAGACGAACGCCCAGACGAGGTTCTGCCGGATCGTGCTCTTCGTCCTGTGCGCGATGTCGAGCGCCGCCGGCACGAGGCGCAGATCGGGCCGCATGAGCGTGATGCCGGCCGCCTCGCGCGCCACTTCCGTGCCCGAGGAAAGCGCGATGCCGAGCTTGGCTGCCGCCAGCGCCGGCCCGTCGTTCAGCCCGTCGCCGACGAAGGCGACGTCACTCGCCGCGCCGATCTCGCGCACCGCCGCGATCTTGTCCTCCGGCGTCAGCCCGGCACGGTGGTCGGCGATGCCGGTCTCGGCCGCGACGGAACTTGCCGCCGCCGCGTTGTCGCCGGTCAGCATGACGACCGCGAGCCCGCGCGCCTCAAGTTCGCCGACGACGACGGCGGCTTCGGGTCGTGCGCGATCGGCAAAGACGAACGCGCCGGCGAGCCGCCCGTCGATGGTCACGAACGAGGTCGTGCCCTGCGCCTTCAGCCGCGCCGCCAGCGCGTCGATTGCGGCCCCGTCTGCGCCTTCCTCAATCGCAAGCCGTGCATTGCCGACCGCGATGCGCCGGTTGCCGACGATGCCGCCAAGGCCACGTCCCGCGATGGCGCGCGTTTCCTGCGCCTCGGGAAAATCCGCGCCCGCGCGCCGCACCAGCGCCTTGGCGAGCGGGTGCTCGCTCTGCGCTTCGACGGCCGCCGCCAGCGCCAGCAGTTCCGCCTCGCTGCCCTCCGCCACCGCGATCTCGACCAGGTCCGGCTCGCCCAGCGTCAGCGTCCCGGTCTTGTCGAAGGCGACGGTGCGGATCGCGTCAGCGCGCTCCAGCGTCTCGATGTCGCGGATCAGGATGCCCGCCCGCGCCGCAGCGCCGGTGCCGGCGACGAGCGCCGTCGGCGTCGCAAGGCCGAGCGCGCAGGGGCAGGCGATGACGAGCACCGCCACCGCCGAAACCATGCCCGCGACGGCATCGCCGCCGAGCAGCCACCAGCCGAGGAAGGTCAGCGCCGCGACCACCAGGATGGCCGGCACGAAGATCGCCGAGATGCGGTCGACCAGCTTCTGGATCGGGGCCTGGCCGATCTGCGCGTCCTCGACGAGCCGCGTCATGCGGGCAAGCCGCGTATCGGCGCCCACGGCCGTCACCTCGATGTCGAGCACGGCCTCGCCGTTCACGGTTCCGGTGATCACGGCGTCGCCGGGCTTGCGGTCGACCGGCAGGCTCTCGCCCGTGACCAGCGCCTCGTCGATGCTCGAACGACCCGTCAGGATGCGCCCGTCGCAGGGGATGATCGCGCCCGGCCGCACGCGCACGCGCTCGCCCGGCTCGAGGCTGTCGGCCGCGACGATCTGCGTCCCGTTCGGCCCGATCCGCTCCGCCTCGCGCGGCGCCAGCCGCCCGAGTGCCGTCAGCGCCGAGGAGGTCGAGCGCTTGGCGCGCGCTTCGAGATACTTGCCGGCGGTGATCAGCGTCAGGATGACGGCCGCCGCCTCGTAGTGGAGATGCGCATGGGTCTCGCCCATGAGGACGAGCACCAGCGAATAGAGATAGGCGACGCCGGTGCCGAGCACGACCAGCACCGCCATGTTGGCGCTGCCGCCGCGCAGCGCCGCGACCGCTTCGCGGATGAAGCGCGGTGCGGTCACCGCCATCACGCCGGTCGCCAGAAGTGTCTGCGTCCACGGCCCGATCCACGCATGACCTGTTCCGGTCATCATCGGCAGCATGCCGATCACCAGCGGGATCGTCAAAAGCGCGGAGACAACGAGCCGCAGCAGCGTCTGGCGCTCGTCCGCGCGGCGCTCGGCATCGCGCCGCTCGTCGGCGAGGCGCTGCGCGGCCCGGTCGTCACGGCGGTGACGTGCGCCGTAGCCCGCCTTGCCCACCGCCGCGATCAGCGCATCGACGCCGACGCCCGGCTCGGCCTCCACGGAGGCGCGCTCCAGCGCCAGGTTCACGTTCGCCCTGGTCACGCCCGGCAGCCGCGCCAGCGTCTTTTCCACCCGCGCGGAGCAGGCGGCACAGGTCATGCCGGTAATGTCGAGCGTATGAGCGGTCATCGCGGTTCAGCCGGCGACGCGCGCGTCGAAGCCTGCTTCCTCGACGGCGGCGACCAGCGCCTTGGCATCGAGACCGTCGCCATCGACCTTCGCCGATGCCGTTTCCAGGTTCACCGAAGCGCGTTCGACGCCCGGAACGCCTTCGAGCACCCGCGTCACCGACTTCACGCAGCCGCCGCAGGTCATGCCGCCGATTTCGAGCTTGATTTCCATGGTCCGTTCTCCTGTTTCGTCAGGAGATAGGACTTCCGGTCACTGGAAGGTCAAGGCCGCCGCCGGCCAAAATCAGCTTGCCTGGCGGTCGTCGCGAAATTCGTTGTTCTGGCGGCGCTTCGGCGCGTCCCCGTAGAGCCGTTCCATCGTCTCGAGCAGCAGTTCGACGGCGGAGGAATCGCAACTGTAATAGATCGTCTGGCGGTCGCGCCGCGTCTGGACGAGGTCCATCGCCCGCAGCTTCGCCAGGTGCTGCGACAGGGCCGACTGGCTCAGCGATACCTTTTCCGCGATCGCCCCGACCGAGAGTTCCGCCTCGTGCAGATGGCACATGATGGCGAAACGCTTCTCGTTGCCCAGGACGCCGAGCAGACCGGCGGCCTTGCCGGCATTCCTGACCAGTTCATCGGAAACCATCCTACCCCTCGGTAATTCGAAGAGAATTTTGGCTAATAACGTCCGGCGTGCGCGCAGGTTGCGCAGTATCACAAAACTTTGCATCAATTGAACCGCGCGCAATGCCCGTTCAATCGGCCGCGCGCCCGCGCGCATCCTTTGCCATCTGGACGAGCACTGCGCGCATGTCGCCGGCCGACTTCAGCGATTCTGCGAAGAACACGCGCGCCGCGCGGTCGCCGGCCATCAGGTCGAAACCGTCCGGGTCGATCCCGGTCATCGTCCAGTCGAGCGGTTCGGCAATGCCGGCAAAATGCCTGGCATAGAGCGCGATGGCATCACCGTGGTCGGCGTTCATGTGCGCCACCGCACCGGGGCCGGACCGTTCGAGATCGCGCGCGACCGCCGCATCGCTCATCAACTCGTCCCGCGTCAGCCGATACGCCTTGCCGAAGCCGCCATTGAGGCTCGCTTCCTCCGGCTCCAGCCGAAAATACGAAAAATCGGCGAAATCGGCATAGAGCGCCGCCTTCGGATGGCGCGCGAGAAAGCGCTCCGCCACCATCGCGCGGCCCGCACTGTCCCGTTCGATCCGTTCCGCGCGGCATTTCAGCGTCATGCGCGGATGGGCGAGCGGGTCGCCCTTGCCGGTCTCGCCGAGCAGCAGCGCGCAGCGCGCATCGGCCATCAGCGCGCCCGTATGTGACGACAAGGTCGAGACGAGGATCAGCGGCCGCCCGGCGCAGTCGGTGGCGACCGAAACCCGGCTTGCCAGCGGCCAGCCGCTTTCCGGTTCCAGCACGCTGAGCGCCGCATGGCGCGCCGTACGTAACAGCGTCCTGCCGAGCCGGATCGCCTCGGCATCGGTCGGTCGCAGCACGTCCTTCTTCGCCTCCGCCATCGTCAGCCGATCACGCCCGCACCTGTCAGTTCCTCGACCCGCCCGGCGGCAATGCCGAAGCTGGCAAGGCTCGCCGCGACGCCCATTTCCGCAACCTCGCCCGGCGTGCGCGAAAAGCGCGGGGCCGGGCGCGGGCGCGTCATCCTGCCCTTCGCCGCAAAGGTCTCGCGCGCGACATTGTGCGGGTGGCGCGTCGCCTCGGCAAGCGACAGCACCGGCGCGACGCAGGCTTCGGTCGGCTCGAAGATCGCCGCCCATTCGTCGCGCGTCTTGTCCCGAAACCGCGCCGCGATCGCCGCGCGCATCTCGCCCCACGACGTTAAATCGTACTGCCTTGCCACAAATGCCGCATCGAGCGGCAGCAGCCGCGCGAACTCGGCGAAGAATTGAGGCTCCAGGCAGCCGACCGCGACATGCCTGCCGTCCGCCGTCTCGTAGGTGTCGTAGAAGGGCGCGCCGGTGTCGAGCAGGTTCGAGCCGCGCTCGTCCTTCCAGAATCCCATCGCCAGGAATGAGTGGAACGGCGCGGTCAGCATGGCGACGCCGTCGATCATCGCCGCATCCACCACCTGGCCCTTGCCGGAGATCCCGCGCTCGACCAGCGCCGCCAGCAGCCCGGTCAAAAGGAACATCGTCCCCCCGGCGAAATCGGCGACGAGATTGAGCGGCGGAACCGGCTTGCCGTCCTTCTCCCCGATCGCATGCAGCGCGCCCGAATAGGCGAGATAGGTGATGTCGTGGCCGGCGCGGTCGGCAAGCGGCCCGTCCTGCCCAAAACCCGTCATCCGTGCGAAGACCAGCCTCGGATTGCGCGCGACGCAGGCATCCGGCCCGAGCCCCAGCCGCTCCATCACGCCCGGCCGGAATCCCTCGATCACCACGTCCGCGCCGGCGATCAGGTCGAGCACCAGCGCGGTGCCGCGCGGATCTTTCAAATCGACCTTCACGATGTCGCGGCCATGCCGGTCGAGGTCGAATTCGGGCGGCACGTGGAGGAAGGATTGCGCCTTCGCCTTGCGCTCGACGCGCACCACGCGCGCGCCGAGTTCGGCCAGCATCAGGCCGGCGAGCGGGACGGGGCCGAGCCCCGCCATCTCGATCACGGTGAGGCCGGCGAGCGGCCCCTTGCGCGTTGCCTCCCCCACGCGGCGCGCCTTACTTCGGCGCCATGCGGATCGCGCCGTCGAGGCGGATCGTCTCGCCGTTCAGCATCTGGTTCTCGACGATATGCACCGCGAGCGCGCCGTATTCGGCCGGCTGGCCGAGGCGTGGCGGGAACGGCACCTGCTGGCCGAGCGACTTCTGCGCCTCTTCCGGCAGGCCGGCGAGCATCGGCGTCATGAAGATACCGGGCGCAATCGTGCACACGCGGATGCCCGAACGCGCGAGGTCGCGCGCGGCCGGCAGCGTCATGCCGACGACGCCGCCCTTCGACGACGCATAGGCGATCTGCCCGATCTGGCCGTCATAGGCGGCGACCGATGCGGTGTTGATGATGACGCCGCGCTCGCCGCTCTCCATCGGCTCCAGATGCTGGCAGCGGTCGGCCATCAGGCGGATCATGTTGAAGGTGCCGATGAGGTTGACCTCGATCACCTTGCGATAGGCGTCGAGCGAGTGGACGCCGTCCTTGCTCAAGGTCTTCATCGCGATCGCGATGCCGGCGCAGTTGACGAGAATGCGCGGTTCGCCCAGCTTTTCGGAAACCTCCCTGAACGCCGCTTCGCCGGCTTCCGCGTTCGATACGTCGCACTTGACCGCGATGCCGCCGATCTCGGCCGCCACCTTCTGCGCGCGCTCCAGCCCGACGTCGAACAGCGCCACCTTGGCGCCCTTGGCCGCCAGCGCCCGCGCCGTCGCCTCGCCGAGACCCGAACCGCCGCCCGTGACGACCGCGACGTGACCTGATGGGTTCATGAAGATTCCTCCGGAAATGTTATGAGATAGAACAATATACCCCCATCTTAGCGGCCCGACCGGAACGCGCGCAAGCGCCCGCCCCTGCTGACGCAGGGCGATATCCGGCCGCGCCCCTCGCCGTTGCAAGTTGAACGGCGTCCCGTCGCCGTTAAGCTTTTCCGTTCGGCGAAAAAGTACAATCCTGACAAATAAATCAATCCGTTCAATAACTTCACGCTGTCGTGATATTTGGATCAAACAAGTCAAGTTTCACCCGTTGTTAGGATTTTGCCTGCCTTCTGCTTTCATTTGGCAGTCTTTGGGGGTGAAGACGATGCGATCGTTCATCGAGGACAGACGAGGGGCCTACGCGGTCATGATGGGCATTCTGGCCGTGCCGCTCGTCATGGCGGCGGGCGTCGGCGTCGATCTGACCATGGCCAATCGCGAGCGGGCAGCGCTGCAGCAGGCGGTGGATTCCGCGGTGCTGGCGGGCGCGCGCTACCTTCCCTCCGGCAGTTCCGCGGCGATCGCGTCCGCCGATGCGTTCTTCGCCTCCAACGCGGCGCGGTTCGGCGGGGTGAGCGCTGCGTTCGAGGTCCGCAACGGCGTGCTTCACGGCGCGGCCACCTTCCAGGCCCCGACCCATTTCATGCGCATCGCCAATCACGACGCCATCGACCTCACCGTCAAATCGGCGGCCGGCGCGTCCGGCGGCGGCATGGAACTGGCGCTCGTCCTCGACGTCTCCGGCTCGATGAAGGGCAAGGGCAAGATCGAGGCGCTGCGCTCGGCCAGCCTTTCGTTGATCGACACGCTCTATGGCGACAATGCGAGCCTGCCCAACACCTGGGTCGCCGTCGCGCCGTTTTCGGGACGGGTCAACGTCATCGACTACGAGAATGGCTGGATCGAGGAATGGGAGGGTGACGGCTCCAACGACGATGACGACAAGGGCGGGGGAAAGGGCAAGGACAAGGGCAAAGGCAAAGGCAAGGGGCGCAGCGGCGGGGGCGGCGGCAAGAAGAGCGAGACCATCGCGGGCGCCATCCCCGGCTGTCCCGATCTGCGCTCGGCCGAGAACCGCCAGAACGACGCCCCGCCGGACGTCGAGACCTTCCCGCCCTTCACCCATGACGCGGAGGTCTGCCCCGGCCCGAAGGCGCTCGGCCTCACCGCCGACAAGGCGAAGGTGCGCGCGCTCCTCGCCTCGCTCTATACCGGCCACGGCACGAGCACGCAGGAGGGCATGGCATGGGGCTATCGCATGCTCTCGCCCCGATGGCAGGGCGAATGGGGCACGACGAGCCTGCCGCTTTCCTATGCCGACACGCCGCGCAAGATCGCGGTCATCATGACCGACGGCTCGAACAACCCGCAGCAGGCCGGCGACGCGTTCTCGCGCGATGAATCGAACGAGATGCTGCTCGAGACCTGCACGCTGATGAAGGCCAACGGCATCACGATCTATTCCATCGCCTTCGACATGGGCAATGCGTTGACGGCGCTCTACCAACAATGCGCCTCGAAGCCGGCCTATCACTACGACGCGCAGTCGAACGCGGCGCTGGTCGGCGCCTTCCAGGCGATCGGCACCGAGATCAACAAGGGCAATTTGCGGCTGATCTACTGATCGAAGGGTTGAGGCCGGTCTATTTGCGGGCGTCGGCCGCAGGCGTATCCTTCCTGACTGCGCCCAAGGGCGCAGGTTCAGGGAGGTTCACATGGGACGCCTTTACATCGACTGCCGCGAATTCCCCAGCGAGATGAACTGCACGGTCGCGATCGCCGCGGACAATGAGAAGGAGCTCGTCGACGCCGCGGTCCAGCATGCTGTCGCGGTTCACGGCCACAAGGACACGCCGCAGTTCCGCTCGGACATCGCCAAGGCGATCCACAAGGGCAACCCGCCGGCAAGCCGCGCCGCATGAGGCGTCCGGCCCCGGCGACCGGTCAGATGCCCGCATACCATTCGTAGCCGCGGTCTTCCCAGTAGCCGCCCTTGCCGAGGCCGAACGGCGTCAGATCGTCGACCAGTTCGATGCCGCGAACGTATTTCGCCATCTTGTAGCCGAGCTGGCGTTCGACGCGTACGCGCAGCGGCGCGCCGTTTTCGACGGGCAGGGCGGCGTCGTTCAGCCCGTAGGCGAGGATCGTCTGCGGGTGGCGCGCGTCGATCATGTCGATCGATTCGTAATATTTCACTTCGCCCGAAAGGCTGCGCTCGATCGTGTCGAGGCAGTGGAAGACGACGAAGCGCGCCTGCGGCTTCACACGCGCCTCGTCGAGGATCGCGCGCAGCGGCGCGCCGGTCCATTTGGCGATGCAGCTCCAGCCCTCCACGCAGTCGTGGCGGGTGATCTGGGTCCGCGACGGGATCGCGCGGATCGTTTCGAGGTCCAGCGAAAGCGGATTGTCGACGAGGCCCGTCACCTCCAGCCGGTAGGCGGAGAACCCGCCGGAGACGAGCGACAGGTAATGTTCGTCCTGCGGCGAGGTCACGCCGTTGGGCCGCATCGGCTGGCGGATGTCGGCTTGCGTGAATTCCGGCGCCAGCCGGTCGGGCGACATCAGGAGCCGCTGCACGCGATAGGTCAGCGAGTTCGCCCCTTCGAGGATGCCGCGCACCTTGCCGTCCCGGTCGGCGACGAAGTCGAGCGCGTCGCAGCCCGAAAGCGCGACGCCGGACAGGCCTACCGCCGACCCGGTCAGGAAGCCGCGGCGCGAAAGCTTCATCGTCATGGCCGCTTCTCCCCGTCGGTGTCGTCGACGCGCACCCAGCCGGTGATCATCGAGCGCAGTTCGTTGAACGGACCCGCCAGCACCACCATCGCGATATGGACGAGGAAGAAGGCGACGAGCAGGACCATCACCATGAAATGAACGGTTCGCGCCGTCTGCCGCCCGCCGAAAAGCTCGGGCAGCCAGGGCGCCGTGGCATTGAAGCCCGGCGACATGGCGAGGCCGGTCAGGATCATCAGCGGCAGGAGAACGATCAGCACCGCCGCATAGCTCAGCTTTTGCAGCGGATTGTAGCTGCGCCCATGCCGGAAGCGCAGACGCGCGTGGTCGGCGACGTCGCCCGGCAGCGCCTTCAGATCCGTGCCCTTCGGCACGATGTCGCGGCGGAAATGCCCGTTGACGAGGCTGGCGGCAAGCCAGACGAGCAGCGTTCCGGCCAGCACCCAGGCGAAGAAGAAGTGGACGACGCGTCCGGTCGCAAGGTCGCGGCCGGAGGGGATCGTCGCCCAGGCGGGAAAGCCGCGCGCCTGCAACTGGCCGTCCGGACCCGATGCGCCGAGCACGCCCGTCGTCTCGAAACTCGTGCCGAGGACCGTGGTCACGCCCTTCAGCGTCTCGCCCTCGCGCGTCGCGCCCAGCCGCAGGACGGCATTGTCGAAGGCGAAGCCCGACTGGTCGCCGACATAGAGCGCCGGATGCGCGTTGAAGATCTGCAGGCCCGACAGGAGAAGAAAGAACAGCGCCACCGCCCAGATCCAGTGCGTCACCCGCGTCCAGACGGACTGCCGATAGACCAGCCTGCCGGCGGGGGCAGCGCGCGTTTCCATCGGTGCGTTGGCGGTCTGCGACATGGTTCGGTCCTGCGGCGTTTCCTGTCCGGCAAGACACGAAGCTAGCACGGCGGGGGTTTCACTCCCGCGCCACGTTTCGGTGAGTGCACCGTCAGCGCCGGATCACGGCCTTGAGCACGTCGCGCACGCCGATCGACCCGACGAAGCGCGACTGGTCGTCGAAGAGCGCCACCGGCGCCGTCGCCGAGCGGTGCATCGCGGCCATCACGGTCTTCAGAGGGGTTCCGGGCGAGGCCCAGAAGACCTGCGGCCTGTCGGCCGGCAGCTCTTCCATGTTCTCGCACGAGACCCAGATCGCCGGCACGCCGTTGCGCTCGGCGTCGATGACGAGCATGTTCTCGTCGAATTTGAAGCGCGTCGTGTGGCGCCGGTCGAGCCACAGCCAGCCGTCGCCGGCCGGGTCGAGGTCGCGCGCATCGCGCATGATGTTCCACGCCGTCAGCACCGAGAGCGGGTTCACATTGGCGATGAAGTCGCGGACATAATCGTTCGCCGGCGCCAGCACGATCTCCTCCGGCGCGCCGGTCTGGACGATCCGCCCGCCTTCCATGATCGAGATCGTGTTGCCGATCTTCAGCGCCTCCTCGAGGTCGTGGCTGACGAAGAGGATCGTCTTCTTCAGCTTCGCCTGCAGGTCCAGAAGCTCGTCCTGCAGCTTGGTGCGGATCAGCGGATCGAGTGCGGAAAACGGCTCATCCATCAGCAGGATCGGCGCGTCCGTCGCGAACGCGCGCGCGAGCCCGACGCGCTGCTGCATGCCGCCCGAAAGCTCGTGCGCGTATTTGCCGGCCCATTGCGTCAGGCCGACGAGGTCGAGTTGCGCCGCGACGCGCTCCTTGCGCTCCGTCGCCGGCACGCCGGCGAGTTCGAGGCCGAAGCCGACATTTTCCGCCACGGTGCGCCACGGCAAAAGCGCGAATTGCTGGAACACCATCGCCACCGACTGCCGGCGGATGCGGCGCAATTCGGTCGCCGGGCAGGTGACGACGTCGACCGTCTTGCCCTGGCCGTCGTCGACCATCACCGCGCCGCGCGTGACTTCGTTGAGCCCGTTGACGGCGCGCAGCAGCGTCGATTTGCCCGAGCCCGAAAGGCCCATCAGCACCGAAATCTCGCCCTTGTTCACCGTCAAATCGGCCTGGCAGCAGCCGAGCACCGCGCCGGTCTTCTCCAGTATCTCCGAGCGGGTCGCGCCGGCGTCGAGCAGCGGCAGCGCTGCGCGCTGCTCGGCCTGCGTGCCGAAGACGATGTCGACCCGGCGGAATTCGATCGCCGCGCTCATTTCGCCTTCTCCTGGCCGATCCGCGCCATCCGGTCGAGGATGATCGCCAGCACCACGATCGCCAGCCCCGCCTCGAGGCCGAGCGGGATGTTGACGGTGTTCAGCGCCCGCACCACGGGCTTGCCGAGCCCGTCCGCGCCGATCAGCGCCGCGATCACCACCATCGACAGCGACAGCATGATGCACTGGGTCAGCCCCGCCATGATGGTCGGCAGGGCCGAAGGCAGTTCCACCTTCCACAGAAGCTGGGTCTTCGTCGCGCCGAACGCGGCGCCGGCTTCGAGCATCGGCGTCGGCACCGACTTGATGCCGAGATAGGTCAGGCGGATGGGCGCGGGGCAGGCGAAGATGATGGTGACGATCAGGCCCGGCGCGATGCCGAGGCCGAAAAGGATCAGCACCGGAATGAGATAGACGAAGGTCGGCAGGGTCTGCATCAGGTCGAGCACCGGCTGCAGCCAGGCATAGACGCGCTCGTTATGCGCCGCCCAGATGCCGATCGGCACGCCGATCGCCATCGACGCGGTGGCCGCCGAAACGACGAGCACCAGCGTCTGCACCGTCTCCGACCAGAGCCCCTGATTGATGATGAAGAGCAGCCCGATGACGACGCCCAGCGCCAGCTTCCACGACCGTTTCAGCGCGAAGGCCAGCGCCGCGATCGCCAGCACCACGACGACCGGCGGAAACCACAGGATCACATCCACCAGAGAGTCCAGAACCGAGCGCAAGCCGTTGGAAACGGAATCGAAAAACCAGGCGAAGTTGCTGATCAGGAAGTCGAACAGGCTCTCGCCCCAGCGCCCTACCGGTATCTTCTCGCTCGCCACCCAATCCGAAACCGGGTCCATCGCCTCATCCCCTCGAAGTCAAACGCGAAGCGGCCGGATCGTTTCCGGCCGCTCCGAAATCACATGGTCGTCGCGGCGAACTAGAGTCCGAGTTCCGCGCGCACGGCCGCTTCGCCGTCCTCGCCGTCGGCCGTCGTCACGCCTTCGAGCCACGGCGTCAGCGCATCCGGATTGGCCTTCAGCCATTCGGTCGCGGCCGCCTGCGGGTCCGCGCCATCGTCGAGGATCGCGCCCATGATCTCGTTTTCCATTTCGAGCGAAAAGACGAGGTTGGTCAGGAGTTTGCCGACATTCGGGCACTCTTCGGCGTAGCCGGCGCGCACGTTGGTCGCCACGGTCGCGCCGCCGAAATTCGGGCCGAACACCTCGTCGCCGCCCTCGAGATATTCCATCTCGATATTGGCGTTCATCGGGTGCGGCTCCCAGCCGAGGAAGACGACGTCCTGCTCCGACCGCGCCGCGCGGCTGACGGCCGACAGCATCCCCGCCTCCGAGCTTTCCACCACCTCGAAGTCCGACAGGCCGAACTGGTCGGCTTCGATCATGTCGAGGATCAGGCGGTTGCCGTCATTGCCCGGCTCGATGCCGAGGATCTGGCCGCCGAGATCGTCCTTGAACTCGGCGATCTTGTCGAAGCTCGTCAGGCCCTTGTCATAGGTGTATTTCGGCACGGCGAGCGTATATTTCGCGCCTTCGAGGTTGGTCACCAGCGTCTCCACCGAGCCGTCCTCGCGATAGGGCGCGATGTCGGCTTCCATGGTCGGCATCCAGTTGCCGAGGAAGACGTCGATGTCGCCGTTCTTCAGCGACGCATAGGTCACCGGCACCGACAGCACCTGCACGTTGGTGTCGTAGCCGAGCGCCTCGAGGATCACGGTCGCTGTGCCCGTCGTCGCCGTGATGTCGGTCCAGCCGACATCGGAGAAGCGCACCGTCTGGCAGGCTTCCGCGTCCTGGGCGAGCGCCGCTCCGGCCGAAAGCGCGGTCGAAAGGGCAAGCGTGGTGAGGAATGTGCGGGTGCGCAACATCGGTATCGTCTCCCATCTGGTTTTATGGAAAACCGCTTGAAACGCGGTCTTTCACGAGTTGCTAAAGCCAAACATCATTTGCCCGATGATTCAAGAACCATGTCGAAAACGCTGAAATTGCACATGTGCAGCGATTTCTGGTGGACGGTTGCGCGCCTGCACTCCCCTCGCGGCGCCCAACCGGCCTAAGAGAGGCGATGGCCAAGCTCTACTTCCACTATTCGGCGATGAACGCCGGCAAGTCGACGCTGCTCCTGCAGGCGTCCTACAACTACCGCGAACGGGGCATGCGCACCGCCATCTTCACCGCCGCGCTCGACGACCGCGCCGGCGTCGGCCGCATCGCCTCGCGCATCGGGCTCGGGGCGGATGCCGAGCTCTTTTCCGCCGACACCGACCTCTTCGCCATCATCGATGCGCTTTCGCACAATGGCCCACTGCACTGCGTCTTCGTCGACGAAGCGCAGTTTCTGTCCGAGGACCAGGTCTGGCAACTCGCCCGCGCCGCCGACCGGCTCGGCGTGCCCGTCATGTGCTACGGGCTGCGCACCGATTTTCGCGGCGAACTCTTCCCTGGCTCGAAGGCGCTGCTCGCCATCGGCGACGAGCTGCGCGAGGTGCGCACCATCTGCAAATGCGGACGCAAGGCCACCATGGTCGTGCGCCTCGGGCCCGACGGCAAGGTGCTGCACCAGGGCGACCAGGTCGCCATCGGCGGCGAGGACCGCTACGTCTCGCTCTGCCGCCGGCACTGGGAGGAGGAAATGGGCCGCCTGCCGCCGGAGGACTTGGTCGGCTTTGCCGGTGAATAGTGAATGGTGAATGGTGAATGGGGCTTGCAAGGTACTCTGGCCTTCGCATCCTTCCATTCACCATTCACCATTCACCATTCACCATTCACCATTCACCATTCACCATTCACCATTCACCATTCACCATTTTCCCTGTCGCATTCCGTGCATTGCGCGGCTTTAATGAGACGGCGCGCGATCATGGCAACCGCCATGAATCCGAACCGAAGCGCGCGGATTCAGCCCGTCGCGAACAGAACCGAGCAATAAGCCTCCTGGGGGGATACCAATGGCCGAAGTGAAGTCCGACATCGCGATCGCGCGCGCCGCGAAGAAGAAGCCGATCATGGAGATCGGCGCAGGCCTCGGCATCCCGCACGAGCATCTCTTGCCCTACGGTCACGATAAGGCGAAGGTCTCGGCCGAGTACATCAAGTCGGTCAAGGGCAACAAGGACGGCAAGCTCGTCCTCGTCACCGCCATCAACCCGACGCCGGCGGGCGAGGGCAAGACGACGACGACCGTCGGCCTCGGCGACGGGCTCAACCGCATCGGCAAGAAGGCCGTGGTGTGCATCCGCGAAGCCTCGCTCGGGCCGAATTTCGGCATCAAGGGCGGCGCGGCCGGTGGCGGCTATGCGCAGGTCGTGCCGATGGAGGACATGAACCTCCACTTCACCGGCGACTTCCACGCCATCACCACCGCGCACAACCTCCTCTCCGCCCTCATCGACAACCACATCTACTGGGGCAACGAGCAGAACATCGACATCCGCCGCGTCGCCTGGCGCCGCGTCATGGACATGAACGACCGCGCGCTGCGCGAGATCATCTGTTCGCTCGGCGGCGTCGCCAACGGCTTCCCGCGCGAGGCCGGCTTCGACATCACGGTCGCCTCGGAAGTCATGGCGATCCTGTGCCTGTCGACGGACCTGAAAGACCTCGAAAAGCGCCTCGGCGACATCATCATCGGCTACCGCCGCGACAAGACCGCCGTCTACGCCCGCGACATCAAGGCCGACGGCGCGATGACGGTGCTCCTGAAGGACGCGATGCAGCCGAACCTCGTCCAGACGCTGGAGAACAACCCCGCCTTCGTCCATGGCGGCCCGTTCGCCAACATCGCCCATGGCTGCAACTCGGTCGTCGCCACCACGACGGCGCTGAAGCTCGGCGACTACGTCGTCACCGAAGCCGGCTTCGGCGCCGATCTCGGCGCGGAGAAATTCTTCGACATCAAGTGCCGCAAGGCCGGCCTCAAGCCGTCCGCCGCCGTCATCGTCGCAACCGTCCGCGCGCTCAAGATGAATGGCGGCGTCAAGAAGGACGATCTCGGCGCCGAGAACGTCGAGGCGGTGAAGAAGGGCTGCGCCAATCTCGGCCGCCACATCGAGAACGTGCGCCAGTTCGGCGTCCCGGCCGTGGTCGCCATCAACCATTTCCATTCCGACACCGACGCCGAAATCCAGGCGATGAAGGACTACGTCGCCTCGATGGGCGAGGAAGCGATCCTGTGCAAGCACTGGGCGCAGGGTTCGGCCGGCATCGAGGAACTGGCGCGAAAGGTCGTCGAGCTCGCCGAAGGCGGCGCGTCGCAGTTCGCCCCGCTCTATCCCGACGCGATGCCGCTCTTCGACAAGATCAACACCATCGTCAAGCGCATCTATCGCGGTTCGCACGCCATCGCCGACAAGTCGGTGCGCGACCAGCTCCACCAGTGGGAGCAGGCAGGCTACGGCAACCTGCCGGTCTGCATGGCCAAGACGCAGTATTCCTTCTCGACCG
Organism: Rhizobiaceae bacterium; assembly: GCA_016742175.1. GTDB lineage: Bacteria > Pseudomonadota > Alphaproteobacteria > Rhizobiales > Rhizobiaceae > Aliihoeflea. The sequence goes on from JACVCH010000006.1 coordinate 87,407, forward strand.
ACCCGAACCTGCGCGGCGCGCCCAACGACCATGTCGTGCCGGTGCGCGAGGTGCGCCTGTCGGCCGGCGCCGGCTTCGTCGTCGCGGTCTGCGGCGACATCATGACCATGCCCGGCCTGCCGAAGACGCCGTCCTCGGAAAAGATTTTCCTCAACGCCGAAGGCCAGATCGAAGGGCTGTTCTAGGACCTGTCGGCGACATACGGGGTTCGTCGTCCCGTCAGCTTCCCGCCGCTGACCGGTACCCTTCTGCCGCATGGCTCTCGAATGCGCCGCCATGGAGATTGCGGTAGGCGCCGGGCGGCACCCCGCACGAGCGACGAAAGGCCCTGGCGAATGAGCTGGGGTCCACGTATCCGAGCGTTTCGGCGATCTTCTTCAAAGGCATGTTGCCGGCTTCGAGAACTTCGCGGGCGCGGGCGATGCGGATCGCGCGGCAATATTCGATCGGCGTCATGCCCGTCGCATTGCGGAACCGTCGCAGGAACGTGCGCCGCTCCAGCCGCGCAACGGCTGCCAGCGAGCCCAGGGAGATGCCCTGTCCATCCCTGAGATGGACAAATTCCTGCGCCTTGCGCACGGCGGCGTCACCATGCGCCTGACCGGGCGAGAAGGCCGTGAAATGCCTCGCCACGTCGGCGGAGTGGCCGGCCAGCACGAAGCGTTCCGTCTGCGCCCGGACGGCGTCGCCGAGGAACCTCTCCATCAGCACGAACGCGACGTCGACCCATGCCATGAAGCCTCCGGCGGTGAGGATGTCGGAATGCTCGATCATCCGTTTCTCGACATCGACGGCGATCTTCGGAAAGCTTTCCGCCAGCGCTTGCGCGCAACTGCGATGCGTCGAGACGATCCGCCCGTCGAGCAGGCCCGTGCCGGCGGCCAGGAAGACTCCGGAGCATATCGTCACCAGCGGCACGCCCTGCGCGTGCTGGCGCACCAGCCAGCGCGCGATCTCGGCGCAGCTATTGGGATCGGGCAGGTCGCCCAGGGTCGGCGGCAGGATCAGGATGTCCGGCCCGGGTTCAGCCGAGGGTTCGCTGCAAAAGACGCACGAGACGTCCCCGTCGCCGACGCTCCAATGGGTGACGCGAAGCGCGGCGGCGTCGCTCCGATCGATTTCCGCGGCGAACCGGCTTGCAAGGCCGAAAAGGTCGGTCAGTCCGTGAACCGCTGCCAGTTGGGCGCCGGGATAGACGACGATGCCGATCTCCGTCTGTGCGCCGCGATCGGTCATGATTGTCGCTTTCGGCCCATACTTTGACACTGCCCATCATATCAGAAACCGCCTGACGCGGCCACTATAGCCGCGCGGTTGCCCGCCATCGTGCGAGCAAGCCGACAATCGCGGAAATGAATAGAGGAGCTGGAAAGATGCGTGAGGAAGATTTCAGCAGCCGCGGCGTCAGAATACATCTTCGTTCCTGGATGCCCGAAACCGCCCCCCGAGCCGTCATTGTCATCTGCCACGGCGTGAATTCTCACGGCGGGCAACAGGCCTGGACCGCAGAGCAGTTCGCGTTACGGGGCTTCGCCGTCTTTGCACTTGATCTTCGCGGGCGCGGCAAGTCGCAGGGCGAACGGTTCTTCGTCGAGGACATCGCCGACTACGTGGCTGACCTCGCCGGCACGATCGACATCGCCAAGCAACGTCACCCCGGCCTGCCCGTCTACGTGCTTGGTCACAGCGCGGGCGGCGTGGTGTCCTGCATCTACGCGCTCGACCACCAAGCCGAAATCCAGGGGCTGATCTGCGAAAGCTTCGCCTTCCAGGTACCCGCGCCGGGCTTCGTCCTGTCGGCCATCAAGGGACTCAGCCATGTCGCACCGCGCCTCGGGGTGCTGACGCTGCACATGAAGGATTTCACCCGCGATCCGGTCGCACTGGCCGCCCTGGAGGCGGACCCGCTGACCAAGGGCGAGTCGCAGCCTGCCGCCACCGTCGCCGCGCTGGTGCGCGCCGACGAACGGCTGAAGGAATCCTTCGGGGACATCGAATTGCCTGTCCTGATCCTGCATGGAACGGCCGACAAGGCGACCGTCTGCCAGGGCAGCGAATATTTCTACGAGCACGCCGGCTCCGTCGACAGAACCCTCAAGCTCTACGACGGCCACTACCACGATCTGCTCAACGATCTGGGCAAGGAGACCGTGTTCGCCGACATCGCCGGCTGGATCGAGGCACGGCTGGGGCGCGCGTCCGAACCGCGCAGGGCGTCCGCTGCCGAGTGATCGTGCGAGGCGGTGACGTCCGCTGTGTGAAGAAGGGCGCTCCGGCGCCCTTCTTCACGGCCTGATCTCGATTTCGGTCGTCAGCCGCACGATGTCGAAATCGGTGACGAGGATGTCGAGCCGCACGGTCCAGTGGCCCGCGAGCGGCAGGACGACGTCGTCGGCCCGCCACGTCCCGTCGCCGGGCTTTGCCGCCTCGCGCCGGAACGGCTCGATGCCCGCGTCGGGATTGGCGAAGACGAACGCGACCTCCTTCGCGTCGAGCGGGCCGAAATCGCCGGTCATGATCATCGCCGATACCGATACGGGTCCCGTCCGCCCCGGCGTCACCGAAAGATCGGCCATCGCCTCGAGCGTATGGATATGCACCGAAGCCGGCTGCGCCGCGGCGATGGCGAGCGCGCGCGGCGGCGGGGTGAAGCGCCAGCCCGCGGCAATGGCGAGTATCACGAGGACGACCACCGTCTCCGCCCCAATCGACCGGGCGAGCGCCCGCGCATCGCCCGCCAGCGCCGGCCGCGTCAGCCGCCCGCGGTTGACGGCGGCGATCGCGAACAGCACCGCGAGGCAGCCGAGCTTGGCGAGTAGCAGGCACCCATAGGCCGTCCCGACCAGCGCCGCCGGCGTCTCCACCTGGATGACGGCCAGCACGATGCCCGCTGCGATCAGGCCGGCGACGGCGACCGGGATGAACGTCGAAAACCGCATCAGCCCGCTCGCCGCATCGGGAGCGCCCGCGCGCAGCGCCAGGCCGAGCGGCACCAGCGCACCGACCCAGACGGCGCTCGCCGCCGCATGCAGTGCGACGGCCGGACGCGTCAACCATTGCGGGTCGGCGGCGCTCGCATGGCCTGAAACGGTCAGCGCATAGGCGCCGGCCGCGAGGCCGACGGTCGCGAACGCGCGCGACAGGGCCGCATTCCTCGACAAGGCGGCGAGGGCGGCCGCGACGAGCGCTGCGAGCACCAGCTTGACCGTCAGGCCGAAGCTCGTCGCCAGTCCCGCGCGCCAGACGGCCGGATCGGCGAACCGGCCGACTGGTGCGCCCAGCGCGTCGAGCCCCTGCAAGCCCGGCGAGACGACCGCCGCCGCGATGCCGATCCCAACGAGCGCCAGCACGACCCGCGATCCCGCGCGCGACACCGGCACGAACCAGGCGAGCGCAAACGCGCCGCCCGCGCCGAGGAAGAGGCCGAGATAAAGCCCGATCTTCGCGAGCCACACGGCCGTCCGCACCTTCCGGTCGACCGGATCGGCGATCGGCGGCGGCGCGGCGCTCGGCGCGCCGATCGAAAACACCACCGACCCGCCGACCGGGTGCCCATCCGACGAAACCACCCGCCATGCCAGGACATGCGTGCCGTCGCCGAGTTCCACCGGCGCCTCGATCTCCACCGAGCGATCCCGTACGGCGAAGTCGCCGAGGTCGACCGCCGCGCCGTCCGGCCGCACGATCCGCAGGACGAGCGGCGAGACGGGCTCGCTGAAGTCCAGCCGAAAGGCGCCCGGCGCGACCGCGACCACCGCGCCGTCGCGCGGTTCTGCCGCCGTCAGCGAGGCATGCGCCGCCGCTTCTCCGGCGAGCGCCAGCAGCATCGCAAGCGCCGCGATCCAGCTTGCCATTCCGTCTTTCACGCTTCGCATGCGCTCGCCCGCTCCGTGCCGCCGCCTCTGCCGTTGGTCAGTGACCGCCGGTCGCCTCGATGATGGCGACGCCCGGCGCCGGCATTTCGAGGTCGTCGGCGGATTGGCCCTCGGCCGGCACCTCGATCCAGCGCTCCGCAAGGCCGCCCGGGCATTCCTGCACGACCGGGAAATACAGCGTCTCGCCGGCCTTCAGGGCAGGGGTGATGTAGCCGCGCAGGACGAACTCGTCATATTCGTCGTCGGCAAGGCTGCCGCCGCTCCAGACGATCTCCGTCACGCCTTCGCTCACCTGCGAGCCGTGATACTCGTAGGTCGCGGCATAGGCGCCGCGCACCTTTTCCAGTGCCCAGCCGGGCTTGGGCATCGGCTTCACCGCGATCAAGCCCTCGGGAATGCGCACGCGCACGACATTGGTCGGCTCGCCCTCGCAGCCATGCGGCACGCGGAAGACGGCCTTGTAGGTCGAGCCGATCGCCGCTTCCTCGCCTTCGAGCGAGACGTGGGCGAGGGCGGAAGCGGTGCCGAGCGCGAGGAGGCCGGAGGCGGTGATGATGTGCTTGAACATCGGTTTTCTCTTTCGGATTAAATGTGATGCGCCCGTGCGGCCGGTTGTGCGGCGCGATGCGGGGCATGGAAGACGGCCGTACCGCTGAGGCAGCGAGGTCCGTCAGATGGATGCGATCAGGAGAGTCAGGCCGCGAGCGGCGGCGCGCGCGGACTGCCCGGCCGGCAGGCGATGTCATCCGCCGCCGCGATTGCCGGCACCGCGACGGGAATCGCGTAGGCGACCCTCAGCGGGTTGGAAAGCGCGTTCGGCTCGCGGTCGCCATCGGTGACCGGCGCGAACATGCTGCATCCCGGCGCGCAGCAGTCGGGCATGCCAGAATGATCGCGCCCTTCGCCGCCGGCATGGCCGGGCTCGTGGCTGGTGATGCAGAGCGGATTGCCGAAATCGTCGAAGAGCGGCACGCCGGCCGCCGCGCCGAAGGCGAAAGCGCCGAACAGCGCCTGCAGCACGAGCATATAGGCCGCGACCAGCGCGACCCCCTTGCCCCACGGCTTTCCCCGACCCCTCGGCATGTCCTGACCCCTCTGCCGGAGACCCTAGCAGCCGGGGACCAGACGAAACACTGACTTTGGTCGCGGCATCATGGTGCCGATCGTCGCACCTTGTCCGCATCCCCATGTCGCACTTGCTGCAACCTTTTGCCCGCCCCATCCTTATCGGCACAAATCATCTCCAGGGGCGTCATGAACCGATCCATCACCGCACTCGTGCAGGGCATGCGCGACCACAGGACCGCCTTCCTGCCGCTGGCGATCTTCGCCATCGCGGCGGCGGGCATCTCGCTCTTCCTGTCGATCGCGGACGAGCTCGACGACGGCGAGCTCAATGCCATCGACGAGCGCATCTTCCTGTGGTTCCACACGCCGGGCGGAACGCCCATCGGGCCTGAATGGCTGCAGGAGACGGCGGCGGAGATCACCGCGCTCGGCGGCTATACGGTCGTCTTCATCCTCGTTGCGGCCGTCATCGGCTTCCTCGTCGCCTCGCGCAAATACGGCCCCGCGCTCTACACTTTCCTGTCGATCGGCACCGGAACGCTGGTCGGCCATCTCCTCAAGGAGCTTTACGCGCGCCCGCGGCCGGACCTCGTCGAGCATCTCGTCAACACGCACACGCCGAGCTTTCCGTCGGGCCACGCGATGGTTTCGGCGATCGTCTACCTGACGCTCGGCTCGCTCATCCTGCGCTTCGTCGATTCGGGCCGCGTGCGTGTCTACGTGCTGGCGCTGGCGATCCTCCTCACCTTCATGATCGGCGTCACGCGCGTCTATCTCGGCGTCCACTGGCCGAGCGACGTCGCCGCCGGCTGGGCGATGGGCGCGGCGTGGGCGAGCGCCGCCTGGCTCACCGTCTCGGCCCTGCGCTTCTACCGCAAGCGCAAGGGCGGTCAGGCCGAGGCGCCGGAAAGCTCGTCGAGGATCGGGCAGTCGGGCCGTGCATCGCCGTGACAGGTCCTGACCAGATGCGTCAGCGTCTTCTTCAGGCTCTGTAGCTCGGCGATCTTGTGCTCGATCTGGTCGAGCTTGGTCGCCGCCAGCGCCTTCACGTCGGCGCTTGCCCGGTGCGTGTCGCCGTAGAGCGATAGCAACTGCCGGCACTCCTCGACCGAAAAGCCGAGCCCGCGCGAGCGTTGGAGGAATTTCAGCCGGTGGATGTCGGCGTCCGAATAGTCGCGATAGCCGTTGTCGGCCCGCGCCGGGCGAAGCAAGCCGATCTCCTCGTAGTAGCGGATCGTCTTGGCCGGCAGGGCCGAGCGGCGGGCGGCGGTTCCGATGTTCATGGCGGTCAACTCCTGATCGACCCTAGAGCAAGATGAGCTTGGGTTGAACCATTCTGCCGGAGGGAATTCGTGACAAGGCCGAGGGCTTCGGCGCAGGCCGTATCGAGATACGGTCAAGTCCGAAGGCCGACGGATTTGGCGCGAATGCACCCGGCAGAATGGGTCAACACGAGTTCATCTTGCTCTAGATAGGAGCGCCACGCTAATCCTTCCAGTGACTGGAAGATCAAGCCCGCACAATCGCGCTTGCCGCGGCGGCGGATCGTTTGTATGAGTTTGCCCATGAACGCGCATTCGCACACGAACAAGTGGTGGTGGGCCCGCTGAAAGCGGCCACGAGCACTCGCGTGCGCGTTTTGAAGGTTTGGCCGCAACGGAACTCTCCGGGCGGCCTTCGTCTTTTTGGGACCTGCCGATCCGGAACCTGACAGATGAGGGGAAGGACATCATGAGCACCGAGCTTCTGGAAAACGGCGCGGAGCGCTACCGCACCGAGGGCGGCGTCACCGTCACCCGGCAGCGCCACGAGACGCCCTATGTCGGCGCCATCGAGACCTATGTCGACGCGCTGAACTCGCGCCGCGGCTGCGTCTTTTCCTCCAATTACGAATATCCGGGCCGCTATACGCGCTGGGACACGGCGATCGTCGATCCGCCGCTGGTTGTCTCGGCGCGCGGCCGCGACATGCGTATCGAGGCGCTGAATGCGCGCGGCGAAAAGCTGCTCGACGGCATCGCTCCTGTCGTCCAGGCGCTGGACGAGGTCACCCGGTTCGTCCGCGCGCCTGCGCTCGTCACGCTCACCTTCGCCGAGCCCAGCCGCGTCTTCGCCGAGGAGGAGCGCTCGCGCGTTCCCACCGTCTTTTCCGTCCTGCGCGTCATCGTCTCGCTGTTCAAGTCGCCGGAGGATGCCAATCTCGGCCTCTACGGCGCGTTCGGCTACGATCTCGCCTTCCAGTTCGACCCCGTCGCGCTGAAGCTCGACCGGCCGTCGAGCCAGCGCGACGTCGTCCTCTACCTCCCCGACGAAATCCTCGTCGTCGACCACCACCAGGCGAAGGCCTGGCACGACCGCTACGATTTTTCCGGCGCGGGCTTTTCCACCGAGAACCTGCCGCGCGGCGGCGCCGAACAGCCCTTCAGGCCGTCCGAAACCGTCCCGCCGCGCTCCGACCACGAGCCCGGCGAATATGCCGGCCTCGTCACCCGCGCCAAGGACAGCTTCCGGCGCGGCGATTTGTTCGAGGTCGTTCCCGGCCAGATGTTCATGGAGCGCTGCGTCTCCAAGCCCTCCGAGATCAGCCGCAAGCTCAAGGCGATCAACCCGTCGCCCTATTCCTTCTTCATCAATCTCGGCGAGAACGAATATCTGATCGGCGCTTCACCGGAGATGTTCGTGCGCGTCTCCGGCCGCCGCGTCGAGACCTGCCCCATCTCGGGCACGATCAAGCGCGGCGAGGACGCGATCGCGGATTCCGAGCAGATCCTGAAATTGCTCAATTCCAAGAAGGACGAGTCCGAGCTCACCATGTGCTCCGACGTCGACCGCAACGACAAGAGCCGCGTGTGCGAGCCGGGCTCCGTGCGCGTCATCGGCCGCCGCCAGATCGAGATGTATTCGCGCCTCATCCACACGGTCGATCACATCGAGGGCCGTCTGCGCGAGGGGATGGACGCGTTTGACGCGTTCCTCTCCCACGCCTGGGCCGTCACCGTCACCGGCGCGCCGAAGCTGTGGGCCATGCGCTTTCTCGAAGCCAACGAGAAGAGCCCGCGCGCCTGGTATGGCGGCGCGATCGGCATGGTCCATTTCAACGGCGACATGAACACCGGCCTCACCTTGCGCACCATCCGCATCAAGGACGGCATCGCCCAGGTCCGTGCCGGCGCGACATTGCTCAACGATTCCGACCCGGCCGAGGAAGAGGCCGAGACCGAGCTCAAGGCCTCCGCCATGCTGGCGGCGATCCGCGAGGCCTCCCTCGGCAACTCCGCCGCCGCCAGCCGCGAAAGCGCCAAGGTGGGCGAGGGGGTCTCGATCCTGCTCGTCGACCACGAGGACAGCTTCGTCCACACGCTGGCGAACTATTTCCGCCAGACCGGCGCGTCCGTCGCCACCGTCCGCTCGCCGGTGCCCGAGGAAGTCTTCGACCGCGTCGAGCCCGACCTCGTCGTCCTCTCGCCCGGCCCCGGCATGCCGTCGGATTTCGACTGCAAGGCGACCATCGCCAAAGCCCGCGCCCGCGACCTGCCGATCTTCGGCGTCTGCCTCGGCCTGCAGGCGCTGGCCGAGGCCTATGGCGGCGAACTGCGCCAGTTGCACGAGCCGATGCACGGCAAGCCCTCGCGCATCCGCGTGACCAAGCCCGGCATCGTCTTCTCCGGCCTGCCGAAGGAGGTGACGGTCGGCCGCTACCACTCGATCTTTGCCGACCCCGTCCGCCTGCCGGCCGAATTCCTCGTCACCGCCGAAACCGAGGACGGCGTCATCATGGCGCTGGAACACAAGTCCGAGCCGATTGCCGCCGTGCAGTTCCACCCCGAATCGATCATGACGCTGGGCCAGAACGCCGGCATGCGCATGATCGAAAACGTCGTCGCGCACCTGCCGCGCAAGGTGAAGACGAAGGCGGCTTAGGGACGATATTGTGACGCTCGCAATCCTTCGCGCCCCCCTCTGTCCTGCCGGACATCTCCCCCGCAAGGGGGGAGATCAGCCTGCATCTTCTTCGTCATGCTTCCGGAGTGGCCGCGACGGAGACGTGAATGATCTCCCCCCTCGCGGGGGAGATGCCAGGCAGGGCAGAGGGGGGCGTGACGGAGCGCAAATCTTCCCGACCACGCCCGCCCACCCATGACCACCAAGCAAAAAATCCGCCGCCTCGCGGCCTGGTCGATCGTCGTCGCCTTCGCGGTGATGGGCCTGAAATTCGTCGCCTGGTGGCTCACCGGGTCTGTCGCGCTCTATTCCGACGCGCTCGAATCCATCGTCAACGTCATCGCCGCCTTCGCCGCGTTCTGGGCCATATCCGTCAGCCACAAGCCGGCCGACCGTGACCATCAATACGGCCACCACAAGGCCGAATATTTCTCGGCCGTCCTCGAAGGCGTGCTGATCGTCGTCGCCGCGCTGCTGATCCTCGCCGAGGTCTGGCGTGCCTGGCAGAACCCGGTGCCGCTCGAAGCGCCGGCGCTCGGCCTTGCCGTCAACGCGTCGGCCGCCGCCGTCAATGCCTTTTGGGCCTACCTCCTCATCCGCAACGGGCGCCAGCACAAGTCGCCGGCCCTCGAGGCCGACGGCCATCACGTGATGACCGACGTCGTCACTTCGGCGGGCGTCCTCATCGGCCTTCTCGCCGCCGTCGCCACCGGCTGGTGGATGCTCGATCCGTTGCTCGCGCTCGTCGTCGCGCTCAACATCCTGTGGCAGGGCTGGAAGGTCATCACCGCCTCGCTCGACGGGCTGATGGACCGCGCCGTCGACCTCGAGGAGCATTTGCGCATCCGCGACCTGATCTCCGCCAATTCGCAAGGCGCGCTCGAAATCCACGATCTCAAGACGCGCATCGCCGGCCGCGCCACCTTCATCGAGTTCCACATGGTCGTGCGCGCCGACATGTCGGTCGGCGACAGCCACGTCATCTGCGATCGTATCGAGGCGGCGCTGGATGAGGAGATCCCGTCCGTCCGGGTCGTCATCCATGTCGAGCCCGACCACGAGGCGAAGCTTCCGCCCGGCACGACGGCGGTGCCCTTCGCCTGACCTTCGGCGCGCGTCAAACCATAGCCGCCATCACGTCACATTTCGCCCTATTTCAAACTGTGACACAAACAACACACTGCCCCGGCGGACTCGTTTTCGCCGCATTTCGTCCCATCCGCGGCCACAGTTCGCCAGCATTGAAGAGGGAAATCTTCACTGCCGCAGGGCAGGTTCCCGCCGCGTTTCGTAATCCTGTCATGGGTATTTGATTGATGTGTGTGTCTCGACGTCGCTTCCTTTTCCAGGCCGCTTCCCTGGGCGCGGTCGCTCCCCTGGTCCTTTCGGGCTGCATGTCCTCTACCGCCGTGCTCGAAACGGTCAAGCCCGGCCCTGATCCCTATTTCCTCGCCATGTACGGCCCGCAGCCGGGCGAGCGCTTCCCGCTCCCGGCCATCGACATCTCGAATGTCGACGAGCGCTTCTTTCGCCAGCAGGTGCGTTATCACCGCTCCGAGCGGGCCGGCACCATCGTCGTCGACACGCAGAACCGCTTCCTCTACCTCGTGCAGGAAGGCGGCATGGCGATGCGCTACGGCATCGGCGTCGGCCGCGCCGGCCTCGAATTCGAGGGCGAGGCGCGCGTCGCCCGCAAGGCGCAGTGGCCGACCTGGACGCCGACGCAGGACATGATCGCCCGCGAGCCCGGCCGCAACGCCCAGTGGGCCGGCGGCATGCCGCCCGGCCTCGAAAACCCGCTCGGGCCGCGCGCGCTCTACCTCTTCGAAGGCGGCCGCGACACGCTCTACCGCATCCACGGCACCTCCGAGCCGTGGTCGATCGGCCTTGCCGTTTCCTCGGGTTGCATCCGTTTGTTCAACCAGGACATCATCGACCTCTACGCCCGCGTCGCCATCGACACGCCGGTCGTCGTCCTGCAGAACGAGCCCCTGATGTTCCCGCAGCGCGAGATGCCGGAATCGATCCGGCGCCAGTTGGAAGCGCCGCAGCGTCAGGACGGCACGGTCGAGATCTGACCTCTAGGCGGCCTTCTTCATCTTCGCCCGGTCATGCGGCCGGGCGAAGTCGAGCGCCGGCCCCTTGGGCACGATCCGCGTCGGGTTGATGGTCTCGTGGCTGCCGTAATAATGGCTCTTGATGTGGTGCATGTTCACCGTCTCCGCCACGCCCGGCACCTGATAGAGCTCGCGCAAATAGTTGGAAAGGTTGGCGTAGTCCTCGATCCGGCGCTCGTTGCACTTGAAGTGCGAATAGTAGACCGCATCGAAGCGCACCAGCGTCGTGAACAGCCGCCAGTCGGCCTCGGTCAGCAAATTGCCGGCCAGATAAAGCTGGCGTGACAGCCGCGCCTCCACCTCGTCCAGCGCCGCGAAAAGCGCGTCGAACGCCTCCTCATAGGCCTCCTGCCTGGTCGCGAACCCGGCCTTGTAGACGCCGTTGTTGATCGCGTCGTAGACGCGCTCGTTCACGGCGTCGATCTCGCCGCGCAGTTCCTCGGGATAAAGATCGAGCCCCCCGTCGCCCCATTCGTCGAAGGCGGAATTGAGCATGCGGATGATCTCCGCGCTCTCGTTGGAGACGATCGTCTGGTCCTGCTTGTCCCACAGCACCGGCACGGTCACCCGGCCCGAATAGGCCGGGTCGGCCTTGGTGTAGATTTGGTGCAGGTAGTCGAACCCGTAGAGATCGTCGCCCGTCGCCGCCTCGTCATGCTTGAACGTCCACCCGTCGGCGCCCATAAAATGATGCACCACCGAGACCGAGATCACGTCTTCCAGCTTCTTCAATTTGCGGAAGACCAGCGTCCGGTGCGCCCAGGGGCAGGCGAGCGAAACATAAAGATGGTAGCGCCCCGGCTCCGCCTTGAACCCGCGCGTGCGCCCTTCGGCCGGCGCGCCGTCGACGGTCACCCAGTCCCGCCACTGCGACTGCGACCGCTCGAACCGCCCGCCCGTCTTGGACGTGTCGTACCACTTGTCCTGCCACTTCCCGTCAACCAGAAGTCCCATGCCGTGCTCCTCTTGTTGGTTAAGAGTTAGGGCAGGGGGCGGGTGGTGCCAAACACTGACGGATGAACAGATCGTCAATCACCCGGCCTTGGCGTCATCCCGGAAGCCGCATCGACGCGAAGCGGCGGGCGGCTGTCCGGGACCCATCCCGTGACCTTCAACCGCACGGAATGGTTCCCGGCTCTCGCCTCGCTGCGCTCGGGCTTCGGCCGGGATGACGCTCCCGCGTGCGGTCAAATCGCGATAGACGTCCCCCCATTCTCGTGCTAGCAGCGAATCTCCGGGGGATTTCCATGCCGACCATCCGCATCGAGCGACGACGAAAGAGCACCCGCGCCTGAGCGCGGACGATGGCTGACGCCATTACGCCCTGCCTTTCCCTAAGCCGATCCGGAATTCCCGCCATGACCCTTGCCGACGTCGCTTACGCGCCGGAACTGCCTTCCCACGACGCTGAAATCGAAGAGATCAACGCCGAAGCGTTCGGCCCCGGCCGCTTCACCCGCGCTGCGCATAAGATCCGCGAAGGCGGCCCGCATGCGCGCGATCTCTCCTTCGTCGCCACGGTCGGCGGCCACGTCATCGCCTCGGTGCGCCTGACGCCGATCGCGGTCGGCGAAGGCCGCGCCATGCTCCTCGGCCCGCTCGCCGTACGCCCCTCTTGGAAGAATCTCGGCATCGGCCGCAAGCTGATGGCTATGGCCGCCGACGCGGCGAAGTCCAGGGGCGCCCGCGCCATCGTCCTCGTCGGCGACGCGTCCTATTACGGCCCGCTCGGCTATGCCCAGGTCAAGCCGGGGACGATGACCATGCCCTGGCCGGTCGACCCGGCGCGGCTTCTGGTGCTGGAACTGGTGCCGGGCGCTGCGGCTTCGCTACATGGGGCGATCAGCCATGCGGATACGGTGCGGGTGTAGAAAACCTTCCTCCCCGCCGCAGACCGCCACTCCGTCGCGCTTCGCGCGCCACCTCTCCCCCTCAAAAGGGGAGAGGAACCCAGGCTGGAAAAGCGCCGACATCGCGGCAGCAATTTCCTCTCCCCTTTTGAGGGGGAGAGGTGGTCCGAAGGACCGGAGTGGGGGTCTGCCGCACCCTCTCTTCCATCCCGCGTAAGGAGAGGACACCAGCCTGGAAATGCGCCGCCGTCACGGCAGCCATTTCCTCTCCCCTTTTGAGGGGGAGAGGTGGCGCGCGAAGCGCGACGGAGTGGGGGTCTACCGCTAGTTGTCCGGATCAGGCAGCCCTAAGCCGCCTGCTCCATGAACACATATTCCCACACATGCCCGTCCAGATCCTGGAACGAGCAGCCATACATGAAGCCCATGTCCATCACCGGCTTCCACGGCTTGGCGCCGGCCTTCAGCGCCTTGGCGAGAATGTCGTCCACCTCCTGCCGGCTGTCGGCCGAGAGCGCCGTCAGCACCTCCGTCACCTTGTGACCGTCGGCCATCTCGCCATTGATGAAGCCCTTGAACTTCTCATGGGTGAGCAGCATGACGAAGATGTTGTCGGCGATCACCATGCACGCGGCCGTGTCGTCGGAGAACTCCTCGTTGAACGAGTAGCCGAGCGCGGAGAAGAAGGCGCGGCTGGCGGCGAGGTCCTTGATCGGAAGGTTGACGAAGATCATGCGCATGGAAAAGCTCCCTGATTGATGTCTGCGCATAGGACGGCCGGGCACCGCCCGTCCCGACAGCGGACATCTGAAAAATTCAGCGCCCCTCGCGATACCAGGTCGCGCCGAAGGCGAAGAGCAGCAGCGCCAGCCCGAAGAAGCCGGCGAAGAGCGGCACGCGGGAGACCGAGCGCAGAACGCTGTCGTTCGTCGTCTGGAGGCCCACCCAGCCGCGCCCGTTAGCATCCGCGCCGGGGCGGATCGGGACGATGTTCGGCAAATCGAGCGCCCCGGTCATCCCGGCCTCGATGCGCCGGACCGTACCGCCGCTTGCATCGGCCACCGGCTGCAGCCTTTCCGTCGTCGACACCGTGTCGGTGAACTCCGGCGCATTGACCGGCCCGACATGGGCGAGCGTTTCCAGGTCGCCATTGGCGATCCGGTAGAGCCCGATCTCGTCGGTCTCGACCGTCCCGTCGAACGTGCCCGGCGCGCCGGCTGCCAGCGGCACGGTCAGCGTCTCGCCCGAAGGCGTCGTCACGCTCGCCTCGCCGGCCTCGTCCTCCATCGTCTGCCGTTCGATCTCGAGCGTCATGCCGCGCGCATTCGCCGTCAGCCGTTCCTCTTCGAGCTCCGGCTCCTTCATCAGCCAATGCGCCATGCGCCGATAGAGTGAGACGTGCGGGCCGCCGCCCTCGAAGCCGCGCGCCCACAGCCAGCCATGGTCGGAGAGGAGCATGCCGACGCGGCCTTCGCCCTGCCGGTCGAGGAGCAGCAGCGGCATGTCGTCCGCGCCCTGCATCACCACCTCGCCCTCAGGCCGCTCGATGCCGATCTGGCGGAACCAGCGGCTCCATTGCGGCGGCTCCTGGCCCGAGCCTTCGAGCCCGCGCGTCACCGGATGGCGCTCGCCGGTCTCCGTCAGGCGCGGGAAGAATGCCTGTTCCACCACCTCGCCGGTCGGCATCGCCGGCAGCGCAGCCATCAGCGGCGTGCGCGAGATCGACTGGTTGCCCGCGTATTCCGGCCCCGCCGCGATCAAAAGCGCGCCGCCATTCTCCACATATTCGGCGATGTAGTCGTAATAGAGGATCGGCAGCACGTCGCGGTGCTGGTAGCGGTCGAAGATGATCAGGTCGAAATCGTTGATCCGGTCGACGAAGAGCTCGCGCGTCGGGAAGGCGATGAGCGAGAGTTCGTTGATCGGCGTGCCGTCCTGCTTTTCGGGCGGGCGCAGGATGGTGAAGTGGACGAGGTCCACCGCCGCATCTGATTTCAAAAGGTTGCGCCAGGTCCGCTCGCCGGCATGGGGTTCGCCGGAAACGAGCAGCACGCGCAAATTCTCGCGGATGCCGTCGAGGATCGCGATGGTCTGGTTGTTGGTCGCCGTCAACTCGCCCTCGGCCACCGGGAATTCGAGCTCGACGATGTTGCGCCCGGCATTGGGGATGACGATGTCGACCTCGGTCTCCTCGCCGATCACCGCCGTCTGGCGCACCACATGCTCGCCATTGACGCGCACGGTCACCTCGACCGGCCCGGTCGCACTGTTTGTCGACAGCACCCGGTAGCTCATGGTCACCGGCCGGTCGACGATACCGAAGCGCGGCGCGCGCTCGAACCGGATGCGCCGGTCGAACTCGTCCTCCTCGCCGGTCACCAGCGCATGGAGCGGACCCGAAAATCCCGGCACCTCCGGCACGTCGTGCACCTGTCCGTCGGTGATCATGATCGCCCCGCCGACCCGCGAGGGCGCGACGTCGCGCAGCGCGCTGTCCAGCGCGCCGAAGAGGCGCGTCTCGGTGCGGTCGTCGGCCGCGTCCGCCTGGCCGGTCTCGACCACGCGCAATTCATACTGATCGAACCGCGCCAGCCGCGCCTGCATCTCCTCCAGCGCCCGGTCGGTCGTCGCCCGCCGGTCGCCGATCTCCTGGCTCTGGCTGCGGTCGACGACGAGCGCGACGACGCTCTTCAACGGCTCGCGCTCTTCGTCCAGCAGCACCGGGTTGATCAGCGCCAGCGCCAGCGCCGCCATAGCCGCCAGCCGCACCCACGCGCCCCGCTGGCGCGCGAACAGTCCCCAGGCGACGAGCGCTGCGACGGGCACGAGAAGCGCGGCAAGCCAATGCCAAGCGAGGAGGGGTTCGAAGGCGAGGGACCAGTTCATGGGTGACTACCTCGATGGAAGCGCCCTACGTTGCCCCCCTCTGTCCTGCCGGACATCTCCCCCGCAGGGGGGGAGATCAGCCAATCGCATACCGTGAAGCGCGTGATCTCCCCCCTCGCGGGGGAGATGCCCGGCAGGGCAGAGGGGGGCGCGACAGAGCGCGATCGAACGAATGCCACGCTCACTGCCCCAGCCTCTCCAAAATCGACGGCACATGCACCTGGTCCGACTTATAATTCCCCGTCAGCATGTACATCATGATGTTCACCCCCGCCCGGTACGCATAGACGCGCTGCATCGGGTCGGCGGGCACGGTCGGCAGCATCGGCGCGCCGTTGGCAGCGGTCGCCCAGGCGCCGGCGAGGTCGTTGGCGGTGATCATGATCGGCGTCACGCCGTCGCCGACGCGCACCGGGCGATCCGCCGCTTCCTCCAGCGTCTGCGACGCCTCGACCCAGAGCGGGCTGCCGTTGAAGCGGCCGGGGAATTCGGGGAGGATGTAGAAGGCCTTGGTCAGCACATGGTCGTCCGGCACCGGCTCCAGCGGCGGCACGTTCATGTTGGCGAGGATGTCGCGCAGGCGCATGGTCGACGGGCTCGCGGAGCCGGCATCGAACCCCGCGCCGAACTGGTCGCGCGTGTCGAACAGCACCGTGCCGCCCTCCTGCATATAGGCGTCGATCCGCGCCAGCGCGGCTTCCGACGGCATCTCGCCGCCCTCGTCGATCGGCCAGTAGATCAGCGGATAGAACGCAAGCTCGTCCTCGGCGATGTCGACGCCCACCGGCTCGCCCGGCTCCAGCGCCGTCTTGTCGGTCAGGAACCGGCCGAGCCCTTCGAGCCCCGCGCGGCTGATCGCGTCGATCGACGAGTCCCCCGTCAGAACATAGGCGATGCGCGTCTGGCTGATCGCGGCGATGGCCTCCTCGTCGCCGGGGCGAATGTCGCCCTCCTGCGCCTGCGCATCCGGCATCGCAACCGCGCCCATCAGCGCGAGCGCCAGCGCGGCGGGCACCGCTCGCGACGCGCGCGGCCGGCGCAGCTTGCCGCCGAGCCACAGGACGGCCAGCGTGTCGAGGATCATCAGCGCTAGTGCGATCGCAAAGAGCGGCCCGCGCAGATCCACCTGCTCGTCGAAGCCATAGGCGACGTCGCGCACGGCGAGCGGCGTTTCAGGTCGCGCGATCGGCTCCAGTACCGCGTCTTGCGGCAGAAGATTGTGCGCCACGACGCCTTCCTCGCTGCCGTAGAGGCCGGGCGGGTTTTCCAGCGTCACCGGCGCATCCGCGGCCACCGCCAGCGGGCGCGCATCCGGCGTCGGCGGCACGAGGCTGCCATCGGCGGCGATCAGGCGGTAGGGCGGCAGCGTCGTCTCGCCATTGCCGGCCTGCGCATTTGCCGGCCCCTGATTGCGCGACAATTGCACCAGCCGGCGCAGCAATTCGACGAAGGAGCCGGAGATCGGCAGGTTCGACCATGTCGCCTGCGGCGTGATGTGGAAGAGCGCCAGCGTGCCGTCGACTCGCCGCGCGCCGGTCACGAGCGGCGTGCCGTCGGCAAGGTTCACCCAGCTCCGCTCGACGATGTCGGCGGTCGGCTCGGCCAGAACCTGCCGCGACACGGTCACGTCGGCCGGCGGCGTCAGGTCGGCGAAGGGCGAGCCCTCCGGATATTCGGCGATCGCCTGCGGCTCGGTCCAGGACAAGGTGCCGCCCAAAGCGCGCTCACCGATCCGCAGCCGCACCGGCAGCAGGTCCTCGTCCGGCTCGGCGGCGGCAAGGCGCGGGCCGGCGAAGCGCACCAGCGTGCCGCCGCCTTCGACCCATTCGGTCAGCGCCGCATGCGCCTCGTCCGGCAGCGTGCCGACATCGGCCATCACGATCATCGCCGGGCGCTGCTCGAGCAGTTCGGGAATGGCCGAGCCGAGATCGGCGCTCGTCGGCTGGACGAGGTCGGCAAAGGGCGCCAGCGCCCGGCTGATATAGTAGAGCGGCGAGAGAAGCGGCTGCGCCTCGTCGCCGTCGCCCTGCGCGATCAGCCCGACGCGGCGGCGACGCGAATTCTCGTCCAGCACACGCACCGCGCCCGCCTGCGCCTCGCCGTCGACGGCGATGGAATCGAAATCGTTGCGCAGCTCGAACGGGACGGTGAAGGCCGCGGTCGCGGCCGCTTCGCCCGCCCCGAAGGACAGTTCCGCCTCCGCGATCCGCCGGCCGCGATCGTCGAGCGCGGCGATGAGCGCCTGGCGCGGGCCGGCATCGCTCGTCGGCCGCACGGCCTCGACGACGAAGGCGTCAGGCTCGTTCGCGGTCCCCGTCAGGCCGATTTCGGTGACGCCCTGCGGCGTGGCCCAGATCAGCCCGCTCGCATTGGCGAGAAGCCTGTCGAAAGCCGCTTCGTCGGCCTCACTCGCCAACCCGTCCGACAGCACCGCGACGGAGGCGTTCGGCACGTCGCCCAGCGTCGCTGCGACCCGCTCATAGGTCGCCGCGCGGTCCACCGGGACGGGGCGCGCCTCGGCCGCGTTCAGCCGCTCGCGCGCCGTCTCGGCGTCGAAGGGGCCAATCTCGGCATTGGGCGCATCGACGGTGAAGGCGAGCAGGACGGGGGCGTTTTCCGCCTCCGCATCGGCGATCAGCCGCTCGGCGGTCGCGACCCGCATCGCCCAGTCCGGCGCGGACGCCCAGCCATTGTCGATGACGATCGCCACCGCATTGCCGCCGGTCGAGATGCGCTCGCGCGGATTGAACACCGGCTCGGCCAGCGCGAAGATGATCAGCGCCGCCATCGCGAGCCGCAAGAGCGTCAGCCACCAGGGGCTCTGGTGCGGCGTCTCCTCCTTGCGCAACACGCGGGCGAGGATCTTCAGCGGCGGAAAGGCTTCCGTCTGCGGCTTCGGCGGCGTCAGGCGCAACAGCCACCAGATCACCGGCAGGGCGATGAGCCCGGCCAGCACAGCCGGCAGCCCGAATGAGAGCGGCAGGAACCCCATCAGCGGCCCCCCTGGCTCATCGCCAGATGGACGCGCACCAGCGCGTCGGAGGCCAGCTTGTCGGTGTGGTTCACCGTATAGCTCCAGCCGAGCTTGCGCGCCCAGGCCGACAGTTCCTCACGCCGCGCGGCGTAGAGGTTGCGGTAGTCCTCGCGCAGCGTCTCAGCGCGTCCGGCCGTCAGCTTCGTGCCCGTCTCCGGATCCTGGAATTCGGTGCGGCCCGAATAGGGAAACTCCTCTTCCGCCGGGTCGGAAATCTCGATCAGGTGCGCGCGCACGCCGCGCGTCGCCAGCACATCCAGCCATTCGCGCGTCTCCTCGACCGGGTCGAGGAAGTCGGAGATCAGCACCACGTCGGAAAAGCGCTTCATGGTCGAAAGGTCCGGCCGCGTCGGCAGATGCGCCGCGTGCATCATCTGCGCCGCCAGCCGCTCGGCGCCGTTGCGCGCCGAAAACGGATCGGTCAGGCCGGGCCAGGCGATCCGCTCGCCCGAGCGCGACAAAAGTTCGGCCAGCGCCAGTGCCAGAACCAGCGCGCGCGATTCCTTCGAGACGTTCGCCGTCTTCGACTGGTAGAGCATGGAGGCCGAGGGGTCGGCCCACAGCCACACCGTATGCGCCGCCTCCCATTCGCGGTCGCGCACATAGGTGTGGTCGTCGCGCGCCGAGCGCCGCCAGTCGATCCGGGCGATCGCCTCGCCGTCGACGTAAGGCCGGAACTGCCAGAAATTCTCGCCGATGCCGCGCTTGCGCCGTCCGTGCCAGCCGGCGATCACCGTATTGACCACCCGCCGCGCCTCGATCAGCAGGTCGGGCACCAGCGCCGCGCGAACGCGGGCGCGGGCCAGCGCGTCGCGCGGGGCGACGGCAGGGCTGACCGCACCGAGCGAAGCCATCAGACCGCCTTTGCGAGCCGCGCGATCACGTCGCGAACCGTCATGCCTTCCGCCCTTGCGGCGAAAGTCAGCGCCATGCGGTGCTGAAGCACCGGCTCGGCAAGGTCGCGCACGTCGTCGATCGAGGGCGCGAGCCTGCCGTCATAGAGCGCGCGGGCGCGGGCGCACAGCGTCAGCGCCTGGCTGGCGCGCGGGCCAGGGCCCCACGAAACGTGCCGGTCCGTTTCCGCATCGCCCGAGCCGGGCCGCGCCGAGCGCACCAGCTTCAGGATCGCGTCGACCACGCTTTCGGGCACCGGCATGCGCCGGATCAGCGACTGCACGGTCTTCAGCCGCGCCGCGTCGAGCACGTTATCGGCCTTCTGGTCGTTGACGCCCGTCGTCTCGATCAGGATGCGCCGCTCGGCGGCAAGTTCGGGATAGTCGATGTCGATCTGCATCAGGAAGCGGTCGAGCTGCGCTTCGGGCAGCGGGTAGGTGCCTTCCTGCTCCAGCGGGTTCTGTGTCGCGAGCACGTGGAACGGGGAGGGCAGGTCGTGGCGCTCGCCGGCCACCGTCACGTGATATTCCTGCATCGACTGCAGCAGCGCCGACTGCGTGCGCGGCGAGGCGCGGTTGATCTCGTCGGCCATCAAGAGCTGCGCGAAGATCGGCCCCTTGATGAAGCGGAAGGAGCGTCGGCCCGTCTCGTCCTGCTCCATCACCTCGGAGCCGAGAATGTCGGAGGGCATAAGGTCGGGGGTGAACTGGATACGGCGGCCGTCGAGGCCGAGCACGATGCCGAGCGTCTCGACCAGCTTGGTCTTGGCAAGGCCGGGCACGCCGACGAGCAACCCGTGGCCGCCGGCCAGGATCGCCACCAGCGTGCGCTCGACCACCGCTTCCTGGCCGAAGATCACCTTGCCGACCGCCTGCCGCACCTTGCCGATTTCGGCCAGCGCGCGCTCGGCTTCGGCCACCATCTCGGTCTCGCTCATCGCTGGTTCCTTGATGGTCAGGCTCATGTCGTCGTCCTTGGGCTTGGGGCAATTCACGCCTTGGCGCAACCGGCGCGATCAACTTAAATGGTACGCCTGTGCTGACAAGCGAAACAACAGTGACTATTTCGTGACGATGACCGATGCACAGAAAACGGCTGGCCTTGCCGCAGCGACCGACAGCGCCGGCCTCGAAGCGCTCGTTTCCCGCGCCGCGCGCGCCGGCAAGGGCGCGGCTCCCGTCGACAAGTGGAACCCCGATTTCTGCGGCGATCTCGACATGGAGATCAAGGCGGACGGCACTTGGTTCTACATGGGAACGCCGATCGGGCGCATGCCGCTCGTCCAGCTTTTCTCCTCCGTCCTGCGCAAGGACGAGGACGGCAACACCTATCTCGTCACCCCGGTCGAAAAGGTCGGCATCCGCGTCGAGGACGCGCATTTTCTCGCCGTCGAGATGGACGTTTCGGGAAAGGGGGAGGGGCAGGTCCTGACCTTCCGCACCAATGTCGGCGACGTCGTCGAGGCTGGTCCCGAGCATCCGTTGCGATTCGTCGACGAGGACGAGACGGGCGGCCTGAAGCCCTATCTCCATGTTCGCGGCCGGCTCGAAGCGCTCGTCGCGCGGCCGGTCATGTACCAGCTCGCCGAGATCGGCGAGGAGATCGAGGTCGGCGGCCGCGCCATGTTCTGCCTGCGCTCGAAGGGCGAGATCTTCCCGGTCATGCCGATTGCGGAGCTGAACCGTCTTGCGGGCTGAAGCACTGGACGCACCGCTCTTCTCGGCCGCCGATTTCCGTCGCCGCGCCGCGCGCGAAAAGGCGCCTCACGAGGGCACCGATTATGGCGATCACAGCCTCAATCCGGACATGCGCCATCTGATCGTCCACGAGCGGCTGCGCGACGCGGCCGTCATGATCGCCGCCGTCGACCATCCGGACGGCGCGACGATCATCCTCACCAAGCGCACCGAAAAGCTGCGCAGCCATTCCGGCCAGATCGCCTTTCCCGGCGGGCGGATCGACGCGACCGACCCGACGCCCGAGTTCGCCGCCATCCGCGAAACCGAGGAAGAGATCGGCATCGGTGCCGAGACGATCGAGATCGTCGGCCGGATGCCCGACTACGTCTCCGGCTCCGGTTTCCGCATCTCGCCGGTTCTCGGCATCGCCGGGCCGGGCTTCATGCTGACGCTCAACGAGGACGAGGTCGACGACGCCTTCGAGGTGCCGCTCGCCTTCCTGATGGACCCCGCGAACCACACCCGCGACAGCCGCATCTGGCAGGAGCGCGAGCGCTTCTTCTACACGATGCCCTTCGGCGAGCGGCATATCTGGGGCGTCACCGCCGGCATCATCCGCACGCTCTATGAAAGGCTCTACGCGTGAGCGTTTCCATCTCCGATGCGCCGTGGCTTAAGGACAAGACGCTGCAGAAGCTCCTGGCCGTCCTTTCCGCCGATGGCGAGGAAGCCCGGATCGCCGGCGGGGCGGTGCGCAATGCGCTTCTCGGCGAAGACGTCACCGACATCGACATCGCCACGACCTGCCTTCCCGACGAAACGGAAAAGCGCGCTGCCGAGGCCGGCTTCAAGCCGGTCCCGACCGGCAAGGCGCATGGCACGATCACCGTGGTCGCGCACGGAAAACCCTTTGAAGTCACGACCTTGCGGGCCGATGTCGAAAACCACGGCCGCCACGCCACCGTCGCCTTCGGCCGCGACTGGCAGGTCGATGCCGAACGGCGCGACTTCACCATCAACGCGCTCTACGCCACCGCCGACGGCAAAGTCATCGACCTCGTGGGCGGCGTCGCGGACCTCGAGAAGCGCAACCTTCGCTTCATCGGCAATGCCAAGGACCGCATCCGCGAAGACTATCTGCGCATCCTGCGCTTCTACCGCTTCTTCGCCTGGTACGGCTCCGGCCGGCCGGATGCGGAGGGGATCAAGGCGTCGGCACGGCTCAAATCCGGCCTGTCGCAGCTTTCCGCCGAACGCATCTGGGCGGAGCTGAAGAAACTCCTCTCGGCTCCCGACCCGTCCCGGGCGCTGCTCTGGATGCGCCAGTCCGGCGTCCTGACGGCGGTGCTGCCCGAGAGCGAGAAATGGGGCATCGATGCCGTCCCCGGCCTGGTAGCAGCCGAACGTGATCTCGGCTGGCCGGTCGATCCGATGCTGCGACTCATGTCGATCATCCCGCCGACCGCCGAGCGCGTGGATAGTCTTTCCGAGCGGCTGAAACTGTCGAAGAACGAGGCCAAAAGGCTGCAGGAATGGGCCGGTTTCGGCGAAGTTTCGGCTGATACCAGCGAGATTTCGCTCGCAAAGCGCCTGTTTTCGGCCGGCCAGCAGCCGGGCGTGGATAAGTTGAAGCTGGCACTCGCGGCCGCCCGCATGCGCGCCGTCCAGAACGACCTCGATCTCGTCGCCGCCGGGCAATATTCGCAATTGCTGAAATACGCAGAGGCGTGGGACGAGCCGAAGTTTCCGATCCAGGGCCGCGACCTCGTGGCGCTCGGCGCGCCGCAGGACGAGCGTCTCGGCAAGGCGCTCTCAACGCTCAAGGATGCGTGGGTGTCGTCAGGCTTCACGCTTGGCCGCGAGGCGCTCGTCGAGCGCGCCCGCGGTCTCTTGCAACTCGAAGGCTAGGCGGCCTTCTGCGCGTTGGTGATGCGGGAGCGGATGGCCTCGACCATCGTCTCGCGGATCGTGTCCTCGCCATGCGCCTGGCGCATGTGCTCGACCGCGCGGCGCATCACCTCGGCTTCCTGGTCATGTCGGGTGTGCCATTCGCAACCCGGAACGAGCGAGCCGCAATGAAATTCCTTCATCGGTCTTCTCCCTTCTTCGGCAATGGGCAATCATAGCCGACGCCCGGTGTGGCGTCGATGCATCTTCAACTTGATCCCGTTGCGGAAGTTCCTTCAAATTTCCGTCCGGGAAGGTATCGTTAACCATACGCGTTTACGAAAATCGTCAGGGGTTATTTCGTCAAAGGCAATGTCCATGTCCATTTCGCGCCGCGGCTTTCTGGCCGGCCTACCGCTCGTTCTCGTCGCCTGCACGGCCGGCACCGAATACCGCACCGCCATGCTCAACTACGCCGCGTTGCCGGACGAGAGCTTCCCGCTGCGCGCCGTTCCGCTCGACAAGATCAAGCCGGAACTGCGCCGCCAGGAGGTCGCCTACGAGACCAAGCAGCCGAAGGGCACCGTCGTCGTCAACACGCCCGAGCGCCGGCTCTACTACGTGATGGGCGACGGCCGGGCGATGCGCTACGGCATCGGCGTCGGCAAGGAAGGCCTCGCGCTGCGCGGCAACGCCACGGTCGGCCGCAAGGCCGAATGGCCGAACTGGACGCCGACTGCCAACATGATCAGCCGCGACCCGCGCAACCGCCAGTTCGCCGGCGGCGTGCCCGGCGGCCCGACCAACCCGCTCGGCGCCCGCGCGCTCTACCTCCACCGCGGCGGCCGCGACACCATGTTCCGCATCCACGGCACCAACCAGCCGCAGTCGATCGGCCTGGCGATGTCGTCGGGCTGCGTGCGGATGCTCAACCACGACGTGATCGATCTCTACGAGCGCGTGCCGGTGGGGGCGAAGGTGGTGGTGATCCAGGCTTGAGGGGGGCGGATTGCTGCCCGGCATTGAGGTAGCGAAGCACCCCCACTCCGGCCCTTCGGGCCACCTCTCCCCCTGCCCGGGGGAGAGGAAATCCAAGCTGGAAAAGCGCCGCCGCTGCGGCAGCGCGTTTTCCTCTCCCCCGGACAGGGAGAGAGGTGGCGCGCGAAGCGCGACGGAGTGGGGGTGCTCAGCGCTGCCTGCGGACGCCGCGCTACTGCGCCGACGCCATCTTCAATCCTGCCAGCCATTCCGACGCGATCTTCGCGTCCTCGTCGCTGATGTCGTGGCCGGCGATGATGGTCTTGGCGACCACGTCGGCGCCGCAGGACTTGAACATCGCCTCCAGCTTCGGCGCAAAGGGCGCGTAGAGGGTGTCGTCGCGGCCGGAAATCGTCAGGAACTTCGCCTTGGCGAGGTCGGCGTGGGGGGCGGTTTCGAGAACCGGCATGGGGCGCAGGAGGACGGCCGTCTTCACCACGTCGGGATGCAGAACCGACAGCGCCGCGATCAGGTTGGCGCCGTTGGAATAGCCGAGGAAGGTCGTGCGCTCGAGGTCGATGCCCTCGCTCCTGACCAGCCGGGCGAAGAATTCGGCGAAGGCCGCCGCTTCGCTGCGAATGTCGGTCTGGTCGAAGCTCGTCGGGGTGATGCGCTTGTACCAGCGCTTCACGCCCTCCTGCACGACGCGGCCGCGAATGCCGATCAGCGTCGCGTCCGGGTCGATCTTCGATGCCAGCGGCACCAAAGTCGTCTCGTCGCCGCCCGAGCCGTGCATCAGGATGATCGTCCGCCCGTTCGGCTCCGCCGGCTTGTGGATGCGGTGGGTGAAGTTGGTCTCGCGCGTCACGCTCTCCATCGTCGCCGGGATTTGCGGCGCGGGCAGGGCGGGAAACGGCACCACATCGCTGGCGAATGCCGGCCAAGCGGTTGCAACAGTCAAGGCTAATGCGAGGATGCGCGCTGTCTTCATGCACGCGAGATTAACGCAGAAGGTTAATGCGTGATTTAAGGAAAATGCGCTCGCAATTTCGTGTTTGATCTCTGTTGCTTGGGAGCAACTTGTCATTCGAGGTCTAAGGAAAGAGGCGGCGCGTTTCTGACAGTTCCGTTTCCAGCCACGTGATGAAATCGCGCGCCATGCGCGACGGCGCCTGCATCGCCGAAGTGACCGCCCAGTAGCCGAGCCCGGTCTCGGCGCGCTGCGGGAAGGGCGCGACGAGCTGGCCCGCGCCGATCGCGTATTGCGCCAGCGTCTGCCAGGCGAGCATTACGCCCTGGCCGGCGATCGCGGCGTCGAGGCAGAGTGCGGCATCGGTGAAGCTGTGGCCGTCGGCGAGCTGGTCTTCCTCGATGCCGAAGGGGGCGAGCCATGTCGACCAATGCAACGTCGAGTTCGCATCGCGGATGATGGGCGCTTTCGTCAGGTCGCGCGGATCGTGCAAACCTTTGGCGAGGGACGGCGCGCAGACCGGAAAGATCTCCTGCGGCAGGAGAAACTTCTTGGTCACGCCCGGCCAGTGGCCGTCGCCGACGCGGATCGCAACGTCGACGTCGCTGGCATCGAGATCAACTAGCGCGACCGACGCGTCGAGACGCACGGTGATGCCGGGGTGCAATTCGGAAAACTTCGCAAGGCGCGGCACCAGCCATTTCGAGGCGAGAACGGGCGCAACGGAAACGGTCAGCACGTTCGCGCGGTCGAGACGCGCGCTCTTCAGCGCGCCTTCGAGTTCCGAAAAGCCGGTGGTCAGGCGCGTGAGAAAGGCGCGGCCGAACTCGGTTGCGACCAGCCCGCGCGACGTGCGCGCAAAGACGGCACGTCCGAGCGCCGCCTCGAGGCGGGCAACATGCTGGCTGACCGCACCGATGGTCACGCCGAGTTCGTCGGCCGCCGCCTGCAGCGTGCCGAGGCGGCCGACAGCCTCGGTCGCGCGAAGGCCGTTCATGTGGACGCGGTTGAGTTCAGCCATGGAGAATTTCTAAAGCGATCGCCAGGCAAACTCCAGTGAAATCGGACGTTATCGGGCAAATATTAGGCCCATGCACCGCTGAGGAGACATCCGATGTTGAAGTTTTTCTGGAAAGGCGTTCAGAGTGGGGTTCGTTCGCACGATCCGCTCGATCATCCGGCCATCCGCGCGATGTCGCTGGATGAGATCGCCGATCTGCCGATGACGCCGGACTGGCCGCATGGGGAGTCCCGCACGTATTCGGCGCCTGCGCGAGACAAGCGTCGACTTTGCGGGTCGTAATGGCAGAGGTGGCGCCGGTTCGTCGCCTACCCCCCGCTGATCGCCGTCAGTACGAACACCTCGTCTCCCGCCGACAGCCGATGATTGAGTTTCACGCGTTCGCCGTCGACGAAAACGTTGATGTGCCGTCGAATGGCCGGCCGTGAATCGCACAGCCGGTCGCGCATTCCCGGCCAGAGCCTTTCCAGCCCGTCGACCATCTCGGCGACGCTCTCCGCCTGCATTTCCACGCGGCGCTGCGCCCCCGGAAACAGGTCGACGAGGATCGCCGGCAGGCGGACGATGATGTCCGGCTGCTCAGTCATGAACGGTCAGCGTCTCGACCGACAGGATCGCCGGCATGTGGGCCTCGATCTCGCGCCATGTCTCGCCTTCGTCGCTGGAGGCGAAGAGGGCGCCGCCGCTGGTGCCGAAATAGATTCCGGCCTTCTCCATCCGGTCGGTTGCCATCGCCTGGCGCAGGACGCCGAAATAGGCGTTTTCCTGCGGCAGGCCTTGGCGCAGGTCCTGCCAGGTGCGGCCCGCATCGCGCGTGCGCCAGACGGCGGCCTTGGCGTCGGGCATGTAGCGGCCCTTGGTGTCGCCGTTGAGCGGCAGAAGGAAGAGGGTGTCGCGGTCGGTCGGGTGGGCGGCGGCGGGGAAGCCGAAGCTCGAGGGCAGGCCCTGTTCGATGCTCTCCCATTTCACGCCGCCATCGTCGGTGCGGTACATGCCGCAATGGTTCTGCTGGTAGAGCCGCCCGTTCGCGCCCGCCGCCATGACGACATTGTGCACGCACTGGCCGAATTCGGGATAGTTCTCGCCCTCCGGCAGGAAGTCGGCGCGCGTGCCGCGGTTGCGCGGTTCCCAGGTCTCGCCGCCATCGGCGGTGTGGAACACGCCGGCGGCCGAGATGCCGACCCAGATCTTGTCGTCGTCCGCAGGGTCGATGACCAGCGAATGCAGGATCAGCCCGGCCCCGCCGGGGTTCCAGTGCGGCCGCGTCGGGTGCTTCTGCAGGCCCTCGACATGCGTCCACGTCTCGCCGTCGTCGTCCGAGCGGAAGAGGCCGGCCGGCTGCACGCCGGCATAGACGCTGCCATTGTGCGCCGCCACGCTCCAGACCGAGGAGATCGGCTCCTGGCCTTCCGGATAGGCGAGGCCGTTCGAGGAATGCGTCCATGTCTTGCCGAGATCGGTCGATTTCCAGACCGCCGGGCCGAACCATGCGTCGCCACCGCCGGCATAGAGCGTACCCGTCTCGGGACGGGCGACGAAATGGTTGATCGGCCAGGTCTGGCAGAACGGGCCGGACAGCTTCCAGTCGCGCCGCGCCCCGTCGCTTTCCAGGATGAAGGCACCCTTCTTGGTGCCGACCAGTATCAGAACCTTGTCTGCCATCAGATCCTCCATCTATCCGGCCGCGGAGACACTACTCCTTTTCCAATGACGGTTGAACGGGCCGCGTCCCGACAACCATTGGCGCAATTTTTTGAAACCGATGCGGCTTGTCACGCAATCATCGCTCGGCTATCTCTTCGGCCATGACTTCGTCGCGCGCCCCTTTCTCGACCGTCCCGGCCATTGCTGCCGGCGATCGCGCGCGCCTTGCCTCGCTTCTTCTCCTTCTTAGCGGCGATCGTCGGGTTGGCTGAAGGAGCGCCCGGCGGTCGAAGTGCCGCCGAGACCCGGCAAAGCTCCTTGTCCCGACACCATTCCCAGAGCTAGAAGTGCCCGCCGCCGACCTGAGATCGCGGCCGGGCGAGGAGACGAAGATGAACGAGCAATCGAAGATCGTTGCCACGGGCGCCAAAGGCATGCCCGACGCCGCCCACAAGTACCAGCCCTATCCGTTCGTGGATCTGAAGGACCGAACCTGGCCTTCGAAACGCATCGAGACGGCGCCGATCTGGTGCTCCGTCGATTTGCGCGACGGCAACCAGGCGCTGATCGACCCGATGGGCCACGACCGCAAGGCGCGGATGTTCCAGTTGCTGCTGGACATGGGCTTCAAGGAGATCGAGATCGGCTTTCCGTCCGCCTCGCAGACCGATTTCGACTTCACGCGCTTCGCCATCGAGGAAGCGGGCGTGCCCGACGACGTGTCGCTGCAGGTGCTGGTGCAGTGCCGGCCCGAACTGATTTCGCGCACCTTCGAATCGCTGCAGGGCGCGCGGCACCCGATCGTCCATTTCTACAATTCCACCAGCGAGTTGCAGCGCCGCGTCGTGTTCGAGAAGGACGTCGCAGGCATCAAGGCGATCGCCACCGATGCAGCCAAGATGGTGGTCGACATGGCGGCGAAGACGGGCGGCGGATATCGCTTCCAGTATTCGCCGGAAAGCTTCACCGGCACGGAACTGGAAGTGGCGCTGGAGATCTGCAACGCGGTCACCGAGATCGTGAACCCGACGCCGGACAACAAGCTGATCCTCAATCTGCCGGCGACCGTCGAGATGTCGACGCCGAACATCCACGCCGACCAGATCGAGTGGATGAGCCGTCAGCTCGACCGGCGCGATTCGATCATCCTGTCCTTGCATCCGCACAATGACCGCGGCACCGGCATCGCGGCGACCGAGCTCGGCCTGATGGCAGGCGCCGACCGCGTCGAGGGCACCCTGTTCGGCAATGGCGAGCGCACCGGCAATGTCGACCTCGTCACGCTGGCGCTCAACATGTACACGCAGGGCGTCGACCCGATGCTGGACTGTTCGCAGATCGAGCGGATGAAGGACGTCTACGAATATTCCAACCAGTTGAAGATCCCCGAGCGCCATCCTTATGTCGGCGAACTCGTCTACACCGCCTTCTCCGGCTCGCATCAGGACGCGATCAACAAGGGCATGAAGGCGATCAAGAAGGCCAACAAGCCCTTGTGGGAAGTGCCCTATCTGCCGATCGACCCGGCCGATGTCGGCCGCTCCTACGAGGCGATCATCCGGATCAACTCGCAGTCCGGCAAGGGCGGCATCGCCTATATCCTGCAGGCCGACTATGGCCTCAACCTGCCGCGCAATTTGCAGGTCGAGTTCCGCGAGGACATCCAGGAAATCACCGACCGCGAGGGCAAGGAACTGCGCCCCAAGGCGATCCACGAACGTTTTCTCGAACTCTATGTCGACCAGCCCGAGGGCCGGATGAAGTTCGTCGACCACCAGACCTTCCCGGACACGGCCGCCAAGGGCCGGCGCGTGGTCGAGGCGACGATCATCGACAGTGGGCGGGAAGTGCAGATCACCGGCACCGGCACCGGTCCGGTCGATGGTTTCGTCGACGCGCTGTCGAAGCATATCGGCATCGATTTGACCGTCCTCGACTATTCGGAGCATTCCATGCAGCGCGGCTCGAACGCGGCGGCGATCTGCTACATGGAGGTCGAGCACCCGGGCGGAAAGCTCTTCGGCGCGGGCATCAACACCAACATCGTCGCGGCCTCGCTCGAAGCGGTCGTGTCGGCGGCCAACCGCATTCTCGGTGCCAAATGAGTGAAAAACTCGGGGCGCGGGTCGAGGGAAAAGGCGGCGAGACCATCGTCCTTCTCCACGGTTTCGGCGGATCGCATTCGACCTGGACCGACATCCAGCCGGCGCTTGCACGACAGGCGCGCGTGATCGCCTATGACCTGCCGGGCCATGGGCGCTCGCTCGATTTTCCCGGTGCGGGCCCGGCGACGGTTGCGGCCAAGGCCGTCGCCGCCGATTTGACAGCACGCGGGATCGAGCGCGTCCACCTCGTCGGCCATTCGATGGGCGGCGCGGTCGCCACGCTGATCGCCATGCGCTCGCCCGAGCGCGTCGCCTCGCTAACGCTTCTGGCGCCGGGCGGTTTCGGGCCGCAGATCAACGGCGAATTGTTGAGGCGCTACGCCAACGCGCCCGATGCCGGGGCGCTGGGGCGGATCATGGACGAGATGTCGGCGCCCGGCTTCTCGACGCCGCCGAAATACGTCCTTGGACTTGCTGCCGTTCGTGGCCAGCGCGGCCAGCGCGACAACCTCGACACCTTCCACGGCATCATCCAGAAGGACGGCGTGCAGGGCGAGATCCCGCGCGAGGCGCTGGCGAAACTCGCCATGCCGGTCAACCTCGTCTGGGGAACGGCCGATCCGGTGCTGCCCTTTTCGCAGACGCAGAACCTGCCCGAGAACATTCTCCTCACCGCCATCGACGGTGCCGGTCACATGCTGACCGTCGAAGCGAAGTCCGCCGTCCTCGCCGCCATCCGCGCCTCGCTGGTTGCCGGAAGCCCTTGACTTTTGGCGCGTTTTCGCCGGAATCGGGGTGTAACTAAGCGTTAACCGTACCCTTTGAGTCCCCCGGAGCGCCGGCATGAGCGAAGCTTTGGAAGAAACGTCCGCCAAGGGCGAACTGCGCCGCCTCGCCGCCGCGATCCGCGAGGTCAAGACCAACAATGCCGACCGCACCGACGTCGTCGTCGATCTGCGCGAGGCGCAGCAGACGCGGCTCGAAATCCTGGCGCAGGACCTCGAACAGGTATTCGCCGACATCCCGTCCGACGACGAGCGCTTCGATCTCAACGTCACCGCCGGGCTGCAGCCGCGCCTTTGGATCGACGCGGTGAGCCACGTCACCATGGGCCGCGACAAGCGCACCTACCGTTTCCTGAAGGACACCCGCAACGGCCGCATCGTGCTCGCCGAAACGCCCGACATCAGACGAGCGGCCAATGCCGTCACGCTCTATGTCGCCGAGCGCATGGTCGAGCGCGAGGCGGTGCTTGCCGGCGACCGCGAAGCCCCGGCGCCGGTCCTCGGCGTGCTCGACCGGCCGCCGGCAAAGGCGGCCTTCGACGTCTTCACCTCGCTGGCGCTGTTCCTGGCAGGCGCCTTCGTCGGCGTCGCTTCCGTTGTCTATTTCGCGTGGGAACGGCTCGCGATCAGCTTCTGAGCGCTCTCTTCGGCAGGCAGCAATGTCTGCGCGACGATCTCCCTGACGCCCTCATGGCCGAATATCAGCCCGCGCCGCTGGACGCGCACGCCCCAGCCATCCTGCGGCCCGCCGTCGATCTCGATGAGGTTGTACTGCGCCGCCGGCTTCGAGCCGCCGATCGCCTGCCCGGCCGCGGCGACGCCCAGGACCGGCACGCGCCCGTCGCGCCCGTCGAGCCAGTAGAGGCTCGGCAGATGCGTGTGGCCGTGGAGGACGAGTTCGGCGCCGTGGCGCATCATCACCTTCTTGAACCGCCCGATGCCGTAGAGCCTTTTGTGCTGGGGCGCGGCCCCGCGCACCGGCGGGTGGTGGATCAGGATCACCCGGCAAAGCCCCCTGGTCTTCGCCTCGTCGAGCATGCGCCCGAGCCGCCGTGCCTGCGTCGAGCCGAAATAGCCCGACGCCATGAACGGCGCCGTCGCGCGCGCCGAAGAGACGCCGATGATCGCCATGTTGCCACGCACGCGCATATAGGGAAACGCGCCGCGATGGGCGGGCTGCGCCTTGCCGTCGCCCCACATCCACTTGCCCCAGGCCCGGCACGCCTTGTCGAGCGCGCCCGGCACATAGGCGTCGTGGTTGCCCGGCACGACCGAGACGTCGTCGCCATGGCCGACTTCCTCCAGCCACTGGCGCGCGACCTCGACCTCGGCGTCGAGCGCGAGGTTGACCAGATCGCCGGTGACCGCGATATGGTCGGGCGCGCGCGCCTTCATGTCGTCGAGCAGCATTCCGATCACCTGGTCGTGGAGATTGGCTTTCCGGTTGCGCTGCCAGTTGATGTAGCCCGTGATCCGCTTGGAAGCGAGTTCACGATAGGACATGTCGGGAAGGGGGCCGAGGTGGACGTCCGAGAGATGAGCGAGCCTGAGCATACCCTTCCTTACGATATGAAATTCCGCGTGACCACCCCGGGAGGGACGCGGTGAGCGAGGTGTCCCGGTCAATGCCGACCCGGCTGCAATGGTTGCGCGTCAAGCTCTTCCACGGCTGGTTTCTTTTGCGCCGGCCGATGACGCTGGGCGTGCGCGGCATCGTCCACGACGCCGAGGCCGGCACCGTCTTCCTCATCCGCCACACCTATATCGCGGGCTGGCAACTGCCCGGCGGCGGCGTCGAAGTGGGCGAAACGATGCGGCTTTCGCTCGAACGCGAACTCGCCGAGGAAGGCAATATCGAATTCACCGGGGAGCCGCGCCTCGTCTCGATCCATTTGAACCGGCAGGCGAGCCCGCGCGATCATGTCGCGCTCTATCTCGTCACCGAATATCGCCAGACGGCACCGAAGCTGCCCGACCACGAGATCGCCGAGGCCGGGTTCTTCCCGCTTGACGCCCTGCCCGAAGGCACCACCCCCGCCACGCGCCGCCGCCTCGCCGAAGTGTTCGGCGATGCCGTGCTGGCGCATCACTGGTAGATCAATCTGCGGTCGGCAGCCTGCGGATCGTAAATTCGATGATGTCGTCGGGACGCTCGGCCCAGCTTTCGATCTCGGTCCAGTAGGCCTGTTTCGGCCAGCGGTCGAACCATTCCTGCGCCTTCACGCGCGCGTCGGGGCGGGGCAGGCGGAACGTCTCGCGCACGAAGCCGTCGCGCGGATGGGGGCTGCCTTCTGCACGATGCTTCTTGAGGCTGCGCCTCAAGCCCTCCAGCGGTGGTCTGGCCGGCACCCGCACGAAAGAACTCCTTGACCCCAACGTTCAACAGATTAGGGATCAGAACGTCAAATTACGAGTCGAAATATCGAACGCGCACGGCACCGCCCGTATGCGCGACCTCCCCCTACGGAGACTTGCATGGAACGTCCCGACATCCCGGCCGGCCTGCCCGACGACATCGAGGCGAAGAAGGCGACCGCGAAGGCCTGGTTCGAGGAACTGCGCGACAAGATCGTCGCCGGTTTCGAGGCGATCGAGGACGATCTATCGGGACCGCATGCCTCGTGGGCGCCGGGCCGGTTCGAGCGCTCCGAATGGCTGCGCGACGAGGGTCGCGGCGGCGGCGGCATCATGTCGATGATGCGCGGCCGCGTCTTCGAGAAGGTCGGCGTCCATACCTCGACCGTGCATGGCGAGTTCTCGCCCGAATTCCGCCAGCAGATCGCCGGCGCCGACGAGGACCCGCGCTTCTGGGCGAGCGGCATCTCGCTCATCGCCCACCCGCACAATCCCAACGTGCCGGCCGTCCACATGAACACGCGCATGGTGGTGACGACCCGCCAGTGGTTCGGCGGCGGCGCGGACCTGACGCCGGTGCTCGAACGACGTCGCAAGCAGGACGACCCCGACACGGCGGCCTTCCACAAGGCGATGAAGTTCGTCTGCGACAAGCACAAACCCGTCGCCGACCATGACCGGCTGAAGGCCTGGTGCGACGAGTATTTCCACCTTCCCCACCGCGACGAGCCGCGCGGCGTCGGCGGCATCTTCTACGACTGGCTGAAGACCCCGGAAGACAAGGGCGGCTGGAACGCCGATCTGCGCTTCTCCCAGGATGTCGGCCGCGCGTTCCTCGTCGTCTACAACCACCTCGTCCGCAAGAACTTCAACGACAACTGGACCGACGCCGACCGCGAGGAACAACTGATCCGCCGCGGCCGCTACGTCGAATTCAACCTCCTCTACGACCGCGGCACGATTTTCGGCTTGAAGACCGGCGGCAATGTGGATTCCATCCTGTCGTCGATGCCGCCCGAGGTGAAGTGGCCGTAGGCTGCCGCTAGGCCCGCGTCCCCTGCCAGGCCGTCTGCCGAACCGCTTCGCCGACGACCATGGCGACGCTCATCGCCAGATTGAGGCTCCGCGCGCCGGGCCGCATCGGGATGGTGAGGCGGTGGTCGGCGGCGTCGTGGATCGTGTCGGGAACGCCGGCGGATTCGCGGCCGGAGAGGAGAACGTCGTCCGGCGCGTAGGCGAAGTCGGTGTAGGCGGTTTCGGATTTGGTGGTGAGGAGGACGAGGCGTGACCCCTGCGCCTGGCGCCATGTCTCGAACGCACCCCAGTCGACATGGCGGGTCAGGGCGGCCATTTCGAGATAGTCCATGCCGGCGCGCTTTAGGTTTCGGTCGGACAGGTCGAAGCCGGCCGGCTCGATGATGTGGACTTCGAGCCCGAGGCAGGCGGCGAGGCGCAGGATGGTGCCGGTGTTGCCGGCGATGTCGGGCTGGTAGAGCGCGATGCGCATGGTCGTTCCCTGGTGCAATCGAGAGTTGGCCCTAGCGCCAATCGTGGCGGGTGGTCAAATCGGCTCGTTTCGGGTATGAAGCAGCCTCGTCCAACCCGAACCACAGGAGGCACGCGATGAACATGTTCTTCTTCTCATCCCGCATTCGCGCGCGCCGCGCTTCTTTCGCGCCTGTGGTTTTCGGATCGACGCTTCCCTGAGACACTGAAGCATCCGTTTTCGAAATCCGCCGGCAAGACGACCGGATTTGCGAGATTTCGACGATGTTTCCCCAATACGCCCCGCGCCCCTTCCGGCGCATGCCCGATATTCGAGACCTTGCCGGCGGCCTGACCGTTTCGGCGCTCGTCGCCCTTCTTGCCATCGTCATGGCAGGAGCGCAGGGCGCCGATGTGGGAAGCCCGGCTGCGACGCCCTACATGAGGGTCGCGGAACATGGGGCTTCGCTCTGCGACGCCGTTCTCGATCCCGATATGACTGAAAGAGCTTGCCATGTTCCGCTGGTTTGAATCCCGCCTCGATCCGTTTCCGGCCGAAGAGCCGGTGGAGCCGCCGAAGACGCTGTTCGCCTTCTGCATGCATTACACGAAGGACGCCTGGCCCTACCTGATCCCGGCGGCGATCCTGATCGCGGCGATCGCGATCACCGAGGTTTGGATGTTCTCCTTCCTCGGCAACATCGTCGACTGGCTGACCGCGCAGGACCGCGACACCTTCCTCGCCGATAATGGCTGGCAGCTTGCCGGCATGGCGCTGCTCGTCCTCGTCGGCCTGCCGGCGATGGTGGTGCTGCACTCGCTGCTCCAGCAGCAGACGCTGTTCGGCAACTACCCGATGCGCATCCGCTGGCAGGTGCACCGCTACCTGCTCAAGCAGTCGATGACCTTCTACCAGGACGAGTTCGCCGGCCGCATTGCCACCAAGCTGATGCAGACGGCGCTCGCCGTGCGCGAGACGGTCATCAAGACCTTCGACGTCCTGAACTACGTCGTCGTCTACTTCCTCGGCATGATCTTCATCGTCGGGTCGGCCGACTGGCGGCTCGCCGTGCCGCTCGCCGGCTGGATGGTCGCCTATGTCTGCCTGATGATCTACTTCGTGCCGCGCCTCGGCCGCGTCTCGGAGGAGCAGGCCGATGCGCGCTCGGTGATGACGGGACGCGTCGTCGACAGCTACACCAACATCCAGACCGTCAAGCTGTTCAGCCACGCCCAGCGCGAGGCCTCCTTCGCGCGCGAGGGCATGCGCTCGTTCCTCGATACGGTCTATCGCCAGATGCGGCTGGTGACGGGGCTCTACGGGCTCCTCTACATCCTCAACTCGCTCTGCCTGTTCCTCGTCGCGGCGCTCGGCATCTATCTTTGGCAGCTCGACGCGGTCTCGGTCGGCGCCATCGCGGTCGCACTCGGCCTCGTGCTGCGGCTGTGGGGCATGTCGCAGTGGATCATGTGGGAGCTTTCGGCGCTGTTCGAGAATGTCGGTACGGTGCAGGACGGCATCGCCTCGATCTCGATGCCGCGCGTGGTCGACGACCGGCCGGGCGCCGCACCGCTCGCCGTGCCGCGCGGCGAGATCGTCTTCGACGACGTCCGCTTCCATTACGGCAAGAACAAGGGCGTCCTCGAAAAGCTCGACCTCACCATCCGGCCGGGCGAGAAGGTCGGTGTGGTCGGGCGCTCGGGCGCGGGCAAGTCGACGCTCGTCAACCTGCTCCTGCGCTTCTACGACACCGAGGGCGGGCGGCTGACGATCGACGGGCAGAACATCGCCGACGTTCGCCAGGAAAGCCTGCGCGCGCAGATCGGCGTCGTCACGCAGGACACCTCGCTGCTGCACCGCTCCGTGCGCGACAACATCTTCTACGGCCGCCCCGACGCGACCGAAGAGATGATGGTCGAGGCAGCGCGGCGGGCCGAGGCGCTGGACTTCATCGCCGGGCTCTCCGATCCCGAAGGCCGCAAGGGCTTCGACGCCCATGTCGGCGAGCGCGGGGTCAAGCTTTCCGGCGGCCAGCGCCAG
Source organism: Rhizobiaceae bacterium (assembly GCA_016742175.1). GTDB lineage: Bacteria > Pseudomonadota > Alphaproteobacteria > Rhizobiales > Rhizobiaceae > Aliihoeflea. The sequence goes on from JACVCH010000006.1 coordinate 124,023, forward strand.
CGCATCGCGATCGCCCGCGCCATCCTCAAGGACGCGCCGATCCTCGTCCTCGACGAGCCGACCTCGGCGCAGGATTCGGCAGTCGAGGCGGCGATCCAGGAGAACCTCTACCGCCTGATGGAAGGCAAGACCGTGATCGCCATTGCCCACCGCCTCTCCACCATCGCGGCGATGGACCGCCTGATCGTCATGGACAAGGGCCATGTCGTCGAGGATGGGACGCACGAGGAATTGATCGCAAGCGGCGGCCTTTATGCCCATCTGTGGAACCGGCAGTCGGGCGGATTCCTTCTGCCCGACGAAGCGGAAAGCGAGAAGGACATCGCAGCCGAATGAGCGACGCGCCGGTGAAGACGGACGATGCCAAGCCCCGCCTGTCCGAGCGGGCGTGGCGGAGCGTGGAGAACGTCATCGATCCGTTCGCCGACACGGATCGCGCGGTGCTGCCGAAGACGGCTTTCGGGTTCATCTCGTTCTTCGCCCGGCAGGCGCCGGGGTCGTTCGTGCTGCTGCTCATCGCCGGCGGGCTGACGGGGGCGGTGGATGCGGTGCTCTACTGGGCGCTCGGCAAGATCATCGACGTCCTGGAAACGACGACGCCGACGGCGCTGATCGCCGAATATGGCTTTGCGATCCTCGGCTATCTGCTCCTGATCCTCGTCGTGCGCGCGGTCGCGATGATCTTCCAGACCGTGGTGGAGGAGCAGTCGATCGCGCCGAACTTCTATCAGCGCGTGCGCTGGCAGGCGTTCCGGCGGGTGATCGAGCAGCCCTACACCTTCTTCCAGAACGATTTCGCCGGCCGCATCGCGACCAAGATCACGCAAGGATCGGAAGCGACGGGCGATTTCATCATCTCCTCGCTGCAGACCGTCTGGGGCTTCGTGACCTTCCTGACGCTCGCGGCGACGATCATGTTCTCGGTCGATCCGTGGATGCTGGCGGTGCTCGGCGCCTGGATCGTCGCCTATGCGATCGCCGGCTGGAAGCTCCTGCCGCCGCTGCGCGCGGCCGGCCGGCGCACGGCGGACGAGCGCTCCATCGTCAACGGACGCCTCGTCGACGCGTTCACCAACATCCTTGCCGTCAAGCTGTTCGATTCGGGCGGGCGCGAGCATTCGTTCGTGCGCGACGGGATGCACAGCTACCTGATGGCGGTGAAGAGACTGACGCGCTCCATCACCCGCGTGCGCGCCGCCGTCGCCATCATCAACGGCTTCATGATGGCGGCAATCTTCCTCATCGCGCTGCAAAGCTGGATGGCGGGCGCCGCCACCACCGGCGCCATCGCGGCCGCGATGGGCCTCGCCTACCGGCTCAACCAGATGTCCGGCTACATGATGTTCAACATCAACGGCCTCATCCGCAACTACGCGACCGTGCAGGACGCCACCGGGACGATCTCGGTCGAGCCGACGCTGACGGATGCACCCGACGCGGTCGTCGCGCCGCGCGCCAAGGGCGACATCCGTTTCGAGAACGTCTCGTTTCACTACGGCAAGGATGGCGGGATCATCGACGGTCTCAACCTCCACATCCGGCCCGGCGAGAAGGTCGCGCTGGTCGGCCCCTCGGGCGCCGGCAAGACGACGATCGTCAACCTGATCCTGCGCCTCTTCGACGTGGAGGAAGGGCGCATCCTGATCGACGGGCGCGACATCCGCTCGCTGACGCAAGCCTCGCTGCGCGCCCAGTTCGGCGTCGTCGCGCAGGACCCGATGCTCATGCACCGGTCCATCCACGACAACATCGCCTATGCGCGCCCCGATGCGAGCGAGGCGGATGTGATCAGCGCGGCGCGCGGGGCGGCGGCGCACGATTTCATCGCCGGCGTGTCGGACCCCAAGGGCCGCGCCGGCTACGACGCGCATGTCGGCGAGCGCGGCGTCAAGCTGTCCGGCGGCCAGCGCCAGCGCATCGCCATCGCGCGCATGATGCTGAAGGATGCGCCGATCCTGCTGCTCGACGAGGCCACCTCGGCGCTCGATTCGGAGGTCGAGGCGGCGATCCAGGAAAATCTCTACCGGCTGATGGAGGGCAAGACCGTCATCGCCGTCGCGCACCGGCTCTCGACCATCGCCGCGCTCGACCGGCTGATCGTCATCGACGAAGGCCGGATCGTGGAGGAGGGCACACATGACGCGCTGATCGCCCGCGACGGGCTCTACGCGCAATTGTGGAAGCGCCAGTCGGGCGGCTTCCTCGCCCAGAGCCTGGCGGCGGAGTAGGGCGATGGCGCTCCGGCTTCCCGGCCAGGGCGGCGCGCGGCTCCAGACCGGGCTCGACACGCTCGACTACGAACTTGCCGGCGAGATGGCGTCCTCGCTGGGGCGGGCAGGGGATCGGGTCGTGAAGGCTATGGCGGCGCTCAACGCCCATGACGCGCGCGATGCCGAGCGCGTGCTGCTGGTGAAAGCCGCCGCCGAGGCGGTCCACGCCTATTTCATCCAGCGCGAACTGATCGGCCTGCGCCGTCACCACGATGCCATCCGCGATTACGGAATTCCCGGAGAGGTGCTGGCGCGGCTGGGTGCGAGCTGAACCTCGAAAAGGGCTCTTTCGACTATCAACAGCCCCCGCGACAAACTGCCATCACGCCCTTGTAACGGCTGGACAAGCGCCCAAGGCGGGCATAGAAACCTTCGCCAAATGACTGGGGGAAGCTCCCGGCATCGCTTGCCGTTGGGCAACATGTCGGGATCGGTGTTCATCACGGTTTCCTGCGGTCAAAGTGAGGCAATAAGGATCATAGTCCCGTGAGCGTGAACGATACGACCGAGCCGACCCGCCGCGACTTTCTCTACATTGCAACCGGCATGGCCGGCGTCGTTGCCGTGGGCGGTGCCGTCTGGCCGTTCATCGACCAGATGCGCCCCGATGCCTCGACGCTGGCTCTCGCGACCGTCGACGTCGACGTGTCGGCGATCGAGCCGGGCATGTCGGTGACGGCGAAGTGGCGCGGCAAGCCGATCTTCATCCGCAACCGCACCGAAGAGGAAGTCGCCGAGGCGCAGGCCGTCGACCTGTCCGAACTGAAGGACCCGGTGGCCCGCAACGAGAATCTGGGCGATGCCGAGCCGGCGACGGACCTCGCGCGCTCGGCCGGCGAGGGCATGGAAAACTGGATCGTCATGGTCGGCTCGTGCACCCATCTGGGCTGCGTGCCGCTCGGCCAGTCGGGCGATTTCGGCGGCTGGTTCTGCCCCTGCCACGGCTCGCACTACGACACCGCCGGCCGTATCCGTACCGGCCCGGCGCCGACGAACCTGCCCGTGCCGGTGTTCGAATTCATTTCCGAGACGGTCATCAGAATCGGCTAAGTCAAGAGAGAGCTTACAATAATGAGCGGTGGACACTCTACCTACACGCCGACGACCGGCATCGGACGCTGGATCGATTCACGCCTGCCGCTGCCGCGGCTGGTGCACGACTCGTTCGTCTCCTATCCCGTTCCGCGCAACCTGAACTACGCCTACACGTTCGGCGGCATCCTCTCGATCATGCTGGTCGTGCAGATCGTCACCGGCATCGTGCTTGCCATGCACTATTCGGCGCATGTCGACATGGCGTTCGATTCGGTCGAAAAGATCATGCGCGACGTCAATTCCGGCTGGCTGATCCGGTATCTCCACGCCAACGGCGCGTCGATGTTCTTCATCGCCGTCTACCTCCACATCGCCCGCGGCATGTATTACGGCTCCTACAAGGCGCCGCGCGAGCTCCTGTGGATTCTCGGCGTGATCATCTACCTTCTGATGATGGCGACCGCCTTCATGGGCTACGTGCTGCCCTGGGGTCAGATGTCCTTCTGGGGCGCGACGGTCATCACCGGTTTCTTCACCGCCATTCCGCTCGTCGGCGAGTGGATCCAGCAGCTTCTCCTCGGCGGCTTCGCGGTCGACAACCCGACGCTGAACCGCTTCTTCTCGCTGCACTACCTGCTGCCCTTCATGATCGCCGGCGTCGTGGTGCTCCACGTCTGGGCGCTGCATGTCACCGGCCAGACCAACCCGACCGGCATCGAGGTCAAGCAGAAGACCGACACGCTGCCCTTCACGCCCTATGCGACCGTCAAGGACGCGTTCGGCATGGTGCTGTTCTTCATCATGTTCGCCTATTTCGTCTTCTACATCCCGAACTACCTGGGACATGCGGACAACTACATCATGGCGGATTCGCTGAAGACGCCGTCGCACATCGTGCCGGAATGGTACTTCCTGCCCTTCTACGCGATCCTGCGCGCCATCACCTTCAACATCGGCCCGATCGATTCCAAGCTCGGCGGCGTGCTCGCCATGTTCGGCGCCATCGCGGTCCTGTTCTTCGTGCCGTGGCTCGACACGTCGAAGGTTCGCTCGGCCGTCTATCGTCCCTGGTACAAGCTGTTCTTCTGGCTGTTCGTGGTCAATTCGATCTTCCTCGGCTGGCTCGGCTCGCGTCCGGCCGAAGGCGCCTACGTGATCATGTCGCAGATCGCCACGCTCTACTATTTCGGCTTCTTCCTCGTGATCCTGCCGCTGCTCGGCCTGATCGAGACGCCGAAGCGCCTGCCGAACTCGATCACCGAGGCGGTGCTTGCCAAGAACAAGGGGGCGGCATCCGTCCAGCCCGCCGGCGCCAATGCGTCGCCGGAAACCAAAGGCTGAACCGGCGCGCCGGCTCGAAAGGACTGACACGACATGAAGACTGTTCTCAAGGGGATTGCCGCGCTCGGGTTCGTCGTCGGTGCGACGATGATGGCGGGCGCTGCGGAAGAGGGCGAGACCCCGCACTACCCGCTCATCAAGCCGGTCGAGCAGGACTGGAGCTTCGCGGGCCCGTTCGGGCACTATGACCGCGGCGCGCTGCAGCGCGGCCTCAAGGTCTACCGCGAATCCTGCGCGGCCTGCCACGGCCTCGAGCGCGTCGCCTTCCGCACGCTGGAAGACCTCGGCTATTCCGAGCCGCAGGTGCGTGCGCTGGCCGCCGAATACGAGGTCGAGGACGGCCCGGACGCCGCCGGCGACATGTTCATGCGCACGGCGATCCCGTCCGACTACTTCCCGAGCCCGTTCGCCAACACGGCTGCGGCTGCCGCATCCAACAACGGCGCGGCCCCGCCGGACCTGTCGCTGATCGCCAAGTCGCGCGCCGTCGAGCGCGGCTTCCCGCTCTTCGTCATCGACATCTTCACGCAGTACGCCGAAAGCGGACCGGACTATCTCTACAATCTCCTGGTCGGCTACGAAGACGCACCGGCCGACGTCGAGATCCAGCCGGGCACCTACTACAACCCGCATTTCGTTGCCGGCCCTGCGCTGTCGATGCCGCCTCCGCTGCAGGAAGGCGCCGTCTCCTACGACGACGGCTCGCCCGAGACGGTCGAGCAGTATGCGCATGACGTGACGCAGTTCCTGATGTGGGCGGCCGAGCCGCACATGGAAGACCGCAAGAGCATGGGCTTCGTGGTCATGCTGTTCCTGATCGGCTTCGCGGTTTTGGTGTATCTCACCAAGCGCAAGATCTGGGCGAACGTCGCGCACTGACGTTCCCGCCACCCATCCTCCAAGGGCGCCTCCGGGCGCCCTTTTTCATGGCCGCGCGCCGCTTTCCTTCGCCGCCGCCATCTTCTACCAATAGCGCTCATCCACTCCGGGGCAGCCATGCACACCACCCTTCACGACACGCTCGTCTCGGCGATCCGCAACATTCCGGACTATCCCAAGCCCGGCATCATGTTCCGCGACATCACCACGCTGCTCGGCGATGCGCGTGCGTTCCGACGGGCGATCGACGAGCTGGTGCATCCTTATGCCGGCTCCAAGATCGACAAGATCGCCGGCATCGAGGCGCGTGGGTTCATCCTCGGCGGCGCGATGGCGCACCAGATGTCGGCAGGGTTCATCCCGATACGCAAGAAGGGCAAGCTGCCGCACGAGACCGTGCGCGTCGCCTACAGCCTCGAATACGGGCTCGACGAAATGGAGATGCACAAGGATGCCGTCGCGCCCGGCGAGAAGGTGATCCTCGTCGACGATCTGATCGCGACCGGCGGCACGGCCGAGGGCGCGGTGAAGCTCCTGCGCCAGATGGGCGCCGAGATCGTCGCGGCCTGCTTCGTCATCGACCTGCCGGAACTCGGCGGGCGCGCGAAGCTGGAGGCGCTCGACGTGCCGGTACGCACGCTGGTGGCGTTCGAGGGGCATTGAGGCCGCTGGTCCAATTGCTCGGCGGTCCCGCCTCTTTGCAGAGTGGGTTGCGGTGCTAGGATCGGCCCATGTACACGCCGCCCGCCTTCCGTGAGGACGACCCCGCCGCGCTCGCCGCCATCATGCGCGAGGCCGGTCTGTCGACGCTCGTCACCGCCACCGAGGAGGGGCTGGTCGCAACGCCGTTGCCGTTCATCCTGGACGAGAACGAGGGCGAATTCGGCACGCTCTACGGCCATGTCGCCAAGGCGAACCGGCAATGGCAGCTTGCCCCTGTCGGCGAGGCGCTGGCGATCTTCGCCGGCCCGGACGCCTACATCACGCCGTCCTGGTATGCCTCCAAGCAAGAGCACGGCAAGGTCGTGCCGACCTGGAACTACGTCGCCGTCCATGCCCACGGGCCGATCGAGTTCTTCGAGGATGCGGAGCGGTTGCGCGACATCGTCACGCGGCTGACCCTTCGCCACGAAGCCGGACGCGCCGAGCCCTGGGCCGTCACGGACGCGCCCCAACGCTTCATCGACGCGCAACTGCGCGGCATCGTCGGCCTGCGCCTGCCGATCACCCGCCTCTTCGGCAAGCGCAAGATGAGCCAGAACAGGCCCGAAGCGGATCGGGCAGGCGTGGTGGAAGGGCTCGGGGCGAGCGAGCGCGAGATGGATCGGGCTGTGGCGGCGATGGTGGCTGGAGGAAGCGCCGCCTGAACGCTATTCCGCCTTCAACAGCACCGCGCTTTCAAACTCCAGCACCTTGTCCCCGCCCGAATCGAACGCCTCGCAGTTGAGCGTCATGACCCGCCAGCCGGGGCGGGAGGCGATGGGGCGGTGGGCTTTGGCGGTGCGGGTGAAGGTGATGGTTTCGCCTGCATAGACGGGCTTCAGCCATTTCAGGTTGGTGAAGCCGGGGGAGGGGCCGAAGACGGGCTTTTCGCCCTCGCCGCCCCAGCCGGCGCCTTCCATGTCCTGGCGCTTTTGCAGGTTGTAGCGCATCCACATGGCGCAGGTGTGCCAGCCGGAGGCGCAGAGGCGGCCGAAGACGGAGTGCTCGGCTTCCGTCTCGTCCATGTGGAAGGGCTGCGGATCGTATTTCGCGGCGAATGCCTTGATCTCGTCGGCGCCGAATGTGTGGCTGCCGAGGTCGATGCGCTTGCCGATCATCAGATAGTCGTCGAGCGTCATGCCGCCGCTCCGGGGTTGCGCAGGAGGAACATGCCGGTGTTGGCGAGTTCGCAGACCGTCTCGCCCTTCTGGTTGAAGATGCGGTGCTCGACGGTGACGAAGCCGAGATTGGGCCGTTTGGCCGAGACGCGGGCGGCGGTGACGGTCGAGGTGCCGGAGAGCGTGTCGCCGGCGATCACCGGCTTCTTCCAGCGCACATAGTCGACGCCGGGCGCGCCTTGCGAGGTCGAATCGAGCAGGAAGGCGTCGCACATCATGCGCATGAACATCGCGCAGGTGTGCCAGCCCGAGGCGGCGAGCCCGCCGAGGATGGACGCCTTGCCGGCTTCCTCGTCCATGTGCATGGGCTGCGCGTCGAACTGCGAGGCGAAATCGACGATCTCCTCGGCGGTGACGTGCTTGACCGGCAGGTCGATCGTTCGTCCGACGGTGAAATCCTCGAACGCCCAGCGCTTTTCGGTCATGGCTCGCGATCCTGTTCAATCTTGAACGATAGTGTGGCCTGCCGAAGCGCCCGGCGCAATGGACCAAACGGCGTCAGGTGTTGAACTTGAACAGAAGCACGTCGCCGTCCTGCACCACATATTCCTTGCCTTCGTCGCGCGCCTTGCCGGCGTCCTTGGCCGCCGTCTCGCCGCCGAGCGACACGTAGTCGTTATAGGCAATGGTCTGGGCGCGGATGAAGCCGCGCTCGAAATCGGTGTGGATGACGCCAGCGGCCTGCGGTGCCTTGGAGCCCTTGGCGACGGTCCAGGCGCGGGTCTCCTTCGGGCCGGCGGTGAAGTAGGTGATGAGGTCGAGAAGCTCGTAGCCGGCGCGGATCAGCTTATCGAGGCCCGGCTCGTCGAGGCCGAGATCGCCAAGGAACTCGGCGGCTTCCTCGTCGGACAATTGCGCGACCTGCGCCTCGATTTCCGCCGAGATCACGACGACGCTCGCGCCCTGCGCCTCGGCCATCTTCGCGACCGCCGCCGTGTGTTCGTTGCCGGAGGCGGCATCGCCCTCGGCGACGTTGCAGACATAGAGCACGGGATGCGAGGTCAGGAGGTTGAGGCCCTGCAGGATGCGCAGATCTTCCGCGGCGATGCCCTTCAAAAGCATGCGCACCGGCCTGCCGTCCTGCAGAAGCGTCAGCGCCGCTTCCATCATCGGCAGGACGGTCAGCGCTTCCTTGTCCTTCGAGGCGGCACGCTTGCGGAACTGCAGCGCGCGGCGCTCGAGGCTTTCGAGGTCGGAGAGCATCAGTTCGGTCTCGACGGTCTCGGCATCGGCGACCGGGTCGATCTTGCCCTCGACATGGGTGATGTCGTCATCCTCGAAGCAGCGCAGCACGTGGACGATCGCGTCGACCTCGCGGATGTTGGCGAGGAACTGGTTGCCGAGCCCTTCGCCCTTCGAGGCGCCGCGCACGAGGCCGGCGATGTCGACGAAGGAGATGCGGGTCGGGATGATCTCCTTCGACTTGGCGATGCCGGCGATGGCCTTGAGGCGCGGATCGGGAACCGCGACCTCGCCGGTGTTCGGCTCGATGGTGCAGAAGGGATAGTTGGCGGCCTGCGCGGCGGCCGTCTTGGTCAGTGCGTTGAAGAGCGTCGACTTGCCCACATTGGGAAGCCCGACGATGCCGCATTTGAAACCCATGGAATTGCCCGTCCTGTGGCAGAAATTTTCGTTGTGGGGGCTATGGGGAATGGGCGCGCGAAGGTCAAGGGTCAGACCATCGCGGTCCAGGCGAGATAGCCGGCCGTGGCGACGAGCGCGGTCGCCAGAACCGACAGGATGCCGTCCTCGGTGACGAAGGAAAGCGCGAAGAGCGACACCGCGCCGGCCATGACCGACCCTGAGAAGGGAATGAGTTCGAGGAAGGGCATGACCAGCCCGGCGGCAAGGCAGATCGTCGCGGGGATGACGGAAAAGGGTGGCTTGACGAGGAAGGAGAGGCGCTTGCCGGTCAGCCGGTCGACGATGCGCGCCGGTCTTGCCAGCCAGTCGCGGGCGGTGTCGAGCTTCGCGCGCGGCATGGTGCGGCGCAGGAGGAAGCCCGGCAGCCACAGCGCCTTGCGCCCGATCACCATCTGGAAGGCGACCAGCGCGATGATCAGCCCGCAGGTGGCCGTGAGGCCGGGAATGCCGCTCGCCGGCGTCACCGCGACGAGCGCCGGGATCAGCATCAGCGGCCCGAACGCGTCGTCGCCGATCTCGTGGACGATGTCCTCGACAGAAACGCGCTTGCCGTCGCCGGCATCGGCGATGGTGTCGAGAACGACTTCCATCGAGTCGAGGTCGTGTTGATCGGGCATGGGGGGAGTCCGCTGCTGAGGTGGTGGTTTGATATCGTGCTGGTGGGGTGGAAGGGAAGGGGAGTGCTTCGTCGCGCCCCCCTCTGGCCTGCCGGCCATCTCCCCCGCAAGGGGGGAGATCACGCGGTGGAAACCTTCCGTCCACCCTTCGACCTATCGGGGTTGGTGGGGCCGGCGGCGTGATTGATCTCCCCCCTTGCGGGGAGAGATGCCCGGCAGGGCAGAGGGGGGCGTGACGAGGCACTGAGCCGACCGCAGGGGCGTCATTCCGGCCGAAGCCGAGCGCAGCGAGGCGAAGAGCCGGAAGCCATTCCGTGAGGTTTCTGCTTGAAAAGGACAGTCGCGGAATGGGTCCCGCATAGCCTCCGCTTCGCTCCGGCTTGCGGCATGACGCCAGGGGGAGAGAAAGCCCTATTCCTTTCCCAGCAGCTTCTTCAGCATGGCTGCCATCGGTCCCGTCTCCGGCAGCTTGACCTGTGGCGCGGGGCGGGCCTGGCGGATGTGGCTTTGCGCTTTCGGGGCGGGCTTGGGTGCGGCGTTCCTGCCTTGCACGGCGAGCGCGGCCTTGTTCATGAAGCCGGCATCGTCGCCCTTTGCCAGCAGTTCGGCATTGTCGGCGAAGGCGTCGAGCAGGGGGTCGAGCCAGTCGCGGTCGGCCTTGGCGAAGTCGCCGAGGACGTGGTTCGTGACCATTTCCTTGACGCCCGGATGGCCGATGCCGATGCGCACGCGGCGATAGTCCTTGCCGCAATGGGCGTCGATGGACTTGATGCCGTTGTGGCCGCCATGGCCGCCGCCGGTCTTGATGCGCACCTTGCCGGCGTCGAGGTCGAGTTCGTCGTAGAGGACGATGAGGTCTGAGATGTCGGCCTTGTGGAAGCGCAGCGCTTCGCCGACGGCCTGGCCCGAGAGGTTCATGAAGGTCTGCGGCTTGATCAGGAGCACCTTTTCGGTGCCGATGTTGCCGGTCGCAATCAGCGCCTGGAATTTCTTCGACCAGGGCGAAAAGGAATGGCGGCGGGCAATCGCGTCCGCCGCCATGAAGCCGACATTGTGCCGGTTGTTCTCGTATTTCGATCCGGGATTGCCGAGACCTGCAATGATGCGCATGTCGGTTTTTCTCCGGGCGTTCCTGGGCTGAAGCCGGGGGCGGTCTTTTTCGAAGGGAAGACCCCCCCTGTATCCCTCCCCTCAAGGGGGAGGGAGGGCGTCGGCGTCGAACCTCTCTTCAATCCGGGCGTGGCGCCGATCGGTGGATCGCGGCACTCAGGTCCTCCCTCCCCCTTGAGGGGAGGGATGAAGGGTGGGGGTTCGGCACTGATGCCGGGGCGATTACTCGCCCTTGTCTTCCTTGGCTTCGGTCTCTTCGCCTTCGGCCGCTTCTTCCTCGCCTTCGACCTCGACGGCCTCGGCATCGGCTTCCTCGGTCGTGCCGGCCTCTTCCTCAGCCGTCAGGACGGCCGGGGCGGCGATGGTGGCAACCGTGAAGTCGCGGTCGGTGATGGTCGGCTCGACGCCCTTCGGCAGCTCGATTGCCGAGATGTGGATCGAATCGCCGATGTCGAGACCGGTCAGGTCGAATTCCAGCGCATCGGGGATCGAGTCGGCCGGGCAGTGCACCTCGACCGAGTGGCGGACGATGTTGAGCACGCCGCCGCGCTTGATGCCGGGCGACTTTTCCTCGTGGAGGAAGTGGACCGGCACCTCGACGGTGACGACGGTCTTCTTCGACACGCGCAGGAAATCCACGTGCATCGGGAAATCCTTGACCGGGTCGAGCTGGTAGTCCTTCGGCAGCACCTGGTACGACTTCGAGCCGACCTTGATGGTCGCGATCGTCGTCTTGAAGCCACCGCCGTGGATCTTCATGAACAGCTCCTTGTAGGGGAGCGAGATGGAAACGGGGTCTTGCTTGTCGCCGTAGATGACGGCGGGGACGCGGTTGGCGCGGCGCAATGCACGGGCGGACCCCTTACCGACCGTCTCGCGCGCTTCGGCCTCGAGCGTGTAGCTCTCGTGGCTCATGGCAGTTCCTTTCAGGTTACTGGAGCGCCTGCGGCGGCGTGAAGCCTGGTGCCGCAAACGTCGAAAGCCGCCGGAACGATGAAGCCCCAACGGCGATCGCCCGCGTTGCCTCCAAGGGTGTCTACGCGGGTGGCGGCTCCATAGCGCAAGATCAGGAGCGGCGCAACTCGCGCATGTTGGGCAGGAAGATCGTCAGGAGGCCGAGGAGCGGCAGGAAGGCGCAGATCGTGTAGACGAACGCGATGCCGCGCGCATCCGCCACCACGCCGAGGACGGCGGCGGCGATGCCGCCCATGCCGAAGGCGAAGCCGAAGAAGATGCCGGCGATCATGCCGACGCGGCCGGGCACGAGCTCCTGCGCGAAGACGACGATGGCCGGGAAGGCCGAGGCGATCATCACGCCGATGATAAAGGTCAGCACCAAAGTCGCTTCGAAGCCGACATAAGGCAGGGCCATGGTGAAGGGCAGGATGCCGAGGATCGACAGCCAGATCACGGTCTTGGAGCCATAGCGGTCGCCGAACGGGCCGCCGAGGACCGTGCCGAGCGCGACGGCGCCGAGGAAGAGGAACAGCATCATCTGCGACTGCTGCACGCTCACGCCGAACCGCTCGATGGCGTAGAAGGTGTAGTAACTGGTGAACGACGCCATGTAGATGTTCTTGGTGAAGACGAGCAGCGCCAGGACCACGAGCGCGATCACCACCTTGCTGCGCGGCAGGGCAATGGCGGATGCGGCGGGGCGCGCCTTTCGCGCCGCCGGATAGCGCTGATACCAGTTGCCGATGCGCGCGAGGATGGGCATGCCGGCGAGGGCTGCGGCACAAAACCAGGCGACGCTTTCCTGCCCGCGCGGCACGACGATGAAGGCCGCCAGCAGCGGGCCGATCGCGGTGCCGAAATTGCCGCCGACCTGGAACAGCGACTGCGCCAGCCCGTAGCGTCCGCCCGACGCCATGCGCGCCACGCGCGAGGCCTCGGGGTGGAAGATCGCCGAGCCGATGCCGATCAGCGAGGCGCCGAGGAGCAGGAAGCCGTAGGAGTGGGCGAAGGCGAGGAGCAGCAGGCCGCAAAAGGTCGACGCCATGCCGAAGGAGAGCGAATAGGGCTTGGGGTTCCTGTCGGTGTAAAGGCCGACGACCGGCTGGAGCAGCGACGCGGTGACCTGGAACGCCATCGTCAAAAGCCCGATCTGCCAGAAGGCGAGGCCGTAATCCTCCTTCAGCATCGGGTAGAGCGCGGCCAGCAGCGACTGCATCACGTCGTTCAGCATGTGGCAGAACGACACCGCGAAGATGACGGTGAAGGCCGTCGCCTCGGCGGGCAACGCGGCGGGCTGGCTGGTCGGCTGGATGGTCGTGTCGGTCAAGGAACTGGCTCCGGATGCGGGCCTTTATAGGTCCGCATCCTTCAGGCGCAAATCGGCCAGAGCTTCAGCCGGGTTCGGCCAGATCACTCGCCCGCCGGCATCGCGTGCATCAGCGACAGGCCCATTGCCGTGCGGTCGGCAAAGCCTTTCCAGTAGGTGTGCTCGGCGGTCGGCTTGTCCTCGTCGTCGAGCGCGGTGACGCCGTCGGCGGCGTTCTCGACCAAGTCGAGGTAGTCGCCCATCGCCTCGTCGCCCTTCAGCTCCTTGCCGAGGAAGGCGGTGACGAAGTGCTGGGCGATGTTGTTCATGCGCACCGTGTCCCAGACCGGGTCGGCATAGTGGTCGAAGGGCGCGTAGCCGAGCTTTTGCGAGACGGTCCAGCTTTCGGCAGGCGCCGGCATCGGCGCGGCGGCGTTGTGGTTGGCGTTCTCGAAGGTCAGGAGATAGCGCTCGGCATTGACGGTCTCGTCATAGAGCATCTTCACGCCGTCCTCGTAGCCGGAGACGTCGTCGGCGGAACCGGCGACGTAGAAGATCGGCGTCTCGATGCCCTTCAGCCCTTCGGCGTCCCAGAAGCCGCGCTGGCGGCCCCAGGGTGCGAAGGCGACGACGGCCTTGATGCGTTCTTCCGCGCGGCCGTCATGTTCGGGCGAGCCTGCCTGGTGGATCGCCAGCGTGCCGGCCGGGGCGCCCCATTCGAAGCCGACGCTCGTCTCGGTCACGCCGCCGCCGGCGGTGATGACGGCGCCGTAGCCGCCCATCGAATAGCCGATCAGGCCGGTGTTTTCCGTGTCGACGAGGCCGGAGAGGAAGTCGCCATCCTCGCCGTTCATACGCTCGATCTCGTCGAGCACGAAGATCTGGTCGAGCGAACGGTTGACCAGCGTCGAGCCGAACGCGCCCTGGTCGGCATAGGTCGATTCCAGATGATCGATCGAGGCGACGACATACCCCTTGGTCGCAAGGTTTTCGGCTAGGTGGCTGAGAAGCAAACGGTTTCCGGGATAGCCGTGCGAGATGATGACGAGCGGGTAGGGGCCGCCCTCGGCCGCCGGTTCGGCGTCGCGCACGCCGCGGCCGGTCAGCGTCACCTCGGTCTCGCCGTCGCGCAGCACGGTCTCGTAGGTGCCCTCGTCGCCGGTGCCTTCGGCCGCCGGATACCAGATTTCGAGCGTGAGCTTGCGGTCGTAGCGGGGCGGCTCGCCGCCTGCGGTCGTGTTGGCGACGTCGATCTGGTCGGCATTCGTCACCTCGACCGTGCGCACGCCGATCGGCAAATCGCCATGGGCGCTAAGTTCCGGCGCGTCGGGGCGGATGATGTCGATGCGGTTTTCATGCGCCGCCGGAGCGGCTTCCTCCGCCGCGCTTTCCGGCGCCGCGCTGTCCTGGGCCATTGCCGTGGTGGTGACAAGTCCTGCCGCGAAGGCCGCGGCGACGATCATCTTCATGGAGCTCCATCCCTTTTCTGCAAGACAGTGATTGCTTCGTGCCGCCTTCTATCGGGGCCGGCTGACGGTTGCGTGACGGTCGGCCGCGATCTTCCGTCGCCTGCCGCACCGACGCAAGCGCGGGTTGAACAAATCTTCGCGGGGGCGTATCTGAGCCCTTCAGAACGGAAATTCCAACAGGAGGTCGACACCGATGAACGACACGACGCGCGCCGATTCCGCCCGCTTCGCAACCGTTCGCCTGGTGTCCCATGCCGTTTCTCTCCGTTCGCAATTTGACCTTCCGCCTGCCTGACGGGCGGGTTCTTCTCGAAAATCTCGACATTGCCTTCGGGCCCGAACGCACCGGCCTCGTCGGGCGCAACGGCGTCGGCAAGTCGTCGCTGCTCGCGCTCCTGACGGGCGAGGCCGTGCCGACTTCCGGCAGCGCGCAGCGTTCCGGCACGATCGCGGTGCTGCGCCAGATGACGGATGTCGGCGCGGACGAGACCGTCGCCGACCTCTTCGGTGTCGGCAGCGCGCTGCAACTTGCCGAACGCGCGCTCGCCGGCGAAGCCGATGCCGACGAGGTGGCCTCGGTCGACTGGACGCTAGACCCGCGGCTCGACAAGGCGCTGGCCGATGTCGGGCTCGCAGGTCTTGCGCCCGGCCATCTCCTGTCGGAGCTCAGCGGCGGCCAGCGCACGCGGGTGGCGCTTGCGGCGCTGATTTTCGGCGCACCCGACATGATCCTGCTCGACGAGCCGACCAACAATCTCGACGCCGAGGGCCGCGCGCTCGTGGCGGACCTCGTCGGAAACTGGAAGGGCGGGGCGCTGGTCGTCAGTCACGACCGCGCGCTGTTGAACCGGATGGATCGCATCGTCGAACTCTCGCCGCTCGGCGCGAAGGTCTTCGGCGGGAATTTCGACGCCTACCGGGCGGCGCGCGAGGCCGAGCGCGATGCGGCCCGGCGCCAGCTTCAAGCGGCAGAGGCGGACGCCAGACGAGCGGCGCGCGACGCGCAGATCGCCCGCGAGAAGCAGGACCGGCGCGATGCCGCCGGCCGGAAGTCGCGCAAGGGCAGCTCCGATCCCAAGATCCTGCTCGACGCGAAGCAGCAGCGCGCCGAGGCGACCGCAGGGCGGGGCAGTAGGCTCGCCGAAAAGCAGGGCCGCGAGGCCGCCGCTGCGCTGGCGGACGCCCGCGCGGCAGTGGAGCGCGCCACGACGCTGTCGGTCGGGCTCGGTGACACGCAGGTGCCGAGCGGCAAGGTTCTCGTGGAGGCGCGCGACCTTGGCATCGGCTTTGACGGCCGGCCGGTCCAAACCGGCATCGACCTGTCCATCGTCGGACCCGAGCGCGTCGCGATTGCCGGCCCGAACGGCGCGGGCAAGTCGACGCTCCTGAAGACGATCGCCGGAACGCTCGCGCCGCTCGGCGGGTCGCTGCGCGTGCCGGCGCGGCTCGCCATGTTCGACCAGCATGTCAGCCTGCTCGATCCCGAACGATCGATCGTCGAGAATTTCCGCCGCCTCAATCCGGGCGCGAGCGAGAATGCCTGCCGCGCCGCGCTGGCGCGCTATGCGTTCCGCGCCGATGCCGCGCTGCAGGTCGTCGCCACGCTCTCCGGCGGCGAGCGCCTGCGGGCCGGACTTGCCTGCGTCCTCGCCGGCGGCGACCCGCCCGACCTCCTCCTTCTCGACGAGCCGACCAACCATCTCGACCTCGATTCCACCATCGAAGTCGAAGCGGGCCTTCGCGACTTTTCCGGCGCGCTGCTCGTCGTCAGTCACGACGCGGCGTTTCTCGACGCGATCGGGATCGAGCGGCGGATCAGCCTGTCATCGCCCTGTCGCACGTCGCCGGTAGCTGGCGCAGATGCGTCTTGAGCGCGACCGGCGAGGGGCCTATGATGCGTCCATCGGGGGCATGGTGGACTCCCCGCTGAAGGCCCACAGGCCCAAGATCCGCTTCGCATCGTTGCGGAGGAAACCATGCCAGCGTCCATCTCACCTCACGAACTCGCGCGCCTGGTCGGCAGCGCCGATTGTCCGCACGTCGTCGACGTGCGCCGCCAGCAGGCCTTCGCCGCGGACGGCCGCCGCATCGCCGGCGCCGTCTGGCGCGACCACATGCAGGCCGGGTCGTGGAGCCATCAGTTCGACGACGGCGCCGGCATCGTCGTCTATTGCAGCCATGGCCACAATGTCAGCCAGATCGCCGGCGCGCTGATCGCCGCCGAAGGGATCGAGGTGCGCATCCTTGCCGGCGGCATCGACGCCTACGCCGAAGCCGGCGGGCTGATCCTCGACCGCGAAGGCCCCGGCATCGAGCCCGGCCTGCCCGCGCCGAGCGCTTGGGTGACGCGGGAGCGGCCGAAGATCGACCGGATCGCCTGCCCCTGGCTGATCCGACGCTTCATCGACCCTTATGCGGTGTTCCATTTCGTCACCGCCGAATGGGTCAAAGACGTCGCCGACGAACTCGGCGCGATCGCCTATGACATCGAAGGCGTCCATTATTCTCACCGCGGTGAACTTTGCTCGTTCGACACGATCCTCGAATCCTTCGGCATCGCGGACCCCGCGCTGCTCCATCTGGCGCGGATCGTGCGCGGCGCCGACACGGCCCGGCCGGACCTCGAACCGGAGGCGGCAGGCCTGCTGGCCCTGTCGCTCGGCTTGTCGGCGACCGAAACAGATGATCTCAATCAATTGGAAAAGGGGATGATTCTCTATGATGCACTTTATGGATGGTGCCGTTTCGCGATGAACGAACGTCACAACTGGCCGGCCGCGACGGTGCAGGCATGAGCACGGCGACCATCACCCGGGACGAGCCCGATCTGCGCGAGCTCTTCGCCGTCTTCGGACGCATCGGCCTCCTGTCCTTCGGCGGACCGGCGGGGCAGATCGCGCTGATGCACCGCGAACTGGTCGAGGAGCGTCAATGGCTCGACGAGCCGCGTTTCCTGCACGCGCTCAACTACTGCATGATGCTGCCAGGGCCGGAGGCGATGCAGCTTGCGACCTATGCCGGCTGGCTCCTGAAGGGCACGCTTGGCGGGCTGATCGCGGGCCTGCTCTTCGTCCTCCCGGGCGCGCTCCTCATCACCATCCTGTCGGCGATCTACATCGTCGCCGGTGAGGTCACCATCGTCCAGGGCCTGCTCTTCGGCCTCAAGGCGGCGGTGCTCGCCATCGTGCTCGAGGCGCTGGTGAAGGTCTCGAAGCGGGCCATCAAGGGGCCGGCGATGGCCGCGATCGCGGTGCTCGCCTTCGTCGCCATCGCGCTTTTGCAGATTCCGTTTCCGATCGTCATCCTCGCCGCCGCGGCGCTCGGTGCGCTCGGCGTTGCGGGCAACGGCAAGGCGGCGGGCGACGGCGCGCCGGTGCGCGACCTGCCCGACTGGGCGCAGCCGAGCTGGCCGCGCTTCCTGCGCACCACCTCCATCTGGCTTGCGATCTGGCTCCTGCCGCTCGTCGCGCTCTATGCCGTTGCTGGCGCGGAGAACGTCTACACGCAGCAAGCCGGGTTCTTCTCGGTGATGGCGGCGGTGACGTTCGGCGGCGCCTATGCCGTGCTCGCCTATGTCGCGCAGCAGGCGGTCGAGATCTATGGCTGGCTGCGGCCCGACGAGATGCTGACCGGGCTCGGCCTCGCCGAGACGACGCCGGGGCCGCTCATCCTGGTGCTCGCCTTCGTCGGCTTCCTCGGCGGCGCGCGGCTGTCCGGCTTCGAGCCGCTGACGGGCGGCGTCGCCGGCGCGCTCGTCACGCTCTGGTTCACCTTCGTTCCCTGCTTCCTCTGGATCTTCGCCGGCGCGCCCTATGTCGAGACCGTGCGCAACGTGCGCTGGCTGGCGAACGCGCTCTCGGCGGTCACGGCCGCGGTCGTCGGCGTCATCGCCAACCTCGCCGTCTGGTTCGGGCTGCACGTCCTGTTCGGCGAACTCTCGGAGGTCGAGGCCGGGCCGTTCCGCATCCTGCTGCCGGAGCTTGCGACGTTCGATGCCGCCGCGGCGGTGATCGCGGTTGCGGCGGCGGTGGCGCTGTTGCGCTTCCACGTCAATTTGATCGTGGTGCTGGCGGTCGCGGCGCTGGCGGGGATGGGCTGGGTGCTATTGCGATAGGCCGGCGGCGAAGTCGCGGATCAGGTCGTTGCCGCCCGCGAGGCAATCGTCGTCGCGGTGATCAAGCTGTTTGCCGCGACCTTCGAGCGCCAGGCAGGGCTTCGGTCCCGATGCCTCGTAGACCCGCCAGAGGTCGGTGGCGGCGGCATAGCGAGGAAGGTTCGCGTGGCTACGCGTGAACCGGCGCCGGACGATGTCTTCGGCGACATCGTGCCCGCCTTCGGCGACACGGCGCGCGATGCGTTGCAGGCAGATTTCCGGATCGCGCACCGTGAAATAGAGCAGGACTGGGGACAGGCCGGCGGCGCGCGCTTCTTCCATCAGCGCCAGATGCGTCTGGCCGGACATCGTCGTCTCCATGGAGAAGACCGTGCCAAGCGCGATGAAATCGCGCGCGCGGGAGAGGGCGACACGCGCCGCCTCGCGCTCCGCTGCGACCGGCGCCAGCGGCGAGAGGCCGCGCGCGATCTCGTCCATGTTGACAAAGTTGACCGAGCCGCTGATCGCGACGACATGCCTGAACGCATAGGTCGTCTTGCCGACCCCGTTCGGCCCTGCGATCAACCAGAACCGCTTTTTGGCGTCCATTGGTGCTCCTCTCTTCTGGGCATCACGCCCTAGGCGGCCGTCCAGTTGACCAAGGTCAGCGGCGCCTCGATGCGCCCGAAATGGCGTGTGTTGTTGGACACGAGGGTCGCGCCCGCTGCGATGGCATGGGCTGCGATCATCGTGTCCATCTCGCCGATCGGCTGGCCGGTCGTCTTCAGCCGGTGCCGGATTTCCGCGTACCATCTGGCCGCCTCGCCGTCCCAGGCGAGGACGTGGAGCAGGTGCAGGAACTGCTCGACGGCCCGGTTGAGCCGATGGTCGGCCGGAAGCGCTTTCAGGCCGTAAAGAAGCTCCGCCTGCGTGACGGCCGAAATGCAGACCGACGAGGGCGGCACTTCGGCCAGCCGCTGCGCGACGAGGTGCGAGCGACCCTTGAGAATGTAGCTTGCCGTATCCGTGTCCAGCATGTGCAGGACGCTCACTTGTCGTCCTCGCTGAACAGCTTGCGCTCGGGATCAACGACGTTGAGCGGGCGTTCGGCCATGAAGTCGGCTGGAATTTCAGTGTCCGCCAGAAGCTCGAAGAAATCGTCCCAGCTCTGCGCGGCAGGACGCTTCGAGAGGATCACGTCCCCCGTCCGCTCGTCGCGCGAGACGAAGACCTCGTCGCCGTCGAACCGGAACTCGGCCGGAAGGCGGACGGCCTGGCTGGCGCCGTTCCTGAACAGTTTTGCGGTATGAATGCGCGACATCGGACATGCCTCCTGCATGGAGTCTATATCCGTATATATACTATTTCGCGCTGATCGGTAAGGCCTTAGTCGAACAGGCTGGAAACGGATTCTTCCGAAGACGTGCGCGAGATGGCTTCGCCGATCAGGTCGGCGATCGAGACGACGCGGATGTTGTGCGCGGCTTCGACGGCGGAGGTCGGCTGGATGGAATCGGTGGTGACCAGTTCTTTCAGCTTCGAGCCGGTGATGCGCGCGACCGCGCCGCCCGAGAGCACGCCGTGGGTGATGTAGGCGGTGACGCTGGTCGCGCCGTTGGCCAGAAGCGCGTCGGCTGCGTTGCAGAGCGTGCCGCCGGAATCGACGATGTCGTCGATCAGGAGGCAGTCCTTGCCCTCGACCGAGCCGATGATGTTCATCACTTCGGATTCGCCCGGCCGGTCGCGGCGCTTGTCGACGATGGCGAGCATGGAATCGATGCGCTTGGCGAGTGCGCGGGCGCGCACCACGCCGCCGACGTCCGGCGAGACGACCATCGTGTTGGGCAGCGAATAGTTGGCCTTCACGTCGCGCGCCAGGACCGGCACGGCGAAGAGGTTGTCGGTCGGGATGTCGAAGAAGCCCTGGATCTGGCCGGCGTGCAGGTCGAGCGTCAGGATGCGGTCGGCGCCGGCGCGGGTGATCATGTTGGCGACGAGCTTGGCCGAGATCGGCGTGCGGCCGGATGCGCGGCGATCCTGCCGAGCATAGCCGAAATAGGGGATGACCGCCGTGATGCGCCGCGCCGAGGACCGGCGGAAGGCGTCGATCATGATCAGCATTTCCATCAGGTGATCATTGGCCGGGTAGGAGGTCGACTGGAGGATGAAGACATCCTCGCCGCGGACGTTTTCCTGGATCTCGACGAAGATTTCCTGGTCGGCGAAGCGGCGGACCGATGCCTTGCCAAGCGGAATGTTCAGGTATCGGGCGACGGCTTCGGCCAGCACCCGGTTCGAATTTCCCGCGAAAAGCTTCATGTAGTGAGGTCCCCGGCAAAGGATTTGACCGGCCTTTTACCGGCAAGTGCCGCGAATGCAACCCTTCGGGGGCGATTCACTTCGGCCTCTCCCGTGCTTTGCGCGCGATTCAACCGGCGCGGGCGAGAAGCCAGGATGCGTAGGCGTCGATCGTCTGGTCGGCGATGCGCTGCATCAGTTCGGGCTCGACGCTCGTCCAGCCTTCGCCGGCCGTGCGCGCGCCGCGCTCCTGTCCCTGGATGCGGGTCAGCCGGTTGCCCTGGCCGTCGATGACGTCCCAGACATAGATGACGGTCGTCTGCGGGCCTTCGGTGATGGCCGAGAAATAGCCCTTCATCGTCAGGCCGTCGGCGCCGGCGGCAGGCGTCAGCGGAATGCCGAGTTCCTGCGCGCGGGCCGAGAGGCGCTGGTTGAGCGGGAGGACGGCGCTTTCGGGCGCGCCGATCGCCGGCGGGATGACGAGCTGCGGATTGGCCGCGGCGGCGAGCGAGGCCGTCTGGTTTCCCGACGCCTGCGAGGCGGTCGCGATGGCCTCTTCCTGCGTGCTCGTCAGCGCATTGGGCTCGACGCCGCTCGAACTCGTGCAGCCGGCGAGCGCAAGCGCCAGCAGGAGCGTCGAAATCTGCGGAATCGTCGTCCGGGCAACCATGGCGCGCACTATGCCGTCACTGGACGATCAAGTCGAGGCCGTGGCGCGAGAGGGCGCGCGGCGCGGCATCGGTCGTGAGATAGGTTCGGCCGAGCGTCATGGCGGTTTCGGAGTCCGAATCCATGATGATCATGTGCGCGAAGAGCGTCATGTCGGGGGCGATGGGCTCGGGGCTGCCCGAATAGAACATCTGCCGGTCCATCCAGGACGGGGTGAAGCGCGCGCCGACCGAATAGCCGCAGGCGTTGAGCCGGTGGCGGGTCAGGCCGCGCGCCTCCATCACCCTTGCATGGGCGTCGAAGACGTCGCCGAAGGTCGAGCCGGGCACCATCGCCTTTTCGACCGCGAGCAGCGCGTCGTGGCAGGCCTCGTAGAGCTCCTGGTGGCGCTTGGTCGCCTTGCCGATCAGGGCCGTGCGCATCATCGGCGCGTGGTAGTGCGCGAAGGCACCCGACCATTCGAGCGTCAACTGGTCGGTCTTGGTCAGCTTGCGGCGGCCGGACTTGTAGCGGCAGAGAAGCGCGTCGGCGCCCGAGCCGATTATGAACTCGTTGGCCGGATAGTCGCCGCCGCCGGCGAAGATCGCGCCCTGCATGGCCGCCAGGATCGCGCCTTCGTCGCCGCCCTGCCTGATGAGCGGCAGCGCGGCGTCGAGCGCGTCGTCGGAGAGCGCGGCGGCGCGCTCGGCCTTCTTGATCTCGGCCGGGCTCTTGAAGAGGCGCAGGCGCGAGACGAGGTCGGAGGCGTCCTCGATCTTGCCGAAGGTCTTCAACTGCTCGTCGAGCAGGCGCGCATTGTGGCCGGTCAGGCCGTGCGTGTCGTATTCGACGCCGACGCGGCAGCCGAGAAGGTCGAGATCGTTCAAAAGGTTGCGCAGGTCGGCGGTCGGGTCGGCCTTGTCGCGGTCGGTCCACAGGACGACGTTGTCGATGGTCGAGGTGTGCCGCGCCTGGCGCATGTCGGCCGAGCGGGTCAGAAGCACCATCGAGCCGTCCGACTTCACCACCAGCGACTGGAAGAAGCAGAAGCCGAACGTGTCGTAGCCGGTCAGCCAGTACATGCTTTCCTGCGCGAAAAGCAGGATCGCGTCGAGCTTGCGCTCGGCCATCTCGATCAGGAGACGGTCGCGGCGGGAATCGAATTCGCTTCTGTCGAAATGCAGCGCCATCAATCAGGTCTCCAGGACGATTGCGGAGAGCTGGCGGCCGTAATCGGGCTCCTGCCTGTGCGTCGTCCGCCTGTAGGAAAAGAAGTTTTCGGCTTCCGCATAGGTGCAGCGCGCGACATGGTCAACCGTCACGCCCGCGCGCGTCAGCCGGTCGATCGTGTAGCGGTTCAGGTCGAACATCGCGTGGCCGGCGTTCGCCGAGGGCGCGAGATAGGCTTCGTTCGCACCGTCCGCCGCGATCAGATCGGCGACGCGTTCCGGGCCCACTTCGTAGTTCGCCGCGCTGATCGCCGGGCCGAGCACGGCGCGGATGTTCGCGCGGTCCGCGCCGAGTTTTTCCATCGCCGCGAGCGTGTTCTCGATGATTCGGTAAACCGCGCCTTTCCAGCCGGCATGGGCGGCGCCGATCACGCCTGCATCGGCGTCGGCAAAGAGGATCGGGCCGCAATCGGCCGTCAGCACGCCGAGCGCGATGCCGGGCGTCGCGGTCACCAGAGCATCTGCCTTCGGGCGCTGGTCATAGGGGATCGGCGCGGTCACGATCTCGACATCGGGCGAATGGACCTGATGCACGGTCGTCAGATGCGTCTGGGGCACGCCGAGCCATTTGGCCGCGCGCCGGCGGTTCTCGACGACCGCCTCGCGCGAATCGTTCGAGCCGAGGCCGACATTCAAGCCGCGATAGATGCCGTCCGACACGCCGCCGGTGCGCGTGAAGAAGCCGTGGCGTATGCCCTTGGGCGCAAGTGTGTCGAGTAGATCGGACCGCACCGGGTCCGGTCGAGCCAGATCGAGCATATGCCGCCTTCTCGTCTTCTGCCGGGTCGGGCGCGATGGTGGTGGAGGGGAGGGGTGGTGTCAATTGGGGGGTGGTTGGCGCCAAGGCACCCCCACTCCGCCTCGCTGCACTCGGCACCTCTCCCCCTCAAAAGGGGAGAGGAAACGCTGCCGCACGCTCAGCGCCTCTCCAGCTTGGTTTCCTCTCCCCTTTTGAGGGGGAGAGGTGGCGAGGCGAAGCCGAGACGGAGTGGGGGTCAGCGCGGCGGCAGACCAGTCACGTCCCGTCCCACCATCAAAACCTTGAACAACTCTCCCATCTCCTTCACCCCCGCCAGCCTTTCGACCTCACCCCTAAGCCGCTCCTGCAATCCCGCGTCGCCGCCCGCACCCAGTTGCCCCGCCCGTTCGAGCAATCCCATGCCGAGCAAGAACCGAGCCTGCGTCATGGCGCGGGTTTGCAAGCCGGCCGCGCCGGCGGCCGCGGCAAGCTCGGCAAAATCGACATGGCTCGTCAGATCCGCCTGGCCGGGCGTCGCCAGCACATCGACATAGGCGTGGGCGCGGATCGCCTGCAGCGTGTCGCCGATTCCCGTCACCGGATGCCCGTAGTCGATGAACAGCCCCGCGCCGCCATCCCGTGCAATCCGCTCGGCGACCTCCTGCATCAGTGCATTGCGGGCGGGTGCGATTTCGAAGATCGCGCCGTTCGGCGCATCGGGCAAAGGCGCGTCAGTCGAGCCGGGCCCCGCCACGAACGTTAGGGCGCCATCGGTATCGAGCCCGACGCAGCGCTCGCGCCAGCCCTGCGACGTCTTCACGAATTGCCGGATCGGGATCGCGTCGAAGAGTTCGTTGCCGACGATGAAGAGCGGCGCGCCGGGCAACTCCCCGATGTCGCGGTGCCAGGTCGTGCTCGTCTCGCCCAGCGTCCGCTTCTGCACCTCGACCAGCCGCGGGCTGGTTTCGATCATCGCGACACGCCGTGTCAAATCCGGCGCGATGCGGGCGAGCGTGCGCAGCATGTCTCGCATCAGCGTCCCACGTCCCGGCCCGATCTCCGCGAGGATCGCGTCCTGCGGTGC
This sequence comes from Rhizobiaceae bacterium, assembly GCA_016742175.1. Taxonomy (GTDB): domain Bacteria; phylum Pseudomonadota; class Alphaproteobacteria; order Rhizobiales; family Rhizobiaceae; genus Aliihoeflea. The sequence goes on from JACVCH010000006.1 coordinate 148,622, forward strand.
GCCGGCCGCCTGCCATGCCGAGGCGAGCCAGACGGCGACGAGTTCGCCGAACATCTGGCTGATCTCCGGCGCGGTGGTGAAGTCACCCTTCGCGCCGAAGGGCTCGCGCGTCGTGTAGTAGCCGTCCGCCGGATCGAAGAGGCACAGCGCCATGTAGTGCGAGACGGGGATCGGCCCCGCCTCGGCGATGAGTTCGGCGATGCGGTCCCTGAGGCTCACGCCGCCCGGCGCGCCCGGGCCATCGCCCAAACACCCAGCAGCACCAGCGGAACCGACAGGATCATGCCCATGGTCAGCCAGTTGCCGGCGAGGTAGCCGATATGCGCGTCCGGCTCGCGGAAGAACTCGACGATGATGCGCGAGAGCCCGTAGCCGGCGATGAAGACGCCGGCGAGGAAGCCCGGCTGCTTCAGCTTCAACCCCTTGTGCGTGAGCACGAAGAGGACGAGGAAGAGCACGAGGCCTTCGAGGATCGCCTCGTAAATCTGGCTCGGATGACGTGCGAAGGGGCCGCCATTGGGGAAGACGACCGCCCATGGAACGTCGGTCGGCCGGCCCCAGAGTTCGGAATTGATGAAGTTCGTCACCCGCACGATGCCGAGGCCGACCGGCGCGCCGACCGCGATCGTGTCGAACAGGCTCCAGGGGGAAAAGCCGCGTCGGCGCGCGAAGAGGATCATCGCGATCGTGACGCCCGCGAGCCCGCCATGGAACGACATGCCGCCGCGCCAGATCGCTAGCGCGTCGAGCGGGTTTTCCGCATAGCGCGCGAAATCGTAGAACAGCATGTAGCCGATGCGCCCGCCGAGCACGACGCCGGCCGCCGCCCAGATCAGGAAGTCGTCGATGTCGACCGGCTTGATCGGCGCGGTGTCGTTCGGCCACAGATGCGGCGTGGCGATCAGGCGCCGCGCATACCACCAGGCGAAGAGGATTCCGACCACATAGCCGAGCCCGTACCAGTGGATCGCGAGCGGACCGAGCTGCAGCGCGACGGGGTCGATGTTCGGGAAGGCGAGCGCCGTCAGGGGAAGGGCGAGATAGTCGGGCAAGGAAGGCTCCGCAGGCGAATGTCGCGGGCCTCATATGGCGCGGGCGGGTTTGCCGGGTCAAGCGGCCCGCTTTTCCTTGCAATGGACCCGGGCGGCGACTACCTCAGACGAAACGGTGTTCCTGACGCGAGGTGTGAAGATGTCGACCGGCCCCAACCGCATTCTGGACGAGTTCGCCAAGCTGATGACGGATGCCGCCGGCGCCGCGCAGGGCGTGCGCCGCGAGTTCGAGACGGCCTTTCGCGGCCAGGCCGAACGCATCCTGAATTCCATGGACCTCGTCCAGCGCGAGGAATTCGAGGCGGTGCGCGAAATGGCGCTGAAGGCGCGCGCCGAAAACGAGAAGCTGGCCGCGCGTATCGACGCGCTGGAGGCCAAACTCGCTGACAAGCCGGTCGAACCGACCCACTGAGCGCGTCTGCCGGACGGCAAGACAAGTTTTGCGCAAGTTTCGCGCCCGTGTTTCTCCACAGGGCCCCGGCGCGAAAACGCCTTTTCGCTGAATCGCTTAAGCGTTCCTTCATCTTTGCCGCCTTGCGACTATCCACATGTTGCTCCGGCCCGCTCCCAAAAAGGGGCTGTTCACGGGACTCGGCATCAATAGACTGAATTTACAGCATGATTCGAAGCGCTCCCGAGTGTTCGATCCATGCGGGAGAGGGCGGGGCGACCGGGATCGTACCGCTTCGACCAAGGGTTTCAGTCCGTGTGGGGCAGGTCCTGAATGGCGCTATTCCTGCGCCGGGAACGAACGGGAAAGCAAAGATCTTGATGAGCCTTCTTGAACTCGATATCGCCCGCGATCTCCACCCGGTGGATGTGATCGAGCATGTCGCCAACACCAACGAATGGTCGTTCGAGCGGACAGGCAGCGACGAGATCGCGATCTCGGTGGCGGGGAGCTGGACGGACTATCACGTCTCCTTCTCGTGGATGGAGGATTTCGAGGCGCTGCACCTGGCCTGCGCCTTCGACATCAAGGTTCCCGAAAACCGCACCCTCGAAGTCATGCGCCTGCTCTCGCTCATCAACGAGCAGATGCTGTTCGGCCATTTCGACCTGTGGGAGCAGGAAGGCGCGATCATGTTCCGCCAGTCGCTGCTGCTCTCGGGCGGCGCCGAGCCGACGAGCCAGCAGGTCGAAGTCCTGCTGCACTCCGCGCTCGAAGCCTGCGAATGCTACTTCCCCGCCTTCCAGTTCGTCGTCTGGTCCGGCTCGAGCGCCAAGGATGCGCTGGCGAATGTGCTCTTCGAGACCCGCGGCAACGCGTAAATTCGGGTGAGGGTGGCCTGCAAACGGCCGCTTTCTGCGCTTCCGGTGCTCACGTACTGAAGTACGCTCCGCTCCGGTTCTCGAAATCGACCGTTTTCGGCTCACCCTGACCCGAATTGGCGCCGTCGCGCAAAGAGACATCCATGTCCGCAAGTTCCGACCTGAAACCCGAGATCAGCTTCGCCGATTTCGACAAGGTCGACATCCGGGCGGGCACGATCGTCGAGGCTGAGCCCTATCCGGAGGCGCGCAGGCCGTCGATCAAGCTCAAGATCGATTTCGGTGCCCCGCTGGGGGTGAAGAAGTCTTCCGCGCAGATCACCACGCACTACGAGGCCGCCGACCTCGTCGGCAAGCAGGTCATGGCCGTTGTGAACTTCCCGCCGCGCCAGATCGGTAAGTTCATGTCCGAAGTGCTGACATTGGGTTTTCCGGACGAGGGTGGGGAGGTCGTGCTCGGCGCGATCGACAAGCGCGTGCCGGATGGTGGGCGGTTGTTTTAGGCGTATTTTTCTGGCCGCTTGTGGGTTTCATCGATACCGAGGCATGGATTCCTGTGACGAGCACAGGAATGACGGAGATGTTGGTGCAGCTCGCAATGGTTGGCGACTAGCTTCACCCGATCCGCCGTCATTCCTGTGCTTGTCACAGGAATCCAGGCCTCGAACTCCGCGCCAAGCGCAAGCGGCGCCGACCCGTCCCTACTCGTCCTCGCGCCGCGACCGCTCGGCATGCCAGTCTCGGTCGATGCGGCCTTCCTCGGCCTTGTGGAAATATTGCGAGCAGACCAGCCAGCCCTTGAGCGGGCGCAGGAGCGCGGCGCAGCAGGCGACGATCAGCGGCAGGGTCGTCACCACGTGGACCCAGAGCGGCGGCTCGAAATTGACCTGTATCCACACCGCGAAGGCGAGCGCCGGCACGCAGGCCAGCGACATGGCGAAGAAGGCCGGGCCGTCGGCCGGGTCGGCGAAGGAATAGTCGAGGCCGCAGACCTCGCAGCGCGGGGCGAGCGTCAGGAAGCCGTCAAACAGGTGCCCCTTCTGGCATTGCGGGCAGCGGCCCAGAATGCCGGTCTTCATCGGATTGTCGGTGGGGTTGTGAATCGTGTCGGTCATCGTCTTGCACCTCGCCGGCCGATCCGTGGCAGACATCGTTGGCCGCGACAATGCGGCAAGTCACCCTGCGGCAATCGAGCAGGGTACGCCCTCAGAGGCGCATGCTCTCCACCGGCATTGCGCGCGGTCACGCCGGAACGCGGATGACGGCGCGCAGGCCGCCGAGCGGGCTTTCGCCCAGCGTGATGTCGCCGCCATGGGCGCGGGCGATGTCGCGGGCGATGGAGAGGCCGAGGCCAGTGCCGCTGGCGTCCTGGTTGCGCGCCTCGTCGAGGCGCACGAAGGGCTTGAACACGTCCTCGCGCCGCTCGGCGGGAATGCCCGGCCCGTTGTCGTCGACGGTGACGGTGAGCGACCCGGCCGAATGGACGGCCGCGATCTCGACCTTCTTGGCATAGCGGAACGCGTTGCCGACGATGTTCGACAGGAGCCGCGAGAAGGCGATGGGGCGTACGGTGATCTCGGGCCGGCCGGACAGCTTGGTCGTCAGCTTGCGCTTTCTCAGCTTGGCCTCCGCCTCCAGCTTGCCGAGGAATTCCTCGAGGTCGAAGAATCCGGTGTCTTCCGAGGCGTCGCCCTTGGCGAAGGCGAGATAGCCTTCCAGCATCGACTGCATGTCGTCGATGTCCTGCTCCATCGGCCGCGTGTCCATCTTGGAGCCGGCGAGCGCGAGTTGCAGCTTGAAGCGGGTCAGGATGGTGCGCAAATCGTGGCTGACGCCGGTCAGCATCGCCGTGCGCTGCTCGATCTGGCGCTCGATGCGCTCGCGCATCAAGATGAAGGCCTTGCCGGCGCGGCGCACCTCGTCGGCCCCGCGCGGGCGGAAGTCGGTCGGCATCGGCCGGCCCTTGCCGAAGCTTTCGGCGGCTTCCGCAAGCTGCAGGATGGGGCGGATCTGGTTGCGCAGGAAGGCGATGGCGATGGCGAGCAGCACCAGCGACGTGCCGCCCATCCACAGAAGGAAGATGTGCGTGTTCGAGGCATAGGTCTGCGAGCGGCGGGCGAAGACGCGCAGCACCTTGTCCTGAAGCTGGACGCGAATCTCCACGACGTTGGAATTGCCGACCGTGTCGAGCCAGAACGGCCGGTTGATCTGGCGGTTGATCTCCTGGCTCAGGAAATGGTCGAGGATCGAGAAGAACGGCTTCGGCCCCGGCGCGGGCAGGGGATCGGGCGGCAGGATGTCGACCTTCAGGCCCAGCCGCTCCTGCGCGATGCGGATCGCGTTGGCGTAGTTGTCGCCCGGCGGATAGGTCTCGATCATGTCGATGATAGCGGCGATGTCGCGCGTGACGCCGGCCGAAAGGCGCATCGTCACCGTCTGCCAGTGCCGCTCCATGAAGACGAAGGCGACGATCGACTGGAACAGGATCATCGGCGCGATGACGATGATCAGCGAGCGCGCGTAAAGGCGCTTGGGCATGTAGCGTGCGACGCGCCGCGCGCTGCGCTGCCACAGCGCCATGACGCTCTCGCCGAAGCTCGGCGCCGGCTTGTGCGCCTCGCTCTGCCGTTCCGTGATGTCCGAACTCGCCATCGTCACCTGCCGCCTGCCCCGGTCAGGATAGGGCGAAGCGATGCTCCAAGGAAAGCCTTGCGCGCTATTCGACGCTCAGCCTGTAGCCGATGCCGCGCACCGTCTGCAGCCAGATCGGGTTGGACGGGTCCTTCTCGATCTTGCGGCGCAGGCGGTTGATCTGCACGTCGATCGTGCGCTCGCCGACTTCCGAGCCGTCGCCGACGAGCTCGTGGCGCGGGATCGTCTCGCCGGCGCGCTCGGCGAACATCGCCAGGATTTCCTGCTCGCGGTCGGTCAGGCGCAAGAGCTCGCCGCCGCGCTTCAGTTCGCGCCGGGTGATCTGGAACGTGTAGGGACCGAAGACGATCTGCTCGACCTTCGGCGTCGTCAGCGGCCCGCCGCGGCGCAGGATCGCGTTGACGCGCAGGATCAGTTCGCGCGGATCGAAGGGCTTCGGCAGGTAGTCGTCGGCGCCGGCCTCGAGGCCCTCGACGCGCTTGTCGGTCTCCGACAGCGCGGTCAGCATCAGGATCGGCACGTCCTTTTCCGCGCGCAGCGATTTCGTCAGTTCGACGCCGGTCTCGCCCGGCATCATCACGTCGAGCACGATCAGGTCGAAATCGAGCCCGGCCAGCTTGCGGCGCGCCTCGGCCGCGTCGCCCGCGGCGGTGACGCGAAAGCCGTTCTCGCCCAGATATTGCTCGAGCAGGCTGCGGATGCGCGTGTCGTCGTCGACGATGAGCAGATGCGGGGCATCGTCATCCAGAATTGGAGTGGTCTCGGTCATGAATGCTCCCTTCGATCCCCCGCCCGAAAGTCTTTTCCTATCGCGTTGCTTCCGGTTCGGCGACCGCTTTATCCTGCACGTTTCCAGCGCCGCCGGGAAGCTGTTCGATCTGGGCGCGCAGGTCGGGATCGACCATCGATTTCAGGAAGGTCTCGACCGTCTCGCGATCCTGCGTGTCCAGGCGCGTCAGTGCATTGGCGATACGGCGGGACTGTGGCGCGGCCAGCGCAAGCGCGAGGTCGCGGCCCTTGGCGGTGGGGTAGAGCTCGCGCTGGCGCCGGTCGCGCAGGCCCTGGATCTGGACGATGTAGCCGGTATCGATCAACTGTTTCAGCACCCGCGCCAGGCTCTGCTTGGTGATCTTGAGCACGTCCAAAAGTTCGGCGACCGTCAGGCCCGGAATGCGGTTGACGAAGTGAACCACGCGGTGATGCGCGCGGCCGAAACCGTAGGTCGCCAGCAACTGGTCTGGATCGGAGGTGAAGTCGCGATAGGCGAAGAAGAACAGCTCGATCATCGAAAAATCGATACCGTCGTCGACCGTCAGCGGGGTGCGGATCGCCTTGGCCAGTTCGGCCGGTTTCTTCGCCATCATCGTTCGGTCATTCTACCAGATTCAAAATTTATGTCAGCCTTGTTGACATAAATTGCACGGGCTTGTAATTTTTGCCAATCTTTTCGCCAATTGACGAACGAAAAGGCAAGCGGAAGCGGATTTTTCTGGAATTTCCTTCAATTTGCCACGCCGTCGCGCCAATCGGGCGGAACGCGACAGGACAAGAAACGCAGCTCTCAACGATCAGGGCAAAGGCCCGCGGGAGGTTACCATGGCATCCGTTCCCTTCGACCAACTGGACGGCCATATCTGGATGAACGGCGAATTCGTCAAATGGGCGGACGCCAAGATTCATGTGCTGACCCACGGCCTCCACTATGCCAGCGCCGTGTTCGAGGGCGAGCGGGCCTATGGCGGCGAGATCTTCAAGCTGACCGAGCACACCGAGCGCCTGCACGAATCCGCGCGCCTGCTCGGCTTCAAGATTCCCTACTCCGTCGGCGAGATCGACGACGCCTGCCGCGAACTCCTCAAGAAGCAGGGCTTCCAGGACGCCTATGTCCGCCCGATCGCCTGGCGCGGTTCGGAGATGATGGGCGTTTCGGCGCAGAACAACCGGATCAACTGCGCCATCGCGATCTGGCAGTGGCCGAGCTATTTCGACCCCGAGCAGAAGCTCAAGGGCATCCGGCTCGACCTTGCCGAGTACCGCCGCCCCGATCCGCGCACCGCGCCGTCGAAATCGAAGGCCGCCGGCCTCTACATGATCTGCACGCTGTCCAAGCACGCGGCGGAAGCCAAGGGCTATGCCGACGCGCTGATGCTCGACTGGCGCGGCCGCGTCGCGGAGGCCACCGGCGCCAACGTCTTCTTCGTCAAGGACGGCCAGATCCACACGCCGGACCCGGACTGCTTCCTCGACGGCATCACGCGCCGCACGGTCATCGACCTCGCCAAGCGCCGCGGCATCGAGGTCGTCCAGCGCGCCATCCAGCCGGAGGAGATGGAAGGCTTTTCGGAGTGCTTCCTCACCGGCACGGCCGCCGAAGTCACCCCCGTCTCCGAAGTCGGCCCCTACCGCTTCACCCCGGGCGAGATTTCGCGCAATCTGATGAACGACTACTCCGCCGAAGTGCAGCCCAAGCAGGCGATTGCGGCGGAGTAGGGGGAGCGGGCGCTGCGGCGGGCGACCGTTGCAGCGCTTCTTTCGGCATGGCGATCGGCATCTGGCGTCGAGGCCTGGATTCCTGTGACAAGCACAGGAATGACGGCGGAGAGGTTTATGCCGAACCTTTGACTTCGGCGATTGTCGCCAGCTTTCCTGCCACCGTCATTCCTGTGCTTGTCACAGGAATCCAGGCCTCGCCATATCAACCCCACAACACCTCGACCCTTGCAATCCGCCCGCATTCTCCTCAGGTAGAGCGCGACCAAGAGGAGACCATCATGGGTGAGATGAGAGCGGGGATCGTCCCCGTTACGCCGTTCCAGCAGAACTGCACGATCCTGTTCGACGAGGAGACCAAACGCGGCGTCGTCGTCGATCCGGGCGGCGATGTCGAGACGCTGCAAAAGGTCATCGCCGAGAACGGGCTGACCATCGAGGCCATCTGGCTGACGCACGGCCATCTCGACCATGCCGGCGGCGCGATGGAACTGAAGGAAGCGCTCGGCGTCGACATCGTCGGCCCGCACGAGGCCGACGCGCCGCTGCTTTCGCGCATCGCCGACCAGGCGCGCAATTACGGTATCGAGGGCCTCGCCAACTGCACCCCCGACCGGTATCTGACCGAGGGCGAGAAAGTGTCGTTCGGCGAGCATGAATTCGAGGTGCTGCACTGCCCCGGCCACGCGCCCGGCCACGTCGTCTACTACAACCGCGCCGCCAGCTTCGCCCATGTCGGCGACGTGCTGTTCGCCGGCTCGATCGGCCGCACCGATTTGCCGGGCGGCGACCACGAGACGCTGATCCGCTCGATCAAGGAAAAGCTGCTGCCGCTCGGTGACGAGATCGGCTTCATCTGCGGTCATGGGCCGGGGGGACGGTTCGGGGACGAGCGGCGGAACAATCCGTTCCTGGTGTGATGCCGCAACAAAAAAGCCCGCCGAGCGGCGGGCTTTTCGTCAGTTCCTGAAACCTCAGTTCGCTTCGCAGAACCGGCGGACGCCGTCATAGCCGACGAAGGTGCCGGTGTCCGGGTCGAAGGAGCGGTAGCGGTCCGAGCAGTAGCGGTACCAGTCGCGGGTCCACGGCTCAAAGCTCGAATAGCGCTCGACATAGACCGGGCGCGGCTGCTCGTAGACGCGGACCGGGCGCTGGTAGACGGGGCGGGGGGCGTAGTAGCCGTCGTCATAGTACCGCTCGCGGTAGACGGGGCGGTTGGCCGAGCCGGCGATCAGCGCGCCGGCGGCAAGGCCGAGCACGCCGGCGGCGACGACATCGCCGCCATTGACGCGGTCGCGATGGCGCCAGCGGTGGTCGCCGGCGTTGGCGGGGATGGCGGCGGTGAGCGCCGTGACTGCAACGAGTGCGGAGACGGCGGCGGTCTTCACAATGCGGTTCATCGTCTTAACTCCTGGCCGGCCCAAACACATCCATCGCCGGCGTTACTGCAAAATTTAAGTCTGTTTCGATGAACGGACGCTGAACGGCAAATCACGGATCGAGACGCACGGAAAAGCCCCGCGAAGCGGGCTTCGCGGGGCTCGATATCTGGGCGGTGTCAGCCGACGGTGAGGTTGACGGCCTTCGGTCCCTTGCCGCGCTTGTCCGGCTCGGTGTCGAAGCTCACCTTCTGGCCGTCCTCCAGGCCCGGCAGGCCCGAGGCCTGCACGGCCGAGATGTGGACGAACACGTCCTTTTGCCCGTCATCCGGCGTGATGAAGCCGAAGCCCTTGGCGTGATTGAAGAATTTGACTGTTCCACTCTGCGGCATGGGAAAGTTCCTCATCTCCCGGGATTGCGTCAGGGGTGTTCGGCCCCATGACCTATGGGTGCACCACTGGCAGGTGCATGCTTGGGCAGTGCTCTTTTGGGGGAGAAGAAACAGGTCAGCGCGTTGTGGAGCCTATCCGCAGCCCTCTTTTTTCGCGGTCGAGCCGGATGGACTTTGCGAGCGATCATGGTCGTCTGGTCTGTCGATCCGGTCATTCTATTCCAGCTCCGGGCCGGCAGTTGCCCGAACGTCAAGACTGTCCCGCATTTTGAAACACTCGGCAAGAAAAAGTTTCCTGCACGTGTGAAGCAATACAGGCGCACAAAGAAAAAGCGCCGCGGTGGGCGGCGCTTTCGTGTTCACCTGCAGCCAAGCTGCGAAGCGATCAGGCTTCCTGAAGGTTGACGGCCTTCGGGCCCTTGCCCATGCGGTCCGGCTCGACGTCGAACGTGACCTTCTGGCCGTCGACGAGGGTGCGCAGGCCGGACTTTTCGACGGCCGAGATGTGGACGAAGACGTCCTTCTGGCCGTTGTCCGGCGTGATGAAGCCGAAACCCTTGGTGGTGTTGAAGAACTTTACGGTGCCGCTCTGGCTGCTCATCTTGGGACTCCTATGCCCTGATTATGAATTGCGCCCGCTGTTCGGTCGTGGGCGCGGTCGTCGAGAGTTCACGAAATCGGGGAAAGGTCGTCCAAAACGTTCCAGTCTCCGGGCCGTCAAATACCCGAACGCGTATTGCATGACACGGAAATCCGCTTCTGGCAAGGCGCGTCCTGTGCCGGTTCAACCGGCGGAGGTGGCGGGCGTCGTGACATGGCGCTCGCCGCGAAGGCCGAGCCATGTCGAGACCATCATCACGACGAGCAGCAGCGCGAAGGGCAGGCCGGTTGCAACCGCCGCCGCCTGCAGCGAGACGAGCCCGCCGCCGAGCAGCAGCGCGATCGCCACCAGCCCCTCGAAGCTCGCCCAGAACACGCGCTGGGCGACCGGCGCATCGACCTTGCCGCCGGCGGTGATCGTATCGATCACCAGCGAGCCGGAATCCGACGAGGTGACGAAGAAGACGATCACCAGGACGATGCCGAGGAAGGAGACGATCTGCGTCAGCGGGAAGGCGTTCGCCATGATGAAGAGCTTCAAATCGTCGGACGCTTCCGACAGCGCCGCGTTGGCCGCATTGGCGACCTGGTCGATCGCCGCGCCGCCGAAGGTCGACATCCAGATGATCGACAGGATCGTCGGCACGATCAGGACGCAGGTGACGAACTCGCGGACCGTGCGGCCGCGCGAGACGCGGGCGATGAACATGCCGACGAAGGGCGACCAGGAGATCCACCACGCCCAGTAGAAGGTCGTCCAGCCATGCAGGAAGTTGACGTCCTCGCGGCCGAACGGGTTGGCGAGCGGCAGGAAATGCGTCGCGTAGGCGGCTGCGTTCTCGAAGAAGCCGGTCACGATGACGAGCGTCGGCCCGGCGAGGAGGATGAAGGCGAGCAGGATCAGCGCCAGCACCATGTTGATCTCGGACAGGCGCTTCACACCGGCGTCGAGGCCGGCGACCACCGAGCCGAGCGCGATGGCGGTGATGAAGACGATGAGGATCACCTTGTTGCCGTCCGAGGCCTCGATGCCGAACAGGAACTCGATGCCGGCCATCGCCTGCTCGGCGCCGAGGCCGAGCGAGGTGGCAAGGCCGAAAAGCGTGGCGAAGACGGCCAGGATGTCGATGACGTGGCCCGGCCAGCCCCAGACGCGCTCGCCGAGGAGCGGATAGAAGACCGAGCGCAGCGTCAGCGGCAGGCCGCGATTGTAGGCGAAGAAGGCGAGCGACAGGCCGACGACGGCATAGATCGCCCAGGGATGCAGGCCCCAGTGATAGATGGTGACCGCCATGGCGAGGCTCTGTGCGGCGGCCGGGTCGCCTTCGGCGCCGCCGAGCGGCGCCCAGTCGGTGCGCACGCCGCCTTCGCTTGCCACCCCGCCGAGCGCGGCTTCATAATGGGTCAGCGGTTCGGAGACGCCGAAATACATCAGGCCGATGCCCATGCCGGCGGCGAACAGCATCGCGAACCAGCCGAGATAGCCGTAGTCGGGCCGCGCATCCGCGCCGCCGAGCCGGATCGAGCCGAGCGGGGTGACGATCAGCGCGAGGCTAAAGAGCACGAAGAGGTTGCCGGCGATCATCAGCAGCCAGTCGAAATTGTCCGTCAGCCACGGCCGCAGCCAAGAGAAGAACTCTTCCGTCGTCGCCGGGAAGCTCATGGCGAGGATGACGAAGGCGACGATGACGCCGCCCGACACCACGAAGACCGGGTTGTGGATGTCGAGACCCATGACCTGGATGTTGTCCTGGCCGACCTCGTAGTCGATGTCGTCGACGGTGACCGTGCTGTTGGAATCTTCGTTCATCGTCGTCCCTCGGATTGTGTGGCCCCTCGTCTTCCAGGCCGTTCGGCCGTGGGGCAATTGCCCGCCGGACGCATCGGCTGCGTCAAAAAGAATGCGGGATCGCGTAGCCTGAAGCTAACGCGATCCCGCCATGTTTCAACCACAATGCGCCAAACGCAACGGCAGGTTGGTTCAGGTCAGCGACGCCGTGAAGCGCTGGATGCGGCTGCACGCCTCTTCCAGAAGCTCTTCCGAGGTCGCGTAGGAGATGCGGAAATTCGGGCCGAGGCCGAAGGCCGAGCCGTGCACGACGGCGACGCCTTCCTGCTCCAGAAGCGCGGAGACGAAATCCTCGTCGGTCTCGATCACCTTGCCGCCCTGCGTCTTCCTGCCGATCGTGCCTTCGCAGGACGGATAGACGTAGAACGCGCCTTCCGGCACCGGGCAGGAGATGCCCTTGGCCTGGTTCAGCATCGAGACGACGAGGTCGCGGCGGCCCTGGAAGATGTCCTTGTTCTTCGCCACGAAGTCCTGCGGTCCGTTCAGCGCCTCGACCGCCGCCCATTGCGCGATGGTGCAGGCGCCGGAGGTCTGCTGGCCCTGGATCATGTCCATCGCCTTGATGAGCTGGACCGGACCGGCCGCATAGCCGATGCGCCAGCCGGTCATTGCATAGGCCTTGGAAACGCCGTTCATGGTCAGCGTGCGCTCATAGAGCTTCGGCTCGACCTCGGCGATCGTCTTGAAGACGAAGTCGCCATAGGTCAGGTGCTCGTACATGTCGTCCGTCAGCGTCCAGACATGCGGGTGCTTCAGGAGCACGTCGGCGATGGCGCGCAGCTCGGCCTCGGTGTAGGCCGCGCCCGAGGGGTTCGACGGCGAGTTCATCAACAGCCACTTGGTCTTCGGCGTGATGACCTTTTCCAGCGCTTCTGCCGTGAGCTTGAAGCCGTTGTCGATCGACGTGTCCGCGAAGACCGACGTGCCGCCGCAGATCGCGACCATCTCCGGGTAGGAGACCCAGTAGGGGCGGGGGATGATGACCTCGTCGCCGGCGTTCAGCGTCGCCATGAAGGCGTTGAACAGGATCTGCTTGCCGCCGGTGCCGACGATGGTCTGCTCCGGCGTGTAGTCGAGATTGTTCTCGCGCTTGAACTTGGCCGCGATGGCCTTGCGCAGTTCCGGGATGCCGGAGACCGGCGGATACTTGGTCTCGCCGCGGCGGATGGCGTCGACGGCGGCGTCCTTGATGTTGTCCGGCGTGTCGAAATCGGGCTCGCCGGCGCCAAGGCCGATGACGTCGCGACCCTGCGCTTTCAGTTCGCGCGCCTTCTGCGTCACCGCGATAGTGGCGGACGGCTTCACGCGGGAAAGGGCATCGGCAAGAAAGGCCATAGTCATTCGTCTCCGGCTCTCGATCAGCCGCCTCTCGCGGCCGCCGGCTTAATGAATGATCCGGCGCCAAATCGCAAGGCTCGACGGTCGGAGCAAGAGGAGAGAATTAACGCCTGCTTAGCCTTGTGGGCCTAGACTGGGAGGTCGGTTTCAACGCCCCAGGGAGGGCCTTTCGTCTTGGCCCGCAGTCTCGGCCTGCCGCACATCATGCGCGAAGCCGACGGCACCGCCGTCGGCCATTGGGGACCTTATGTCCTCAAGACCGCGTTCCAGCCGATCTTCGCCTTCGAGCCGGGCGGGCTGAAGCAGCGCGCCTATGAGGGGCTGATCCGGCCGTTCCGCGACGGCGATGCGACGTCTCCCGGCCAGTTCTTCGCCGCCATCCCGACCATCGACCGGCTGCGGGTCGAGGCGCTGGCGCGCGATCTCCACATCCTCAATGCCGGCGCCGCCTTCGGGCCGGACATCACGCTCTTCATCAATTTCGACCCGTCGCTGTTCTGCGAAAAGCCGATCGTCGACACCGCGCTGCACGAAATGCGCATCGTGCTCGGCGAGGCCGGCCTCCCGTTTTCCAACGTCGTCTGCGAAGTGACCGAGCAGCCGTCCGGGTCGGCCGCCGCATTGCAGGATTTCGTCGCCGCGCTGCGCAGCGAGGGCTACCGCGTCGCCGTCGACGACTACGGCGCCGAAAGCTCCGACATGGAGCGGGTCAAGCAGTTGCGGCCCGACATCGTCAAGTTCGACGCGAAATGGGTAGCCCGACTGATGGATTCCCAGCCGGGCGTGACGCTGCTTAAGGTCATGGTCGGCGAGTTTCGGCAAAAGGGCATCGTGACCGTCTTTGAGGGCATCGAGGAGACCTGGCAACTCGACGTCGCGGCCGAGGTCGGCGCGTCGATGGTCCAGGGGTTCGTGCTCGCCCGTCCCGAACTCGCGCCGACGCGCTTCCGGCCGGACCCGCCGGTGGGCGCGGATGCCATCATGCCGCGTGGCGACGCGCCGGCCGAGCCGTCGATGGCCAATGCGCTGCCCATTTCTGCGCGCCGTCCGCAGGGCCGCGTCTTCGGCAGGCGGGGGCTGACATGAGCGAACTCGAAACGGTGCGCGCCGAGGTCAATGCTCTCATCCGCCATGACGAGATCGGCCTTGCCTTCGGCCATTTCGACGGGCACGTGCTGCGCTCGGCCTATCAACCCGTCTATCGTCTGCAGAAGGGGCGGCTTGCCGTCGTCGGCGCGCGGGCGCTGGTGCGTCCGAGCCGCGACGGGCGGCCGGCGCTTCCCGCCCGCTTCTTCGAACGGCTGGACGCGGGGGATCGCCTCGTCTTCGAGTGCCTTTGCAGGGCGCTCCACATCGCGAACCTGCCCTATCTCGACCTCGACACCGCGACGCTGGCGCTCAGGCTCGACGCGCTGGGGCCTTCGATGCTCGGCCCGGCGCTGGCGCTGCTGCGCGAGGCGACGGACGAACTCGAGGAGGAAGGCTACGACCCGCCACGCATCTGGTGCGAGTTCCCGTCCGCAGAGACGGCGTCCGAACAGGCGCGGGCGGTGCGCGCCAACGGCTTTCGCGTGGCGCTGTGCGATTTCGGGCCTGACCCGGCCGGCGTCTCCGCCGCGACCGGCGCGTCGCCCGACTATGTGCGCTTCGACGGCGCCTGGTTCCGCACCGTCGCCCGCGCGCCGGACGCGATCGGCCTGTTGACCCGGCTCACCGCGCTCCTCCACGCCGAGGGCATCGAGGTGATGGTCGACGGCGTCGAGACGACGCCGCAATTCGAGGCCGCGCTCGAGATCGGGGCGGACATGTTCCAGGGCTTCCTGTTCGCGCCGCCCTTCCTCGCCGGCTCCGCCTTCACGCAGCGCCCCTTGCGCCTGCCGGAACTGTTGCGCCCGCACGCCAAGATCATCCCGCTGCGCCGCCCGGCGTAGGCCGATCCATCAGCAGAAATCATCGAACCATCGCCGCGGCGCGCTCGCTCGCCGCGATGCGGTTTGGCATGCTAGCGCCGCACGCACCGGAGACCGACATGCTCACCCTTTACGGCTCGACCACCAGCGGCAATTGCTACAAGCCGCGCCTGCTCCTCGCCAAGCTCGGGCGCAACTTCCGCCATGTCGAGGTCTCGACCGTCGATGGCGGCACCAGGACGGCCGACTACCTGGCGAAGAACCCGAACGGAAAAGTGCCGCTCCTGGAACTGGAGGACGGCCGTCTGCTCGCCGAGAGCAACGCCATCCTGATGCACCTTTCCGAGGGCACCCGCTACCTTCCCGCCGACGCGTATGAGCGCGCGCTGTGCTACCAGTGGCTCTTCTTCGAACAGTACAGCCACGAGCCGCAGATCGCCGTGCGCCGCTCGCTGGTGGTCTATCCGCACCTCGCCGCCTTCGCGACCGCGGAGCGGATGGCCGCGCTTCTGGAGGGCGGCAGCAAGGCGCTGGCGGTGATGGAAGACCGTCTGGCAAAGGCGCCGTTCTTCGCCGGCGAAACATTGTCCGTCGCCGACATCGCGCTCTACGCCTATACCCACGATGCCGGCACGGCCGGTTTCGATTTGGCGCGGTTTCCTTTCGTTTCGGCGTGGCTTTCGCGCGTCGCCGCCGATGAAGGCCATGTCGAAATCGGTTGGAAACCTGCCTGAACCCCATGCACACTGCGCATTTTGACGCCCTGCCTGTTGACTCTTAGCCGATTTCGGGAAATTTCGTTTCCAGTTTCACCGGATAACAGCAAAACTGTTGTCCGGTTGTCACAAACCGCCGATAGTGCGGTTCGCGGAAGTAACCTTTCGCCAACAAACGGGAGCGAAACATGTCCATGAAAGCCTATGCGGCGGGTATTGCCGCCACCTTCACCCTTCTGTCCGCGTCGACCGCGCTCGCCCAGACGCGCATCGAGTGGTGGCACGCCATGTCCGGCGCCAACAACGAAGTCGTCGACACGCTGGCCAAGGAATTCAACGACAGTCAGGACGAGTACGAAGTCGCCCCGGTCTTCAAGGGCACCTATCCCGAGACGCTGAACGCCGGCATCGCCGCCTTCCGCGCGAACCAGGCGCCGCACATCATCCAGGTCTTCGACGTCGGCACCGGCGTCATGATGGCCGCCGAAGGCGCGGTGAAGCCGGTCGCCGACATCCTCTCGATGGGCGGCACCGAGTTCGACAAGTCGCAGTACCTGGCCGGCATCGCCGCCTATTACTCGCGTCCGGACGGCACGATGCTGTCGTTCCCGTACAACTCGTCCTCGCCGATCCTCTACTACAACAAGGACATCTTCGAGGAAGCCGGTCTCGATCCCGAAGCTCCGCCCGCGACCTGGCCGGAAGTGTTCGAAGCGGCCAAGAAGATCAAGGAATCGGGCGCGGCCGAGTGCGGCCTGACCTCGACCTGGCTGACCTGGATCGGCCTCGAGAACTTCGCCGCCTGGAACAACCTCCAGTACGGCACCAACGAGAACGGCCTGGCCGGCACCGATGTCGAGCTGAAGATCAACGAGGGGATGTTCGTCACCCACTTCCAGAACATCGCCGACCTCGCCAAGGACGACACGTTCCGTTACGGCGGCCGCACCTCCGAAGCCAAGCAGCTCTTCCTGTCGGGCGAGTGCGCGATCCTGACGGAATCCTCCGGCGGCCTCGGCGACGTCCTGAAGTCGGGCCTCAATTACGGCCTCGGCCAGCTTCCCTACTATCCGGAAGCCGAAGGCGCACCGCAGAACACCATCCCCGGCGGCGCCAGCCTCTGGGTGTTCGAAGGCAAGTCGGACGAGGAATATGCCGGCGTCGCGGCGTTCTTCGAGTTCCTGTCGCAGACCGAGATCCAGGCCCGCCTGCACCAGGTCTCCGGCTACCTGCCGGTCACCATGGAAGCCTATGAGGCGACGAAGGAATCCGGCTTCTACGACGAGAACCCGGGCCGCGAGATCCCGATCACCCAGATGATGGGCAAGGAGCCGACCGAGAACTCGCGCGGCGTGCGCCTCGTCAACCTGCCGCAGGTCCGCGACATCCAGAACGAAGAGTTCGAAAAGATGCTCGCCGGCGAACAGGACGCCCAGACCGCCCTCGACAACGCCGTCGAGCGCTCGAATGCGGCGATCCAGGAAGCCATCGGCAACTAAGCCGGCTCTTTAAGGTCGACATTGCCGCCCGCGTGGCCAACACGCGGGCGGTTCTTTAAGAAGGAACGGCGAAGGCTTTCGCCCACCCGTTCCCGGCCCGGCACCCGAGAGGAAATCCCTTGTCCCCGCGCGTCGTCTTTCCCAACAAGATCCTGCCCTATGCGCTGCTGCTGCCGCAGCTCGTCATCGTCGGCATCTTCTTCTACTGGCCGGCAAGCCAGGCGCTCTACCAGTCGGTGCTGCGCGAGGACCCGTTCGGCCTGCGCACGACCTTCGTCGGCCTGCGCAATTTCGAGAAGGTGCTGTCGGAGCCGAGCTATCTGAACGCGGTGCAGAACACGGCGGTGTTCTCGGTCGCGGTGGCGTTCCTCGCCATGGCGATCGCACTTTTGCTCGCGGTGATGGCGGACAAGATCGTCAAGGGCAAGGGCGTCTACCGGACCATGCTGATCTGGCCCTATGCCGTGGCGCCGGCCATCGCCGGCATGGTGTGGCTGTTCATGTTCAACCCGGCCATGGGCACCTTCGCCTACATGCTGCGCGCGTCGGGCTATGCCTGGGACCCGCTGCTCAAGGGCGACCAGGCGATGATCCTCGTCATCGCGGCGGCGGCCTGGAAGCAGATCTCCTACAATTTCCTGTTCTTCGTCGCCGGCCTGCAGGCGATCCCGAAGACGCTGATCGAAGCCGCCGCCATCGACGGCGCGGGCGAGACCAAGCGCTTCTGGACGATCGTCTTCCCGCTGCTCGCGCCGACCACCTTCTTCCTGCTCGTCATCAACACGACCTACGCCTTCTTCGACACGTTCGGCATCATCCATGCCGTCACCGGCGGCGGTCCCGGCAAGGCGACCGAGACGCTGGTCTACAAGGTCTATCACGACGGCTTCGTGAACCTCATTCTCGGCGATTCCGCCGCGCAATCGGTGATCCTGATGGTCATCGTCATCGCGCTCACGGCCATCCAGTTCCGCTATGTGGAGAAGAAGGTGCACTATGGCTGAAGCTGTCGCCACCACCGGAACGTCCACCGCGGCCAAGCTGGGGCGCAGGGAAGAGGGCAACATGCTCGGCGTCTCCAGGACGTCGCGCATCATCGCGCACACGATCCTGATCATCGGCGTCCTGATCGTCGCCTTCCCGATCTACTACACCTTCGTCGCCTCGACCCATACGCTGCAGACGATCCTGCGCCCGCCGCTGCCGCTTCTGCCGGGCGACCAGTTCTTCGCGAACTACTACCAGGCGCTGTTTGGCGGGGTGGGGCGCATCGGCGGGGTCAGCGCCGGGACGCTGCTCTTCAACTCCACGGTGATGGCACTCGGCATCGCGGTCGGCAAGATCGCGATCTCGGTCCTGTCGGCCTTCGCGATCGTGTTCTTCCGCTTCCCCGGCCGGATGTTGTTCTTCTGGATCATCTTCATCACGCTGATGCTGCCGGTCGAGGTGCGCATCCTGCCGACCTACAAGGTGATGGTCGATCTCGGCCTGATCGACACCTATGCCGGCCTCATCCTGCCGCTGATCGCGTCGGCGACGGCGACGCTGCTCTTCCGCCAGTTCTTCCTGACCATTCCGGGCGAACTGATCGAGGCGGCGCGCGTCGACGGGGCAGGGCCGTGGCGCTTCTTCAAGGACATCCTGATGCCCCTGTCGAAGACCAACATCGCCGCGCTCTTCGTCATCATGTTCATCTATGGCTGGACGCAGTATCTGTGGCCGCTGCTGGTCACCAACTCCAATTCCATGAACACGATCGTCATCGCGCTTCGCAAGATGATCTCCTTCGCCGATGCCGACACCCAGTGGCATCTCGTCATGGTCACCGCCGTCCTCGCCATGCTGCCCCCGATCCTCGTCGTGCTCTTCATGCAGCGCTGGTTCGTCAAGGGCCTGGTCGAAACCGAGAAGTGAGTAGCCCGAAATGGCAAATGTCGAACTGAAGAACGTGCGCAAGGTCTATGGCGGCAGCGTCGAGGCCGTGAAGGGCGTGTCGATCTCGATCCCCGACGGCGACATGTGCGTCCTCGTCGGGCCGTCGGGCTGCGGCAAGTCCACGCTCTTGCGCATGATCGCCGGCCTGGAGACGATCACCGACGGCACGGTCTCGATCGGCGATGCGATCGTCAACGATCTCGGCCCGGTCGAGCGCGACATCGCCATGGTTTTCCAGAACTACGCGCTCTATCCGCACATGTCGGTCTACGACAACATGGCCTACGGCCTGCGCAATCGCGGCATGGCGAAGGACGAGATCGACCGGCGCGTGCGCGAGGCGGCGGCGACGCTCGGCCTTGCCGAATTCCTGCAGCGCCGTCCGCGCGAACTCTCCGGCGGCCAACGCCAGCGCGTCGCCATGGGCCGCGCCATCGTGCGCAGCCCCAAGGCCTTCCTGTTCGACGAGCCGCTGTCCAACCTCGACGCCAAGCTGCGCGGCCAGATGCGCGTCGAGATCAAGGGGCTGCAAAAGCGCCTCGGCGTCACCTCGGTCTACGTCACGCACGACCAGGTCGAGGCGATGACGCTGGCCGACACGCTGGTCGTCATGAATGGCGGCCTTGCCGAGCAGATCGATACGCCGATGGCGATCTACGAAAAGCCCGCCTCGACCTTCGTCGCCGGCTTCATCGGCTCGCCGGCGATGAACCTCATCACCGCGCGCGTCGCCGATGGCGGGCAGGGGCTGGCGCTTGCCGGCGGCGGCTCGGTCAAGCCGCGCGACACGGTGCTGCCCGAGATCGGCCGCGAGGTCCTTCTGGGCGTCAGGCCGGAGCACATGACCGTCACGTCGAGCCGCAACACGGCCGATTTGACGCTGAAGGTGACGGCGGTGGAAATCCTCGGCGCCGACACACTGGCGCACGGCCAGCCGGCCGACGCCACGCAGGCCGGCGGCGAGATCATCGCGCGCCTTCCGGGCGGCACGCGGATCGAGGTCGGCGACATCCTTCCGCTGGCGATCAATCCGGGCATGGCGCATCTGTTCGACGCCAAGACCGGCAAGCGCATCTGAAGAATTGGCGAAGGCGCGGCTGAAGGCCGCGCCGCCGGTCTGCCGCTCAGGCGACGTTGCGCAGCTTCGTGTCGGGCGCGGATCGCGCCGGCTTCTGCTTCTCGGCCGGCGCGGGCTTCGCCTCGATCCCGGCCAGGATCGCGTTCACCTCGTCGATGTCGACATAGTAGTAGCGCGCGAGCTGCACCGGCACGTCGTCCGGCTTGACGCCGCGGCTCATCATGAAGCGGATGGCGAATTCGATCTCGTCATGTTCGACGAGACGACGCTTCGCGCAATCGTCGACATTCCTGCCCATCCGAATACCCCCGCATCTCGTGAAGATCGGCCGGAAGCTGTTGCGGGCCTCCGGTTTCGCCCGATCTTCGGTGAACCATCCTGCGTCGGCCGTGGTGACGCGCCCCGGTCATGACGCGAATCGTGTGGTTCGAGTATGGCGCGTGGAGTCGCGGTTGCAACAAAGCCGTGGATAAGTCAGAAACTTGTGCACAGGGTGTCATATCTTCTTGCAACCCCTGCGCGATCCGAGGCAGCCGTCCGCAATCCCAGCTTCGCCCCTCGTTGCCGATTGCCCAAAGCGGCGCACTCGGCTAAGAAATGCGCGGGTGGGACGACAATTCGAAACGAATTTGCGAGAGACGACATTGGCTGCGCAGACAGTTCCGGCCCGTTGGGCTGCCGCCTCCCTGATCTCCCTCGGCCTTCTGGCCGGCTGCACGTCCACCGGCGACCTCGCCACCGACCTTCAGGCGGCCGCCGAACAGGAGGTCGCGCTGCCCGACACCGTCGCGGTGCGCCCGTCGGCCAAGTTCACCGGCGCCGACGTCGCGGTCGACCCGCAATCGGGCGAGCCGGCCATCGTCGCCTCCGCCTTTGCCGGCGCCACGCCGTCCTCCGCGCTGCAGGCCGCGATCGTGCCGTCGGGCATCAAGTCCGTCGCGCCGCGCAGCCCCGAGCTCGACCTCCTCATCGTCAAATATGCCGGTCACTACGAGGTTCCGGTCGAACTCGTCCGCCGCGTCGTCAAGCGCGAGAGCAACTTCAACCCCGGCGCCCGCAACCGCATCTATTGGGGCCTGATGCAGATCCGGCACGACACCGCCCGTACCATGGGCTATCGCGGCTCGGCCGAAGGCCTGCTCGACGCCGAGACCAACTTGAAATACGCGGTCAAATATCTGCGCGGCGCATACCTGACCGCCGACGGCAACCAGGACCGCGCCGTCCGCTTCTACGCCCGTGGCTACTATTACGACGCCAAGCGCAAGGGCATCCTGCGCGAGACGGGGCTGCGGTCCTAGGCAGGTCACATTGCCGTGACGCCCATGATTTCGCCGCGCGCGCTCCCTACCTCGCTTCGATGAACAGACGCGCCCTTCTCGCCTTCGCCCTCGTCTCAACCCTCGCCATCCCCGCCGTCGCGCAGGACGACCCACCGACTTTCGCAACCCTGCTCGACGAGGCCGAAACCCTCGCGCCGCTGGAAACCGTGATCGTCTCGCGCAATGGGGAGATCGTCGCGGAGCGCGGCTACCGCGGCAATTCCGTCACCGATTCGACCAACATCAAGTCGGCGTCGAAATCGATCGTCTCGGCGCTGGTCGGCATTGCCATCGACAAGGGCGTGCTCGAAGGTCCCGACCAGAAGATCGCGCCGCTCCTCGCCGACGACCTGCCGGACGACGCCGATCCGCGCGTCGCGGACATCACGGTCGGCCATCTTCTCTCCATGCAGGCCGGGCTCGGGCGCACCTCGGGCGGCAATTACGGACGCTGGGTGTCGAGCGGCAACTGGGTGCGTGCCGCGCTTGCCATGCCGTTCGACGACGAGCCGGGCGGGCGGATGCTCTATTCGACCGGCTCGACGCATCTCCTCTCCGCCATCCTGACCAAAGAGACCGGCCGCTCGACGCTCGAGCTCGCGCGCGACTGGCTCGGCCCGCTCGAGGGTTTCCGCATCGGCGCGTGGGAACGCGATCCGCAGGGCATCTATCTGGGCGGCAACCAGATGGCGATGACGCCGCGCTCGCTCGCCGCCTTCGGCGAACTCTACCGCAATGGCGGCGAGACGCCGGACGGCGAACGGCTCGTCTCGGCCGAATGGATCGAGACCTCCTGGCAGCCGCGCACCAATTCCCGCTTCAACGGCGACGGCTACGGCTATGGCTGGTTCCTGCGCGAGATCGCGGGCGCGGAGGTCGTCTATGGCTGGGGCTATGGCGGCCAGATGCTCTACATCGTGCCCGAACTCGATTTGACCGTCGTCATGACCTCCGACGAGGCCAGCCCCTCGGCGCGCAGCGGCCACCGCAACGATCTGCACGGCCTCCTCGGCGAGATCATCGAAGCGGCGCGCCGGACCGAGAGCTGACGTCGCGGACGATTTGCGTGGACGCGACGAAGGGCGTGCTTGCGCCGCTTGCCGCGAGCGACTACGCAGGGCGAGGGGAGTTGAATTCGCGCTGCGCCGTTCTTCGGCCGTGATCGGGGTCTACCCCTTCCGAACATTTCGCGCGTCACATGTTCCGGCAGGTCGACGTTTCCTCTTGCAGCCTGGAATCCGATGACGTCCCATTCCACGACCCCAGATGCCGTGCAGGCGGCCCGCGCCTGGACCAAGGTTCTCGCCCGCTACCGCGAGCCGAGCACCGCCCGCAGCGCCTTCGAGCTCGCGGTGACCATCGTGCCCTTCGTCGCGCTGTGGACCGTGACCGCGCTCGCCGTCGTCGAGGGCCATTACTGGGCGCTGGTGCTGACGATCCCCGCCGCCGGCTTCCTCGTCCGCCTGTTCATGCTGCAGCACGATTGCGGCCACGGATCGCTGTTCGCGCGGCGCGGGCTCAACGACTGGACCGGCCGCGTCATCGGCGTCCTCACCTTCACGCCCTACGATTACTGGCGTCGCACGCACGCCGTCCACCACGCCACGACCGGCAATCTCGACCAGCGCGGCATCGGCGACATCGACACGCTGACGGTCGCCGAATACCGTGCGCTGTCGCGCTGGGGCCGGACGAAATACTGGCTCTACCGCCACCCGCTCGTCATGTTCGGCATCGGCCCGGCTTGGCTCTTCATCTGCCAGTACCGCCTGCCGTTCGGCATGATGCGCGCCGGCATGACGCCGTGGACTTCGACGCTGGCCACCAATCTGGGCATCGCCATCCCCGCCGCGCTGCTGATCTGGCTGATGGGCCTCGGGCCGTTCCTGCTGGTGCAACTCCCGATCACGCTGATGGCGGCGACGGCGGGCGTCTGGCTGTTCTACGTCCAGCACCAGTTCGAGGAAACGCACTGGAGCGAGCAGGAGGACTGGAACTTCCAGCAGGCCGCGCTGCACGGTTCCTCGCATTACGACCTGCCGGCGGTGCTGCGCTGGTTCACCGGCAATATCGGCATCCACCACGTCCACCACCTGTCGTCGAAAGTGCCGTTCTACCGGCTGCCCGAGGTGCTGGAACACCACCCCGAACTGCGCGACATGGGCCGCATCACCTTCATGGAAAGCCTGCGCTGCGTGAAGCTGGTGCTGTGGGACGAGCAGCAGCGGCGGCTGGTGTCGTTCCGCGACGTGCGGATGGCGATGGCGTGAGGCAACGGTCCGCGGCGGCGCGACATGCGCTTCCCATGACGGGTGTCATCCCGGCCGAAAGCGAGCGTAGCGAGCCGAGAGCCGGGATCCATTCCGTGCGTTACCCGGTCACGGAATGGATCCCGGATTCGATGCATCGCTGACGCGCTGCGCCGCTGCGGGATGACGCTGGCGTCGGGCGATCACGACGCCTTCTTCAACTCCGAATGGCTCTTCAGCGCCCGGCCGCCGTCTTCCTGCTCCACCAGATAGGCCGGCTCTTCCTTCGACGCCTTGCGCTTGATCGTCTCGCCCTTGATCGTGCGCTCGACCTCCTCGGTGAAGCTCTCGGCCACCTTGCCGGTCGCCGTGCCGCTGCCCCACTTCCACTCGACCTTCGTGCCCTTGCGATATTTCGCCATGCCGTCGCTCCTTCGGCGGGAAATGCCGAACGATGCGTCGCGGTTCCCGCGCGGATTTGCCGACAAGCCGTCGTCGATCGTGTATGATGGGTCATTCGAGAGCTGGGGTCGGTAGGGCCGGTCCAGCTTGGACGGAACCCGGCCGCCGGCTCCTTCTCCCGCACCAACATGCGGAGGAACGAAGCATGGCAAACTTTCATGTCGTTGCAGGCGCGCAGGGCGGCATCGTGCGGCCGCGCATCCGGCGGATCGATATCGGCGAGGTGTTCGGCTGTCTCGCCGCCGGCATCGCGGATTTCCGCGACCGGCCGTCGCATTACTTCTTCCTCCTGATGATCTACCCGATCATCGGCTTCCTCATCCTGACCTGGGCCGCCGGCGCGAACGCGCTGCCGCTGGTCTTCCCGATCATCTCCGGCTTCGCGCTGCTCGGCCCCTTCGCCGCGCTCGGCATCTACGAGATCAGCCGGCGCAAGGAGCAGGGGCTCGACACGCATTGGCGCGAGGTCTTCGACCTGCGCCATTCGTCGGCGCTGCCGTCGATCGCGGCCGTCGGCTTCTTTCTGTTCGCCGTGTTCCTCGCCTGGCTGCTCATCGCGCGCGAGCTCTATGTCGTGCTGATCGGCAGCGCCGCCCCGTCCTCGCTCACCGCCTTCTGGCAGGAGATCGTCGGCACCGAGGCAGGCTGGACGCTGATCGTCGCCGGCAATCTCATCGGCCTGGCCTTCGCGCTCGTCGTGCTGGCGACCACGGTCGTCGCCTTCCCCATGATGCTGGACCGCGACGTCGGCGCCTATTCGGCGATGGAAACTTCGGTGCGCGCCTTCCTGAAGAACCCGCTGCCGATCCTCGTCTGGGGCCTGATCGTCGCGGCTGGCCTCGCGCTCGGCATGGCGACGTTCCTCGTCGGGCTGATCGTCATCCTGCCGATCCTCGGCCACGCGACCTGGCATCTCTATCGCAGCGTGGTCGGCATGGGCTGACGGCTGCGCCGCGGGGCGGGGGCTCCTGACAGCCTCCTGTCAGGACGATGCGCCGGAGCCGGCGCCACCCTTTTCTTCGGCCCGGACTCTCTCCATATTCCGGCCATGGCCAAATCCCCCAAGACCGCGCGGCGCAGCCCGCTGACCGATTTCATGGACGCGTCCGAACCGCTCGACGGATTCGGCGAAGCGCCACAGGCCGAGTTCGAAGGCGCGCCGCTGACCGGCGGCGTCGCCGACTGGGCGCGGCAGATTTCGGAAGAGGCGGCGAAGCCCGCAAAGTCGCCCAAAAAGATTCCGGAGCGCTCCTCGGCACCGACCCGCTCGGGACGCGGCACGTCGATGGGCGGCGCGGCGTCGCCCAAGGAACGTGCGGCCGCCGGGCTCAACCCCGTCGCCGGGCTCGACGTCAGCCTCGAAGACGCAGCCGCGCTCTCGTCGTCCGCCGTCACGGCCACGGTTGCGGCGCTGTCGGCGTTGATCGAAAGCGGCAATCCGCTGCACAAGAACGGCCAGATCTGGACGCCGCACCGGCCCGCGCGCCCCGAAAAATCCGAAGGCGGCATCTCCATCCGTATGGAAACGGAGTTCAAGCCGTCGGGCGACCAGCCGACCGCGATCCGCGATCTCGTTTCAGGCGTCGAGGAGCACGACCGCACGCAGGTGCTGCTCGGCGTCACCGGCTCGGGCAAGACCTTCACCATGGCCAAGGTGATCGAGGAAACGCAGCGCCCGGCGCTCATCCTCGCGCCGAACAAGACGCTGGCAGCGCAGCTTTACGGCGAGTTCAAGTCGTTCTTCCCGAACAACGCCGTCGAGTATTTCGTCTCCTATTACGACTACTACCAGCCCGAGGCCTACGTTCCGCGCACCGATACCTTCATCGAGAAGGAATCGTCGATCAACGAGCAGATCGACCGGATGCGCCACTCGGCGACGCGCTCGCTTCTGGAACGCGACGATGTGATCATCGTCGCCTCCGTCTCCTGCATCTACGGTATCGGCTCGGTCGAGACCTATACGGCGATGACGTTTCAGATGAGCGTCGGCGACCGGCTCGACCAGCGCCAGTTGCTCGCCGATCTGGTCGCGCAGCAATACAAGCGGCAGGACATCAATTTCGTGCGCGGCTCGTTCCGCGTGCGCGGCGACACGATCGAGATCTTCCCGGCCCACCTCGAGGACCGCGCCTGGCGCATCTCGATGTTCGGCGACGAGATCGAGACCATCGTCGAGTTCGATCCGCTGACGGGGCAGAAGACCGGCGACCTGAAGTCGGTCAAGATCTACGCCAATTCGCACTATGTCACGCCGCGCCCGACGCTCAACCAGGCGGCGAAGTCGATCAAGGCCGAGCTGCAGTTGCGCCTCGCCGAACTGGAAAAGGCCGGCCGCCTCCTGGAAGCGCAGCGGCTGGAGCAGCGCACCCGATTCGACCTCGAAATGCTGGAAGCGACCGGCTCCTGCGCCGGCATCGAGAACTATTCGCGCTACCTCACCGGCCGCGCGCCCGGCGAGCCGCCGCCGACCCTGTTCGAATACATCCCCGACAATGCGCTGGTCTTCATCGACGAAAGCCATGTCACCGTGCCGCAGATTGGCGCGATGTACCGGGGCGACTTCCGGCGCAAGGCGACCTTGGCCGAATACGGCTTCCGGCTGCCGTCCTGCATGGACAACCGGCCGCTGCGCTTCGAGGAGTGGGACGCGATGCGCCCGCTCACCGTGGCGGTTTCGGCGACGCCCGGCGGGTGGGAGATGGAGCAGTCCGGCGGCGTCTTTGCCGAGCAGGTCATCCGCCCGACCGGGCTGATCGACCCGCCGGTCGAGGTGCGTCCGGCCAAGAGCCAGGTCGACGATGTGCTCGGCGAAATCCGCGACACGACCGCCAAGGGCTACCGCACGCTCTGCACCGTGCTCACCAAGCGCATGGCGGAGGATCTGACCGAATACCTGCACGAGCAGGGCATCCGCGTGCGCTACATGCACTCCGACATCGACACGCTGGAGCGCATCGAAATCCTGCGCGATCTGCGCCTCGGCGCGTTCGACGTGCTGGTCGGCATCAACCTGCTGCGCGAGGGGCTCGACATTCCCGAATGCGGCTTCGTCGCCATTCTCGATGCCGACAAGGAGGGCTTCCTGCGCTCCGAGACCTCGCTGATCCAGACGATCGGCCGCGCCGCGCGCAACGTCGACGGCAAGGTCGTGCTCTATGCCGACCATGTCACCGGCTCGATGGAGCGCGCGATGGCGGAGACCAACCGCCGCCGCGAGAAGCAGCTCGCCTACAACGAGGAAAACGGCATCACGCCGGAAAGCGTGAAGAAGAACATCGGCGACATCCTGTCCTCGGTCTACGAGCGCGACCATGTGCGCCCCGACATTTCCGGCGTCACCAGGGACGGCCAGATGGTTGGCGCCAACATGAAGGCGCATCTGGAGCACCTGCAGAAGGAGATGCGCGACGCGGCCGCCGATCTCGACTTCGAGCGCGCCGCCCGCCTGCGCGACGAGATCAAGCGCCTGCGCGAGATGGAACTCGCCATCTCCGACGATCCGCTGGCGCGCGACGTCGAGATGGAAAGCCCGGTTTCGGGGCGCGAGAAGGGCAAGCACAACAAGGGCAAGGCGCGCCACCGCACGGTCGGCGAGGACGGCCGAAGCCTTTTCCGCAAGCCCGACCTCGACGAGATGGGCACCTCCGGCGACCACGCGACGCCCGCCGGCTCGACCCTCTTCCGCAAGAACTCGCTCGACGAGATGACCGTGCGGCGGACCGAAAAGCCGGTCGAGGGTCGCATTCCAGCGAAGCCCGCCGACGACGCGAAACCGATCAAGCGCGAGCGCGCCGGCATCGGCTCCTACGAAGACCCCGCCGACCAGCGCAAGCAGAAGCGCCGCCCGGGCAAGACGGGACGGCCGGGGCGGTGAGCATCGGATAGGCGAATGACAAATGTGAAGACTGCCGCCGAACTCACCCCTTCCGAGCACATAGACGCCCGGATCGCCGAGCTCGGGGACTGGCGCGGCGCCATGCTCGCACGCGTTCGCGCCATAGTCCTTTCCGCCGATCCCGGCATGGTCGAGGAGTGGAAATGGCGCGGCGTGCCGACCTGGTCTCATGACGGCATCGTGTGCACCGGCGAGACCTACAAGGCGGTGGTCAAGATGACCTTCGCCAAGGGCGCATCGCTCGCCGACCCCACCGGCCTCTTCAATGCCAGCCTCGACGGCAACACCCGCCGCGCGATCGACTTCCGCGAGGGCGACGCGGTGGACGAAGAAGCGCTCGCCGCGCTCATCCGCGCGGCGGTCGCGCTGAACGGTTCGGGGAAGAAGCGCTGATCGTTTTGCCCGGTTCCGGGCTACAGTCCATGTTCGGATCGATGCCAGTGCAGGAATTCCTGCGACGGCCAGGACGAGCGCTCCTGCGGCAGAAAAGGTTTCATGCCCGGGTTGTGGGTCCGAATGAAATCGAGCGCATCGGGATGCCCGATGGCCTCGTAGTCACCATTGAGCGAAAGCAGGCCGTTTTCCACATACCAGTGCATGGTCCGGCCGACCAGCGCGGCGTTGGCGAGCAGGTCGGGACCTCCGCGTGCGAGCGGACGAAAGTGGGAACACTCCGCTTCGTATCGCCCGTCGCCGAGCACCGTTGCCAGGCCGGTGAACATGCAGCGAGAACCGTAAAGCCGGGCGATCTCCATCCTGAATTGCACGCTTCGCCTGATAGCCGTCAGCGCGTAGCGCTCGCGTTGGTCCTCGAAAACATACGGCACCGGTGATTCCGCGAGACCCGATGGCGGCACGCCGGCATCCGTTGTTTCTGCAGCGTCGAGAATTGCGACCAGCTCCTCGTCGGTCAGCGGACGAACGTCGCGTTGTACGTAGGAGCGCCAGTTCGGCTCGCGCAACGTTCGTTCGAAAATCGTCTCGGAAATCGCCTGTACGTGCCGGGGGAGCGGCGTCATCGTTTCGACGAGGATGCGGGCCTTGTCCGAACCGGGCGCGCCTTCGACCGTCAGGAGACGGCAGACGCCGACATAGACCCCATGCAACACCGCTTTTCCGCGGTTTGATGGCGCGTATATGAGCGCCCAGCCGCCCTTGGCTGCCAGCAGAACATCGAAATAGCGAACCGGCACATCGGCATTCGAATAGCCAACGCCCGGCGCCATGCGCTCGGCCGTCAGAACGATATTCGCCAGGTGCGATCCCCCTTCGCATTTCTTGGCACGATCGCTGCGAGGGAAGAACGAACCGACGGTTGCGGAGCCGGTCGGCGCTATTTTGGATTGAGGCGATTGTCCGCATTTCAGCCGCCGGCGGTGAAAAAAATTCTTAATCCTCCGGCGCTAGGCTGGCCGCGACATCGGGGGCGATCAGCGGTGCATGAATTCCTGTCGGGCGATTTCGACGATGCGGACGCGCTGCGCCGGCGTATTGCCGCGCAGGATGCGCTGATCGCCGCGCAGGCGTGCGAGCTGGCGCACAGCCGCAAGATCTTCGCCCGCGCCTCAGAAGCGGCGCAGATCGGCGTCTGGGAATGCGAGCTCGCCGACAACTCGCTGCGTTGGAGCGACGTCGTCTACGACATCTTCGACCTGCCGCGTGGCTCGATGCCCGACCGCGCGACGGCGCTCGCGCTCTATACGCCGCAATCGCGCGCCGAGATGGAGCGCCGCCGCAGCCAGGCGATCGCGGAGCGCTCGTCCTTCACCTTCGACGCCGAGATCGTCACCGCCAGGGGCGTGCAGAAATTCATGCGCATCACCGCGCAGGTCGAGTGTGAGGCGGGCGTGGCCGTGCGCATTTTCGGCATGAAGCAGGACATCACCGCCGAAAAACGCGCCGTCGACAAGCTGCGCCATCTGGCCGCCTTCGACGCCATGACCGGCCTTGCCAACCGCGCGCAGTTCCAGGAGCGCCTGACGGAGCGGGCCGAGGCGGGCGCGCTCGCCGCGCTGCTTCTGGTCGATCTCGACGGCTTCAAGCAGGTCAATGACGGCCACGGCCACATGGCGGGGGACGCCTGCCTGCGCGAGGCCGCCGCGCGGCTCTCCGCGACCTGCGCTGAGGCCGATCTCGTCGCGCGCATCGGCGGAGATGAATTCGCGGTGCTCGTCGGGGCCGGGGTCAATCTTGAAACCATCGCCGAGCTTGCCCGCGCGATCACCACCGCCATGGGCGAGCCGTTTCGGCTCGACGGGCGCAGCCACACGCTCGGCGCCTCGGTCGGCATCGCGCTCGCCGCCGGCGCCGCGCCGTCCGACCTCTTCGTCAACGCCGACACCGCGCTCTATGCCGCCAAATCCGGCGGGCGCGGCACGTTCCGCATCTTCAAGGGCGAAGCATCGCTCGGCCGCGACAGCGAAGCCGCGTGATCAGCCGAGGACCGAGGCGAACAGCTCGGGATCGACGTTTCCGCCCGAGGCGACCACCACCACATCGCCGCCCGAAATCGTGTCGCCATGGAAGAGCGCGGCTGCCAGCGCCACCGCGCCGCCGGGCTCGACCACGATCTTCAGCCGCGTGAAGGCGAGCGCCATGGCGCGGCGCACGTCGGATTCGGCCACCGCGATGCCCGCGCCGCACAGTTCCTTCATCACCGGAAAGGTCAGCCGCCCCGGCTGCGGCGTCACGATCGCGTCGCAGATCGAGCTTGCGCCCGGCTGGTTGGCCCGGATCTCGCCCGCCGCGAGCGAGCGCGCCGCATCGTCGAACCCTTCCGGCTCGCAGGTGCGCACGGTGAAGCCCGGCGCCTCGGCGGCCAACGCCAGCGCGATGCCCGAGGTCAGCCCGCCGCCGCCGCATGGCACCAGAACCTCGCCCGGCGCGACGCCGAGTTCGGCCGCCTGCGCGGCGATCTCCAGCCCCACCGTGCCCTGTCCGGCGATCACCTCCGACTCGTCGAAGGGGCGGATCAGCGTCAGCCCCCGCTCGCCCGCCAGCCGCTCGCCGATCGCGTCGCGATCCTCCTTGGCGCGGTCGTAAAGCACCACCTCGGCGCCATAGGCGCGGGTGTTGTCGATCTTCATCTTCGGGGCGTCGGACGGCATGATGATCACCGCCGGCACGCCGTGCATCTGTGCGGCCAGCGCCACGCCCTGCGCGTGGTTGCCGGAGGAAAACGCGATCACGCCGCGTGCGCGCACATCCGGCTCGAGCGCTGAAAGCGCCGACCAGCCGCCGCGAAACTTGAACGAGCCCGTATGCTGCAGGCATTCCGGTTTCACGAAGACGCGCCGTCCGGCGATCTCGTCGAGGAATTGCGAGTTCAAGAGCGGCGTCCGGCGGGCCTTGCCCTCCAGGCGCGAAGCTGCGGCGCGGATGCGGGAAATATCGGTCATGGCCGCCTTATGCCAAGCCGCGCCGCGCGCCGCCAGTCCCTTTCCTCACCCGCGGCCCCTGTAAGTCGGCACGCCCTGTTCGGGCACCCACACATCGGCCGGCGCCGCGCCGGTCTGGTAGAAGACGTCGATCGGAATCCCGCCGCGCGGATACCAGTAGCCGCCGATCCGCAGCCATTGCGGTGCTAGAAGTTCGACCAGCCGCTTGCCGATCGTCACCGTGCAGTCCTCGTGGAATGCGCCATGGTTGCGGAAGGAAAACAGGAACAGCTTCAGCGACTTGCTCTCCACCAGCCAGTCGCCGGGAATGTAGTCGATCACCAGATGCGCGAAATCCGGCTGGCCGGTCATCGGGCAAAGTGAAGTGAATTCGGGCGCGGTGAAGCGCACCGTATAGCGCGTGCCGGCCTGCGGGTTCCCCACGCGCTCCAGCACGGCATCCTCCGGCCGTGCCGGAATGGCGGCGTCCGCGCCGAGCTGCGTCAGGTTCGAATAGATCGTGTCATGCGCCAAGCGCTTCGTCCTTGTTTTGACCGGGTAGGCTGCGACCGGAATTGCGAAAGGCGCGCGGATAGCAGGGAAGGGCGGCGAGGTAAAGGCGGGGGCGTGCTACGGCGCTTCCCTTCCACCACCGTGGGTAGTGAAAAGTCTAAACGACGTGCGGAGGGTGCATTAATGTCTGCCCGGTAGGGTGCCGGCATCTGGGAGGGACCAAACATGCTGCGCCGTACGCTTCTCGCCATCGCCATTTTCTGCATCTCCACGCTGGCTTCGGCCCAGGACAGGCCGGTCGAAGAAGACCCGGCCGGATCTTGGCGACAGGTGTCCTCCAGCGCGGGCGCGTGCCTGACTTGCTCGATCACCATTTCGAAGACCAGCGACGGTTATCTCATGACGGCGAGCAATGGGTGGGAGTCCAGGATCACGCATCTCCGGAAAGGCGTTTTCGTCGGGCATGGTCGATGGGAGCGGTCCGGCCCTAAACTGCATCCGACCAGAGAAGTCATGACCGTGATGAAAATTTCCGTCGACGGCCGGATGCTCCTCGCCCTCGCGCTTCGGCGGCCCGACGGCACGCTCTGGGAGATCAATGCGGAATTTGTCCGCCGTACGGAGTCGGAACCCTCGAAGCCTGAACTCGACTTGTAACGACGCGAGCCCGAGGCGGTTCGAGCCAGGCCGGTGCCGAAAAGGGGAGCATGAGGGGGCGCAAACGCCGCTGACCTCGCCGCTCCCCCCCACCTCGTCATCCTCGGGCTTGACCCGAGGATCCATGCCTCGACATCACCGCTCGCATTCGGCTCAGACGCGATCGCGCCACCCTCTCCACCGTCACCCCTGTGCTCGTCACAGGGGTCCATGCCTTGCCGTGACCACCGTCACTCCAGTGCAAATCATCCGTCACCCGCCAGCACGTCACGAACGCAGAGGCATGGATCCCCGGGTCTGCGCAGCCGCTCCGCGCCTGCTCCGCCCGAGGATGACGAATTGGAGGAGCGCCGCCAACCGGGAGAGTCTGCGCCCCCACCACCTCGTCATCCTCGGGCTCGACCCGAGGATCCATGCCTCGACATCACCAACCAAACGCCCGCACAAAACCACTGCTCGCCACGCAACGGCTTACGCACACGCTATACTTGCACGCTTAACAGTTGCATGATCTCATCTCGATGGGTTGGCGATATCGGGGGGAATCATGAGTGTCGACGATCAACTGCGCATTCTGTCTGAGCGCATCAAGATGCACTCGAGTTCGATGGTCACAGAAGAGGCCGTCAAGACAGCGATCGTTCTGCCATTCCTTTCCGCACTAGAATACGACGTGTTCAATCCCGGTGAAGTCGTGCCGGAGTTCTGCGCGGATGCTGTCGGGAAAAAGGGGGAAAAGGTCGACTACGCCATTAAGCTCGATAGCGAGATCAAGGTCTTGATCGAGTGCAAGCCGATTACGACAAATCTCGATAAAGTGCACCTGGCGCAACTCTATCGATATTTCTCCGTCACCGACGCCAAGTTCGCGATCCTCACCAACGGTCGGACTTTCCATTTTCATACGGACTTGGTTGCGCCGAACAAGCTGGATGAGAAACCCTTCTTCTCGTTCGATCTCTCTGATCTTCAAGGGCAGATGATCGCGGAACTGAAGAAATTTGCGAAAAGCGAGTTTGACGTTGATGGAATTCTTCGAACCGCCCATCGATTGAAATACACCTCTGCGATCAAGAAGGAGCTTTCCAACTTGATGGAAAACCCGAATGAGGAATTCGTTCGGCTCGTCATCAGCGACGTCCATGAGGGGCGATTTACACAGGCCGTGCGTGAGGAATTTACTCCCATGGTCAAGGCGGCGTTTCGAGAGATCGTTCGCGAGATGGTCCAAAGCCGATTGTCCAACGCTTTGGCGGATACGACTGCAACGGAACTGGTCGACGTGGCTGACGATGTGGAGGCCGAAGAGATTGTCACAACCGAGGAGGAACGCGAAGGTTTCATGATCATTCGTGCAATCGTGCGCGACATTGTCAAACCAGCCCGCGTGGTGATGCGAGATCAGAAAAGCTACTGCGGCGTTCTAATTGACAACAACAACAGAAAGCCGCTGGCCCGGCTCCATTTCAATCGGAGCGTAAAATACGTCGGCCTTTTCGACGGAGAAAAGGAAGAGCGCGTTCGGATCGATACCTTGGATGAAATCTACGATCAGGCCGAGCGATTGAGAGCCACGGCACGCGAGTACGCAACGCCAAACTGATCGTCGACGCTCTCCACCCAAAAAACTTATCCCCACCCCCGCCACCTCCCGTATCATCCCTCCCATCGCCCTTGCGGGAACCGGAGCCGGAACCGGGTTTTGGGAGGGCGGCGGTGACTTCCCCCGGAGGCGTGGTTCGCCGAAGGCTCGTGAAGGCACGGAACAGGCCGGCGTGGTGAGGCGCGCGCGATAAGCGCAACCCCAAGCCATGCGGGAAAAGCCGCGGGCGTCCGTAAGGATCGTCTGTGACCGGCCGAGAGCGTGACAGCCACCGACGGACGGCCGTTCGGGTCGCAAACCAAAAACAAACTGGCGAACCGGACGGCCGCCCGTTTCCCGACCCATCCCGCTCCCGGCTAATGGGCGCGGCCGCCTTCGCACGCCCGAAATCCAGCCGAGGAGACGAAAATTGCAGGACGAGCCTTACGACCCGAATAGCTGGGAGCCGCGCGAGGTGCGCATTGCGCGCCATGTCGGCGTGCTACGCGAGGGGATCGGCGCGCTCGTCGCCGCGCCGCCTTATCCCGAGGCCGAAATCCTCACCGCGTTCCGGCTCAAATCCGGCATGGCCGGCCTGCCGCATTTTTGCCCGCGCGCCGCTTGCCGGCGCGCAAACTCCTGCCGCGCGAGCGACATCGAGGCGGGCGCGGCCTGCGGGGCGCAGTTCAGCGCGGAAATCGAGCGCGACTTTCAGGCCATGGTGCTCGGCATCCTGATCGCCTGGCGTGCGCAATGCGCCCGTGCCGCGCGCGAGGCGGCGGCGCTTGCCCACTGGTCCGGTGCCGAAACGAACGCTGCGCCATTGTCGCGGGGAAGGCGGGCGGCTAAGCGGAAGGGATGACCCACCACGACCGGCCGATGCTCGGCATCCTCCTGATGATCGGCTTTTGCGCCATCGCGCCGCTCGGCGATGCGACGGCGAAGATCCTCGGCGACACGATCCCGCTGGTGCAACTTCTGGCCGTGCGCTTTGCCATCCAGGCCGTCATCCTTTTACCGATCATCTTCGCCACCGGCATTTCGCTGCGCATGAGCCCCTATGTGCTGCGCATGACCTTCCTGCGCACCGCGCTCCACATCGTCGGCATCGGCGCGATGTTCACCTCGCTGCGCTATCTGCCCCTGGCCGACGCCGTCGCCATCGCCTTCGTGATGCCGTTCATCATGCTGGTGCTCGGCGCCACGATCCTGGGCGAAGAGGTCGGCCCGCGCCGCATCGCCGCCTGCGCGGTCGGTTTCATCGGCACGCTTCTCGTGGTGCAGCCGAGCTTTGCGGAAGTCGGCTGGCCGGCCTTTTTGCCGATCGTCGTCGCCTTCACTTTCGCCTTCTACATGCTGGTTTCGCGGCAGATCGCCAAGGAGTGCGATCCGCTGGCGCTGCAGACGATTTCCGGCTTCATCGGCACGCCGGTGCTGGTGCTGGTCCTCGCGCTCACCTGGGGGCGGACGGATTCGTTCTTC
The DNA here is from genome assembly GCA_016742175.1 of Rhizobiaceae bacterium. Lineage (GTDB taxonomy): Bacteria > Pseudomonadota > Alphaproteobacteria > Rhizobiales > Rhizobiaceae > Aliihoeflea. The sequence goes on from JACVCH010000006.1 coordinate 184,326, forward strand.
GGCATCGTCATGCCGAACGCGACCGAGACCTGGCTGCTCATCGGCATCGGCGTGCTGGGCACCTGCGGGCACCTTTTGATGACGTGGTCGCTGCGCTTTGCGCCGTCCGCCACCGTCGCGCCGGTGCAATATCTCGAAATTCCCTTCGCCACCTTCATCGGCTGGCTGATCTTCGCCGACCTGCCAAACGGTCTCGCCGCCATCGGTATCGCCATCACCATGGCCGCCGGGCTCTACATCCTGTTTCGGGAGCGCAGCCTGGCGCAGCCGCGGCCTTCTGAAGCCTAGGCATCCTCGACATTGATGCGGCGGTAGAGCGCCTGCGTGAAGGAATAGGCGGCGAAGGCGAGGAGGCCGATGCCCATCGCGGCCAGCAGAAGGCTTCCGGCGGGCAGGGACTGGACGAAGTCGAGCGCGTCCTTCGAACCGACATCGTCGCCCGTCCCGCCGCCGCGCCATGCCTGAAGCGCGACGAGGAAGGCGAGGATGGCGAAGACCGCGCCGCGGGCGAAGAGCCCCGTCTTGGCGATCGGGTGGATCACCTTCATCTTCGCCGCATCCGCCTCGATGTGGTCGGCATATTTCTCGCGCACCGCCTTGATGACATGGGCGACGGCGGCGCCCGCAAGGCATGCGGCGATGACGGCGGAGACGATGCCGGTGCCGACGAAGCCGGCGATGGCGTCGGCGATGCCGCCACCCGATTCACTGTCCGAACTTGTCCCCCTGATCCGCGAAGCGGTGTAGAATGCGAGCGTGGAATAGGCGATGGCGGAAACCATCAGTCCGCCCCTGACGGCGATGCCCTTGGCGCCGGTGCCATGGCTGTCGGTGTCGAAGACGGCCTGGATCGTGCGCCACAGCGCGTAGCAGGCAAGGCCGAGGACGAGCGCGTAGGCGACCGCGATGCCGAAGCCGGTTCCGAGCAGCCGGTCGAGCGCGTCGCGCGACCCCATCGTCTCGCCCGAGCCGATCGCGGCGGTGGCGGCGAAGAAGCCGATCACCGTGTAGATCAGCCCGCGCGCGGCATAGCCGATGCGTGCGAATGGCCGAAACCATGCCTTTGCCTGATGCATTCTGCGCTCCCCCGTCTGGCGTCGATCAGCAATGCGTGATGAAGCGTCCGGTTCCGCAATTAACCATGACATGCAGCGAAGATCATGTGATCGAACCGGCCATGGAGCGAACCGTTTTGCCGACCTACATTTGCCTGCCAGACGACGGACGATACGCATTGATGAAATTCCACTCCATCCCCTCCGCCCTTGCCCTGTCCATCCTCGCCGCGCTGATCGTGGCCACGGCCGTGATGCGTCCCCATGACGACGCACGCGCAGCGGAAAGGGCAGCGCGCTGCGCGGGATATGAGCGGCTGACGATCCTGCTCGGCAATGCGCAGAAGGCGCAGAACTTCTCGGTGCGGCGCTGCATGGATTCGCTGGAGGCGCGTGGAGGAAACATCTGAGGCGAAGCGGCGTTCGGCCTGAAGATGCCTTGCGAAAGGGAACTCCATGGCCGCCGCACTCACCGCCTTCGCGCTGAACTGTTCGCTCAAAGCCTCGAGCGCCGCAGAAACCTCCTCCACCGACAAGATGCTCGCCGACCTCCTCGCCGCGTTCGCGCCGCACGGCGTGACGGGCGAGGTCGTGCGGGCGCTCGACCACGACATCAAGCCGGGCGTCGAGAGCGACATGGGCGAGGGGGACGACTGGCCGGCGCTGCGCGAGAAGATCGTTGCCGCCGACATCTTCATCCTCGGCACGCCGATCTGGATGGGCCAGCCCTCCTCGGTGGCGAAGCGTGTGCTGGAGCGGCTGGACGCATTTCTGGGCGAGGCGGACGACAAAGGCCGGATGCCGGCTGCCGGCAAGGTGGCGCTGGTCGCGATCGTCGGCAACGAGGACGGCGCGCATCATTGCCATGCGGCCTGCTTCCAGGCGCTGAACGATGTCGGCTTCACGGTGCCGGCCAATGCCGGGTGCTACTGGGTCGGCGAAGCGATGGGCTCGGTCGACTACAAGGACCTCGACGCGGTGCCGAAGAAGGTGCAGGAGACACTGGACATGGCGGCGTCCAATACGGCGCATCTGGCGCGGTTGCTTAAGGCCGAGACGTATCCCGGCGTCGGCTAAAACTCGAATCAAAACCGTCTGTTAAGATTTACTGTTTAGCAATCTTCTCAAGAAGAGAGGATTTGCGATGCGTATCGTGTTTGTCGCCGTTCTCCTGGCGCTGGGCCTGTCGGCCTGCGCCTCGGCTCCCAGCAACACCACCAATTCATGCTCGATCTTCGCGCAGCGAAGCGGCTTTTTCGACAACTGGCGGCGCGACGCGCAGCGCGTGGAGCGCGAATATGGCGTGCCGGTGCCGATCCTGATGGCGACGATCTATACGGAATCGAATTTCGAGCCCCGGGCGCGACCGCCGCGCACGAAGCTCTTCGGCGTCATTCCCTGGAAGCGGCAATCGACCGCCTATGGCTATTCTCAGGCGCTGGACGGGACCTGGGAGCGCTACCAGCGCGAGACGGGGCGGTTTGCGGCGCGGCGGACCAATTTCGGTGACGCGATCCATTTCGTGGGCTGGTATCACGACACCAGCAGCCGCACGAACGGCATCGCCAAGACCGATGCCTATAATCTTTATCTCGCCTATTATTCGGGACATGCGGGCTATGCTCGCGGCTCATGGCGCGGCAATGCTGGCGTGCAGCGCGCCGCACAGCGCGCCACCAACATGGCGAACAGCTATGCCGGCCAGCTCCAGGGCTGTTAGGCCCTAAGGCCAGCGTCGACCAGGTTAAGGTTATGGCGGGGGCCGCGGCGGTAGGCGTCGCGCATCCGCTCTTCGACCGCCGCGCGGCGCGGGGCCTCTTTTTCCGACAGTCCCAATTCCTCGAACACCGCATCGATCGCGTCGCGCAACCGATTGTCGTCCTGAAGTTCCAAATGCCCGGAACGGGCCCGCAAAGCGCTTACAGTCATCGTGGCCTCCCGTATCTCGCCGGAATGCAGCCACGCATTCCAGGCTGGGCCAGATCTGACGCTGGCCATGGTTGATGATAGTGCGGGCATTCGAAAGCAAAGAGGCGCCGGCGATCACTCTTGCCGCGACAATGAAATGATTGCGCGAGCGACGGACCATCACCCCTTGACCTTGGGGAAATTTGCATGGCGGCCGCATTTTAGCGAATCACGTTTTTCTGCGACGTTGATCCGGAACGGCAACGCCTTGTCGCGTTGAATCCTTGGACATCTCCAAGTTGCTGATTTTCATTCGTTTTACGGGAACAGCGGGTGCGGCTCCATGGTCAGATGCAGCGCCTCGCCCTTCCACGGCTTCGCCTCTGCGACGGCCTCGTCGAGTTCGACGCCGAGGCCCGGTTCCTTCGACGGGATGACCCAGCCGTCCTCCCAGTCGATCTTTTTGGTCAAAAGCTCGGCATGGAATCCGTCCCAGGTCTTGATCGATTCCAGGATCAGGAAGTTCGGCAGGGTCGCGGCGAGCTGGATGTTGGCGGCGCCGACGATCGGGCCGCAATAGCAATGCGGGGCGATCTGGATGTGATACGCCTCGGCCATGGCTGCGATCTTCTTGGTCTCCAGAATGCCTCCGGAGCGGCCGAGATCGGGCTGGAGGATGGAGGCGGCGCGGTTTTCGATGATGCGGGCGAACTCCCATTTGGTCGTCAGGCGCTCGCCGGTCGCGATCGGGATCGATGTCGAGCGGGCGACTTCGGCCATGACTTCCGGCATGTCGGGCGGGACGGGTTCCTCGAACCAGAGCGGGTCGAAGGGCTCGATCGCCTTCGCCATGCGCCGTGCGCCGGAGGCGGTGAACTGGCCATGCGTGCCGAACAGGATGTCGGCGCGGGTGCCAACCGCCTCGCGGATCGCCTTGACCATGCGGGCGGAGAGGTCGATGTCGACGAGGCGCGGCTGGTGGCCGTCGAAGGCGGTATAGGGGCCGGCGGGGTCGAGCTTGACGGCATTGAAGCCTTGTTTGACATAGGCCAGCGCGCATTCGGCCGCGAGGTCCGGGTCGTTGTAGACGTTGTGGTCGGCGTTGTCGGCCTCGCTCGGGTAGACGCTGCCGGTCTGCGGATAGAGGTAGGTGTAGGAGCGCAGGCGCTCGTGGACCTGTCCGCCGAGGAGCTTGTAGACGGGCTTGTTCGCTTCCTTGCCGACGATGTCCCAGCAGGCCATCTCGAGCGCCGAGACGCAGCCCATCATCGAGATGTCGGGGCGCTGGGAGAAGCCGGACGAATAGGCGCGGCGGAAGAAGTTTTCGATGTCGTGCGGGTCGGTGCCTACGAGATAGCGCTCGGCGACGTCCTCGATCATCTTCGCGGTGAGGTGGGGGCCGAAGGTGGCGTTGTAGGCCTCGCCATAGCCTTTGACGCCGTTGTTCGTGGTGAGACGGACGAAGATGAAATAGCGCCCGCCGATTTGGGGGGGCGGGTTGCCTACGACCCAGGTTTTGACGTCGGTGATTTTCATGGTCGGTCCTTCATTGGTCTCGGCGGTGGCGAGCACCCCCACTCCGGCCCTTTGGGCCACCTCTCCCCCTGCCCGGGGGAGAGGAAATGCGCTTCATGGGCATCGGCGCTTTTCCAGCTTGGGTTCCTCTCCCCTTTTGAGGGGGAGAGGTGGCCCGAAGGGCCGGAGTGGGGGTAGGCTTCTCCATCAACCCGAATCCTCCAGCACCATCTCCGCTCCCTTCCATCCAGTCATGATCGCCGCTGCATTCGTGTTGCCGCCGACGACGCTCGGGAAGATCGAGGCGTCGATGATGCGGAGGGATTCGATGCCGTGGACCTTGAGGCGGGGGGAGACGACGGAGGTGGTGGGGTCGGGGCCCATGCGGCAGGTGGAGACGGGATGATAGACCGTGCCGGAGCGGCGGCGGAAGTCTTCGATAAGGGCTTCGTCGTTCCGGACGGAGGGGCCGGGGAGGACTTCCTCGGCGATCAGGCCGCGCATGGCGTCCGTGTCGGCGAGGCGGCGCAGAAACTTGACAGCCTCCAGCATCTCCGCGACGTCGTGGTCGGTCGAGAAGGCGTTGGCGACGATCTTCGGGTGTTCGGCCGGGTCGGCCGAGCGGATCATGATCTCGCCGCGGCTCGTCGGGCGGCAGTTGGACAGGCCGATCGAGAAGCCGGGCCAGGGATCGGGCGAGAGGATCGGCCGTTCGCCGGGGCGCGGCAGGACGGTGGAGAAGGCCTGGAAGTAGAGCTGCATGTTGGGACGGTCGAGGTCCGGGCGCGTACGGAAGAAGCCGCCGCCCTGGTTCATCGACATCGACAGCGGGCCGTCGCGGGTGAGCAGATAACGCGAGCCGGCGAGGAGCTTGCCCCACCAGGGGCGCAGCAACTGGTTGAGCGTCTTCTCGCGCGCCTTGAAGGTGTAGTTGATGCCCTGATGGTCCTGAAGGTTCCGGCCGACATGAGGGGTGTCGCGGCGGACTTCGATGCCGAGCGCGCGGAGGTGGTCGGCGGGGCCGATGCCGGAAAGCTGGAGCAATTGCGGCGAATTGACGGAGCCGCCGGCAACGATGATTTCGCGTCCGGCGCGGATCTCGATCCTGCGGCCGTTCTTCAGGTATTCGACGCCGATGGCGCGGTTGCCTTGGAAGAGGATGCGGGTGGCGAGCGCGTTCGTCTCGACGCGGAGGTTGGGGCGCTTCATCGCGGGGCGCAGGAAGGCGCGGGCGGCGGACATGCGGCGGCCGTCGCGCGTGGTGATCTGGTAGACGCCGATCCCTTCCTGGCTCTCGCCGTTGAAATCGGGATTGGCGGGCAGGCCGAGTTCGACGCCGGCGGCGATGTAGCGGTTGGTCAGCGGATGGACGTGGCGCGTCAGGTCGGTGACGTGGATCGGGCCGCCGCGACCGCGAAAGTCGTCTTCGCCGGCTTCGTTGTCCTCGATCTTCCTGAAGATCGGGAGCACGTCTTCATAACCCCAGCCGGAATTGCCGGCGTCGCGCCATTCGTCGAAATCGGAGCGGTGGCCCCTGATCCAGACCATGGCGTTGATGGAGCTGGAGCCGCCCAGGATCTTGCCGCGCGGCCAGTAGTCGGCATTGCCGCCAAGGCCCGGATCGGGCTCGGCACGGTAGTTCCAGTTGACGCGTGGGTCGAAGAACGTCTTGCCGTAGCCGAGCGGCATCTGGACGAAAAAGCGGCGGTCGGACCCGCCGGCTTCCAGCACCAGCACCGTGTGGCGGCCCGAGACGGACAGGCGCTCGGCGACGACGGAGCCGGCCGAGCCGGAGCCGATGATGACGAAGTCGAATATTTGCGCGGGGGAAGGAATGTCGAAGCCTCGCCGAATGGAAGCCGAAGCTTAGCCGGAGAGGGCTGGCGGTTCGCAACTCCATCCGGCATGGCTTGTGGATTTTCCGACCGGGCGTTACGGGAATACGACATCACATAAGAGGGGACAGGCCATGAATCGCAGCGACGTCAATCCGGTGGGCGACCTGACGCTGCGGACCCTCGCCATGCCCGCCGACGCCAACGCGGCCGGCGACATCTTCGGCGGCTGGGTTATGGCGCAGATGGACCTGGCCTGCGGCATCCGGGCCGCCGAGCGCGCCAAGGGCCGCGTCGTCACGGCGGCGGTGAAGGAGATGTCCTTCGCCAAGCCGATGAAGGTCGGCGATACGCTGTGCATCTATATCGACATCACCAAGGTCGGCCGCTCGTCGATGACCTTGCGTGTCGAGGCGTGGGCCCAGCGCTATCTGTCGGACCTCATGGAGCGGGTGACGCATGCCGATTTCGTCATGGTCGCGCTCGACACCGACGGCAAGCCGAAGGCAGTTCCGGCCGAGTGAAGTCCTTCGCAGGCTGAGTCCGCGAAACGCCTCAAGCTGCTGAAATTCGATTCATTTCCGGGTTCGCCGCGTCGAAGGCCGAGCGGGCCGCCTCCACCTTGCCACGATTGTCGCGCGCCCATTCGCCGAGCGCGCGGACGGGCACGAGCAGGTCGCGGCCGAGCGGCGTCAGCTCATAGTCCACGCGCGGCGGGATGGTCGGGTAGATGGTGCGCGTGACGAAGCCGTCGCGCTCCAGCCCGCGAAGCGTGGTCGTCAGCATCTTCTGGGAAATCGAGCCCAGCATGCGGCGCAGTTCGGAGAAGCGGTGCGGGCCGTCGCCCAGCGTTTCGATCACGAGCACCGTCCACTTGTCGCCGACGCGCGACAGGATGCCGCTGACGGCGCGGCATGTGTCGGTCTCGTGCAGGTGACTGAGTGTCAATGAAGTGCCTCCTTGTGAAGGTCGTTGTCGGTCACTTATGTAGTGTCGGTATCGAAAGGAAACCAAGTTTCCGACAACAGGAGTTTCTCATGGCCAAGCCAAAGATTGCAATCGTCATCGGATCGACCCGGCCGGGCCGCTTTGGCGACAAGCCCGCCGCGTGGATCAAGGCGCTGGGCGACCAGCGCAACGATCTTTCCTTCGAGGTCGTCGATCTGCGCGACTATCCGATGCCGCTTTTCGACGAGGAAGTCTCGCCCGCCTGGGCGCCGTCGAAGAACGAAGTGGCGCGCAAGTGGCAGGACAAGATCGCCGAGTTCGACGGTTTCATCTTCACCGCGGCCGAATACAACCACGCGCCGACGGGCGTCCTCAAAAACGCGCTCGACTATGCGGCGGCCGGCTGGGTCAACAAGCCTGCGGCCTTCGTGGGTTATGGCGGCGTCGGCGGCGCGCGTGCGGTCGAGCAGCTTCGCCTGATCGCGATCGAACTGCAGCTCGCGCCGGTCAAGACCGCCGTTCACATCATGTGGCCGATGATGATGGAAGCGCGCGAGGGCAAGGACCTCGCCGAGTTCGGATTCCTCAACGACGGCGCCAAGGGCATGCTCGACCAGCTCGCCTGGCTGGCGACCGCGCTGAAGTCTGCGCGTGACGCAGACGAGAAGCAGGCGAAAGCCGCTTAAACCTCCGATACCAGCCGGGCGGCGAGGACCTTGTCGATGCGCCGCCCATCCATGTCGACCACCTCGAAGCGCCAGCCGAGCGCTTCGACCTTTTCGCCGGTTTCCGGCAGGTGGTTGAGATGCGACAGGACGAAGCCCGCCACCGTCTCGTAGGGGCGGCGGTTGGGCAGTTTGAGGCCCAGCGTCTCGGCCATGTCGTCCGCCGGCATCCATCCCGACAACAGCCAAGATCCGTCGTCGCGCGCGACCGACATCGGTTCCTCTTCGGAGGAATCGATGCGGAAGACGCCGGCGATCGCCTCGAGGATGTCGGTCGGCGTGACCAGACCCTCGAAGTTTCCGTATTCGTCGTGGACGAGCGCCATCGGGATGTCGGCCGTCCGCAAGGTCGCGAGCACGTCCAGCGCGTCGGTGTAGTCGTGGACGATCGGCACCTGCTTGACGACCGAACGCAGGTCGATCTCCTCGCCGGAGAGGATGTGCGTGAGCACGTCGCGCGAGCGCACGATGCCGAGCATGAAATCGATGCCGTTTTCGGCGACGGGCAGGTGCGAGTGCTGCGAATCGATCAGCTTGCGGCGGATCGCGTCGGGGCCGGCATTGGCGTCGAGCCAGTCGACGTCGAGGCGCTGGGTCATGATCGAGCGGACCGAGCGGTCGGCAAGGCGCATGACGCCGGCGATCATCTTTCGCTCGTCGGTCTCGATGACGCCCGAGCTTTCGGCCTCGGCCATCAGCGCATTGATTTCCTCGTCCGTGACCTTCTGGCTGTCTTCCGAATCCTGGCCGAGCAGCTTCAGCACCGTCTTGCCCGAGATATCGAGGAGCCAGACCAGCGGCAGGGCGATCTTCGACAGGAGCATCATCATCGGCGCGACCTTGACGGCCACGCGCTCGGGGTTCTTCAGCGCGATCTGCTTGGGGACGAGCTCGCCGATGATGAGCGAGCCGTAGGTGATGAGCGCGACGACGATGCCGACGCCGAGCGGGTTGGCGAGCGAGGCGGGAATGCCGGTTTCAAGCAGCCAGACGGAGAGGCGCTGGCCGAGCGTCGCGCCGGAGAAGGCGCCCGAGAGGACGCCGACGAGGGTGATGCCGATCTGCACGGTGGAGAGGAAGCGGCCGGGATCGGAGGCGAGGCGGATGGCGCTGCGGGCGCCGGCGACGTGCTCGTCCGCCATCGCCCGCAGGCGGGCAGGGCGGGACGACACCACGGCGAGTTCCGACATGGCAAGGACGCCGTTGACGCAGATGAGGACAACGACGATAGCGATTTCGATTGTGAGCATGATGCCCACTACCTAGCAAAGGTCATGTCGCCGCGCGAGCGGGAAAATCACTTGCAGGCGACGTAGCCGTTGCGCCGGCCCTTCAGGTCGAAATGGAAATGGTCGGCGTGGGCGGCGTTGTAGCCGGGGCCGAGGACCGTGGTGAAGTAGGAGCAGCCGCCACGGCGCACGTTTTTCAGGAGGCTCTTTTCGCGGAAGGCGAACCAGCCGGGCTTGCGCACGTCGATGTCGCGGCCGCTGTTCAGCTCGATGCGCATGACGTCGAGCGCGTTGCCCTTGGAGTGCTCGGAGGCGGTGTTGGTGCCGGCGATGCGGCGGCACGAATAGCTCGACCCCTGGTGGATGGTCTTGACGCCGGAGAGGTATTTCCAGCGGGCGGACGGGGCGAGTTCCTCGCGGGTCCAGGTCGCGAAGGCGAGCGCCATCTGGCAATTGAGCGTCGCGGCCGGCTGCATGCGGATGTTGCCGGCAAGGCTGGAGACCTGGATCGGATGGTCGATGCGGCACGAGCCGCCATCGTCGATGGGCGCCAGATCGCGGAAGGTGACGCCCATGCGGCGCAGGCGCTGGCGGCACTGGGCCTCGTCGGCCGGCATCGACATGCCCTGGGGCGCGGAAGGCTGGTTGAGGCGCGGATAGCCGACCATCATCGGATTGGACGGCACGAGGCGCTGGAGGCCGGTCTGCGAGGCGACCGGCGCGCGCGGCGTCACCGCGGCGATCGACGAGGTGTAGCCGACATCGGCGCGGGGCTCCGGCGACATGACGTCGATGACGGAACAGGAAGTGAAGGCAATGGCGCCTGCCGCAACCGCGATGACGCTCGCGGCGGCGCGGACCCTGCCCGGCAAATACGCGCCGAACGCTTTACGCATGATACTGAAACCCGTCTTCCTGTCCCGTCGCAGAAGAGGTTAGGCAAAAAGGGTAAATGAAGTCTGGCGGGCAAGGTTAACGGCAGTAGGTGGAGCCGTTGGAGCGCTCCGCCAGATCGAAGTGGAAGTGGTCGGCGTGGTCGGCGTCGGTGCCGGGGCCGAGGACGGTGGTGAAGGGGCCGCAGGCCGCCTTGCGCATTGCGGCGAAGAAAATCGCCTCGGGCGAGCCGCGGCGATAGGCGCGCACGTCGAGACGGCGCTCGTCCTCCAGAATCACCGCGCCCCAGTCGAGCGCATTGCCGAACGCGTGCTCGGAGAGCGTGCGGGTGCCGTTGCGCGGGCGGCAGACATAGCCCGAGACCTGATTGACCGCCGCGATGCGCGACGACAGGTGCCGCGTCGCCTGCGCCTGGCCGTGATCGCGCACGAAGCGTGCATTGGCCTCGGCGATGGCGCAGTTCATCACCGCGTCGGGTTCGAGCTCAACGCCGCCGCCGAGCGAGGAGACGGTCAGTGGATGCGCCATCTCGCAGCCTTCGGGCTCGGATTGCGGCGGATGCTCCTCGAAGGCGACGCCGAGTTCGCGCAGGCGCGCGCGGCAGGCGATTTCCTCGGACGGCATGGTGGTCGACTTGCGGGTGGTGCGGGGTTCGTCCGGCACCGACTCCTCAGCGGTATCGCGGATCGGCGCAGGGGTCGCCGGCGGTGCGGGGCGCGGCGAGGGCAGGGGTGCGGCCTGTTCCTCGGGCAGTTGCTGGGTTTCGTCCGCCTGCGGCTCGCCGGCCTCTTCGTCCGATTCAGGCTCAACCTCTTCCGGCGGTGGCGTCTCGCGCGCGCTCTCCCGTTCGGGCAGTTCCTGCGGGACGGGCGCGGCTTCGGGCAGGTCGACCTCCGCCCCGTCCTGCGAGAACGCGGCGGCGGAGACGAGAAGCATCGCGGACAAAGCGGGGATCAGAAAAGGGCGCATCGGAAGGGCAACGCGCCGGCGCCGCAGTCGATGCCGCGGCGAGGCTCAATTTTGGTGTCGGGCGTTATTCAGGCGCCGATCTTCTCCAGGCCTTCCTCCAGCCATTCGCCCAGCATGGGCATGCCCAGGAGATAGGTCGAGACGCGCTTGTTGATGCGCGGGCGCGCTTCCGCAACGGCCAGATCCCATTCGCGGGCGTCGAAATCACCGCGGCCGATGAACATGATCGCCAGGAGGTCGGACGCCTCGTCGATGTTCAGATCCTCGATCAGGGTGCGCAGCTCGGTCGCGGTGAGGTTTTCCTCTTCCTCCTCGGCCAGACCGTCATGGGCGTGACGGTCGCGCGACTGGTCGTCGAGCTCGACCTCGTGCTCGTGGCCGGCGTCGTAATCGTCATTCATGGCAGCAGAGATGGCGCGCGCCTTCAGGACGAACTGGCGCACCGTTTCCGGATCGATCGTCAGGTCGAATTCAGGCTGCAAGCGCTGTTGCACGTTCGCTCTCCCAGACATGAAGCGCACTATAGCAGCATCGCGGACGGGTTCCACAAGGCGGGAATTGACAGATGTCCGGTTCGGGCGGAAAGCAGGCGCTCCCGCAACCGGTTGCTCCCTCATGTCGATCCTCCTTTCCGCCAAGGTCCTGCCGATCCTGCTTCTGATCGCCTCCAACGTCTTCATGACGTTCGCCTGGTACGGGCACCTGAAGTTCAAGGCCGCGCCGCTCTATGCGGTGGTCATGATCTCGTGGTTCATCGCCTTTTTCGAATACTGGCTCGCCGTTCCGGCGAACCGGATCGGCCATGAAGCCTATTCGGCCGCACAATTGAAGACGATGCAGGAGGTGATCACGCTTTGCGTCTTCGTCCTGTTCTCGGTCTTCTATCTGAAGGAGGCAATCACCTTGAACCATGTTGCCGGCTTCATCCTCATTGCAGCGGGGGCAGCGCTGATCTTTCGGTCGTAATCGGCCGCGGCAGCATCAGAATTTGCGTGAAAATCGGCAATCGATTGCTATATTGTCGGGATCAGGGATTTGGACGGTTCGTTAGCCGAGGCTGCCGAGCCGTCCTTTTGCGTTATCCCCGCCGTCGAAAGAACAAAGACAACCGACAGGAATTACGACGAAAGGTCGATTGAAATGAACAAGGTCCCGATGACCGGCCCCGGTTTCGAATCGCTGAAGGAAGAGCTGCGCTGGCGCCAGCAGGAAGAGCGGCCGCGCATCATCGAAGCGATCTCCGAGGCGCGCGCCCATGGCGACCTCTCGGAAAACGCCGAGTATCACTCGGCCAAGGAGGCGCAGAGCCTCAATGAGGGTCGCATCAACGAACTCGAAGACCTCGTCGCGCGTGCCGAGGTGATCGACGTGTCGAAGCTTTCGGGCGACACGATCAAGTTCGGCGCGACGGTGGTCCTCGTCGACGAGGACACCGAAGAGGAAAAGACCTACCAGATCGTCGGCGACCAGGAAGCCGACGTGAAGGCCGGCCGCATCTCCATCTCCTCGCCCATCGCCCGCGCGCTGATCGGCAAGGGCGTGGGGGACGAGATCGAAGTCAATGCGCCGGGCGGCGCAAGGGGCTATGAGATCGTGCAGTTGCGCTGGGCGTGATCTGAGGCAGCGCGGTCGGTTGCGCGGCATTCGCCTTGTCGCGCCCCCCTCTGTCCTGCCGGACATCTCCCCCGCTAGTGGGGAGATCATGCGCGACGACGACGAGACTGATCTCCCCCCTTGCGGGAGAGATGGGCGGCAGCCCAGAGGGGGGCAACGTCGAGAGCCGATGCTTCAGATCTCCTGGCCGCAGGACAAATCCTCAACCCTTGTCGAAAAAGTACCGCTTGCGGCCGAAGAGGCGGGACCAGAAGGCGCCGGTGACGCGGCGGTTTTCGTTGGCGCGGGCGGGGTCGTAGACGCTCTTGCCGGAGCCGACGTGAACGCCGATGCCGGGCAACTGGTAGACCATTTCCTTGCCCGCCGCCTTCATGTGCTTCGAGATCGCGCGTTCGTTCTGGAACTTGGCATAGGGGCCGTGCTCGACCCACAGATCCTTGCGCAGGACGCTCGGATAGAACGAGAAGCCGTGCCATTCGCGGTGCGAGCGGCCCATGTGCATGTAGGGACGGCCGTCATGCTCGACCTTCCGGCCGAAGATGCGCTGGCGCTTCTTCAGGCCGGTGAAGCGGGCGAAGCAGACGGCGGTAATGCCGGCCGGGTTCGAGTCCAGCACCCTGATGCCGTCGGCGATGTCCATCTCGCCCAGAAAATGCCAGTCGTCTTCCAGATGCAGGATGTAGGGCGTGTCGATCATCGCGTAGACGCGATCGATCGCCTTGTGCTGGCCGAGGCGCGGGTCGTTCAGCACCACCTCGATCTGCGGATAGCGCTCCTGGATGCGCGCTGCGAAGTCGTAGTCGGCGGAATCCTCGACGAGGATGAACCGGCCGGGCTTGTGATGCGCCAGGAACGTGTCGAGCGAGACGACCAGGAAATCCCAGCGGCCGCAGCTCGTCAGAACGGTCGTCACATCATCGGGGATCGTGGTCGTCATGTCTGTCTCCGGGGGCCGGTCACCAGGCGCCGAAATCGAGGTCGAGCGCCGGGGGATCGGTGCGCAAGGCGTGGGCCCGCGCGAGTTTGAGCCTGGTCTTTTCGGGCAGCGGAAGGCGGCGCGCAAGCCCCGTCCATGCGGGCTGGCGGGCGGCCAACTCCTCGACGGTCAGAAGCTGGCGGTTTTCCATCAGCCGCTTCTTCTTGCGCTCGAAACGCGGATTGGGTGTTTCGTCCATCTCGTAATTGGCAAAACCCAGCCCGGCCTTGAGGTATTTCAGGTGCCAATAGGTGATGTCGCCGAAGACGCGCGGGTCGGCGTGGTGGAAATGTTCGAAGCGCGGATCGTGGCGGAAGAACGTGTCGGGGCGAACCTCGAACAGGAAATGATCGCCGGTGCCGACGAGTGGTTCGTGGGCGGGCACGCCGATTTTGCCGTCCGCGTCGCGCGCGAGGTTGATGCCGGAAAAGCAGAGCGTTTCGCTCAGCCGGAACGCCTTCGACCTGACGCGGACGGCGAGGCGGGCGAATCGGCCGTCGATGGCGACGTGATCGTCGTCGAGCTTCATCGCGACCGTGTGCCGGGTCTGCGCGAGTGCGAAATTCGACATGTTGACGAAGCTCGCCGGCGAATCCGCGGCCTCGCGCGCATGGCCCTCGCTGCCGGGCGGGAAGACGCGGCCCGGATAGTGGATCACACGCAGCTTCGGGCCGAGTTCGGCGGCGAGGCGATGGAGGATTGCGTCCGAGCCGTCGGTGCACTGGTTGTGGACCGCGACGATCTCGTCTACCGCGTCGGCATGGCTGCGGATCGCGGCCTCAAGGAAATCGGCGCCGTTGCGCACGCGCATGAAGATGCTGATGCCGGGCGTGCGGCGGCCGACATCGAGGTCGGCTGCCTTGAACCGGTATTCGCTGACGGTCTCGCTCACGGTGCCTCGGCTGCGTTTCGAGCGCTCTCTAGCGCGGCGCGCGGGACTTGTCATCCGGCGTGGCGGTCACCTAGGAAGAGTTCATGCTGGTTCTCGTCATCAATCTCGACCGCGCGCCCGAACGGCTTCAGCACATGGAACGCGAGTTCGCGCGCATCGGCGTCGCGTTCACGCGGCTGGCCGCGACGGATGGGCGGGCGGGCGATTTCGACAGCCATGTCAATGCGCTGGAAGGGCGACGCCTGAGCCGGGGCGAGACGGCCTGTTTCATCAGCCATCGGCGCTGCTGGCAGGCGCTCGTCGAGAGCGGCGAGAGCCATGGCGTGGTGCTGGAGGACGATGTCTTTCTCGGCGACGGTGCCGCGCCCTTCCTGCGCGACGCCGACTGGTTTCCGAAGGAGGCCGGGATCGTCAAGCTGGAGACGTATCTCGCGCCGACTTTCGTCGCCAAGGCGCCGGTCGCGAGCGTCGAAGGGCGCGGCGTGCATCTCCTGACGGGCAAGCATCTGGGCGCGGGGGCCTATGCGCTGGATGCCGCGACGGCGCGGATGCTGGTCGAGGCGAGCGCGACGATGGACCGGCAGGTGGACGACTTTCTGTTCGATCCGGACGGCGAGCCGTTCGGGCGCGCGCGGGTGCATCAGCTCGTGCCGGCGGTAGCTATCCAGGGGCTGAAGCTGGGCAAGCTGCGGGCGCTCGATGGCGAGGCGCGGACTTACCAGAGCCAGCTCTACGAGGAGCGGCTGACGACGCGACGGAAGCTCGGGGCGCTGGGGAAAATCAGGCGGGAAGTCGTGTCGGGCGCGTCGAAGGCGGCGATCGCGCTCGCTGGGCAGGCGCGGACGCTGTTCGGTGCGACGCGCTGGGGGCGCATCCCGTTCCGCTGAGCTATTCGCCGATGGCGGCGAGGCCTTCGTCCTTGATCTGGCGGATGGTGAGCGCGGTGCGGACGGTATCGACGTTGGGGGCCGAGGTCAGTTCCTCGATCACGAAGGTCTGGAACGCAGCGAGGTCCTTTGCCACGCAATGGAGCATGAAGTCGCTTTCGCCCGAGACCATCCAGGCCCGGCGCACGATCGGCCAGGCGCGGGTCTTTTCGGCGAAGGCCTTAAGGTCGGACTCGGACTGATGGTTGAGGCCGACGAGGCAAAAGGCGACGACGTGGAGGCCGAGGTCCTGCGTGTTCAAAAGCGCGCGGTAACCGCGGATGACGCCGGCATCCTCCAGCCGCTTGACCCGGCGCAGGCAGGGCGGGGCGGAAATGCCGACGCGGCGCGACAGTTCGACATTCGTCATCCGCCCGTCCGATTGAAGCTCGGCCAGGATCTTCCAGTCGATGGCGTCGAGATCGGCTTTCATCGGGGTCTCTTTCGCGTTGCGCACGAATCTTTCGCGTGGACGAAAGGAAATTACCCAAATGGCGAATTTTCGCAATGGTGCGCATGCGACGCCGTGCCGGATTGGCGGGGACAACCGGGCGGGGCATTGTTACCAGATCGACGCAACTGTGTGAAATGACATTGCCGCCTTGCACGGCACCCATGGTCATACTTAGATCGTTGTTTGGTTCTTAAAGGCGCGGCAAAGCGCGGTTCTTTCGAGGGGTCTTGCCATGGGCAGCCGTCACGCACCTGTTCTCATCATCGGCTCCGGCCCGGCCGGATATACCGCCGCGATCTATGCCGCGCGGGCGATGCTGAAGCCGGTGCTGATCGCCGGGATGCAGCAGGGCGGCCAGTTGATGATCACGACCGACGTCGAGAACTATCCCGGCTTCGCCGACCCGATCCAGGGGCCGTGGCTGATGGAGCAGATGCTCAAGCAGGCCGAGCATGTCGGTACGGAGATCGTCAGCGATCTGGTGACGGAGGTCGATCTCGACCAGCGCCCCTTCCGCCTGCGCACCGATTCCGGGCAGGAATGGACCACTGACGCGCTGATCATCGCGACGGGCGCGCAGGCGAAGTGGCTCGGGCTGCCCTCGGAAGCGACCTATATGGGATTCGGCGTCTCCGCCTGCGCGACCTGCGACGGGTTCTTCTATCGCGGCAAGGACGTCGTGGTGGTCGGCGGCGGCAATACGGCGGTCGAGGAAGCGCTCTATCTGTCGCATCTGGCGAAGTCCGTCACGGTCATCCACCGCCGCGACGAGTTCCGTGCCGAGCGCATCCTGCGCGACCGGCTGATGGCCAAGGACAACGTCAAGGTGATCTGGGACCATGCGGTCGAGGAGATCACCGGCGAGAAGAAGGCGCCGATGCCGCCCTCCGTCACCGGGCTCAAGCTGCGCCATGTGAAGACCGGCGCCATCAGCGAGATGCCGATCGACGGCATCTTTGTCGCCATCGGGCATTCGCCGGCGGTCGAGCTTTTCGCCGGCAAGCTGAAGCAGAAGCCGAACGGCTATCTTTGGACCGCGCCGGATTCGACGGCGACCAACATTCCGGGCGTCTTCGCGGCGGGGGACGTGACCGACGACATCTATCGCCAAGCAGTGACGGCGGCCGGCATGGGCTGCATGGCGGCGCTCGAGGCCGAACGCTACATCGCGGAACTGGAGGTTCACCGCGAAGCCGCGGAGTAGTTGCCGCGCCGAAAGAGCATAATCATACGAGGGGAAAATGGCGCTCGACTGGGATAAATTGCGCGTGTTTCACGCCGCGGCGGAGGCCGGGTCGTTTACCCATGCCGCCGAGACGCTGCGGCTGTCGCAATCGGCGATCTCGCGGCAGGTCAGCGCGCTCGAGCAGGACGTCGGCGTCGCGCTCTTCCATCGCCACGCGCGCGGGCTGGTGCTGACCGAACAGGGCGAAATGCTCTATCGCACGGCGCACGACGTGCTGATGAAGCTCGAACAGGTGAAGGCGCAGCTCACCGAGACGACCGACCGGCCGTCCGGCCCCTTGCGCGTTTCGACCACGGTCGGGCTCGGCTCGGGCTGGCTGACCGAGCGCGTGCAGGAATTCCTCGATCTCTACCCCGACATCCAGCTCCAGCTCGTGCTCGCCAACGAGGAACTCGACCTGACCCTGCGCCAGGCCGACTGCGCGATCCGCCTTCGCCAGCCGCAGCAGCCGGACCTGATCCAGCGCCGGCTGTTCACGGTGCATTTCCATCTTTTCGCGGCATCGTCCTACATCGCCAAGCACGGCAAGCCGAATTCGATCGCCGACCTCGACAAGCACCGCATCGTCACCTTCGGCGAGCCGGTGCCCTCGCACCTTGCCGACATGAACTGGCTGGAGACGGCGGGGCGGCCGGAAGGCTCGAAGCGGATCGCGAGCCTGCAGATCAACAACATCCTGTCGATCAAGGCGGCGATCGAAAAGGGCGCCGGCATCGGCATGCTGCCCGACTACACGATCGAGCAGGGCTCGCCGCTCGTCCAGCTCATGCCGGAGACCGAGGTGCCGTCCTTCGACACCTATTTCTGCTACCCCGACGCCATGCGCAACCAGGTGAAGCTGCACGTTTTCCGGGACTTTTTGATCGCGAAGGCGCGTAGCTGGGCGTATTGAGCCAGCTAAGTTGACTTTCTGGCCTGCGCGCCGGCCTGTCGGCGGGCGCTCTTGTCACCGCGCGTAGACCAGCGCCGGCAACCAGAGCACCAGCGCCGGGAAGGCGATGATGATGGCGAGGCCGAGGAGTTCGACGAGGGTGTAGGGGATGACGGAGCGGTAGATGTCGCCCATCGTCACTTCCGGCGGTGCGACGCCCTTCAGGTAGAAGAGGTTGAAGCCGAAGGGCGGGGTCATGTAGCCGATCTCCATCATGATGATGAAGACGATGCCGAACCAGATCGGGTCGAAGCCGTGCGACTGGATGATCGGCAGGAAGACAGGCAGCGTAATCAGCATGATGCCGACCGGGTCGAGCACCATGCCGAGCAGGAACAGGATGACAAGGATCGCCGCGAGCGCGCCCCATGCGCCGCCGGGGACGTATTCCATCATCTCCAGGATGAAGCCTTGCGCACCCATCGCATTGTAGGCGGTGGAGAAGGCATGCGCGGCGAACAGGATCCACATGACCATCGCGGTCAGGCGGAAGGTGCGCATGCAGGCTTCGCTCAGCATGGCGAAGGAAAACTGCCGGTTGACGAGCGCGGCGACGATGGCGCCGAAGACGCCGATGGCGGCGGCCTCGGTGGGCGTCGCCAGGCCGCCGAAGATCGAGCCGAGCACGATGACGACGATGAAGATCGGCAGCAGCACCGAGCCCAGCGCGCGCATCTTCTCGCCCCAGTCGCCGCGTTCCTCGGGCGGCAGAGCGGGGCCCATATGCGGCTGGATGAAGCAGCGGATGGCGATGTAGAGCGAGACGAGCACCATCAGCAGGATGCCCGGCACGATACCGGCGGCGAAGAGCTGGCCGACCGAGACGCCGGTGATCAGCGAATAGAGCACCATCAGGATCGAGGGCGGGATGAGAATGCCGAAGCCGCCGCCGGCATTGATGGCGCCGAGAGCCAGTTCCTTGTCGTAGCCGCGCTTCAACATGTTCGGCAACGCGATCGTGCCCATCGACACGACGGCTGCGCCGGAAATCCCGCACATGGCGGCGAAGAGGCCGCAGATGCCGACGGTGCCGATGGCAAGCCCGCCGCGCACGCCGCCCCACCACAGGTGCATCATCCGGTAGAGGTTCTGCGCGACGCCGGAGCGTTCGAGCAGCATCGCCATCAGGATGAAGAGCGGGATGGCGATGAGGGTGAAATTGTTCATCGTCGTCCACATGCGCGAGGCGACGATGTAGAAGGCGTCCGGTCCCCAGGTGAAATAGAGGAAGGCCGTCGAGACGCCGCCGAGCACGAAGGCGAGCGGCAGGCCGAGCACCAGGAAGACGATGAGCGAGCCGAAGAAGAGGACCGTCAGGAGTTCGATGCTCACGGCGTGTCTCCCGAGGCGTCATGGGGCTTGGCGTCGGGGACGATCGGCTCGCGGCCGGCGACGATGAGGATGTCGTTGGCGAGCTTGACGAGGCCCTGAAGAAGAAGAAGCGCGGCGGAGATCGGGATGATCACTTTCACCGGCCAGACCGGCGGGTTCCAGGCCGACTGAGACGTTTCCCACCGCGCGACGGAATCGGCGGCGAGCGACCAGCCCTGCCAGAGCAGCACGACCACGAAGACGAAGAACAGGACCGAGGTCGCGATGTCGACCATGGCGCGCGTTCGACGCGACCAGCGGCCATAGACGAGATCGACGTTCACATGGCCGTTGCTGATCAGGAGATAGCCGCCGCCCAGCAGCGCATAGACGCCGAAAATGAGCTGCGACAGTTCGCCGGTCCAGTTGCTCGGCGCGCGGAAGAAGTAGCGAAGCAGCACTTCGACGAACAGGAAGACGAACATGAACAGGACGAGATGGGCGGTGATGCGCCCGACCCATTCGTTCATCCAGGTGATCGCACCTGCGCTCGCGCCAAGAACCTTCATGGCATGATCCGGAAACTGGAGGGGAAGGGCGCCGGGCTGAAGCCCGGCGCGGCAGGCGTATTACTCGGCGGGCTCGGCGGCTTCGCCGCTTGCCGGGGCGCGGCCGAGTTCGGCAAGGAAGCCGTCGAGCATGTCCATCGCAGCGGCAGCCTTCTCGCCCTTTTCACGCTCGCGCTGCCAGCTTGCCTGCGCGGCCTGCAGCATCTGGTCGCGCACTTCCTGCGGAAGCTCGATCACCTCGACGTCATGCTCGGCCTGGGCGCGGGCAAGCGACCGCTGCTCGCCGACGATGTATTCGTTGGTGCGGCGCCAGAACTGTTCCTCGAGCGTGTTGTAGAGGATCTGCTGCACGTCTTGCGGCAGCGCGTCGATCGCTTCCTGGTTGATGATGAAGGCATCGATGCCGCCGATCGAAAGCGGCGGGCGGACATGGTATTTCGCGACCTCGTAAAGGCTCATCGACAGCGCGCCCTGGACGGCGCCCCAATGCGCGCCGTCGACTACGCCCGAGGACAGCGCCTGGTAGAGCTCCGAGCCGGGGATCGACGAAACCGCAGCGCCGGCATCGGTCAGGTAGTTCTGCAGCGTGCCGGAGGAGCGGATCGTCAGCGCGCTGAAATCGTCCGCCGTTTCGGGCTTTGCGGTCAGCACCATCTCGTTGGTGAAGATCTTGTCGGTGGAATAGTAGATGCCGTGCTCGGCGGCGTCCTCGCGCACCATGTTCTCGAAGCCGAGCGTCTTGAAGAAATACTGCGCTTCCCACTCGTTCTCGAAGGCGGCCGGCAGGCCGAAGGCGATGCCTGCGGTCTCCATCTCACCCATCGCATAGGCCGGCGAGATGGTGCCCATCTCGATGACGCCGCGGCGCACAGCATTGAATATCTCGTCGGCGCCGAAGAGGCCGCCTGCGGGATGAAGCTCGAGCTTCAGTCGTCCGCCGGTGCGCTCGTCGAGCGTGTCGCGCAGATATTCCAGGCTGTCGGCATAGGAACTCGACGATTGCGGCCAGTGGGACTGGACGCGCCAGGTGACGCTTTCCTGCGCCTGCGCGGAAAAGGCCCCGACGGACAACGCCACGGCGACGGCCGGCGCGAGCGCCAGACGGCTGAGATAGGACATTCGTGTTTCCTCCACTTCGATGGGGAGCTGGTGCCCCCGCCATTGAGCCGGACCTTGCCCGGCAGCCTCCATGAGCCAGATCGCGTCTGGTATCCATCAATTCCGCATTGCGAAATTGACTTTCGCAATAATTCGGTATCCTTGGGGAATGGAGGAGCCATGTCAACCACAACCGAAGAGAACGGCCTGCATTCACCGGTAGAGGCTGTGGACGCCGACGAGGGCGGCGACCGCAAGTTCGTCACCGCGCTTGCGCGCGGGCTCGAAGTGCTGCGCGCCTTCCGGCCGCGCGACGGTTTCCTCGGCAACCAGGAGATCGCCGAGCGGACGGGGCTGCCCAAGCCGACCGTGACGCGGCTGACCTATACGCTTTGCGCACTCGGCTACCTGACGAAGATGCCGCGAACGGGAAAGTACCAGCTTGCGCCTTCGGCGATCACGCTCGGCTATTCGGCGCTTGCCAATCTGGGCATTCGCCAGATCGCGCGGCCGCATATGGACGAGCTCGCCGAACGGCTCGCCGCGCCGGTGGCGCTCGGCATTCGCGACCGCAACCGCGCGCTTTACGTCGACATTTCGCGCGGCTCGGCGGCGATCACGTTCCAGCTCGACATCGGTTCGGGCATTCCGCTTGCGCAATCGGCGATGGGCCGGGCGCTATTGTCGGTCATGCCGCCGGACGAGCGCGACAGGACGATCGCGGCGCTTGCGCCGCGCTACGGCGCGGACTGGCCGGAGCTCGAGCGCGAGATGCGCGACGAGATCGACGCCTGCATCCAGCGCGGCTATGCGATTTCGGCCGGCGCCTGGCGGCCGGGCATCCATGCGGTTGCCGCCCCGCTCGTCGCCGCCGACGGGTCGGGCGTCTATGCGTTCAACTGCGGCGGGCCGCCCTATCAGTTCACCGAGCGCTTCATGCACGAGGAGGTCGGGCCGGCGATTCGCGACCTCGTGCGCAGCGTCGAGGCGGCGCTCAACGGCCGGCGGCGGTGATTTTTTCGCGAGCAGGGAGGGCGGATCGCGCCTGACAGGTCGTGCCTATCGATTGAGCCAGATGATGAAGCGATGAACGAAAACAGTCGCTTAAATGATCATCGAATGTCCATGCAAAACTGCATGGGTGCAATGCAAAACACAATGCTTGATCTTTGGGCATTCGAAGCACATATCACGATCATCTCCCGGGCACGTTCCTCCTCCCATTGGTGCCCGCGAGTGTTCCCCTCTGGAGGTTTCGCCTGAAAAGGCACTTCCATAATTCAAGCCGGATCTTTCGATCCGGCTTTTTTTTGTCTTCATTTTGCGCATCGGAACTGTCCGAAAATCGGTTTCCACCTTTCAGTCCGATGCCTTCACGCCGCCTTGCCCTGGCTCAGCTCCTCCGCCTGGCGGCCGGTGAGTTCGGCCATGTGGTCGAAGCGGGCGGTGTAGTTCGCGACGCCGGAGGTCGCCGAGCGCATCTCGACGATCAGATTGCGCATCTCGCCCTGCGGGATCAGGGCTTCCACCAGATCCCACCCGTCCCAGCCGGGGCGGGCGTCGAAGCCGAGGATCTTGCCGCGGCGCTGCGAGACGATGGCGGTCATGCGCGCGGTGGCGTCGGAGGGGGTGACGATCTCGACGCGGAAGATCGGCTCCAGCATCACCGGCGAGGCTTCGGCCAGCGCCTCCTTCATGGCAAGGCGTGCCGCCTGCTGGAACGCCATGTCGGAGGAATCGACATTGTGGAATGAACCGTCGGCGAGGTTGACCGCGATGTCGACGACCGGAAAGCCGAGCGGGCCGGACTTCAGGCTGTCGCGCGCGCCGGTCTCGACCGAGGGGATGTACTGCTTCGGCACCACGCCGCCGGTGATCGTGTCGGTGAACTCGAAGCCGGCACCGCGCGGCAGGGGCTTGATGTCGAGCACCACGTCGCCGAACTGGCCATGGCCGCCGGACTGCTTCTTGTGGCGGCCGCGCTTCGTGACCGGCTTGCGGATTGTTTCGCGATAGGGGATCGCAGGTTCGCTCGATGCGATGGCGATCTGGTAGCGGTTTTCCAGCCGCTCCAGCGCGACGCGCAGGTGCATCTCGCCATGACCGGACAGGATCGTCTCGCCGCTCTCCTGGTTCTGCTCCATGGTGAGCGAGGGGTCTTCCTGGACGAGCTTCTGCAGGCCGGCCGAGAGCTTGACGTCGTCCTTGCGGTCCTTCGAGCGCAGCGCGATGGCCTGGACGGGTTGCGGCGCGGGGGCGAGGTCGAGGCTGACGACGGCATTGCCGGTCGACAGCGTGTCGCCGGTCGCGATCGCATCCAGCTTGCCGAGCGCGACCGTCTCGCCCTCGCGGGCCGTGCTGATTTTGACCTGGTCCTTGCCGAGCATGGTGTAGAGGCCCGACACCTTGCCGGACTGGCCGGACGATGCGGTCAGCTCGGTGGCGTCGGGGAGGGTGCCGGCGAGCATGCGGGCGATGGAGAGCTTGCCGCCATGGGTGGTATGGAGCGTCTTCATCACCGCCAGGACGGGCTTGCCGCCGGTCTCGATGCCGAGGCGCCGGCGCGTCGTGGCGACGTCGGGTGCGTCGTGGCGGATCGCCTTTAGGAGCCGCAGGACGCCGTTGCCGCGCTCGGCCGCGCCGATCAGGACGGGGGTGACCGTGCCGTCGTGGAGGTCGGCGGCCAGGTCGTCGAAGATTTCGTCGCGGGCGGGCTCGATTTCTTCAAGCAGGTGCTCCATCAGCGCGTCGTCGTGATCGGCGAGGGTTTCGAGCATCTGGAACCGGGCCTCGAGCTCGGAGGCGCGCTGGTCGTCGGGGATGTCGGTGACGGTGCTGGCCATGTGCTCGCGGTAGACGTAGGCGCGCTCGAGCGCGAGGTCGATCGAGCCGACGACGATGCCGTTTTCGCGCAAGGGAATCTGACGCAGCAGAAGCGGGGTGCGGCTCGCCGGCTGCAACAGCTTCAGCGTGTCGCGCACGCCAGCGGAGGCCTTGTCGATCTTGTTCAGGAACAGCATGCGCGGCACGCCGAGATCGTCGAGCTGGCGCAGGATCAATTGCAGCGCGGGGATCTTCTTCTCGTCCGGCTCGGCGACGACGATGGCGAGGTCGCAGGCGCTCAGGACGGGCACCGCCTCATAGGCGAACTCGCCGGAGCCGGGGCAATCGACGAAGGTGAGGCTCTCGCCCATGAATTCGGTGGTGGCGACGGTCGCCTCCACGCTCATCGCGTGGGCACGGGCCTCGGGCGAGAAATCGCCGACCGTCTGGCCGGCGGCGCCCTGGCGGGGGATCGCACCGGTGCGGGCGAGGATCGCTTCCAGAAGCGTGGTCTTGCCGCTTGCGAAGGGACCGACAATGGCGATGCATTTCGGTCCCGTGCGTCGTTCTCCGGCGCGTTTACCCATGGTCCGACCTCCCGTCTGAAGCGCTTGTCGCGCCATCGGCGGCGGCCGGCCTGCGGCCGTCGCGGTTTCCTCCCGAGGGGGGAAGCTTCACATGGAGTTGCCGCAAGGGCAAGGGCGGCGTAGGCTGGCGCGAGCCAGAATGGAGGTCGTCATGCGCATGCGTCTTCTTGCCCTCGCCATCTCGGGTCTCGCTGTCTTAGCTGCGACGGCGCTGACCGGCTTTTCCAGCGATGCCAGCGCGCAGACGCGGCCGACCTCGGAAGGGCCGGGCGGCTGCGAGCGCGACAAGCCGACGCCGACGACGAGCTGACGCGGCGCACGGAAACGGCCCCGCGCAACGATCCGGGCATTGTCATAAAGCGGGGAGACGGGCGGCCGAAGGATCGCTTGTCTAAAGGGTAATGCGTGCGATCTTTCGCTCGCCCGTCCGGAGCCTGTCGCCTGTTCGGACGGTCAGAGATGCACGAAGCACCCGCGGCTTTTCCCGCACCCGCATAAAGCGGGCCCCATCCTGTCCGGCGCCGTCACGTGCCTGCCGGGTCCGAAGCGGCAGGGGGACGTCTCCGCCATCCTCCCAGACACCCGGTGCGCATCCGGTTCCCATGAGGATAGTGGGGGGATTATGCGGGAGGGTTTGGGGGAGGGGGATAAGTTTTTGAGGTTTGAGTTGGTTGGGGCTGGAGGAGCGGGGCCCTCTCCGCTTCGTCATCCTCGGGCTTGACCCGAGGATCCATGCCTCGGTGCTTCGGAGGTGCGGTAGGGTACAGAACGGCCGCTCTTCTTCCACGGTCTCATCCTGTCGAAACGGCGAGGCATGGATCCTAGGGTCTACGCCTCCGCTACGCTCCGGCTTCGCCCTAGGATGACGAAGCGGAAAGGTACGAGCTTCAAAGGGACCAAGTGCGGCCGGCGTCGAAGTCGGCAAGCGCTTGGTCGGCGAGCTTGTCCAGCTTGCCCGCTTCGACGTCCTGCTCGAGCTGTTGGTCCCAGCGCTCCCACTGATAGTCCGCGAACCAGGGTCATGGGGAGGAGTATAGCAGGTGGGCGGCGTGCGGCAAGAATAGGGCGTTTGTCCGGAAGGTTGGTCCACGTTGCGAAATCGACCATCTGTCGGTGGCAAAGATCGTCCGCGCCGATCACCACGGCGAGCGGGCTGCCCCTTAATCGCTGCGAAGAAAACACATCGACCTGTTGAAACGATTGGTCAGGCATTGACCCCCACATTCCGAACTAGCGTTCCTGCACCACCAGACGCGCGGCCAGTCCGAAGAATGTGACGGCCGCAAGACGGTTCGCCAGTTTCAGGAATGTAGTGCTGCCAGCGACGATCGACCGAAATCGACCGACTAGCAGCACGATAGCGCCAATCCAGACAATCGCCATTCCGGCCAGCGTCATGCCAAGGCTGAGACTTTGCAGTGCGACGGCTCCGTTCTCAGGGCGTACGAACTGAGGAAACAAGGCGATGAAAAACGGGATCATCTTTGGGTTCACTAGGTTGTTCGTGAGTCCCTGATAGAAATAGCGCAGTGCCCCACCCCGCTTGTTGGAAAGACGGGTGTCGAGTTCGAGCGTGGCGGATGCTCGCCACGCCATCGTAGCCAGATAGACCAGGTAGGCAGCGCCGAGATATTTCAGAATGTCGAAGGCGATCGGGAACAGCAACACGATGCTGGAAACACCAAGACCAGCCAGCAGCGCGTGAACCACATTGCCCGCCTGAGTTCCGAGAAGGGTCATCATGCCTGCTCCGGTGCCGGTCGCGATCGTGCGCGACAGGATCAGCACCGTATCGGGTCCAGGAGAGAGGACGAGGACGAGAGCTGTTAGCAGGAACAGGTAATAGGTTTGCGGATCAATCATGACGCACCGTTATGGCAGTGATGCTGTCCTATTATCCCGTTGCCCTCGATATGTCTATTTGAATGACAGCGTCCAAGCGGCGGCGAAGTCAATCCGAACTTCCGCAATGGGGTCTGAAGCCGATGCGCCATGACTGCAGCGATAGGTTTGCGGGACAGCACCCCCCTCTGTCCTGCCGGACATCTCCCCCGCAAGGGGGGAGATCATGCGCGGTGAGGGCGGCGCGGCGAACCCCTCATCCGACCTCGCTTCGCGAGGCCACCTTCTCCCACAAGGGGAGAAGGAAGAGCGCACCGACATCTTGCCGAACCGCGAAGCTGCGTCGGATAGGTTTGCGGGACAGCGCCCCCTCTGTCCTGCCGGACATCTCCCCCGCACGGGGGGAGATCATGCGCCGATGGGGCGCGCTTCTAAAAATACGCCTGCAGCGGCCGCACTTCCAGACTCCCCGCCTTCAGCGCCGCGATGGCTTCGGCGACGGCTTCGGCGCCGGACATGGTGGTGTAGTAGGGGACCTTCTGCATGAGGGTGGCGCGGCGGAGGGACTTGGAGTCGGAGACGGCTTTCTGGCCGTCGGTCGAGTTGAAGACGAGCTGGACCTGGCGGTTGCGGATGGCGTCTTCGATGTGGGGGCGACCTTCGAGGACCTTGTTGATCTTCTCGGCCTCGACGCCGTTTTCCTTCAGGAAACGGGCGGTGCCGCCGGTAGCGACGACCTTGAAGCCGATTTCGGCTAAGCGCCGGACGGCCGGCAAGACGCGGGCCTTGTCTTCGTCGCGGACGGAGACGAAGAGCGTGCCGGAGCGGGGCAGGTCGACGCCGGCGCCGAGCTGGGCCTTGGCGAAGGCGAGCGCGTAGTCGCGGTCGAGGCCCATGACCTCCCCGGTGGAGCGCATTTCCGGGCCGAGCAGCGTGTCGACACCGGGGAAGCGGGCGAAGGGGAAGACGGCTTCCTTGACGGCGACGTGGCCGAGATCGGCGGCGTCCGGCTTGGTGCCGTAGTGGCCGAAGGCTTCGTCGAGCGTTTCGCCGGCCATGATGCGCGCGGCGATCTTGGCGATGGGGCGGCCGATGGTCTTGGCGACGAAGGGCACCGTGCGCGAGGCGCGGGGGTTGACTTCGAGGACGTAGACCTCGCCGTCCTTGATCGCATATTGCACGTTCATCAGGCCGCCGACATTGAGCGCCTTGGCGAGCGCGGCCGTCTGGCGCTCGAGTTCGGCGACCATGTCCTTGCCCAGCGAATGGACCGGGAGCGAGCAGGCGCTGTCGCCCGAATGGATGCCGGCCTCCTCGATGTGCTCCATGATGCCGGAGACGTAGGTGGAGTGGCCGTCGCAGAGGCAATCGACGTCGACCTCGATGGCTTCCGACAGATAGGTGTCGAAGAGAAGCGGGTTCTTGCCGAGCAGCGTGTTGATCTGGCCGGTCTTGTCGTTCGGGTATTTCTGCTTGATGTCCTCCGGAACGAGGCCGGGCACGGTGTCGAGCAGGTAGGTCTGCAGCATCGATTCGTGGTGGATGATCTGCATGGCGCGGCCGCCGAGCACGTAGGACGGGCGCACGACCAGCGGGAAGCCGAGTTCCGACGCGACGGTGCGGGCCTGCTCGACCGACCAGGCGATGCCGTTCTTCGGCTGCTTCAGGCCGAGCTTGACGAGGAGCTTCTGGAAGCGGTCGCGGTCTTCGGCGAGATCGATCGCGTCGGGCGAGGTGCCGAGGATCGGGATGCCGGCTTTTTCGAGCGCGTCGGCGAGCTTGAGCGGGGTCTGGCCGCCGAACTGGACGATGACGCCGTGGAGCGTGCCGGACTTCTGCTCGGCGCGCAGGATTTCGAGAACGTCCTCAGCGGTGAGCGACTCGAAATAGAGGCGGTCGGAGGTGTCGTAATCGGTCGACACGGTCTCCGGGTTGCAGTTGATCATGATCGACTCGTAGCCGGCGTCGGCCAGCGCGAAGCAGGCGTGGCAGCAGCAATAATCGAACTCGATGCCCTGGCCGATGCGGTTCGGGCCGCCGCCGAGGATGACGACCTTCTTCCTGTCGGACACCTTGGCCTCGTCGGCGAGGGCGCCAGCGAAGGGCGTCTCGTAGGTCGAATACATGTAGGCGGTGGGCGAGGCGAACTCGGCGGCGCAGGTGTCGATGCGCTTGTAGACCGGGTGGACGTCGAGCTTGTCGCGGAGCCTGGCGACGTCTTCGGCGTCCTTCCTGACCAGCGAGGCGAGGCGGGCGTCGGAAAAGCCCATGGCTTTCAGCATGCGCAAATTCTGCGCGTCTTGCGGCAGGCCGTGCTCGCGGATGCGCGCTTCCATCGCGATGATGGCGCCGATCTGCTCGAGGAACCACGGGTCGATGCGGCACATCTGGTGGACGTCTTCCAGCGACGTGCCCATGCGGATCGCCTGCGCGACCATGCGCAGGCGGTCGGGCGTCGGCGTGCCGAGCGCGGCGCGGATGGCGTTCTTCTCATCGCCCTCTGCCAGGCCGGGAATCTCGATCTCGTCGAGGCCGGTGAGGCCGGTTTCGAGGCCGCGGAGGGCCTTTTGCAGGCTCTCGGCGAAGGTGCGGCCGATAGCCATGACCTCGCCGACCGACTTCATGGCGGTGGTCAGCGTCGGCTCGGCGCCGGGAAATTTTTCGAAGGCGAAGCGGGGGATCTTGGTGACGACATAGTCGATCGAGGGCTCGAAAGAGGCCGGGGTCGCGCCGCCGGTGATGTCGTTGTCGAGCTCGTCGAGCGTGTAGCCGACGGCAAGGCGCGCGGCGACCTTGGCGATGGGGAAGCCGGTGGCCTTGGAGGCGAGGGCGGAGGAGCGCGAGACGCGCGGGTTCATCTCGATGACGACGAGGCGGCCGTTCTCGGGGTTGACGGCGAACTGGACGTTGGAGCCGCCGGTCTCGACGCCGATCTCGCGCAGGACCGCGATCGAGGCGTTGCGCATGATCTGGTATTCCTTGTCGGTCAAGGTCAGCGCGGGGGCGACGGTGATGGAATCGCCCGTATGGACGCCCATCGGGTCGATGTTCTCGATCGAGCAGATGATGATGCAGTTGTCCGCGCGGTCGCGGACGACTTCCATCTCGTACTCCTTCCAGCCGAGGACCGATTCCTCGATCAGGACCTCGGTGGTCGGCGAGGCGTCGAGGCCGGAATTGATAATCTCGAAGAATTCGGCGCGGTTGTAGGCGATGCCGCCGCCGGTGCCGCCCATGGTGAAGGAGGGGCGGATGATGGCGGGCAGGCCGACCTCGTCGAGCGCCTGCGCGGCGATGCCCATGGCGTGGGAGATGTAGCGCTGCTTGCGGTCGCCTTCGCCGAGGTTCCATTCGGTCTCGAGCGCGTCGAGCGCGGCGTCGAGATCGGCGGGATTCGAGGCCTTCAGCGCGGCGCGGCGGGCCTCGTGGGCGCGCTTGTCAGCGTCCTTCGCGTCGGAGGCGTTGGCGAGCATGGATTTGGGCGTCTCAAGGCCGATCTTCTGCATCGCCTCGCGAAACAGCGAGCGGTCCTCGGCCTTGTCGATGGCCTCGGCATTGGCGCCGATCATCTCGACATTGTAGCGCTCCAGCACGCCCATGCGGCGCAGCGACAGGGCCGTGTTGAGCGCGGTCTGGCCGCCCATGGTGGGCAAAAGCGCGTCGGGGCGCTCCTTGGCTATGATCTTGGCGACGACTTCCGGCGTGATCGGCTCGACGTAGGTCGCGTCGGCCAGTTCCGGATCGGTCATGATCGTGGCCGGGTTGGAATTGACCAGGATGATGCGGTAGCCCTCGGCCTTCAGCGCCTTGCAGGCCTGGGTGCCCGAATAGTCGAACTCGCAGGCCTGGCCGATGACGATGGGGCCGGCCCCGATGATCAGGATGGACTTGATATCGGTGCGTTTCGGCATGGTTCGTCCCGGCGCGTATGGCCACAGGCCGGGGGCTTTCGCGACCGGGTGCGGCATCGGTTTCTGATGTCAGGCTAGGAGCGCCTTATAGGGAAAGGCGCCCCCGAACGTAACCCCGAAAATGCGCGATCGACCGGCAATCGTCAGACGCTCGTGGAAAGCTTCAAGCCGATGATGCCGGACACGAGGAGCAGGATCGACACGGCGCGGCCCAAGGTGAGCGCCTCGCCCATGAACATGATGCCGATGACGAAGGCGCCGGCCGCGCCGATGCCGGTCCAGATCGCATAGGCGGTGCCGAGCGGCAGGGCCTTCAGCGACATCGACAGGAAGGTGAAGGAGACGATCATGGCGACGATGGTGATCGCCGTCGGGCCGATCTTCGTGAAGCCGGCGGACATCTTCATCGACGTCGCCCAGACCACCTCGAAAAGGCCCGCCAGACCGAGGAAAACCCATGCCATGATCAACTCCATCAAAACGAAAGGCCGCGTGACAGGCGGCCGGATGATGGTTATATATATCCGACCAGACGGATTGAAAAGAGGAAATCGACTTGGGACGCAAGCGGACGATCGACCGGGACGCCATACTCGACGCAGCGGAGGCGATCGTGGGCGAGGCGGGGGCGGGGCAACTGACCTTCGACCAGGTTGCGGCGCGCGCGGGGGTCTCGAAGGGCGGGGCGCTCTACTGCTTCCCGAGCAAGTCGGCGCTGATCGCGGCAATGATGGAGCGCGACCTGCAGCGCTTCGAGGCCGAGATGGAAGCGCGGCTGGATGCGGCGGGCGGCGACCGGCTCAAGGCGCGGATCGATGCGACGCGCGACGAAAGCGCGGCAATGGCGGCGCGGGCGGCGAGCCTGATGGCGGCGCTGGTCGAGGTTGGCGACGAGGCCGAGCCGCTTCGGGCGGACTATCGCGGCTGGCTCGACGGTTTTGGCGACGATGCGGACGGGCGCAGGCGGAGGCTGGCGTTTCTCGCCTGCGAGGGTATCTTCATGCTGCGCGGTCTGGGGATTGTCGAGATCGGCGAAAAGGAGTGGGGCGCGGTGTTTGGGGACATTGCGGGGCTGGCGGCTAAAGAGGGTTAGCCGGTTTCGACACGAAGAAAGAGGCTCTGGAGCAGGTCATTTTGGCTGGGTCGGGGAACGAGGCCCGCGTCGCGCAGGAGGTCGGCGAGTTCCCAGATCAGTTCGTGGCCGAAGATGATGCGGGCGTCGCGAGGGTCGGCGACGGTTTCGATGGACGGGAGAGGGTCGGTGAGGAGGGCTTCGGCGACGGAGCTTGCGAGGGCGAACGATTGCTGGTGGAGCGGATCGGCGGGGCGGATGATGGGGAGGCGCGGGCGGCCCTGGTCGTCGAGCAGGTGCGGGTGGGTGACCGGTGGTGGAGCGCCCGAGGCGATGGCGTGGAGCGTGGTTTCGAGGTCGGGCGACCGGGAGATGGCTTTCAAGCGCTCTTCGGTGCGGGGTGTCCAGACCATGACGAGGGTCATGCCGGGGAATGGGGCTTCGTTGACGCCGGCGGGGTCCGTGCGGGGCGGCCAGATAGCCCAGAAGGTGCCGTTCCAGTAAGGGCGGTCGGGCGTGAGGCGGGTGTCGGGGATTGCCTTGCGGGCGGCGAGGAGGGTCCACATGAGGCCGTCGAGCGCGTGGCCGAAGACGATAACGAAGGTGTGGCCGGCGAGCCCTTCGGCGGCGAGACGATCGCGGATGCGGGCGGCGGGGTCGAGGAGGTGCGGCAGGAGCTTTTCGGCGAGGGCGCGGGCGTTGCGGCGAAGAGGCGCCGAGGCTTGCTGGCCGATCACGGGGAAGGCGGTGCGGATGGTGTCGCCGGCCCGCGCGAGAAGGTGCATGCGCTGGAGGTCGGCGATGCGGTCTTCGTCGATCGCGTGCCGGTCGATCCCGTGCCGCGCGGCGTGGAGAAGCCGGCCATTGTCGCTGCGGCGCACGAGCGGGCCGGGCGGCTGGAGGGCGCCGAGGCACCAGGCGTGGAGTTCCCACAGTGCGAGATCGTCGGGAGGTTCGCCGGAGAATTGTTCTCGATCCATCGCAGCGAAGATGACCGAGATGGAGGGCGTGGGCAAATCGCGGGAACAGGGAGCCCTCCGCGGTGTTCGGGACGAGGCCATGACGTTTTGACCCCGAAAGGACCCCCGATGCCAGCCAAATCGCTTTCCGACCTTTCCGACAAGATGCGCGAGATCGATATCGCGATGCTGATGACGCGGACCGACGGCGGGGCAATCGCCGGCCGGCCGATGAGCAACAATGGCGACGTCGAATATGACGGCGATTCCTATTATTTCACGATGAGCGACGCGCGGATGGTCGCCGATATCGAGGCCGATCCGAACGTGTCGCTCGCCTTCCAGGACGATGACATGTTCATGGTCGCGGTTCAGGGCAAGGGCGAGATCGTGCGCGACAAGGCGGCGTTCGAGGACCACTGGAATCCCGATCTCGACGACTGGTTCGAGGACGGCGTCGACACCGAAGGTCTGGTGATGATCAAGGTGAGCGCGGAGCGGGTTCACTATTGGGACGGCGAGGAAAACGGCGAGGTGAAGCTTTAGTCGGGATCGTGACGCGCGGTCGATTGTCTGCAATTGTCGCGGTTCGCAGGGAGGGCGTCCGATTGACCAACGACATGACCGAAACGCGCGTGCGTGCCGTGCTGGATGCCATCAGCAGCGCACGGTCAATCGCGACGTTCAGCGGGGGCGATCCCGATTTTGCGCTGCCCGACGCCTATCAAGTGTCGGATGCTGTGATGACGGAGCGAGTGGCGCGCGGCGAGCGCGTCGTCGGCTGGAAGATCGGCTTCACCAACAGCAACATCTGGGACGAATACGACGTTCACGCGCCGATCTGGGGCCCGATGTATGACCGCACCGTGCGGCAGGTGATGGCCGGCGGCGAGATCAGCCTCGCGGGGCTTTGCGAACCGCGGATCGAGCCGGAGATCGCGTTTCGGCTGAAAAGCGCGCCGGAGATCGGCATGGACGAGGCGGCGCTGCTCGATTGCATCGATGCGGTGACGCACGGCTTCGAGATCGTGCAGTCGATCTTTCCCGGCTGGAAGTTCAAGGCGGCCGATACGGTGGCGGCCTGCGCTCTGCACGGGCGGTTTCTGCACGGCGAACTCGTTTCGGTCGAAGCCGACCGGGCCGGGTGGCTGGAGCGGCTGGCTGCGTTCGACATGGAACTTTTGCGCGACGGCGCGGCGGTCGATCGCGGCAGGGCGAGCGACGTTCTCGGCGGGCCGCTCTCGGCGCTGCACAGCATGGTCGACGGCATGGCGATGCGGCCGATGTCGCGGCCGCTCGCGGCGGGCGACCTCATTACGACCGGGACGGTGACGCGCGCCTTTCCCGTTTCGCCCGGCGAGCGCTGGACGAGCCGCCTCGACGGGCTGCCGCTTGCCGGACTGGACGTTCGTTTTTCCGCTTGACGGAACCGCGGCGCGGGCATTCCGTTGACTGGCGCACAAATCGCGCTGGAGGGTTCGCATGCGCTGGAGAGGCCGCCGTCAAAGCACCAACATCTCGGACCAGCGCGGCCAGGGGCCGGCGCGGCTGCCTGGCGGCTTCGGACGCGGCGGGCCGCGCATTCCGATCCCGATCGGGCGCGCGGGCGCGGGCGGCATGTCGGGCATCGTCATTCTCGTCGTGGTCTTTCTTGTCCTCTCGTTCCTCGGCATCAACCCGATGGACATGATGGGCGGCGGCAGCTCCGCTCCGCCATCGGGGCAGGTGACGCGCCAGCAGCCGGGCAATGACGAGCAGGCGCAGTTCGTCGGCGTGGTGCTGGCCGAAACCGAAGACGTGTGGAACGGCATCTTCCAGACGGAAGGCGAGACCTACCAGGAGCCGACGCTCGTCATGTTCGACGGCGCGGTGGACTCGGCCTGCGGGCAGGCGTCCTCGGCGGTCGGCCCGTTCTACTGCCCGAACGACAACCAGGTCTATATCGACCTCACCTTCTTCGATGAACTCGCCAGCCGCTTCGGCGCTTCGGGCGACTTCGCGCAGGCCTATGTCATCGCGCACGAGGTCGGCCACCACGTCCAGAACCTGACCGGCATCCTGCCGCAATTCCACCAGCAGCGGCAGCAGATGGGGCAGGCCGAGGCCAACGAGATGTCGGTGCGGGTCGAGCTTCAGGCGGACTGCTATGCGGGCGTTTGGGCGCACTACACCGAACAGAAGGGCCTGCTCGAGGCCGGCGACATCGACGAGGCGCTGAACGCCGCCAACCAGATCGGCGACGACACGATCCAAAGGCGCACGCAGGGCCAGGTCGTGCCCGACAGCTTCACCCACGGCTCGTCCGAGCAGCGCCAGACGTGGTTCGCGCGCGGCTATGAGAGCGGGCGCTGGCAGGATTGCGATACGTTTTCGGGGGAGATTTAGTTCGGCAAGGTCGAAGACCGGCGAGGCATGGATTCCTGTGCTCGTCACAGGAATCCATGCCTCGAACTCTCAACCAGCGCTTCGTCTTTCGACCGCCGGCAGCGCTGACGCTACTCCGCCAGAGCAGGCTCGCCCTTGCGTTCGCGGATGAGGTTGACGAAGCGGCGGAAGAGGTAGTGCGAATCCTGCGGGCCGGGGGAGGCTTCGGGGTGGTGCTGGACGGAGAAGACCGGCTTGCCCGTCAGCGCGATGCCGCAGTTCGAGCCGTCGAACAGCGAAACGTGAGTCTCCTCAACGCCTTGCGGCAGGGACTTCGAATCCACCGCGAAGCCGTGATTCATCGACACGATCTCGACCTTGCCGGTGGTGTGGTCCTTGACCGGGTGGTTCGCGCCGTGATGGCCCTGGTGCATCTTTTCGGTCTTCGCGCCGACGGCGAGTGCCAGCATCTGGTGGCCGAGGCAGATGCCGAAGACGGGCAGGTCGGCGGCGATCAAATCCTTGATGACGGGCACGGCATATCTGCCGGTCGCGGCCGGATCGCCCGGGCCGTTCGACAGGAAGACGCCGTCCGGCTGCATGGCGAGGATCGCCTGCGCGTCGGTGGTGGCGGGAACGACGGTGACCTTCGCGCCAAGCCCGGCCATCAGGCGCAGGATGTTGCGCTTGACGCCGTAGTCGATGGCGACGACGTGCATGGCGGGCTCGCCCAGCGCACCGTGGCCCTCGTTCCAGACCCAGGGCGTCTCGGACCAGACCGAGGACTGGCCGGACGAGACGTCCTTCGCAAGGTCGAGGTCGAGGAGGCCCGACCAGGCGGCGGCCTTGGCCTTCAGCGCGGCGAGGTCGAAATTGCCGGACGGATCATGCGCGATGACGGCGTTCTGCGCGCCGCGTTCGCGGATGAGGGCGGTGAGCGCACGGGTGTCGAGGCCGCAGATCGCGACGACGCCGCGCTTTTGCAGCCATTCGTCGAGCCCGCCGCCGGAGCGGTAGTTGGACGGGGCGGTGATGTCGGCCTTGAAGATCGCGCCGACGGCGCCGTGGCGGGCGGCCGGGGCCAGATCCTCGACGTCGTCGTCATTGGCCCCGATATTGCCGATATGCGGGAAGGTGAAAGTGACGATCTGGCCGGCATAGGACGGGTCGGTCAGGATTTCCTGGTAGCCGGTGAGTGCGGTGTTGAAGACGACTTCCGCGACGCGCTCGCCGGTCGCGCCGGCGCCCTTGCCCTCGATGACCGTTCCATCGGCCAGCACCAGGACGGCGGTGGGCTTCTCGATGCTCCAGGGGGCGGTTCCAGCGGCCATGCGGTTCTCCAATCAACGTCGCGCGGGCAGGGTGTGCCCTTGAAATGAGGCGCGTTCCGGGCCATATGGCGCAACGAAACGCACGGGTCGTGCCCCATTTGGGAACACGCCGTGCAAGACTCAAGTCGGTCCATGCAGGTGGCGGACAATAGGTGAAGGCGAAAGCCGGGTCAATTGCCGGAAACTGCGGTTCCAACTTATCCGAATCAATCAAATCAACGCGTTAGAGACGGGGACTGATTGCCTCCGCAATCGGCGGGCGTTATGGTCCGCTTCCCGACAGGAGAATGAAGCCATGCGCGAGAAACTCGCCCAGGCATTGAAAGAGGCCCTCAAGAGCCAGGACAAGCGGCGCACGTCGACGCTGCGCCTGATCCAGGCGGCCATCACCGATCGCGACATCGCCAATCGCGGGCAGGGCAAGGACCCGGTCAGCGACGACGAGATCACGCTGATCCTCGCCAAGATGGTCAAGCAGCGCGAGGAATCCGCGCGCGCCTTCGAGGAGGGCAACCGGCTGGAACTGGCCGAGCAGGAGCGGCAGGAAATCGAGATCATCCGCGACTTCCTGCCCAAGCAGCTCGGCGAGGAGGACACGCGCCAGGCCTGCGCGCAGGTGATCTCCGAAGTCGGCGCCGACGGCCTGCGCGACATGGGCAAGTGCATCGCCGCGCTGAAGCAGAAGTTTCCCGGCCAGATGGATTTTTCCAAGGCCAGCGGCATGGTCAAGACGATGCTGAAATAGGAAGTCGCGGGCCGGCGAGGCTCGTTTGGAAGGGCGTGGGGCCGAGACGGCACCTGCGCCTTTTTCGTTTGGATGCAAAGTTTCACCCAAATGGGTGATGCAACCTGTGGAAGAACCCTGCACAATTCGGCCATGGTTCGAAGCGTTCGCTTTTCATCGAACTCTCCCGAGACGTATCGCCATATGCGCTTTTTGGAGGGAAAGACGGGCCTGCTGACCTCTTCGGGAGTCGTCTAGGCCCCTAGCGACTCCCGATTTTTCCCTGCAATCGCCTGATCGCCCGCAGGTTGCAGAGCTCCCGTCGAGCCTGCATAATCGCGCCTTCATCGTGCGCGCGGGGAGGCGCGTTGCGGTTCGTCAGATTGCGGCAAGAGCGGAGGGCTTCCCGTGAGCATGCTCGCCGGCGACGACGACCTGATCGACCTCATCTATGCGGCGATGGTGGGCGATGCGCGCTGGGACGACTTCCTCGCGCTCCTGGCCAACGGCCTGCCGGACGGCACCTCGACGCTCTTTCACCACGACATCACCTCCGGCGTCGGTGCCTGGCAACTGACGCACGGCCTTCTCGGCGAGGTGAACGAGAGCTATGCGGCGCACTATTCCAGGCTGAATCCCTGGATGCCGGCGGCGGCGGTGCGCCCGATCGGCCTCGGCGTGACGGCCGAGCAGATGTATCCGCTCGATTCGTTCGTGAAGACCGAATTCTACCACGATTTCATGCGCCCGATCGGCGTCAACTCGGCGATCGGCGTGACCATCGCGCGCGACAACGGCAAGTCGATGCTGCTGTCGGTCGGCACGTCGCGGGCCGATCCCGAGCAGAACCGCGCGGCCGCCGACCAGTTGACGCGGCTCGCGCCACATCTGCGCCGGGTCGTCAACTACTACCGATCCGGCCCGCGCCAGCGCGCGGTCTCCGAATTCGGCGCATCGATCTTCGATGCGGTCGATGTCGGCATCGTCGTGGTGTGCGAGGCGCGACAGGCATCGATGATCTCCAAGATGGCGGAGGACATCCTCTACCGCACGCCCTGCCTGCGGGTCGGCGCGCTCGGCCGCGTTCGGCTCGTCGACGAGGAGGCGGACAGGCGGCTCGGCGCGATGCTGCAGCGAAGCTATGACGGCGACCGGCAGGCGAGCTTCTTCGGCGACAAGGTGAAGATGACGCTGATCCTGGTGCAGAAGAACCCGATTTCGGCCTATTTCGAGGGGCCGACGGTGCTGGTGCTGATCGAGGCGACCGACCGCAAGCCGGCGGCCGATCTCGACGGCTTCGCCGTCCATTTCCGCCTGACGCGCACCGAAAAGGCGGTGCTGTCCGAACTCGTCGCGGGCTGGTCGGTCAACGAGATCGCCGAGCGCCAGCGCATCTCGCGCGAGACGGTGCGCTCGCATCTGAAGCGCATCTTCCACAAGACGGGTTCGCACAGCCAGAGCGACCTGATCCGCATCGCGGCGCGTTCGGTCGTGCGGCGGCGGTGAGCCTAGTCGACGACGACGCGGCCCGACGTCGTGCCGACATAGGGGCCGGATGCACCGATGCCGGCGGAGGAAGCGGTTCCGCGCGCGTCAATGCGGCCGTCGCTGACGGTGGCGGTTCCCGCGCCGCCGAAGACGGCGCAGCCGGGCAGGGTGAGGAGGGCGAGAAGAAGCGCGAGCCTAGCCAAAGATTCGGTCTCCCTGTTCGTCGATCACCTGGCGCGCCTTGCGGACGGTGGTTTCGGTCGCGTCGTCGAGCGAGGGGAAGCGGTCGGCGCGGATGAGCCGGTGCTCCTTAACCGCGCCGTCGATCTCCTTCGAGATGATGCCGCAGGTCTGGTACTGGCCGCCTTCCTGGAAGGGCTTCGGCTGGATCGTATAGCCCTTGTATTCGAGCGTCTTCGCCGGGGCCTGCGGCGTCGGGTCGCCGCCGCCGAACAGCTTCTTGAAAAAAGACATCGTCTCACTCCTCGTTTCGAGGTCGGTCTAGCATGCAGACGCGATCGGCCAAAGTGCGGCGTTCAACGCGGCTCGAAGCGCAGGATGCCGGCAACGCCGCTCGCGCCGGGCGGGCGGTCGTTGGGATGCGTCCGGCCGTCATTGACGACGACCTCGGCAAAATCGAACGGGCTGACGCCGTCGATGCAGGCGACGTTGATGCCGTATTCGCTCGGCTTCGAGCGGCGCTTGTGATGGGTGTAGATGCCACAGACCGAGCAGAACCAGTGCTCGGCGACCATCGTGTTGAACTGGTAGAGGGCGAGGCGGTCGGCGCCCTTTTCGACGGCGAAGTCCTCCACGCGCGCGGACACCGCGATAGCGCCGCGCATGGCGCAGAGCGAGCAGGTGCAGCGCCGCGCCGTGTTCATGCCGTCGACCAGCTTCGCCTTGAACCGGACGGCGCCGCAATGGCATCCGCCTTCGACCGTTTCACATACGCCCATGCGATCTCCCTCGTCGAGGGCAGGGTGTACCGGCGGGGCGCGCTCTGCAAGATCACAGCTTGGAAATGATCTCGCGATAGGCGGCCTCGGGGAAGGCTTTGAGCGTGCGGGTCCGCACATTGCCGCCCTTGCCCATCTGCAAGGCGAAGCGGGCCACGATCGCATCGTCCGGCGCCTCGCAGATCGCGACGAGATCGTAGTCGCCCATCGTCATCCAGATGTCGCGGAACGTGCCGCCCATATCCGCCAGCATCTTGCGGGCCGCGTCGAGACGCTTGGGGGAATCGGCGACATTGCGAATGCCCTGGTCGGTCCAGTTCACGAGAACGACGTAGGTCGTCATGTTGCACCTCCTGCGGGCCGCAGGGGCGCGGAGGCGGGTCCGGCGGGCCGCTCTAGAGTTCGACCCGCCAAGTATGCGCCCGATGCAACCGTCGCGCGATCCATCGATCAGTCTACGGCATGGCCTCCGGCGCATACTGCGCGGCGAAATCGGCGCTCGGCGGGATCGGCCTGATGATGTCGATCAGGACGCCGTTGGGGTCGGCGGTTATGAAGTGGCGCTGACCGAAATCCTCGTCGCGAAGGGGCAGGAGGATGGGCAGGACGTCGAGGACAGCGTAGGCCGATTCCGCTCGAGCGGAAACACCCGATCTTGTGCATGGCAGACAAACAATCAACTAGACTTGTGCGCATGCGCGGCCCATGTCTTGAGGCATGCAAGTTGAGGGAGCAGCATGAACGGCTCAAAGATTTCAGACATCCCAGATTGGTCAGGCACGCATATCAGGTTGCGAGCGGAGTTGATTGTGTCCACAGCCTTGTTTGCCGTATTGGCATGGTGGGGCATTGATCTGAACCGCATTCCATTGCTGAACATTGATTTGGCGAAGGGCTCGCAAATTCCAAGAAATCTTATGCTCTTTGGCCTTTTCGCACTTTCTATATACTTCGCTCTTGCATTGCATTTTCGCACGAGAGCGGAAAATCACAGAGCGGTCGAGCCAGAGCGGTATCTGTCGGCTGATGTGGCAAACATCGAGCGGGCCGTAAGCGCCGAAAGGTTGAACTTCGATGATATCCACAGCACCATACGCACCGCTGCCGAACAAATTGAGTCAATCTTCAAGGCGCCCGAAGTAGCACTCAATAGTCGGTATGACGAATATAAAAAAATCAAGGCCAAGCTAGAAAACGAAACGCTTTACAACGAATTGCAGTTTGGCATGCAGCGCATATTCGTGGACGGCCTGACCGCCTACAACCAGAAGCTCGACGCTACACACATGGCGATCAATTCAATTAAGCGGATCGTGAAAGACGCAGAGCTAACCATCGATACCTCAATTGATCGATACTCGACCACATTCGAGGGCATCCAAAAAAGGATGCGAGATGAGTTGGCCAGTTACAGGGCAGAGGTCAGAAGCGTTCGGACAGATTTGGGGATCGACCGAAACATTCTTGGTTACGTGGTTCCCTCGACTTTTGCTGGTCTGCTGTTCGTGACTGGCGTCGTGGGCTG
Source organism: Rhizobiaceae bacterium (assembly GCA_016742175.1). Classification (GTDB taxonomy): domain Bacteria; phylum Pseudomonadota; class Alphaproteobacteria; order Rhizobiales; family Rhizobiaceae; genus Aliihoeflea. Next base: position 225,006 of record JACVCH010000006.1, read on the forward strand.
GTTTATCGGTCCAACATAACGCAGCGTATGTTTCAAGGCCGAACACCTTATACGCTCGTCTAAGGCAGCCGCATCCGACCATTGGCACCTAAAGCGGTGGCACAAGGACTGCGTTCCAGCACGGCATCTGCCAGCCAATCCATCTATGCTACGCATGCGATGCGATTGTCGCATCGTGTATCCTAGGCTGCACGGATCGACGCTGTCGGCGCAGCCGATGCGAGGGGTGCCGTTGCTCGCGGGCGGATCGGCCCTCATCAGCCTGCTAGGTGCCGTTCTTGACAGAGAGCTGCTTAAGGTTGTCGAGGCAAGTCAGACCTAGGTTGAAAAGCGTAGTGCTGGAGGGGGCGGCGAAGTAAAGATTGAGAGATTGAGGACAGGTCATGGCATGGCCTCCGGCGCATACTGCGCGGCGAAATCGGCGCTGGGCGGGATCGGCTTGATGATGTCGATCAGGACGCCGTTGGGGTCGGCGGTGATGAAATGGCGCTGGCCGAAATCCTCGTCGCGAATGGGCAGGAGGATCGGCAGGCCGGCTTCGACAAGGCGCGCATGTTCGGCGTCGACATCCTCGACCTCGAAGTTCAGGAGCAGGCCCGACACGCGGCCACGGCCGGAGGCGGGGATCGTGCCATGCGCGCCGTCGAGGATGGCGAGATTGACGCCGGAATCGCTCGCAAGGGTCAGGTGGACGTACCAGTCGCTTTCGAAGGCCGGCACGAAACCGAAATGGCGCTGGTAGAAGGTTGCGGTGTCGGTCACGGCGTCGGTCATGATGACGGGATAGTAGCTGGTCACCTTCATGGGACTTCCCTTTCGCGGTTAAAAAACATACAGTCTGTATGTGATTAATGAAATAACATACAGGCTGTATGTATGCAAGAGAAACACGAACGGCGTAGCAACAGGGACAGGACCGAGGTGACGCGTGCGGCGCTGATGGCGGCGGGCAGGGCGCAGTTCGTGGCGCGCGGCTATGCCGAGACCGGTACGCCCGACATCGTCGCGGCGGCAGGCGTGACGCGCGGCGCGCTCTACCACCACTTCGCCGACAAGCAGGCGCTGTTCCGCGCGGTGGTCGAGGCGGAGGCGGAAGCGGTCGCGAAAATGGTGGATGCGTCGACGATCTCGGCAGCGGGCGTGAAGGACGCGCTCCTGCGCGGGGGCGACGCGTTCCTGGCGGCCATGCGCCTCGAGGGGCGCACGCGGCTCCTGCTTCTCGACGGGCCCGCCGTGCTGGGGCGCGCGGAGATGGACGCGATCGACATGCGCCATGGCGGGCGCACGCTGCGCGAGGGGCTGGCGGCGGGCATCGCGGCGGGCGAGGTGCCAGACGTGCCGGTCGAGGCGCTGGCCGCGCTATTGTCGGCGATGTTCGACCGCGCGGCGCTGGAGATCGCCGGTGGCGGCTCGGGGGGGGATCAGAAGAAGGCGCTACGGGCGGTGGTGGAGGGGTTGGTGAGGTAGTCGGGGGAGGTCACGGAATGGGTTCCGGCTCTCATCTCGCTTCGCTCGATTTCGGCCGGAATGACGCGGCGCTGGATGGTTCTGTCGGCCGGCAGTTAAGTCAGGCGGCGGAGCGGTGCAGACGCCCCTGCTCGGACATTTCGCGGTGAAGCTGGATGGCGTCGACGTCGAAGCCGTTCGGCCATGTGGGCACGCCAAATGCCGAAACGAAAACACGCTTGAACATTTCGGGATCCTTCAACGGTCGCACCATCGGCCAGTCACGGTCGAGCAATTCCGAAAAGTCATGCTCTCCCTCGGTTCCATCCGAAAACCGGAGCCAAAGACGACGCTCATCCAGGGCGCGAACTTCCACAACATCGACAAGAACAATCATTCCTGATCCGCCGCTCGATTGGTCTGGAGATGCTCTTTAGCGGTTTTGCGTCTGCGCGGCAAATTGTGGCGATGGCACGCATAAGTCGACCGGAAAGGTCACGGAATGGGTTCCGGCTCTCGCCTCGCTGCGCTCGGACTTCGGCCGGAATGACGCCGTTCCCGGAGGCTTCGGATGGTGTCGCGAAGGGTAGAAATGAAAAGGGCGCCTCGTGGGCGCCCTGTTCTGAAAGTCGGATGTCTGATCAGCTATCGAGGAACGAGCGCAGCTTGCGCGAGCGCGAGGGGTGCTTGAGCTTGCGCAGGGCCTTGGCTTCGATCTGGCGGATGCGTTCGCGGGTGACCGAGAATTGCTGGCCGACTTCTTCCAGCGTGTGGTCGGTGTTCATGCCGATGCCGAAGCGCATGCGCAGGACGCGTTCCTCGCGGGGCGTGAGCGAGGCGAGGACGCGGGTGGTGGTCTCGCGCAGGTTCGCCTGGATCGCCGCGTCGATCGGCAGGATCGCCATCTTGTCCTCGATGAAATCGCCGAGGTGGCTGTCCTCCTCGTCGCCGACCGGCGTTTCGAGCGAGATCGGCTCCTTGGCGATCTTGAGGACCTTGCGGACCTTTTCGAGCGGCATGGCGAGCTTTTCGGCCAGTTCCTCCGGGGTCGGCTCGCGGCCGATCTCGTGCAGCATCTGGCGCGAGGTGCGCACGATCTTGTTGATCGTCTCGATCATGTGCACCGGAATGCGGATGGTGCGCGCCTGGTCGGCGATCGAACGCGTGATCGCCTGTCGGATCCACCAGGTTGCGTAGGTCGAGAACTTGTAGCCTCGGCGATATTCGAACTTATCGACCGCTTTCA
>JACVCH010000007.1 GCA_016742175.1 Rhizobiaceae bacterium
GCTCGGGCCTGCACCACATGGTCTACGAGGTCGTCGACAACGCGATCGACGAATCGCTCGCCGGCCATGCCGACCTCGTGCAGGTGACGCTGAACCCCGACGGTTCGGTGACCGTGACCGACAACGGGCGCGGCATTCCGACCGACGTCCACAAGGGCGAGGGCGTCTCGGCGGCCGAGGTCATCATGACCCAGCTCCACGCCGGCGGTAAGTTCGACCAGAATTCCTACAAGGTCTCGGGCGGCCTCCACGGCGTCGGCGTCTCGGTCGTCAACGCGCTGTCGTCCTGGCTGAAGATGAAGATCCGGCGCAACGGGCAGGTCCACGAGATGTCGTTCACCCACGGCAATGCGGACGGCCCGCTGACCGTGACCGGCAGCTATGTCGAGAACCGGCAGCCGGGCACGAACGAGGGACGCTCCGGCACGGAGATCACCTTCTTCCCGTCCGACGAAACCTTCACCATGATCGAGTTCGACTACAACACGCTCGAACATCGCCTGCGCGAACTCGCCTTCCTGAATTCGGGCGTGCGCATCGTCCTGACGGACAAGCGCCATGCCGACGTCAAGGTGCAGGAACTGCTCTACGAGGGCGGGCTGGAAGAGTTCGTCAAATATCTCGACCGCGCCAAGAAGCCGCTGATCCCCGCGCCGATCGCCATCAAGGCCGAGCGCGACGGCATCACCGTCGAGGTCGCGATGTGGTGGAACGATTCCTACCACGAGAACGTGCTCTGCTTCACCAACAACATCCCCCAGCGCGACGGCGGCACGCATCTGGCCGGCTTCCGCGGCGCCCTGACGCGACAGGTCACCGGCTATGCCGAGGCTTCCGGCCTGTCGAAGAAGGAAAAGGTCTCGATCACCGGCGACGACTGCCGCGAGGGCCTGACGGCGGTGCTCTCGGTCAAGGTGCCGGACCCGAAATTCTCCTCGCAGACCAAGGACAAGCTCGTCTCCTCCGAGGTGCGCCCGGTGGTCGAAGGCCTCGTCAACGAGGCGCTCGGCACCTGGTACGAGGAGCATCCGGGCGAAGCCAAGGTGCTGGTCGGCAAGGTGATCGAGGCAGCCGCGGCGCGTGAAGCGGCCCGCAAGGCGCGCGAACTGACCCGGCGCAAGGGCGCGCTCGACATCACCTCGCTGCCCGGCAAGCTCGCCGACTGCCAGGAGCGCGACCCGGCCAAGTCCGAAATCTTCATCGTCGAGGGCGACTCGGCCGGCGGCTCGGCCAAGGGCGGCCGCTCGCGCCAGAACCAGGCGATCCTGCCGCTGCGCGGCAAGATTCTCAACGTGGAGCGCGCCCGGTTCGACCGGATGCTTTCGTCCGACATGATCGGCACGATGATCACCGCGCTCGGCACCGGCATCGGCAAGGACGAGTTCAACGCCGACAAGCTGCGCTACCACAAGATCATCATCATGACCGACGCCGACGTCGACGGCGCGCATATCCGCACCCTGCTCCTGACGTTCTTCTTCCGCCAGATGCCGGAGCTGATCGAGCGCGGGCACCTCTATATCGCCCAGCCGCCGCTCTACAAGGTCAGCCGTGGCAAGTCGGTGCAGTACATCAAGGACGAGCCCTCCTTCGAGGATTATCTGATCGGCCAGGGCCTCGATGAGGCGTCGCTTGAACTCTCCGGTGGCGAGGTTCGCGCCGGCCAGGACCTGCGCGCCGTCATCAACGATGCGCTCGCCGTGCGCACGCTGATCCAGGGGCTCCACACGCGCTATGCGCGCTCCGTCGTTGAGCAGGCGGCGATCGCCGGCGCGCTCAATGCCGAGCGCATGGGCGATGCGGCGCAGGTGCCGGCCATCGTCCAGACGGTCGCCGAGCGGCTCGACATGATCTCCGAGGAGACGGAGCGGGGCTGGGAAGGCCGCGTCAACCCGTCGAACGAGGGGGCCGGCGGCGTCGTCTTCGAGCGCACGGTGCGCTCGGTGCGCGAAATCGTCACGCTCGATGCCGGGCTGATCGGCTCGGCCGACGCGCGCGCAATCGACCGCTACACGGCGCGTCTGCAGGAAATCTACATGCACCAGCCGGTGCTGCGCCGAAACGACAAGGCCGACGTGATCTCCGGCCCGATGGCGCTGCTCGACGCGATCTTCGCGACGGGCCGCAAGGGCATCTCGCTGCAGCGCTACAAGGGCCTCGGCGAAATGAACGCCGACCAGCTCTGGGAGACGACGCTCGATCCGAACGCCCGCTCGCTGCTGCAGGTCAAGGTCAACGACGCGACCGACGCGGATTCGCTGTTCTCGCGCCTGATGGGCGACGAGGTGGAGCCGCGCCGCGAGTTCATCCAGGACAACGCCCTGTCGGTCGCCAATCTCGACATCTGATTTGTCGAACATGAAGGCGGGGCCGCGTCTTCGGGCGCGGCCTCTTGATTTTGGCGCCTCGAACATCGATATCGGCGGCACTTCACGAATTTGGCAGGAAAGACGGGATCAGCCATGAACGATCGTCCGGAAAACGAACGCATGAGCGCCGAGAGCGGTGAAACGCACACCGATCCGAACATCGAGGCCAGCGCGGACATCGCCGAAGGCCAGGACAACCAGGCCGATTTCGAGGCCTTCATGCGCCTCGCGAAGGAAAACGAGGAGCTGAAGGACCGCGCCCTGCGCCTCGCCGCCGAGATGGAAAACCTGCGCCGCCGCACCCAGCGCGAGGTCGCTGATGCCAAGAGCTATGCGGTCGCCAATTTCGCCCGCGACATGCTGTCGGTGTCCGACAACATGCGCCGCGCGCTCGACGCCATTCCCGCCGAGGCGAAGGCGTCGGACGATGCCGGCTTCAAGTCGCTGATCGACGGCGTCGAGATGACCGAGCGCGACATGCTGGGCGCGCTCGAGCGGCACGGCGTCAAGCGCCTCGCGCCCGAGGGCGAGCGGTTCGATCCGAACTTCCACCAGGCGATGTTCGAGATTCCCAACCCGGACGTGCCGAACAACACGGTTTTGCAGGTCGTCCAGACCGGCTACGTCATCGGCGAGCGCGTGCTGCGCCCGGCGATGGTCGGCGTCTCGAAGGGAGGCCCGAAGGCGGGCCCCGCCGATGCGCCGGCAGAGCCCGGCCCGCCCAATCCGCAGTCCGAAAAGGACGCATAACCGCAAAAAAGGCGCCTTCGGGCGCCTTTTTCATGGGCAATCGCACATCCGGGCGGCTTTGACCGCGCGCTTTCATCGGTCCTTAACCCGCGCTTGCTCGGATGGTCCACGCGCGATTTGGCGCGGGAGGCCGAATTGAACCTGCTCCTTTTTCTCGACTATGCCGGCATCGCAGTGTTCGCGGCGACCGGCGCGCTGGCCGCCTCGCGCAAGCAGCTCGACATCATCGGCTTCCTCTTCCTCGCCGGCGTCACCGCCATCGGCGGCGGCACGTTCCGCGACCTGGTGCTCGACGTGCCGGTCTTCTGGATCGCCAACCACGATTATCTGCTCGTCTGCGCGATCGTCGCGGCGGCGGTGTTCTTCGCCGCGCATTTGGTCGAATCGCGCTATCGGCTGCTGCTCTGGCTGGATGCGGTGGGCCTCGCCGCCTACAGCGTCTTCGGCGCCTACAAGGGCATGGAGGTGACCGGATCGCCGGTCATCGCGGTTGTGACCGGCGTCCTGACGGCGACCTTCGGCGGCATATTGCGCGACCTGCTTGCGGGCGAGCCGTCCGTGCTGTTGCGCCCCGAAATTTACGTCACCGCCGCGCTGTCGGGCTCGGTCGCCTACGTCCTCGCCGACCTCGGCGGATCGCCCGCCGGCGGCGCGGCGCTCATCGCCTTTTCGATCGCGTTCTGCGTGCGCGGCGGGGCGCTCGCCTATGGCTGGACGTTTCCGCCCTACAAGAGCCGGCCCGGCCGGGCGCCGGAGGACATTCCGACGGAATAGGGGTGATGGGTCTGTGGAATAGCGTCATCCCGGCCGAAATCGAGCAAAGCGAGATGAGAGCCGGGACCCATTCCGTGAACTTCGACGACGCGGAATGGGTCCCGGATAAACGCACGCCGCTGCGCGTCGCGCGTTTTCCGGGATGACGCCAAACCCTGTTGGCCCTAAACCAGCCCGCGTTCCTGCGCCGCCTGTTTCAGGCTCAGCATGGGGCGGGGGCCGATCTGCTGGATGACGAGGCCGGCGGCGAGCGATCCGAGCTTGCCGCAATCGGCGAGCGTGCGGCCCGTGGTGTAGCCGTGGAGGAAGCCGGCGGCGTAGAGGTCGCCGGCGCCGGTGGTGTCGACCAGTTCGGAGATCTCGATCGCGTCGACGATCTCGGTCTCGCCGCCATGCAGCACGACCGAGCCCTTTTCGGAGCGCGTGACGATGGCGAGGCGGCAGTCCTGGCGGATGGCGTTGAGCCCGGCCTCGAAGGACGAGGTCTGGTAGAGCGCCTTCAACTCGCTCTCGTTGGAAAAGACGATGTCGACCGTGCGCGAGCGCATCAGGTCGAGGAACTCGTCGCGGTAGCGGTCCACGCAGAAGGAATCCGAGAGGGTCATCGCGACCTCGCGGCCCGCTTCATGGGCGTGGCGCGCGGTGAGGCGGATCGCCTCCTTGGCGCGCGGCGGGTCCCACAGATAGCCTTCGAAATAGGTGACCTTGGCGCCGGCGGCCTTGTCGGCCTCGACGTCCTCGGGCCCGAGCTCGACGCAGGCGCCGAGATAAGTGTTCATCGAGCGCTCGCCATCGGGCGTCACGAAGATCATCGAGCGCGCCGTGGGCGGCGTGCCGGCGAGCGGCGACGTGTCGAAGGCGACGCCCTGCGCGCGGATGTCGTGCGTGTAGATCGTGCCGAGATGGTCGGCCGAGACCTTGCCGAAAAAGGCCGCGCTGCCGCCGAAGCTGGCTATGCCCGCCGCCGTGTTGCCGGCGCTGCCGCCCGACGCCTCGATGGCCGGGCCCATGCGCGCGTAGAGATGCTCTGCACGCTCGGCGTCGATCAGGTTCATCGCGCCCTTGATGATCTCGTTGTCGTGCAGGAAGGCGTCGTCGCAGCGGGCAATGATGTCAACGATCGCATTGCCGATGCAAAGCACGTCATACTGCGTCATCGAGGTCTCCGGTCGGTCGTCATGTCGGGGGAACGGGCTCCGTTTAGCGACATCGCCGGCAAAGTGCAAACGGGATGGACGCTTGTCGGGCGCGACCTTGCAACCTACTTGCCCGGAAGATGACAACCGGGGCGACGCCATCATGATCTTCACTGCCGCGCGGCGCGCCGCCGCCAATCTGACCGAGCCGGAATTCCGCTCGACCTTCTGGAAGTCGATCGGCTTGACGGTCCTGTTCCTGATCGGGCTCTGGTTCGCCCTGCGCTATCTGTTCGAATGGCTGCTCTGGCCGTGGCTGGTGCTGATGGCGCCGGACCTGCCGGGCTGGGCCGATGCGTGGGCGTCGTGGTTCGGAATCTTCGCCGGGATCGCGGCGGGCATCGGGCTTGCCGCCGGGCTGGCCCTGCTGATCGCGCCCATCACGGCGATCATCGCCGGCATGTTCCTCGACGACGTCGCCGAGATCGTCGAGACGCGCGACTATCCCGCCGACCGGCCGGGGACCGCCGTGCCGCTGGTTCGCGCGGCCGTTCTGTCGCTGAAATTCTTCGGCATCGTCATTCTCGGCAACCTGCTGGCGCTGACGCTGCTGCTGGTTCCCGGCGTCAATCTCGTCGCCTTCTTCGTCGTCAACGGCTATCTGCTCGGGCGCGAGTTCTTCGAATTCGCGGCGATGCGGTTCCGCTCGGAGGACGAGGCTAAGGCGCTGCGGCGCCGGCATTCCGGGACGGTGCTGATGGCGGGGTTCGTGATTGCGGGGTTCCTGGCGATCCCGGTGTTGAACCTTGCGACGCCGCTCTTTGCCGCGGCGCTGATGATTCATTTGCACAAGGCGGTTTCGAAGGGGGAGGCGCGCTGACCGGCTAGAGCTTCGCCAGTCGCTCCGTCAGAAGCGCAAAAAACCCTTCGGCGTCGATGTCGCGCATGACCCTGGCGTTCTTCGGCCGGCCGGTGGTGCCCCACCAGTCGACGACGGTCGCGCCCATGGTGAGTTCGGACATGGTCTCGACGACGACGTTGCAGTCGCGGCCGGAGAAGAGGTCGGGCTTGAGGAGCCAGGCGATGACGCAGGGATCGTGCAGGGGACCGCCGTCGGTGCCGTATTTCTGTTCGTCGTAGCGCTCGAAGAAATCGAGGAGCGCCGCGGTCGCCTCGCCGACCGGCGTCCCGATTGCGCGGATCGCCTCGACGCGGGTGCGGGTGGTGAGCGCCTTGTGGGTGACGTCGAGCGGCATCATGACGATCGGCACGCCCGACTTCAGCACCACGTCGGCGGCGTGCGGATCGACATAGATGTTGAACTCGGCCGACGGCGTGACGTTGCCCTGCTCGAAATAGCCGCCGCCCATCAGGACGATCTGCTGGATGCGGCCGGCGATCTTCGGCTCCTTGATGAGGGCGAGCGCAATGTTGGTGAGCGGCCCGAGCGGGCAGAGCGTGATGGTGCCTTCGGGCTCGGCCATCAGCGTCTCGACCAGGTAGTCGACGGCGTGCTGCGCCTGGAGCTGCATGGTCGGCTCGGGCAGGTCGGGGCCGTCGAGGCCGGACTTGCCGTGCACTTCCTCCGCGGTGACGAGCTGGCGCATCAGCGGGCGGATGGCGCCGGAATAGACCTTCATGTCCGGCCGGCCGGCGAGCTCGCAGATCTTGCGCGCGTTCTTCTCGGTCAGCGACAACGGCACGTTGCCGGCGACCGCCGTGATGCCGATCACTTCCAGTTCCGGGCTCGCCAGCGCCAGCAGAATGGCGACGGCATCGTCCTGACCCGGATCGGTGTCGATGATGATCTTGGCGGCTTGCGGCATGGAAGGTCCCTCGCGTTCGACTTGAACTGCGTATGGCGACAATCCATATCAGGGTCAACGGCCAGAACGCCTTCGGGGTTTGGCCAGGACCGTCGCTCTTCGAGGACACGACATGACGCGCATGACACCTTTCTCGAATCCGCTTCTGCTCGGGTTCGACACGATGGAAAAGACGCTCGAACGCGTCGCCAAATCCGGCGATTCCTATCCGCCCTACAATATCGAGCGCCTGGCGTCGGGCGAGAATGGCGGCCATCGCCTGCGCATCACGCTGGCCGTGGCAGGCTTTGCGGAAAGCGATCTCGACGTGTCGATCGAAGAGAACCAGCTCGTCGTTCGCGGCAAGCAGGTCGACGACGGGGAACGTGATTTTCTCCACCGCGGCATCGCAGCCCGCCAGTTCCAGCGCATCTTCGTGCTGGCGGACGGGATGCGCGTGACCGGCGCGGCCCTGAAGAACGGGCTTCTGGCGATCGACCTCGACCGTCCGGAGCCGGAACGGCTGGTAAAGAAAATCAACATTTTAGTGACAGATTGATCGCAGGATCAATCGGAACCGAAAGGCTCGGCTGCGGGTTGGTCCTGTGAGACGTCCCGCCAGGCCAAGGAGGCTGACGATGACTGAGAATCAACACCACGACAATCCGCTGACGAACGACGAGCTCGCGCATCTTGGCGAAGGCACCGTCGCCTATCTGCGCGAGATGGATTCGGACGATCTGCGCGGCAAGTTCCCCGGCATGCCGGAAATGGCCTCGGGACTGCGGCTGTGGGCTGTGTTCGCCGCCGACGGCCGGCCGATCCTCCTGACCGACCAGCGCGAGACGGCCATCGCCGGCGCGATGCAGAATGATCTGGTTCCCGTCAGCATCCACTGAGCTGGAGCCATTTCCGCCTGAACAGCCTGCAAATGGCTGTTTTCTGCGCTTCCGGTGCTCACGTACTGAAGTACGCTCCGCTCCGGTTCTCGAAATCGACGGTTTTCGACTCGCCCAGACGAAAATGGGCGGCAACGTCCCAGACGAAAAAAGGCGGCTTCGAGCCGCCTTTTTTTGTGCCGTGAGCTTGGGCTCAGGCGGCGTTGGTGGTGGCGCTTTCGGCGAGGAAGGCGTGGATCGCGGAGGCGTCGGTGGTGCCGCGGATCTTGGCGACCGTCTCGCCGTCGCGCAGGACGCGGGCCGTGCGGGACAGGGCCTTCAGGTGATCGGCGCCGGCGCTTTCGGGCGCCAGCAGCAGGAAGACGAGATCGACCGGCTGGTCGTCCAGCGCCTCGAACTCGACCGGGTGGTCGAGCCGGGCAAAAACGCCGGTGATGCGCGTGATCCCCGGCAGCTTGCCGTGCGGGATCGCGATGCCGTTGCCGACGCCGGTCGAGCCCAGGCGTTCGCGCTGCAGGATCGTGTCGAAGATTTCACGCTCGGGCAGGCCGGTGATCGATGCCGCCTTTTCGGCCAGAAGCTGCAGGAGCTGCTTCTTGGAATTGGCCTTCAAGGCCGGCATCACTGCCGAAGCCTCGATCAGATCGCTCAGATCCATTTGAAATCCTTTTGATCACACATCCGGCGAACGCCTGTCGCCGGTGCCTAGTTCGCGTTCGCGCCCAGTGCCGAAGACGGGTCGATCCAGCCGATATTCCCGTCGGGGCGTCGATAGACGATGTTGACCGAGTCCGTCCCCGCATTGCGGAAGACGACGACCGGCGTGTCCTTGGTGTCGAGTTCGATGACCGCGGTTGCGACCGACATGGTCTGCAGCGCCACGGTGGATTCGGCGACGACGGCGGGCGCGTAGTCGTCCGGCACCTCGTCGTCCTCGTCGCCGACCGGCGACATGATGCGGTAGGCCATGTCGATGGCGTCGACGCCGTTGGCGCCGTTATTGTGCGACTTCAGGCGGCGCTTGTAGCGGCGCAGGCGCTTTTCGATGCGCTCGGCCGCGCCTTCGAAGGCGAGCTGCGGGTCCTGGGCCTGGCCGGTCGCCTGCAGCACCATGCCGGTGTCGATATGGATCGAGCAGTCGGCGGTAAAGCGCGAGCCGGCTTTCTCGACGGTCACCCGTCCCGAAAATCCGCCGTCGAAATATTTGTCGACCGCGTCGCCGATACGGCTCTCGATCCGCGTGCGGAACGCATCGCCGATCTCCATGTGCTTTCCCGAAATGCGCAGACTCATGACCTATCTGACCTTCTGTTCATGCTGACCGGGCCGTTGGTGACCCATCTGGGTACATAGGCGAGTGTATACCCGTCGCCAGCCTGCACAAGGTTTTCCGCCACCGTCTCCCCACGACGACGGGGGTCGGGCCGGAGGCGAACATGCGCCGAAGACCGGGTGGCGCTTCCGCCCCGGTCCATTGCGGCGCGGCTTCTAGTCCCTTAACGAAACCTTGTCAATGAAGCCCGACATGTCAGGCCGAAAGTGCCGCTCTCGCGCGCTTTTCGCGGCGACGCTGGACGGAGGAGGCAAGGTTCATCCCCTCGCGGTATTTCGCCACCGTGCGCCGGGCGATGTCGATCCCGTCCTCCTTCAGGATGTCCATGATCGCGTCGTCAGAGAGGACGTTCTCCGGCCGCTCGGCGTCGATCAGGGCGCGGATGCGGTCGCGCACCGCCTCCGACGAATGCGCGTCGCCGCCGCCGGACGCCGCGATCGCGACGGTGAAGAAATAGCGGAACTCGAAGACGCCGCGCGGGGTCATCATGAACTTGTTCGACGTCACGCGGCTGACGGTGGATTCGTGCATGCCGATCGCGTCGGCGACGGTCTTGAGGTTGAGCGGGCGCAAATGCCGCACGCCATGGGCGAGGAACGCGTCCTGCTGGCGCACGATCTCGGTCGCGACCTTCAGGATGGTGCGGGCGCGCTGGTCGAGCGAGCGCACCAGCCAGTTGGCGCTCTGCAGGCACTCGGAAACGAAGTCGCGGTCCTCGCGCTGGCGCGCGCCCCGGGAGACGGTCGCGGCGTAGGACTGGTTGACGAGGATGCGGGGCAGGGCGTCGGGGTTGAGGTCGATCGCCCAGCTTCCGTCGGGTGCGGCACGAACGACCACGTCGGGCCGGATGATCTCGGCCGTGTCGACGACGAAGGCGAGGCCGGGCTTGGGGTCGAGACCGCGCAATTCGGCCAGCATGTCGAGAAGGTCCGCCTCGTCGACGCCGCACAGCTTCTTCAGCGTCGCGAAATCGCGACGGGCGACGAGTTCGAGATGCGCGACCATCGCGGCCATGGCGGGGTCGAGCCGGTCGCGGGCGGCAAGCTGCAGGGCGAGGCACTCGGCGAGGTCGCGCGCGAAGAGACCGGCCGGGTCGAAGCGCTGGCAAAGGCCGAGCACGCGGCCGGCGTCGGCGGATGCGACGCCGAGCCGTTCTGCGATGTCGGCGATGTCGGCGCGCATATAGCCGTCCTCGTCGAGCGCGTCGGCAAGCTCGGCGGCGACGATGCGGTCCTGCGGCGCGCGGATCGACAGCGCGATCTGCTCGCGCACATGCTGGCGAAGGTCGGGCTTGCCGGGGGCGAAATCGAAGCCGTCGAAGCCGCTGTCGGCGGCGCCGGTCGACGATGGGGCGGCGGACGACAGGGCGGCGAGGCCGGGCTCGTCGGGGAAGACGTTTTCGAGCGAGGTGTCGAGCTGGTCGGCCATGCGTTCGGACGTCGCGCCGTCGCTCGCCTCGAACCATTCGTCGACGCCGTCCTCGGCCGATGGCTCGGCGCGCGGCGCCTCGTCGTCGGGCGTATCGTCGGCCTCTGCCCGTTCGAGCAGCGGATTGCGCTCGATTTCCTCATCGATGAACTTGTCGAGTTCGAGCTGGGTGAATTGCAGGAGACGGATCGACTGCAGCAATTGCGGCGTCATCACCAGCGATTGCGACTGCCTTAGCTGAAGTCTGGCCCCAAGCCCCATCTCGACCCGATCCCGTAAGGGCCGTTTTCGGCCTCTCGTCAGGGCGATACAAACTGGCCCGGGACTTGCTTGTCAAGCCGATTGGGGTTCGGCGGGCGAAAATCCGGCTAAAGGGTAAAGCCTTCACCGAGATAGAGGCGGCGCACGTCGGGATTGGCGACGATTTCGGCCGGGCGGCCGTGGGTCAGCACCTGACCGGCATGGATGATGTAGGCGCGGTCGATGAGGCCGAGCGTCTCGCGGACGTTGTGGTCGGTGACGAGGACGCCGATGCCGCGCGAGGTCAATTGCCGCACGAGATGCTGGATGTCCGAGACCGCGATCGGGTCGACGCCGGCGAAGGGCTCGTCGAGCAGCATGAAGTTCGGGTTCGATGCCAGCGCGCGGGCGATTTCGAGGCGGCGGCGCTCGCCGCCCGACAGCGCGATCGACGCCGACTTGCGCAGGTGCGAGATGTGGAATTCCTCGAGGAGTTCGTCGAGCCGTTCCTCGCGCAGCTTGCGGTTCTTCTCGGTGACTTCGAGGATGCCGCGGATGTTCTGCTCGACCGTCAGGCCGCGGAAGATGGAGGCTTCCTGCGGCAGATAGCCGATGCCGAGCCGCGCGCGCCGGTACATCGGCAGCGAGGTGACGTCGTTGCCGTCGATCTCGATCGTGCCCTGGTCGACGGGCACGAGGCCGGTGACCATGTAGAAGCAGGTCGTCTTGCCGGCGCCGTTGGGGCCGAGGAGGCCGACCGCCTCGCCGGCGCGCACGCCGATGGAGACGCCCGAGACGACCTGGCGGCCCTTGTAGCTCTTCGTCAGCCCGCGCGCGATCAGCGTGCCCTTGAAGCGGCGCGGATCGGTCGTGCTGGCGGTGGCCGCAGGTTCCGGACGGTTGAGCATCGGGTCGGTTACTGTCCCTGCGAGCCGGGCTGGAGGAGCATGCGCACGCGCCCGCCGCCCTGGTCGCCGCAGCCGTCGAGTTCGGCGACGCCGGTGTTCATCTGGACGGTGAGCTGGCAGCCGACGATGACGTTTTCGCCTTCCGTCAGCACGACCTCGCGGCCCGAAAGGGTGAGAAGCTCGGTGCCCATGTCGAACGTGCCGCGATCGCCGGTGGCGACTTGCGTGGCGGTCTCGATATAGACGGTGTCCTCGACCTCGATGCGCTCGATGTCGGAAGCGCCGGTGGACGGGGTGGAAGCGCCGGTGGCGCCGTCGCTGACATAATGGACGACCATGCGGCCGGCGCGCAGCGTCGTCTCGCCTTGCACGACCTGGACGTTGCCGGTGAAGACGGCGGTGCCGTCATTGTCGCGCACTTCCAGGCGGTCGCTCTCGATCTCGATCGGCTGGTCGCCGTCGAGCTGGAGGCCCGACATGCGGCTCTGCTGCTGGGCGAATGCCGGCTGCGCCATGGCGAGCGCGAACCCGGCAACGGCGAAGCCAGAAATGGCCCGGCCGCAGATCCCCCTCATCCCCGTCCTCATTATTGCGTCACTCCACTGGTGTTGGACGCGGATTGCAGTTTTTCGCCGTCGATGCGCATGCGCACTCGGTTCTCGAAAATCAGGACCGCGCCGTCATCGGCGATCTGCATGGAGTCGGCGGTAACGTGCGTTCCGTCAAGATCAATTTCGACCGGGTCGGTCGTTTGCAGCGATCCCGTCGAGATATCGACGACGGCCGACTGGAACTGGGCGTTGATGCCCTTCTCGGTCGTGACCGTCATCGGGCTGGTGACGTCGAGCCGGTTGGCGGTGCGGTCGAACGTGCCGGTCTGCGTGACCACCGTGACCCAATCGTCGCCTTCGAGCGGCAGACGCGCATTGATCTCCTCGAGGTCGATGCGATCGCCCTCTCCGATCACCTGCGAAGCGCGCGCCGCGCTCATCGAATAGGGCCGGTTGTCGGAGGTGAAGCCGTCGAGCTTCGGGTTCTGCATCACGAGGCGCCCGTCTTCGACCGAGGTCGAGCCGAGCTGGAAGCCGAGCGAGCCCGGCGACGACAGCCACGCCGCCGCGGTGAACACGACGGCAAGCGCGACCGCGCCGATCGGCAGCGCGAACTTGAGGAACCGCACCCGGCTGGAATGGCGCTGGGCGCGCGCGAAACGGTCGTCCGGCCTTGAAATGTCGCTCATGTCGAAACCTCTGCCGGGGCCCGTCGATGCGGCCCCGATGCCGATTCCCGATGCCGTCCGCATCAGGTCATCGCTGAATTCTTCGTTTCTATGATGTCGTTTGCCTGAAGCTTTGGTGAACGAAATCTTCGAACGACTTGGATAAGCGTCCAATATGGTGATTTTCCGGCTGTTGAACAGGGGTGCGCGTCACGCAAGGTGAACGGCATCGGGCCGCACCCCCGCACGGCTCCCCTTCTATCGCCCCGCGGCATCGGCTAGAAAAGGCTTGGCAAGCAAGAAGGACTGACGGCATGGCCGCACGAGCCGACGACCTGATCGACCGCAGACGCCTGCGGCGCAAGCTCTCATTCTGGCGCGTCGCCGCCATCCTGCTCGTCGCCGCGATCGTGATCGCGACCACGAGCTATTTCTGGCGCGACGGGGCGGGCGTCGGCATCGACCACATCGCCCGCATCAAGATCGAAGGCACGATCACCGAGGACGAGGAACTCCTGGAGCGCCTCGAGCGGGTGCAGGAATCGGCGACGGTCAAGGGCGTGATCCTGCACATCAATTCGCCCGGCGGCACGACCGCCGGCGGCGAGGCCGTGTTCGAGGCGGTGCGCCGCCTGGCGGCCGAAAAGCCGGTCGTCGCGCAGGTCGGAACGCTCGCCGCCTCGGCCGGCTACATGATCGCCAGCGCCGCCGACCACATCGTCGCGCGCCAGTCCTCGATCGTCGGCTCGATCGGCGTTCTCTTCCAGTATCCAGACGTCACCGGCCTGATGGACAATATCGGCATCAAGGTGGACGGCGTGAAGTCCTCGCCGCTGAAGGCCGAGCCCTCGCCCTTCACGCCGACGACCGAGGAGGAGCGCGCGATGATCCGCGCGCTCGTCATGGACAGTTATGAATGGTTCGTCGGCCTCGTTCAGGATCGTCGTCCGCTCGACCGAGCCGAGGTTCTGGCGCTCGCCGACGGTTCGATCTTCACCGGCCGCCAGGCGCTCGAAAGCCGCCTCGTCGACAGCCTCGGCGGCGAGGAGGAAGCGGTGCGCTGGCTCGGCACGCGCGGCGTCGACGGCGAACTGGAAGTGGTCGAGTGGAAGCCGCGCAACGAGGGCGGATGGTGGGGCGTCGGGTCGCAGGCGACCCTCGCCTCGCTGGTCGGTCTCGACCGCCTCGCCGACCGCCTTCTCGCCCGCGCCGGCCTGGAGCCCTTGTTTCTTGACGGGCTGGTGTCGGTCTGGCAACCTCGCCCTTCATCGACGGCCGACTAAAAATTTAATGAAATCATTCGGCTAGAGCATCGGATCGGAGAGTGGTAACCGATCTGGCGGATCGGTCCGATGGCGGGTCGGTGATCTGGATCGTCTCGAGCCTCGACGAGGGGGCCGGCGATCCCAAGGCGGCGGGTCCTGGGAGAGGGATGGGACAATGATCAAATCCGAACTGGTGCAGACGATTGCCAACCGCAATCCGCATCTTTTCCTGCGCGACGTGGAGAACATCGTCAACGCGATCTTCGACGAGATCACCGAGGCGCTCGCGCAGGGCAACCGCGTCGAATTGCGCGGTTTCGGCGCATTCTCGGTCAAGAACAGGCCGGCCCGCGTGGGGCGGAACCCGCGCACGGGCGAAGCCGTTGAGGTCGAGGAAAAGTGGGTCCCCTTCTTCAAGACAGGCAAGGAACTGCGCGAGCGGCTGAACACCGACGCGTCCTGAGCCATCGCCAAACGGAGCACGCATGCGCAAATTCGTCGGCCTCGCCATCTACCTTCCGATTGCGATCGTCCTGATCGCGCTTGCGGTGGCGAACCGCCGCTGGGTGCCGTTCTCGCTCGACCCTTTCAACGCCGACAATCCGGCGCTGACTTTCGAGGCGCCGCTCTTCGTGCTCCTGTTCCTGGTGCTGGTGCTGGGCATGTTCCTGGGCTCGATCGCGACCTGGCTGCGCCAGGCGCCCTACCGAAAGATGGCGCGCCAGCACCGCGCCCAGCAGCCCGAATCCACCGACGCCTCAGGCAAGGTCGTGGCGCGCCCGCGCGCTTGAGGTGCATTGATATTCAGGCCTGCGCGGCCTGCAAGCACACCTTCTAGCCTTCGATCTCGCTGACCAGCGCGGCAAGGCCCGACAGGTCGGGCATCTCGCGAAAGCGCGGATGGGTGTCGGGCTTGTCGGCGTGCTCGAAGCTCCAGGTCAGATCGTGCGGCACGTAGACGCCCCAGCTTCCGGCGCCGAGCGCGGGCAACACGTCGGACTTCAGCGAATTGCCGATCATCATCGCGGCGGACGGATCGTGGCCGCCGGCCGAGAAGATGCGCGCATAGGTCGCCTCGCTCTTGTCCGACACGATCTCGACCGCGTCGAAATGCGCGCCGAGGCCGGAAGCGGCGAGCTTGCGCTCCTGGTCGAAAAGGTCGCCCTTGGTGATGAGGACGAGGCGGTACCGCCCGGCGAGCGCCTCCAGCGCCTCGGCGGCGTGGGGCAGCGTCTCGACCGGATGGCGCAGCATCTCGCGCCCGGCGGCAAGGATCTTCGCGATGGTCTGCGCCTCCACCTTGCCGTCGGTCACCTCGATCGCGGTCTCGATCATCGACAGGGTGAAGCCCTTTATGCCGAATCCATAGTGCCCGAGATTGCGCTTCTCGGCCTCGAGCAGGCGTTCCGTCAGGTGGTCCCTTTCCGCGTGATCGGCCAGAAGCTCGGCGAAATGCGCCTCGGTCATGCGGAAGAACTGCTCGTTCTGCCACAAAGTGTCGTCGGCATCGAAGCCGATCGTGGTGAGTGCGCGTGTCATCTGCCGCCAATCCTGTCGGGACTGGCGGCAGAATTCATCGCACGTGAGCTATGTCAAGTTCAGCCGAAGGGGAAGCGACGTCCGCCTGCGTTGATCATGGTGTAGCTGGAGCCGTCGACGACGATCCGATCGCACCGGGAGGCACCGTTGGTGAACTTGACGCAGATGCGGCCGTCGCTGATTTCGTACCGGCCGGGATTGGCGCCCTGGAAGAGATAGGTGCCGTCCGCATTATACGTCATGCCGCCCGACATCGTGCGGCCGACGGCGACGGTGCGGATTTCATCCGCCGTTGCGGGGCGCTCGGTAGCGACGGGGGCTACTGCTGCGGCAGCGGTCGTTGTCGCGGGCGCGGCGCTCTGGCATGCGGTGAGCGCGAATGGCGCAGCAAGCGCAAGCAGCGTGGCAAGGACAACGGACGCACGGGGATTGCCTGAAACAGGCGTGATGCTGGACATGGGGAGCCTCTCTTCTGTCTTGAAGCAGGATTGGTGGCCCCTGCAAGTAAATATGCATAGTTTTACTTGTCGCGTAAGTATCGTCGCGCGGGCATCGCCCTCAGGATGTGCGGCATGTTGGCGGACGGTTGCTGCATTCCTTGCGGTTGACGCGCCTCTATGGCAGAAGCGCGGCCATCTGTCCTGAGCGAGATCAAGAGCTTGAAGTCCAGGGAGCGCAACAGGCGCCGCGAGCGGCCCGAGACGTCCGACCGTGCGCAGCAGCCGGCGCCGGCGCCGAAGGCTGCGCGCGATCTGTCGCGCCGCAAGGGCGCGCTGCCGGACGAGAAGCTGCCGCTGATCCTCGAAGTCGCGCCTAACGACGACTACGCGCTGATCGATTCCGGCGCGGGACGCAAGCTCGAGCAGTACGGTCCCTACCGGATCGTGCGGCCCGAGGGGCAGGCGATCTGGCAGCCGGCCTTGCCCGCGCGCGACTGGGAGAATGTCGACGCGGTCTTCACTGGCGACACCGACGAGGAGGGCATGGGCCGCTGGCGCTTTCCCAAGAGCCCGCTCGGCGAGACCTGGCCGATGAAGCATGACGGGATCGACTATCTCGGCCGTTTCACCTCGTTCCGCCATGTCGGCGTCTTCCCCGAGCAGGCTTCGCACTGGTCGCAGATGGAAGAGTGGATCAGGACGGCGAAGCGGCCGGTGAAGGTGCTCAATCTGTTCGGCTATACCGGGCTCGCCTCGCTCGTTGCAGCGCGCGCCGGCGCGGAAGTCACCCATGTCGACGCCTCGAAGAAGGCGATCTCATGGGCGCGCGAGAACCAGGAGATGGCGGGGCTCGCCGACAAGCCGATCCGCTGGATCTGCGAGGACGCGATGAAGTTCGTCGAGCGCGAGGAGCGCCGCGAGAGCCGCTACGACATCATCCTGTTCGATCCGCCCGCCTATGGGCGCGGTCCGAAGGGCGAGGTGTGGCAGCTCTTCGAGGATTTGCCGGCGATGGCCGACATCTGCCGCTCCATTCTCACCGACAAGCCGATCGGCGTGGTGCTGACGGCCTATTCGATCCGTTCGTCCTTCTTCGCGATCCACGCGCTGATGCGCGACGTCTTCGCAGGCCAGGGCGGACGGGTGGAATCGGGCGAGCTGATCATCCGCGAGCAATCGGCCGGCCGGGCCTTGTCGACCTCGCTTTTCTCGCGATGGGTGGCGCAATGAGCGAGACGAGGACGCCGCGCGTCGGGCAGGTGAAGGAAATCACCAGCCTCGCCAACCCGATCGTCAAGGACATCAAGGCGCTGGCCTTGAAGAAATTCCGCGACGAGCAGCACGCCTTCATGGCCGAGGGACTGAAGCTCGTGATCGACGCGCTCGAAGGCGGCTGGACGATCCGCACGCTGATCTATTCCAAGGCCGGGCGCGGCAATGCGTCGGTCGAGAAGATCGCCTCGCGCACCGTGGCGCTGGGTGGTCTGGTGCTCGAAGTCTCCGAAAAGGTGCTCGGCGCGATCACGCGGCGCGACAATCCGCAGATGGTGGTCGGCGTCTTCGAGCAGAGACTGGCGAAGCTGACCGACATTCGGCTTCAGGCCGGCGATGTCTGGGTGGCGCTCGACCGGGTGCGCGATCCGGGCAATCTCGGCACCATCATCCGCACGGTGGATGCGGTCGGCGCGAAAGGCGTTATCCTCGTCGGCGAGACCACCGATCCGTTCTCGCTGGAAACGGTGCGGGCGACGATGGGCTCTGTCTTTTCCGTGCCGGTCGCGCGCGCGACGCCGGAAGCGTTCCTCGCCTGGAAGGCGAAGGCCGGCGCGATGGTCGTCGGCACGCATCTGAAGGGCTCGGTCGACTACCGCACGCCCGTCTACAAGGGCCGGCCAGTCGTGCTCCTGATGGGCAACGAGCAGCAGGGCCTGCCCGACGAACTGGCGAAGGCCTGCGACGAGCTCGTGCGGATTCCGCAGGCGGGCCGAGCGGATTCGCTCAATCTGAGCGTCGCGACGGGCGTGATGCTCTACGAGGTGCGCCGCGCCGCACTCGATATCGGAGACAGACTGGCGTGAGCGAGACCCATCCCCGCAATCTAAAGGTTTTGGCCGGCTATGTGCTGGTCGTCATCGCCGCGATCGGCCTCGACCAGTGGATCAAGTTCTGGGTCGAGACCCACATGGCGATGCACGAGCGCATCGACATCGTGCCGATGCTGGCGCTGTTCCGCACCCACAACACCGGCATCGCCTTCTCGCTTCTCTCCGATTTCGGCTCCGTCGGCCTTGTGGTCATGACCGGCGCGGTGACGCTGTTCGTGCTCTATCTCGCCGCCAAGTCCGAACCGCACCAGCGTTGGGCGCGGCTCGGCTTCGCGCTGATCATCGGCGGCGCGATCGGCAACCTGATCGACCGCGTCTGGCTCGGCTATGTCGTCGACTACGTGCTGTTCCATTTGCCGAACTGGTCGTTCGCGGTGTTCAACCTGGCCGACGCCTTCATCACCGTGGGCGCGATGCTGGTGATCCTCGAGGAGTTCATCGCCTGGCGAAAGTCGCGGCGGACAAGTTGACGCTTCACGGCCGACGCTCCAAATTCGCTGCAACCCAAATATGCAGCCTCAGGGAGCCTCGATGTCGGACAGTTTCAAAGCCCTTCTCGTCTCGCGCGACGAAAACAAGGTGCAATCGGTGAACACGGTCGACCTGACCGACGCCGACCTGATGGACGGCGACGTGACGGTCGCGGTCGAGGCGACCACGGTCAACTACAAGGACGGGCTGGCGATCACCGGCAAGGCGCCGGTGGTGCGCAGATGGCCGCTGATCCCCGGCATCGACTTCGCCGGCACGGTGGCGCAGTCGAGCCATCCCGACTGGAAGGCGGGCGACAAGGTCGTGCTCAACGGCTGGGGCGTCGGCGAGACGCATCACGGCGCCTATGCGGGCCGCGCGCGCGTCAAGGGCGACTGGCTGGTGCGCCTTCCCTCGGGCATGACTGCGAAGGACGCGATGGCCGTCGGCACGGCGGGCTATACGGCGATGCTGTGCGTCATGGCGCTGGAGCGGCACGGCATCGTGCCCGCGCGCGGGCCGGTCGTGGTGACGGGTGCGGCCGGCGGCGTCGGCTCGGTCGCGATCGCGATCCTCGCCAAGCTCGGCTACCGGGTGATCGCCTCGACGGGGCGAACGTCCGAGACCGACTATCTGAAATCGCTCGGCGCGAGCGACATCATCGACCGCGAGGAACTGGCGCAGCCGGCCAAGGCGCTCGGCAAGGAGCGCTGGGCGGGCGGCATCGACGCGGTCGGCAGCCACACGCTGGCGAACGTCCTGTCGATGACCTCCTATGGCGGCGCGGTTGCGGCCTGCGGCCTCGCCGGCGGCATGGACCTGCCGACGAGCGTCGCCCCGTTCATCCTGCGCGGCGTCTCGCTGCTCGGCATCGATTCGGTGATGGCGCCGCGCGAAATCCGCGAGGAGGCGTGGAAGCGCATCGGCTCCGATCTCGACACGGCCAAGCTCTCGTCGATCGCGACGACGATCGGTTTCGACGGCATCGAACAGGCCGCGCGCGACATCGTCGAGGGCCGGATCAGGGGCCGCGTGGTCGTGGAAATGTAACGGTTTGAGGGGCTTTCGGCGCGATCGTTAAAATTGGAACGGTTGCGCCGATCCTTCCCTAACGGGGCCGTGGCATGGTTCAACCATGAAGCCCGGCCTCCATATCCGCCCGACTGAGGGGACGCCGTCCGCCGCACCGCGCGCGGGGGAATCCCCGTCGCGGCGCGCCGTCCTGGCGCCGCCGATGGCGATGGACCTGCCGGAAGAGACGGAGGCGCGGCTCTATTCGGCCGGCCTGCCTGTCGCGGGATTCCTGATGGCGATCGCGGCGGTCGCCTTTATGACCGATGCGTCCTATCTCGTTTCCGTTCCGCTTGTCGCCGGCGCGCTGACGCTCGCCGGCCTGTCGCTCTTCGTGCCGCAAAGCGCGAAGGGCCGTCCGGTGCGCAGTGCGGCGCTGCGCCTGCCCGCGATCAAGTCGCCGCCGCTCGACCCATGGTCGACGCCCGATCTGATCGAGGCGCTGGGCCTCGGGCGGATGACGCGCGACGGGGAGGGCCGCATCCTCGCCGTCAGCGACGAGATGGCGCGCATGCTCGGCCAGGAGCCGGAAATGCTGCGCGGCGCAACGCTGAAGGCGTTCGGAATCGACCTTGCGACCGCGCCCGAAGCGTCCTTCGCCGGAAAGCCCGCGATCAGCGCGATCGATGTCGCGCTGCCCGGCCAGCCGGCTGAGCGCTGGCTATCCTGGCTGGAACTGTCCGAGCGCCGCCCGGACGGCACGGTGCGTCATCACGCGGTGGCGCGCGACATCACCCAGCGCCGCACGGCCGAGGCCGCCCGCGAGGTCTCGCGCCGGCAGGCGGTGGAGGCGAGCCGGGCAAAGTCGCGATTCCTGGCGACGGTGAGCCACGAAATCCGCACGCCGATGAACGGCATTATGGGCATGGCGCAGCTTCTCGGCCAGACCGTGCTGACGCCGGAGCAATCGACCTATGTCGGTGCGGTCTCGACCTCGTCGAGCGCGCTGCTGGCGCTGATCGAGGACCTGCTCGACTATTCGAAGATCGAGAGCGGGCGGCTCGAACTCGACCAACGGCCGACCAACGTGCGCGAATTGAGCGAGAACGTGGTCGAGCTTCTCGCCGCGCGGGCCCATGCCAAGGGCATCGGGCTCGGCCTCCATGTCGCCGCCGACGTGCCGGAGCGCGTGCTCCTGGACGGCGGCAAGCTGCGGCAGATCCTGCTCAACCTCGTCGGCAACGCGATCAAGTTCACCGATCGCGGCGGCGTCCTCGTCAAGGTCGCGCGACGCAGGGCGGACGGGGTGGAGATGCTGCGCGTCAGCGTTCGCGACACGGGGCCGGGGCTGGCGCCGGCCGACCTGACGCGCATCTTCATGGAATATGAGCAGGCCGGCTCCGACGCGGCGCTGCGGCAGGCTGGCGCGGGGCTTGGCCTTGCGATCTCGCAGCGCATCGCCGAGGCGATGGGGGGAAAGCTGACGGCGGCGAGCAAGCCGGCGCAGGGCAGCATCTTCGCCGCGCAGATTCCCGTCGGCGTGCTGGAGGAGGCGGCGACCGGCGCGCCGCTTGCCGGCAAGCGCGTGCTGATCGTCTCGCGCAACCGCATGGAGGCCGAGGCGATGGCGCTGTCCGTGCGCGACCATGGCGGCATGGCGGCGATCGCGCGCACGGTCGAGGAGGCGGCGCACCTGGCTGAACGCGGCGGCTTCACGCTGCTGGTGGTCGATGCGGCACTCGAAAACGACGACGGCGCGCTGTTGCGCCGGCTGCGGCAGGTCTGTGGACACGACGCGCCGGCCATCACCTTCGTCGACCCGAAATCACGCGGGCGCGTGGGGCATTTCCGCGCGCATGGCTACGGCCATTTCCTGCCGCGGCCGCTGCGGCGCGACACGCTGCTGAAAGTTTTGCTGGAACGGATCGAGGAATCCAAGCCGGCAAAGCGGTTGACGCTGGCGCAGGCGCGCACGGCGCTGAACGTGCTCGTTGCCGAGGACAACGAGATCAACGCGCTCCTGGCGCGCTCCGCCCTCATGCGGGCGGGCCACCGGGTCGAGACGGTCGCCAATGGCCGGCTGGCGCTGGAGGCGGCGACGATGCGCCCGGGGCTGCGTTTCGACGTCATCCTGATGGATCTGCAGATGCCCGTCATGGACGGCATGGAGGCGATCGCCGCCATTCGCGCGCATGAGGCGGTGAACGGATTGCCGGGTGTGCCGATCCTCGTCTTGAGCGCCGACGACCGGGCCGAGAGCCGGCAAACGATTCTCGCGCATGGCGCCACGGGCTTCATCGCCAAGCCGGTCGATCCGGCCCGCCTGATCGCGATTCTGGACGAGACGGCGGCGCGTTGACCGCCGCCCGGCGTGACTTTTTCGCCTGTCATGATAATGTTGCCCGAGGCGGCTATGGATCGCGCATCCGGTGATGTGGAGACTGGCCGATGCACCCGAACCTTCTTCCGCGCGACAAGACGACCGGCCTTTCCATGACCGATGCAACCCGCCCGCAGATGCTGCCGAACGAGGCCGACACGTGCCTTGGCCGCATCGGTGCGCTGGAGGTGCATCTGGCTACGAGCCCTTTCGAAGTGGAGGCCGCGCAAAGGCTGCGCTACCGCGTGTTCTACGCGGAACGCGGGGCGGGCGCGGTCTGCGACCTGTCGCGCGACGCCGACCGCTTCGACGATATCTGCGATCATCTCCTGGTGGTCGACACGTCGCTTGCCGTTCCCAATGCCGAGCGGATCGTCGGCACCTACCGGCTGCTGCCGCAGGCAAAGGCGGCGGCGACGGGGGGGTTCTATTCGAGCGCGGAATTCGGCATCGAGGCGCTGACGGCGCGCCATCCCGGCCTCAACATCCTCGAACTCGGCCGCTCCTGCGTGCTGCCGGCCTATCGCTCGCGCCGCACGGTGGAGCTTTTGTGGCAGGGCATCTGGGCCTATACGCGCCGCCACGGCATCGATGTCATGGCCGGCTGCGCGTCCTTCGAGGGCACGGTGCCGGCGCGCCACGCCGAAGCGCTCTCCTTCCTGCACCACAACTGCCGCGCGGGCGGCGACTGGGCCGTGCGCGCAGTCGACGAGCGCTTCGCCTCGATGGACCTGATGCCGGCCGAGGCCATCCGCACCCGCGAGGCATTGGCCGCCATGCCGCCGCTGATCAAGGGCTATCTGCGGCTCGGCGCAATGATCGGCGAAGGCTGCGTCATCGACCATGAATTCGGCACGACCGACGTGTTCGTGGTGCTGCCGGTGGCGAAAATTTCGGCGCGGTACATCAATTACTATGGCGCGGACGCGCAGAGGTTCGCGGCGTGATCATCTTCGTGCGGCAAGCATCATCCCGGCCGAAGTCCGAGCGTAGCGAGGCGTGAGCTAGGACCCATTCCGTTACCTTGACCGTCACGGAATGGGTCCCGGATACGCGCATGTCGCTTCGCTCCGATGCGCGTTCCGGGATGACGCGGCACCGGGCTCGACTGGCCCAACATGCTCGCTTGTGCGGGGTTATCAGCGATGCGGAACTGGGAATGCGCATCGCGGCCGGGGCGGGCGGGAAGTTGGTTGGCGCTGAAGGGTAAGGTTCGGCCTTTCGGATGCGTCGCGGTTCAAGCGGCAAGCGTCATCCCGGCCGAAGTCCGAGCGTAGCGAGGCGAGAGCCGGGAGCCATTCCGTGAGGTCGATGTCACGGAATGGGTCCCGGATACGTGCATGTCGCTTCGTTCCGATGCGCGTTCCGGGATGACGCGGCGCTCCCAAGCCGGTTCGCTCTACTTCTTCTCCCAGTCCGTGCCGATTGCTTCCTCGTCGCGTTCGCGGGCTTCCTCGACGACTTCGCGGGCTTCCTGGATTTCTTCGCCATTGGCGGCCTCGGGTTCCGATTCGGCCTTTTCCGTGCGGCAGAACAGGAGTTCGAAGAAGACGGGGAAGTGGTCCGAGCCGCAGGGCTTGAGGCGCTTCATGCCGACGAGGCGGAATTCGGCCGAGTGGAAGAGGTGGTCCAAAGGCCAGCGCAGGAGGGGGAAGCGGGCGTCGAAGGTGGAGAAGATGCGCCGGCCGATGCGCGGGTCGAGGAGGCCGCTGATCTTGCGGAAGCGCTCCGTGGTGACCGACCAGGCGACGTCGTTCAGGTCGCCGGTGACCATGACCGGCAGTGTCTCGTCCTTGACCTTGAGCGCGACCAGCGCCGTCTCGCCGTCGCGGCCCTCGGTGCCGCGATGCGGGACGGGCGGCTCGGGATGGATGAAATAGGCGCGGAAAATCTTGCCCTTCGGCGTGCGGATCGTGGCGATGACGGACGGCACGCCTTCGGTCAGGAGTTCGTCGACCTCGTAGCTTTCGAACGGGAATTTCGAGGCGACGATCATGCCGTAGGAATTGTCGCGCGCGGCGTCCGCCACGTGGTCGTAGCGGGCGAGGAGATCGGCGACGCCGGCGCGCCAGTTGTCGTCGACCTCCATCAGCACGACGATGTCGGGATCGACCGCCGCGATCTCGTCGGCGAGCTCGCGATAGTGCGTGTTCGACATCTTGACGTTTGACGAGACGAGGCGGATGCGCTCGCCCTCATCCTCGGGCCTGGCGTCGGCCGTCTGCTTGCGCCAGAGGGGCGTGTAGCGAAGGATGTGCGGCGCCTGGATCGCGATGACGGCGGCGAGCGCCATCTGGACGACGCGCCAGCCCGTCTCCGCACTGCCGAGCAGGATCGAGGCGACCAGCAGGAATGCGGCGAGCGCCAGGAACTGCTGGCGCGGGAAATCGCCGACCCGCACGATGCCGTGCGAGAACGGAAAGAAGGGCAGGACGGTCGCCACGACGAGGAAGGCTGTCAGCGCGGCAAAAATCAGGAACACGGCGGATCTCCGGAGCGGCGTGAATTAGCGAATGTCAATGCACGCCCCCGTTTTGCGTTCCCCGCCTCGATTCAGCTTCCCGCGCTGAAGGCGGCGATGGCCGCCATGTTGACGATGTCCGAATCCTTGGCGTTGAGCGAGACGATCTGCACCGGCTTGTTCAAGCCGACCAGAAGCGGCCCGATGACCGTGCAGCCGCCGAGCTCCTGCAGCATCTTGGTGGAGATGGAGGCGGAGTGGAAGGCGGGCATGACGAGGACGTTGGCCGGACCCGACAGGCGGCAGAACGGATATTGCGCCATCAGCTTTGGATTGAGCGCGACGTCGGCGGCCATCTCGCCGTCATACTCGAAGTCGACGCGGCGCTTGTCGAGGATCTTGACCGCCTCCTGCACGCGCTCCGAGCGCTCCCCGGCCGGATGGCCGAAGGTGGAGTAGGCGAGCATGGCGACGCGAGGCTCATACCCCATGCGCCGCGCGAAACCGGCGGCTTCCTCGGCGATGTCGGCAATTTCGATGGCGTTCGGCATGTCGTGGACGGCGGTGTCGGCAACGATGACCGTGCGGCCGCGGCACAGCGCGATCGAGGCGCCGATGACGCGGTGGCCGGGGCGCGCGTCGATGGCCTTGCGCACGTCGTCGAGCACGGTCGAATAGTTGCGCGTGACGCCCGTCACCATGCCGTCGGCATCGCCGAGCGCGACCATGGCGGCGGCGAAATGGTTGCGGTCGTTGTTGATGAGGCGCTGCGCGTCGCGGAAGAGGTAGCCCTTGCGCTGCAGGCGCTCGTAGAGATAGTCGGCGTAGATGCCGTTGCGGCGCGACAGGCGCGCATTGATGATCTCGATGCCGGGGCGGTTCAGATCGACGCCGGCATTGCGCGCGGTCTCCTGCATCCGCTCCTCGCGGCCGAGCAGGATGGCGGTGCCGAGCTTCTGGTTGGCGTAGGAGACGGCGGCGCGCATGACCTGCTCCTCCTCGCCCTCGGCGAAGACGATGCGCTTGGGCTGGCGGCGCACGCGGTCGTAAATGCGCTGGAGCGTCGAGGCGATCGGGTCGCGCCGGGCGGAAAGCTCCTGCTGGTACTTTTCGAGGTTGAGGATCGGCTTGCGCGCGACGCCCGAATCCATCGCCGCGCGGGCGACGGCGGCCGGGATCGCCGAGATCAGGCGCGGATCGAATGGCACCGGGATGATGTAGTTCGGGCCGAATTTCGGCCGCATGCCCTGATAGGCGGCGGCGACGTCGTCCGGCACGTCTTGGCGGGCGAGGTCGGCGAGCGCCTGCGCGGCGGCGACCTTCATGTCGTCGTTGATGGTAGTCGCGCGGACATCCAGCGCACCCCTGAAAATGTAGGGGAAGCCGAGGACGTTGTTGACCTGGTTCGGATAGTCCGAGCGCCCGGTCGCCATGATCGCGTCGGTGCGGATTTCGGCGACTTCCTCGGGCGTGATCTCCGGGTCCGGATTGGCCATCGCGAAGATGATCGGGTTCTTCGCCATCGACTGGACCATGGCCGGCGTCAGCGCGCCCTTGGCCGAGAGGCCGAAGAAGACGTCGGCGCCTTCGAGCGCCTGCGCCAGCGTGCGCGCCTCGGTGGGGGCGGCATGGGCCGACTTCCATTGGTTCATGCCCTCCTCGCGCCCCTGGTAGACGACGCCCTTGGTGTCGCACAGGATGACGTTCTGGGGCGCGAAGCCCATCGACTTGACGAGCTCGATGCAGGCGATGCCGGCGGCGCCCGCGCCGTTGCAGACCAGCTTCGTGTTGGCCATGTCGCGGCCGGTCAGGTGCAGCGCGTTGATGAGGCCGGCGACCGCGATGATGGCGGTGCCGTGCTGGTCGTCGTGGAAGACGGGAATGTCCATCAGTTCGCGCAGGCGCTGTTCGATGATGAAGCATTCCGGCGCCTTGATGTCTTCGAGATTGATGCCGCCGAAGGAGGGCCCGAGAAGCTTGACGCAGTTGATGAAGGCGTCGGCGTCCTCCGTGTCGACCTCGAGGTCGATGGAATCGACGTCGGCAAAGCGCTTGAACAGGACCGCCTTGCCTTCCATCACCGGCTTGGAGGCGAGGGCGCCGAGATTGCCGAGGCCGAGGATGGCGGTGCCGTTGGAGATGACGGCGACCATGTTGCCGCGCGTCGTGTAGTCGAAGGCGCGGGAGGGGTCTTCGGCGATGGCCTTGACTGGCACGGCGACGCCCGGCGAATAAGCCAGCGACAGGTCGCGCTGCGTCGCCATCGGCTTGGTCGGGGTGATCTCCAGCTTGCCGGGCCGCCCCTGCGCGTGGAAGTCGAGCGCTTCCTGCGGGCTGACGGAGGGACCGGACTCGGATTTCTGGTTCTTGGGCATGATGCGGAATTTCCCCCGGGGCGCGTCTTTTTGTGGAGCGTTTCGGATTAAGGCTACACTCCGCAAGCGTAAAGCGCCAAGCAGGATGAAACGGAAAATGAGCGGGCACGGACAAGCAATGCTAATCACGCCAGGCGGTGCCCTACGTTGCCCCCCTCTGTCCTGCCGGACATCTCCCCCGCGAGGGGGGAGATCACGCGCGGCGATGACGAGATTGATCTCCCCCCATGCGGGGGAGATGGGCGGCAGCCCAGAGGGGGGCGCGACGGGGCGCGACGACGCAGGCTCGCTGCCATGCTGAACCAGGTGCCGCAGGCGGGCGGCGGGACGCCGATGATCGAGCAGTTCATCGAGATCAAGGCGGCGAACCCGGATGCGCTCTTGTTCTATCGCATGGGCGATTTCTACGAATTGTTCTTCCATGACGCGGAGATCGCCGCGCGGGCGCTGGGCATCACGCTGACCAAGCGCGGCAAGCATCAGGGCGAGGACATTCCGATGTGCGGCGTGCCGGTCCACGCCGCCGACGACTACCTGCAAAAGCTGATCGGGCAGGGCTATCGCGTCGCGGTGTGCGAGCAGGTCGAGGACCCCGCCGAGGCGAAGAAGCGCGGCTCGAAATCGGTGGTGAAGCGCGACGTGGTGCGGCTCGTCACCCCCGGCACGATCACCGAGGAGAAGCTGCTGGCGCCGAGCGAGGCGAGCTACCTGATGGCGCTGGGTCGCACGAAGGGGGCGCACGAACTCGCGCTCGCCTGGATCGACATTTCGACGGGTTCGTTCCGCGTCTGCCGCACGAATGCCGAACGGCTCCTGACCGACATCCTGCGCGTCGATCCGCGCGAACTGATCCTCGCGGACGCGGTTTTCCACGAACCCGAACTGCGCCCGACCTTCGACGTCATCGGACGGCTCGCCAATCCGCAGCCGGCGATCTTGTTCGATTCGTCCGCCGCGACGGGGCGCATCGCGCGCTTCTACGAGGTCGCGACGCCGGACGGTTTCGGCGAGTTCAGCCGAGCCGAACTCTCGGCCATCGCCGGCGCGATCGCCTATGTCGAGAAGACGCAAATCTCCGAGCGCCCGCCGCTCGGCTTTCCCGAGCGCGAGGAAGAGGGGACGAGCCTTTTCATCGACGCGGCGACGCGGGCGAATCTCGAACTCCTGAAGACGCTGTCGGGCAACCGGGACGGCTCGCTCCTGAAGGCGATCGACCGGACGGTGACGGGGGGCGGTGCGCGGCTCCTGGCCGACCGGCTGATGTCGCCGCTGACCGATCCGGCGGCGATCAACGCGCGGCTCGACGCCATCTCCTTCCTGATTGCCGAGCCGCGGCTTTGCGAGGGCTTGCGGACGGTGTTGAAGGGCGCGCCGGACATGCCGCGCGCGCTCTCGCGCCTTGCGCTCAACCGGGGCGGGCCGCGCGACATGGGCGCGCTGCGCGCAGGTCTCGACGCCGCGCGGCAGGCGGTCGATCTGTTGCAATCGGCGATGCTGCCGGCCGAACTGGTCGCGGCCTGCGAGGCGCTGTCGGCGCTGCCGCTGACGCTCGCGTCGCATCTGTCGGTGGCGCTTTCGGACGAACTGCCGCTTTTGAAGCGCGACGGCGGGTTCGTCGCCAGGGCCTATGACGGCGAACTCGACCAGATGCGGGCGCTGCGCGACGACACGCGGCGGGTGATCGCGGGGATGGAGCGCGATCTGGTCGAGGAGACCGGCATCCGCGCGTTGAAGATCCGTCACAACAACGTGCTCGGCTACTATATCGAGGTGACGGCCGGCAACAGCGGCGCGCTGACGGACGGCGATGCGACCAAGGCGCGCTTCATCCACCGCCAGACCATGGCGAACGCGATGCGGTTCACGACGACGGAGCTGGCCGAACTTGAAACCAAGATCGCCAACGCCGCCGACCGCGCGCTGCAGATCGAATTCGGCATCTTCGACCGGCTGCTGGGGGAAATCGTCGGCCATGCGGACGCGCTGCGAAAGGGTGCGGCGGCGCTGGCGGCGCTCGACGTCGCGACGTCGCTCGCCGTGCTGGCGGAGCAGGAGAACTATGCGCGCCCGCAGGTCGATGACGGCCTCGCCTTCGAGATCGAGGGCGGACGGCATCCGGTGGTCGAGCAGGCGCTGCGCCGGCAGCTTGCCGATCCGTTCGTGGCGAACGACTGCGATCTTTCACCGGCGAATAACGAGAAGCGCGGCGCGATCTGGCTCCTGACCGGCCCGAACATGGGCGGCAAGTCGACCTTCCTGCGCCAGAACGCGCTGATCGCGATCCTCGCGCAGATGGGCTCCTTCGTGCCGGCGCGACAGGCGCATATCGGCGTCG
The DNA here is from genome assembly GCA_016742175.1 of Rhizobiaceae bacterium. Lineage (GTDB taxonomy): Bacteria > Pseudomonadota > Alphaproteobacteria > Rhizobiales > Rhizobiaceae > Aliihoeflea. The sequence goes on from JACVCH010000007.1 coordinate 29,244, forward strand.
TCGATCGGCTCTTTTCCCGCGTCGGCGCGTCGGACGACCTGGCGCGGGGTCGCTCGACCTTCATGGTCGAGATGGTCGAGACGGCGGCGATCCTCAACCAGGCGGGCGAGCGGGCGTTGGTGATCCTCGACGAGATCGGGCGCGGCACTTCGACCTTCGACGGCCTGTCGATCGCCTGGGCGGCGGTCGAGTATCTGCATGAGAAGAATGGTTGCCGGGCGATCTTCGCCACACATTTTCACGAGATGACGGCGTTGTCCGAGAAGCTTTCGCGCCTCGCCAACGTGACGATGAAGGTGAAGGAATGGGAGGGCGACGTGGTCTTCCTGCACGAGGTCGGCAAGGGTGCGGCCGACCGCTCCTACGGCGTGCAGGTGGCAAAGCTCGCCGGCCTTCCCGATGCGGTCGTGGCGCGGGCGCGGGCGGTGCTGGGGCAGCTCGAAGAAGGCGAGACGAGCGGCAAGGCGGCCAAACTCGTCGACGATTTGCCGCTGTTTTCCGTCGCTGCAAGGCGGGCCGAACCGAAGCCGTTGGCGAGTGACGGACTGGCGGAGGAACTGGCCGCGATCCGGCCCGACGATTTGACGCCGCGCGAGGCGCTGGAAGCGCTCTACCGGCTGAAGGAGCGGGCGGGCAAGCGCCTGTAGCGAGGGCGCGCGAAACGGGGTAGAAGTGCACCGCACAATGAACGAGCCTGCCCGATGGCCAAGATTCCCCTGAGACTGGACGAGATCGTCGACGGCGAGAAACTGCGCCGCGACATGACGGCGCTCGTCGGGACCGACGGCGTCGAGCGCGCGCGCAAGGACGTCGTCCAGCTTCTCAAGGACCGCATGGCGCAAGGCCGCGCCGAGGCCGAGGCGATGCTGATGGAGGATGGCGGCGGCACGGCCTGCGCCGAGCGCCTGTCGCATCTGATGGACGAGATCATCCGCGCGCTCTACGATTTCGCGGTCGCTCATGTGCATCGGCCGAAGAACGCGGCCGAGCGCATGGCGGTCATCGCGGTCGGTGGCTATGGGCGCGGGACGCTGGCGCCGGGCTCGGACATCGACCTTCTCTTCCTCTTGCCGGCGAAGCAGACGCCGTGGGCCGAAAAGGTCGCCGAATACATTCTCTACATGCTGTGGGATCTGGGCCTGAAGGTCGGCCACGCGACGCGCAACACCGACGAGTGCATGCGCCTGTCGCGCACGGACGTGACGATCCGCACCTCGATCCTCGAGGCGCGCTATGTCTGGGGCGAGGAGGCGCTGTTCGACGGGCTGGTCGAGCGCTTCGACGAGGAGGTCGTCAAGGACACCGGCGCCGAATACGTGCAGGCCAAGCTCGCCGAGCGCGACGAGCGCCACGCCAAGGGCGGCGACACGCGCTATCTCGTTGAGCCGAACGTCAAGGAAGGCAAGGGCGGCCTGCGCGACCTCCACACACTGTTCTGGATCGGCAAGTACTTCTACCGCGTGCGCACCGCCGAGGAACTGGTCGGCAAGGGTGTCTTCACGCGGCGCGAATATCTGGAGTTCCGCAAGGCCGAGGATTTCCTCTGGGCCGTGCGCTGCCACATGCATTTCCTGACGGCGCGGGCGGAAGAGCGGCTGCATTTCGACATCCAGCGCGAGATCGCCGAGCGGCTCGGCTACACCAGCCATCCGGGCCTGTCGGCCGTCGAGCGCTTCATGAAGCACTACTTCCTGATGGCGAAGACGGTGGGCGACCTGACGCGCATCTTCTGCGCCGCGCTGGAAGAGGAGCAGGCCAAGCACGTTCCCGGCTTCAATCGGATCTTCCTCAACTTCTCGCGCCGGCGCCGCAAGCTCGCCGGCACGAGCGACTTCGTCACCGACAACCACCGCATCAACGTCATCGACGCGGACGTGTTCGCGCGCGACCCGGTGAACCTGATCCGGCTCTTCTGGCTCGCCGACCGGCACGGGCTCGAATACCACCCCGAGGCGCTGAAGCTCGTCACGCGTTCCTTGAAGCTGATCGACCGGAACCTGCGCCGCGACGAGGAGGCGAACCGCCTCTTCATGGACATCCTGACCTCGAGCCGAAACCCGGAGCTGAATTTGCGCCGGATGAACGAGGCGGGCGTCCTCGGCAAGCTCATCCCCGAATTCCGCAAGATCGTGGCGATGATGCAGTTCAACATGTACCACCATTATACGGTGGACGAGCACTTGATCCGCTGCATCGGCGTCCTGTCCGAGATCGAGCGCGGCGACGGCGCGGACATCCATCCGCTGTCGCACGCGCTGATCCCCGACCTGAAGCGTCGGCGCGAGGTGCTCTACACCGCGCTCCTGCTGCACGACATCGCCAAGGGACGGCCGGAGGACCACTCGACCGCGGGCGCGCGGATCGCCCGGCGGCTCTGCCCGCATATGGGCTTTTCCGCCGCCGATACCGAGACCATCGCCTGGTTGGTCGAGAACCATCTCGTCATGTCGATGACGGCGCAGACGCGCGATCTGAACGACCGCAAGACGATCCAGGATTTCGGCGACGTGGTGCAGTCGGTCGAACGGCTGAAGCTGTTGTTGATCCTCACGGTCTGCGACATCCGCGGCGTCGGCCCGGGCGTGTGGAACGGCTGGAAGGGCCAGCTTTTGCGCACGCTCTATTACGAGACCGAACTGCTTTTGACCGGCGGCTTCTCGGAAGTCTCGCGCGCCAAGCGGGCCGAGATCGCGCGCGGCCAACTCGCCGATGCGCTGACCGACTGGTCGCCGGAGGAGGGGCGCCGCTACGTGGCGCTTCACTACGACAATTATCTCCTGACCGTCGATCTCGCCGACCAGCTCCGCCATGCCGGCTTCATCCGCGAGGCGGATGCGGCGGGGCGCAAGCTGGCGACGGCGGTGAAGACGCACGAATTCGAGGCGGTGACGGAAATCACGATCCTGTCGCCCGACCATCCGCGCCTGCTCTCGGTCATCGCGGGCGCCTGCGCGGCGGCGGGCGCGAACATCGTCGACGCGCAGATCTTCACCACGACGGACGGGCGCGCGCTCGACACGATCCTGATCTCGCGCGAATTCGACCGCGACGAGGACGAACTGCGCCGCGCCCGGCGCGTCGGCGGGCTGATCGAGGACGTGCTTTCGGGCAAGAGCTGGCTGCCGGAGATCATCGAGAAGCGCGCCAAGCCCAAGCGCGGATCGAAGACCTTCCGGCTGGAGCCGCGCGCCGACGTGCGCAACGCGCTGTCGAACCGGTTTTCGGTGATCGAGGTCAAGTGCCTCGACCGGCCGGGGCTCTTGTCGGAGATCACCGGCGCGATCTCGGACCTCTCGCTCGACATCGCCTCCGCGCACATCACGACTTTCGGCGAGAAGGTGATCGATACGTTCTACGTCACCGATCTGACCGGCGCGAAGATCGAGAACCCGACGCGCCTCGCCACGATCCGCAAGCGGCTGATCGAGACGCTCGGCGGCGAGACGGCGGATCATCCCAAGCAGGCGGCGGAATAGTGGACGTGGGGCGGGTTGAGATGGCACGGAAGGGTGTCGGGGGTCTTGCGGAGTCACGGAATGGGTCCCGGATAACCTGTCCCCGCTGCGCAGGGACAGGTTTCCGGGATGACGCCAAGCTGGATGACGGCGTCATCCCGGAAGGCAAATGCCGCGCAGCGGCGGTTGCCTATCCGGGACCCATTCCGTTCCATGTCTACCCCCGCACGCCGAAAGCACTCCCCCTATGAGCCTCGTGCGCAAATTCGCGACCGTCGCGTCGGGCACGATGGCGAGCCGGGTGCTTGGTTTCACGCGCGAGATGCTGATGGCGGCGGCGCTGGGAACGGGGCCGATCGCGGACGCGTTCTATGCCGCTTTCCAGTTCCCGAACACGTTCCGGCGCCTCTTCGCCGAGGGCGCGTTCAACGCCGCCTTCGTGCCGCTCTTCGCCAAGGAGATCGAGGCGAACGGGATGGACGGGGCGCGGCGCTTTGCGGAGGAAGTGTTCGGCGTTCTCTTTTCTGCCCTGATCGTGCTGACGATCCTGATGCAGCTTTCGATGCCGCTCCTGGTGTCGACGATCATCGCGCCGGGCTTCACCGGCGATCCGCAAAAATTCGACCTGACGGTGAACCTTGCCTGGATCATGTTCCCCTATCTGATGTGCATGTCGCTCGGCGCGATGATGGCGGGGATGCTGAATTCGCTGCGACGCTATTTCGCGGCGGCGATCGCGCCTGTGTTCCTGAACATCATCCTGATCGGCGTCCTCACCTATGCCTGGTGGCAGGGCCATGACGGGCGCGAGGTCGGCTATGGGCTCGCCTGGGGCGTGCTGGCATCGGGCCTCGTGCAGCTTGCCATCGTCTGGGCGGCGGTGCGCCATGCCGGCATTTCGGTCGGCTTCAAGCGGCCGCGCATGACGCCAAACGTCAAGCGCCTGCTCTGGCTCGCCTTTCCGGCGGCGATCACCGGCGGCATCACGCAGATCAACACGTTGGTCGGCACGGCCATCGCCTCGACGCAGGCCTCCGCCGTCGCCTCGCTCGCCATGGCCGACCGGGTCTACCAGTTGCCGCTCGGCGTCGTCGGCATCGCGGTCGCGATCGTGCTCCTGCCCGAGCTCGCCCGCGCGCTGAAAGCCGGCAACGACCGTGAGGCGGCGAATTTGCAGAACCGCTCGGTCGAGTTCACGCTGTTCCTGACGCTGCCGGCGGCGGTCGCGCTCTTCGTCATCGCCGAGCCGATCATCCGCGTGCTCTACGAGCGCGGCCAGTTCGCCGAGATGAATGCGACGCCGATGGTTGCTGCCATCCTCGCCATCTTCGGGCTGGGGCTGCCGGCATACGTGCTGATCCAGGCGTTCCGGCCGGGCTTCTTCGCCCGCGAGGACACCCGCACGCCGATGATCTTCGCCGCGATCTCGGTGGTGACCAACATTTCGCTGGCGCTTTATCTGTTGCCGCGCATGGGCGCGCCGGGCATCGCGGTGGCCTCCGCCGTCTCGGCCTGGATCAACGCCGCGCTGCTTCTCGGAATGCTCGTCAAACGCGGGCATTGGGGCACCGACCGGACGCTGGTGAAGCGCCTGCCGCGCCTCGTCGCGTCGGCGCTGGTCATGGGCGTCGCGCTCTGGTTCGCCGCCGACTGGCTGTCGCCCTGGCTGCAACCTTCGTCCTCGCTCGCCGAACAGGTGCTGGCGCTGGGCGCGCTGTGCGGTGGTGGCGGGGTGCTTTATTTCGCGCTCGCCTTTGCCACCGGCGGCGCCGACATCGCCACGGTCAAGCGCGCTGTGCGGCGCGGGCCGAAGACGCCCGACACCTTGAACCCGGAGTGACGTCGGGCTATCAGCCCGCCTGAGTTCTTTCCTGCCAGATCGGCCCTCCACCAGCCTTGGAAAATCCATGACCGACTTCAAGCCTCTTGTCTTTTCCGGCGTCCAGCCGACCGGCAATCTCCATCTCGGCAACTATCTCGGCGCGCTGACGAAATTCGTCGCGCTGCAGGAGAGCCATGACTGCATCTACTGCGTGGTCGACATGCACTCGATCACGGCGCAGCTCGTTCATGCCGACCTTGCCGAACAGACCCGTTCGATCACCGCCGCGTTCCTCGCCTCGGGCATCGACCCGAAGAAGCACATCGTCTTCAACCAGAGCCGGGTGATGCAGCATGCCGAACTCGCCTGGGTGTTCAACTGCGTCGCGCGCATCGGCTGGATGAACCGCATGACGCAGTTCAAGGACAAGGCCGGCAAGGACCGCGAGAACGCCTCGCTCGGCCTTCTCGCCTATCCGAGCCTGATGGCGGCTGACATTCTCGTCTACCGCGCGACGCACGTGCCCGTCGGCGACGACCAGAAGCAGCATCTGGAACTGACGCGCGACATCGCGACCAAGTTCAACAACGACTTTTCCGCCCGGATCGCCGATCTGGGCGTCGGCGTCGAGATGATGAGCGGCGACGAGAAGGTCAACGGCTTTTTCCCGCTGACGGAGCCGCTGATCGAGGGACCGGCGACACGCGTCATGAGCCTTCGCGACGGCACCAAGAAGATGTCGAAATCCGACCCGTCGGACCTCTCGCGCATCAACCTGACCGACGACGCCGACACGATCTCGAAGAAGATCCGCAAGGCCAAGACCGACCCGGATGCGCTGCCGTCGGAAGTCGAGGGGCTGAAGGGCCGGCCGGAAGCCGAAAACCTCGTCGGCATCTATGCCGCGCTTGCGGGCACGACGCGCGAGACGGTGGTCGCCGATTTCGCGGGCCAGCAATTCTCGGCCTTCAAGCCGGCTCTGGCCGACCTGGCGGTGGAAAAGCTCGCGCCCATCTCGGCCGAGATGCGCCGCATTTCCGACGACCGCGCCTATGTCGATAGCGTCCTGCGCGACGGCGGCGAACGGGCCGGCGCGCTCGCCGAGGCGACGATGAAGGATGTGCGCAGGATCATCGGCTTTCTCGATAGCTGACGCATCCAGCTTGCCGGTCGTGCAGCCGGCTGGCAGATTGCACGCGACTCAAATCGGGAGCCGACATGGTATCCAAACGCCTCAGCCGCGAAGCCGGCCACCGCCGCAAGTTCCTGGCGATCGTCGACGACACGCCCGAATGCGAACGGGCGATCGCCTATGCCGCGCGGCGCGCGCAGACGACCGGCGGGGCGCTGCTGCTGCTCTTCGTGATCGAGCCCGGCGAGGTGCAGCACTGGCTCGGCGTTGAGCAGATCATGCGCGAGGAGGCGCAGGCGACCGCAAGCTCCGCCCTCGACCTTCAGGCGAACAAGGTGCGCCAGGACCTCGGGCTCGAGCCCGAACTCGTCACCCGCGAAGGCAAGGCGGCGGACGAGATTCATGCGTTGATCGAGGAAGACCAGGACATCGCCATCCTCGTGTTGGCGGCCTCCAACGCCAAGGAAGGACCGGGCCCGCTGGTCGCCTCGATCGCCGGCAAGGGCGCGGCCTTCCCGATCCCCGTCACGGTCGTCCCGAGTTCACTTTCCGACGAAGATATCGAAGCCATAGCGTAGCGCAATCTCGGGCCCGGGACGGCCTGCAAACGGCAGCGTTCTGCGCTTCCGGTGCTCACGTACTGATGTACGCTCCGCTCCGGTTCTCGAAATCAGCCGTTTTCGACTCGTCCCAAGCCCGACCTTGCACTACCCTGCGCCGCAAAATTTGCCAGTGCAGACGATGTTGCAATCGCCTGTGTGAACCTCTATTTTTAGAACAATTCCAGAATTACGCGATAGCGGAGACCCGGTCATGTTCATCCAGACGGAAGCCACACCCAATCCGGCGACCCTGAAATTCCTGCCGGGCAAGGTGGTGCTCGAAGAGGGCACCGCCGATTTCCGCGATGCCGCCAGCGCCGGCGAGGCCTCGCCGCTGGCCGGTCGGCTGTTCGACGTGCCGGGCGTCACCGGCGTCTTCTTCGGCTATGATTTCATCACCGTTTCCAAGGACGGCGCCGACTGGCAGCACCTGAAGCCCGCCATCCTCGGCACGATCATGGAGCACTTCATGTCCGGCCAGCCGGTCATGGCGACGGGCTCGCAGGCGCGCGCCGACGAGGCTGCCGAGGGCGAGGAATTCTACGACGCGGCCGACGAAGAGATCGTCGTCACCATCAAGGAACTGCTCGACACCCGCGTGCGCCCGGCCGTGGCGCAGGACGGCGGCGACATCACCTTCCGCGGCTACGAGAACGGCACCGTCTTCCTGCACATGAAGGGCGCCTGCGCCGGCTGCCCGTCCTCCACGGCGACGCTGAAGCACGGCATCCAGAATTTGCTGCGCCATTTCGTGCCTGAAGTGCAGCAGGTGGAGCAGGTGGTTTAACGCCGAAAGGGTCATCCCGGAACGGGAACGGCGCGCAGCGCCGGTCGCGTATCCGGGACCCATTCCGTGAGGATGAAGGTCACGGAGTGGGTTCCGGCTCTTCCTCGCTGCGCTCGTCGGCCGGAATGACGCCGCCGCGAGTGACGGAAGAATCGAAAAAAGCCGGGCTTTTCAGCCCGGCTTTTTGTTGGCGGTGTCCTGTTGCCTGGACGGTTCGCCTAAAGCACGATGACCTTGGCGCCGTTTTCAGCGCGGTCGTAGAGATCGATGATGTCCTGGTTGATCAGGCGGATGCAGCCGGACGACATGGCGTGGCCGATCGACGCCCATTCGGGCGTGCCGTGCAGGCGGTAGCCGGTGTCGCCGCCGGAATTGAAGAGGTAGAGGGCGCGGGCGCCGAGCGGATTGTCGAGGCCGCCTGGCTGGCCGCCGCGCCATTTGGCGAGTTCCGGCTGGCGCTGGATCATGGCGGAAGGCGGCGTCCAGCGCGGCCATTCGCGCTTCATCGCGATGCGCGCCGTGCCCTTCCACTCGAAGCCCTCGCGGCCGACGCCGATGCCGTAGCGCATCGCCTTGCCGTCCTCGAGGACGAGGTGGAGATGCTTGGCGCTGGTGTCGACGATGATCGTGCCCGGCTTCTCGTCGGTCTCGTATTTGACGATCTGGCGCTGGTACTGGCGCGGCAGCTTCGACAGCGGCACGGCCGGAACCTGATAGCCGGCATCGCGCACGGACGCGTAATTGTTGGCGAAGGTGCGACCGCCGAGATCGGTGGAGCAGCCGGCAAGGCCGAGGCCGGCGAGAACTGTCAAGGCGACTGCGAATTTCAGCGAATTCATCGACGAGCCGATCCCGGGGCCGCAAGCCGGCCTTTAATCGGTCACGATTTATTCGCGTCGGACATGGTCTGCCAAGATCAAAACGGTTGAACCGGCGGTTGCGAACGCATTGCCTGCGGCGCTGCGGCAAAAGCGCAACAATTCGGACGCCGTTCCTCGCGAAAACCTTTGCGGAATGGTCGAATCCTGCGAAAATCGCAAAATGCCGATCATTTCTCCAGTCCCGATGAACCCGCTCGCCGACGGTCGCCAGTCCGACCGCGCACTGCTCGTGCGGCGCGGGGTGCAGCGGCTCTTCGCGCAGATGGGCGCGGCGGTGCTGCCGGAGCTTTGCCTGCCGACCGGGCGGCGGGCCGACCTCGTCGCGGTGACGGCGAAGGGCGAAATCTGGATCGTCGAGATCAAGACCTCGATCGAGGATTTCCGCGTCGACCGGAAGTGGCCGGAATACCGCCTGCACGCGGACCGCCTCTACTTCGCTACGCATCCGGGCGTGCCGGCGGACATCTTTCCGGACGAGTGCGGCTTCATCCTGTCGGACGGCTATGGCGCGGAGATCATGCGCGAGGCGCCGGAGCACCGGCTGTCGGCACCCTTGCGCAAGTCGCTGACGCTGCGGATCGCACGGGCGGCGGCGGCGCGGATCACGGCGGCGGAGATCGCCGGAGTGCCGGTGCCGCTGTTGGAGCCGAAGGACGAGTGCTGAGGCTGTCGGTGGGTGCGCATCGTTGAGATTGTCGGTGGATGCGCATCGTTGAGATTGTCGGTGGATGCGCGGTTGAGATGTCGAGGCCTGGATTCCTGTGACAAGCACAGGAATGACGGTGGAGAGGGTGGTGGCTTGCCTGCAACCGATCGAAACTGGAGAGGACGCGCAATCTGACGTGCCGTCATTCCTGTGCTTGTCACAGGAATCCAGGCCTCGACAGCGATGGCGACAGAGACGCTTCCGGACTACTTCCCGCCCTACCGCGGCGCGCGCTTCGCCAAAATCCGCTGCAGCGTCCGGCGGTGCATGTTCAGCCGTCGCGCCGTCTCCGAGACGTTGCGGTCGCACATTTCGTAGACGCGCTGGATGTGCTCCCAGCGCACGCGGTCGGCGGACATCGGGTTTTCCGGCGGCGCGGCCTTTTCGCCCGTCTGGCGGGTGAGCGCGGCGTAGACGTCGTCGGCATCGGCGGGCTTGGAGAGGTAGTCGACCGCGCCGAGCTTCACCGCGTTGACGGCCGTCGCGATGTTGCCGTAGCCGGTGAGGATGATGGTGCGGCAATCGTCGCGCTTGTCGCGGATGGCCGAGACGACGTCGAGCCCGTTGCCGTCGCCGAGGCGCATGTCGACCACGGCATAGGCGGGCGGGGCGGCGCGGACCTTGCCGACCGCTTCCTCGACGCTTTCGGCCGTGTCGACGGTGAAGCCGCGGCTTTCCATCGCGCGGGCAAGGCGCGTCAGGAAGGGCTTGTCGTCGTCGACTAGGAGCAGCGTGGGGTCTGCGCCAAGATCGTCAGGAGCGGCATGGTCGATGGTGGCGTCGTCTTCGATCATCTTCAAATGTCCCGTTTTCCGCCTCTATTTAGGCAGAACCGCCGCCTTTTCCAACGTTTCCGGCTCGTCGAAGGCGGTTTTCGCGGCGTTTGCATCGAGAATCGCACGCGGCCAGTTGACGCGGACGATGGCGCCCTGGCCGGGCGTCGCCGCATTGCCGAAGCGCACCGTGGCGCCCGAGCGCTCGAGCAGCGTCTTGGCGATGAAAAGCCCGAGTCCGAGCCCGCCGCCAGCCGAAACGGCGGCGGAGCGCTTCGACATGTAGGGCTCGCCGATCCGGTCGAGGATTTCGGCGGGAAAGCCCTCGCCGTCGTCGAGGATTTCGAGCGAGACGGTGTGCATGTCCCAGCTCCAGGTGATCGAGACGGTCTCGCGGGCGAAGTCGACGGCGTTTTCGACCAGATTGCCGAGGCCGTAGATGACGCCGGGATTGCGCCGGCCGATCGGCTCGGGGCCCTTGCAGTCCTGCGGCTTGAATTCGATCGCGATGCCGAAGTCGCGGTGCGGCGCGGTCACCTCCTCGATCAACGATGTGAAGGGCAGGCGCGCCATGTGCGCCTCGCCCTGCGAGGAGAGGCTGGTGAGCTGCTTCAGGATCGCACGGCAGCGTTCGCTCTGCGAGCGCAGGAGCGTGACGTCCTCGCCATAGCGCGGGTCCTTGCCGAGCGCGCGCTCCATCTCCTTGGCGACGAGGGCGATGGTGGCGAGCGGGGTGCCGAGTTCGTGCGCGGCGGCGGCGGCGAGCCCGTCGAGGGCGGAGAGGTGCTGCTCGCGCTGGAGGACGAGCTCGGTGGCGGCGAGCGCGGTGGCGAGGAGCCGCGCCTCCTCGGCCACGCGATAGGCGTAGAAGGCGGTGAAGGCGAGGCAGGAGACGATCGCCATCCAGATCCCGGCCACATAGATGATCGGCATGGTGAGTTCGGTGCCCGGAAACCAGGGCAGCGGGTGGTGGAAGAAGGCGAGGCCCGTCGCCATGGCGATGACCAGCGCGCCGAGCATCGCCGTCCAGCGCAGCGGCAGCGAGGTCGCCGAGATGATGACCGGCGCCGTCATCAGGAGCGCGAAGGGATTGGTCAGCCCGCCGGTCATGTAGAGAAGCCCGCCGAGCTGCAGCGCGTCGAAGGTGAGGATCGCCAGCGCGGCGAGCGGCGGCAGGCGGTGGGTGGCGGGATAGCGGAAGGCGAGGAGCAGGTTCAGCCAGGCCGAGCAGCCGATCAGCGCAAAGCAGAGCGAGACCTGGACGGGAAATTCCAGCCAGAAGGCGACGACGAGCACGGCAGCGCTCTGCCCGACGACGGCGAGCCAGCGCAGCCGGATCAGGGTGTTGAGGCGGATGTGATGGAGGTGCCGGGGGTCCGGCGCGCGCAGTTCTTCGACCATGGAGACGTTATGCGGCGCGCGGGAGAAAACGCCAAGGGCGCTCATGTCGCATGGCTACGTGCCGCGCGGCTTGGCGCGGGCGGTTGCCTGCGCTTCGAGCGGGTGTTCCGGCCAGACATGCTTCGGGTAGCGGCCGCGCATGTCCGCGCGCACGTCGGCCCACGAGCCGCGCCAGAAGCCGGGCAGGTCCCGCGTCGTCTGGATCGGCCGGTGGGCCGGTGACAGGAGTTCGAGCGTCATCGGCACGGTGCCGCTGGCGATCGAGGGATGGGCGTCGAGGCCAAAGAGTTCCTGCACGCGGATCGCCAGAACCGGCCAGTCGGCGTCGTAGCGGATCGGCAAGCGGCTGCCGGACGGCGCGTCGTAATGCGTCGGCGCGAGGGCTTCGAGCTTGCGGTGGAGTTCGTAGGGGACGAGCGACATCAGGCCGTTGTGAAGGGCCGAGCCGGGAAGGCGGGCAAGGTTCGCCTCGCCGGTGAGGAAGGGGAGGAGCCAGTCGTCGAGACGGGCGAGAAGCGATCCGTCGCCGACATCCGGCCACGGATCGCCAAGGCCGCGATGGAGCCAGCCGAGGCGGGCGCGCAGGGTCTCGGTCGACTTGTCCCAAGGCAGGATGGCGATGCCGTGCTGGCGGATCGCGTCGAGGATCGCGCGGTTGGCATCGGCGCCTTTCGGCGCGGGCAACTGGCGCTCGGCCAGCACGATGGCGCCGAGGCGCTCGGTCTCGCGCACGCGGACTGATCCCCTGGCGGCGTCGAACTGGGTTTCGCGGGCGATTTCGATGCGGTCGGAAAGGGCGGAGCGGATGTCGTCCTCGGTGATGGCGACCGCCGAGGCGATGCGGGCGTTCTGGGCGCGCCCCTGAAGATCGGCGACGACGAGGAAGGGGGCGGATGCGAGGGAATCGGACGCGTCGATGGTGCCGCCGCGGCCGTTGGCGAGGACGAAATGGCCGTGCGCGCCGCGGGCTTTGGCGACGCGGTCGGGGTAGGCGAGGAGGAGGGTGGCGCCGGGGGAGAGGGCGGTGTCTGGTCTCGTCGGGGAAGACCCCAGCCGTTTCGCCAGTTCCCGCGCCGCATCCGCGCGCTGGCCTTTTTCGCCGGCAAAGCGGCGCAGGCGCGTTTCGAGGTCGATGCTGGTGCCGCCGAGGCCGCGTTCGGTCAAAAGGACGGCGAGGCGGGCGGCGAGGCGGGGGTCGGGGGCTTCGGCGACCATGTGGGCGAGGCGGATGGGGAGCGCCAGCTTGCGCATGCGGTTGCCGGCGTCGGTCAGCCGGCCCTCCGCGTCGAGCGCGCCGAGGCTGGCGAGGAGGGTCCGGGCCTCGGCGAGGGCGGGCGCGGGCGGCGGGTCGAGGAAGGCGAGGGTGGCGGGATCGGTGACGCCGAAGGCGGCGGCGTCGAGGAGAAGGCCGGATAGGTCGGCCTCAAGGATTTCGGGCGTCGAGAAGGGCGCGAGCGATGCGGTCTGCTCGGCACGCCAGAGCCGGATCGCGATGCCGGGTTCGGTGCGGCCGGCACGGCCCGCGCGCTGGTCGGCCGAGGCGCGCGAGGCGCGCACGGTCTCGAGCCGCGTCAGGCCGGTCGCGGGCTCGAATTTCGGCACGCGTGAGAGGCCGGAATCGATGACGATGCGCACGCCGTCGATGGTGATCGAGGTTTCGGCGATGGAGGTGGCGAGCACGATCTTGCGCCGGCCGGGCGCGGGCGGGCGAATCGCCTCGTCCTGCGCCTTGCCGACGAGCCCGCCGTAAAGCGCGATGATGTCGCAATCGGCGGCGATACGGCCTTCGAGCCTTTCGGCAGTGCGCTCGATCTCGCGCTGGCCGGGGAGGAAGGCGAGGATGCTGCCGGTCTCCTCAGCCATTGCCGCGCGGATGGCGTCCGCAATCGCGTCCTCGATCGGGACGGTGGACGGCCGGTCGCGGTGGTGGATCTCGACGGGAAAGCTGCGGCCTTCGCTGGTGATGACGGGCGCGTCGCCAAGAAGCGATGCGACGCGCGCGCCGTCGATCGTGGCGGACATGACGAGGAGCTTCAGGTCCGGACGCAGCGCGCCGGCGACGTCGAGCGCCAGCGCAAGGCCGAAATCGCCGTCGAGCGAGCGCTCGTGGAATTCGTCGAAGAGGACCGCGGAAATGCCGGAAAGCTCGGGATCGTCGAGGATCATGCGGGCGAGGATGCCCTCGGTAACGACGAGGATGCGGGTCTTCGGGCCGGACTTCGAATCCATGCGCATCGCATAGCCGACCGTGCCGCCGACCTCCTCGCCGATAAGGCTCGCCATGCGCCGCGCGGCGGCGCGGGCGGCGAGGCGGCGCGGTTCGAGGAGGAGGATGCGGCCGGTGCGGGCGAAGCCCGATTGCAGGAGGTGGAGCGGGACGAGCGTCGTCTTACCGGCGCCGGGCGGGGCGACGAGCACGGCCTTTCCGGCGGTCGAAAGCGCGGCGGAGAGTTCGTCCAGGACCTCGCTGACGGGCAGGCGCGGCAGGCTCATGCGTCCTCGCCGATGGTGACGACCGGCCCGCCGGCGGCACGCGCATCGGCCTCGTCATGCGTGACCAGGATGACGGGCAACATCGCCGCGCGGGCCTTGGCGAAGACGAGGTCGCGGATCTGCGCGCGCAAGCCGGCATCGAGCTTCGAGAAGGGCTCGTCGAGCAGCATCATGCGCGGCTCGGACACGAGCGTGCGGGCGAGCGCGACGCGCGCCTTCTGCCCGCCGGAGAGCGTCGCCGGATCACCGTCGCCATAATCGGCGAGGCCGACATCGGCGAGCGCGGCTGCGGCCTGTTCGAGGCGGGCGGCGCGGCCCTTGATGTTCGCCGGCAAAGCGAAGGCGACGTTGCCGGCGACGGACATGTGCGGGAAGAGGAGCGGGTCCTGGAAGAGGAGGCCGGCGTGACGGTCCTCGGCGGGAAGGCTCGTGATCTCGGCATCGCCGGAATAAACGCGGCCGGAGGCCGAGAATTCAGCCGCGAGGAAACCGCCGATATAGGCGAGGAGCGTCGATTTGCCGGAACCGGAAGCGCCCATGACGGTCAGCGTCTCGCCGGGCGCGACGCGCGCGGAAATCGCCAGCAGGGGACGCTGGCCGAGCGCGATCGTGATGGCGTCGAGCGTCAGCCCGTTCATGTCCGTTCCTCAACTCTGCATGGCGCGGCGATGGCGAAATAGCAGGGCGGGGAGGGCAATCGCAATGGCGAAGCCGATCGCGGGCAGGAGCATCTGCAGGAAGGCGTAGATGCCGATCGTGCGCCGCGCACCGCCCGAGGCGAGCGCGACGGCCTCGGTGGTGATGGTGGGCAGGCGCCCGGCGCCGATGAGCAGCGTCGGCAGGTACTGCCCGACCGAGACCGCGAAGCCGACGGCGGCGGCGGTGAGGATCGGGCGCGCGAGCATCGGCAGGCGGATGGCGAGGAGCGTGCGCCAGCGGCGCTTGCCGAGGCCGGCCGCGACGGCCTCATAGCGCCGGTCGAAGGCGCGCCAGGGGTCGGAGAGCGACAGGAAGACATAGGGCAGGACGAAGATGAGGTGCGCGAGCACCAGCCCGGAAAAACTGGCGACGAAGCCGACCGACAGGAACAGGAATTGCAGGCCGAACAGGAAGGCGACCTGCGGCACGATCAGCGGCAGGTAGATGAAGGCGAGTGCCTTGCGCCCGCCGGTGCGGCCGGTATCGCGCTCGCGCAGGAGACAGAGCAGGGTCAGAAGGATGGCGATGAGTGTCGAGAGCGTCGCGGCGGCGAGCGTCGTCGCCAGCGGCCCTGCGACGCGCGGCAGCGTCTCCATCCAGGGCTGGAGCATGAAGGTGGAGGGCAGGGGTTGCGGAAAGGGCCAGAGGCCGGCGACGGACCAGAGGCCGAGCGCGACGAGGCCGGCAAGGACGATGCCTCCCGAGAGCGTCATCAGGCCGAGGGAGGCGTGGCGAAGGCCGGCATCGCGGCGCAGGCGCGTTCCGCGTGCGCAAAGCGCTTCACGCAGGCGCGCGAAGGCGCGTTCGACGACGATCCAGAGGCCAAGCGCCGTGAGCACGACGACGAGTTGCAGCAGCGCGCCGGCGGCGGCGACGAAGCGCATCGACAGGTTCTGATCGTTCATCCAGCCGACGAGGCGGACGGCAAGCGTCGCCGGGATGTTGGGGCCGAGGATGATGGCGACGTCGACGACGGAGGCGGCGAAGGCGACGACGGCGAAGACGGCGAGCCGGATCTGCCGGTAGATGGCCGGCCAGGCGAGATAGAGAAAGCCGGCGATACGCCCATAGCCGAGCGCGGCGGCGAGCGCGCGGGTCTCGGTGAGGCGGATTTGCGGTAGGGCGGCGAGCGTGACGAGCAGCAGGAACGGCACTTCCTTGACCACGAGGCCGGCGATGAGCGCCAGCCCGGCCGGGTCGT
This sequence comes from Rhizobiaceae bacterium, assembly GCA_016742175.1. Lineage (GTDB taxonomy): Bacteria > Pseudomonadota > Alphaproteobacteria > Rhizobiales > Rhizobiaceae > Aliihoeflea. The sequence goes on from JACVCH010000007.1 coordinate 45,196, forward strand.
TGAGGACGAGGAGGTCTGGCGGGCGCGTCCAGCCGGTGAGGCCGGGCGAGACGAGCCGCGCGAGAAGGCCGGAAGGCGCGATCAGGAAGGCGAAGCCGAAGGCGGCGGCCGCGTGCGGAACCGACAGGAGCGGCGAGATCATCGACTGGACGCGCGAAAAGGAGCGCGTGCCGGCCCAGCCGGCGACGAAGAGCATGACGAGGAGGAGCGAGATGCCGGACGAGACGAGGCCGGTCGTCAGGCTCAGCGTCGCGGAGCGGGCGATGCCCGGCATGGCGAAAAGGGTCGCGAAGGCGTCGGTCGTCAGCCGCGCGCCGCCCAGCGCCGGGAGATAGCCGAAGGCGGGCAGGATGGTGCCGGCAAGCCCCGCGAGGATCGGCCCCGCGAGGATCGCGACCGTGAGCGGCGGGCCGAGCCGCGCGATGCGCGCGACGCCGTCTCGCGGCTGGATCAATTGGCGACGCCGTAGCGCCGGCGCCACTCGTCCTCGATCCGGTCCATCCAGCTTGGATGCGGCTCGTCGAGCGCGGGACCGAGTTCGTCCGGCGCAAGCGTCGCGATGCCGAGATCGAGCGCATCGAAGCGGGCGCGGTCGTCGGCGTCGAGCTTGTTCATCGCGAGAACGGTCGGGTCGCCCCAGACGGTCGGGTCCTGCTTGCGGGCCTGCGCTTCGGGCGAAATCAGGAAATCGGCGGTGACGAGCGCGGCTTCCTTTGCCGACGAATTATAGGGGATCGACACGAAATGCGTATTGGCGAGCGTGCCGCCCGGAAAGGTGAAGGAGCGCACGGTGTCCGGCAGTTCGCCGTTGGCGATGGCGGAGGACGCTTCGGCGGGATTGAAGGCGAAGATGATGTCGACCTCGTTATCGGCGAGAAGCTGCTTCATGGCCGGATAGTTCTGCGGATAGGCGCGGCCCTGCCGCCACATCAGCGGATGAAGCTCATCGAGATATTCGAAGACGGGCGCGGCGACCGCATCGAAGCTCGCCTCGTCGACGGGATCGAGCAGGACGGCGCGGTCGGCGACCTTCTCCGAAAGAACCTGCTTGACGAAGGACGAGCCGATGAAGTCCGGCGGCTGCGGGTAGGAGAAGCGGCCCGGATGCTGGCGCGCCCATTGCAGGAGTTCGTCGGCCGATTGGGGCAGGGTGTCGGTTGGCGTGTTGGCCTCGTCGTGGAAGAAGACGAGCTTGGTCATGCCCCACGGGCTTTCCAGCCCCTCGACGGGAACGGTGAAATCGGTGCGGATGGTCGTCTGCGTCTCGAAGTCGACGAAGCGCCAGTTGGGCAGGTCCTCCGCCCAGCCGGGGGCGAACAGGAGCGACTGCTCCTTCATCGAGGCGAAGTTCTCGCCATTGATCCAGATCAGGTCGATCGTGCCGTCATCGTCGCGGCCGGCCGCCTTTTCCGCGACCACCGTCGCGACCGCATTGGCGGTGTCGTCGAGCTTCACATGGACGAGTTCGACGCTGTAGCGCTTTTCAAGCTCGCCGGCCGTCCACTCGATGTAGGAATTGATGTTGGGCGAGCCGCCCCAGGCGTTGAAATAGACGGTCTGGCCGCGTGCGGCCTCGATGACGGCGTCCCAGTTCTTCGGGTCCGGGTCGGCCGCGACGGCAGGCAGAACGGAAAGGGCCGCGAGACATGTCGCGGCGGCGAAAAGTCGGTTCATCACCGGGCACTCCCATCATCGGCCAGGTTCAATTGCGGTCGATTGAGCATGGCGTCCGGCAGAGCGTCAACGCACGAAGACGGCGCGATTCCTCACCATGGCGTGAGACGGGCGCGATCAGCTATCGGGCTGGTAGGCCCACCAGATCGACCAGACGACGGCGGCCAAGGCGGCGATGAGGCCGAGCCACTGGAACGCGTTCAAGGTGGCGAGATAGTCGAGAAGGGGCTGAAGATAGGTGATGGTCTGAACTCCCCCGCCATGCTGCCATCGACCGACAGTCAAATGATTGCGGGAGCGCTTAGCGCGAACCGGCCGAATCCACTATAAACAAAGACATTGGGCGGCCCGATCGGACCGCCCAATGTCCAAAAAAATCAGAAACTTGCCTATTCGGCGTCGTTCGCCGGCTCGGCGTTGAGCTGGCCGTATTTCTCGTCGCCGAGCTGCTTGAGCAGATCGAGCTGGGTTTCGAGGAAGTCGATATGGCCTTCTTCGTCGGCCAGCAGTTCCTCGAACAGCTTCATGGTGACGTAGTCGCCCATTTCCTGGCAGATTTCGCGCGACTTCTTGTAGGAGGTGCGGGCGTCGTATTCGCCGGCGAGGTCGGCCTCGAGCACTTCCTTGACGTTCTGGCCGATGCGCAAGGCGCCGACCTTCTGCAGGTTCGGGTGGCCTTCGAGGAAGATGATGCGCTCGATGATCCTGTCGGCGTGGTGCATTTCCTCGATGGATTCGGCGCGCTCCTTCTTGGCGAGCTTGCCGTAGCCCCAGTCGTCGAGGAGCCGGTAGTGCAGCCAGTACTGGTTTACCGCGCCGAGTTCCAGAAAGAGGGCTTCGTTAAGCCGCTCGATGATCCTTGGTTCGCCCTTCATGGCTCATGCTCCCGAATTGATCGCGCAGACCGCGCACGCGATCCAGATATGTAACGACCTCGTCGCCGCTGTCTACCGATCGCCGATGATATTCCTCGGTGACACGGATGATCGTCTCGACGACGTTCGGGAAGCAACCGCAGCAGCGACCGCGCTGCTGGAGCGAATGATAGACCTTGGCCGGCACGATGAGCTGCCACGGATCGGCGTCCAGAAGCGAGACGATGGCCGCCTCGATTTCCTTGAGCGTGATGACGTTGCAGCTACAGACAAGCATTGCGAATGCGACCCTGATCCTGACTGGCGCGTCCGGATCGGGGGAGCCGCGACCGTCCGCCGACGGGATCGCCGGGGATGTCGGGGCAGTCCACCCGGGTTCAAGGCCCGGACTTCGCCTCGCGGCCGACAAGCGGCCACGCCTCTTACAAAAGCATTCACCCGCCGCTTGTCAATGCAAACCTGACTGATTTGATCAAGTTGGAATCGTTCTAAGGACGGTCGTCGGTCTCGTCGCGATACTGCTCGCGGGTGCCGCGCACCTGCGCGTCGCGCTCGCTGCGGGAGAGCTTGCGGCGGGTCAGGAGCGCATAGGCGATGGCGGCGGCGAGAACGAGCGGGGCGAGGATTGTCACGAAGGACCATTCGAAGGATTCAAACATGGTTCGGCTCCTTTACGTAACGAAACGCGACGGGAGCCCTGCCCGTTCCAATCCATGAAAAAGGCGGCCCGGAGGCCGCCTTTGAGATCGTCATGCGTGCGGAGGTCAGTCGGCCGCTCCGGCGACGCGCAGGATGGTCGAGGCGCCGCTGTCGCGATCCTCGGTGACGGCATAGATTGCGCCGTCGGGGCCGACGCGAACGTCGCGGATGCGCGCTTCGAGCGGAATGCGCGCTTCGCTCGCGACCTGGTCGCCTTCCAGTTGGAGGATGACGAGGCCCTGAGTGACGAGACCGCCGATGAGGATCGCGCCTTCCCATTCGGGGAATTCAGCGCCCTCGTAGACGTCCATGCCGGACGGGCCGATGACCGGGTCCCAGTAGTAGACGGGCTGTTCCATGCCATCCATCTGGGTGACGCCCTCGCCGACCGGCGCGCCGCTATAGGCGACGCCGTAGGTGATGGTCGGCCAGCCGTAATTGAGGCCGGCCTCCGGCATGTTCAGCTCGTCGCCGCCCTTCGGGCCGTGCTCGACGGTCCACAGGCGCCCTTCGCCGTCGAGCGTGGCCGACTGCAGGTTGCGGTGGCCGTAGCTGTAGATTTCCGGCTGTGCGCCCTCCTCGTCGATGAAGGGATTGCCCTCGAAGGGCTCGCCGTCGAGCGTGACGCGGAAGATCTTGCCGAGCCCGCTTTCCAGATCCTGCGCTTGGTCGCGGATCGGCTCGTCCGAGCGCTCGCCGACGGTGATGTAGAGCGCGTTGTCGTCGGTGATCTCGAGGCGCGAGCCGAAATGCATGTCGCCGTCATAGCTCGGCATCTGCTGGAAGATGACCTCGACATCCTCGAGCGCGCCGCCGTTTTCCTCGTCTGTGACCAGCGTCGCGGAGGCGACCGAGGTGCCGTTGCCGTCATCGCGCGGTTCGGAGAAGGAGAAGAAGATGCGGTTGGATTCCTCGAAATCGGGCGCGAGGATCACGTCGAGGAGACCGCCCTGGCCGGCTGCGGCGACTTCCGGCACGCCGGCGATTTCGGCGCCGACCTCGCCTTCGGGCGTGACGATGTGCATCGCGCCGTCCTTGGCGGTGACGAGCATGCGCCCGTCCGGCAGGAACTCCATCGCCCACAGATGCGGCAGGCCCTCGGCGATGGTCTGGACCTCGACCTCAGGCATCTCCGCCGGCTGGTCGGCGCGGGTCTGCTCGGGGAAGGCGGGTTCCTGGTCCGGCGCGTTGGGTTCGGCGGTCTCGACCGGGCCGGCGCCATCCTGCGCGAAGGCGGCGGGACCGGCGATGAGCCCGACCGCGAGGACGGTCGAGGCGAGAAGGCGGGTTGTGAGATTGGACATGAGCGTGCTCCCGTTGCTACGTGGTCGCAACCCCAACGATGCGGAGCGGCGCATGTTGCACGCGCCGGATCACACTTGTTTTATCGCGTCAGCGCGGGCGGCGGGCGAGAAGCAGGATGAAATAGCTGCCGCCGATGATGGCGGCGACAGTGCCGGCCGGAAGCTGCGCAGGGTAGAGCACGGAACGGCCGAGCCAGTCCGAGACGGTCAGCAGCGACATGCCGATCAAGGCGGCGGCGAAGAGCTGGTGGGCTGCCCGCCGTGCGCCGAGAAGCGAGGCCAGATGCGGCGAGATGAGGCCGACGAAGGAGATCGGGCCCATGACGGAGGTGACGGCGGCCGTGACCGTGGCCGAAAACACCAGCATGCCGAGCCGGGCGGCGGGGACGGAAAGGCCGCGCGAGCCGGCCAGCGCGTCGCCGGCGATGATCAGCGTCAGCGGCCGGCGGGCGATGAGGCCGAGGACGAGGAAGGTGACGGCGCCGAGCGCGAGAAGCATCGCCTGGTCGGCCTGCACGCGATAGGTCGAGCCCGACATCCAGCCGATGATGGCGAAGGCCTGCTCGCCGCCGCCGGCGATGGCGAACTGGACGATGGCGTCGAGGAGCGCGGCGAGCGAGATGCCGGCAAGCGCCATGATGCCGGGCGCATAATCGGTGCGGCGGCCGAAGAGGATGAGCAGGCCGAGGACCGCGGCGCTGCCGAGAATGGCGATGCCGGGCCCCGATTCGTGGATCGAGCCGCCGGCGAGGATGGCGCTGGCGACGAGGGCGAGCGTGGCGCCGGAAGTCATGCCCATGATGTCCGGGCTGGCGAGCGGGTTGCGGATGAGGCGCTGGAGGACGACGCCGGCGATGGCCATGGCGATGCCGGCGGCGGCGGAGGCGGCGATGCGCGGCCAGCGAAGGGCGAAGACGAGTTCGCTCGGCCATTCGACGCGCCAGCCTTCGCCGGTGACCGCGACGGCGAAGGAGGCGGCGAGGAGGCCGGCCGCGACGAGCGCGAGGAGGCAGAGCGCGGGAACCGACATGCGGTCGCGGCCCTTGGGCAGGAAGAAGCGGAGGTGATCGCGCGCCTTCATCTGCCGGGCGGCGAGCCAGATCAGCGCCGGCGCGCCGACGAGGGCGGCGGTGGCGCCGCTCGGGATCATGTCGGCGGTGAAGTTGGAGCCGTAGAGCGCGATCGCGTCGGTGCCGACCATCAATGCGGCGCCGAGCGCGATGCTGGTCGCGAGCCGGTCGAGCGTGGAGCGTGCACCGGCCATGCGCGCGATGTTGGGGGCGATGAGGCCGATGAAGCCGATGACGCCGACGATGGCGACGACGGTCGCGGTCAGCCAGAGCGCGACGAGGAGCGCCAGCCCGAGGACCTGCACGATCGGCACGCCCCGCGCCGAGGCGCCTTGCTCGCCGAGCCGCAGAAGGGTCAGCGGCCGGGCGAGGAGCAGCGCAAAGGGCAGCGCGGCGAGAAGGCGCGGCCAGAGCCAGGAGACGCCCTGCCAGTCGATCTGGGTGAGGTCGCCTGCGCCCCAGACGAAGAGGTGGCGGACGTAGAACTCGTTCATGATGATGAGTGCGACGGCGACGGCGGAGAGCAGGAGATTGAGCGCCATGCCGGCGAGCACGATCGGCAGGCCGCCGATGCCCTGCCGCCCGGCGATGGCGAGCACCAGCACCATGGTCGCCGATGCGCCGGCAAGCGCGAACCATTCGCCGTAGGCGGCGGCAAGGCCGGGCACGAAGACGGTCGCGGCATAAAAGCCGACACGGGCGCCGGCCGAGACGCCGAGCGTCATCGGCGAGGCGAGCCGGTTCTGCGTCGCCTCCTGCATGATCGCGCCGGAAAGGCCGAGCGCCGCGCCGGCGAGAAGCGCCATGGCAAGGCGCGGCAGGACGGAATGGTAGAAGCGGACTTCCTCGAAGAGATCGGGATCGAGGCCGGTCGCCAGCGCCCATTTCTGCGCGAGCGGCAGCGGGCTCGAAACGCCGAGATGGATGAGCGTGGCGGCGAGAAGCGCGATGAGGCAAAGGGCGATGCGCGTCGTCATGGCTCGATGGTCAAAAGCGCTTCGGTGAAGGCCTCCGCGAGATAGCCGATGGAGAACGCGCCGCCGAACGTCCAGCTCGGCTTGACGCGCGCGAAGCGGCCGGCGCGCACGAAGGGCATCGCGTTCCAGAGCGGCGAGGCGAAGAGAAGTTCGGCGTCGGGGAAGGGCTCGATGTTGAGGATGATGCCGTCCTCGAGCGTGCCGAGCTGTTCGACGCGCTTTTGCACGAAGCCCCATGTGGTCGCGGGTTGCGGGAAGGCGGGGTCGAGGCCGAGAGCGAGGAGAGCGGCTTCGGAGGTCGAATTGCCGCCATGGACGCGCACCCGCGCCTGGTCCATCAGGCTGATCGCGGTGACCTTGGGAAGGTCAGGCCCGAAATGGCGCTCGACCTTGCCGCGCAGCGCGGCGAGGTGCGCGTCGAGGCCGGCGAGGCGCTCGCGGGCCAGCTCCTCGCGGTTGAACAGGCGGGCGAGTTCCAGATAGCTGGTGCGTGTGGCCGCGGCATTGTCGTGGTCCAGGCTGAAGAGCGTGAAATGGACGACCGGCGCGATGCGTTCGAGAACGGGGGCGAGTTCACCTTGGTCGTCGGAGATGACGATGAGATCGGGCTTCAGTTCGGCGATGCGCTCGACATTTGGCTCGTTGCGGCGGCCGACATTCTCGACGCCGGGCTCGAGCGCGGGCTGGACGACCCAGAGCCCGTAGCCCTCGGGGTCGGCGACGGCGAGAAGCGGAACGTCGAGTTCGACGAGCTGTTCGACGACCGCCCAAGAAAGCGCGATCACGCGCTGCGGGATCGCGTCGAAGGTCTGCGCGCCGCGGCTGTCGGTGATGGTCGTCTGCGCGAAGGCGGGCGTCGCCACGGCAAGGAGGCCCGCGAGGACGGCGCGGCGGGAGATGCTTTGCATCGTCAGGCCACGATCGCGATCGGATGGGCGTCGTCGGGATGCGGCAGGAGCCGGATGTCGATGCCGTAGAGTTCGCTCAGGAGCCCGCCCGACATGAGTTCGGCCGGCGGGCCGTCGAAGGCGATGCGGCCATCCTTCAGTGCGATGACGCGGTCGGCAAAGCGCGCGGCGAGGTTGACGTCGTGGAGGACGACGACGACGCCGCGCCCGGCCGAACGGTTCAGCCCGCGCAGGAGCGACATGACGCCGTATTGGTGGACGAGGTCGAGCGCGGAGGTGGGTTCGTCGAGGAGCAGCAGCGGCGATTGCTGCGCGATCAGCATCGCGATCCATGCCCGCTGGCGCTCGCCGCCGGAAAGCTGGTCGACCATGCGCGCGGCGAAGGAGGTCAAGTCGGTAGCCGAAAGCGCGTCCTCGACGGCCTGCCGGTCCTCGTCCTTCCAGATTCCGAGCGCGCCGCGCCAGGCATAGCGGCCGAGGCCGACCAGTTCGCGTACGTCGAGGCCGGGCACGTCGGCAAGCTGCTGCGGCAGGAAGGCGAGGCGGCGGGCGAGATCGCGCTGCGAGAGGCCGTGAAGATCGGCACCGTCCAGGATCAGCCGGCCCGAGGTCGGCTTCTGCTGGCGCGCCATCAGGCTCATCAACGTCGACTTGCCGGAGCCGTTGTGGCCGATGATCGCGGTGAAGGCGCTGCCGGAGATGGCAAGTTCGGGCACGGCGAGAACGGTGCGCGCGCCGTGGCGCATCTCGATGTCGAAGAGGTCAAGCATGGGCGCTCCAATAGGCCTGCATCCGCTCCATGCGGAGCGCGCGGGGCTGTTTCGGGCAGGATTGGCAAAGCGCGCCGGGCTCGCACAGATAGTGGAGGCAGCACTGCTTGCGGTCGAGGACGGGATGGAGCGCGCCGCTCGTCAGGCGCACATCGGCAAGCGCGCTCATGCCCGAAAGGCCGGCGGCGTCGAGCCAGCGGCCGGCATGGGCGCAGACGTCGAGGTGGGGCTCATGCGCGTGGAGGTGCACGAGCGTGCCGAGAATGCGGTCGGCCAGAAGCCGGTAGGCGATCTTCTCCTTGACCGGCGCGATCGCGCAGAGTTCGGCGTAGAGACGATCGGCGATCGCGCGGATGCGGGTCGCCGTCAGCTCGATCATCTCGGCAAGGTCGGTGCGCAGGCTCTGGCCGGCGGGCAGGCGGAAGCCGTAGACGCCGCCCTCAGTGACGCGTTGGCCCATGCGGTCGACGGGAAGCGCGAGGTTGTGGCCGTGGACGCCCATGATGCCGGCCATGGCGGGCTGCCAGACCAGCATCGACCAGCTTCGCACCGCATGATAGGCGGCGCCGGCCGGCGCATGGCCGGCGGCGATCTCGCCATGGAGGCGGGCGATTGTGTTGCGGTCGTCGCCGGCGCCGAGCCAGTCCGAAGGTGTGGCGGAAAGCGCGGCGTCGATGCCCGGCATGGCCGTGCGGACCGCGTCGATGAACGCGGTCTCGGCTTGGCTCCTGTCGAGCGCGACGCCCATGCCTGCCCCTAGAACTTCGAGGTGAGCTTGAGGGCGACGGTGCGGCGCTCGCCGTAGAAGCAGTCGCCGCGCGCAAGGCAGGTGGTGACGTGCTTCTTGTCGAACAGGTTGCGCGCGTTGAGCGTGACGTCCCAGGTTTCGGCCTCGTAGCCGATCATGGCGTCTGCGAGCACGTAGTCGGGCGTCTCGATCCTGTCGACGCCGTCGAAGCTGGTGCCGACATAGCGCACGCCCGCGCCGAGCTTGAAGCCCTCCCACTCGCCGCCGGGACGCCAGGTGCCCCACGCGCTCGCCTGATGCGTCGGGACGCTGGCGAGGCGGAAGCCGTCCGACTTCTGCGTGTCCAGATAGGAATAGCCGGCGAGAAGCTCGAACTCGGAGTTGATCACCGTCTGCGCTTCGAGTTCGAAGCCCCGGATCGTCACGTCGCCGAGCTGCGCCTGCCGGCCCGGATTGTTGGGATCGCCGACGAGACGGCCGTTCTCCTCGATATGGAAGACGGATGCGGTGAAGATCGAGGCGGAGCCGACCGGCTGGTACTTGATGCCGGCCTCGACCTGGTGGCCGCTGAGCGGGCGGAACGCGTTGCCGGACGCATCCAAGCCGGCGGTCGGCAGGAAGGATTCCGAATAGGACACGTAGGGCGCAATGCCGTTGTCGAAGGCGTAGAGGAGGCCGACATCCTTCGACAGGACGTTGTCCGTCCGGCCGGCGCCGTTGCGGGCGATGTCGTAGCGCAGTCCGCCCGAGACGAACCAGTTGTCGTAGCGGACCTGGTCGCTCAAATAGAAGCCGGTCTGGCGCGTGTTGGTGACGGTGCGCGGCGAAAGGCCCGGCACGAAGGGCAGGTTGCCATAGACCGGCTCGTAGAGATCGATGGGCGATGCCGCGCCGAAATAGCTCGCATTGCCCAGATTGACATATTGCTGGTCGACGCCGAAGGCGACCTTGTGCTCCAGCGCGCCGGTGAAGGCGTTGGCGTTGAAGCGCACGTCGCCGGTGAAGGCCTCGACGTCGGCCGCCGAGACGTAGACGACGCGGTTGATGGTGCGCCCGTCCGGATTGATGGTCGGCGGGAAGGACGGGTACATCGAGCGGTAGTCGGCATTGCTATCCGAATAGCGCGCGCGGGCGCTCATCGACCAGACGTCGTTGAAGCGGTGGTCGAAGATCGCGGTGACGGCCTTCTGCTCGGTGTCGTAGCGGTCGAAGCCGGGTTCGGAGAGGAAGACGCTGTCGTCGATCTGGCCGTTCGGCGCCGGGAAGATGGTGCCCTGCCAGGGCAGGAACTGCGTCGACGTGCCGGATTCATTGCGCTGCGCGTTGAAGAGGACGGTCAGGCTGGTGTCGTCGCTCGGCGCCCAGGTGAAGGACGGTGCGAAGAGGTAGGAATTGTCGTCGACATAGTCGACCTGCGTGTCGGAATCGCGGAACGCGCCGACGAAGCGGTAGAGGAACTCCCCGTTCGCATCGAGCGCGCCGGTCATGTCGACGCCGACCTGCTTGCGGTCGTGCGTGCCGTATTCGACGAAGGCCTCGCGGCTCGTCTCGGCCTCGGGCATCTTGCTGGTCAGGTTGACGATGCCGCCGATGGAGCTCTGGCCGTAGAGCGTGGAGGCCGGGCCCTTGACGATGTCGACGCGCTCCAGCGCGTAAGGGTGCGGGCGCACATTGTTGTAGAAGCCGAAGATCTCCTGCAGCCCGTCGCGGTACTGGACCGGCGAGACGCCGCGCACATACGACCAGTCGCCGCGCGTGTCATAGCCGAAGGTCGCGCCGAAGACGCCGGGGGTGTACAACAGCGCGTCCTGGACGGACTGCATGCCCTGGTCGGCGATGCGCTGTTCGGTGATGACGTTGACCGAGCGCGGCGTCTCGATGATCGGCGTGCCGGTCTTCGTCGCCGAGGACGAGTCCTGCGCGATCGTCTCGCCCTTCGGACCGCCGCTCTGCTGCGCGTCGCCGCCTTCGACGACGAGCGTTTCGAGAACCGTCGTGTCCTGCGCCTGTGCGCCCGTGCCCAATACCAATGCCGCGCCTGCGGCCGCGATCAAACGCGCCTTCATCCCGTCCCCCGGAAAAATACACTCGAGCAAAAAATTCGCCGCGTGCCTTGCCGGGTGGCTGGGTAGGACGATCAATCACGTCCAGCTATAATTGTTGACTGTCTGTGTCAACTTTGAATGCGCGTGGCCGCGAACTCTGGTTCAGGGGATCAGAGATCGGCCCAGGCGGCGCGGACGTCGCCCACCGCGCGCATGGTCGCGCCGCCCGCCGCGATATCGGCGAGGATGCCCTCGACCTTGGGCTGGATGAAGCCGTCGAGATCGTCGAAATGGAGCGGACGGGCGGCGTCGGGCGCGCCGCTCGCGGCCTGACGCGCCGCCATGTAGAGCGGCACCGTCGCCTCGGAGAGGATTTCGCGCGCGTCATAGCTGTCGGCGACGAGTTTCGCGCGAAGCTCGACCGCCTGGACGCCGATCATCAGCGCGGCGGCGAGATAATGCTCCAGCACGTCGATGGTCTCGCGGGCGAGGTTGGCCGAGTTCATCGCCTGGCTGTTGACGTTCTGGTTGAACTGCTCGGCATGGGTCGGGAAGCGGTCGACGATCGACTGGCCGTAGAAGCTCATCAGCGGCATCATCGAATTGCCGCCGATCTGCAGCGACTTCAGGCCGACATTGATTCCGGCCTCCATGTTGCCGACGAGGGAGGGGTTGAGGCCGTAGGAGAATTCCGGCGTCATCAGGAGTGCGATCTGCGCGTCGATATGCTTGGCGATGAGGCCGACATGGTAGCGCAGGCCGTCCATCGCGACGCCGGTATATTGGGCGAGGAAATTGCCGGTGTGGAAGATTTCGCCGGTGTCGGGGTCGATCAGCGGATTGTCGTTGGCGCAGTTCGCCTCGGTCTCGATCTGGCGTGCGGCAGTGGCGATGCCGTCGACGACGGGGCCGAGATATTGCGGCAGGCAGCGCAGCGAATAGCGGTCCTGGATGAGCTTTCCCATGCGGTGGCTGCGCCCGCCCGCCGCTTCCGAGCGGATGACCTTCGAGCCGGCGACGAGACGGCCCATCTGCTTTGCCACCCAGATCTGTCCGGGATGCGGCTTCATCGCGTGGATGAACGGATCGAAGCTCTGGTCGGTGGACAGCATGGCCTGCGCGTAGAGCGCGTGGATGCCGAGCGCGAGCGAGGCGAGGTCGAGTGCGCGCGCCGTCGCGTTGGCGGCGACCCCGGTGCAGGCGCCGGTGCCGTTGTTGAGCGCGAGGCCCTCCTTCGGCTGGAGGGTCAGCGGCTCGAGGCCGATGCGGGAAAGCGCCGAATGCGCGTCGAGCGTCTCGCCGTCGAGATCGACGAGGAAGGCGGGATCGAGCCCGATCACGGCGCCGCCGATATAGGACAGCGGAACGAGGTCGCCCGACGCGCCGATGGATCCGCGCTGGTGGACATGCGGATGCGCGCCGGCGTTGAGGAAGGCGAGGTAGCGCTCGATGATCTCGCGGCGCACGCCCGACGCGCCCTTCACGAAGGAATTGGCGCGCAGAAGCATCGCCGCGCGCACGTCTTCTGCGGGAAGGCGCGGGCCGGTCGTGCTCTTGTGCTGCCACACCGCGATGCGCTGGACGTCGGCGAGAAGGTCCGGCCCGACATACTGGTCGGCCATGCCGCCGAAGAGCGTCGTCACGCCGTAGATCTGCTCGCCGCGCTCGACCCCGCCGGCGATGACGGCGCGCGACTTCTCGATGCGGGCGAGGATCGCGGGATCGTCGGTCAGCGCCACTTTCGCGCCCTGCGCGACGGCGCGGATGTCCGTGAGCGTTAGATCCTGTCCGGTGATGATGATGGTCATTGCGGTTCCTCCTCCGGTTTGCGGCAGGATAGACGCGATCAGTAGCGATCCGAAATCGCCACGCGCACCTCGATCATCGCCTGCCGCTTCTCCTCGCGGATGACCTTCAGCGCGCGCTGGAGCGCGGCGGGAAGGTCCGCGCCTTGCTCGACGCGCTCGACATGGGCGCGGTTGGCGGCGGCGAGCATCGTGTAGTCGGGCGCAGGTTCCAGCGAGGTCAGCGGCATGCGGTTGGCCTTGGCGGCCGCACCCTGCGGATAGGCGTTGACGACGGAGCGGCGCACCGCGTTCCACATGCCGTTGTTCTTGACGATGGTCAAAAGCGGCAGGTCGAGCGCTTCGGCGATCTGGTGGCAGGCGGTCGGGTTGGCGAACATGTAGGAGCCGTCGCCGACGCAGGCGACGACGAGGCGGTCGCGGTCGGCGAGCTGCGCGCCGAGCGCGGCGGGAAGCGCCCAGCCGAGGCCGCCCGAATGCGGATTGCAGAAGACGCGGTTGGGGCCTTTGGCGTCGATGGCGGCGGGCACGATGCCGAGTTCGGAAAAGACGACGCCCTCGTCGCCGAGAATGTCGGAAACGCATTTCGACAGCCATTCGGCGCCCATCGGCGACGCTTTGCCGGCCTCGATGGCGTCCGCGCCGGCGCGCCGGCGCTGCGCGGAGCGCTCGGCGATCGCTTCGCGTCGAGCGGCGGTGTCGACCTGTCGGCCGGCGAGCGCCTCGTGCAACGCCTCGATCCCGGCGGCGGGGTCGGAGGTGATGGCGAGGTCGGCCTGGTAGCCGCGGATCGGCATGCGCTCGAATTGCGGATCGGCGCCCATCTGGACGATCTTCACGGCAGCATCGGGCCGGTGGACGGCCTCGATCCACGGCACGCCGCTGTCGACGACGAGGACGAAGTCGGCACCTTCGAGCGCGGCCTTCGGGTCGTTGCCGAGGAACATCGGGTCGGCGCTCGCCATGACGTTGCGGATCGAGAAGGGTTCGCACACGCCGACCGCGAAATCGGCGGCGAGGCGCGCGAGGGCCGCACCGACGCGGCCGTCCGTATCGCCGCGCTGGCAAAGGACGACCGGATGCTGAGCGGCCGCGAGCCAGCCGGCGGCCTCGGCGATGGCATCGGGATCGGGAAAGGCGCGGGTGGAGACGGCCTGCGCGGAGGTCGCGCGGCCGACGGTTTCGGGAACGCGCTCGGTGAGCGGTTCGCGCGGCAGGCTGACATAGACGGGGCCGCAGGGCTCGGACCGCGCCAGCACGGCGGCGCGCTGGGCGAGGATTTCGCCCTGTTCGGGATAGCGCATCTCGTAGTGGAACTTGACGCTGTCGGCGACGAGCGAGGACTGGTCGTACATCTCCTGCCCGTACTGGATCGGCGTCATGCGCGCGCCCTTGCGGCCGCGCTCGGTGATCGGCGTGCGGCCGGACAGGACCATAACCGGGATGTTGTCGCTCGCCGCGTTGATGACGCCCATGACCGAATTGGCAAGGCCGACATTGACGTGGACCATCGTCGCCTGCATGCGGCCGGTGACGAGGTAGTAGCCATGCGCCATGCCGACGCTCGCGGTCTCGTGCGGCACGGTGACGGGAACGGGGACGGATTGCGGGTCGAGCGTCGCGAAGGCTTCGATGATCGGCGGGAAGTCGGTGCCGGCATTGGCGAAGAGATATTCGATGCCGCTCGCCTTCAGCCCCAGAAGCAGGCTCTCGGCGCCCGTTTTCGCCTCGACAGCGCGTTCGTGACCGTCCATCGTCTCCACCCTTTCGTCTGCTCCAGATTGCGCGGGGAAGGAGCGGCAACGACGAAACGCGTGATTCCGTCATTGCCGCAGCCTGTCTTGCCCCATGGTAAAAATGGCCTTGTCATCCGCGCAAACGCAAGTGCATAATCGCACAAAATCTCTCTTTATGGGATTTTGTATCGTCTTGAGGTGGCGGTACGGAGGCACAAACCGGAGGAAACCGATGAAATACGTTCTCGCCTCGGCCGTCATTGCGGCCGCTCTCGTCACCGGCGGCCAGGCCTCGGCGCAGGCCGTCGGCATCGCCACGTCGAACCCCGGTTCGATCTTCCACAATATCGGCACGGCCGTCGCCAACGCCGCCAACCAGGCCGGCATCAACGCGACGATCCAGCCGGCGACGAGCCCGAACCAGTACATTCCCTTCGTCGCCTCGGGCGGCATCGAGTTCGGCGCCGCCAACCTTCAGGAAGTGAACTACGCGCTGGAAGGCAAGGCATGGTTCGAGGGCTCGGTCAATGCGGACCTGCGCATCGTCGGCCACGTCATGCCGCTGGTCGAGGCGATCTTCGTGCGCGCCGACAGCGACATCCGCTCGATCGAGGATCTGCGCGGCCAGCCGATGGTCGACGGCTACACGGCGCAGAACACCATCCTGCCGCAGCTCGACGCGATGTACGCGACGGCGGGCATGACCCGGGCCGACATGCAGCCGGTGCAGGTGCCGAGCGTGGTCGGCGGCGCCGACGCCTTCATCGCCGGCGACGCGGTCGGCTTCATCTTCGCTCATGGCGCCGGCAAGGTGCGTGAGGCGGATGCGGCCGTGGGCGGCCTGCGCGCGCTGCCGATTGAGGAGAACGAGGAGAACCTCGCGACCATCCGCGAACATTGGCCGGTCGGCTTCTTCGCCACGATGGAGCCGGGCCCGAACGCTCCGGGCGTCGAGGAGACGTCGACCTATTTCGCCTATCCGCAGGTGATCTTCACCCATGCCGGCGTGGACGAGGAGACGGTCTACCAGATGACCAAGGCGATCTACGAGAGCAAGGAAGCGATGGCGCAGACCTTCCCGCCCTTCAACGCTTTCGATCCGGCCGACATGGCGAGCGACACCGGCGCGTCGGAATTCCATCCGGGCGCGATCCGCTTCTACAAGGAAGTCGGCATCTGGAAGGAATGACCGCCATCGGCTCGGGCGTCGCATGAGCGGCGCCCGGCCACGAAATGCCCCGTTGCGGCGGGGCCGACCGATCCACCGACCAGAGTGTGCGTGATGAATTCTGCAATCGAGAGCCGTTCGCCCGGCGGCCTGCCCGAAGCCGTCTGGCGACCGCTGAGCGGCTTCCTCGCCGTCTGCCTGACGGGGCTCGCCATCGCCTGGGCGCTCGCCCTGCCCCGCGCCATGGGCATCGCCTTCTATCCGCAGCAATTCATGAGCGCGATCTTGGCGCTGGCGCTGCCGATCGCCTTCCTGATGCTGCCGGCGCGGCGCGACACCGAGCGGACGGTCGTGCCCTGGTATGACTGCATCGCGGCCGTGCTCTCCTTCGCCGCGCTCGCCTATGTGACCTGGAACTATTCGGCGATCGTCAACCTGATCTTCTCCGGCCCGCCGCAGGCCTATGTGCCCGGCATCATCATCATCCTGCTGCTGCTCGAAGCCGTGCGCCGCGCCGCCGGCTGGGCGCTCGTCATCATCATCGCGGTCTTCCTGTTCTACGGGCTGTTCGGCGATCTCTTCCCCGGCCGCCTCGCCGGCCGTCCGCAGGACTGGGAGCGGCTCGCCGGCTACATGGCGCTCGATTCCAACGGCATTCTTGGCCTGCCGCTGTCGATCGCGGCGACCGTCGTCGTCACCTTCATCCTGTTCGGCAACCTCCTCGCCGCCACCGGCGGCTCGAAATTCTTCACCGACGCCGCGCTTCTGGGCATGGGCCGGTTCCGCGGCGGCTCGATGAAGATCGCGGTCGTCGCCTCGGCGCTGTTCGGCTCGATCTCGGGCTCGGCCGTCGCCAACGTGGTCGCCACCGGCATCGTCACCATCCCGATGATCAAGCGCGACGGCTATCCGGCGCACAAGGCCGGCGCCATCGAGGCGGTGGCTTCGACCGGCGGCCAGATGATGCCGCCCGTCATGGGCGCGGCGGCTTTCCTGATGGCCGAATTCCTGCAGATGTCCTATGCCGAGGTCGTCGTCGCGGCGATCGTTCCGTCGCTGCTCTACTATACGGCGCTGTTCATCCAGGCCGACCTCGACGCCGCCCGCCTCGGCATTTCGAGCGTCAAGGAGTCGGATATCCCCGACCGGAAGATCGTGCGCGGCGGCTGGCATTTCATTCTCGGCTTCGCCGTGCTGATCTACGGCCTCTTCGCGCTCAACTGGCAACCGGAGCGCGCCGCGCTCGTCTCGTGCCTCGTCGTCATCGCGACGTCGCTCGTCTTCGGCTACCAGTCGAAGCGTCCGAGCCTGCGCGAATTGTGGGAGACGATCCCGCTGACGGGCAAGAACGTCGTTGAGATCATCCTGATTTCGGCCGCGGCCGGCATCGTCATCGGCATTCTCAACGTCACCGGCCTGTCGTTCAACCTGACCTACGCGCTGGTCCAACTCGGCGGCGGCAACAAGCTCGTGCTGCTCCTGCTTTCGGCGGTGATCTGCATCGTGCTGGGCATGGGCCTGCCGACGCTGGGCGTCTACGTGCTGCTCGCAGCCCTCGTCGCGCCGGCGCTGATCGAGGTCGGCATCAACCCGATTGCGGCGCATCTGTTCATCCTCTATCTCGGCATGATGTCGATGATCACGCCGCCGATCGCCATCGCCGCCTTCGCCGCCGCCGGCATCGCCCGCGCGTCCGCGATGGCGACCGGGTTCGCGTCGATGAAGTTCGGCTGGGCCGCCTTCATCATCCCGTTCCTGTTCGTCTATTCGCCGACGCTGATCATGATCGGCGAGCCGGTCGACATCGCCATCGCCATCGTCACCGCGACGCTCGGCGTCTGGCTGATATCGGCGGCGCTCTCCGGCTTCTTCATGACCAGGCTGCCGCCCGTCATGCGGGCCGCTTTCGCCGTGTTCGGCCTCCTGGCGCTGATCCCGGCCGGCGCCTTCCCGGGCGCCGAATACACCGACATCGTCGGCGTGATCGGCGGCGTCTTCGTGATGATCGTCGACTGGCGGCGCTCGCGTGTTCTCAGCCCACAGGCGGTGTCTTGACGAAACCGGCAGGCAACAGTCTCGAAAAGGTCCTGGCGGTCCTCGAAGTCTTCAGCGAGGACCGGCTGGAATGGACGCCGGAGGAACTGATGGAGGAGCTGGGCTACAGCCGGCCCACCCTCTACCGGTATCTCAAGACGCTGAAGGAGGCGGGGCTTCTGACCTCCATGCCGAACACCGGCTTCACACTCGGCCCGAAAGTGGTCGAGATGGACTATCTGATGCGAAAGTCCGACCGGCTGATCATCAACGGCTCGGCGCATCTTAGGAATCTCACATCGAAATACAGTTGTACCGCGCTTCTGGTGCGCTGGTACGGCAACCGGCTGCTCTGCGTCGATTCCGACACGTCGACGAAGAACCCGCTTTCTTCCTATCCGCGCGGCCGGCCGATGCCGCTGGGGCGCGGGGCGATCGCGCGTTCGATCATGGCCTTCCTGCCGCGCCGGCACTTGGTGCCGCTCGTCGAGCGGACCATGGACGATTTGCGCGCCGTCGGCCTCGGCAACAGCGTCGAGGACGTGATGGAGCAGTTGAAGAAGGTGCGCAAGGCCGGCGTCAGCGTCGCCTATGGCGAGGTGACGCCGGGCGTCGTCGGCATCGCCGCGCCGGTGTTTGATGCGGGGCGCAGCCCGGTCGCGAGCGTCTGCGTGACCATCGCCGGCAATCTCGTCGACGGCGCGGCGATCGAGCGCATCGCGGCCGATGTGAAGGCGACGGCGCGGATCGTGTCGGAATCGCTGTTGCGCGGCCGGGTTGAAAGTGACGAGACCAAATCTCATTGAATGAGATTTTTTGTTGACTTGATGGGCGCCGCGAAGGCATCCTCCGGCCATTGCCGAGGGAGGTCCCATGAAGAAGATCGACATTTTCAACCACATCTGGCCGAAGCCGTTTTTCGATGCGCTGATCGCGCATATCGGCGAGATGACCGACATCACCATGCGCTCCGGCGCCGTGCCGATGATGACGGATCTCGACCGCCGCTTCGAGGTCATGGACACGTTCGGCGAGGACTACCAGCAGGTGCTCTCGCTCGCCTCGCCGCCGCTCGAAAAGCTGGCCGGCCCGCAAAAGGCGCTCGAACTGTCGAAGATCGGCTCGGATTCGATGGCCGAGCTCTGCCAAAAATATCCCGAGCGCTTTCCGGCCTTCGTCGGCACCGCGCCGATGAACAATCCCGACGCGCTGGTCGCCGAATGCCGCCGTGCGGTCGAGGATCTGGGCGCCGCCGGCATGCAGATCTTCACCAACATCGCCGGCAACCCGGTCGACTTGCCGGAATACGAGCCGTTCTTCGAATACATGGCGAAGGCCGGCAAGCCGGTCTGGCTGCACCCGGCGCGCGGCGAGAATTTTTCCGATTACAAGAACGAGAGCCGGTCGGAATACGAGATCTGGTGGACGTTCGGCTGGCCCTACGAGACGTCGGCCGCGATGGCGCGCATGGTCTTCTCGCGCTTCTTCGACAAGTTCGAGGGGCTGAAGGTGCTGACCCACCATGCCGGCGGCATGATCCCGTTCTTCGAGGGCCGCGTCGGCCCCGGGTGGGACCAGATGGGCAAGCGCACGACCGATCGTGATCTGGCCGAAGTGCGCAAGGCGCTGAAGCGCCCGCATCTCGACTATTTCAAGGAATTCTACGCCGACACGGCTTCGTTCGGCTCGGCGAAGGCGATCGAGCACGCGATCGAATTCTTCGGCGAGGATCGCGTCATGTTCGCCTCGGATGCGCCGTTCGATCCCGAAGGCGGACCGATGTACATCCGCGAGACCATCCGCATCCTCGATGAACTCGACATCTCCGACGAGTTGCGCGCCAAGCTCTTCGAGGGCAATGCGCGCAAGTTCCTCGGGCTGGATGCGGCATGACGACCGCGCTCAACTATGTCGGCGGCGAATGGGTCAAGGGCGCGGGCGCGCGCGACAGCCTGAACCCCGCCGATGGCAGCGTGCTTGGCTCTTACGAGCCGGGCACCAAGGCGCTCGCCGACCAGGCGGCGGCGCTTGCCCGCGAGACCTTCGAGACGACCGGCTGGGCCTCCTCGCCGCGCCTGCGCGCCGCGGTCCTGTTCGAATTCGCCGACCGGCTGGAAGCGGCGAAGGACGAGATCGCCGATCTGGTCGTCGCCGAGAACGGCAAGCTCAGGCGCGAGGCGCTGGGCGAGACGATGGGTGCGATCTCGGAGATCCGCTACTATGCGGGGCTCGCGCGCACCGTGCTCGGCCGCACGCTGGAGACCATGCCCGGCAATTTCTCGATGATGAACCGCGAGGCGGCGGGCGTCGCCGCGATCATCGTGCCGTGGAACGCGCCGGTGACGCTGCTTGCGCGTTCGCTGGCACCGGCGCTCGCCGCCGGCTGCACGACCGTCATCAAGCCCGCACCGCAGACGCCGCTGATCCATGCGCGGATCATGCGCTGCCTTGCCGACTGCCCGTCGCTGCCGAAGGGCGTCGTCAATTCCGTCAACGAGCAGGGGTCCGAAGTCGGCGAGGCGCTGGTCGCCTCGAGCGACATCGACGTCATCTCCTTCACCGGCTCGAGCGCGACCGGCAAGCGCATCATGGCGGGTGCCGCGCCGACGCTGAAGCGCCTGTCGCTCGAACTCGGCGGCAAGGCGCCAGCGACGGTGTTCGCCGATGCCGATCTCGACCAGGCGGTGCGCGAATTGACCGGCGGTTCTCTGGTGATGGCGGGGCAGATCTGCGTCGCGGCGGCCAGGTTCCTGGTCGAAAAATCAATCGAGAAGGATTTTACCGACCGGATCAAGGCGGCGTTCTCGGCCGTGAAGGTCGGGCCGGGCGGCGATGCGCAAAGCCAGATGGGATCGCTCATCGACATGGGCAATCGCGAGCGCGTCGCGCGCCTGATCGAACAGGCCGGCGACGAGGGCGAGATAGTGCTGAAGGGCGGCGTGCCGAACGGGCCGCTGGCGCAGGGCGCGTTCCTGACGCCGACGCTGTTCAAGATCGACGATCTCGCCTCGCCGCTGGTGCAGGACGAACTCTTCGGTCCGATCGTCTCGATCGAGACCTTCGAGACGGAGGCCGAGGCGGTGAAGAAGGCGAACGCCACCGAATACGGCCTCGCGGCGAGCGTCTTCACGCGCGATCTCAACCGGGCGATGCGCATGTCGCGCGCCGTTCGCGCCGGCACGGTCTGGCTCAACTGCCATGGACGACTTTTCGCCGAAGGCGAGACGGGCGGCTATCGCCAGTCGGGCCTCGGCCGGCTCCACGGCGTCGAGGGGCTGAACGACTTCCTCGAAACCAAGCATGTCTATCTGGAGGCCGGCGCGATCTGATCGCGCCGACCCCATGCAATCAATGAACGGATGACGATGACGGGCGAATTGGAACGGCAGGCGGATGTGGTGATCGTCGGCGGCGGACCCGTCGGCACGGGGCTGGCGATCGAGCTTGGCCAGCGCGGCATCCGCACGCTCGTCGTCGAGCGGTATCCGACGCCGCAGCGCGTGCCGAAGGGCCAGAACCTGACCCAGCGCACGATGGAGCATTTCCACTTCTGGGGCGCCGAAAAGGAACTGCGCGCCGCGCGCACCGTGCCGAAGGAATACGGCATCGGCGGCTTGACCGCCTATGGCACGCTTCTCGGCGACTACCACTATGACTGGCTGCAGCGCGAACTCGTGCGGCCCTATTATTTCACCGACAATGAGCGGCTGCCGCAATATGCGACCGAGGACGTGCTGCGGGCGCGGGCGGCGGAAATCCCTGCTATCGAGACGCTCTACGGCTATTCGGGCGAGGCGATCGAAAAGGATGCGGACGGCGTGACGGTGACCGCCGTGCCGCGCGAGGGCGGTACGCCGGTCAAGGTCCGCGCGCACTATCTCGTCGGCTGCGACGGCAGCAAGTCGGCCGTGCGCGACATGGCCGGCATCACGCAGACGCGTTCCGACCATGACAGGCTGATGGTGCTTCTCGTCTTCCGCTCCACCGGTCTGCACGAACTCCTGAAGCGCTTTCCCGGCAAGTCATTCTACAATGTCCTGCACCCGGACCTGAAAGGCTACTGGCAGTTCTTCGGCCGCGTCGATTTGGGCAACACATGGTTCTTCCATGCGCCGGTGCCGGCCGATACGACGAAGGACAATTTCGACTTCACCGCCTATCTGCACCGGGCGGTGGGCGCGGAATTCGACGTGGAGTTCGAGCATATCGGCTTCTGGGACCTGCGCGTCGCGGTCGCCGACAGCTATCGAAAGGGCCGCGTGTTCATCGCCGGCGATGCCGCGCACAGCCACCCGCCCTATGGGGGCTACGGCATCAACACCGGCTTCGAGGACGCGCGGAACCTTGGCTGGAAGTTGGCCGCGACGCTGCAGGGTTGGGGCGGCGAAAATCTGCTCGACACCTACGACGCCGAGCGCCGGCCCGTCTTCGCTTCCACCGCAAGAGATTTCATCGAAAAGGCGATCGAGAGCGACCGCGCCTTCCTCGAATCCCATGATCCCGAATGCGACCGGGCGGCCTTCGAGCGCGAATGGACGGCGCGCGGCTCAGGCGCGCGCGACGAGGTCAACGCATTCGAGCCGAACTATCGCGGCTCGCCGATCGTGGCGGGCGCGGGCGGCGCGACGAATGCCATCGGCGGTCACAGCTTCAAGGCGCGGGCCGGCCATCACCTGGCGCCGCGGCGCCTGTCGGATGGCGGGAACGTCTATGACCGGCTCGGATCGGGGTTCACGCTTCTGGCGCTCGGCGGCGACGACGGCGTCGACCGTTTTCGCGCGGCGGCGGACGAAGCGGGAATCCCGCTGGCGATCGTCGCGGACGATGCGGCAGGTGAGACGGCCGATTACGGCGCGCAATACGTGCTGGTGCGGCCCGACCAGTTCGTGGCCTATGCGGGCGATACGCTCGCGCCCGATCTGCCGGCGCGCGCGACCGGCCGCTGATCCGATCACAAAAAAGGGCGCGGGACCTGCCGGTTCCGCGCCCCTTCTCATTTGCATAATGCCCGTCAGGCGACCTTGCGCTTCTCGTTGAAGGCGATGTCGCCGACGACGCGCACGCGCACGCGGCGGGCGTCGCCGGGCAGGTAGGCGATCGGAATATCCTCGGTGTCGAGCGTGGTGATCGTGCCCGGCTGAGCGCCGGCCTCGATCGCGCGCTCGCGCGCCAGCTTCTCGGCCTCGGCGATCGCCGCATCGCGGGAGAGGCCGGAGAAGACCTGGTCGACCTCGCCGGAGACCTGCGCCATCGCCGCGCCGAGCGCGTTGGCGACGCCGGCATGCTCGACGCGCAGCACCTCGCTGACGCCTGCGAGCTTCTCGGGGATGAGGAACGAGCCGCCGCCGACCGCGATGAGCTGGACGCCCTCGGCCGATGTCTTCATGCGGTCGACGCTGTCTTCGACCATCTTCTCGATGCGCTTCAGAAGCACCGAGACGGTCGATGCATTCAGATGCTTCACGCGATCGCGGTCGCCGATCTCGACCAGGCCGGCGGCGACGGCGACGTCCGTGGTCGTCAGCGTCGAGCCACCGAATACCAGTGCTTCACTGGTGATTCGGTAGCCGACGCTGCGCGGTCCGATCGTGCCCCGATCGAGATCGATGATGGTGCCGCCGCCCAGCGCCATCGGAAGAAGGTCCGGCATGCGGAAGAGGGTGCGCACGCCGCCCACTTCCACGACATTGTTCGCCTCGCGCGGGAACCCGCCGACGAGACAGCCGATGTCGCTGGTGGTGCCGCCGACATCGACGACCATGGCTTCCTTGAGGCCGGTCAGGAAGGCCGCGCCACGCATCGAATTGGTCGGGCCGGAGGCAAAGCTGTAGACCGGGTTGGCGGCCGCGACTTCCGCCAGCACCACGGTGCCGTCGTTCTGCGTCAGGTAGAAGGGCGCGTGGACGCCCGATTCCTTCAGCGCCTGACCGAAGGCGCCGACCGTGCGCTGGCCGAGCCCTTGGAGGGCGGCGTTGAGGAGCGTGACGTTCTCGCGTTCCAGAAGCCCGATCCGGCCGAGCGTGTGCGACAGCGTGATGCGCGCGTCGGGCATGACGGAGCGGACGATCTCGGCCGACTCGACCTCGCATTCGGTGGTCAGCGGCGAGAAGAGCGCCGTGATGCCGATCGACTGGATGCCCGCGTCGCGGATCTGCATCGCCGCCTCGCGCACCGCGTCGCGGTCGAGCGGGACGAGAGGACGGCCGTCATATTCGTGGCCGCCCTCGACCATGAAGCTCATCGGCTCGACGGATTCGCGCAGATCGTCCGGCCAGTCCACCATCGGCGGCAGCGAGGCGCCGGCCGGCATGGCGATGCGGATCGCGGCGACGCGTTCGAGCCGCGCGCGCTCGACGACCGCATTGGTGAAATGCGTCGTGCCGATCATCACCGCGTCGACCGGCGCGGCGTGGGCCGGCTGGCTCGCCGTGACGTGGCGGATCGCGTCGACGACGCCCTTCATCACGTCCGACGTGGTGGGGAACTTGATGGCGGAAAGAACGGTCTCGCCGTCGATGAGGACGGCGTCCGTATTGGTGCCGCCGACGTCAATGCCGATACGCTTCATGATGCAAACACCGATTTGAATTCGAGGTCGTAGCCGAAGGCGCGCGGGCCGACATGTTCGAGGCCCTTCGGCGTCTGCAGGACGGCGGGCGCGGGCAGGGCGACGGCGGTGACGCGCTGGCCGTAGCGCACGGTTTCCGTGCCGATCGCTTCACCCGACACCGTGTCGAGCAGGCAGATCAGGTCGGGCGTCATGGCGATGGGCTGGCCATCGCGGAAGGCAACGGCCCACTCGTTCTGGAACGACAATTCGAAGCTGGCGCCGCGATCGGCGTCGAGGCCCTCGATCTTCGCCGCGCCGCGCAGGAAGCCGCCGGTCGTGGTGCGGTCGACGTCGGTCACCTTGCCCTTGAAGAGCTCGACGCCGCCTTCGTGCTCCAGCACTGCGGCGACTGGGTCGGCATGGCGGGCGCGGGCGTCGAGGACGGCGTGGCCGAGGCTCGTCGCCTTGGTGACGGTGTGGAGGACGCCCCAGTCCTTGACCTCGCGACCGGTGCGCGGCGCCTTGCACGTGGCCGAGGTCGAGCCGACTTCGGTGCAGACCTTGCGCGAGATGCGCTCCATCCACTTCCAGCTCGCCGCCCTGGCGACGATCGCCTCGTTGTCGCGGCAGTCGACCAGCGTCAGCGGGTACATCTGGAGGTCGCCGATGGCGAAGGACGTCATCTGCGCTTCGGGGTAGGCGCGGCCCATCGCGTCGGCGTCGACGACCGGAATGTCGAGCATCGCGCCGGCGAGGAAGGGCGACAAAGCGTTGCCGCCGCCGATCTCCACGCTCATCACGGCGCGGAACGGCTTGCCGGTATATTCTTCCATCAACGTCATGGCGCGGGCGAGATGGGCGGGATCGACGAGGCGTTCCTGGCCGACGAGCGGCGCGCCCATCTTGGAGACGACCGCGACCGCGTCGTTGTCGTCGAGCGCCAGCGGGTCGATCAGCCGGCATCTCCTGCCGTCACGATAGAGTTTCTTCAGGTTGAGCTGCGCGAGATAGGGGCTGCCGCCGCCGCCGGTTCCCAATATCCAGGCGCCCACGGCCAGCGGATCGATCTCGTCCGCCTCGAAGTCACGGATCATGTCTTGCCTCCAAATAATCGGCTAGAAGCTAGCTTCGCGGGCGGGCCGACAATATAAGGAACTGCCCCTAGATTGCGCTTGCTCACGAATTGAGCAGTTCGCAGGCGGCGGACAAGGAGCCTCGCGTCACGTGACCATGCAGGATTTGAGCTCGGGAACGATATCGCCGAAAAAGGTGATGTTCGTCAGCGTCGGGCAGACGCCGCGCGCCGACCTCATCGGGGAAATGCTGGCCAATCTCGACATGCCGATCGAGGCGATCGAACTCGGCGCGCTGGACGGTCTCTCACGGCGCGAGATCGACGACCTGCGGGTACGTCCGGGCGAGACGAGCATCGTCACGCGGCTCGCCGACAACAGCGAGATCGTCGTCTCCAAGCCGCGCATCGGCGAGCGCATGGCGCGCCTAGTCGCCGGCTTCAGGCCGAACGAGTTCGACCTCGTCGTGATCCTGTCGACCGGGCTGTTCCGCGAATTCGAAAGCACCTGCCCGACGGTCAACGCCCAGCGGGCGCTGGAATCGGCCGTCATCTCGCTGGCCGCGCAGGGCTCGTCGGTGGGGTTGATCCAGCCGCTGGAGCAGCAGATCGACGAACTCGAAATCCCCGCGCTCGACCCCTACCGTATCACCGCCAGCCACGCGGTGGACGGCGACCGGGAATCGCTGGCGCGGGCGCTGTTCGACCTTGCCGAATGCGAGATCATCGTCCTGAATTCGGTCAGCTTTTCGGAAGCCGACCGCGAGATGGCGGCGAAGGTGACCGGCAAGCCGGTGGTGCTGGCGCGACGGATCATCTCGAGCGCGATTCGGCTGCTTCTCTACAGGCCGCAGCCGATCAGCCTGCCGGGCATGTCGGGCGAGTTCGCCGAGCGCGTCAACCGGCTGACGCCGCGCGAGCGGCAGGTCATGTCGCTGGCCGCCGAGGGCCTGTCCAACAAGGCCATCGCGCGCCAGCTCGGGATCAGCCCGAAGACCGTCGAAATCCACCGCTCGCACGTCATGGCGAAGATGGAGGTGACGTCCTCCGCGGCCCTCATCCGCATGGTGGTCCAGGCCGGCCATCCCTGACCGCTGCCGGCGAAAAGGGCACGCTGATGCCCGCGAATGCTGCAGCCGCGAACGGCATTTCATCCCTCACCTAGGGGGAGTTCCCTATAGTCCAGCGGACTTTTTGACGGCTAGGCTTCGGCATCAGATTGCCTGAGGACCAAGCCGCATGTCGCGCATTTCACGTATCGCCTTCGTCACGATCGGCCAGACGCCGCGTTCCGACATCGTGCCGGAAATGATGGCGGAGATCGCCGCGGGCCTCGACGCGCAGCCCTCCTATGAGGAGTTCGGCGTGCTCGACGGGCTGGAGGGCGCCGCCCTCGACGCCTATCGCGCCCGGGACGGCGAGCATTCCTTCGCCACGCGCCTCGCCTCGGGCGAGGAGATCGTCTCGTCAAAGGCGCTGACCGAAGTGCGGCTCAACGAATTGCTCGCCGAGATCGACGGCAAGGGGTTCGACATCGTCGTGCTCCTTTGCACCGGCACCCGCATCGATCCCTTGAAGAACACGCTCGTGGTCGAGGCGCAGCGCATCGTCGATTCGACGGTCGAGGCGCTGGCCGCTTCCTGCCGCAATCTGGGCGTCATCCTGCCGCTGGAGCGGCAGGTGGCCGAATTCGGCCAGCGCCATGTGTTTGCCGGCAGCCCGACACTCGTGTCCGCCTCGCCCTACTCGGGCGGCGGCATGGCGGTTGGCGCAAAGGGCGTCGCGGACTGCGACCTCGTGGTCATGCACTGCATGGGCTACACGGCCGCCATGCTCGACGAGGTTCGCCGCACGGTCGACGCCCCGGTGCTCCTGTCGCGCCGCGTCGTCGCGGGCGTCGTGCGCCAGATGATCTGAAACCGGATGATTTTCGCTATGACAAAGGGGAACTGTCGATGATGAGGAAATTGATTCTATCCGCCATGGCCGCGGCGCTGCTCGCCGGCAGCTTCATGGCTTCGCCTGCATCCGCCTTCGAGCGCACCGAGGATGGCGAGATCATCGTCTTTGCCGGCCGCCAGGCGATCCCGGTGCTCGATCCGCATGTGCGCTACGACTGGTCGACGCGCATGGTGCAGCAGGCGGTCTACGACGCGCTGGTGAAATATGAAGGCGACCCGGCCGAGATCAAGCCGTGGATCGCCGAGAGCTGGGAGACCAGCGAGGACGGCAGGACCTGGACCTTCAAGCTGGTCGAGAACGCGAAGTTCCACAATGGCGACCCGGTCAATGCCGAGGCGGTGCGCTACTCGTTCGAGCGCGGGCTGAAGCTGAACAAGGGCGTCGCATGGATGCTCAAGGACTTCCTGGCGCCCGAAGGCGTGACGGTGGTCGACGACTACACGGTCAAGTTCGAGCTGAATGCGCCCTATGCGCCGTTTCTGTCGTTCCTGCCCTGGTGGTTCATCGTCAATCCGGCCGAAGTTCAGGCCAACGAGGTCGACGGCGACTATGGCGAGGCCTGGCTGACCGAGCACGCCGCCGGTTCCGGCCCGTTCAAGCTCGGCCGCTGGGAGCCGAACGTGCTCTATGAACTGCAGGCCGTCGCCGACTACTGGAAGGGCTGGCCGCAGGGCGAAAACCGTCCCGCCGGCGTGATTTACCGCATCATCCGCGAGCCGTCCGCCCAGCGCGCCTCGCTCCAGCGCGGCGAGGTCGACATCGTCGAGGGCCTGACCTCCGACGACTACGTGCAGATCGCCAACATGCCCGGGATCGAGATTCAGGACCACAAGGGCATGACGACCTTCGGCATCAAGTTCAACACGCAGCAGGGTCCGACCGCCGACATCAATCTGCGCAAGGCGATCGCCTACGCGCTCGACTACGATGCGCTAGTGCAGATCTACAACGGCGCCGCCTCGCTGCAGACGAGCCCGCTGCCGGACGCGATGCGCGGCCATATCGACGTCGCCGACATTCCGCGCCAGGACCTGGCAAAGGCGAAGGAATATCTCGCCAAGTCCGAACATCCCGAAGGCGGCATCACGCTGGAATATGTCCACGTCGCCGGCCTCGAGGAAGCGCGCCGCATTGGCCTGGTGCTGCTCGACAACCTCAAGGCGCTCAACATCAATGTCGAGATCAAGCCGGAGCAGTGGCCGAACATGGTCGCCAACGGCTCGCGCGTCGAGACGTCGCCGGCGATGACCTCGGTCTATGTGACGCCGATCTCGACCGACCCGGATGCGGTGGCCTACCAGTACCACAAGAACTCCTGGGGCCAGTATTACGCCATGGCGTTCTACGACAATCCGGAGGTCTCGCAGATGATCGACGACGCCCGCGCCAGCACGAACTGGGACGAGCGCGCCGACCTCTACGCGAAGATCCAGACGCAGATCGTCGCCGACCAGCCGGAAGTCTTCGGCATGCTGCAGAACCGCCGCTGGGCGCACCGCGACTACCTGAAGGGCTTCCAGTTCAGCCCGGTCCGGTTCACCGGCGAGGTCGACCTCTACCCGCTCTGGGTCGAGGCGGAATAGGCCGGGGCGAACGCGAAACGGCGGGGAGCGCCACGGGCGCTTCCCGCATCAAGGGACGGAGACGATGCTGAGTTTCACATTGCGCAAGCTGGCGGCGCTGGTGGGGACCATGCTCGGCATTGCCGCGCTGACTTTCCTCATCACCAATGTCGCGCCGGGCGACCCGGCAAGGCTCGTCGCCGGCCCGAACGCGACCGAGGACATGGTCGAGACGATCCGCGTCGAGAACGGCCTCGACAAGCCGGTGGCCGAGCAGTTCGTCATCTACATGGGCGACCTCGTGCGCGGCGATCTCGGCACCTCGATCGTGACGACGCGGCCCGTCCTCGACGAACTCCTGCGCTACGCGCCCGCGACGATCGAATTGGTGCTGGTGGCGATGACGCTCGGCATCCTCGTCGGTGTGCCGCTCGGAATGCTCTCGGCGGTCTACCGAAATAGTTGGTTCGACCATGTGACGCGCATCTTCTCGATCTCGGGCGTCGCCATTCCGGCCTTCTGGTTCGGCATCCTGCTCCAGCTTCTGTTCGCCGTGAAGATGGGCTGGCTGCCGGTCTCCGGGCGGCTGCCGCTGGTCGCGCTGCCGCCCGAGCCGATCACGCATCTCCTCCTCGTCGACAGTCTCCTGCGCGGCCAGTTCGACACGTTCTGGACCGCGCTCAAGCACATCATCCTGCCGGCGGTGGTGCTCTCCTTCCCCTGCCTCGCCTCGATCCTGCGCGTGAACCGCGCCGAGATGATCGAGGTGCTGTCCTCAGACCACGTCGTCGCGGCGCGCGCGCACGGCCTGTCGTCGCGCCGCATCGTCGCGCTCTACGCGCTGAAAAACGCCATGCTGCCGACGCTCGCCATGATCGGCCTGCGCTTCGGCTGGATGCTGGGTTCGACCGTGCTGGTCGAGACCGTGTTCGACTGGCCGGGCATCGGGCTCTACGCCGTCTCGTCCGCGCTCGCCTCCGACTTCAAGCCGGTGATCGGCGTGACGCTCCTGATCGGCTTCTTCTTCATCGTCGCCAACACGATCGTCGACCTCGCCTATGCCTGGATCGACCCCCGCCTGAGGAATGCGTGATGACGACCAGCGACCTGACCACGCCGGTTCGGCTGAGCTTTCGCGAGCGCCATGAAAGCCGCATCCGCCAGTTGCGGCTCTATGCCCATACCTTCGCGGGCAGCTTCTCCTCGATGCTCGGCCTCGTGCTCGTCCTCCTGTTCCTGGCGCTCGCCGCCTTCGGACCGTGGCTTGCGCCCTATCCCGAGCACACGACCGGCGGCTTCGACATGGCCGCGCGGCTGCAGCCGCCGAGCGCGACGCACTGGTTCGGCACCGACGAGATGGGCTCCGACATCCTCTCGCGCGTCATCGTCGGCGCGCGCACGTCGCTGTGGATCGGCCTCCTGATCACCGGCATCGGCGCGGGTATCGGCGTGCCGCTCGGCATCATCGCCGGCTACACCGGTGGCTGGACGCGCGCAGCGATCATGCGCTTCACCGAACTCTTCCTCGCCGTACCGGGGCTGGCGCTCGCGCTCGCCATCGTCGCCGCGCTCGGACCCGGCATCACCAACTGCGTCATCGCCCTCGCCATCGTCTGGTGGCCGGGCTATGTGCGCCTCGTCGAGGCGAAGACGCTGTCGGTCAAGGAAGAGCTCTTCGTCGAGTCCGCCCGCTCGCTCGGCGCGCGCACGCCCTGGATCATGTGGCACCACATCCTGCCCAATTGCTGGTCGCCGATCATCGTCAAGATGAGCATGGACATGGGCATGGCGATCCTGGCTGCCGCCAGCCTCGGCTTCATCGGCCTCGGCGCCCGCCCGCCCGCGCCCGAATGGGGCGCGATGATCTCGGTCGCGCGCAGCTACATGCCCGACTGGTGGTGGTATTCCTTCTTCCCCGGCGCCGCGATCTTCCTGACCGTGCTCGGCTTCAATCTCCTCGGCGACGGCCTGCGCGACATCCTCGATCCCCGGAGCCGTGAGCGATGAGCAACCTGCTGGACATCAGGAACTATACGCTCGACATCGACACGTTCGACGGGCCGGTCCATGTGCTGAAGGACATCAACCTCACCGTCAGGCGCGGAGAGACGCTGGGCATCGTCGGCGAATCCGGCTCCGGCAAGACCGTGCTCGTGCGCTCGATCCTCGGTCTCGCGCCGAAGCGGGCGCGGGTGGTGGAGGGGTCGATCCGCTTCGACGGCACCGACCTTTCGACGCTGGGCGACAAGGGCTGGAAGAAGATCCGCGGCGTGCGGATCTCGATGATCTTCCAGGACCCGATGACCTATCTGAACCCGCTCTTTTCGATCGGGCGGCAGATCGGCGACGTCATCGCCGCGCACAACCGGGCGACGGGCATCTCGATGTCGGCGGCCGGGCGCCGGGCGCGCAGCGAGGACTTGCTGGACCAGGTCGGCATTCCCGATCCGGCGCGGGTCTGCGACCAGTATCCGCATCAATTGTCGGGCGGCATGCGCCAGCGCGTGCTGATCGCTATGGCGCTTTCGGGCAAGCCGGACCTGCTGATCGCCGACGAGCCGACGACCGCGCTCGACGTGACGGTGCAGGCGCAGGTGCTCGACCTGATCAACGAACTGGTCGCCAAGCTGAACCTGACCGTCATCATGATCAGCCACGACGTCGGCGCCATCGCGACGGTGGCGAAGCGCTGCGCGGTCATGTTCCGCGGCGAGATCGTCGAAGAAGGCGCGACCGAGGACATTCTACGCGCGCCGCAGCACGACTATACGAAGCGCCTGCTGGCCGCCGTGCCGGAGATCGACGCGCCCCTGGCCGCGCGCGACGAACGCGCACCGGCTCGGCCGCTTCTCGAAGTGAAAGGACTCGCCAAGACCTATGCCGCCAAGTCCGGCGGCGAGGTGCGGGCGGTCGACGGCGTCGATTTCTCGATCGCGCAGGGCGAGGTGCTCGGCATCGTCGGCGAATCCGGCTCGGGCAAGTCGACCATCGCGCGGCTGGTGCTGCGCCTGGTCGAGCCGACGGCAGGCGCGGTCGCCTTCGACGGCAGCGACATCACGGCGATGAACGGCGAGGCGCTGCGCCGGATGCGCCGGCACATGCAACTCGTGTTCCAGAACCCGCATTCGGCGCTGAACGGCCGGCACACGATCGGCGATGCAATCGCCGAGCCGTTCCGCATCCAGTCGAAGCTCTCGCGCCGCGAGATCGAGGCCAATGTCGAGATGCTTCTCGACACGGTGCAGCTTCCGAAGGCCTTCCGCTACCGCTACCCGCACGAATTGTCCGGCGGGCAGAAGCAGCGCGTGTGCATCGCGCGCGCCGTCGCGCTGAAGCCGAAGCTCCTGCTCCTCGACGAGCCGACCTCGGCGCTCGACGTGTCGGTGCAAGCGCAAATCCTCGACTTCCTGAAACAGCTGAGGGCGGAGCTCGACCTGACCTATCTCTTCATCTCGCACGATCTCGCCGTGGTGCGCGAAATTTGCGACCGGGTGCTGGTGATGCAGCGAGGCAAGATCGTGGAACAGGGGCCGACGGCGCAAATCTTCGACGCGCCGACGGAGGCGTATACGCGGCAATTGCTGGCAAGCGCCCGCAAGACCGCACCGTCCTCGCTGCTCGCCGACGCGGAACTTGCGGCCGCGCAATAGGGCTAAGCCAACAGGCCCCTCCCGATCCGCACCAGCTCGCCGACGACGAGGTCGAGATCGTCGTAGCGGGTGCGGTGGTTGCAGATGGCGGCGCGCAGGCTGTGGCGGCCGTTGAGGGTCGTGTCGGTGAGGACGGCGGTGCCGGATTCCTGCAGCCGCAGCATGATCTCGGTGTTGAGCGCCTTCAGTGCCTGCTCGTCGAGCCCGCCGGGGTCGAAGCGGAAGCAGACGATGTTGATGACCGTCGGCGCGGTGAGCGTGAGCATCGGCTCGCGATCCACAAGGTGGCTCAGGTAGTGCGCCATGTCGATGTTCTGGTCGATCAGGCGGCCGAACTTGTCGACGCCGTGCTCCTTCAGCGCCATCCACACCTTCAATGCGCGAAAGCCGCGGGTGGTCTGGAGGCCGAGTTCGTAGAGCCACGCGCCCGAGGCGAGGCCGCGTTCCGAGGTGGCGAGATATTCGGCCGAGGTGACGAAGGCCTTGCGATGCGCGGCGGCGTCGCGCACGAGGCAGCAGCCGACATCGAACGGCGCGTGGAGCCATTTGTGCGGGTCGAGCGCGAGCGAATCCGCGCGGGCAAGGCCGTCGACGATGTCGCGGTGGCGCAGCGCGATGGCGATGAGCGCGCCGATGCAGCCGTCGACGTGGAACCAGAGGTCTTCCTCGGCGGCGAGGTCGGCGAGCGCGTTCAGATCGTCGATCGAGCCGGTGTTGACCGAGCCGGCATTGGCGATGATGCAGGCGGGCCGGAAGCCGGCCGCGCGGTCCTCCGCGATCGCCCGGCGCAGGGCGGAAACGTCGAGGCGCCAGTCGGCGTCGCTCGGGATGCGCCGCAGGGCGCGATTGCCGAGCCCGAGCGTTTCGACCGCCTTGCGGTGGCAGCTATGGAGCTGGTCGGAGCCGTAGAAGCGCAGCGGCTTTTCGATGGCGCCGACGCCCAGTTCGCGGATGTCGACGCCCGCCTTGACGTTTCGGGCGACCGTGAGGCCGATGAGATTGGCGATCGAGCCGCCGCTGACGAGCGTGCCGCTGGCCGTCTCGGGAAAGCCGACCATCTGGCGCAGCCAGTCGACGACCTGCTGGTCGACGAGGGAGGCGGCATGCTTGCCGCCGCCGAGGTTGGAGGCCTGGACGGCCGCGATGAAATCGGCGAGCGCTCCGGTCATGTTGCCCGCGCCCATGAACCAGGCCCAGAAGCGCGGGTGGTTGTTGCCCATCGGATAGGCCATCACCGTCTCGGTGACGGTTTCGAGCACTTCGCCCAAGGGCTGCGGGTCGCGGGGCGGCGGTCCTGTGAAGACCGCCGCAATTTCCGGCGGCAGGTCCCGCCAGGCGGGACGCTCCCGCAAGGTTTCCATGTGGGCGAACCCATCGTCGACGATCCTGTGGGCGAGGGCGGCCATCGCCGCCCAGTCCTTCGGATCGAGGGAATCTTCCTGCGTTCCTGCAGACATCTCGCGCCGCGCGTCCATGGCCCGCCTTGCTCCCGACATCAGGCTGCGAACTGGAAGCCGGGTGTCGACATGGAGAGCGCGCGTTCCTCCGCGTCCATGTCCTCCTCGATCCCTTCGAACATCGGTGTCGACAGGTAGCGCTCGCCGGTGTCGGGCAGCATGCACAGGATCACCGAGCCGGCCGGCGCCTTCTCGGCAATGCCGCGCGCGATGGCGAAGGTCGCCCCGCCGGAGATGCCGGCGAAGATGCCTTCGCGGCGGGCAAGCTCGCGTGCCCATTTGATGGCCTCGGGTCCGGCGATCGGGACGACCTCGTCGTAGAGATGCTTGTCGACGGCCTCCTGCAGGACGTTGGGGATGAAATCGGGCGTCCAGCCCTGGATCGGGTGCGGCTCGAAGGCAGGGTGGCTGGCGGCCGGCGCGCCGTCGCGACCGCGCTGCTGGGCATGGCCGCTGCCGAGAAGCTGCGCGTTGGCGGGCTCGCTCAAGACGATGCGCGTCTGCGGCATCTCGCGGCGCAGGACGCGGCCGACGCCGGTGACGGTGCCGCCCGTGCCGTAGCCGGTGACGAAGACATCGAGGCGCTTGCCGGCGAAATCGTTGACGATCTCGCGCGCCGTCGTCATCTCGTGAATGGCGGCGTTGGCCTCGGTCTCGAACTGGCGGGCGAGGAACCAGCCATTCGCCTCGGCAAGCTCGACCGCCTTCTGGTACATGCCAAAGCCCTTCAGCGCGCGCGGAGTCAGGACGACCTTGGCGCCCAGCATCCGCATCAACTTGCGCCGCTCGACGGAGAAGCTGTCGGCCATGGTGACGACGAGCGGATAGCCCTTCTGAGCGCAGACGATGGCAAGGCCGATGCCGGTATTGCCGCTGGTCGCCTCGACGACGGTCTGGCCGGGCTTCAGCAGCCCGCGCCGCTCGGCATCCTCGATGATGTTGAGCGCGAGGCGATCCTTGACCGAGCCGGCGGGATTGAAGAACTCGCTCTTGGCGTAGATCGTCACGCCCGGAACGGAAAGATTGTTGATCCGCACGACCGGCGTGTCGCCGACCGTGTCCAGGATGCTGTCGAAGAGCCGGCCCCGGCCGGCGGTGGTGCGGATGGTCTGGCTGCGTTGCATGATCGTCTCCTCATCAAGGGCCGTGACGGTCCCGTCCAAATGGCGGATGCCAGTCGTCGCCCGCAGTGGTAGTCTCGCTGCGAGGGTGGGATCGTTGTAACGAGCGTGGAAACGCGCATGGAAATTTCGCAATCCCATGCAAAGCCGGCGTCCGCGGCGCTGGTGCTGCGCATGTTCGGCCGCCTGACGGTCGCGCGCGACGGGGCGGCGATCGACCTGCCGCCGTCACGCAAGGTGCGCGCGCTCCTCGCCTATCTCGCCGCCGCCGGCCATCCCGTCAGCCGCAGCCGGTTGTGCGAACTCCTCGGCGACGTCGCGAACGATCCGCGCGGCGAATTGCGCTGGTGCCTGAGCAAGCTGCGCAGCGTCCTCGACGAGCCCGGCCGCGTGCGCCTTTCCGCGCGCGACGAGATGATCGCGCTCGACCTTGCCGATTGCACGGTCGACGTGCTGCTCGTCGATGCCGCCACGCGCGCGGGGCTGGGAACGCTCGACGCAGCGGCTCTGCGCGGGCTCTGCGACCTCTTCATCGGCGACTTCCTCGAAGGGCTCGACCTTGCGCGCAGCCCGCAGCTCGACCATTGGCTGTCGACGCAGCGGCGTCACTACCGTTCCTGCCACGCGGCGATGCTGGAGCGGCTGGTGGAATTGAAGACGGAGAGCCCGCAGGATTTGCGGCCCTATGCGGAGCGCTGGGTCGAGCTGTCGCCGTTCGATCCGCGCGCACAGACGCTTTTGTTGAAGACGCTGCTCGACGGCGGGTTGCCGCATGAGGCGGAGCGGCATTTCGCGGCCGTGACGCGGCTTTACCAGGCCGAGGATGTCGACCTCGACGCGGTGGCGAGGGCATGGCGTGAGTTGCGCCGGGCGACCGCCGCGCCTGCGACAAAAGCCGAGATCGCGCCCGAACCGGCCGAGCCTCCCATCGCGCGCGCCCGCGCCTCGCTCGCCGTGATGCCGTTCACCGAGGACGAATTGATGATCGGCGAGCGCCGGCTTGCCGACGGGCTGACGCATGACATCATCACGCGGCTCGCCAAGCTGCGGAACCTCTTCGTCATCGCGCGCGGCTCGGTCTTCGCCCTGTCGGAAGAGGGCGTCGCGCCGGCGGAAGCCGCGCGGCGGCTCGACGTCGACTATTTCGCGCACGGCATCGTCCGGCGGCACGGCGAGCGGGCGGAGGTTTCGGTGGAACTCGTCGAGATGCGCACGGCACGCATCGTCTGGTCGGAGGAATTCGAGGTCCGGCGCGACGACGCGTTCCTCGTCCTCGACGACATTGGCGACATGATCGTCGCGTCGATCGCCAACGAGATCGAGACGGCGGAGAAGAACCGCGCCATCCTGAAGCCGCCCAACTCGCTCAACGCCTGGGAGGCCTATCACCGCGGCCTGTGGCACATGTACCGCTTCACCAAGGCCGACAACGACCTCGCGCAGCAATTCTTCCGGCAGTCGAGCGCGATCGACCCGACCTTCGCGCGGGCCTATTCGGGCCTCTCCTTCACCCATTGGCAGAATGCGTTCCAGCAATGGGACGACCGGCAGAAGGAGACGGATTCCGCGTTCGAGGCTGCGGGGCGCAGCCTTCTGGCCGACGATCACGATCCGGCGGCGCACTGGGCGATGGGGCGCGCGCTGTGGCTGCGAAACCGGCATGACCAGGCGGTTGTCGAACTGGAGCGATCGGTCGATCTCAGCCCGAACTTCGCGCTCGGCCACTACGCGCTGTCCTTCGTCCAGTCGCAGTCCGGCGACCCGGCGGCGGCGATCACGTCTTCCGATCACTCGCGCAGCCTCAGCCCGTTCGATCCGCTGCTCTTCGGCATGCTGGGCTCGCGCGCGCTCGCCCATGTGCGGCTCGGCCAGTTCGAGGAGGCGGCGGAATGGGCGCTGAAGGCGGCGGCGCGGCCGAATGCGCATGTCATCATCCTGGCGATCGCGGCGCATTGCCTGGCATTGGCGGGACGGGTCGAGGAGGCCCGGACCTATGCGCGGCTGGTCCGGCAGACGATCCCGACCTTCCGCGTCGAGGATTTCCTCGCGACGTTCCGCTTCTCGCCCGATGCCGAACTGCTTTTCAGGCAGGCGGGGGCCAGTATCGGGTTCGGCGGATAGCGCCTAGCCGCGCAAGTTCAGTTCCCGAAGCTTCTCCATCGGGATGAGCGCGCCGCGCTGGCCGATGACGTGGCAGGCGAGGCGATGGCCGGCGAGGACGGCATCGGCCGGCGGGACTTCGGCAAGCCGGGCGGCGAGGTAGCCGGCGTTGAACGCGTCGCCGGCGCCGGTCGTGTCGACGGGCCGGATGCGCTCGACGGCTATCGTTTCATGACCATCCGGCGTGCCGACCGCGATGTCGCCGCCGCCGTTCTTGACGGCGACCTCGCCGCAGCCCGCCGCCTGCCAGCGGCGAAGGCAGTCTTCGGGCGAGGTGTCGCCCCAAAGGTCCGCATCGTCGTCGAAGCTCGGAAGGCCGATCGACGCGGCCGCGATGCCTTCGTGCAGCCAGCGGCGCATCGTCTCTCGATCTTCCCAAAGGGCCGGGCGGATGTTGGGGTCGAACACGACGGTTCGGCCCCTCGCCTTGGCGGCACGGGCGGCCTCTATGAGGTTCTGCCGGCCGGCGGGCGGCAGGATCGCGAGCGTGATGCCGGAGAAATGGACGACGTCGGCAGCGCCGATCGCGTCCCTGAGCGCTCCGGCGTCGTCGGCGAGCCCGCGGGCGGCGGATGTGGAGCGCCAGTAGGAAAAGCGGCGCTCGCCGGTCGGCGACAGGTCGATCGCGTAGAGCCCGACGCTGCGCTTTTCGTCGGTGCCGACATGGGCGGTGTCGAGGCCGTTGCGGGCGAGGAAGTCGCGCATGCGGGCGGAAAACGGGTCGGTGCCGAGCCGGGTCAGGAGCGCGGTGCGCCAGCCGGTCTCGGGAAGGCTGGCGCGCGCATACCAGAGCGTGTTGAGGACGTCGCCGGCAAAGCCCATCCGCCAGAAATCGTCGTCGCCGTCGCCCGCGCGGCCGAGTTCCACCATCGGCTCGCCGATCGAGAGGAAGAGCCTTGCGGTCACGAATTTGCCTCCGCTGCGATGGCTGCCGCCATGCCCTTGTCCAGCATTGCGCCAAGCGCCTGCTCGATCTCGGTACGCCATTGCGGCGAGGATGCCAATTCGTCCGGGACGAAGTTCGGCAGGCCGTGCAGCGCAGCGGCGATGGATTTCGCGTCGCGCGGCAGGCCGTCGAGGCGGGTGCGGATCTCGGCCTCGCGCGGATCGCGCAGCGCATAGCGTGCGCCGGCATCGCTGGTGCCGAGGGCGTAGCGCATCCAGGCGGCGGTCGCGAAGGCGAAGGGGCGGATGGGCCTGCCGGCGGCCAGCGCGGCGCGGGCGGGCGCGAAGATGCGCTGCGGCAGCTTCTCGGTGCCGTCCATCGCGATCTGGTAGGTCGCGTGGTCGATCGAAGGATTGCGGAACCGCGCTTCGAGAGCCGCGGCGTAGTCACGAAGTTCGAGTTCGGGCAGGGCGGGAAGGACCGCGGCGGCGGCGTTGAGGTGCCGGCGCACGAGGGCGGAAAGGTCGCGGTCTTCCATGACGTCGCGGACGAATTCGCGGCCGGACAGGAAGCCGGCATAGGCGAGCATCGAATGGGTGCCGTTGAGCATGGTGAGCTTGGCGCGCTTGAACGGCGTGACATCCGCGACGAAGATCGCGCCGCCGGCCTCCCAGGCGGGCCGGCCTTGCGGGAAACGGTCCTCGATCACCCACTGGCTGAAGGCCTCGGTCTCGACAGCGGCGAGATCGGTGCAGCCGGTCGCATCCGCGGCGTCGGCCAGCGCCCGGTCGGTCGCGGCGGGGGTGATGCGGTCGACCATCGAGGACGGAAACGCGACTTCGGCGGCGATGAAATCGGCAAGATCGGGATCGACGGCGCGGGCAAAGCCGATGACGCCGCCGCGCAGGAGGCCGCCGTTTTCGGGGAGATTGTCGCAGCAAAGGACGGTGAAGGGCGCGGCGCCGGCCTTGCGACGCGCGCCCAGAGCTGCGGTCAGAAGTCCGAGCACGCCGGACGGGGCCTGCGGGGATTTGAGGTCCGCCGCGACGGCGGGGTGGGCGGGATCGTGCGCGCCGCTCGCCCGGTCGATGCCATAGCCCTTTTCGGTCACGGTCAGGGTGACGATCTTGATCGCGGGGTCGCAAAGGGCGGCCAAGGTCGCGGCCGGATCGTTGGCGATCGCCTGCGACAGCGCGCCGATGACGCGGGCGCGGGTGCCGTCGACGCCGCGCTCGATCAGCGTGTAGAGCCCGTTCTGCGGCGACAGCGCTTCGGCAAGTGCGGTGCTACGCAGGCTGACGGCGCAGATGCGCCAGTCGCCGCCTTGCGCCTCGAGCGCATCGTCGGTGGCGACGGCCTGGTGCGCGCGGTGGAACGCGCCGAGGCCGAGATGCACGATGCCGGTGCCGTGGGCTTCCGGCCGGTAGGCGGGCAGCCGCGCCGGTCCCGTGACGTCGCCGAGCGAGGCTAGGCGCGGCCGGCTCATGTGCGCAGGCCTTCGCGCCCATGCGACAGGGCGGTGAGAATGCCGCGCAATTCGGCAAGGCCCTTGAGGCGGCCGATGGCGGGGTAGCCCGGCTGCGCCTTGCGCTGGAAATCGTCGAGAATTTCCTGGCCGTGGTCGGGGCGGAACGGGATCGACACGTCGCGGCGGCCGGCTTTTTCGCGCCTGCGCTCCTCGCGGATGACGGCAGCGATCAGCGCCACCATGTCGGTGCCGCCGGCCAGATGCTCGTCTTCGAAGAAGCTGCCGGAAATGTCGCCGCTTTCGCGCGTGACGTTGCGCAGGTGCAGGAAATGCACCCGCTCGCCGAGCCGCTCCATCAGGGCGGGAAGATCGTTGTCGGGCCGCGCGCCGAGCGAGCCCGAACAGAGCGTCACGCCGTTCGACGGCAGGTCGACCGCGTCGAGGATCGCCCGGTAGTCGGCCTCCGTCGACATGATGCGCGGCAGGCCGAGGAGCGGGAAGGGCGGATCGTCGGGGTGGCAGCAAAGCCGCATGCCGAGCTCTTCGGCGAGCGGCGCGACTTCCGTGAGGAAATCGACGAGGTTCTGGCGCAGGCGCGCTTCGCCGAGCGCGGCATAGCCGGCGAGATGGTCGCGGATGTCGTCGAGCGTGAAGCTCTCGGCGGCGCCCGGCAGGCCGCAGACGATGTTGTCGGCAAGGGTGGCGCGGTCGGCGTCGGACATCGCGGCGAAGCGGCGGCCGGCATCCTCTACGATGGCGGCGGCAAAATCCTCGCGGGCGCCGGGGCGCTGCAGGATGTGGATGTCGAAGGCGGCGAAATCGGTCAGGTCGAAGCGCATGCAGGTCGCGCCGTTCGGCCGCCGGTGCGCGAGTTCGGTCCGCGTCCAGTCGAGGACGGGCATGAAATTGTAGCAGATCGTCTCGATGCCGGCGGCGTTAAGATGGCGCAGCGAGGTGCGCCAGGCGTCGATATGGGCGCGCCAGCCGCCGGTCTGCTTCTTGATGTCCTCGGAGACGGGCAGGCTCTCGACCACCTCCCATGCGAGCCCCGACGGCGCGCCGTCCTTCATGCGGCCGATCTCGGCCTGGCGCCGGGCGATCTCGTCCTGCGTCCAGACCGCGCCGGTCGGCACGTGATGCAGCGCGGAGACGACGCCCTCGACGCCGGCCTGCATCATGTCGTCGATCGAGACGCGATCCTTCGGCCCGAACCATCGCCATGTCTGCCGCATATGAACTCCTCCTGCATGCCTGTCGTCTTGAGCGACCCCAGCCAGCAGATAGCATCCAGATTTGCTGTTGACTAGTATGGTAGTATGGTTCATTTCTCCTTCCGGGAGGAATTCGACGTGACATTGCGACAGGCATCCGCGCTGCAGGCGCGCGACGAGGAACGGAGCCAGGCCGTCGGCCCGCGGCTCTACCGTCTGTTGCGCGAACGCATCGTGAAGGGCGACCTGATGCCCGGCACGCGCCTGTCCGAAGTCGACGTCGCCGCGGGCTATGCCGTCAGCCGCCAGCCGGTGCGCGAGGCCTTCATCAAGCTTTCCGAAGAAAGCCTCGTCGATATCCGCCCTCAGCGCGGCACCTATGTCAGCCAGATCAACGTCGCGGCCGTGATGTCGGCGCGCTTCGTGCGCGAGGCGGTCGAGGCCGACATCGTGCGGCTGCTCGCCGGACGGGCGCAGGGCGCTTTCCTCGCCGACCTAGACGACCTGATCGCCCGACAGCGCGCGGCGGTCGAAAAGGGCGATCCGGCTAGCTTCATCCAGCTCGACGAACGGTTTCACCGCGCGCTGGCGTCGGAGGCCGGGCAGGGCGCGAGCTGGGACATCCTGCAGCCGCTGAAGACGCAGATGGACCGCGTGCGGCATCTGAGCGCCAAGCAATTCCCTCTGCGCCAGCTTCTGGCGCAGCACGAGGAAGTCGTCGGCACGATCCGCAACGGCGATGCCGACGGCGCCGAGCGCGCCATGCGCACGCATCTGCGGCAGATCCTCGACGATTTGCCGGCGGTGATATCCGCCCT
This sequence comes from Rhizobiaceae bacterium, assembly GCA_016742175.1. GTDB lineage: Bacteria > Pseudomonadota > Alphaproteobacteria > Rhizobiales > Rhizobiaceae > Aliihoeflea. The sequence goes on from JACVCH010000007.1 coordinate 86,926, forward strand.
GCCGGCCTATTTCGACCAGCGGGCGGAAACGCCATGAGCATCGTCGTGCCGATCCACGCCGTCGACGCCGGCAGCTTCGCGACGTCCTTCGTGCCGCGCTGGCTGGAGTTTGCGCGCGACGCGGTGCATGGCGGCGTGTTCGACCGGCTCGACATGGAGGGACGGCCGGTCGCGGGCGATCCGAAAACGACACTCGTCCTGGCGCGCGTCGCCTTCACGCTCGCCCATCTTCACCTTGCGACCGGCGACACGCGGCTGCTCGATGCCGCGCGGGAGGTTCATGGGTTCCTCGACCGCCATCTGCGCGACGAGGATGGCGGGTATCGATTCAGCGTGGCCCGCGATGGAAGCCGGCTTGCCGGGCCGGCATCGCGGCTGCGCCGCAGCTACGACCAGTCCTTCGTGCTCCTCGCGCTCGTCACCTTGCGCAAGGCAGCGCCCGACGCCGTGGACCCGGCGCGGATCGACGATTGCTGGCGGTTCATATCCACGCGCCTGACCGATCCGTCCGACGGCTCGCTCTTTGAAGACGATGTGATGGCAGCGGCCGGCGCCAGGCCCGGCGATTTGCGCGCGCAGAACCCGCACATGCACATGTTCGAGGCGCTGCTTCAGGCGTTCGAGATGACCGGCGAGCCGGTCTGGCTCGATCGTGCGCGGCCGATGCTGGAGCTGGCCAGACGACATTTCATCGACCCCGAGACGGGCGCGGTGCGCGAATTCGTCGGCTACGACCTCAAGCCGTTTGACGGTGTCGAGGGCGAGCGGCGCGAGCCGGGGCACCAGTATGAATGGGCGTGGCTGCTGCACCGCTTCGCCGATCTGTCGGGCGAAGAGGATGTGCGAAAGCTCGCGCTGCCGATGACGGCCTTCGCCGAGCGTCACGGGCTGCGTTCGGCCGGCGCGATGGCGGGCGTTCCCTTCGACGCGCTCGGCGCCGACGGGTGGGTGAGCGAGGACACGCACCTTCTGTGGCCGCTGACCGAAGCCGGCAAATTGTCGGCGGCGCTCTATCTTGCGACCGGCGACGAAGCGCATGCCGTCCGCGCGAGAGACCTCGCCGCCATCATGTTCGCCCGCTACTTCGCGCCGGCCGCGCAGTCCGGTCGGCCGGTCTGGTTCAACCGGCTCGACGGCGAGGGCCGCCCGGTCTGGGCGGAAGCGCTGAGCCGGCTTCTCTACCACGTCGCCATCTTCGTCACCGAAGGCGCGCGCGCCGGGCTCTGGACGCTCGCAAACGCATCTAAACCGAAAAACTGAAAACAACGACCAGGAGGAAAGATTATGACCGCATTGTTGAAGACCATCGGACTGACGGGCGCGCTCGTCGTCGCGGCGGGCGCCGCGTCGGCGCAGGAATATTCGCTCAACCTCTCGACCTCGCAGACCGTGCAGGACCCGCTGGTCATCGCCATGCAGGGCGCCGAAAAGCGCATCGAGGAGCGCTCGGAAGGCAAGATCGACGTCACCATCTATCCGAGCTCGCAGCTCGGCGAGGACAATGACGTGCTCGAGCAGATCCGCAACGGTGCGCCGATCGCTGCGCTGGTCGATGCCGGCCGCCTCGCACCGCTCCATGCCGAGCTCGGCATCCTCGCCGCGCCCTACCTCGTCGACGACTACACGCAGTATGCCGCGATCACGGATTCGCCGGTCTATGGCGAATGGGTCGAGGAACTGGCCGAAAGCTCCGCCATCCGCCTCCTGAACTACAACTGGTTCCAGGGCACACGGCAGATGATCACCAAGAAGGAGATCACCCAGCCCGCCGACCTCGAAGGCGTGCGCGTGCGCACCATCGACGCCCCGAGCTGGATCGCCACGGTCGAGGCGATGGGCGCGACGGCGGCCCCGATGGCCTGGTCGGAAGTCTACTCGGCCCTGCAGCTCGGCGCCGTCGACGGCGCCGAGGCGCAGTTGACCGGCGCCTACGGCATCAAGCTGCACGAAGTGGCGACCAACATCGCCCTGACCAACCACATCCAGCTCTTCACCGGCCTCGCGACCTCCGAATCCTGGTGGCAGTCGCTGCCCGAGGAGATGCGCACCATCATCGACGAGGAGCTGAAGGCGGCCGGCGACGAGGCGACGCGCATGACGGTCGAACGCCTTGCGGAAGTGCAGACCGAGATGGAAGCGGCCGGCGTCACCTTCAACGAGGTCGACATGGCGCCCTTCCGCGAGGCGACCGCCGGCGTCTACGAGGAAGTCGGCCTCGTCGAGGCGCGCGAGGCGCTGCAGCCCTACCTGCCGTCGGCCGACTGAGCCGACCTGAAACCACGGCACGTTGACGGGATGCGCCCGCATCCCGTCGGCGGGCGTCGATGACAGCCGGCGAGGAAAAGCATGTCCGCATTCTGGAAAATCTACGACCGCGTGGAGATGGTGTTCGCGCTTGCGATGCTCGCCGCTACCGTGGTCGCCGTTCTGGCAGCCGCGGTTGGCCGGTCGCTCGGCATGCCCGTCACCTCCGCCCCGCAGTTCGCCCAGCTCTTCCTGATCTGGACCTGCATGTTCGGCGCCGACCTGACGGCCAAGCATGGCGAGCATATCCGCGTCTCGGCGTTGCCGGACATCCTGTCCGTGCCGCTGCGCCGGGCGATCGCGGGCTTCAATCTTTTCCTGATGCTGGTCTTCCTCGGCTTCGTCGCCTGGCTCGGCGTCGAACTCTCCGTCGGCAACTGGAAGCGCACGCTCGGCGCGTCGGGCCTGAGCTACGGCCTCGTCACGCTTGCCCTGCCGGCGGGCGCGGTTCTTCTGGCGATCTCGTTCCTGCGCCGCTTCTGGTCGAAGGGGCTGATCGCATCCTACGAGCCCGCCCATGAGGCCAAGGAAGGCGTCCTATGATTTCCGCTCTCATCCTCGCCGCCGCGCTCGGGCTGATCGTGCTCGGCATGCCGGTCGCCTTCGCCATCGGCATCGCGGGTTCCAGCTATTTCCTGCTGCCTTCGGTCTTCCTGCCGGAAAGCACGGCGGTGCAGCGCATCGTCGCCGCCAGCCAGTCATTTCCGCTGCTGGCCGTGCCGCTCTTCATCCTGCTCGGCAACCTGATGAACAGCGCCGGCATCACGCCGCGCCTCGTCGCGCTCGCCACCACGGTCGCCGGCTGGATGCGCGGCGGACTGGCGCAGTCGACCATCATCCTCTCCGCGCTGATGGGCGGCATTTCGGGCTCCGCCGTCGCCGATGCGGCGATGCAGGCGCGCATCCTCGGCAATCCGATGATCGAGCAGGGCTACAGCCGCGGCTTCACGGCGGCGATCCTCTCGGTCGGCGGCCTGATCACCGCGACCCTGCCGCCGAGCCTCGGCTTGATCCTCTACGGCTATCTCGGCGAGGTCTCGATCGGCCGGCTGTTCATCGCCGGCATCGTGCCGGGCATCCTTTTGACCATCGTCCTGATGGTCGCGACCTGGATGATCGCCTTCAAGCGCGACTACCAGCCGATCAACGACCGCCTGCCGACCTTGCGCGAAGTGGGTCATGAATTCCGCAAGAGCTTCTGGGCGGTGATGTTCCCGGTCTGGCTTCTCGTCGGCATCCGGTTCGGCTTCTTCACGCCGTCCGAGGCGGGCGCCTTCGCCGTCGCCTATGCGCTGATCGTCGGCTTCTTCATCCACCGCGAGATGACGATCGCGGGTTTCGTCGATGCCATGGCGAAGAGCATCAACGACATCGGCATGATCATGCTGATCATCCTCTTCTCCGGCACGTTCGGTTACGTCATCACCTTCGAGCGCGTGCCGCAGTCGATCGCCGAAGTGGCGCTGACGACGCTGTCGGACCCGACGATCCTGCTCTTCGTCATCGCCGGCTTCCTGCTCGTCCTCGGCATGCTGGTCGAGGCGACGGTGCTGGTCATGCTCCTGACGCCGATCCTCGTGCCGGTCGTCACCGCCGCGGGCGTCGATCCCGTCCATTTCGGCCTGGTGATGATGACGCTCGTCACCTTCGGCGGCATGACGCCGCCCTTCGGCGTGTCGATGTTCGCGGTCTGCGGCATCCTCAACTGCTCCTACAAGGACTATTCGATCGAGCTGATCCCGCTCGCCATCGCCGTCCTGCTGCTGGTCGCGGTAATGATCCTCTTTCCGCAGGTCGTCCTGTTCCTGCCGAACTGGCTGATGTGATGCTGCATCCCGACCGGCTCTTTCCCGCCGACGAGACCACGCGCCGGATCGCCCGCGCGCTCTACGAGACGGTCGCCGACCTGCCGATCGTCTCGCCGCACGGCCATACCGATCCGCGCTGGTGGGCGACGAACGAGGCGTTTTCCGATCCGGCGACTTTGTTCGTCACGCCGGACCACTACGTCACGCGCATGCTGGTGAGCCAGGGCGTCCCGTTCGAGGCGCTCGGCATCGGCGCGGGAGCCGAGGCCGACCCGCGCACGATCTGGCGGACGTTCGCGGCGCACTTCCACCTCTTTGCCGGCACGCCGTCGAAATTGTGGATCGAGCATGCGCTGGAGACGGTGTTCGGCGTCACCGAGCGGCTTTCCGCCGCGACGGCCGACGACGCCTACAACCGGATCGCCGCCTGCCTGCGGCAGGACGGGTTCCGGCCGCACGGGCTCTACGAGCGCTTCAATATCGAGGTGATCGCGACGACGGACGGCGCGCTGGACGATCTTGCCTGGCACCGCGCGATCCGAAACTCGGGCTGGGCAGGCCGAGTGGTGCCGACCTACAGGCCGGACGCCGTCACCGATCCGGACCTCCTGGGCTTTGCGGAGAACCTCGAAAAGTTTGCCGGACTCTCCGGCATCGATACCCGGACATGGGACGGCTATCTCGACGCGCATCGCGCGCGCCGCGCCGCCTTCCGTGAGCTGGGCGCGACGGCGACCGACCACGGCCACGCGACGCCGCGCACGGCGGATCTGTCGAAGAGCGAGGCGGCGAGCCTTTACGAGCGCGCCCGCTCGGGCCGGCTTGCGGCGGGCGAGGCCGAGCTCTTCCGCGCCCAGATGCTGACCGAGATGGCGCGCATGTCGGCCGAGGACGGGCTGGTCATGCAGCTTCACTGCGGCTCGCATCGCAACCATTCGCGCGACGTGCTGGCCGCCTATGGCCGGGACCGCGGCTTCGATATTCCCGCGCCCGTCAGTTTTACCGAAGCGCTGAAGCCGATGCTCGACGCGGTCGGCATGGCGCCGAACCTGCGGGTGATCCTCTTCACGCTCGACGAATCCACCTATGCGCGCGAACTGGCGCCGCTGGCGGGCGCATGGCCGTCGCTGATGCTCGGCCCGCCCTGGTGGTTCCACGACAGCTATGAGGGCATCCGGCGCTACCGGCAGCAGGTGACCGAGACGGCGGGCTTCCACAACACGGCCGGCTTCAACGACGACACGCGCGCGGTGACGTCGATCGAGGCCCGCCACGACGTCGCGCGGCGGACCGACTGCGCCTACCTCGCCGAACTGGTGACCACCCACCGCATGGACGAGGACGAGGCCTTCAAGACGGCGGGGCTGCTCGCGGGCGAACTGGCGCGAAGGGCGTATCGGCTCGGCTGAGGCGGTCTTCTTTTTGCATTGCACAATTGCCGCTTCCGCGCAAAAAAGGCGGGCATGAGCGCTGCCGCCGTGAAGATCCTGATCATCGACGAGAACCGCATCCGCGCGGCGATTATCGAGGAAGGGCTGCGCGAGGCGGGCCATGCCGCCGTGACGGTCATCCACGACGTTGCCGGCATCGCCCGGCGGATCGCGGACGAGCAGCCCGACGTCATCGTCATCGATCTTGAGAACCCGAACCGCGACATGCTGGAATCGATGTTCCAGTTGACCCGCGCCGTGAAGCGGCCGATCGCGATGTTCGTCGACCGCTCCGACAGCGCGTCGATCGAGGCGGCGGTGGAGGCGGGCGTTTCGGCCTACGTCGTCGACGGGCTGCGCAAGGAGCGGGTGAAGCCGATCCTCGACATGGCGATCAGCCGCTTCAACGCCTTTTCGCGCATGGCGCGCGAACTCGACGAGGCGCGCACGGAGCTCGAAAGCCGCAAGCTGATCGAAAAGGCCAAGGGCATCCTGATGAAATCGCGCGGGCTTTCGGAAGAGGCCGCCTACGCGCTCCTGCGCAGGACGGCCATGAACCAGAACCGCAAGATCGCCGAGATCGCGCAAAGCCTCATCACCGCGGCAAGCCTGCTCGGGCCGGGAGACGGGACATGAACGCGCGCGTGACGGCCGGCTTCCTGCCGCTTCTCGACAGCGCGATCCTCGTCGCCGCGCGGCAGAAGGGCTTCGCCGCAGACGAGGGCATCGACCTTGCCCTCGTGCGCGAGAACTCCTGGGCGAGCATCCGCGACCGGCTGGCGGTCGGCCATTTCGACGTCGCTCACATGCTGGCGCCGATGCCGATCGCGCACAATCTCGGCCTCGCGCCGCTCGCCGCCCGAACCATCGTGCCGATGGCGCTGGGGCTCGGCGGCAATGCGGTGACCGTCTCGCTGCCGCTCTGGGACGCGATGCGCGCCCATGGGGCGACGGACGACTTCGACCCGGCCGCGACGGGCGCGGCGCTGCGCGCGGCGATAGCTGAGGGCCAGCGCCCGCGCTTTGCGGTCGTCCATCCCCATTCGGGGCACAATTACGAACTGCGCTACTGGCTGGCCGCCTGTGGCATCGCGCCCGATGCCGACGTCGAAATCGTCGTCGTGCCGCCGCCGCTGATGTCGGACGCGCTGGCGGCCGGCCGTATCGACGGCTATTGCGTCGGCGAGCCGTGGAATACGGCGGCGGTCGCCAAGGGCGTCGGCCGGATCGTCACGACGAAGGCGGCGATCTGGCATTCGAGCCCGGAAAAGGTGCTCGGCGTCGCCGCGGGGTGGGCGGAGGCCAATCCCGACGCGCTGGCCGCGCTCCTGCGCGCGCTCTACCGCGCCGCCGTCTGGTGCGGCGAGGCGGGCAACCGCGAGGAACTGGCGGCGATGCTGGCCGCGCCCGACCATGTCGGCGCACCGGCCGAATGGCTGTTGCCGGCGTTGACGGGCCGCATTGCGGCGGCGGCGGGCGAGACGGCCGCGGTTCCAGATTTCTTCGTGCCGCAGGCCAAGGCCGCGACCTTTCCCTGGAAGAGCCACGCGCTCTGGTTCTACAGCCAGATGGTGCGCTGGGGGCAGGTGGCGGCGAGCGCGCGGAACGCCTCGGTCGCGCGCGAGACCTACCGGCCCGACCTCTACCGCGCGGCGCTGAAGCCGCTCGGCGTGGCGTTGCCGGGCGCCAATGCGAAGGTGGAAGGCGCGCTGACGGCGGCGACGCCGGTCGGCTCGGCCGGGGCGAGCCTCGTCCTCGGGCCGGACGGCTTCTTCGACGGACGGATTTTCGACCCGGAGCGCCTGGACCAATATCTTACCTCGTTCTGACTGCCGCCTTCGGCATCATCATGCTGAACCTGCACAATCAATGGGCGGATTCGTGCTGCGATGCGCGCAGATGCGCCAGGACGCGATCGTGGGCGGTCGCGACGGATTCGGATTAAGCTCAGGAATTCATGTGATTTTCGCCGGTGTGCGAAAACTGGCACGGTCCATGCTTCTCATGTCGCAGGCCCGTAAAGGTCACGAGATCGGCGTCCAATGGCGGGCGCTTCCAGGCAAAGCTGCCGTTCAGGTTCCTTCTTCGCGCGACTGGCGCGGGGCAGCGGCCTGGCCGGCAGCTTTTTTCGTTTTCAGCCACCCGCGCGGCGCTCCCACGCCGGCCAAGGAGCCAGAAATGACACAAGCACTGAAACCGGATCAGTCCCATCCCGGCGCCACCCAGGCGCTGTCGCTGTCGACCATCGCCTTCACCGTCTGCTTTGCGGTGTGGACGATCTTTTCCATCATCGGCATCCGCATCAAGGACGAGCTCGGGCTGACGGAGACCGAGTTCGGCCTGCTGATCGGAATGCCGATCCTCACCGGCTCGCTGGTGCGCATGCTGCTCGGCATCTGGACCGACCGCTACGGCGGACGCCTCGTCTATACGCTGACCATGCTCGCGGCGGCGGTCGCCACCTTCCTGCTCGCCTTCGCTACCACCTATGGCCAGATGCTGGTCGCGGCGCTCGGCGTCGGGCTCGCGGGCGGCTCGTTTGCCGTGGGCGTCGCCTATGTCTCCCGCTTCTACGCGACGGCGCGGCAGGGCACGGCGCTCGGCATCTTCGGCGTCGGCAATGTCGGCGCGGCGGTGACGAAGTTCGTCGCGCCCTTCGTCATGATCGCTTGGGGCTGGCAGTCGGTCGCGCTGATCTGGGCGGCGGCGCTCGTCGTCATGGCGATCGTCTTCTGGCTGGCGACCGAGGACGACCCGGTGATCCGCGAGCGCCGGCGCACCGGCGCGGGGCAGGTCCGCAGCTTCGCCGCCGAATTCGCGCCGCTGAAGGACCTGCGCGTCTGGCGCTTCTCGCTCTACTACTTCTTCGCCTTCGGCGCCTTCGTCGCGCTGGCGCTCTGGCTGCCGCGCTACCTGATCGGCGTCTACGGTTTAGACATCGCCACGGCGGGCATTGTCGGCGCGGCCTATTCGATCCCGGCCTCGATCTTCCGCGCCTATGGCGGCGTCCTGTCGGATCGCTACGGCGCGCGCGCCGTCATGTATGCGATGTTCCTCGTCGCGGCGGCGGTGACGGCGCTTCTCGGCCTGCCGGACTATTCGCTCGGCCTCGTCGCGGGCGAGGGGGCCATGGCTTATGCGATCGGGCCGGCGGTGTTCATCGTGCTCGTCTTCATCCTCGGCTTCGTCATGAGCCTCGGCAAGGCGGCGGTCTACAAGCACATCCCCGTTTACTACCCGCAAAATGTCGGCGCAGTCGGCGGCCTCGTCGGCATGATCGGCGGGCTGGGCGGCTTCGTCCTGCCCTTCGCCTTCGGCGTGCTGCGCGACGTGACCGGCCAGTGGACGAGCTGCTTCATGCTGCTCTTCCTCATCGTCGCGGCAAGCCTTGCCTGGATGCATTTGGCCATCCGCAACATCGAGCGTGCGCCCGCCCTGGCGCCCGCCGCCGAATGACCGCGAGGAGCGAACCCATGTCGGAAAGATTAGTCATCATCGGCAACGGCATGGCCCCCGGGCGCATGCTGGAGCATCTGATCGAAGCCGCGCCCGGCCGTTATGCGATCACCATCTTCAACGCCGAGCCGCGCGTGAACTACGACCGCATCATGCTGTCGCCGGTCCTGTCGGGCGAGAAGGCCTATGAGGAGATCGTGATCCACGGCGACGGCTGGTACGTCGCCAACGGCATCACGCTCTACAAGGGCCACCGCATCGTCGCCATCGACCGCGAGGCGAAGACGGTGACCTCGGACCGGGGCGTGACCGAGCCCTACGACCGGCTGGTGATCGCGACCGGCTCCGTGCCGTTCATCATCCCGGTGCCCGGCGCTGACCTTCCGGGCGTCATCACCTATCGCGACCTCGACGACGTCAACGCCATGCTTCTCGCCGCGCAGTCGCGGCAGAAGGCGGTGGTGATCGGCGGCGGCCTGCTCGGCCTCGAAGCCGCGGCGGGCCTCAAGGAACGCGGCATGGAGGTGACCGTGCTGCACGTGATGCCGACGCTGATGGAGCGCCAGCTCGACCCGGCGGCGGGCTATCTGTTGCAAAAGGCCGTCGAGGCGCGCGGCATCGAGGTGCTGACCAAGGCCAACACCAGGGCGATCGTCGGCGACGGCAGGGTCGAGGGCATCGAGCTTGCCGACGGGACGATCGTTGCGGCGAGTCTCGTCGTCATGGCGGTCGGCATCCGGCCCAACGCCGCGCTGGCGAAGGAAGCGGGGCTCGCGACCAATCGCGGCATCGTCACGGACGGACGCATGCGCACGTCCGACCCGGCGATCCTGACGGTCGGCGAATGCGCCGAAGTCGGCGGCCATGTCTACGGCCTCGTCGCGCCGCTCTACGAGATGGCGCGCGTGGCGGCCGACGAACTGGCGGGCGGCGCGGCCGGCAGCTTCGTCCATGCCGACACGCCGACCAAGCTGAAGGTCACCGGCATCGACCTTTATTCGCTGGGCGATTTCGCCGATGGCGACGACCGCGAGGAGATCATCCTGCGCGACGCCTCGGCCGGCATCTACAAGCGCGTCGTCCTCAAGGACAACCGGATCATCGGGACGGTGCTCTTCGGCGAGACGGGCGACGGCGCCTGGTTCAACGATTTGAAGAAGAAGGCGACCGACATCTCGCAGATGCGCGACACGCTGATCTTCGGCCAGATGTTCCAGGGGGGTGCCCCGGCGGACCCTCTGGCGGCCGTTGCGGCCTTGGCGGATGACGCCGAGATCTGCGGCTGCAACGGCGTCTGCAAGGGCAAGATCACCGGCACGATCACCGCGAAGGGCCTGACGAGCCTCGACGAGGTGCGCGCGCACACCAAGGCGTCGGCGTCGTGCGGCACGTGCACCGGGCTCGTCGAGAAGCTGATGACGTTGACGCTTGGCGACACCTACAGCCCCGCCGCCGTCCAGCCCATGTGCGGCTGCACGGACCTTGGCCATGACGATGTGCGCCGGCTGATCCGGGCGCGGCAGTTGAAGACCATACCGGCGGTGATGCAGGAACTGGAGTGGAAGACCTCCTGCGGCTGCGCCAAGTGCCGGCCGGCGCTGAACTACTACCTCGTCTGCGACTGGCCGGACGAATATGCCGACGACTACCAGTCGCGCTTCGTCAACGAGCGCGTCCACGCCAACATCCAGAAGGACGGCACCTATTCGGTCGTCCCGCGCATGTGGGGCGGAGTGACGAGCGCGGCGGAACTGCGCGCCATCGCCGACGTGGTCGACAAGTTCGCGATCCCGACGGTGAAGGTGACGGGCGGCCAGCGTATCGACATGCTGGGAATCCGCAAGGAGGATTTGCCCGCCGTCTGGTCCGACCTCGGCCAGGCGGGGTTCGTTTCCGGCCATGCCTACGCCAAGGGCCTGCGCACCGTGAAAACCTGCGTCGGCACCGACTGGTGCCGCTTCGGAACGCAGGATTCGACCGGCTTCGGCATCCGCATCGAAAAGTTCATGTGGGGCTCGTGGACGCCGGCGAAGGTCAAGATGGCCGTCTCCGGCTGTCCGCGCAACTGCGCCGAGGCGACGTGCAAGGATGTCGGCGTGATCTGCGTCGATTCCGGCTACGAGATTCACTTCGCGGGAGCGGCCGGACTCGACATCAAGGGTACGGAGGTGCTGGGTCTGGTCAAGACCGAGGACGAGGCGCTGGAGGTGATCGTCGCGGTCGTCCAGATGTATCGCGAGCAGGCGCGCTATCTGGAGCGCATCTACAAATGGGCCAAGCGCGTCGGCACGGACGAGGTGCGCCGACAGGTGCTCGACGATGCCGAGCGGCGCAGGGCCTATTTCGACCGCTTCGTGTTCTCCCAGAAATTCGCGCAGGTCGATCCCTGGTCCGAGCGCGTCTCGGGCAAGGACAAGCACGAGTTCCGCCCGATCACGGCGCTCGCCTTCAAGGAGGCGGCGGAATGAGCGCGGAGCACTGGTTCGACATAGGCACGATCGCCGACATTCCGCAGCGCGGCGCGCGCTGCGTGGCGACGCCACAGGGACGGATCGGCGTCTTCCGCACCGCCGACGACCGCATCTTCGCCATCGAAGATCACTGTCCGCACCGCGGTGGGCATCTGAGCGAGGGCATCGTCCACGGCGCGGCGGTGACCTGTCCTCTGCACAACTGGGTGATCTCGCTCGAGACCGGCAAGGCGCTGGGGGCCGACGAGGGCGCGGTCAGGACGATTTCCGTCAGGGTCGAGGAGGGCCGCATCCGGCTCGGCCTCGAACCCGCGATCCTGGCGGCGGAGTGAGCGCGATGCAGGATCGCCCGGTGGCCGAGGTGAGGACGACCTGCCCCTATTGCGGGGTGGGTTGCGGCGTGCTGGCGAAGGTCGCCGCAAATAGCGAGGTCACCATCCGCGGCGACCCGGACCATCCGGCCAATTTCGGCCGGCTCTGCTCCAAGGGCGCGGCGCTCGGCGAGACGATGGGTCTCGACGGCCGCCTGCTTCATCCCGAGATCGGCGGCAGGCGCGCCGGGTGGGACGAAGCGCTGGACCTCGTCGCTTCGCGCTTCTCCGAGACGGTCGCGGAGCATGGGCCGGACGCCGTCGCCTTCTACGTTTCGGGCCAGTTGCTGACCGAGGACTACTACGTCGCCAACAAGCTGATGAAGGGCTTCATCGGCTCGGGCAACATCGACACCAATTCGCGCCTGTGCATGGCGTCGTCGGTCGCCGGCCACCGCCGCGCCTTCGGCGAGGATGTGGTGCCGGGCGTCTACGCCGATTTCGAGGAGGCCGACCTGATCGTGCTCGTCGGGTCGAACACGGCCTGGTGCCATCCGGTGCTCTACCAGCGGATGCTGGCCGCGCGAAAGGCGCGGGGAACGAAGATCGTCGTCATCGATCCGCGCCGCACCGCGACGGCGGAGGAATGCGACCTGCATCTGCCGCTTGATCCGGGCACGGACGTCCTGCTCTTCAACGGGCTGCTCGCGCATCTCGCGCGGAGGGGCGCGGTCGATGACGACTATGTCGCGACGCATACGAACGGATTTGCGGAAGCGCTGGCACTGGCAAACGCGGACGCGCCCTCGGTCGAGGACGTCGCACGCGGTTGTGGGCTTCGGGCGGCGGATTTGCAGGCATTCTTCGACGCTTTCGCCGCGACGCCGCGCACGGTCACGGTCTATAGCCAGGGCGTCAACCAGTCGGCCCACGGCACCGACAAGGTCAACGCCATCCTCAACTGCCATCTGGCGTCGGGGCGGATCGGGCGGCCGGGGGCGGGGCCGTTCTCGGTGACGGGACAGCCCAACGCGATGGGTGGGCGCGAGGTCGGCGGGCTCGCGAACCAGCTCGCCGCGCACATGAATTTCGACGTGCCGGCCGACATCGACCGCGTCGCGCGCTTCTGGAACGCGCCGGACATCGCGCGCAGGCCGGGACTGAAGGCGGTCGATCTGTTTCGCGCGATTGGTGACGGCAAGGTCAAGGCGCTCTGGATCATGGGCACCAATCCGGCCGCGTCGATGCCCGACGCGAACCGGGTGCGCGCAGCGCTCAAGGCGTGCGACTTCGTGGTCGCCTCGGACGTCACACGCACGGACACGACCGGCTTCGCCGACGTGCTCCTGCCCGCCGCCGCCTGGGGTGAAAAGGAGGGCACGGTGACGAATTCGGAGCGCCGCATGTCGCGCCAGCGCGCCTTCCTGCCGCTGCCCGGCGAGGTGCGGGCCGACTGGCGCATCGTCTGCGATGTGGCGCGACGCATGGGCTTTGGCGATGCGTTCAGGTTTGACGGGCCGGCTGCGATCCTGCGCGAACACGCGGCGTTATCGGCATTCGAGAACGAAGGCGGGCGGCAGTTCGACATCGGTCATCTGGCGGATATCGACGACGATCACTATCGCGATCTCGAACCGCGCCTCTGGCCGGCGCGGGCGGGCGGCAATCCCGAGCGGCTCTTCTCCGACGGTCGCTTCGCAACGCCCGACGGCCGCGCCCGGTTCGTGGCGGTGCGCCAGGAAGGGCCGGCGCTGCCGGTGACGGCCGACCGGCCGCTCGTGCTCAACACCGGCCGCATGCGCGACCAGTGGCATACGATGACGCGCACCGGCCGCGTGCCGCGCCTTGCCGCCAACGCGCCCGAACCGGCGGTCGACCTTCACCCGCGCGATGCGCTGGCGAACGGCCTGCGCGACGGCGACCTGGCGCGGATCGAGACGCGGTTCGGCTTCGCCCGCGCGCGGGTTCGCACGAGCGACGGGCAGCGTCCCGGCCATGCCTTCCTGCCGATGCACTGGAGCGGCCGGTTCGCCGCCCTGTCGGGCGCGGGTGCGCTCTCCTCGCCCGTCACCGATGCCTTCTCCGGCCAGCCCGAACTGAAGCACGTGCCGGCGCGAATCGCGCGCGAGGCGGTCGCCTGGCAGGCCGTGCTCCTGACCCGCCGCGACTTGCGTCCGACCGGCTTCGTCCACTGGAGCCGGCAGGCGGTCGTGGGCGGCTGGTCCTATGTGCTGACCGGCACGGAGACGCCCGATCAGGGCATCCTTCTGGCGCGCGCTTTGCTGCCAGCGATGGGCGAAAGCCTCGTCGAATATCGCGACAGGCATGGGCTCAACTATCGCGCCGCGATGCTCGACGGCGCGGGTTCGCTGGCGGAGGCGCTGATGGTCGCACCCGTCGGCCATCTGCCGGATGCGGCCTGGCTGACGTCGCTGCTCGGCTCGCCGGAGCCGCTTTCGATGAGCGAGCGGCGGGCGCTCTTGTCCGGCCGCGCGCCGGAGGCGGGACCCTCGATCGGCCGCGTCGTCTGCGCCTGCTTCAATGTCGGCGTCAACCAGCTTGCCGACGCCGCGCAGTCGGGCTGCCGCAGCCTCGACGCCATCGGCCAGGCGCTCGGCGCCGGCACCAATTGCGGCTCGTGCCGCTCCGAGATCAGGAGGATCGTCGATGCATATCCTGCCCAGGCAGCCGAGTGACGCCGCGCCGGCCCGCATCCGGCCGCTCAGCGTCCTGCCGGTCTTCTACGACCTTGCCGGCCGGCTGGCCGTCGTCGCCGGCGGCTCGGCGGCCGCCGCCTGGAAGGCCGAGTTGATCGCGGCGGCGGGCGCCGACCTTCACGTCTACGCGCCGCACGAAGGCCGGTGCGACGAGCTTGTCCGCCTTGCCGAACGCGAACAGGGCGTGACGCTTCATGACCGGGCGTGGCAGGCAGGCGATCTGGCCGATGCCGTGCTTGCCGTGGCGGACGCGGAGGATGAAGCGGAGGCCGGGCGCTTTCGCGCTGCCGCCCGCGCGGCGGGTGCGGCCTGCAACGTCATCGACAAGCCGGCCTTCTGCGATTTCCAGTTCGGTGGGATCGTCAACCGGTCGCCGGCGGTGATCGGCATTTCGACGGCGGGTGCGGCGCCGATCGTCGGACAGGCGATCCGCCGCCGCATCGAAACGCTGCTCCCGCCCGCGCTCGCCGAGTGGACGGCGCTGGCGCGCGACTGGCGCGAAAAAGTGAACCAAAAGCTGGCCATGGGCGCGCCGCGCCGCGCCTTCTGGGAGCGGTTTGCCGACCGGGCTTTTGGCGAAGCGCCTGCAGCCGATACCGACATCGACGCGATGATCCGCGAGGGTGGTGCGAGCCGGGAAGGGCACGTCACCTTCGTCGGCGCGGGACCGGGCGATGCCGAACTCCTGACGCTGAAGGCGATGCGGGCGTTGCAGGCGGCCGATGTCATCCTCTTCGACGACCTCGTTTCCGACGCTGTGCTGGAACTCGCCCGGCGCGAGGCGCGGCGCATTCTCGTCGGCAAGCGGGCGGGCCGGCCAAGCTGCAGGCAGCACGAAATCAACGACATGATGGTCGCGCTGGCAAAGGCCGGGCGGCGCGTCGTGCGGCTGAAGTCGGGCGATCCGATGATCTTCGGCCGCGCCGGCGAGGAGATCGAGGCGCTGCGCGCGGCGGGGATTGGCTTCGACGTGGTGCCGGGCATCACGGCGGGCCTCGCCATGGCGTCGGCGCTCGGCCTCTCGCTCACCCATCGCGACAGGGCGAAATCCGTGCGCTTCGTGACCGGCCATACCAAGAAGGGCGGCCTGCCGGACGATGTCGACTGGACGGCGATCGCGGACCCGTCGGCGACGACCATCTTCTACATGGGCGCGCGCATGGCGGGCGAGATCGCGGCGACGCTGGTCGCCCGTGGCATGGCGCCGGCGACGCCCGTCGCCATCGCCGCCGATCTTGGGCGACCGACCGAGCGTCTCGGCCGCACCGATCTGGCAGGCCTGGCGCAGGCGCTTTCAGCGTTCGACGCCGACCAGGCGATCCTGATCGGCGTCGGGTCCGTGTTCGCGCAACGGGCGGTGCTGGACGCCGCCAAGGTCGCCTAGCGCCCGAAGCCCGATTGCTGGGGCAGCCACAGCGCGAGCTGCGGGAAGGCCCAGACGATGAAGAGCCCGACGATCAGGATGCCGACATAGGGCGCGGCGCCGCGCATGATCTGCGTCAGCGGGGCGCCGGTGATGCCTTTGAGGACGAAGAGGTTCATGCCGACCGGCGGCGTGATCAGCGCCAGTTCGAGGTTGCCGGCCGCCGCGATGATCATGAACAGCATCGCGCAGGTGCGCATCGTCTGCCAGGTGCAGTCGACGAGATCGCGCAGCGAGACGTTGCGGTAGACGAGGAGCTTGCCGCCGTGAAGGCGCTGCATCCGGATGGCGATGAGGAGGGGTCAGGCGTCGGCCCGGTTCTCGTCCGTTTCGGACGGTCGGTCGGACTTCACGATCGGCGGGATGCCGGGATTGTTGTCGGACCGGTCGCGGTAGATCGCGGCGCGGCCGAGCATCATCAAGGTGACGGGTGTCGTCACCGTGACGAAGACGCCGATCAGGATCTCGTGGATGACGGGCCTTGCGGCGGCGGCGGTGAAGAAGATCATCGAGCCCATCACCATGCCGCCCGCGCCCCAGCTCGTCGCGAGCGTCGGCGCATGGATGCGGTCGTAGAAGGAGCCGAGCCGGGCCAGCCCGAAGGCGCCGATCAGCGCCAAAGTGGCGCCGAGCAGGATGAAGGCCGCGCTGAGGATCGCGGCCCAGAGCGGGACTTCTGCATAGGCGACGCTCATTCGATCACCTCGCCGCGCATGAGGAACTTGGCGAGGGCCACGGTCGCCACGAAGCCCAGCATGCCGATGATGAGGGCGGCCTCGAAATAGAGCGTGTTGCCGGTGCGCACGCCGAAGGCGAGCAACTGGAGCATGGCGCAGACATAGAGCCCGTCCAGCGCCAGCACCCGGTCCTGCGCGCGCGGGCCGACCGCCATCCGATAGGTGCAGAACAGCATGGCGATGGCGAGGAAGGACTGGGCGACGAACAGCGCCACCTGCATGATCAGGACGTTCATTCGAAGATCTCCAGCAGCAGGCGCTCGTAGCGATTGGCGATGAGGTCGATCCATGTCGCCTCGTCGACGAGGTCGAAGACGTGGATCAGGAGCGTTCCGCGCGCCGAATTGTAGTCGAGCCAGGCGGTGCCGGGCGTGCTCGTCAGGACGATGGAGAGGACGGCGAGCGCCGACGGGTTGGTCAGCCGGATCGGCACGAGGATGAAGCCGGAATTGCGCTGGTAGCGCTTGCCCGACAGGATGATGCGCGCGACCGCGAAATTGGAGCGGACGATGTCGTAGAGGACGATGCCGAAGAGTTCCGTGATGGCCGCGAAGCGCCGGATGCGCGGGCTGGCCTCGCCGAGCGCGCGCAGCGCGTTGCTCGCGCCGATGGCGACGAGTACGGCGAGGATCGCATGGCCCGGCGTGAAGCCGGACAGCGCCAGCCACATGAAGGCGAGGCCGGCGGCGAGCAGCGGATAGGGCAGGATGGCTCTCACTGGCTCTCCTCCGCGAAAGGCGGCACGCGCTCGGCGCCGAGGACGGCGTCGAGATAGCGCTCCGCGTCGTGCAGGTCCCCGGCGGTGGCGGTGACGACGTCCATGACGAGCCCGGCCTGGAGCGCAAGCGCGACGAGCACCGCGAGCAGGAACAGGATCGGTGCGGTCTCGACGATCGTCACCCGCGGGGCGAAGGCCTCCACCGGCGCCCAGAAGGTGCGGATGCCCATGCGCGCGAGCGCGATCAGCGCGGTGAGACCCGAGACGATGAGCAGCGTCGCGAGTATGACGCGCATGGTGCCGCCGCCGGAAATGTCCACGGACGGAGGTCCGATGACGGCGTTGAGGATGGCAAACTTCGCAAGGAAGCCGGAAAGCGGCGGCAGGCCGATCAGCACCAGCGCGAGAAGCACGAAGCCGATGCCGAGAATGGCAAGCGCGCCCGGCATCATCTCGCCGATTTCATCGTCGTCCTCGTCCTCGGCGCCGGTCTCGCCATAGGCTTCCATCGTCACGGCGAGAACGTCGGCGGCCGCATCCTGCTCGCGTTCGATGAGTTCGACGACCATGAACAGCGCGCTGACGGCAAGCGTCGAGGAGATGAGGTAGAAGAGCGCGCCGGCCGTGCTGCCGGGCTCCGAAATGCCGAAGGTCGCGAGCAGCGTGCCGGACGACATCAGGACGAAATAGGCGCTGGCGCGCTGCATCGACTGCGAGGCGAGAACGCCGATCGAGGCGAAGACGAGCGTGACCGACCCGCCGATGAAGATCAGCATCGCGCCGAACGCCTCGCCGCTGGCCGGCACGAGGAGGGCGAGGCGCAGGAGCGCGTAGATGCCGACCTTGCTCAGCATGGCGAAGGTGGCGGCGACGGGCGCGGCGGCGGCCGAATAGGCCGGCACCAGCCAGAAGCCGAGCGGCCACATGCCCGCCTTGACCAGGAAGGCGAGGCTGAGCATGGCGAGGCCGACATGGAGGGCGGGTTCGGCGAAGCCTTCGAGCGTGGCGGCGCGCAGCGCGATCTCGGCCATGTTCAGGCTGCCGGTCGCGCCGAAGACGAGCGCGATGCCGATCAGGAAGATCAGCGAGGCGACGAGATTGACGGCGATGTAGTGGAGCCCCGATTTCACCCGCGCCGAGCCCGAGCCGTGCAGGACGAGGCCGTAGGACGCGGCGAGCATCACCTCGAAGAACACGAAGAGGTTGAAGAGGTCGCCGGTCAGGAACGCGCCATTGAGCCCGACCAGCAGGAACTGGAAAAGGCTGTGGAAGTGCGGGCCGGCCTTCGCCCATCGCTCGACGGCGAAGACCAAAGCGGGGATGGCGAGGATCGCCGTCAGCACCAGCATCAGCGCCGACAGGCGGTCGGCGACGAGATTGATGGAGATCGGCGCCGGCCAGTTGCCGAGGAGATAGACGAGCGCGACGGCGTCGTTGCCGATGTGGACGCGGCGCAAAAGCAGGATCGCGACGGCGAAGAGCGACAGGCTCGACAGGAGCGCGATGGTCGTCTTCAGCCGCCGCTCGCGATCGTCGAAGAACAGCATCAGCGCGCCCGCGATGAGCGGGATCAGGACCGGCGCGATGACGAGGTGGTGCGGGTCGAAATTCATCGATCGCTCTCCCGCCCGTCGACATGGTCGGTGCCGGTGAGGCCGCGCGAGACGATCAGCACGACGAGGAAGAGCGCCGTCGTGGCGAAGCCGATGACGATCGCGGTCAGCACCAGCGCCTGCGGCAACGGGTCCGTGTAGGCGGCGGGGTCGACGGGCATGGAGCCGTCGAGCACCGGCGGCGCGTTCACGCGCAGGCGTCCCATCGAGAAGATGAAGAGGTTGACGGCGTAGGAGAGGAGGGCGAGGCCGATGACGACCTGGTAGGTGCGCGGGCGCAGCAGGAGCCAGACGCCCGAGCCCGTCAGCGTGCCGATGGCGAGTGCGATCAGGAGTTCCATCAGCTCTGCCCTCCGTCGGTCGAAGGCTTGGGCGTCTTCGGCTTGGCCGAACGGATCGACTGGTGGGCGATGGCGATGAGCATCAGGACCGTCGCGCCGACGACGAGGCTGAAGACGCCGAGATCGAAGAGCAGTGCCGAGGCGGTCGGCATGTCGCCGACGAAGGGAATCTCGGTGTACTGGAAGTAGGACGTCAGGAACGGATAGCCGAAGAGCCACGAGCCGACACCGGTCACCGCCGCCATCAGGAGGCCAAAGCCGATCCAGCGGACGGGCAGGATGCGCAGCCGTTCCTCCACCCAGCGCGTGCCGCCGGCGAGATATTGCAGAAGGAAGCCGATCGACATGGTGATGCCGGCTGCGAAGCCGCCGCCGGGCAGATCGTGCCCGCGCAGGAAGAGATAGGCCGCCAGAAGCACGATGACCGGGAACATCCAGCGCATGATGACCGACGGCACGAGCAAATAGTCCTTCACCGTCTCGCCGACCTCGCGGTCGCGCTGGACGTCGTCGAATTCGTTCTGCTCGCGCTGCTGGTAGGGGATTTCGCTGGTGTCCTCGGCCGGGCGGAAGCGGCGAAGCAGGGCGAAGACGGTGAGCGCGACGATGCCGAGCACGACGATCTCGCCGAACGTGTCGAAGCCGCGGAAGTCGACGAGGATGACGTTGACGACGTTGGTGCCGCCGCCTTCCGAGTAGGCATGTTCGAGATAGTAGTCGCCGACGGAGGGGGGCAGGGGCGTGCGCATGGTCAAATAGGCGAGAGTCGCGGTGCCGAGACCGGCAGCGACCGCCAGCGCGAAATCCCGCGAGCGGCGCAGCCGGGTCCGCGGGTCGATGGATTCGTAGATCTCCTCGTCGCGCTTGGGCAGCCAGCGCAGGCCGAGCAGGATCAGGACCGTGGTGACGATTTCGACCAGCAATTGCGTGACGGCGAGGTCCGGCGCGGAGAACCAGACGAAGGTGATGCAGGTGATGAGCCCCGCGCCGCCCATCAGGATCAGCGCGGCGAGGCGGTGGAACTTCGCCTGGTAGGCCGCCCCGACGGCGCAAAGGCCGCCGATGACCCAGAGCATGGCGAGGATCGGGTCGATGCCGCGCACGGAAAGGTCGGGCAACTGGTCGCCGGCGCCCCACATCGCCCAGATGCCGGCGAGGATGGCGACGAGCAGGAGCATGCGAAGCTGCGGCTGCAGCTTGCGCGTGGCGAGGACGCCTTCCAGGAAGCGCGCGCCGCGCCAGCTTACCGTGACGAGGATGCGCTCGAAGATGCGCTGGCCCTTGAGGCGGCGGAAGAAGGGCGGGCCTTCCTCGGAATCGCGCAGATAGGGTTGCAGGAGCAGATAGAGAACGACGCCGGCGACCAGCGCGATCACGCTCATCAGCAGCGGCAAGTTGAAGCCGTGCCAGACCGCGAGGCTGTATTCAGGCGTATCCTCGCGCAGCACCGCGACGACCGCCGTGTCGAGAAGGCTGCCGACGCTGAGCGCGGGGATGATGCCGACGATGAGGCAGGCGAGGACGAGCAATTCGATCGGCACCCGCATCCAGTGCGGCGGCTCGTGCGGCTCGCGCGGCAGGTCGACCGGCTTCGGGCCGAAGAAGACCTTGTGTATGAAGCGGATCGAGTAGGTGACCGCGAAGGCGCCGGCGATGGTCGCCACATAGGGCGCGACGCCGTCGAGGAGCGATGCGCGGTGCTGCTCGATCGTCTCGGCGAAGAACATCTCCTTCGACAGGAAGCCGTTGAGGAGCGGCACGCCCGCCATCGCCGCGCTCGCCACCATGGCGAGCGTCGCAGTGATCGGCAGGAAGGAGAACAGCCCCGACAATCGCCGCATGTCGCGCGTGCCGGCCTCGTGGTCGATGATGCCGGCGGCCATGAAGAGCGACGCCTTGAACGTCGCATGGTTGAGCATGTGGAAGATCGCCGCGACCGCGGCCAGCGGACTGCCGAGGCTCAAAAGCAGCGTGATCAGGCCGAGATGGCTGATCGTCGAATAGGCGAGAAGCCCCTTCAGATCCTGCTGGAATATGGCGAAGGCGGCACCGAGCAGCAGCGTCGACATGCCGGCGAGCCCGACGATGAAGAACCACTCGTCGGTCCCCGCAAGGACGGGCCAGAAACGGGCGAGCAGGAAGACGCCGAGCTTCACCATGGTCGCCGAATGGAGATAGGCCGAGACCGGCGTCGGCGCGGCCATGGCGTTCGGGAGCCAGAAATGGAACGGAAACTGCGCGCTCTTGGTCAGGGCGCCGGCGAGGATCAGGAGCAGGGCGGGAACGTAGAGGTCGTGCGTGCGAATTTCGTTGCCGGCGGCGAGCACCGCGTCGAGATCGTAGCTGCCCGCCATCTGCCCGAGAAGCACCATGCCGGCGAGCAGGCACAGCCCACCCGTGCCGGTGATCGTCAGCGCCATGCGCGCCCCGTCGCGCGCCGCCTGGTTGTGGTGCCAGTAGCCGATCAGCAGGAAGGAGAAGATGCTCGTCAGTTCCCAGAAGACGGCGAGCAGGATGATGTTGCCGGAGAGGACCACGCCCTGCATCGCGCCCATGAAGGCGAGGAGGAAGGCGTAGAAGCGCGCCACCGGGTCCTTCGGCGACATGTAGTAGCGGGCGTAGATGACGACGAGGAGGCCGATGCCGGTGATCAGCATCGAGAACATCCAGGCAAAGCCGTCGATGCGCAGCGTGACGGACAGGCCGAGCGCCGGCACCCATTGGATGACGTGCTTGACGACGCCGCCATCGGCGACCTGCGGATAGGCGAGCGCGGTGACGGCGAGCCCGCCGAGCGCCACGAAACCGGCCAGCCAGGCCTCGGCGTTGCGGGCGTTGGACGACAACAGCGCGGCAAACAGGCTGCCCACGAAGGGAAGCCCGACGAGAAGCACCAGAAAGCCGCTATGCCAGATCGTTGTCATCAATACGCGTCCGTTACCATGCTCGAGGCGAAGCGAGCGTCAGGGCGGCGATGACGGGCGCGAACGCGAATGCGGGGCGGATCACCCGCAGGAGGTTCGCAGCGCGATGCGGCGCAGGACGCTCAGACCGGGGTCGAAGCGGGCGGTGCGCGCGCGTGCGCAGTGTGACGGACGATATCGACGGCGCCTGCCGCAGGTGGCGGCGCGCGGGCGGGGCTGATCGTGGCGCGTTCGAGAACGGGCAGAAGGGCGGGCAGGGCCGTGTCGCCGTCGAAGCCGACGGGGCCGGCGACGATGTCCACGTCGCGTTCGCGATATTCCTGCTCCTGCTGGGGTGCGCTGAACTTGTGCGGCGGTGCGGGGTCGGCCTTGAGTTCCTCGGAAAGGCCGGCTGCGATGTGGAGGCCGTTGGCCGGCACCGAGGGCAGGCCGGCATAGCCGAGGAGGGCGAGGAAGAGGAGCGTGAACGGCACCGCGCGCCACGTCATGACGCGACGTCCGGTCGGGGCCAGATTTTGCTCCGCTCCTGCCAATGAACCACCATTTGCCTGTGTTTCAAATGGACTTAAAGCACAGGTTGCGCCCTGTCCAGATACGCGTTCCGGACAGGCCAGTTTGTCGCGATCGGCTATTCGGCCGGCGCGGCTTCGGGCAGGTTCGCCTTGGCGCCGGGGCGTCCACCCGCCCAGTCGCCCAGGAGGAGCAGGATGGGCGCGGCGATGAAGATCGACGAGGTCGTCGCGACCACGACGCCGAACACCATCGGCCAGGCGAAGTTCTCGACCGCGCTGCCGCCCCAGATCGCCATCGGCAGGATGGCGAGGAAGGTGGTCAGGGAGGTAAAGATGCAGCGCACGAGCACCTGGTTGATGCTCATGTCGATGATCTCGCGCAGCGGCTTTTGCCTGTAGAGCCGCATGTTCTCGCGCATGCGGTCGTAGACGACGACCTTGTCGTTCACCGAATAGCCGATGATCGTCAGGAGCGCCGCGATTGCGGTCAGGTTGAAGTCGAGCCCGGTGAGCGCGAAGAAGCCGACCGTCTTGGTGGTGTCGAGCACGAGCGTGGCGATCGCGCCGACGGCGAAGTACCACTCGAAGCGCCACCAGATGTAGGCGAGCATGGCAAGGCTGGCGAGCACCACGGCGATGACGCCGTTGCGTGCGAGTTCGCCGCTGACCTTCGGCCCGACGACCTCGGTGCGCTCCACGCTTGCGCCCGGATCGACAGTCGCGACGGTGCTGCGCAACAGGTCGATCGCCCGCGTCTGCGCCGCCTCGCCGCCTTCCTGGCGCTGCAGGCGCACGAGCACGTTGTTCTCGCCGCCGATGCCCTGCAGCGTGACCTCGCCGAGCCCCATCTCGCTGAGGTTCGAGCGCAGCGTCGCGAGGTCGACATCGCCCGACGTGACGATCTCGGCCTGGATGCCGCCGGTGAAGTCGATGCCGTAGTTGAGCCCCGGCTTGATGAACAGGCCGATCGAGGCGAGCGACAGGAAGATCGACATGCCGATGCCCAGATACCGCGCCCTCATGAACGCGAAGCGGGTTTCACGGGGCGCGATGCGCAGCGGCGAGCGCAGTTCGAGCGTCTTCATGTGCCGGCGGCGCACGATCTCGGTCATGGCGATCCGCACCACCGCGACCGCGGTGAACATCGAGATGACGATGCCGATCATCATCGTGATGGCGAAGCCGCGCACCGGCCCCGAGCCGAACATGAAGAGAAGCGCGGTGGCGATCAGCGACGTCACATTGGCGTCGACGATGGTGGAATAGGCGCGGCTGAATCCATGATCGAGCGCGGCGAACGCACTTCGCCCGCGCGCGGTCTCCTCCTTGATGCGCTCGTTGATGAGGATGTTGGCGTCGACGGCGATGCCGATGCCGAGGATGATGCCGGCGATGCCGGGCAGGGTCAAAGTCGCGCCGAGGAAGCTCAGCGCGCCGAGCGTCAGGACGACGTTGAGGAAGAGGGCGCCGCTCGCGATCATGCCCCAGCCGCCATAAAGCGCGACCATGAGGCCCATGACGAGGCCGAAACCGGCGAGGCCGGTGACGATGCCCATCTGGATGACGTCGGCGCCGAGGTCGGGACCGACCGTCCGCTCCTCGATGACGGTGAGCGGCGCCGGCAGGGCGCCGGCGCGCAACAGCGCCGAGAGGACGACCGTGTCCTCGACGGTGAACGAGCCGCTGATCTGGCCCGAGCCGCCGGTGATCGGCTCGCGGATGACGGGAGCGCTCAACACCTTGCCGTCGAGGACAATGGCGAAGGGGTGGCCGACATTTTGCCGGGTGATCTCGGCGAAGCGCTGCGTGCCGACGCTGTCGAAGCGGAACGATACGATCGGCTCGTTGGTGCGCTGGTCGAAGCCGGCGCGGGCGTCCCTCAGTCGCTCGCCGCTGAGCGCGACGCGATCCTCGATCGGATATTGATGGCCTTCCTCGTCGGCCATCATGGTGATGCCGGGTCCGCCCGACTCGCGGGCGACCATGTGGAACGACATCTGCGCGGTCGAGCCGAGGAGTTCGCGCAGGCGCGTCGGATCCTGCAGGCCGGGAAGCTGGACGAGGATGCGGTCCGAGCCGACGCGCTGGATCGTCGGTTCGGCGACGCCGACCTGGTCGACGCGCTGGCGCACGATCTCGAGGCTCTGGTCGATCGCCTGGTCGACGCGTTCGGCGATGCCGGCGTCGCTCAAGGTCAGCGTGAAGCCGTTGCCCTCGCGCTTGACGAGGATGTCCGTCGTCGGCGCGAAGGTCGCCGCCTGGACGGGCGATCTCAGCCCGTCGAGAAGCGGTGCGATCCGGTCGGCCGTCGCGGCGTCGCCTGCATCGACGACGACCGCATCGCCCTGGCGGCGCGGGGCGGCGCCGGTGATGTCCTGTCCGCGCAGGACGTTGCGGATTTCGTCCTGGAGCCAGGTCAGGCGATCCTGCTTCAGCGCGGCGGCGTCGACCTCGAGCACGAGGTGTGAGCCGCCCTGCAGGTCGAGGCCGAGCGTCACCTGCTGGCCGGCGATCCAGTCGGGCAGGGCGGCGAGGCGATTTTGCGGAATGACGTTGGGAAGCGCGGCGATCAACCCGCAGAGAATGATCAGGGAATAGATGGCGAGCTGCCATTTGGGCGTACGCATGAAGTCGATCCTTGCATGCACGACGCCCCGCGCGCGGGCGAGGCCGCGGCGGGAGGCGATCGGTGCAGATCCGTCAAAGGGTGGCGGAGGTGGGGATCGAAAGCGGGGGTGCCCGCGCGTCTGCGAGGCGCCGGAAGAGAGCCGGCGAGGCCGCGGGCGCGGGATGAAGGACGGTCGCGTGACGTGCGCCGAAAATGGCGAACGCCATGTCGCGTGCGGCCAGGACGTCGGGGAAGACGTCCTTGTCGAGCTTCTGCGCCCGCGTCTGGAGCGCATGGCGCGGGCCGGACGGGGCGGGATCGAATTCGACGGGAACGGATTTGAGCGAACCGGCATCGGCCGCTGCGGCCATGCGGCCGGCAAGGTCTGCAAGCCGGTCGGCCTGCGAGGCCGCGCCCTGCGAAGCGAAGACCGACAGGACAAACGCCATCGTCGCTGCAAGGAATGCAGCGAGCATGGGTTTCTGGTCGTGCCCGTTCGTCATTGGCGGATTCGAACCATCAGATTGCGACTTCGCGATGGCCGGTCAGCCTCGCGGGGCGCTCGTTATCACCGTTGGTTCGTTTCGCCAATCGCGTCGGCGTCTATCGCCTGATCGCCCTTCCGAGCCAGATCAGGATGCAGGCGCCGATGAAGCCGGCGATGAGATAGCCGAGCCATCCGCCGAAGGAGACGCCGAAGAAGCCGAAGAGGAAACTGGCGACCGCGGCGCCGATGATGCCGAGGATGATATTGGCGAAAACGCCGGTGTCGCTCTTCATGAAGTTCGAGGCGATCCAGCCGGCGAGCCCGCCGATGATGATCGCCGCAATCCAGCCAACGCTTGCATCTTCCATCTGACAAATCCCCTTCTCGGATTGACGATGGGTCAATTCATCCACGGCCGCGTGATTCGGGCAAGAGGCCGGCTGCGGTCATCCCCTTGATCCAGATGGTGCCGCCTCTAGCGGCACTGCTGGCGGGGACCGCCGCCATAGGGCTGGTAGGTGTTGTCCTCGGGGCGGTAGGAACGGTAGCGGTCGAAGCAGGACTGGACGTGCTGCGATGCCATCTCGACGTGGCGCCCGCTGGTGGAAGCGGTCGCGGTCTCAGACTCGCCAGAGATCATCTGCGCCTCGGCAACCTCTGCGCCGCCTCCGCCGGAATGAGGCGAAACGCAAGTCCGCTCGTCGCCGCTGTAGGACATGTAGCTGTTGGACTCGAAGCGATAGGAGCGATAGCGGTCGGCGCACCATTGGAGGTGGGCTGTCGACACCTGAACGGAGTTCGGCTCCTCGGCCGGCATGTCCTGGCCCTGTGGGGCGGAGAGGGCGCCGGTCGTGAATTGGTCGACGCCTGCATCCGCGGCATTTCCTTCAGGCCACGCCATCGGATCGGCGCTGGCCATCGTGATCTCCTCGCCCTCGGCCGCATCGGCAGTCTCGACCGCTTCCGGCTCGGGCGGCAGGGGCGCCGCGGCGATGCGCTCGAGGTCCTGCTCGTCCCGGTCGATGGATTTGGGCTCGGCCGTCCAGAGGGCCGCGACGTCCTGCGTCGGTCCCGCCTGTTCCGCGACCGGCTGGGCGGTGAGCGTATAGGTGGCGAGCACCGCCCCCCCTGCGAACATGCCCAGGGACAGCGTGAATCCTGCGGCGGCTGCGAGTACGGGTTTCATCGGGCGCTCCATCCTTTGCTTGGGGGATCAATGCAAAGGACGCGCCGCAGGTTCCGCTCACGATTGCCCGCCGGCCGATACGTTCCGCGTTCGCGGCGGCTGGGGCAACTATCCTAGATACTGCTCGCGCAACTGCCGGCGCAGCACCTTGCCATAGGCGTTCTTCGGCAGGTCTTCGAGGAAGATCACCCGTTTCGGCTTCTTGAACGAAGCAAGGTTGGCCTTGCAGAAATTCAGCACCGCCGCCTCGTCGAGCGCGGCATCCTCGGCGACGAGCGCGACCGCGACGCTCTCGCCCCATTCGGCGTCCGGCAGGCCGAAGGCGATCACCTCGCGCACGCCCGGATGCCCGGCGATGACGTCCTCGATCTCCTTCGGATAGATGTTGGTGCCGCCGGAGATGATGGTGTCGTGGCGTCTGTCGAGGACGCGCAGGCGACCTGCCGAATCGAAGCGGCCGATGTCGCCCGTATGAAGCCACCCATCCTTCAGCGCCCTGGCGGTCGCGTCCGGATTGCGCCAGTAGCCCTTCATCACGACGTCGCCGCGCACGCAGATCTCGCCGTCCGCGCCATGCGGCACGTCGCGGCCGTCCTCGCCCACGAGGCGGAGTTCGACGCCCGAGCGCACGTAGCCGGCCGAAACCAGCGTCTCGTCGTCGGCGCCAAGGTGATCGGCGCCGGGCAGATACGAGATGGTCATCGGCGCCTCGCCCTGCCCGTAAAGCTGGTGGAAGATCGGGCCGAACCGCGCGACGGCTTCGCGAATGTGCTCCAGATGGATCGACGCGCCGCCATAGACGACGCCGCGCAGGCTGCCGATGTCGGCGCGCGGCGCAGTTTCGAGGAAGCGGACGATCATTGTCGGCGCGACGAAGGGGATGACGGAGATCGACAGCCGCGCGACGGTGTCGAACACCTCGTCCGGGCGAAAGCCGGTCCGGTCGTAGATCACGTTCTCGGCGCCGCGCGCGAGCGCCGGAACCATGTAGAGGCCGCTGCCGTGCGACAGGGGCGCGACGTGCAGCACGCGGTCGGACGCCTCGAAGGCGAAGACGTCGGCGAGGCAGTTCACCGTCGCGGCGATGAGGTTGCGGTGGCTGAGCGTCGCGCCCTTGGGCTTGCCGGTGGTGCCGGAGGTGTAGAAGATCCAGGCCGGATCGTCGGGGTCGACATCGGCGCAGGCGGCGGGCGCTTCGAGCGGCTGCGGCAGGTCGAAATCCTCGATCGCGACGATCTCGCAGGCAAGTCCGGCGGGGAGGGCCGACTTCAACTCCTCGACGTGCTCGGCATGGGTGAAGATCAGGCGCGGCTCGGCATCGCCCGCGATCCAGGCCACCTCGCGCGGATGCAGCTTGGCGTTGGTCGGCACGACCACCAGCCCCGCGCGCATGGGCGCGAGCAGGAGCGCCGGGAACGCGAACCCGTTGCGCAGGAAGAGCAGCACCCGGTCGCCGGGCGCGCAGCCCTTTTGCGCGAACCAGTCGCCGAGCGCCGCGCAGATGCCGTCGACGTCGCGATAGTCCAGCGACCTCTCGCCGCACCGGATCGCGGTCTGGCCGCCGCGCCGGCGGATCGCGTCGGTGAGCATGGAATAGACGTTCATGTGATCGAGCCTGGTTGGTTTGCTTGACCTTACGCCGGAACGCGCTTGCGGGCGATGCACGTGGCGCCGTCGACCCCCACTCCGCCTCGCTTCGCTCGGCACCTCTCCCCCGATCGACGGGGGAGAGGAACCCAAGCTGGAATGCCGGCGTCGCGGCAGCGCTTTCCTCTCCCCCGTCGAACGGGGGAGAGGTGGTCCGAAGGACCGGAGTGGGGGTCGACCTGCGAAGAGCCCGTTTACTGATCCCGCGTCAGCACCCGGTTGCGCAGGATGCCGATGCCCTCGACCTCAAGTTCGACCACGTCGCCATGCTTGAGGAACTTCATGTGCTCCAGCCCGCAGCCATTTCCCACCGTGCCCGATCCGAAGAACTCGCCGGGATGGATGGTCTCGGACTGCGAGATGTGGGCGAGTAGGTCCTCGAATTTCCAGTGCATCGTGCCGGTATTGCCGCGACCCCATTCCTCGCCGTTGACGCGGCAGATCATGGTGAGATCATACGGGTCCGTCATCTCGTCGGCGGTGACGAGGCAGGGGCCCATCGCGTTGCCGGTGTCGAAATCCTTCCCCTTTGCCGGGCCGAGCTGGCCGCCCATCTCCTGCGTCTGCGCGTCGCGCGCGGAAAAATCGTTGAAGATGGTGTAGCCGTAGATGTAGTCGCGCGCCTCGTCGCGGGCGATGTCGACGCCTTTCTTGCGGGCGTAGAAGCCGAATTCCAGTTCGAAATCCATCAGCCTCGAATAGCGCGGCCAAAGCACGTCCTGGTCGGTGCCGATGACGGAGAAGCGGTTCGCCTTGTAGTAGATCGGCTGCTCGTAGAACGCCTTCGGGACCGCGAAGACGCCCTTTTCCTCGAACTCCTTCATCGCCGCCTCCGGGTCCGGCGTGGCGTTGGCGCGGATGCGGCGCACGGCGTTGAAGGACTGCTTCAGATGCGTCTCGAAGCAGAGGCAGTCGCGCATCTGGATCGGCACCGGGACGGGTGCGAGAAGGCGGGTGCCGTCCTTCGGCAACGCGCCGTTCTCGCCCTTCTTCAGCGTCTCGTAGGCACGGTCGAGCGCGGCGTCGCCGCCTTCGATCATCGCCTGCACGGACGCAAACGCGGCATGGCTTTCGCCGAATGCCTGTTCGTGGGCGTCGGCGAGATCGACGATCCTGCGGTCGCCGTCGACCAGCGCGCCGGCGCGCTGCTGCCCCTTTCGTTCGTAGGTCACGAGCTTCATAGGTTCCCTCCCTTGAATCGATCCGCCCGGCTCCGCGAGCCGGTCAGTCCTGTTTCGGCGTCGCCGGCACGCGGCCGTAGAGGAGCGCGGCCTTCATCAGCGCGACCAGATGCGTCGCGGTCGCCATCTCGTCTTCCGGGTCGCAGCGCCCGCCCGACAGCCGGCTGATGCGTCCCGTATCGGCCATCGTGTAGACCATGACCCCGAGCATCGCCTGGTAGCCCCAGTTGATCTCCTCGACGGAGCGGTCGGGCAGCGCCGCCTGCAGCGCCTCCATCACCTTGTAGGCGATCGGGTCGAAGAACTCGGCGATGACCTTGCGGTTGTGCGACTTGGGGTCGGAGACCTCGCGCGCAAGAATGCGCGCATAGCTGGAATTCTTTTCCGTGCTGCGCATGTGAAGGTTCGGCACCAGCACCGCCTTGACGATCATCTCGACCTTGCGCTCGGCATCCGGCTCCATCTCGGCAAGCCGTAGACCGGCGATGCGCTGGTCGACGATCATCGGCGCGCGCATCTCGAAGATGGCGCGGTAGAGCCCTTCCTTGCTGCCGAAATGATAGTTGACGAGCGCCACCGGCACCTCCGCGCGCAGCGCGATCTGGCGCACCGTCGCACCGTCGAAGCCGTGGTCGGCAAACTCGGCCTCCGCCGCCGTCAGGATGCGCGATCGCGTCAGCGCGGAATTGCGCTGCGTCGCCTCGACGACGACGACCTTCTCACCCTGCCCGATCTTTCGCGTCCTGCTCATGCCTGCCGCCATCTGCCGGCCGCGGGAGGCGGCCTCATTTAGGCGAGTTGAACGACATATCAAATCTCTTGTCAACGTGTTCAAATGCCGCTAGCGTTTCCGTCATCGAGCCCGGGGCCTAGGAGTGAGCCTCGTGTCCGGCAAGGGAGGAAATGCATGTATCGCAACGCTTTGAGGGGCGGCGTGGCCGCCCTTGCGCTCGGCTGCGCAATCGCGCCGGCGCTGGCGCAGGAAACGCTCAATCTCACCGTGGCGACGGGGCACCCGGAGGTGTTCCTGTGGGTCAAGCACGTCAAGGAGACGTTCATCCCCACCGTCGATGCGGAACTCGCCAAGACCGGCGACGTCGAGATCAACTGGACCGAGGGCTATGGCGGCACCATCGTCAAGCTCGGCTCGGAAACCGAGGCCTTCCAGCAGGGCATCATCGACGTCGGCCAGATGAGCGGGGTCTTCAATCCGGCGACGATGGGCCTTCTCAACCTGACCTATGCCATGCCGTTCGGCCCGGCCGACGCGCGCGGGGTGACCGAAGCGGTCGAGAAGGCGCTGACGGAGACCGAAGGCGCGCTGGCCGCGCTCGAGGAGGCGACCGGCGTCGTCTATATCGGCGGCGGCATCGCCATCGACGACTACAACATCGCCTCGACCAAGGAACTGAAGACGGTCGCGGACATGAACGGCGTCAAGCTCGGCGGCGCCGGGCCGAACCTGGCATGGCTCGCCGGAACGGGCGCCGTCGGCGTGCAGGGCAGCTACGTCACCTTCTACAACGACATCAAGACCGGGGTTTACGACGGCAATATCGGCTGGATGACGGCCAACGTCCCGGCCAAGCTCTACGAGGTCGCGCCGAACTGGAACCAGACCCATTTCGGCGCGATGTATATCGGCGGCCTCGGGGTCTCGCAGATGCAGTGGGAAACCTTCTCCGACGAGACCAAGGCGGCCTTCCGCGCGGGCGCCGCCGCCTACACCAAGGCCTATTTCGACGAGCAGGACGCGCGCTACGAAGCCGCGAAGAAGACGCTGACCGACAGTGGCGGCAAGCTCGTCGAGTTCGATCCGGCCGAACGTTCGGCATGGATCGAGGCGCTGCCGAACCCGACGGCGGCCTGGGCCGATGCCGCGCAAGCCCGCGGCGAGCCGGGCCGCGCGGTGCTCGAAGCCTATCGCGACAATCTGAAGGCGACCGGCTTCACCTTCGAGCGCGATTACCTGGCAGAGTGATCCTCCCCCGGCTTTGCCGGACCGCCGAGGGTCTTCGCCGCCATGGGGCGCGGCGAAGACCCGGGACGACGCATCGCAGCATCACCGGAGCCTTCTGACATGGCCGACGAAGCCGCAATTCCGCGCGACGACGCGCCGCCGCCGGCACTGCCGAGCGGTCCGTTCGCGCGCATCATCGGCGCGATGAACGCGGTCGGCACGCTCTGGATCATCGGGCTGATGGTCCTCATCAATGCCGACATCTTCGGCCGCAGCTTCATGAACCGCCCGATCGCGGGCGTGCCGGAACTGGTCGCCTTCTCGATCGTCGGCATCGTTTTCCTGCAGCTTGCGCACACGCTGCGCGCCGGCTCGATGACGCGCTCGGACGTGCTGCTCAATCTGCTGGAGCGCCGCGCGCCGCGGATTCGCTTTGCGCTTCTGGCGATCTTCCATCTCGTCGGCGGGTTGCTGCTCCTGATGATCGCCTGGAAATTCTGGCCGAGCGTCGTCGCCGCCTTCCAGCATCCCGAACGCAATTTCATGGGCAATCCGGGCTTCTTCACCGTGCCCCAATGGCCGCTCTTCATCCTCGTTTTCCTCGGCATCGTCGCCACGGCGGTCCAGTTCCTGCTCATCGCCTGGGGCGATCTCCGCTCGGCAAGGGGCACCGCGCGATGAGCGGCGTCGAGATCGCACTCCTGTCCATCGCGATCATGCTGGTGCTGATCTATTCGGGCGTCCATGTCGCGATTGCGCTGATCCTCCTGTCCTTTGGCGGCGTCTGGCTGATCCGCGGCAATTTCGAGATCGCGTCGAACATGCTGGTGCTGGCCTTCAAGGATTCCATCAGCGATTACATCTTCGGCGTCGTGCCGCTTTTCGTGCTGATGGGCCTGCTCGTCGCCGTCGCCGGCATCGGGCGCGACACGTTCGAAGTCGCCGCGCAGGTCTTCCGAAAGGTGCTGGGCGGGCTCGGCATCGCCACGGTCGCGGCCAACGCCGTGTTCGCGGCGATCACCGGCATCTCCATCGCCTCGGCCGCCGTCTTCACCAAGGTCGCGGTGCCGGAGATGATGCGCCACGGCTATACGCCGCGCTTCTCGGTCGGCGTCGTCGCGGGATCGTCCGTGCTCGGCATGCTCCTGCCGCCGAGCCTGCTCTTCATCCTCTACGGCGTTCTCACGGAGCAGTCCGTCGGCTCGCTCTTCATCGCCGGCATCATTCCCGGCATCCTCCTGTCGCTGGTCTACTGCGCCGGCATCTTCGCCATGGGCCGCTGGTGGCCATCCTTCATCGGCGGCGGCAAGCCGGTGGCAAGCGAGCCGGCGCGCGCGATGGGCGTCGGCGAGATGCTGAACAAGATCGCGCCGATCGTCATCCTCGTCGCGCTGGTGCTGGGCGGCATCTATGGCGGGTTCTTCACGCCGACGGAGGCGGGCGCGGCCGGCGCGCTCGGCGCGCTCCTGATCTCGCTCGCCAAGCGGCGCCTTTCCTGGGCAAGCTTCTGGCAAGTGCTCGTCCAGACCGGGCATACGACCTCGTCGATCTGCTTCCTGATCATCGGCGCGAGCCTTTACTCGCGCATGCTGGCGATGTCCGGCATGCCCGGCTGGCTCGGCTCGTGGGTGGTCGAATCCGGCCTGGGCGTCGCGGGCATCATCATCGCGCTGATGCTCGTCGTCATCCTGCTCGGCACCATCCTCGATTCCGCATCGATCATGCTCCTGACGCTGCCGATCGCGATCCCCATCCTCGTCGGGCTCCAGGTCGACCTGATCTGGCTCGGCGTGCTCATGGTCATCGCGGTCGAAATCGGGCTCCTGACTCCGCCCTTCGGCATCGCCGTCTTCGTGGTGAAGGCGACATTGGGGCCCGACAGCAAGGTCACGCTCAACGACATCTTCGCCGGCTCGGCGCCCTTCGCGCTGATGATGCTTCTCGTGCTGGTGCTCGTCTTCCTCTTCCCGTGGCTCGCCACGGCGCTCGTCTGACCGGAAAGGAGTGGCTGCGATGGCCAAATGGCAATTCACCAAGGGAATGCACGACCTCGGCAATGGCTGCTACGCCTATCTCCAGCCGGACGGAAGCTGGGGCTGGTCGAATGCCGGGCTGATCGTCGACGGCGACGCGACGATGATGGTCGACACGCTGTTCGACCTGAAGATCACCGCCGAGATGCTCGCCGCCTACCGCGCGTCGATCCCGGCGGCGAAGGAGATCGGCATCCTGGTCAACACCCACGCCGACGGCGACCATACGTTCGGCAACCAGCTCGTCGAGGGCGCGCGCATCATCGGCACGCAGGGCACGGTCGACGACTTCGCGCGCTTCGACCCGGCCGTGGTGCACAAGATCGTCACCAATGCCGAACAGTTCGGCAGCGCCGGGGTCTTCATGCGCGAGTGCTTCCGTCCGTTCGACTTCGCCGGCATCGAACTCACCCCGCCGACCGAAACCTTCTCGGGCACGATGGACATCATGGTCGGGTCGAAGAAGGTGCAGTTGATCGAGGTCGGGCCGGCGCATTCGCTCGGCGACGCACTGATCTACGTGCCCGACGACAAGGTGGTCTATACCGGCGACATCCTCTTCACGGGCGGCACGCCGATCGCCTGGTACGGCCCGGTCCAGCGCTGGATCGACGTCTGCGACATGGTCATCGGCATGGACGTCGAGACCGTCGTCGCCGGCCACGGTCCGATCTCGACCAAGGACGATGTGCGCGCGATGCGCGATTATCTGCAGCATGTCTCGGACGCGGCGCGCCCGCTCTGGGAAGACGGGCTCGACTACCTCGCCGCAGCCTACAAGATCGACCTCGGGCCATACCGCGACCGCAACGACGCAGAGCGCGTGGTCGTCACGCTGCAGACGTTGTTCGACGATTTCGGCAGCGCCCCGGAGCGGCCGGTGCGCGCGCCGATCCCGTATTTCGCCGAGATGAAGAGCTTTCGCCACCACCTCGGCCGCGGCCAGGTGCACGAGGCCTATTGCAAGGCCTGCGGCATCGCGCATCCGGGTTGAGATCGATCAGTGACGGCCGAATGACTGCCGGCGTTCAATCTCGTCCTTGACCGCGTCCTCGAAGCTGCAGAGCTCGAGTGCGATCACGATCGGGTCGAAGCCGCAGGCCTCCATCTCGCGCGCGAGGCGGTCCGTGATGCGGATCCAGCGGTTGGTGGCCGCTTCTTCCGTCAGGTGGCGAATGGTCAGGAGCGCGGCGGCGCGGCGGACATCGGCCGCCCGGGCGCTCAGCGGAAACGGCACGAGCGACGCTGTGTGATCTGCCGGCGCAGTGAGTTGCATAGTAAACCCCTCCCGCCGCAAATATTACTGCGAACGCGTCACAGTCCGAATAGCTCATTCGATCTATGGTTGCTGGAAGGGTTTCTTTGCGAGACTTCAATCCGGGGTTTTGACGCCAGCAACGCGGATGTCCTGAATGCAACCGCCGCGCGCGCCATGCACCCGATGGCGCCTTAGCTCGCGCTCTTTCTTCGCGCGTCCGCGGCAGCGAAATAGGCGACCTGGTCGTCCCTGGCTTTCGCGAATGCAGGCCGGCTGCACACGCGCTCGACATAGGCGGCGAGCGCCGGGACGTTTGCGAACCTGCGAACCTTCGGAACGCGCAGCACGTCCGCCATCAGGAGGTCCGCGGCGGTGAAGCGGTCGGCGGCCAGCCAGTCGCGGCCGGCGAGCACCGTCTCGAGATGTTCGAGCCGCGAGATCATCCACCCTTCGAGCGGATTGTCCGCGTCCGATGACAGGCCGATGAACCACCACGGCACCGACACCATTTCCATCGAGTTCAGCGCGGCGACGACCCATTGCAGCGTCTCGGCCGCGCCGCGCCGGGGTCGCGCGGCATCAGCACCTCGTTCTTGGCTGCCAGATGCAGAAGCGCCGCGCCGCTCTCGAAGATCACGATGCCGTCGTCTTCGAGAAACGGAATCTGGCCGAAGTGCTGGCGCGCCAGATGCGCGGGTCCGCGTTCGTCGAACGGAACCGAGCGGACGGCGTAGTCGAGCCCCGCCTCCTCGCACGCCCAGCGCAGACGGACGTCGCGCACATGGCCGCGCGGGCCGCCTGCGCCTCCCGGCACCCAGTCATAGGTCCAGATGATCAATGGTTCCGGCATGTCTCGCCTCGCTCGCATGGCGTTTCCATCGCACGCGTTCGGCGCATTCGATCACGCGCTGTTCAGGTGAAGGATGTTGCCGTCGGGGTCCTTGAACCAGACCATCTTGAATCCGTTCGCGTCGTGAACGCCATCCTTGTAGGTCGCGCCGTCCATCTCGTAACGCTCGAAGGTCACGCCCCGGCCGCGCAGGTCCGCGACGATGGCGTCGATGTCCGCGCCGCAGTCCCAGACCACGGCATTCGCCTTGTTGGTGCCGGCCAGCTCGGACGGGTAGACGACGAGATAGGTCGCCCCGGTCCTGTAGACCAGAACGCCTTCCATGCCCTCGTCGTCGAGTTCGAGCCCCAGAATCTCGCTGTAGAACCGCCGCGCCCGCTCGATGTCGGTGACCGCGACGATGGCCGACGAAGCCTTGCCCTGAAGAATGCCCATCGCACGTCTCCTCTTGTTGACATCCGATAGGACGCGCAAGGCGCCCCGGTTCCGACATCGCAACGGAAAAAAGTGCGGATGGCGCAGGTAAAGCGCGACGTTATGCCAAAAGAGTTTTGATTTCAGGTGGTTATCGGGAAAATGGCGGAGAGAGAGGGATTCCCCGCCAAATAACTGACAAATAGCAGTTTTTGGTGTCTTTTGCCGATCGACCTACCGGTTGCGATACCCCAGGTTATACACCGGAGCCGTCAGACGCTAGCCGGTCAGCGTCCACTCCGCAAGCCGGTCAGCCGCCCTTCGCCGGCACATGGACGCTTGGGCAGCGTGCGTGTTCAGAAACTCTCGGGCACACGGCGGCGGTTAGGCCCAATCCCGCAGTTGACATCGATATCAGCGACAGAGCCGTTGCCTCTGTTCGCGGGGCATAACGCTGATCGGAACTGAGCGCGGCAATTGATTTCCGCGCCGGGCTGGCTCCCTCTGCCGGTATGATGCCGCTACCGAAGGTGTGCCTCGTGCCGCGTTGTAGGTGGTTCGCTATTCGGCGAGGCCTGCGCGCTTCGTTCGCTACTCCCGAACTCGGATGCGGGCCGTTGTCGTTTCAGCGGACCAATGGCTACCTTCGAGCGCCTCCGGAAGCTCGGCAGAATTCGACTTGCCATTACTCGCGCGGATGGCCTTCAGGGGAAACTCGGCTCGGCGGCGGAGATCGCCTCGTTTGACGCCGCAGCCCAGTGCGCCCGTATGCACTTCCGGCAAGGCAACGGATACTGGGCTCGCCAAGTCCTTGCAAAGCAAAAAAAATATGCGTGGCGGATGGTGGCGCCGAATGTCGCCAAAAATGCAATATTGGCCCTGCCACTTCAAAATAATTTAGAGAACCATTTATCACCTTTAAGTAAAGCCAAGACGGATGCCGAGATTTGCACGTATTGACGAACAAAAAGCCGGACCGCATACTTTACGTGACGGATGACGATGAACGTTCATCTGCAAACGGCGCACAAGGAAAGGTCCGCAGCGCATGACTGAGACTACGAAGACTTCCACCCCGGCCGAAACCAAGACTGCCGCCAAGGCGCGCAAGGGAGCGACCTCCGGGCCCTCGCGCGTGCGAGAGAAGGCAATGACGGACGGTGCGACCGCGACCGAACTCGAAACCGGGACCGTCACTGCTGCGGCCGCGGAGCTTCCGCAAACCTTCGACGCGTTCGTCAAGACGCTCTCGAGCGATGAGGCACGCGAGCTCGACGAGATCGCGGCGAAGTTCGGATCGGTCGATGCCCGCGAGGCCGACGACGCGTTCGAGCAGGGAGCTTGGGTCGAGCGGCTTTACGAGATCATCCCAGCGGAGATGACGTTGAGCAGCTTCATCGAGACGCGGTGCGCCCGCACCTTCCGCAGCGCGCGGCAGTACCGGCAGGTCCACCAAAACCTCTCGTCCCACCGCAAGACCGCGGTCGCGCTGCGCGTTCATCCGACGACGCTGATCGAGCTTGCGGCGGGCACGGTGAGCCCGGAGCAGATCAAGACCGTGTTCGAGATGTACCGGGCGGAAACGCGCCCGTCCGTCTCGGCGGTCAAGAAGTACCTGAAGAGCGGCGTGTCCGGTTCGGACGGCACTGACGGCCACGGCCCGGCCGATGCCGGCGGCGTATCGGGACTGGGATCGAAGGCGCGCGAACGGGTGTCGGCCGACGTCAGGCGGTTCGTCGCGATCCTCGTCGCGATGGGGCACACGGCGTTCAAGGCGCTCGAAACGCACAAAGGCAAGGACCACAAGATCCGCAGCGTCCTTGCGAAGGCCTTGCCGAACGAGGCGCGGCTTGCCCGGGCCATCCTGCTCACCATGATCTCGTCGCCGAACGCTCCGGCGGGGTCCGAGTTCATCACGGTCGAGGTCGACCGGTCGGGCCGGTGGGGCGCGGTCGAGAAAATGCTCGAGGTGCTCTCGAACGCAAAGGCCTATCCGCAGGGGCGCGACGCGACGATCTGGATCGCCGAACAGGTGCTGCCCGCGATCACCTGGGCGATCGGCAAGGATCCGAGCTGGCGCAGCGATCTCGCGCGCAAAACGGTCGCCGCCCCGGCGCTCGATGCAGGCGACGCGCTGGCAGACGGCCTGGCGGACGATGGCGGCGAGGCCGAAGTCGAAACGCCGATGTCCGTGCCGCTGGCACAGCTCGCGACAGTCGGCGGCGACAACGTCATCGACTTCGAACCGCAATCGCCGCGCCCGCGTTGACCCGCGCCGGCCGCGTTGCCGCTAAAGTCCAAGCCCCCGCCGGAAACGGCGGGGGCTTTTTGTCGGCGGGCGCGGTCGGGCTTGCTGGCGATCGCGACCGAAATCGAAGTGGCAAACCGTTTCGAGGTGGTGATTGAATAACGGGGCGCTATCGCGACCGGAAACGCAGCTGAGTTCGGCATCGTGGTCGGCGTGCGGTTGCCGTTGCCTTCGCGCCGCGCCCGTCGCGTTCGATGAGAACAGTGCGCAGTGGACGGCAACGGTTCCCGATCGAAGCCGCAGTCTCCCCATCACTTTGGGAGCCCCGTATTAACCAACAACCGGCTTTGAGCCCCAGGGGCCCCTTGAGCCCGATGCTCGCGCCGGTCATGTATGGGGCGTGGACGGCGACGCCAATTGCGGTTCACGCAATCAGCGGCCCGAGCCGGCGCGCCAACGCCGAACCCGGGCCTGACCCTCAACCTCGGTACGAGAGGAATCGGGCTATGACCATCTCTACCGGACGCGCTGCGTCCGACCAAGCGGCGCGTGCCGCCAACGACCTTTCCGTCAATCCCGCGCGAAACGGCCTCGGCCGCGCTAGTTCCGACATCGGCGGATCGGCCTCGTCCGACCGCCTGTGGCATCGGCTCGATGCAGGCCAACTGAACGAGGCCTTCGATCGCCTGATCGACAAGACGGTGGCGGCCGCCGCATCGCCCGCGGCGAGCGACCAGCTCGACCTGACCTTCGGCTCGCTCGGCGCGATCGCGTCGTTCATTCATTCGGCGCGCTGCCACGACGGCCTGATGCTGCAGGCTGGCCTCGCGCTGGTCGCGGCGACGCATCCGGACCTGACCGTCCTGACGCGCGACGTTGAACTCCCCTTGACCGACGCTGCCCAAGCGCTGATCGCGCGCAACCGGCCGACGGAGCTCTCCGGCATCCGGCTTGCCGCCGAGGTCTTTGCCCGCGAACACTACAAGGCCGACCTCGTCATCGTCGACGAGGCACGGCGCTATGCAGTCGTCTGCGACGTCAAACGCTCGATCGCCTCGTACAATGCGGCAAAGCTCGGGCGGCTGAAGGCCAAGCTCCTCGCCTGCGCCGTCGTCGCACCCGATCATTTGCGGTCCCGCCACCAGATTGACGGTGTCCGGACCTGCCACGCGGCGATCCTCGATCTGTCGGGCCACGCGGAGCTTTCCGACCCGGATGTGTTCGGCATCGACGCGCTCGACGCGTTCCTGCGCATCGAAGGCGCAGGGGCCGCGCTGCGCGATCTGAAGTACCGGTTCGGCGCTGCGGTTCAGGCGGTGCTGCTCAATCGGTTGCGGGTGGCCTATCCGGCGGCGATGGGTTCGGATCAACTGGAGACGGACGCTGCCAGGTCCGGTCCACGTGACCTCCATGGACGGATCCCGACCATGGATGCTGTGACGGACACCGATCGCGATGATGGGCGTGACGACATGGACGCCGATGGTTCGGCGTCGAGCGACGTCATCGCGAGTGCTGAGCTTCCGGACGTCGTGCACGACGCACGCGCCCGACGGGTGCTGTCGATGACGCCGGCGGTCTCGGTCGCCCTTGCGCGCCCGGCGGCCTGCACGGCCTGACGCCGCCGTCCGCGACACCGACCCCACCTTCTCTTCTTCTTCGCTGACGCCGGGCGCTATGCCGCGGCGCAGAAAGGCCTTGTCCCCATGACGTCCACCGACGCCACCTTCCTGTCAACCTCATACGTGACGCCTGTTCCGGATCTGCCGTCGGCAGCCTTGCGGCGGGGCCTGCCGCTTGTCCTTCCGCGGCTCGTCCTCGGCCCGGTGCGGAAATCGATTGCCGCCGCCAGCGATGAAGGTCCGCAGAACCATCCGGACGCAGTGGATGCGATCGCACGTTACGGCTATCTCGCGATGGGCTGCGCCGACGACGTGTTCGGCTCCGATAGTCTTGATGGCGACGCTGTCTACGTCGCGAATGCGAGCGGCGATGCCGATCCGCCCGTCTCGACCCTGTCGATCAGTGCCAACGACAACACCAGCGATGCGGCGATCTTGCGCGCCCGCGGTGATGACCCTGCGGTCGTCATCGGCCTTGCGCTGCGCCACGCCCGCTTCGGCATCGGCGACGTGCCCTTCGCAATCGTCTGCGCCCTGCATCGCCATGCGGCCGCGGGTGACGGCGCGGCGCGGGCGACGCTCGACATGCTCAAGCGCCGGATCGAGCGGCGTCAGCAGGACTGCCGCGATCGCTACGCAGCGATCGGTCTGCGCCGCCGTCCGCTTCCCAAGGCCGAGGTCGCCAGGCCGCGACTGGCCTTCATTTGCGGTGATGTCGATGGGGAGGTCGGCCGATGAAGACGGTCACGCTGCGCCTTGCCAGACGCCTCGCCTCGCTCGTCGAACTGCGCGACGTCCAGCGCGCGGTCATCAACGATGCGTTCGGAGCCTACACCTGGATCGACGAGATCGAACCGGACGACGTCGATCTGAAGCTCGTCGCGACCAAGCGCCGGAAAGAAGCGGCGCGGCGCACGACGATCAGCGCCTTCCACCCGGGACCGCCGGACGTCGATCCGATTGCGGAGCGGCAGCATCGCCATGACCGCGACCATCCCGTTGGCCGCGATGTCGACATCGGCGAGCTCGCCGTCTGCCTGATGATGATGCCGGCATTGAGACGCCTCGGTGCGCGCAATCTTCTGGCCGCGCTGCACCGCGTACAGCCCGTCATCGCCGTCCATGGCGCAGTCTGCGGCTTCGAGCGGCGGTTCGCCGGCCTGCTGGACGAGATGCTGCGCGTGCCGCGGGTCAAGCTGCGCGTCCTGACGATCGACAGTCCGAACAAGCTCGATGCGTCGATGAGGAGCCTCGATACGACGCTCCCCGTCCTCAACATCCAGTCTTCGGCATTCAACGATGATGCGCCAGTGGCGCTTCGCAAATGTCTCGCAAAGGCCATGCGCGAGCGCATGCCGATCGTCGTCACCGGGGACACGCCGCCCGTCGATCTGCCCGCCCGCGTGGCGGTCGTCCTGGACCTGACGTTGCAGGCCGCACCGCTCGACTGGCCGATGCTGGCGGAGCTGATCGACGCCAAGACCGGGATCGATGCTGAAGCCGTCCTGAATGCAGTCGAAGCCTTCCCGATGGATCTCGCAGCCTTGTCGCTTGACGACCTCGCCATGTCGATCCGGCCCGGTCACGACCTCGAGACGATCCTCGCGCGGTTGCAGGTTCTCGCCGCGGCCAGTGCGGCAGAGCCTGCCGAGGACGACGAGACGAAGTCGAAAGAGGGCCGCACCAGCGGATCGACCTGGAAGCGGAATCGCAACGGCACCGCCGGCACCGGCTCGACGCGCATCGATCCGCAGCCCGTCCCGGCAGAAGGGGATGTCTTGAACCCGTCGGGGTCGGATCGTGCTCCCGCCGTGCCCGCGCCTGTCGTTGGCGAGGTCCATGCGGTCGCGGCTGAGGTCCGCGGTGACGTCCATGACGTTCCGGCTGCGCCGAACGCCACGGGAAATGCGCGCATGGATGTTGGTTCGACTGAGGTTGGCGCGAAGTCCGATGCGTCCGCCGCCGTAGCTGCCGACGCGCCTGCACGTACTGTCGCAAAACGTCCGGCTCCGGTCCCGACCGTCGAGACGCTGGCCGGATATGGTGACGCCCGCACTTGGGCATTGACCCTCATGTCGGATCTCGATCTCTGGCGCGCCGGCTCGGTTCCCTGGTCAGATCTGTCGACAAAGCTCCTGCTGTCGGGACCACCCGGCACGGGCAAGACGACCTTCGCCCGCGCGCTCGGCAACACGCTGCAGCTGCCGGTCTTCGCGACCTCGGTCGCCACCTGGCTCGAGGCCTCGCATCTCGGCGACGTCCTTGCCCGCATGCGCGACTGCTTCGACGAAGTACAGGCGGCACGGCCCTGCATTCTCTTCATCGACGAGATCGACGGCATCGGCCGCCGGCAGGACCAAACGCGCGAGTACGCGGACTACTGGAACGCGATCGTGAACAAAGCGCTCGAACTCATGGACGGAGCGTTGAAGTCGGACGGCATCATCATCGTCGGCGCGACCAACCGGCCAAACGACATCGAGCCGGCACTGCGCCGCTCAGGCCGGCTCGAAACCCATATCGTCATTCCGACGCCGGACATGCATGCGCTCGAGAGCATCATCGCGTTCCATCTCGGTGATGACATCGACGGCGTTGCGGCAACGATGCCGTCGGCGAGGTCCTCGGCCGCGGAGCCTGCCGGAGATCAGGACCGCAGGCGAGATCCATCGGAACCCATGGAATCCGTCGACATGCGGCGCGACCAACGCACCGCCAATGACGGGATGGCTTCCCGGTCCGGAGATGCGACTTCAACGGGTGACGACCGTTCGACTCCGCGCAAGCGCAAGCGATCGCGCGCATCGATCGAGGCACGAGCCGCCGCAATCGAGGGTTCGGACCAGACCGTCATTGCCGAAGGCGGCATGTACGGAGGTCAACCGAACCACCCGGGGAAGGCCGGGGCAGGGGAGGGCACGGAAGCGCCTGCCGGCCCCGCCGCGGAGCCAGGTGCGTCCACTGCATCGGGGCGGCAGATGTCGCGAACGATGGCCGCACGCGTTTCCACGCGCACCTTCGATCCGCCAGGGTCGGACCAGACGAAACCAGGCTTCGGCGACCGGCAGCACATCCTGCGCGCTCATGCGCTGCGGCTATTGGCGCGCACGGCACGCGGCATGACTGGCGCGGACGTCGAGCGGGTGATCCGCGAGGAACGCCAGCGCTGCCGCCGCGCCCAGATTGCGATGTCGTTCGACGGGGTTCGGGATGCCCTGCGCGGTGAGCGCGCCACCCATTCCGATGCCTTGCGAAGGCAGATGGCAATCCATGAAGCCGGCCATGCCGTCGTCGCTCGAGCCTTGAAGCTCGGTATCCAGGTCGACCTGACGATCGATGACGCCGAGGGCGGCCAGTCGCGGCTTGCCGCAAACATGGGCGACATCCAGACCGAAGGCCGGATGACCGACGTCCTGGCGATGCTGCTCGCCGGCCGTGCCGCCGAGATGATTCATGACCTCCAGCCGCTCGCCGGCTCCGGCATGATCGACGGCAGCGACCTCCAGATAGCCACCCGCCTCGCGCTCGACCTCGAATGCCGCGGCGGCTTCTCCGAACGGACGCCGCTGCTCTATGTCGATCCGGTCTCGACGAACGCGCTCTATTCGGCACGTCCGGATGCCTATCAGCGGGCAAATGCGCGCCTGGAAGACGCCTTGTCGCGTGCGAAGCGACTGATCGACTGGGCCCGTCCGGCGCATGCGGCGCTCACCGAGCAGCTGCTTGTCTACGGCACGCTCGACGGAGCCGAGGTCGACGCAATCCTCGAGCCGCTGCTGGAGACCGAGGAGCGTGAACAGGACGAGGGTGAGCGCCGACGGTGAGCCCCGACGGTGAGAGCCAACGGGGAGGGGGATGAATGTGCCGTTGGATCGCATCGGAGCTCGA
Source organism: Rhizobiaceae bacterium (assembly GCA_016742175.1). GTDB lineage: Bacteria > Pseudomonadota > Alphaproteobacteria > Rhizobiales > Rhizobiaceae > Aliihoeflea. The sequence goes on from JACVCH010000007.1 coordinate 131,073, forward strand.
GCGCGCGTCCGGAACGGCGATTCCCGATCGGGCGTTGGCGATTCAGGATCCCACGGAATCGATTCCGATCCGGATCCTTCCGATTCCTGATCACCGTCCGCCGATTCCGAATTCAAGTTTCGCGATTCCGAACTGCGCGAATGCGAGTCCGGGATCCATATCCGCGTTGCATGACTGCAGATTTGCGATTCAGATGCGTGATCGCCGCCAGCCGGCCTGGCGGGCCTCGACCTCGCTGCAGAACCAGCGCTCGCCGTATTGCGATGAGATGCGCGTTCGCGCGTAGTACTTCTGCCCGGGCACATGGTAGATGCGCTCGCCCGTCTCGATGCTGACATTGCCCTTGATAGTGCAGCCGCTGCCGGGAAGCGCCGCGCGTGCCGACGACCACATCGATTCGGACGGCGCGAAGGACGACAGGTCGGTCGTATAGCCGGCTCCGGCCGCGCCGCCGATCATCAGGACGATCGGCAGGAGGGGCAAGGACGGTCGTCGTTGGCGGTGTCGCGCGCGGCCCATGCGGCGAGCATGCGCGTCAGGTGTTGCCGTCCGCCTTTCAGCGGCATTCGCATTTGCTTCAATGTGCGCAGAAGCTGAAACAGCTCAACTCGGGTGCGATAGATGTGCCGCGACGTCGAGCCGACGTGCCGGGACATCGCCCGACATCATCGCGAGGCAGTTCGATTTGACGCAATTTGCCTTGATGCGATTCCAGTTTTGATTTTTGCGATTCAGAACCCTAAAACCGCGTTGCCGGACGCCAGATCCGCGTTGTTTCGCAAACGGCGTTTGCGCTTGGCGGGTTCTCGGGGCAAGAAGGCCGGATCACCGCGGGCAGGAGCCGGCGACCTATCTGGACCGATCTCATCATGCCCCGGAAATCGATTTCCACCAGAAACGACGAGCAGCGCGAGCGCCAGGCCGACCTGCGCCGGCGCAACCGCGAGAAGCGACGTCCGACCCGCGACGACGTTGCCCGCATCGTCCTGTGGCAGGTCATCACCCGCGTCCACGAGAAAGAGATGCCGAAGGCCTGGGAGCGGATCGCGGACGGTATCCTCGACCAGCTCGCCGAGCAGGGCTTCGACGCCCGCGAGAGCGAGCTTGTGATCGAGGATCTGGTGCAGCGCTACACCAGCGGGCGCGGCGGGTTCCGGCGCAAGACCCATCTGAGTACTCGTCAGGCTGCAGTTGGGGAGGACAACGGTGACGGCCGAGGCACCGGATCGTAGTGCGGTCACTGATGCCCGCATGATGCCAGTCTCCGGCTCGTATGGTGCGGGGTATAAGCCTGACGCGCTATCGTCGATCGAGAGGAGTGTCCACCTTCCGATCGGCGGCATTGCAGGCCAGCACCGACCCCGTTGCGGCAAACCTCGTTTGGCAGATCGAAGCGCTCGTCCCCCCGTTACTCCATGAAACGCCGTTTGCAGAGGAATCGCGGAAATTGATGTCTGTATAGGTGAACATGCGTCGAAAACGTCACCCATGCAGATCGCGCCCTGGGCCGGTGCCGGAGCCACAGTGACGACGCCCGAAGAGCGGTCATTGAATGCAAGCTGATTTCAACGGCGGCTTCCGACCCCATGCCAGCCGTTCCAAGATCGGTTGTGGCCTCCCAAAACCTGCCGTTCGGCATATTAGCGTCGTGTAAGGACGGTCGGCTTTGGGACGTCGATAGCTTACGGCCGTCGCAGCGTGAACTGGAGTTCGGCGACAGTTTGCTCCGATGATCACCATCGAAGAGAAAGGACCAATGCTTCCAGAATAGACGCGGCTTGATCGAACACCGGTGTACGGCGCTCGTTCTCACTCTCGAGGGACGTCAACGAGGACTACACATCATGAACATCATCAAGCCTACGGTCATCGCGGCTCTCGCGAGTGTCCTATTCGCGGGTGCGTCATTTGCTCAAACGAACGCAAACCCGCATGTGAATGCGAACAACCTCGTAAGCGTTAACATCAGCAACGTGGCACAGAACATCGCAAACGACCTCGACGTCGACGTTCAAGATGTTATCGACATCGGGTCCGTGCAGGTGCCTGTTGGCATCGCAGCCGCGGTCTGCAATGTACAGGCCAATGTGCTGGCAGCTGACAACAAGGCTGACGGTGCGGAATGCGACGCAGAGAGCACTTCACAAGGGCTGACGCAAATCGTCCAGCGCAGCATCAACGGCGGGTAAGACGCCGAGCGAATTTGAAACATGTAGAAGCGTCGGCTGCCTTGCAATCGGCGCTTTTTCCTAATGTGGGTTCGATTTGTGTGCGAATGAATGCCGATACCGTGCGAGACAATGAAGCAGTTGGGAAAACGCTGCAGTGAATTGAACTTTCAGGTGACGTGCGAAGTCACTCGCTTTCCGACTGCCGGACGGCAGCCAGGGAAATAGCGTGGCCCAATGCCGCTAGCGCGGGCAATTGCTCGGACAGGATGCGCGCGATGATGAGGAGCGGGACGGCGACGAGCACGCCGGCGATGCCCCAGATCCACGCCCAGAAGGCGACCGCGATGACGATGACCAGGGGATTGAGCGAAAGGCGGTTGCCCACCACGGCCGGCGTGATGAATTGCCCCTCGACGCTCGTCAGGAAAAGATAGACGAGAGGAACCAGCATCGCCTGACCGACCGGCTCGATCGAAACAAGTGCAACGAGCGCGAGAACGATCGCTCCGATGATCGCTCCGACATAGGGCATGAAGTTCAGGGCCGCCGCCATGATGCCCCACAGATAGGGCGAGGGCATTTCAAGCAGCCACATCGCCACGGCCACCGCGATGCCAAGGCCCAGATTGATCAGCGTGATCGAGAGGAGGTATCGCGAGATTTCGCGTTCGATCTCGTGGATGGTCTGCACCGCCACCTTCTTGTCGGAAAAGCGCGGGACGGCCTGCACGATCTTCTCGTAGATGAGGGTGTTGTAGACGAGCAGGAACAGGGTTAGCACGACCGTCACGAGCGCTATGCCGCCAAAAGTCAGCATCTCGTCGGCAGCCTCGACGATCAGGCCCGGTTCCTCGACACGCACATCCTGCACGGACGGGTCGGGCTCGCCGGCGCTCAGTTCGCTGAGCTGTTTGCTGGCGCGTGAGACATTCTCCAGCGGAGTGCGCAGATGCTCCAGCTTTCGGTTGACCTCCAGCATGATGACCGGGGCGCGTTCGACGAAGGCGACGACCGGGCCGCTCAACAGGTAGACTGCCGCAATGGCCAGAAACGACACGCTCACGACAAGGGCCGACGCCGTGATGGCGTTTGGAATGCCGCGTCGGCGCGCGACGCGTACCATGGGGCTTAGCGTCAGTGCGAACAGGACTGACATGACGATCGGCAACAGGAATAGTCGGGCAACGTAGAGCACACCCAGGATCAGCAGCGTCGCGATGACCCACAAGGCTCGGTCGATCGACACGAGCCTCATGCGTGTTGATCCGTTCTGGGTACGCTCCAACGACATCTCCCCCGCAACCAAGGTCCCGCGCGGCACGCGAGACTAACTCAACGGATCAGGGAGAGCGAGACCTCGGCATCGATCTTGCGACCTGCGAACTCGTCCTCGCAATCGCTGGCGATCGTCGAGTTGCCCGTCATCTCGATCGTGTCGGCGATGATCCGCAGACATTCGGGGGCGGCATTTGCGTTGGCGTTGCCTGCAAACTGCACATGCGCCGATGGCGCATAGATGATGCCCGAAACCACGGAGCCGGACGTTCCCAGGATCTGCATGGAATTGGTATTGCCCTGCGCCTGGTAGATGCTGATTCCCTCATACGGACCGCTGGTCGGCGGCGAAAGCTCAACAAGCTGATTTGCGCCGATGGACATGCTCGCATCGTCAAGCAGGAAAATGGTAACGCCTGGCGCGGCGAGCGAGCCGTTGCCATTCAGGCTGATGCTGCCGCCACGCAGAATGTAGGTGCCGGGCTCCAGCACGACATCGCCGGAAATGCGCTCGCCGCAGTAGGTTCCGGGCTTCAAAGACTTTGCCTTTCCGGTGCCGACGGCCTTTTGACAACTCGTATAGCTCGGTATGGCGACGTCCTTCATGGGATCGGTACTGCTCCAACGGCGTTCGAGCGGAGCCTCGCATTCAAGGTTGGCGAGGCTCGTGTCGAACCCGCTGACCGTCCCGACGGTCGTCACGCATTTGGCCTCGACCGTCGCGGAGCCGCCACGCGAGATCGCGCCCTGCGCATTCGAATTCGCCGCCAGGACGCAATGCGCCATGGTGACTTCCGTCGAGCCCTGGATTTTAATCGCCGATCCGACGGTTTCGTTGAGTGCCAGAATGCAGGCCGGCAAACCTGCCGCCATGCGCACGCTCGCCGTGCGCGTCACATTCCATTCGACGGAAAACGACGTGATGCCTTCGTGCCGGAACGAGGCGGAGACTCCGCGCACGCGCTCGCCCTGTGCCGCGTTGCCGATGATCGCCTGCGCCTGTAAGTCCGACAAGAATGCCGCGAAACTTTCCGGGTCCGTTGGGGCGACGTAGCTGAAGTCGGGGAGCGCGCCAGTCCATCCGACGAGATTTGCCTGGAAATAGGCCTCGGCCTGATCGACGGTCGGCACAGCGCCATTCATCTCCAGATTGGCCATTGCGAGCGCCGTCGCATCGAGCGCCTGCTGCACCTGCGATGCCTTGCGCTGCGTCTCGGCCACATCGATCGCGCCTGCCACCGCCGTTGCTACAGGAATCGCAGCGATGGCGAAGATCGCCGCGAAATTGCCGCTCTCTGAAGCTGCAAAGCGCTTCAACATCGTTTGATCCCCAGCCAGACGAGGACGATCGGACGGGCGAGCTAATGGGTGGTGAAGACCATCATCTGCATTTTAACGGATGGCAAGAATCCTTGGGTACCCCGGCAGTGGAGGGCCTGAAGGGCCTGTTTTGGACGGCGGTTGCGAGGGAGAGGGAGCGCAGTTGCTGCGCGCCCGACGCCTGTGCAATTTGGCTCGCTCCACTTCGTCCTCGGCGCGTTGGGAACCATTTGGCACAGCTTCCGTTAGTCGCCGTGCTCAACGCCTTTACGGACCGCAGAGCCGGACTTCGAGCCGCCAGGACGCATTAGTCCCTTCCGTCCTGGCGGCTCTCTTCACCTCTGATACGACCCAAATCATCTGATCACGAGACCGTGAACCTTCTGCTCGCGACCGCATTATGGGTTTGAAGGGACCTTCGTGAACAGGATTGATACGATGCGCTGGACTGCGAAAGCATCCCTCATGGCGAGCGTTGCCGCCATGACCCTTATGGTTGGGCCCGACACAGACTCCACCTTGACCGCAGCAAATGCCTTGCGCGACCTCGTGCCCGTGCAGATGGGCACCTCCGCCGAAGCGCAGGCCCGCGTTTCCGTCGGTGTTTTCTTCGACCGCCTTGCACCTCACGGCCGATGGGCGCGCCATGGTTCGCATGGGTACGTCTTCGTGCCGGCAGGCGTCGGCCGCGACTGGCGGCCCTATACCCAGGGACACTGGGCGTATACCAACGACTACGGCTGGTACTGGGTCTCCGATGAACCCTTCGGATGGGCAACCTATCACTATGGTCGTTGGGGCTACAGCCGCTCGTACGGCTGGTACTGGGTGCCTGGCAATGTGTGGGCACCGGCCTGGGTGACTTGGCGCACCGGCGGAGACTATGTCGGCTGGGCCCCGATCGCCCCAGAGGGCAGTGGCTATGCGTGGGGCGCACCTTCCTCGTTCCGCCCCCCGGTCGCGGAAAGCTGGGTCTTCGTCGAGACGCGCTATATCTCGGCTCCGACCATCGTCCAGTACGTTGAACCGATCCCGCAGATACCGGTCATTCTTGAACGGGCTACCACCCGCGTGGACATCCGGATCGAGCAGAACATCGTCATCAACCAGCCGATCGAGATCACGCAGATCGAGAACGTGGTCGTCGAGCCCGTCCAGACTGTCAACGTGACGTTCGTCGACGATCCGGACCAGGCGTCGGCATCGGATGGCGAGGTCGTGGCATTCCAGGCGGACATCTCCGAGGAGGAGCCGCAGGAAGCTCCGGCCGAGGCCGTAGAATCGGCCGACCAGATCGAAGAGCCGGCGATCATCGAGGAGACGCTCGAAGAGGTCCCCGCCGAAGCAGACGCACCGAGCGCCGCCGAGATCGAGGATGACGCTGGCGAGCCGGTAGCCGACGACGGAGCGACGGACGAGGCGGCTCCCGCGGAGAGCGATGCCGATGCGCCGGCCGCAACCGAAGCAACGCCGGCCGACGGTGCCGACGCCGAACAACCCACTGACGACGCTGAGGAGCAACCGGCGGCCGAAGAGCCGGCGGTCGGCGAAGAGCCCGCTGAGGGCAAGCAACCTGCCGCTACCGACGAGCAGCCCGCCACGGATGAGACACCGGCAGCCGACGAAGCTCCTGCAGAGCCCGAGGCAGGAGCCGATGAAGAAGCTCCCGCCGAAGGAGAGCCTGCAGAGGACGCTGCACCGGCTGAGGAGACAACACCGGCCGAAGAGGCTGCTCCGGCTGAAGACGCTGCTCCGGCTGAAGATGCTGCTCCGGCAGAGGAGGCAGCACCGGCTGAAGATGCTGCTCCGGCCGAATCCGAGACTCCGACCGAAGCCGCGCCGGAACAGGAGGAGGTTCCGGCAGAAGAGGCCCCGACGGAGGAGACTCCTGCCGAAGAAACCGAAGCAGCTCCCTCTGGCGAACCAGCCGATGGTGAGGCGTGCCCTGAAGGCCAGGAGACCTGCTAGAAACTGTTGCCGGGCCGGTCTTTGTGACCGGCCCGGCATTTGTCGGTTGCAGAACGGCGTTGACCGGACCCTGACCATCGGCCGCAATCGCTGTCAGCTGCAGCGGCGATCTGTATGACCGCTCTCGTAACTTCACCTCTCCAAAGTTGTCAGGCAGCAATCCAACCCCCCGTTACGACGTTACGCCGAACTGTCCCGCGCAAGCGAAACGGAAATTGATTTCCGTCACCGTCGGGGGGCGTGTCCGGACGGTCCGCTTTTGGGAAGCGCTCGGCGGTTAGATGCCATTCCGGATCTGTCTTGACGGGCAAAGTTCACCTGGTCAGCACACGACCCCAATGTTGCCATACGAACGATTTGCATCCTGATCCGAAAGCTGACGTTGATGGGTGCCGTTGGGACAACGATTGAGCGGTGACATCCGCCAAATGCGGCGAGAGCGATGTTGGCCGCTCCTAACGGCGGTGATGTCGCCGTTTCGATACATTCACATACGGATAGACATCTCACAAACCGCGCCAGTCGGTCTGATCTCCAGCGAAAAGGCGTCGAATTCGCGTGTCAGCAGGTCGCGCAACAGCTTTGTTCCAAAGCCTGCCCCACCTTCGGAAGCAACAGGGCCGTCGACTTCCTGCCAAGTCAGATTGAGAAGATCATGGTTTTCGGCCCAACTGATGGCAACAGTGCCGCCCGGCTCTGAAAGCGCGCCGTATTTCGCCGCGTTGGTGCAGAGTTCGTGCAGCACGAGGGCGAGTGGAACGTTCATCGCCGGGCGAATGGCGACTTCTTTCCCGCTCAAGACGAACGGATCGAAGTCCCTCTGGCGGTAGGGCGCGGTGATTTGCTCGACGAGCCCGCCGATGCTGAACCCGGTCCAGTCGTTCTTGACGATTGCGTCGTTAGCGGCGGCGAGCGCCTGCACGCGGCCGCGAAACACGTCCAGCGCTTCGTTCATCGGCAATGCGTTCCGGAACGTCTGCGACGCGATCGCCAGTACGACGGAGAGCGAGTTCTTCACCCGATGGTTCAGTTCGCGCAGGAGGATTTCGCGTTGCTCCTCGGACTGCTTGCGGTCGTCGATGTCCATTACGACGCCGACGACCCGGTCAAAATTGCCGTCGGCATCCTCCGAGACCTGGGCGCGTAGCAACAGCCAACGGACAACCTTGTCGCGGCGTTGGATGCGAAACTCAACCTCGAACTGGCTTTGGCCGAGTTCGAGCGCAGACATCGCCGCCTGGCGCACCTTGTCGCGCTCGCCGGGCAGATAGCATTGTCGGAACTGGTCCACCGAGGGCATTTCGTCCTCTGAAAAGCCAAACAGCCGGTTGAGTTCCGGACTGGTCGCGAGCGCGTCGCGCCGGATGTCGAGCTCCCAGACGGCCATGTGCGCGGCATCGATCGCCAGCCGCTGCGCCAGTTGGGCCTCTTCCAGTGAATGCTCGAGGCCCTTGCGGTTGGTGATGTCCCAAATCATGCCAACGTAGCGCAGCGCCGCTGGCAGTCCGGCATCGTTCATGCCGAAGATGGCCTCGCCATGTGCGCGCACCCAACGCTGCTCACCTGATCCGGCTTTGAGGATGCGGTATTCGAAGACAGGCTTCTCGCGGATGACGGGGTCGAGCGCGCGCCGCGCCATTTCGGACGTTCTCGGCAGGTCGTCGGGGTGGGTCACTCTGCGAACGTCGTCGATGGAAATTTCGCTGCCCGGCGGGAAGCCGCAGATTTCGCGCGCCCTTGCAGAATAGTCCATCGCACCGGTGGCGATGTCCCATTCCCAAATGCCGATCCTCGCGGCTTGCAAGGCGAGCCGCACCCGTAGATCAGCCTCGTCGAGACTGGCGTCGATGCTCCCGTGCTTGGCCATGACCTATCCCCTCCGCCGTTCCCTTTCGTACGGCTTCGACGGTTTGCTCTCAAACGCAAATGGTTGCGCCACAACTGATGCGGAACATTACACCGTAGCTGCTGTTCGCCCAGTAGAACACGCAATCGAAGGGATCGGAAAAATGAAGGCGCTCTGCTGGCACGGCAAAGGGGACATCCGCTGCGACACGGTTGAGGACCCACGGATCGAAGACGACCGCGACATCATCATCAAGGTGACGTCCTGCGCGATCTGCGGCTCGGATTTGCATCTGATGAACGGCTACATGCCGACGATGGAATCCGGCGACGTGCTGGGGCACGAGACGATGGGCGAAGTCATCGAGGTCGGAAAAGCCGTCACCAAGTTCAGCGTCGGCGACCGCGTCGTCGTCCCGTTCAACATGGCCTGCGGAAACTGCTTCTTCTGCAAGAAGGAACTGTTCTCGCTGTGCGACCGATCCAATCGGAATGCCGAGCAGGCGATCGAGGCAATGGGCCATTCGCCCTCCGGGCTGTTCGGTTATTCGCACATGCTGGGTGGTTACGCCGGCGGGCAGGCCGAGTTCCTTCGTGTGCCCTACGCCGATGTGGGCCCGATCAAGGTCCCGGACGGGATCGACGACGATCAGGTCCTGTTCCTCTCCGACATCTTCCCGACCGGATACATGGCGGCGGAAAACGCCGGGATCGAAGATGGCGACACGGTTGCGATCTGGGGCTGCGGACCGGTAGGTCAATTCGCCATCCAGAGCGCGTGGATGCTCGGTGCGGGCAGGGTCATTGCGATCGACACCGTCCCCGAACGGCTCGAAATGGCGCGGACCTATGGCCGCGCCGAAACGCTCGATTTCGGAGCCGTCAAAATCTACGACGCTCTGATGGACATGACCGACGGGCGCGGCCCTGATCGGTGCATCGACTGCGTTGGAACGGAATCGGACGCTGGCGCAAGCGCCGACGCCATGCTCGACAAGGCGAAGGCGGCGCTCCACATCGGCACCGACCGACCGCACGTCCTGCGCGAGGCGATCTTTTCCTGCCGGAAGGGCGGCACGATCTCCGTTCCGGGTGTCTATATCGGCATGCTCGATCACATCCCCTTCGGCGCGGCCATGAACAAGGCGCTCACCTTCAAGATGGGCCAGACACACACGCACCGATATCTCCAGCCGTTGCTCGACAAGGTGGTCGGCGGCGAGATCGACCCGTCGTTCGTCATCACCCATCGCGCCACGCTCGAACAGGGCCCCGAACTCTACAAGGATTTCCGCGACAAGAAGGATGGCTGCATCAAGGTCGTCATGAAACCTTAGCCCGCATCGGAACATCCGGCCCATCGGTGGATTCGGCGGGGAGTTCGAACAATCAAGGAGCATCGACCATGTCCGACGACCCGAACAAGAAAGGCTATCAGGACCGGTCCCGCGTGGCCGCGGATCAGGACCACGAGGTCCAGTATTTTGCGCAGGCCAATCGCATCTCGCCGGACCAGGTGCGCGAGCTCATCGGAAAACACGGCAACGACCGTGCCACGCTGGAACGCGAAGCTCGGAAATTGGCCTGAACACCGCGCGAAGCGGCGCGCGGCGTCGCTTCGCGCGGTCAACTTTAGGCGTTGCGATACGCAGCGTTGCCGAGGCCCGTGCCAATCGTCACGACCGCCCAGTGCCGCACGTCCATCATCCGGTCCGCTTCACTGAGACCTTGGACGACGGCATCGTTGTGCAGAACGATCTCGAACTCACCATCCAAAGCGGCTGCAAGCGTTGCAGGCAGGTTGAAATCCTCCGCCTCCCAATTGCCGGGCAGGTTTTGAGCCCCGTCCCGAATGTCGCCGTCTGGCGTGATGCGGCCGGGACACGCGACGGTGATAACCTCGGCGAGATCGTCGCCCGCCTTCTTCCGCAAGCGGTCGATCATCTGAGCCAGCTTGCGGATCGCTTCGTCCCGGCTCGGCTTCTTTTCCTCGTCGCCGTGTTTCCACTGGGCGTGCGCGGCAACAGCAGCCCTGGCGAGCTTGTGGGGGCGTTTGGCCGAGAAGTTGACGAGGCCGGCGCGAATGCTTGAACCTCCGATGTCTACTGCCAGCAGCTGCGAACAGCCGCGCAGACGTTCGGCCGGAATCAGCCGCAGTCCGCCGATTAGGGCGGCTTCGTCAGGATCGCGCTTGATGGGAACGAGGTCGACCGTCACGCCTTCCAACCTGAGGATCGCCGTGGTCCGCCCGATGGCGATCTCGCCGATGCGACTGTCGCGCAAACCGCCGCCGACCACGATCCGTGTGACCCTCGCCCAGTTCTCGTCGGCGCTCCGGTAAGCGCGCACCACCCCAGCCAGCCGCCGTGCGAATTCCTCTATGGCGGTGTGCACCAGTCCCGCGGCGAATGCGTCTCCCTTACGCCAAGCCCTGTCGATGTCCTCGTGCGAGAGGTCGTCGGTGGCCTTGCCGCCAAACGGGTCCGTTCCTGCGCGGCCAAGAGGGCTTCGCAGTTCATCCAAGATGCCGAAGAAGGCGCGGCCGCTCGCCCGGTCACCGACGAAGCCGCCTCCGTCCTTGAGCGTCAGGCTGTAGCTGGAGACGTCGATGCCAGGAAGATTTGGCGAGCCATGAACGGTCATGGAGAGTGCCCTTGTGTGGATAGTGATTGGCAACACGGCGATGGTTCGGAAGTTCCCCGTCACCCAAGCAGGAACATTGGCGCAAAAGCGAGGTTCGAAGCCTGAACGGGTCGGACGCCTGATGGCCGTCAGGTCCCTTCGGATCGTGAATATCCGGTTTGGCAATCCGCCTCCGGAGCCATTCGAGGAGCATGCGAAATGAACGAGAATGAGAGACCAGGCGGCCCGGGTTCGCCGCCGCAACCGGCCTCGTACGGCGGATCGGGGTTGGGCGACAGGCTCAAGGTCGAGCAGGCCGAGGCACAGTCGAAGCTGTCCGACGCGTCGGACGCCGTTCGACAGGAGGCCAAGAAGGTCGGCGCGCAGGCACAGGAAATGGCTGGCGAGCAAGCGGAGAAGGTGAAGGAGGCGGCTGCGTCCCACCTCGACGTCTTTGCCGACGCGCTTCGGGCGGCGAGCGACGAACTCGGCAAGAACCAGAGCGGGCCTGCTGCGGACATGGTCTCCAGCGCGGCTTCGGGCCTCGAGGGCCTGACGCGGTCGCTGCACGGCCAATCGACGGGCGAGATGATCGACACGGTGCGCAGGTTCGGCCGTGAAAACCCGGTCGGGTTCCTCGCAGGCTCCGTCCTGGCAGGTCTTGCTCTTGGTCGCTTCGCGTCCGTCGCAACCACCGCTCCGGCAGGCTCGGACAACGACGGGCAACGATCAGCGGCGACGTCCGCTGGTGGAACGGGCCCGATCACGGGTCAGGAGGTCGGCCGATGACACCGGACAAGGATTCCAGATCGATCCCCAGCCTTCTTTCGGATCTCGTCCAGCAGCTTTCCTCACTCGTCCAGACGGAAGGAAAGTTACTGCGGAGCGAACTGACTGAAAGCGCGCATAAGGTCGGCAATGGCGCGATGGAAGTCGCGGCGGGAGCGTTGCTTCTTCTTGCAGCCCTCATCGTGCTTCTTCAGGCGCTGATCGTGGCCCTCACCAATCTCGGGCTCGACCCGGCGTGGGCGTCACTGCTCGTGGGCGTTGTCGTGGCGGTGATCGGCGTCGTCCTGGTGCGGCGGGGGACGACGAACATGTCGCCCTCGGAACTCGCCCCGACGCGAACGACCGATCAATTGCGCAAGGATGCCGCACTCGCACAGGAGCAAACACGATGACCGACCATGCAGCTTCCGACCGATCGCCCTCCGAACTGGAGCGCGAGGCAGAGCGCGTCCGTGCCGAGATCGCCGACACGGCCGAGCATTTGAAGGACAAGATGTCGCCGGGCCAGTTGATGGACGAGGTCGTCGATTACTTCAAGGACGGCGATGCCAATCAGCTTCTTGCCAACCTCAAGACCCAGGTCCGCGACAACCCGCTGGCTTTGGCCATGGTCGGCGGTGGATTGGCATGGCTGATGATGGGGTCCGGTCCTGCAACGCGGACGTCATCCGCGTCCCATGCACCTGCGATGCCAACGACCCCGCAATATCGGCCTGCCGCCGCCGTGGACGCTTCGACGTCGCTTCGGTCCGGAACGCAAGGTTCGGACCGTTCGGCGATGGCAAAGGGAGCGGACGCCGTGCGGGACAAAGGTGCATCCGTCGCCGCTTCGATCGGGCATACCGCGTCTTCGGCCAAGGACTCCGTGGCTGCCACGGCGCACGACCTGCGTGACGCAGCAGGCGACTACATGTCGAGTGCATCCCAGGCAGGGGCTGACGCTGGCAACCGTCTGAGGTCGACATTCATGGACGCGTTGGAACGAGAGCCCCTCGTTCTCGGCGCGCTCGGCGTCGCCGTGGGTGCTGCGATCGGCGCGATGCTTCCGGCCACGCGGACTGAACAGGAATATCTCGGCGATGTGAGCCGCAAGGCGCGTGACACCGCAGAGGCCGCCCTTGAGGAGGGCCTCGACAAGGCCAAACACGTCGCGGGCGACGTCTATTCAGCGGCAAGGGCCGAAGCCGACCGACAGGGCCTTATGCCCGGCGACAAGCCGATGGCCGATAAGGTCGCAGAGGTCGCCAAGTCGGCCGGGGGCGAGCTCAAAAGCGCCACCGACGCCAGTCTTCATCAGGCTCGCGATACCGCAGACAAAGCCACCGACCATTTGTCTGCCCGCGACAAGCGGAATTGAACGAGCGGGCGGCCGGGCGACTTGACCCGGCCGCCCCGAACTTTCGCTGCTCAATAGCCTCCGACGATGGGGAGAATCTCTCCGGTGATGTAGCTCGAGCACTGCGGCGAGGCGAGGAAGACGTAGGCTGGTGCGATCTCTTCCGGCTGCGCCGGACGTTTCATGGTGGTGTCTGCGCCGAATTCCGCGACGTCGCCAGCCTCCTTATCGGACGGGTTCAGAGGCGACCAGACCGGACCGGGCGCGACGCAGTTCACCCGGATTCCCTTGGGTGCCAGATTGGACGACAGCGCCCGCGTGAACGCGTGAATGCCGCCCTTCGTGGTCGAGTAGTCGACCAACCCGCCGCTTCCCGAAATGCCCGTCACTGAGCCGGTGTTCAAAATGGCCGAGCCAGGTTCCATGTGTGGAACAGCCGCCTTTGCCATGTAGAAATAGCCGTAGAGATTGGTCTTGATCGTGAGATCGAAATGCTCCGCGGTCAAATTCTCAAAATCATGCTCGTGGACCTGGAACGCGGCATTGTTGACGAGTACGTCGAGCCGTCCGAATTCCTTTACGGTCGCGGCGACCGCTTGGGTGCAGGCGGACATGTCAGAGACGTCGGCAGGTAGCAGTATGCACTGTCGACCCTCCGCCTCGACGCCTCTCTTCGTCTCCTCTGCGTCTGCATGCTCGGACAGGTAGACGATCGCGACGTCAGCCCCCTCGCGCGCGAACAGGACCGCCACGGCCCGACCGATGCCGGAATCGCCGCCAGTCACGATCGCGACCTTGCCGTCCAGCTTGCCAGAGCCCCGATAGAAGGGCGCGTCGTACATCGGCGCAGGATCAAGCCGCCGCTCGTCGCCGGGCTTCGGCTGCTGCTGCTCCGGAAAGGGCGGCACGGGATACTCCCGCGCACCGGCCTGCATCGGGGGCTTCGAGCCGCCGCCGCCCTTTCTGGCGTCGCGGCCGTCCACCTCCTTCTGGACCTTGCGCTGTCGCGCGACTTCATTCTTCGCGGTCATCTCGATCTCCATGATTGAAAGTGTCCCAACCATCCGTACGGCGTGAATGTTCAACGGAACGCGGATTTGTCTGCGACGGGAACATTTGAGACGATGCGCGCTTCGGCAGGCATCACACACCCGTGACCGAAGGAGATTCAAATGGCCAGGGCAAAGACACTCGACGACCTGTTCCTCGATACGCTCAAGGACATCTACTACGCCGAGCGCAAGATTTCGAAGGCTCTGCCGAAGATGGAGCGCGCGGCGCAGTCCCCCGATCTGAAGGCTGCGTTCGCCAAGCACCGCGAGGAGACCGAGATGCAGATCGAGCGCCTGCAGGAGGTGTTCGAACTTCTCGGCAAGCCGGCGCGCGGCAAGACGTGCGACGCCATCGAAGGCATCATCGCCGAAGGCGAAGAGATCATTGAAGAATTCAAGGGGACGCCGGCGCTGGATGCCGGACTGATCTCTGCGGCTCAGGCCGTCGAACATTACGAGATCACCCGCTACGGAACGCTGAGGCGCTGGGCGACCGTCCTCGGCATGAACGATGCGGCAAAGCTTCTCGACCAGACGCTGCAGGAGGAATCGAAGACGGACAGCGACCTGACGAAGCTGGCCGACAGCCAGGCCAACGAGATGGCGAAGGCCGCATGAATAGCAGGGCCGTCGACATCCAGCCGGCGGCCCTCATCTCCTTCCAGCAAATGGAGACCGTGATGACGAACAATCCGAGAAAGCGGGCTGCGGGAACTACCGACGAACGGCCTCGATGGGAAGGTCCACCTGAGAACCGCCCGCGCGGCTATCTCCCGGCCGAAGACGATCCCGACAGCGATCGCGACGCCGCGGGTGAAAACAACTCCGATCCCGATCGCAACAGCATGTCGGGGATCGAGCGGAAGCCGACACAGAAGAAGTGAAAGCCCATGCATCGCGTCTTCAAAGGTTTCGCCGCAGAGATCGTGCCGCAATGGATGAAAAGGAAGGGCAGGCTTCTCATGCCAAAATCAGATACGAATTCGCAGCGGCCCACGAAGCCGGCCTCCCGTTGGGCAGCCGAAGTCGAGAAAACACCGCTCGACCCGAAAGAACACGCCGACGACTTCGACAAGAACAAGGATGACGTGGGGAAACGCTCCGACGATCCTCGACGCGGGTCTACTCCGAAACCCTGAAACGAGGATCGATGGAATATACGACAACTGCGGGCGATACATTTGCCTGGCGGTATCAGCGGCTGTTCACAGCCTTTCGGCCGCGACGGCCCGGATCAGGATTTCATGCTGTTGGAACGCGCGCTCCATCCGTTGCTTGAACCCCTGCCACCACACTCCGTCCAGTTCCTCGCACATGATTTCTATGATGAGGACTTGGTCATGCGCTCCTTAACGCCTTACCCTACGTCGAGCGGCCTTTATTGTGATTGAAGCTTTCCATGGTCTAAGTCTCCGCTGGTGGTTGCTGGTTGAAGCAAGAACTGTCGAACGAACCAGAGGTGGCTAGTCGTCGACGTTCATTGGCACCCGACAATTCAATCCTCTCGGTCTACTAAAGACTGCCAGCCAGCTCGTTTTGCCAAGCTATCGACATCCCCGTGCGCGGCGTACTGCGCCTCTCGCGTTAAACGAATGGCGGGCTTCAAAAGAAAAAGAACCGATCCTGCGATGAACAGATATGTTCCCGCCGTCTTGGTGACATCCGACAGGAACAAGATACTCCCAGCCAAGAATGATACGGCGGCACCAACATCGACAACCGTGTACCAAAGTTCATACGCCGCATAAATCTCCTTGCGGCGCTCGGTCTCGCCGGGGTCGTGATATCGCCACAGGTGGCGGATGTGCGACATTGTTGACTCCGCTATTGAGAGCTTTTGTCAATGAAATCCCGGGGCTGCTCGCGCCCTTCATTGGGACGCGCTTTGTCGCCGCCCTTTTCAACGGTGGACGTCGTCTTTGCGTCCTTGCCTTGGCCAAGATGGGTACCCCCAAGGTGCCCGCCAGTGCTCATGTTCCGAACAGGGCTAACTGTCTTGTCGTTCTTCGGCATCTCATGTCTCCTCATTTGATCGGCTTCTCATGCAGGAAAATCGCCTTGAAGGGCGGCAGCTGCCGACCCTCAAACGTCTCTGCAAAGGTTCAACCTCGCTGGGTCCAGAACTCGTCGGTCGTGCGACGTTCGTCCATCATCGTTGCCGGGTTGCGGAGACGATCTGGATCGATTTCCGGCGCTTCTTCCAGTTCGGCCGCGGAGCGCTCGACGACGACCATTTCCAGACCCGGTGTCGCTCGTACCTCGTCCCAGGGGATGGCGTAGTGGTCTTCACCCATCCCAAGGAATCCGCCTCGCGCAACGACGATGTAGGAAGCTGTCCCGGTTTCGGGATCGATTATGACGTCACTTACGCTTCCAAGATTTTCATCCTTCAAGTTGCGGACGTCCGTTCCCGTTATGTTGTCGATCCGATAACGAGTCGTTTCGTCCTCGGCATCCAGCGGCTCCGCTAGCGCAAGTCGTTCCTGACGCCAGGTCGTGACTGATGCCGGATCCACGCCAGCTTCCTCAAGTTGCTGGGAATAGCTGTCGTAAACCTCATTCATCTTGGCAACGATGTACTCGCAGCCTTCATTGTCGCCGCGGTGCGCGAGAACGCGACCTGCGCCATAGAGTGCCCGAATCTGATAACGCGGTGCGTCGATGCCGACGACTTCACCGCGAGGATCCATTGCGGAGGCTTCGACATTCTCTGCGCTCGTCGAGCGCGATGTGGTGTCACCAGTTTCCGGAGCAGTCGTGGCCGGGCTTCGGGTCGATTGTGGAGCTGGTGGCGCGCCATAGGCACCGGTTCCCCAGCCCGACAACCAGAACTCATCGTCGTACATGCGTTCCGCGAACTCGTTCATTTCCAGCAGGCAAGCTTCGGCCATTTGAGTCTGATCATTGGTCTGGGGCGTCTGTTGTGCCCCCGCACCTGTTGCGGTCAGTGCGAGCAAAGCGGTTGCGACCGCAGTGGTCGAGGCGAGTTTGATAAACATTGTTCCACCCTTGTTTAGAGGTTGGTTCAGCACTCTTGTGGTGCGGTGATACGAGGCCAACAGGGCCGATCCCATATTGTTCCACAGAGATTTGTCTCGTGATCCCAGCGATGTGGAGGTGGAACAGATTGCGGTGCGGCATGTTCAACCAAGACGAGTTGGGCAAACGAGGAGGCCATGGAACAACCGATTTTCTTCGACACTTGGAGCAGCTTTGGACGCGTCTTTCTTGTCGGCACTCTGGCTTATGCAGCGCTTGTGCTGATGTTGCGCATATCCGGCAAGCGGACACTGTCGAAGATGAACGCGTTCGACCTGATCGTTACCATCGCCTTGGGTTCGACCCTCTCCACGGTATTGCTTAGCCGATCGGTACCGTTGGCCGAAGGGGTTGCGGCACTGGGGCTCCTGATCGCTCTTCAGTTTTCGATCACGTGGGTTTCTGCTCGGTCAGACATGTGGAAACAGTTGGTCAAAGCGGAGCCTACGGTCCTGGTCAGTCAAGGCAACGTCAACGATGATGCGCTGCTGCGTGAGCGTCTCACCTTCGACGAGATAGAGGCGGCGGTTCGCCAAGGTGGCCACCCGGCAATCGACGAGACAATGACCGTGATACTTGAAACGGACGGATCCTTGAGCGTCCTGCAATCGCGCCAGGCGCATGGATCGTTCGCTCGCGGGGCGTACAACGAGCCAATACGGCTTTCGACGATCTCCAGCAAAAAGGGGAGGCGATGAGCGCTTACGTAAAATTCCTTCTCATGATCCTGACATCGACAGCGATGATGTTCGGACTCACGTATCTTAGCACCTATAGCACCGACCATGTCTTCTTCAGCGAGACGCGCGCCTATATGGCTTTGGTCATGGGTTCGACCATGTCGGTGGTGATGCTTCTGTTCATGTGGAACATGTACGGCAGCCGCGCTGCCAATGTGACCATCCTCGTAGCAAGCGCGATCGTGTTCACGAGTTCGCTTTATCTCGTACGAAGCCAACAGACCGTTCAGGACGTCGCTTACATGCGGGCGATGATCCCGCACCATTCCATCGCCATCCTAACCAGCGAACGCGCGAACATTTCAGATCCACGTGTGCGCAAACTTGCCGACAAGATCATCAGCGCGCAACGCAAAGAGATCAGTCAGATGAAGCAGTTGATCACAGATCTCAATTAGCTCGTACGACGTGGCGCTCAGAGAATGGCCAAAACCAAAAGGACTAATGCCGCCAAAAACAGCGCGAAAACAAGAATTAGATGTACGACCTCATTCGCCGACGTTGTGCTGCCATCTGAAAGGTCCTTGTCAGACCACATGAGGATCGCTCGGCTTAGGAATCTAAAGGACATTGATTGTTCCTTCTAATGGTATCCAACTGCAATTTTAGCGGTTCGTTCCTCACGGCATTGCGGTGCCGATGGAACAGACGAGAACTGGCCGAGCAATGGATGTAATCGAACGCACAGGGATCGATAATTTGCTCAGGTTCATTGCGCTCCTGGTCGAGGTGGCAGCGGTCGCGACCCTGGTGGTCGGCGCGCTTGCCGCTTCGGCCTTTTTTGTTCACGCCGTGAGAAGGCGGGAAGGATTTGAGGCAGCGTTTCATCGCTATCGGGTGGGCATTGCAAGAAGCCTGCTTTTGGCCGTCGAACTTCTCGTGGCCGCCGACCTTATCGGGACGGTTGTTGTCGAACCCACAATTGACAATCTGGCCGTCCTTGGCTTCATCGTTCTCATCCGCACGTTTCTCAGCTTTTCCTTGGAAGTAGAAATTGAGGGGCGACTCCCTTGGCGGCGGCACGTCCCAGGTAGACCACCGAGTGTCGACGAGAAAGGCGTCCCCCCTAATTTGTGATTGTCATCATCATTTGCGCTGTGGATGGTGAACTGACATCCCAAGGGCGATGAAATGCCCCCATAGGGTCCCTGAACGTTGGCTCCTACGTATTGCACTGGAGGGTGACCGGCGGCACCGACACTTTGGCCTCGTTCTGCTGATCGACGGAACGGAACCCGGCGACTGGCATTGGTCCTTTCTGGAGGACCGATGCGAACAGAAATTTCAGGCAATCAATCCGATGTTGTTGCGCTCATTCCCGCTCTGCGGGGATTTGCGCGCACATTCTACCGCAACCGCGATGACGCAGACGATCTGGTCCAAGAGACGCTCATGAAGGCGATTGGAGCCATCGACACGTTCAAGGAAGGTACGCAGCTGAAGTCCTGGCTGTTCACCATAATGCGGAACACCTTCTATACGAAAGTTCGTAAGCAGCGGCGTGAGCCGGTCGGCGAGAAAGACATCGCGACCTGGCCGATTTCACAGCCTACGCAAGAATGGTCGCAACGCGGCATTGAACTGCAGGCTGCACTAGAGCGGTTGCCCGAAAGCCAGCGCGAGGTCATCGTCCTGATCGGCGTGCTGGGCGTAAGCTATGAAGAGGCCGCCGGGATTTGCAATTGCGAAATGGGCACGATCAAGAGCCGATTGAACCGTGCGAGAACGCGCCTCGCGTTCGAGATGGGCGAAACCTCTCGCGAGGCTGTCAATCAATACGATCGAGCTGGGATACCCGCCTAACGCCACCACCGGACCGATCGATCTGCCTATCGTCCAACATCCGTCCCAGCCGCAGCGCAATTGATGACAAATGCGGAGGTACGGGATCGTTTGCAACTAAGTCGATCCTGTCGCCCAGCGACGGCCCGTGGAATAGGGAACGGATATCTGCATTTGCGGACGTCATATTGCCTCCTGCCCAATTCAGCACATAAACCCGCTCAAACGCTAGCTGTTCCAACATATGTTAGTGATCTGCGCTGAGGACGCCGGAATATCTGTGCGGAAGAAAGCTCTCTGTGGGCTGACAAAGGTTAGTGACGACATGGTCGGATGGATGCTCTCCTCCTCCGTCACCTGGACAGGCAGGAGGGTCCGATGCAAAACGTCACCACTGCACATGCTGTCGATTGGCTGTTTGCCGACAGAAGGGCGGGAAGTACCCTCTCTTTAGCTGACGCCGTTCGCCAAATCCGTCCGCTGGTTCCCCGGTTTGAGCTCACCGACGATGAGCTTGCTGATCTCGTTAGCTGGCACGCGGTACGATCGCAGGTAAACCTCCATTTTGACCGGACCACCGCTACGGACTAGCATGACGCCCCTTTAACCTGCGCTGTCTGGCGCAGGGAAGGGAGGAAGAAATGCCGAACCCGCTCTCGCGCAAGCTCCTGTCTGTGGCCACGTTGCCGCCATCGGATATCGAGCTGCTCGACATGATTTTCGATCAAAGGTTCGAAGCGCCTGCACACACAAACCTCATCAATGAGGGCGATGCTCCCGCCTGCATCCATCTTATAACGGATGGCTTTGCATGCCGGAGCAAAGGACTGTCCAGCGGGCGGCGACAGATCGTGTCCTATTTGGTTCCAGGTGATCTGTGCGATGCACACGTTCGGATATTGGGCAGGATGGATCATACGATTTCCACCCTGACCGACTGCACCCTCGTACGCATTTCGCAGACGCATATGGATCAGATCATGGAAAGACCATCGCTCGCGCGCGCGATGTGGTGGTCGACCCTTGTTGAAGAAAGCGTTCTTCGTGAGTGGCTCGTCAACGTGGGATCGCGGCCCGCCAAACAAAGGCTGGCGCACCTGTTTTGCGAACTCTACGTGCGATTGAGAGCGGTCGGCCTAGCTCAGGATCACAGCTACTCGCTGCCGCTCACCCAGCATGAACTCGGCGAGACCGTAGGACTGACGAGTGTACACGTCAATCGAGCACTGCAAGCTATGCGCGCCGAAGGGCTGATCGTTCTGCACCAAAAGGAACTCGAAATTCTAGATCCCGCTCGCTTGGTGGAGGTTGCAGGATTTCACATCGCATATCTGCATTTTGGAACTCGCCATGGACCGGACAGTTCGGTGGGTACCGAACTCGACGCAGGTCCAGAGCCAAGGCGCAAGAAAGTGCCGTAATGCCACGCTATTTCTTCGACTTCGAGGTCAACGGCCAAGCCGCTCCTGATTCCGAAGGATTGGAATTGCGCACTGACCTCGACGCTTGCAAGGAAGCTGCCGGCACGTTGGCGGTGATGGTGGCCGAGCAAGTTCAAGAAACCGGCGAACAGCTCGAGGCTGCCGTGGTCGTGAGAGATCAGCTGCGACAACTGATTTTCGAAGCCGCGATGTCTTACACGAGTACAGTCACTCGACCGCCGACAAATCAAGCACAGCCAAAAAATGCGTCCGGCTTAGCTTCGCGCCGCTCTCAGTGAGCAAGGTCCGTTCCAGCCTCAACTCACTCTTTGTCGATACCTTTGTAAGTATGCTTGAACGTCGCATCGCCGCTTTTGTCTCCCGAAATCACTTCCGGTTCTGCGCTGGAAACGCCGTCGTTGTGGCCACCGTGCTGCGTCTTCGCATACTGTCCTTTCGCGTCATTCTCAGGTGAGTTCGCCATGCTGCCAGCTTGATCGGACTGACGCGTTTCCTCGTTCGTTTCCTCAGGAGATTGGGAAAGACCGTGCCCATGGGGATTTTTCGGCATTCCCGCATTCTGGTCCGTCTCAGTGCCGGATGGGCGGTCTTTCGGGATGTAAATGCCGTCTTCGCGCTTTCTATCTGCCATTTGAACACTCCTTTTTGTAATCGAACGAGGCGATTATCGACATGTTCCCAAGCACTCAAGGGAGCGAGTCGCCCTGCAGCGCCGGCTGCGTATGGAACGCTCTCAAGAGCTCCTCTCGGGTTTGGATGCCTTGTTCATAAAGCCGGAAAATTCGTTGGCGACGCTGATCGTAGCTCTCAGTGGTGTCGCGCGTTTTCCGTAGTTCGTATGCAAGCTCGTCAATGAAGCGCAGATCATAGGCGTCAAAGTATTTCTGTCGCATCCAACTCTCCGCCGACGATTAGCCACATCCGCCTAACCGAGAATCGTGAGTGCCTGTTCCCGGATGTGTGCGAAACCGAAATAAAAGCCCCAGTCGTGGCTCGGCCTGGGGCTGCTCAGCGGCGGCTCTTTCGATCAATGTCACTTCAGGCGCATCCTCATCTCGTGCGCGATCGACCTTCGTGCCCAAGGTGGTGAGCTTACGACCTCGATAGCGGTCGGTCGGCGTGGCGCGAGTTTGAATAGTGTCGGGGTTGGAGGGTTCGGCGCGAGCTCCGCCAACATCCCACGAGGCTGCAACGTAGCCACGCCGGCACGCCTCGGAATTCATCGCCCCGTCGTCAATAACCACAAAGGCAAGCGGCGCTCCTCAGCGGGGCAAAGATACGCGATCCGACATTTCATCGAACCGCAACGTGAAAGTTCCACCTCAGACTGACGCAACGCCGCGCCCCGCTGGTAAGCCCATCGTGGAGTAAGAGGAGCCTTAGCCATAGGCATCTTGACGGCCGGTGGGATTGCCTGTCATCGGCCGCTTTGTTTAACTTTCCAACGCTGCGACCGGGTCCCAACAGTCACCCGTCGCGGTGCGGCTAGCGGTCCCGGCATGGAGAGCTAGCCGCTTCTAATTGTGCTGAAACATATCGCCACCAACGCAATTAGATGAATACCGCAGCGCTCAGTCCCCAAATCCCAGAAGCTGCGGTGTGGCCTCGAAGCAATCCAATTGGGGCCGGATGCGGCCGATGATCATTCTTCATCGGCCGCATTCTCTTCGTGGGTTGCTGAGCGGCTTCTAGATCGAAGGGTTAGGACCCACCTCTGCAACTCCCTGTCACCGTCCACATTGAGTCGCAGTCCCACTGGAGGATCCGCTATGAGCACCAGCCGACCCACGAACTTACCGATCGATGTCAGCCCTCATCTGGCGGCAAGAGAGGCTATGAGAGGGTTTCAACAACGGGTGCTCGTTACGCGCGAGACTTTCGGTGCTGACGGGCACACTGCTCGTGTTCTGATTAATGGCGACTACTACGACGTCAATATTGGAGAGCTTGATCGCCTGAAAGCGGGAGCCAAGCTCACCGATTTGGAAATCTATCCCGTGGCCGGAGACTGAACGATGGACCTCGGGCGCTTTGACAAGCCAGTTCGCATCTTCATCGAAGAGCGCGGGACGATCGCACATAACGTAGCAAGCACCGCGCAGGCGGCGGACATACTGCTCCACCGCTGGCCGGGCGATCCAGCCGTCAAAAAACACCTAAATGCGCGAATTGCCTGCATAGCAATTCTTGAAGGGCTGAAAGAGGCGCGGGCGGCTCGGCTTGCATTCGAAGCAGCCGCCGCCGACGTTTGTTCCCACAAGCGAAGGACCGAAGCTTTGGCAAAAACGCCCCCGCAAACTCAAGCGCGACCAGTAGAATTGCGGGTGCGAGCAGAATCGGCGACCATTGCGTGCAGCTGATTTTGGGCGTAGTCGGACACATCTACTGTGGAGATGTGATTTGGACCAGAACAATCAAGCGCCGGCTGTCGATCCCATGCCGAGTGTCGAACTAACGTCAGAGATCGTGTCTGCCTATGTTGCCAACAACCCTGTCCCGGTCGCAGAACTGCCGTCGTTGATAGAAAGCGTTCATCAGGCGCTGTCGCGAATTGCCATTCCGAAATCGAACGACGCTCAGCTTGATGCCAAGCCGGCGGTCAATCCGAAAAGGTCCGTGTTCGAAGACTATATCGTCTGCCTGGACGACGGCAAAAAGTTTAAGTCACTCAAGCGCCATCTTCACCTGTTGGGCATGACGCCCGATGAGTATCGGCAGAAGTGGAACTTGCCGAGTGACTACCCGATGGTAGCGCCTGGATACGCCAGACAACGATCCGAATTGGCGAAGGCGATCGGTCTCGGCCAAAAAAGATCTGCGAACAAGAAGCGCCAGAAGCGCGCGCAGGCTGCTTAATCGGAACACTCATGTTCATGACGGTCGTGACCTTCAATGACGCGACCGTCATAGCCAATTGTGTCCGTTCAGGTCTGTTAGTAGCGGCTTCTATGCCCGAGCCAGTAAGTGCAGTATCTGCTTGCAAGCGGACCTAGAAATCGATCCCGCGGAAACGATTGGGCTTGAACAGGGTCGACTTGATCCATCAAGGCAGAACTTTCGAAAAATAGGCATCGCGGCGCTTCATCGCGAATGATTCTGATATTTCTAACATGACAACGCGCAGGGCAAGGCTGCGACGATAGGGTAGGGGGCGGTGCGCCAGCCGAACTCGCAGCTCCAAGTCCCCGCGAATGGGTGGCCTGAGAGATATCCCACAGATGCCGCCTACTTGAACGGATCAAACGGCAACCTCACATATTTTTCGCACCGCCGGGTGACGGCGGGTGTTGTGTGCAACATGCTCAACAAATGAGAGGATAAAATGGAGAGCAGAGCCTTCGCGAAACCCATCTATCTCAAGGATGGAACCCTCGTGCGGGAAGTCACCAATGTCGACGACGCGATCGATTTTTTGGCCGAATGGCCGAGTAGCAAGCGGGACATCCTCCATGAGGCGGCGATGCGCACGTGCATCATGGCTCATGATGGACTGAAGCCGGTCAAGGTCGCGCGGGATGCGCTGCGAGCCTTCGCCGTCAAGAAAGGTATCCTGGAAAAGGAGCCAGCCGTCAGGCCATGGATGTTGAAGCCCAACTCGGGCGGTCGCGCTCACGCCTGATCTTTTCGTATTCAAGCTGCATAGGAGGATGACATGCTTGCGAAGCCCTTTGAGAAGCCCGTCCGCGTGTGGGTGGGGCTTGGATTCCCTCGACAACTGAACAATGTCGCTGATGCCTACCAGATGCTATTGGGCTGGTGCGGCAACAGTCCCGAGCAAAAGGCCGCCATCCGCGCGTGCAAAGCAGCACTTGCTGGCGATGTTGACGCCGAGACTGCTCGCGGCGTCCTCGTCGCGTTTGCGAGGAAGAAGGATATCCTCGTGGAGGACGGCTCGATGCCGCCGCCAATGAACGCGGGCCGAGAAACCCATATCTGACTTGCCTAGCGACAGTGCTTCTGGCGGGCCGGGTGATAAGCCCCGGCCCGCACTTGATGGCGATACGACCGCAATCCTTTCCGAATTGAGCCCGCTGGCGGAACAGAACAATACTAGCCGAAACCCATGCCGCACCGGGGAGGGACGCTGCGCGATCGATATCTGTTGTTTGGAAGTCCTAATCCCGCGTCCCGTCACGATCATCGAAGTCGATGACGTTAACCTCATGACCATCGAGTATCATAGCAGTGACGAAGTCGCGACTCGCGCGGATAGCAGGTTTTAGTCCGCACGGAACTCGTCGAAGGCAGCTCGAACGCGCTCAACATCATCAGCGTCGTTGATGTCCACCGATACTTCGACGGCCCCGTTCAGCGGCGCGTCATCACGATCACCTGGGCTCGGTTCACCCCCGCCGAAGTCAGCTCCAGACGGCTCGTCGCCTGCACTGTTTTCAGGACCTGGCGTGGAAACGAATATATCCGCCCGATCGATACCGTGCTCCTGAACCAGCCTCTCGACGACGGAATCCGCTTGCTCACGCGAATGAAAATTTCCTCTGATGTTCGTGCCCATGAGGTTTTCCTTTTTGTTAGTTTCCAATTCACATTGAACAATTCGCGGCTCTCGTATCCGTTAAGATCAAATGCCCCGTTTTCACGCCGCCTCACATGCAATCGACGGACGCGCGCCATTAAGTCAGCCGCGCGGAAATGTCCGAAGTTGATAGGTGCTAACTGGTCGACCCGAGCGTCTCCCGAGCGTTCAAGACGAGTTCTCTACAGCATCCTCGAACCAGTCCACATATGGGGTGTTCTTCACCATCTTGCGCCCGTAGTCCGGAGCACCGTCATCCCACCAGACCGGCCCACGCTCACCCAGGGCAATTTTTGCCTCATCGACCCGAGCTCGAGCTACACGCACCTCTGCCTGATTACCTGACCATTGCGCCCGCCCGACGTCGCGACGCGCCGCCATGAGATCCTTTGTGAATTGCTCTCGCTCGATCGCCGTCAAAGTCGGGTTCGATTTCCGCCACAATCTGCCGTTGACGACGATGTAACGCCCGTCGGGCGTTTCGAGCGGGCCGGTCTCTCGAGCGACTGTCATCTCAACACCCGCTCGCTGGACGCATTTGCCGCACCATGCGCGTGACGAGAGGATCGTAGTGCTGCTTTTGCGACCGTGTGTAGTCGATCATGAAAAATGCGGCATTGTCATCGCAGAGGTGTATCGCCCTGACGTATCGAATTTGGTCATCCTGAACACCCGAGTAGCTAGCCCACTCATTGGTCACGCGCTCATATGTGATGTCCCAGCCCGCGTTTTCGTCCTGCACGCGTCGAGCCTCCACTTGGTCTGCAAAACTGCGCTCGGCTAGTTGGCTGCCCCATACTGCGAGGATGTCGCCTTGCGGGTTGTGGAACAGTCGGGAATTGCCGGTATCGGGCCGAAGCGACAGCTCGTATCCGGGCGGGATGGGGAGCGAATACCCAAAGGTCGAATCTTCAAGAACCTCCCACTCCTGCGCGGCAGCTTGAGAGGAAATGAGCAGCGCGAAGAGCGCAGCGCATCGCATCGCTAGCCCTCTGCTTTCATCGTTTTCGCAGCCGCCATCAGCTTGCTGCGATCCACGCCGTACTTTGCAACCAACTCTTTCGCCTGCATCGGCGAAAGATCGGTGTTCTCCACCAGATGTTTGATCTCGGCATCGCGTTTATTGTCAGGGCTGGTCCAGTCGTTTTGGTCATCCATCACGGAATCCTCCGGGCTACACTGACGAAACCTCAGAGTCTCCTTGGTGTTCCAACGGCCGTCGAAGCGCCTTTTAAGCCAGCGTCAGCAACCTGTCCGAATGCTTGGGAAGCAATGGTTCGATTTGCGCACGTTCCAACGCAATGTCGTTGATGCCGATTGCGTGGCCGAGGGATGGCATGGGGTGTCAACCATGACTTCCCGAAAAGGAGGCAGATGCTAACAATGACCGCTTTCACATTTTTCGCTCAAGAACGGTCTGGCGGCATTGCACCCCCGTAGCCGCTGTAGGGAGCCGCGGTGAGCTCATCGGCAGGTGTCGACCACTTTTCCGTAAGTAGATTCTGGATGACGTCCTGAAACTGCCCATAGCCACTTGCTGGCTCTGTTCCATTTCCGCGACGTCCGTAGCACTTGAACACAATATAAATGGTAGGGGCATCTATGAGAAATTCACATACTCCGATGCATCGAGACTGCTGTTACGACTGCTTCTTCCAGTTGAGCCTGATCGAATGGCTTGGAAAGTTTAGGCAGGTTCAGCACGTTGCCCTGGGGCAGCTCGGCGTAGCCAGTAGCCACGACGATCGGCAAGCGCGGCCAATGCGCTCGCAACGCTTCTGCCAGCTCCATCCCGGTCATTTTGGGCATGGCATGATCGGTAATGACAAGGTCGAATTCTTGTCCCTCACGCATCAGCTCCAGAGCGGCATCGCCCGAAAAGGCTTCCGTGACGACGTGTCCCAGATCTTCCAGCATCGCGGTGGTGTTCATGAGGACGAGCGCGTCATCATCAACGGCGAGTACCCTCAGCGCCCCCGGTCCCGTCCGGTCGTCAAAGGGCAAGGCTGATGTCGCTTCGAGGTCAGTCTGTTCGTCCGCCACCGGCAGCCATATCTCGACCAGCGTCCCTTCGTCCCGCCGGCTCGTGAGCGTCAGCCGCCCGCCGGATTGCTCGGCAAACCCTTGCACCATCGAAAGCCCGAGACCCGTTCCTTTGCCAACTCCCTTGGTCGTGAAGAATGGCTCGACGGCCTTGGCGACTGTCTCCGCGTCCATTCCTTCGCCCTCGTCGGCTACGGAAAGACAGAGGAATCGGCCGGTGTCCGAATGGTTATCCGCAGGACTGCCTTCCTCACGGACCGATATCGTCAGGCTGCCACCTTCCGGCATTGCATCTCGTGCGTTCACGGCCAGGTTTAGAAGCGCGGTTTCGAGTTGGTTGGCATCGGTACGCACGTTCGGCAAGGCTTGGGGTATCTCTGTTTCGATGATCACCGAGGGGCCCAAGGTCCTCTGGAGCATGTCGATCATGCCATTGATCAGCCGACCCACATCGACTGGCGTCATCTGGAGATCCTGACGGCGCGCGAAGGCCAGCATGCGTTGGGTCAGCGATGCGCCGCGCTGGGCCGCATGCATCGCATTGTCGAGCAGGGACCCCGCCTGTTGGTCCGGTGGCAGTCGCTTTCGCAGCAGTTCGAGGCTCCCGATCACGACCGCAAGGAGATTGTTGAAGTCGTGAGCAACACCACCCGTCAGTTGGCCGATGGCTTCAAGCTTCTGCGCCTGGAACAGGGCCTCGCGCGCCTCTTCAAGCAAGTGCTGTGTTTGGTCGCGCTCGGTGATGTCGCGCGTGACTTTGGCAAAGCCTATGATCGTACCGAGCTGGTCCGTTATCCGGTCGATCACGACGTGCGCGCGAAAACGCGTGCCGTCCTTGCGAACCCGCCAGGCTTCCGTTTCGAAGCGTCCTGCCTCGCGGGCGATCCGAAGGCAGCGCTGCGGCTCTCCTGAGGCGCAATCCTCTTCCTGATAGAATCGTCCGAAATGCTCACCGATGATCTCGTTAGGCGTGTAGCCCTTGATCCGCTGTGCGCCGGGATTCCAGCTCGCAACCTTGCCGTCCCTGTCCAACATGTAGATTGCGTAATCGGTTACGCCTTGAACGAGGAGCCGAAACTGTTGTTCGCTCGACTTAAGCGCCGCCTCGGCGAGCTTTCGTTCCGTAAGATCCCTGGTGATCTTGGCAAAGCCCATAATCGATCCCGACGGGTCGCGGATCGGGTCGATGATGACATGGGTCCAGAACCGGGTGCCGTCCTTGCGCAAGCGCCATCCTTCGGCCTCGAACCGGCCCTCGCTGGCGGCGGTCTGCAACGCATGGTCAGGTTTGCCAACGGCCCGGTCTTCCGGTGTGTAGAAGACCGAGAACTGCCTGCCGATGATCTCCTCGGACTTGTAGCCCTTGATCCGTTCGGCACCGGCATTCCAGCTGGCGACGATGCCCTTTGGATCCAGCATATAGATGGCGTAGTCTGTGATCGACTCCACGAGCAGGCGATAACGCGCCTCCTCGCTTAGCGCCTGCGCTCCGGTCATTTCCATACCAGCAGTTGCCCCCCACGCTCGCACGGTTTTGCAGCAGAACCGGCGGATAGAATGTTCCAGATGCCCTTCAATGCCGATTGGCTCGTAGCTTCAATTGCATTTGTTAAGCAGCACGCATTCGCGTGGCGCAAACGTCAGAGTTAGCACGGACGCGGCGAAGATGCCTTGCAGGCCGCAGAGGACAGATGGGCCAAAAAGTGCGTGGCTTGACTTCCGGGATCCGTACCGCCACATCATGGCGCATGAGCAAAGTTCTGCACCAGTTTCCCTGCCATTTCAGGGTATGCCCTATAGCGGGCATATAGCCCCCGGCCTGGTCGCGTCGCGCCCACGCCGCGGGACAGCAGGCTCCAGATTTTCGCCTGCGTTCGATACGGTCGCGACGAACAAATCCCAAAGACAACCACTCGGCGTCGACGCATCTCTGCGTCTGCAGCTATGGCATTGAAGAGTATCGATATGACGACCATAAGAGCCAGGCGCAAGCCTGCGATCATCGTCGCGCGCAGCGATCACGACAAGCTGTCGCGCCTTGCAGAAAGCCGCGCAACCAATGGTTCCGAAGATGCCGATGAGCTTCTGGCCGAACTCGACCGGGCGCGGGTCGTCGATGACGGGCGCGTCTCTGGCAATGTCGTGCGCATGGGTTCGACAATTCGGTACGCGACCGAGTCGAAGGATGCGCGGACGGTCACGCTTGTTTTTCCCGGAGAGGCTGACATCGCATCCAGCAAGATCTCTGTCCTGACGCCTATCGGTGCCGCATTGATCGGACTATCTGTCGGGCAGTCCATCGCCTGGACGGCACGCGACGGCCGCGAGCATCAGTTGACTGTCGAGAGCGTGGAAAGTTCGGGCTTGGATAGCGCCCAATCGGCGTTGGCGCAGGTCGGATCAGAACGACCATGATCCTCGCTCTCCGTCGTTTGTCAATTTACGGAGGATGCCTCATCGCAGGATCGTAATCCCCTGCGCCGCTCACGCGGCCAGGGGTTCTCCATCACGCCCAGCTATGTCCGCTCCCGACGGAGCCGTGGAGAATTACGATGACCAACCAGCCCTGCATCCTGACAACCAAGGACTTCACAATTGTCGAAGTCATGCGCGACCGTTGCCTTGACCGCAACAATCCGCTCGCCTCGATCCTGACCCGGAAGATCGCGTCAGCGATCGTCATGTTCCGTGATGACATCCCCGACGACGTCGCCACGATGAGCAGTCGCGTCACCTTCAGCGTAGATGGACGCGATCCCGACACACGCATCATCTCACACGACCCCATGGCATCGACGACAGGCATGTTCCTGCCGGTGACGACCCTGCGCGGGCTGGCTCTCCTCGGCCTCGCCGAGGGCGATGACTTCGTGTTCACCAACAGCGAAGGTGTCGCGGAGCGGGTGGTGCTCGAGAGGGTGCAGTACCAGCCAGAGGCCGCAATACGCCACAAGGAGACGATGCAAACGCTCACCGGCGAACCCGCCTCCAAGCCTATGTTGAGACTAATTCACGGCGGAGGAGACGATCGACAGCAGCCACCTACGCTCAACGGCGTAGATGACCCTGTTCCGCCGGCCGCCTAATGAAGCGGCCGAGAACGGTCGCTGGGCCACAAACTCGAGAAACTGTTGAAGGCCATGGCGTTGCACAAGGTGCACCTCGAACTCGATTAAGTGTTTTCCTTCGCCAACCACCAACGGCCTAAAAGCGGCAACCACGCTGGCAAGGGCGTGATCCACGTCGCCGTCGAATCGACCGCAGGCAACTACGGCGAGCGAGCCTATGCATTGTGAATGCGTGGGCTCGCTCAATCCGATCAAATGTCTGCCTTGCCCGACCAATACTCCGAAGCCGACAGTCCCCTTCCCACCCCGACTGAGACGTCGAGGCAAGGAGCGAGCGGAAATCGATTTCCGTCTCAAAAGGGGCCGTATGCTGCCTGTCCGGTTCTGGTTGAAAAACTGAGATAGCCGACGTTCGGCCAACGACCCACCCCCGCCGTTGTGTTCTACTTTGCTGGAAGCTGTACCTGCCGCCGCTATCAAGATGACGCTTGAATCACAGTGTCCTTCTTGCCAGCGAACGATTGTCAAAGGCTCGAAACTACCTGGACGACCTCGCTGATAAGTGCGTCGTTGCCGTCACTGGAGCGGTCATGTACCTCGCGTTTAGGGGCGAATATCGTGCTATTGATGTAGCATCGTCCTGCCTGCGTTTTTATCAGCGGGCCAGTAGAATTAAGCTCGTGATTTTAGTGAAAGGTTGAGCACGACCACATCGATCAGACCTCGGATGTCGGGAGGAAACTTTTGCTCCACCATATGCTTCAATTCAGCAGGCCTCTTCACCTCGTCCGTTTGACGGCCCGCCAGCAACTCTCCAGCTCCGAACCAGAGAATAAGGTAGATGCCTTGTTGTGCGGCATCGGGATGGCTGCTGTAGCGCTCGTGCAATTGCGCCGACGCAGCGGTGAAGAGTTCACGGTGCCATTGACCTTTGACCTCTATAACGAGCAAGTGGCGCGCTCCATCGATCATCGCAGCCGCCGTAATGTCGCATCGGTTTGAATCTGCGAAATACTGCTCGATCACCACCGACAGATTCCGCGCGCGCATCTGGGCATTGAGGTGGTCTACGATACGATCACGGCAGCCGTTCTCATCAAGCCGCTTTCCCAGCGGATGAAATACGGAAAGCGGGTTTGTTTCGGCGTAACGAAGCCATGTCTCGTAATCTGAAAAATCTTGTACGAGGACCGTCCTAAGGTCCTCGACGCTCGCGATCCGATTATGATTGAGCAACTCATTTACTGCGGCAGCCGAGGGCGGCTCGAATGCCTGAAGCGCTCTGTTGCGTAAAGCGGCAGCCTTGAGACTCTTCGCCTCGGCAAAAAAATCCCTGAATCTTTGATCAGCCAGAATTAGGTCGAGAGCGGCAATCGCGTTTTGCGGCTCGTCGCGGTTTATAGTGTAGATCACTTCCGTGAGAAAGCGGTACGCCGTTTCTCCGTCCGGCGAGTGAGAGCCCCAATTGTTGGGCAAGTACACTTTGGGCCAGGCATCGATAAAGATATCGAGGATGGAGAAAACCTTGTTCGCGGAAAGTGTCGGCCAGCCGCGATAGTCGTCCCGTGACGTTCGTCCGGCGAAGTGCTCGATGGACAGGAGGATGTTGGGGTCGCTCCTGATATATGCCCAGATTGGCTCGGGAGGGTCAGAGAGGAAGAAGAAGCCTCGAAGCAACCAGAATGCGCAGGGTCCGTGGCGGTCGCCGTTCTCATCGCGATGCTCTAACTGAACCTCTTCACATCGCGACAAAATAAGCGCGTTAAGAGCAGTCCGGTCGCCATGTTCGGCGGCAAGATTAAACAAAGTGTCGCGTGCGTGGTGTGGCATGGACGGAAACCGCGTCAGCCACTCGAGCGGCAAATGCGATTGGAGCGTTCGGAACGCTGTTTTGTAGTTCAGCCAGCCGGCATCCGTGACGAAATCCGGTGAATTTGATAGCTGGGGTTCGATAAAGGCGCGCGCAAACGCTTCTACATCGCCATCGCCTGAAAATATCATGCGATCGATTTCAGCCTCGAACGCATCGCATTCGCCCTCGCGATAGCCCTGGTACCCACCCACATCAGTTTTGACTGCCCTAAGGACATCGAGATCGACGCGCTCCAAAGTTCGGTCTCTGCGGAAAGTCGCAAGGCACGCAGCATGAAGCACGCGTGTCACCTCCAGCCTGTCTGCATTGAGAGTCGCTAGGGGTGGCGTATGCGGAGCCAACAGGGGAAACGCGTTGCAAAGCGCAATATCCGCCGTTCTGGTATCATCAAGAAACTCTGCCAGCTTGTCCGGTTCGAGCATGTAGTAATCGGCGATGTCACGGAGCGCCCCCCAATGCTGTCCGGCTTCGATGCGCGCTCTGTTTTCGCGGAAGAAGTTGGCCCTATTTTCTTTCGCGGCGCTTTCCCGAACTTGCCAGCGACGCTGCCGACGGGACCATCTATCTTGCTGCTCGGAACGATGCTTGCGCGACCATTTCTCCAGGTCCGCCCAGATTCTTAAGAATCGCGGATCGCTGCGTGCGTGTTTGCGCAAATGAGCTCGAAGTGGATCGGGTCCCTTGTTTTCCGACCAGACATTGTGACTTGCGTAGAATCCCGCCCAGAGAGCCAGATTTCCTGTCGCAAATGCTTCCGACGTGATCGCGAATAGGTCTTCGGATTTCATCCGGAGTCCGGCGTGGCCATCGCTGCTCCAAAAGCGCGTGCGCGCTTCCCAAACCGCTTGCTTGTCGGGTAGTTCTGCCATCGCAGTAAGGTAGATGGTGCGTCGTAACCTGTCGTCCTTCTGAAGGCGCTTTATCGCAGTGCTATTCTCGGGCGACTGATGATTGGGGAAGATGAGGTGCTGGGTCCAACGCCAGACACGCTGCGGATCGTAGGGGCTATCAGTCAACTCGAAATATCGATCGAGCAGCGACCCGACGATCTTGCTCGGGCCAGGACGGCACTCACATTGGTAGGATCGCGGCTTGCCGCATGTGCATTGCAGATCGCTCGTCAGGTCATCGAGCAGCGCGATTGTTGTCGCCAGATCAAATCCGGCTATCATCTGCTTCGTCTGATAGCGAAGGTTGAACCGGGACTCGCTATCCTCGTACGCTCGCTTGGACGTCTTTTTGCCGACCCCTCTCAGAAGGGCTATAATCGTCGGCAGCTCAATCAACTTCCAGTGTATCTCCACGCTTTCAACAGCAATGCGCAGCGAGGCGGAATCACCTTTTTTCAATAGCGCGTCGGTCAGCGAAGTGTGGTTATAGGATTCAAAACCAGCCAGAATGCGCTGCGCCCTGATGCGGGCGTATACGTCCATGCTTACATTTAGAACGATATCGCGAAGGGTATCGGTTAATTGCGATGCAATCGGTGATCCGTCCAGCAATTCGAGAAGGAGGTTGCGAAGATCCGATGAAGTGCCGCTGCCCGACAGCGCCGTCCGAACATCATGCGCGATTTCTGGGGTAAACATTCCGGCCGCGCTGAAACGACGCCACGCGTCACTTCGTCGAAAATACGGGTCGACTTCGGACAGCTCCTGAAGCGCATTCAGCAAGAAGCGTTTGGAGGAGGAAGAAAGCTGCGATGGGTCCCCGTTGGCCACCACCGCATAGGGGTCGATCCGTATGCAGGCTTCCTGTGTCTGGGGGTTGCCTAGCGACGCCATCCAACCAAGCAGTCCGCGAAGTTCGTCACGGACGACATTGTTGGGAGCAACGACCGACAAGACGCGGCTGAGCATGAGATTGTCGGCGTTATCCTGTACGCGGCGGACCAGATATCTGGCGGCGCAGTACTCGGCGACGATCCGGTGCACCGGCTCGTGGTTGCTCAATTCGTTTGTGGGTTTAAAGAGGCGTGTATTGAGCGCGAGACTTATCGTGCCTGTATCTGCCGCGCTGAGCGAAAACAGGTAGGGAAAGTCCCGATCGCCGCTGTCGGCGACGGAGAGTCCGCTGGCTCCAGCCAGTATCGTCTTCGCAAAGAGTTCCTCGGCGATGGCGACGATGCTTTCGATGGGTGGGCGGCTTCTTTGCCATTCCGACGAGCTGGATTCGGATGCGAGCTTCTCGATGGCGTCCACAAATATTTGCCGTTTCGAGACGAGCTGTCGTCCGCGCCTGACATAGGCATCCGCTAACAGCTTCAGGAACTGTGGGTTGCCCAAGAGCGGCGACAACTCGAACCGCTCGACTTCCTCACTAAAACGGGCAAAGTTCTCTCCTGGAACGTGCTGCTCGAAAAGTGCTCTTTGCTCTTCTCGTGTGAATGACTGTAGCCGGACGATGGCAGGTTCTATCCCGAAGGCTTCCTTGAGAAGGTGCGTTCGCTGCGTGTCCCATTCGCTCGACCGTGAGGCCATGACAACGCGGCTGGCACCTGTCGCCCGGGCTTTCTCAATTACCTGATCGATGGCGGATTGATCGATCTTTGCGAGTTCGTCGAGAGCATCGATCACGAGTGCATGGCTGCCTGCCGGAGTTTCGCGGTGCCGAAACAAACTCGCCCGGATTGGCGCGGTGCCCCTTCGGGCTGCGAGGCTGCGGAGAAGCTCGGACTTCCCGGCGCCGGGCTCGGCCAAGACAAGGACGATTTCGTATTTCGACAGCAAATCTTCCTCGGAGATGATCGTGTCGCCGAGTTGTAGACTGCGTTCTATGTAGCCTTGCTCCATGGCGGAAATCTTAAATGCTGCAACGGGGCGCCTCCACAGGTAACGGAAGCTTTCCCCGACCATTTTCCGATGAAATCGGCATCACGCACCATTGCGTGCAATGGCCCCAAGCGGCCTCTTAGTTTCCCATCTGGGCACTCAAGTCATTTAACGCCGGTGTCGAAATGGTCTCAAACGGGCTATGTTTTACGACCGGAAGAGTTCATCGGGCAGGTATGAACGGCAGGTTTCGAGAGTGACCAGTCTGCCTAGGAACGGCCGAAATGGGAACGCACTGCTGCCGTTCCTGGAGACGAGCGCGAACGTCAGCTTGTGGGATCCGACAAGTTCGCGCGAGTGTCTGAGTAGGAGGGCGCATAGCGGAAATCGATTTCCGCTTGATGCAGGTTTGAGTCGCGGCTTTTAATTTCGCCGCTTCAGTTTGCGGGTGCTGAGCAACGTCTGTCGACTTGACCCTCTAGATATCAAAGCCGCGTCGCCTCTGTTTGCCGCTCACAACACAGCCACCAGCTTCCCCTGGCAACGATCGCTTGCCCTGAACGTCGCCCGGTTCGTGTCGGTGATCACCCGTGACGGGAAAGAGTATCTGATCCCGAACGAGGACCTGATTACCCAGCAGGTCATCAACTGGTCGTTCTCTAGCGAGTATGTCCGCATCGATGTCGATTTTGGCGTCTCCTACGATAGCGACCCGCATGAGGTGTCGAAGCTGGCCAATCGATGCCGCCAAAACGATCGAACGGGTCAGCAACTTCAAGGAGCCCGTTTGTTGGCTGACAGCCTTCGTTGCGTCATCGCTCGACTTTCGTTTGCGTTTCTGGATATCTGACCCTCGGCTGGGCCTGACGAACGTGCGCGGCGAAGTACTCATGGCGCTGTGGGATGCCTTCAAGGCGGCAGGCGTCGACATGCCTTTCCCGCATCGCGA
The DNA here is from genome assembly GCA_016742175.1 of Rhizobiaceae bacterium. Lineage (GTDB taxonomy): Bacteria > Pseudomonadota > Alphaproteobacteria > Rhizobiales > Rhizobiaceae > Aliihoeflea. Next base: position 167,692 of record JACVCH010000007.1, read on the forward strand.
GATCATCATGCGAACGCCGGTTCGCGTCGAGAGCCAAGATTGAGCGCGCCCAAATCCGCCGAGGGTAGATGCTATTGCTGCTCTTGGCTTGGCTGACCGTCCTCAACACCCACGGCAGGGGCGATGTCGGTTTGAGATGGCTCGGCAGTCTGTGAGGGTTCGGCAGCGGCAGGTTGCGTGCTTGGCGAAACCTGCTCTGTTGCCGAACCGCTTGCAGCGGCGTCGATCCGATCAGTTGGCACTGGTTCGTCTGTCACCGCACCGTCAGCGGACGCAACCCGCCATACCGTGTTGCCCGCATCGTCAGCGATCAGCAGCGCTCCAGTGCCGTCGATTGCCAGTCCGACCGGACGACCTCGCGCCTGCTCCCCATCGAGGAAACCAGTCACGACATCTTGCGGCGCTCCCGTAGGGCGACCGTTCTCGAACGGCACATAGATGACCTTATAGCCGTTGAACGTCGAGCGGTTCCAACTGCCTCTGTTGCCGACGAACGCCCCGTTTCGATACGCCTCCGGCATCGCGCTGTCGTTGGTGAAGGCAAGCCCAAGCGCCGCAACGTGGCTGGTCAACGCGTAATCCGGCGAGATCGCTTGCTCGACGAGGTCAGGACGCGCAGGAGCGACACGTTCATCGACATTCTGGCCGTAATAGCTCCAGGGCCAACCGTAGAATCCGTTCTCCTGAACCGAGGTCATGTAATCCGGAACGAGATTTGGGCCGAGCTCGTCTCGCTCGTTCACGACGGTCCAGAGTTCACCAGTCTCTGGGTGAATGTTGAGCCCGTTGGGATTGCGCAAGCCGGAAGCGTAGACGCGCGCCGCGCCGGTCAGCCGATCGACCTGCCAGATCGCCGCGCGGCCCTTCTCGGCCTCGAACCCGCGCTCGCCGGCATTCGAGTTTGAGCCGACGGAGGCATAGAGAAATCTGCCGTCGGGGCTGAGGGCCAAATCCTTCGTCCAATGGTGATTGATCGGCCCGCCCGGAAGCGCCGTCAAAACCGTGGGTTCCGCGTCGATGTGTGCCTGGCCAAGCTCATAGGGATAGGCGAGGATCGCATCTGCCGCCGCGACATAGAGCGTGTCGTCATACCAGGCTACGCCGAATGGCGATGTCAGCCCGGTCAGAAGATCGCTGCGCTCATCGACCGTGCCGTCGCGATTTGTGTCCCGCAGCAAGGTGATCAGGTTCGTCTCCGCGCCTCCACCGCCTCCGCCCGAGGCCATCGACATGATCCAGCCGCGGATGACGTCTTTCGGGCGATTCAACGGCTTGCCGGGCGGAGCTTTCGACTGGACGACAAGCACGTCACCGTTCGGGAGACCGTGAACGGTGCGCGGGTTCGCCAAATCCGTCGCATAGGCCGAAACGACGAGCCCGTCGGGCACGGTAGGCGTCTCGCCGTTTTCCCAACCAATTACCTCAGCCACTTTCAAGTCGGGCAGCAGACCGGTGGATGGCTCGGGTAGCACAGGGTCGGGGCCATATTGCTGCGACACGTCGAAGCCATCATCGCTGCACGCGGCAAGGGAGACGCTGCCCACGACCAAAACCGCAGCGCTCCATACGGGAAGCTTAGACATGGCGAACCTCCGTGCGCGCGAGCCAGCCGGTAACAATCATCGCGACGACCGTGAGAGCTGAAACCAGAATTCCATATGGGACCACTGCCGTGATGCCATCGGCGGTGTGAATGAAGCTGTTCAGGGTTGCTAGCAGCAGCACGACGACGCCTGCGCCCACTGCAATCCATGATGGTCGAACTTTTCGGACGATCAGGTCGATCAATCGTCCAACCGCGGCGATGATTCCGAAAACGATGCCTGCAAACAGCAGCCACTCGGAGAAATGCAGCCAAAGAAGATTGAGGGTCTGCCAGTATGCAAGGTCGGTGATCACCGTCAGCGTGAAGCATGCGATGGGAAATGCGATCAGCGCAGCGTGAAGGAAGTAGGCGGCTATAGGTTCATCAGTTCGGTCTGAAACATAGGTCATCGGCAGCTTCCCCACATTGGTCGTCGAGCGGAATACGACTGCGGATGGCTTTTTGTTCCACCACGCCGAAGCCCAAACATGGAATGCGTTTCGTCCGCTACACGGCGATAGTCGGCAGTTCGTCCAAACGCGTCGTGTATCGCGGCGTCCGCATCTCGGCTTTGAGGTGCCAGCTCTTGTCGCGAAACCCTTCGCTGGCCAGTACAAGCGACTTTTTGCCGAAGCGGTCGTTGACCTGATCGAGCGCATCCATCAGGCGGCCGTCACGTGGGCGGATAGGCGCGAACAGCATCTGCGGAGCTTGGTCAGGCCGCAGCAGGTCATCGAGGATGACACCTGCCTTGGTGAAGCCGTGAGGCCTGTCAGTCCGCCATGACGCCCGCAGACAGCGCATCGCCGTTTCGACCAGATCGAACGTGTCGGATGACATCGGCTCGAGCGCCATCGATTTGCTGGCATGGCGCTGGGGCCGGTCCGGTCGATGCGGGTTGGTGTGGTAGAAGACGGTCAGTGTTCCGGCGACGAGGCCATGACGGCGCAGCTTCTCGGCAGCACGCGTCGCATGAGCGGTGATCGCCCGGCCCATCGTGTCGATGTCCGTGATCGGCGTGCCGGGTGACCGTGTCACCGCCATGCCCTTGCGCTGCGGTTCGACCTCTTCGACATCGAGACAGCGCACGCCGTTCAGTTCGGCGACCGTTCGCTCCAGGACGACGGTGCCGACCTTGCGCGCCAGCGCCATTGGCATATCCCGCAGATCGGCGACGGTCTTGACGCCCTGCGCCCGAAGCTTGGCCTCAGTGCGGCGGCCGACGCCCCAGACCTCGCCGACTGCGATGTGCGGCAGGCAAATGGCTCGGATCGTTGGGTCCATCATGTCGCAGACGCCGCCGAAGACAGGGTTCTTCTTCGCGACATGATTGGCGAGCTTGGCCAGCGTCTTGGATGGGCCGATGCCAACGCAGGTCGGAATGCCTGTCAGTTGGCGCACCGCCTGACGCATGTCCCGCGCCTGACCCACCATGCGACCGCCGAAGCCGGACAGATCGACGAACGTCTCGTCAATCGAATAGACCTCGAGCGAGGGGGAGAAGGCATGAAGCGCGCAGACCACCCGGCGGCTCATGTCTCCATAGAGCGTGTAGTTCGAGGACAGCACCTTGATGCCGTTGCGCTCGACCTTATCCCGGAACAGGTGTAGCGGCTCGCCCATCTTGATGCCGAGGGCCTTGGCCTCGTCGGATCGGGCGACGGCACAGCCGTCATTGTTCGACAGCACCACGACGGGCACGCCAACCAGCCTTTGGTCGAAGACGCGCTCGCAGGAGACGTAGAAATTGTTGCAGTCGATCAGGGCCAGCGGATCGGCCATGGCTCATTCGACCGGATAGCGGCGCACGACCCCGGCAACGACGCCCCAGATCTCGCAATCCTCAGTCATCCGGATGGGCGCATAGTTCTGCTTGCGCGAACGCGGCATCAGCCACAGCTCGCCATCGCGTCGTTCGATCACCTTGACGGTGACGCCGCCTTCCACGACCGCCAGCACGATGCGGCCCGGCCGTGCCTTGCCCGCCTTGTCCACGGCAATCAGGTCGCCGTCGAATATGCCCTCATCGACAAGGCTGTCGCCCGAGACCCGCCACCAGAACGTCGCGCTTTCGTGCCGAACGACCCATGCGAAGGGATCGACCGTGTCCTCCTGATCGTCGGCGGCAGGAGATGGAAACCCGGCCGCGACATTGATGCGGACCAGCCGATAGGAGCGGCGGTCGATGACGTTTGGGATACGGACGGGGCTGAGCATGTATGTGAACATAACGCGAACAAACTTGCGCGACTAGCCGTCCTGTGTCTTACCTTGCGTCGAAGCGAAGGAAGCTGTGCCGATGATCGCAGACAAACCACAGGTCGTTCCATACCTGTCGCAGACGCCAGCAGGCATCTTCGAGCACGGGTGCACGCATCCTGGGTGCGCGCGCTGGGGCAGCTTCGGCTTTTCGACCGGGCGGGCGGAGCCGCGGTGGTATTGCGGGGAGCATCGCGCATTCGGCGAGACCGTCCCCGTCCAACTGGCCAGCGGCTGACGGGAGGGAGTCATTTTGTGCAATCTCTACAACATCACCATCGGCCCGCAGGCGATCCTTGAACTGACGCGCGCGATGACGAACCGCGTCGGCAATCTCGAGCCGCTTGATGTTTATCCAGACTATCCTGCGCCCATAGTGCGGCAAGGCATGGATGGCGAGCGGGAGTTGGTTCGTGTGCGCTGGGGAATGCCGTCGTCGAAGAAGGCGATCTTCGACGCGACCGTGAAGCGGGTCGAGAAGATGCGGGCGAAAGGCAAAGCCATCGACGACGACGAGTTCAAGCGCCTTCTGGCCCTGGAGCCGGATATCGGCACGACGAACGTTCGCAATCTGACTTCGCCACACTGGCGACCATGGCAGGGCGTCGAAAGCCGATGCGTTGTGCCCGCGACGTCATTCTCCGAATACGGCATCGTGCGCGGACCGGACGGCAAGCTGCCGCTGCACTGGTTCGCCATCGACGAGATGAAGCCGCTCTTCGTCTTCGCGGGCATGTGGACAAACTGGACCGGCGTTCGCAAGGCGAAGGAAGGCATGGTCACGGCCGACATCTTTGCGTTTCTCACGACCGAGCCGAACGCCGTGGTCGCGCCGATCCACCCGAAGGCGATGCCGGTGATCCTGATGACCGCCGAGGAGATCGACGTCTGGCTACGCGCGCCATGGGATGAGGCGAAGGCACTGCAACGGCCATTGCCGGATGGTCAGCTCGTTGAAGTCGCGGCATGAAGATCAAGCCGCCGACGCGATCCATCCTGGACCCGCAGCGTCATCAGGAATGTGCCGATGCGCTTGAGCCATACATCTACGCGCTGCTTCGCATAGCCGACGACGCGCCTGCGCCGGAATCTGATCCCGACTTCGGCCAGATCCGCGAAGCGGCGCGTGCGTCCGGATGGGATGAGGTAACGGTGTTGACCGCCATCGACTTTCTCAGCCTCAGCTACGTCATGGCCGGACGTCCGTATCGCGCAGCCGACACCGCGCGCGGTTTGAAGAGATGGATTAGCGAATGACCGAGCAGAAGCTGCCGAAGCTGATCGTTGTTATGGCGTTTGATCCTGACGAAGCAGGAGACCTTCAAACCGTATTCGGGCCACAGGATTATCAGTCGGAAGATCGCGCTGTCCGCCAAGCCAAGTTGCTGGCAGACCAGCATGCGGGCGTGATCGCCTGGAGCAGAGAGGCCAATGTCGATGTCGGCGAGTATGGCGAGCCGATCACTCTGTTTCAGGCGGGCGACATTCCCGACATGGAGTAATTGCCTGCAAGGTTCAACGAAGAACACGGACCCTCGTAGGTATGGAGTTGCGTAGGTCTCGCTCACGTAATCGGCACTGGTCGGACCGGAACACGGATAACTGCATGACGTTTGGGGCGACGACCAACATGTCTCATGCACGCAGGCGCGCAGCTCGTGATGTACCAGTCCATTAACCTCCACATCGAAGACAACGGCGGCGAGGGCCGCCCCGTTATTCTCATTCACGGTTGGCCCTTGTCTGGCGCGGCATGGGAGCATCAGGTGCCCGCGCTGCGCGACGCGGGCTATCGGGTGATGACGTATGACCGTCGTGGCTTCGGCCGGTCGGATAAGCCTGCCAGTGGCTTCGACTACGATACGTTGTCTGACGATCTTGCAGGCATCATCGAAGACAAGGACCTATCCGACGTGACGCTGGTCGGCTTCTCCATGGGAGGCGGCGAGGTCGCGCGATACGTCTCGCGTCACGGTTCGGCGCGCCTACACTCGGTCGTGTTTGCAGCCGCGGTCCCGCCATACCTCATGAAGACGGACGACAACCCGGACGGCCCACTCACAAAGGAAAAGGCCGAGGAGATGGAAACAGGCTTGCGCGATGATCGCGACGCGTTCTTCGACGGCTTCACCAAGGACTTCTTCTCGGCAAATGGCGACTTGAAGGTATCCGAGGGCGAGCGGCAAAAAGCCATTGCGCTTTGCCAGCAGTCCGATCAGGCGGCAGCACTTGGTTGCATGGAGGCGTTCGGCACGACCGATTTTCGTGAGGACTTGAGGCGGTTACGATTCCGGCGCTGGTTGTGCATGGCGACGCTGATGCCATTGTTCCCATCGAAGGTTCGGGGGAGCGCATGCATGACGCGATCCCCGGTAGCGAGCTCGTCGTCATCAAGGGAGCGCCGCACGGAATGAACGTCAGTCATGCGGAAGAATTCAACCGCGCCCTTCTCGACTTCTTGAAGCAGTAAGCGTCTCGGGCGAGCGCTTTGCCGAGGGCGGCCAAGTGCTCGCGTTTGTCCGAAAGGAAAGCCTGGTGCTTTCCAGCAGGATCGCCGTGGCTTCTTGTCACGAGCACCGCCTCGCTGAGCTGCCCCGCGAATGCTGTCGTCTTTCTCATGGCAGCACTTGCATGCAGGCAGAGACGCGGACTGTTTGAATCGGCCAGACGTGATTTCCAGGGACGAGACGCCCTTGTAGTCGATGATGGGAAATCGGTTTCCGCTTGGTTCAGAAGTCGCTAAATTTCCAATCAGCTGGAGTCGCCTTGGCCGTACGACCGCGCTTGCGCTTCGTGCGATACATGGCGTCGAAATCCAGGCCGTCGTACATTGAGAAATCAAACTTCTTCGGCAGTGGCAGGTTCGCGAGTTGCTCCGCCAGTTCCTCGGGTAATTGCTTGAACCCATAATTGTCGTGCTCGTCACCGCCGGACTCATGGCCGACCTGCATTCGTCTTGTTTTCGGGTCGACGTGCTGAGCAGTCGCCATGGTGGTGTACTCGCCGCGCAAAGAGTGAAACACATCCTCTCGATTCCCACGAGGAATGCCCGCCTTTTCGAACAGACGGCTCATATACTGGGACGCGCTTTTCTCAGGGTCGGCCAATTTGAGGAGGTTGGGGAAGATCGGTTGCTCTCCCAACTCGGAAGCCCATTCAATAAAGCCGATCTCCACGAGGATGTTATGAAGGACGAAGTACTTGGTGCTTTGGCGCGTTTTGATCGGCACGCGCTGCAACCTGCCATCTGTCAACCTGACGTTGTTCAACTGAGCAACCCAAACGCCGGGAAACTTCTCGACGATGTCGCTGCCGTGCAAGTTGAGGAGCAAGGCCAAGCGACGCCCGGTAAGAAGCGCGAGGAGGGGGAGCATCGCAGATTCCAAAAGGCCGCTGTCGCAGCCGGCCTGAAACAGCGCGTTTATTTTCTGAGACCCTAGGGGTGAGCTTGTGGCCGGAAGCGGCGCTGTGTTGGGATATGTGAGCTTCGCGTTCTTTAGCGGAGACGTGTAGCCATGCCTTGTTCCCGCCTTGGCAAGCGCCGTTTTTACACAGCCTACGGCGATGCCTTTGAGCGTGCTCAGGGAGAGCGGTTTCATAGTGAGATCAAGATTCGCCCGGATCATTTCCCGGGGTGCCAGATCAAGGCGGCGGTCCTTCTCTTCGGCAGGCCAGTACCGGATAAATTCGATATAGGATTGCAGATCGGAGGCCGTGTAGGTGTCGGCCGGGTGATTGCCGATCAGATCGACAAACAGGAGATGGTACATGCGCACCCGATTGATATAAGTCTTGGCGCTCCCTTTGGAGATCAAATCCTCGATGTGCCCGTCCGATATCTCGGTGAACAGGGGCTTTGACGACGGTGGCCGGCCGACTTTTCGGCGATCGAGCAGGAAACTTGGAGCGCGACCGCTGGGCAGGCTCTGCGTGACGAAGCGTCCTTCTCCTGGCTGAAGCTCCGCCCACAGAGGATCGAGAACTTCAACCGCCTGCGCAGGACTTCCTGACGCCGCATCTGGAAAAATTTGAACGTTCGGCCGTTCGGCACCTACATCGACGGATAGCGCTTTGGCAGGATCGAAGCCTGGTTCGACAATGCCTTCAAGACTTTCAATCCGGTCGACCGGAGGTGACACCTGGTCCCGACTTTCTTGCGCTATGAAGTCAGAACCGGATGCCAAACTGGCTTTGAACTCTTCGGTCGCCCTCTGTTGTCCTTGCCTAACATACTGTTCGCGCAAGAGATCGGCATTGTCCACGATCACCGCGTCGTATTTCAGGCCGGCCGCCTTACGATGAACCTGCTTGTTGATCGCGGCGATGTGGCCGAGCGGTGAGTTTTCGTCGGCACCGGCCTCAAGCGTGCGCAAAGCCATGCGCAAGGCTCCGGCGATCTGCGCTACAGGATTGTCACCTGGAAACAGAAGTTCGGGTTCGAAGTGGTGGTCGCCAATCCGAGCGAGATACGCGTCGTGCGTCTCGCGTTCACAATCGAAAGGCGCGTCGGAATCGGCACCACTCATGTTTTGCACCCTTGCCAATTTGTCGAACTCGATCCGCGCGATCGACGCCAGCCGATCGGCGAGCATGCGGGCGCGCTGTTTAGGTATCGTTCCCAGGCTGATCCTGATCGGTCGCGATCCGCGTCCGCCGCCGATCTCCTTAGGCAGCCTAATCTGAAAAAGGTAACTCCTTCCAGACTGGACGAGATAAGGACCCGCGCCACGTCGCTTGACGGTCTCCTGCGACGCGACGGAATGCGCGTCCTTTTGCGATACCCGCGACGATACCCCGTGCGATACACCGATTGTTTCCATCGTGCCGAACCCTTCGAATGGGGTCGGATCTGGCAGAAAACGGGACGAAAACGCTGTTACCCAAGCTGATTTCGGGGAAATCAAATGGCGGAGAGAGAGGGATTCGAACCCTCGAGACGGTTTCCCGCCTACACACTTTCCAGGCGTGCGCCTTCGACCACTCGGCCACCTCTCCGGCGCGCCGAAGCGAGCATCTCGCGCGGCACGGCGCTGATCTAGTCGATTGCGGCGGGCTTGTGAAGGCCTCAACGGCGCGAAAGCGGGGCGGGGCGAAATTTCGTCGGCGCAGCCGGATCGCGACACATCGGATTGCGAAGGCGGACGGGTTGGACTAGCACCTCGACAGCGCTTCGCCGAACTGCGGGCGCGTGGTAAGGGTAGCTCATGGGTTTCCTGCTTCGCATCGTCTCGTCCTTCTTCCTCTCGCTCGCCGTGATCGTTGCCGTCATCGACGCCGCGCGCTCGATCGCGGCCAATGCGCTGGCGTTGACGCCGCTGCGCGATGCGGCGCTGGCCGCGGGGCTGGATCTGGAGGCGATGCTGGCCGGCATTGACCCGGCCGGTCCGGTCGCGGATTTCTGGCGGCCGATCACGGTTGCGACAGCGTCGGCCCCTGCCGTCTTGGTTTTCGTCGGCCTCGCCCTCATATTCTACGCCATGGGCTACCGGCGCCGGCGCGATCCGCGCGGCGCGCTTCACGCATGAGCGGAGCGCCGCTCGAAGGAGAGAGGCAATGTTCTTCCTGAGCGACATCTTGAACAAGAAGCTGAAACTGCCGACCGAGAGCGAGGCGCTGCCGGGCCGCGGCAATGCGATCCCGACGGCCGCCAACCACTATGTCTCCGGCATCGCGCAGAAGTCCGAGGCGCCGGAAGGCTTCGAGACCGTCTATTTCGGCATGGGCTGCTTCTGGGGCGCCGAGCGCCTGTTCTGGCAGACGCCGGGCGTCTGGCTGACCGCGGTCGGCTATGCCGGCGGCATCACGCCCAACCCGACCTATCAGGAGACCTGCACGGGGCTGACCGGCCACGCCGAAGTGGTCAAGGTGATCTACGATCCGGCGAAGGTCACCTTCGGCGAGCTCCTGCGCATCTTCTGGGAAAGCCACGACCCGACGCAGGGCATGCGCCAGGGCAACGATGTCGGCACGACCTACCGCTCGACGATCTACACCACCACGGATGCGCAGTTGCAGGCCGCCGAGGCGTCGAAAGCCGACTACGAGCGGGCGCTGAAGGCCAGGGGCCTCGGCCGCGTGACGACCGAGATCATGGACGCGCCGGTGTTCTACTATGCCGAGGAGGACCACCAGCAATATCTGGCGAAGAACCCGTACGGCTATTGTGGCCTGAAGGGCACCGGAGTCGCCTGCCAGGTGCCGGCGGCGGCTGCGGCGGGCTGATCGGGCGGCGGGCAGCCGTTCATCCTGTTATCCAAAAGGTCAAAATTCCGCGTGAATTTTGTCCGCCTGCGTGCAAGAGTGATGCGCGAGCGGGGGATACCCCGCCGATCCGGCGCGCGGGATCACCCGTCGCGCGGGAACCAGGCAAAACAACCGACAGGGTGTGGATCACGATGAAGCGTATGGTTCTTGGCCTTCTGGCCGCAACAGCATTGACCGTTCCGGCCTTTGCCCAGGACGAAATCAGCCCCGGCCTTCTCTTCGATCTCGGCGGCAAGTTCGACAAGTCCTTCAATGAAGCCTCGTTCGGCGGCGCCGAGAAGTTCAAGGAAGAGACCGGCACCGAATATGTCGAGTTCGAGATCTCGAACGAGGCCCAGCGCGAGCAGGCCCTGCGCCGCTTCGCCGAGGACGGCCGCAACCCGATCGTGATGGCCGGCTTCAACTGGGCGGCTGCGCTCGAAGTGGTCGCCGAGGAATATCCCGAGACCGACTTCGCCATCATCGACATGGTCGTCGAGAAGCCGAACGTCCGCTCGATCGTCTTCAAGGAACAGGAAGGCTCCTACCTCGTCGGCATCCTCGCCGGCATGGCGTCCGAATCCGGCACGGTCGGCTTCGTCGGCGGCATGCAGGTGCCGCTCATCGGCAAGTTCGAGTGCGGCTATGTCGGCGGCGTCAAGGCGGCCAATCCGGACGCCAACGTCATCCGCAACTACACGGGCGACACGCCCGCCGCCTGGAACGATCCGACCCGTGGCGGCGAGATCACCCGCAACCAGATCGACCAGGGCGCGGACGTCGTCTACCACGCGGCCGGCGGCACCGGCGTCGGCGTTCTGCAGGCTGCGGCGGATGCCGACATCCTCGGCATCGGCGTCGATTCCAACCAGAACGGCATGCACCCCGGCAAGGTGCTGACTTCGATGATCAAGCGTGTCGACGTCGCCGTCTACAACGCGTTCATGGACGCCAAGAACGGCTCGTTCGACTACGGCATCCAGAATCTCGGCCTCGCCGAGGACGGCGTCGGCTACGCGATGGACGAGAACAACGAGGAGCTGATCACGGACGAGATGGAAGCGGCGGTCGAAAAGGCCAAGGCCGACATCATTTCGGGCGCGGTCGAAGTGCACGACTTCATGACCGACAACGCCTGCCCCTACTGATCGGGCACGGCCGATCGATGAAGACCGCCGGGCTCACAGCCCGGCGGTTTTCGTTTGAGGCTTGCCCCGCGACTTGGCCCAGCCGAATGCGCGGATTGGAAAGCGACAAGCGCGGCCGGCCCCGATAGGAAGGCCGCGAACCCACCCGCCGGAGCCCGCTCCTTGCAAAGCCTGCCCGACAGACCCCTGCGCATTGCCGCGATCGTCCTCCTCCTGGCGACGGGCGTGTTCACCGGTGCGCAGTTGGCCAAGACCGCGCCGCTGATCGGCTGGTATGTCGAGACGGTTGGCATGACGCTGGTCGAGGCCGGCTGGGTGACGGCGCTGATCGGCATCTTCGTCGCGCTCGCCGCGCTGCCGGCCGGCTTCGCGATCGCCCGCATGGGCCCGCAGCGCGCCTTCGTCGTCGCCTCCGCAATCATCGTTCCAGGCGGGCTGATCCTTGCCGCGACGACAGCGCCCGCCCTGATCTTCACGGCCCGCATGATCGAGGGGCTCGGCTATGTCGTCCTCTGCGTCGGCCTGCCCTCGCTCCTGACCGCGATCTCGCCGCCGACCTGGCGCGGGCCGGTGCTGGCGATCTGGAGCGGCTTCGTCCCGCTCGGCTATGCGTCTTCCGACGTGCTGGCGGGCCTCATCGTGCCCGTCTTCGGCGCCCAGTCCTATCTGCTCGTCGTCATCCTGCTTTTCGCCGCGCTGGCGCTGGCCTCGAACGTCGTCCTGCGCTGGCTGACCGGCATTCCTTCGGATGCCGCGCCCGCGCCGACCGGCGCGTCGGGCGTCTTCAGCGTCGCCATCCTGCTTGTCGCGCTGGCCTTCGGCGCCTTCGTGCTCCAGTCGGTGGCGCTCTTCACCTTCATGCCGACCTTCGCATCCGTTCCCGGTGCGCTTCTCTTCGCGCCGGCGCTGGTGGCGCTCGCGACGCCCATCGGCAATGCGCTTGCCGGTGTCCTCGTCGCCGGACGCACGGCGCGCTTCATGATGGCGCTGGGCATTGCCGCCTTCATCGTGACGGCCGCCGCCGCATACTTCGCCTTCGTGACGGGCGGGGCGTTTGCGGCAAGCTGGGGGGCGGTGACGATGGCGGTGGCGAGCGGCGTCGTCGCCTCGGTTCTGTTCGCGGCGATCCCGTTCCTGGTCGCGCGGCCGCAGGCGGTTCCCGCCGCCATCGGCCTCGTCAGCCAGGCGGGCGGACTTGCGACGCTGGCAAGCCCGCCGCTCGCTGCCTTCATCATCGAGCGCGCCGGCTGGACCGGCTATGGCTGGTTCCTGGCGCTCACCGGCCTGGCCGGCGCGGCGATCCTGCTGCCGCTCATCGCGGCGGGGAAACGGCAAGCCCCTTGACGAGGATCGGCCCGAGCGGCCGGCCGGCGGACGACCGCGGCGCGTCTTCGAGCGTGATCTCGTAGAGCTGGTCGGGACGCGGCGCCGGCAGGTCGGGGCCGGACAGCACCGCCTCGCGCGACGACGCCATGGTGCCGAGCGAGACCGGGCCGACCGCCGTGTCGTAGAGCGTCCACACTTCCAGCACCTTGCCGGCGGGCACGTCGAAATTCGTCAGGGGCAGGATGCGCACGCGGTCGTCGCCATAGGCCTCGACCAGCGCGCCGGGCACCTCCTCCTCGTTGAGGAGCACCACCACCACGTCCGGATCGCGCGCGGTGACGGAGGCCTGGCCGACCACGTAGCCGAGCGCGCAGGCGGCGAGCATGGTGGCGGCGAGCGCCGTGCCGCGCGCGCCGCGAAAGAAGCCCGACATCGGCCGCTTGAGACCGAGCGCGCCGTGGCGATCGGGCGCGGCGACGGGAACGCCGGCAGCCTCCATGTCGGACTGCACGAGTTCGAGCCGCGTCTGCTGCGTGACGCCGGAGATTTCGGCCGCGACCCGCGTCCACAATCCGTCGGCGACCGGCTCGGCCGGCGCATCGTTGTCGAGCGCCTCGAGCCGCTGCGAGAATGACCAGACGGCCTCGCGGAATTCCGGATCGATGGTCAGGTCGCGTTCGGCACGGGCGCGGTCGGCCTCGTCCATCAGGCCGAGCACGTAGTCGCCGGCGCGCATGATGCGTTCCTGGCTCGTCATGACAGGCACTCCCTGAGCGAGGCGACGCCGCGCCTGATCCAGGCCTTCACCGTGCCGACGGGCGCGCCCAGATGCGCGGCGATCTCGCCATGCGAAAAGCCGACCACATAGGCCATGACGATGGACCGCCGGCGCTCGGGCTCGAGCTGGTCGAGGCGGCGCTTCAGATCTTCCGTCTCGGGCAGGCCCGCATAGGCGGCGTCGGCATCGGCTGCACGGTCGCCGAGCGTGGCGAGCTGGTCGGCATCGTGGAAATCGAGCCGGCCGCCGTCGCGGATGATGTTGAGCGCGCGATGGCGCACGATGGTCGTCATCCAGGCGCGGGCGGCGCCGCGCTCATGGTCGAACAGCGCGGCCTTGCGCCAGATGGTGACGAAGGCCTCCTGCACCACGTCCTCGGCGAGTTCGCGCCGGCGCACGATGCGCCTGGCGATGGCGATGAGGCGTCCGGCTTCGAGGTCGAAGATCGCCGCCAGCGCCGACCGGTCCCCCTTCGCCACGCGGCGCATCAGGCTGTCGCAATCGTCCATTCGTGCATCCAATGCGTGACTCTCCGGTCTGTCATTCAGGCACATTACACGCGTAGATCGCCGTTCCGATGCAAAGGGCGCGAAAAAAATTCGGCATTGCTGCATCCAGAAGCGAGGGCCGCGTGTAAGGCCAGCGGAGGACCTGCGCGACACGAGATCGCGCGCCTCTCCCCGAAACGTTCTTTGAAACGCCAACAGGAGATCCGTCAATGTCCATTCGTCTCACCCGCATCGCCCTTGCCACCGGCGCCGCCACGCTCGGCCTCGCATCCGCCGCCGCTGCCGCGCCCGCCGTCGGCCTCGTCGGCGACAAGACGCTCGTCTGGTTCGACACCGATGCGCCCGAAGTCTCCAACACGGTCGAGGTCGAAGGCGTCGACAGCCTGATCGGCATCGACGTGCGTCCGGCCGACGGCATGCTCTACGGCGTCGCCGGCGACGGCACGATCGTCACCATCGACCTCGAGACCGGCGCTGCCACGGCCGGCGAGACCCTGTCCGAGATGCTGCCCGACGGCGTCGCCGGGGTCGTCGACTTCAACCCCGTCGCCGACCGCATCCGCGTCATGGGTACCGACGGCACCAACCTGCGCGTCCATCCCGACACCGGCGAGACGACCGTCGACGGTTCGCTCAACTTCGAGGCCGGCGACGAGAATGCCGACGCGACGCCCAACGTCGTCGCCACCGCGTACACCAACTCTGTCGGCACGCCGGAAGCGACCGCGATGTACGACATCGATGCCGGCCTCGGAGCGCTGCTGCGCCAGACGGCGCCGAACGACGGCACGCTGGCGACGCTCGGCGCGCTCGGCATCGAGGGCGCGGAAACCTACGCGCTCGACATCCAGGCGACCGCCGAGGGCGAGAACACGGCCTGGCTCGTCGCCGGCAACGGGCTCTACACGGTGAACCTTGAAACCGGCGCGACCGAGATGGTGGCGGAAATCACCGGCGCCGAAGGCGACATCCGCGACATCGCGATCCTGCCGGCGATGTGATCGCCTGAGACCATGTGATTGCACTGTTCGGCGGGCCGAGCAGAGGGAGAGGCCGGGTTCGCCCGGCCTTTTCTCGTCCTCAGTAGTGCGGGGGCTTGGTGATCGGCACGTCTGGCGCCGACTGCTCCTCGAGCGCGAGAAATCGGTTCGTCAGCGCGTCGAGCTTCTTCTGCATGCGTTCGATGACCTGCCATTGCCGCGCGACTTCCGCCGACAATTCCTCGATCGTGCGCTCCTGCTCGGCGGCGAGCGTCTCCAGTTGGACGATGCGGTCGTCGCTCATGACACGATGCGTTCGAGCTTGGCGCGCAGCGCCGGGGCGAGCGGGGCAGGGCGGCGGGTCGCGGCGTCGACATAGACATGGACGAAGAAGCCCTCGGCCGCCGCCTCGCTCTCGTCGTTGCGGAACAGCCCGATCTCGTAGCGCACCGACGACGTGCCGAGCCTGGCCACGCGGATGCCGGCATGAATCGTGTCTGGAAAGGCCATCTCGGCGAAGTACTTGCAGCCCGTCTCGACCACGAGCCCGATCTGCGCGCCCTTATGGATGTCCAGCACCCCGCTCTCGATCAGCCAGCCGTTCACGGCGGTGTCGAAGAGGGAATAATGGACCACATTGTTCATGTGGCCGTAAGCGTCATTGTCCATCCAGCGCGTGGTGATGGTGCGGAAGGTGCGGTAGTCGGCGCGGGTGGAGCGGGTCAACGGGGGGCACCTTTATCCGCCGTTGCTCTACGGCGCCCCCCTCTGGCCTGCCGGCCATCTCCCCCGCAAGGGGGGAGATTATTCTCGTCGTCGACACCGCGTGATCTCCCCCCTCGCGGGGGAGATGCCCGGCAGGGCAGAGGGGGGCGCTGTCCCGCAGTCATTTCCGCCATTCTCCTCACCACGCCGCCCGATAGATCGCCAGCGCATCCGCCTCCGAAACGCCGCGCGGATTGTTGACCAGCAACCGCTGCTGCTTCATCGCATCCGCCGCCATCTTTGCCAGCGCGTCCTCTCCGATCCCGACATCGCGCAGGCGTGTCTGCAGCCCGACGCGCTTCGACAGCGCCGCGAGTTCCTCGATGAAGGCCGCGCAACGCCCCTGAACGCCCTCTTCGCCGTCGAGCGCGGGAAAGCAGTCGCCAGCGATCTCAGCGTAAAGATGCGCCGCATCGGGCGCATTGAAGCGCAGGACATGCGGCAGGACGAGCGCGTTCGACAGGCCGTGCGGAATGTGGAACGTGCCGCCGATCGGATAGGCGAGGGCGTGGACGGCGGCGACGGGCGAATTGGCGAAGGCCTGGCCGGCGAGCATCGAGCCGAGCAGCATCGCCCCGCGCGCCGCGCGATCCTGCCCGTCGGCGATCACCTTTTCGATATTGGCGCCGAGAAGGCGCAGGGCCTCGCGCGCGAGCATCTTCGACAAGGGATTGTTGTTGGCGCTCTTCGAAGCGTAGGCCTCGATCGCATGGACCATGGCGTCGATGCCGGTCGCGGCGGTGATCGCCGGTGGCAGGCCGAGCGTCAAATCCGCGTCGAGAACCGCGACATCCGGTAGGATGATCGCGCTGGAAACGCCGCGCTTTTCCTCTTCGCCGACCGTGATGATGGAGACCGGCGTCACCTCCGATCCCGTGCCGGCCGTGGTCGGCACCAGCACGAGCGGCAGGCGTGGCCCCTTGGCCTGCGCGACGCCCCAGGCATCGTCCAGGTCTTCGCCCGAGCCGATCAGAAGCGCGGCGAGCTTGGCGACGTCGAGCGACGAGCCGCCGCCGAACCCGACGACCCCGCTCGCGCCGCGTCCGGCCTCGACGGCCTTCATCAAGGTCGCGCGCGACGGGTCGGCCTCGACCTCGCCGAAGATGGTGACCTCTGCGCCGGCCGCTTTCAGCGAGGCGATGGCGGCGTCAGCAAGCCCGATCTTGAGAAGACCCGGATCGGTGACGAACAGCACGCGGCCGCCGAGGCGTTTCCCGGCGATCTCGCCGAGCCGCGCGGCGCTGCCGGGTTCGAACACGATCGATGCGGTGGTGTTGAAGGTGAAGGGGGAGAGGGGTGTTGCTGTCATGGCCGCGAAAGTGCCAAGCGGTCCGGCGCTTGTCGAGTGACAAAGCGTCAACTGCCCGCATTTGCAGGCCGGATGCGCTCATGCTAATTCCGAGGTTTGACCAAGGCGTCCAGACGGAAATCCTGCATGTCCGAAGCTGCGATCGAACTTGTCGGCATCAACAAGAGCTTCGGCCCTGTTCATGCCAACAAGGATATCGACCTCAACATCAAGGCCGGCACCATTCATGGTATCGTCGGCGAGAACGGAGCCGGGAAATCGACGCTGATGTCGATCCTCTACGGCTTCTACCAGGCCGATTCCGGCGAAATCCGCGTCGGCGGCAAGCCGGTGGCGATCACCAGTTCCAACCACGCGATCGCGCTCGGCATCGGCATGGTCCACCAGCACTTCATGCTGGTTCAGAACTTCACGGTACTGGAAAACATCATCCTCGGCGCCGAAGGCGAGGCGCTGCTCAACTCCTCCATCTCCAAGGCCCGCTCGGAACTGAAGCGGCTGGAGAAGGAATACGGCCTCGACGTCGATCCCGATGCGATCATCGAGGATTTGCCAGTCGGCCTGCAGCAGCGCGTGGAAATCCTGAAGGCGCTCTACCGCGGCGCCGATATCCTCATTCTCGACGAGCCGACCGGCGTGTTGACGCCGGCCGAGGCAGATCACCTTTTCCGCATCCTCGCCCAGCTCCGGGCCGAGGGTAAGACGGTGGTGCTGATCACGCACAAGCTGCGCGAGATCAAGGCGATCACCGACAATGTCTCGGTCATGCGCCAGGGCCAGATCGTGGCGACGCGCAAGACCGCCGAGACGACGGTCGAGGAACTGGCCGAGCTGATGGTCGGGCGCCGCGTGCTCCTGCGCGTCGAAAAGGGCGATGCGCGGCCGAGCGACGTGAAGCTCTCGGTGCGCAACCTGACGGTCGTGGATTCGCGCGGCGTCAAGGTCGTCGACGACGTGTCGTTCGACGTGCGCGGCGGCGAGATCGTCGGCATTGCGGGCGTCGCCGGCAACGGCCAATCGCAGCTCCTGGAAACGATTTCCGGCATCCGCCCGGCCGTCTCCGGCACCGTCATGCTCGACGGCAAGCCGATCGACGTCACCGGCGCGGCCGATCCGGGCGAACTGCGCGACCGCGGCCTCGCCCATGTGCCGGAGGATCGGCACTATGTCGGCCTCGTCCTGCCGTTCGAGGAATACGAGAACTCGATCCTCGGCTATCACGACCGGCCCGAATATCTGAACGGCCCGTTCCTCAACATCGAGGCGATCCGCGCCGATGCGAAGAAGAAGATCGGCCAGTACGACATCCGGCCCGGCAACGAGCGGCTGAAGACGGCGAACTTTTCCGGCGGCAACCAGCAGAAGATCGTGCTCGCGCGCGAGATGGAGAAGGACCCCGGCGTCCTCATCATCGGCCAGCCGACGCGCGGCGTCGACGTCGGCGCGATCGAATTCATCCATAGGCGCCTGATCGACATGCGCGACCAGGGCAGGGCGGTCCTGCTCGTCTCGGTCGAACTCGACGAAATCCGCTCGCTCTCCGACCGCATCCTCGTAATGTTCGACGGCCGCGTGGTCGGCGAACGCTCCGGCGAAGCGACCGAAGGCGAACTCGGCCTCCTGATGGCCGGCATCGACGGCAAGGAGGCCGCCGAATGAGCGTTCCTTATGCGAAATTGCCCGCATGGGCCGATTACGGGTTGATCCCGCTGATCAACGTCGTCGTCGCCTTCGCGGTGGCCGGCCTCGTCGTGCTGCTCGTCGGCGAGAGCCCGGTCGAGGCGTTTACCTACCTGATCGAGGGCGCGTTCGGGCGCGGGCAGAACATCGCCTATACGCTCTATTATGCGACGAGCTTCATCTTCACCGGCCTTGCCGTCGCGGTCGCCTTTCATGGCGGGCTGTTCAATATCGGCGGCGAGGGGCAGGCCTATGTCGGCGGGCTCGGCGTCGCGCTGGTCGTCCTGTCGCTCGACGGCGTGTTTCCCTGGTGGGTGAACTTTCCGCTGGCGATCCTCGGCGCGGCGCTGATGGGGGCCCTGTGGGCCTTTATCCCGGCTTATCTCCAGGCCAAGCGCGGCTCGCACATCGTCATCACCACGATCATGTTCAACTTCATCGCCGCCAGCCTGATGGTCTATCTCCTGACCTCGGTCCTGAAGCCGGCCGGCTCGATGTCGCCGCAGACGCGAACCTTCCTCGATGGCGGGCAATTGCCGAAGCTGAACTTCGTGTTCGACTGGTTCGGCGCCTCGGTGCGCTCCTCGCCGCTCAACATTTCCTTCCTGCTGGCGCTCGTCGCCGCCTTCCTCGTCTGGCTCCTGATCTGGCGCACCAAGCTCGGCTACGAGATCCGCACGCAAGGGTTCAGCCCCAAGGCGGCGCGCTATGCGGGCATCGGCGAGACGCGCATCGTGCTCGTCACCATGCTCATCTCGGGCGCGCTCGCCGGCATGATGGCGTTGAACCCCGTGATGGGCGACGCCAACCGGCTGCAGCTCGATTTCGTCACCGGCGCCGGCTTCGTCGGCATCGCCGTGGCGCTGATGGGCCGCTCGCATCCCGCCGGCATCATCCCGGCGGCGATCCTGTTCGGCGTGCTCTACCAGGGCGGCGCGGAAATCGCCTTCATGATGCCCTCGATCAGCCGCGACATGATCATCATTATCCAGGGTCTGGTGATCCTCTTCGCCGGCGCATTGGAGCACATGTTCCGCCCATCCCTGCAGGCGCTGTTCGCCTCGATCTCGCCGCGCTCCGGCGCGGGCGAAACCGCCGGCCAGAAGGGAGCCTGAGATGGATCAAGCCTTCGTCGTCCTGATCCAGATCCTGGATTCCACCATCCGCCTGTCGATTCCGCTGATGTTCGCGTGCCTCGCCGGGCTTTATTCCGAGCGTGCCGGCGTGTTCGACATCGGCCTCGAGGGCAAGATGCTGGCCGCCGCCTTCGCCGGCGCGGCGGCTGCCGCCGTCTACGGCTCGGCCTGGCTCGGGCTCGTCTTCGCCGTCATGGTCTCGGTCGCGCTGGCGCTCGTTCACGGCTTCGCCTCGATCACCAATCGCGGCAACCAGATCGTCTCGGGCGTCGCGATCAACTTCATCGCCGCCGGCACCACGGTCATCCTCGGCCAGGCCTGGTTCGCGCAGGGCGGGCGCACGCCTTCGCTCGGCGGCGAGCAGCGCTTCGGCGGCATCGTCCTGCCCTTTGCCGAAACGGCGCGCGACATCCCGATCGTCGGCTACATCTATGCCGAACTGATCTCGGGCCACTCGATGCTGGTCTATCTCGCCTTCGCGACGGTCGCCTTCACCTGGTGGGTGCTGTTCCGCACGCGCTTCGGCCTGCGCCTGCGCGCCGTCGGCGAGAACCCGGCCGCCGTCGACACCGCCGGCATCTCGGTCACATGGCTGCGCTACCGGGCTGTCATCTGCACCGGCATCCTGTGCGGCTTCGCCGGCGCCTACCTGTCGATGGCGATCGGCGCGGGCTTCGTGAAGGACATGACGGCCGGTCGCGGCTACATCGCGCTCGCCGCGCTGATCTTCGCCAAGTGGAAGCCCGTGCCGGCCATGTTCGCCTGCCTCCTCTTCGGCTTCCTCGACGCCGTCTCGATCCGCCTCCAGGGCTCGCCCCTGCCGTTCATCGGGCCGGTGCCGACGCAGTTCATGCAGGCGCTGCCCTATGTGCTCACCGTCATCCTCCTCGCCGGCTTCATCGGCAAGGCCATCCCGCCGCGCGCCGGCGGCGTGCCTTATGTGAAGGAGCGGTGATGACAGACATCCTCGCGCCGACCCCCACTCCGCCCGCTTCGCGGGCACCTCTCCCCCTCAAAAGGGGAGAGGAAAGGCGCTGCGCTGCCACCTGCTTCCTCTCCCCCGTCGATCGGGGGAGAGGTGGTTTGCGAAGCAAACCGGAGTGGGGGTCGACAATCCATTGGATGATGCCTTATGCCCGCTGATCTCTTCGCCGCCGCCCGCGAGGCGATGACGCATGCCTATGCGCCCTATTCGAAATTCCCGGTCGGCGCGGCGCTGCTGACGACCGACGGCCGCGTTTTCACCGGCGCGAACATCGAGGTCGCGTCCTATCCGGAAGGCTGGTGCGCGGAGACCACCGCGCTCGGGCACTACGTCATGGCTGGCGGCGGCAAGCTGGCGGAAATCGCCGTCGTTGCCGAGAAGATGGATCGCATCACGCCCTGCGGCGGCTGCCGCCAGCGGCTCGCCGAGTTCGCCGATCCTCAGACCAAACTGCATCTTTGCGACCAGAACGGCATCGTCGAGACGGTCACCATGGCCGAAATCCTGCCCTTCGGCTTCAAGGGAGACACGCTGAAATGACCGATGCCGCTGCCCGACTGATCGAACGCCTCGACGGCCGCGCGCCGAAGATCGCGCTGGTGCTCGGCTCCGGCCTCGGCGGTCTCGTCGACGAGGTCGAGAATGCGGTGCGCATCCCCTATGGCGACCTGCCGGGCTTTCCGCAGAGCGGCGTCACCGGCCATGCCGGCCAGATCGTCGCCGGCGACTTGTCGGGCCGTCCGGTCCTGATGCTGGCCGGCCGCGCGCACTATTACGAGCACGGCAATGCCGCCGCCATGCGCCCCGTCCTCGAAGCGCTGGCCGCCATCGGCATCGACCGGCTGCTGCTCACCAACGCGGCCGGTTCGCTGCGCGAAGTGATGCCGCCCGGCTCGGTGATGATGATCACCGACCACATCAATTTCTCCGGCACCAACCCGCTCTTCGGCGAACAGACCGACCGCCGCTTCGTCGGCCTGACGGAAGCCTACGATCCGGTCCTGCGCGCCGCGATCGAGCGCGCCGCGAAGGCGACCGGCACCGAGCTCCACAAGGGCGTCTACATGTGGTTCTCCGGCCCGTCCTTCGAGACGCCGGCCGAAATCCGCATGGCCCGCGTCTTCGGTGCCGATGCGGTCGGCATGTCGACCGTGCCGGAAGTCATCCTCGCGCGCTTCCTCGGTTTGCGCGTCGCGGCTTGTTCGGTGGTTACGAACCTCGCCGCCGGCATGACGGGCGGGGAGTTGTCGCATCAGGAAACGAAGGACATGGCGCCATTGGGCGGCAGGCGGTTGGCGGCGATCCTTAAGGCGATGTTTGCGGATGAGGCGTTGGATGGGTGACATCGCGCTTCGTCGCGCCCCCCTCTGTCCTGCCGGACATCTCCCCCGCGAGGGGGGAGATCATGCTCGTCATCGACACCGCGTGATCTCCCCCCATGCGGGGGAGATGTCCGGCAGGACAGAGGGGGGCGCCGTAGAGCGCATCCCTTCGCGATTGGCGCCCTAACCATGCTCCCCCAGGAAATCATCCGCAAGAAGCGCGACGGCATCGCCCTGACGCCCGCCGAAATCGCCGCCTTCGTCGACGGCCTCAGCGAAAACACCTTCACCGAAGGCCAGGTCGCCGCATTCGCCATGGCGGCCTATCTCAAAGGCATGTCACGCGACGAAGCGGTTGCCCTGACGCTTGCCATGCGCGATTCCGGCCATGTGCTCGACTGGTCGGACCTGCCCGGCCCGGTCACCGACAAGCATTCGACCGGCGGCGTCGGCGACAATGTCTCGCTGATGCTCGCACCAATCGTCGCGGCCTGCGGCGCCTACGTTCCGATGATCTCCGGGCGCGGGCTTGGCCACACCGGCGGCACACTCGACAAGATGGATGCGATCCCCGGCTATCGCTCGCAGCCCGACGAGGCCCTGTTCCGCCGCACGGTCAAGACGGCGGGCTGCGCGATCATCGGCCAGACGGCGGACCTCGCGCCCGCCGACAAGCGCTTCTACGCGATCCGCGACATCACCGCGACGGTCGAATCCGTCCCGCTCATCACCGCCTCGATCCTGTCGAAGAAGCTCGCCGCCGGGCTGCAATCGCTGGTGCTCGACGTCAAATGCGGCAACGGCGCCTTCATGGCCTCAGCGGACAAGGCGGTCGAACTCGCGACCAGCCTCGTCGAGGTGGCGAACGGCGCCGGCCTGCCGACGACGGCGCTCATCACCGACATGAATGCACCGCTGGCCTCCGCCGCCGGCAATGCCGTCGAGGTCCGCAATGCGGTCGATTTCCTCACCGGCGCGCATCGCGACAGGCGCCTAGAGGACGTCACACTGGCGCTTGCCGCCGAAATGCTGATGTCGTCGGGCATCGCTGCGACGCCGCAGGAAGCGACCGCGCGCGCGCAGGACGCGCTCGCCTCCGGCGCGGCGGCCGAGCGCTTCGGCCGCATGGTCGCGGAACTCGGCGGCCCGGCCGACTTCGTCAAGAAGATGGACGCCTATTTGCCAATGGCTGCCGTCGAACGCGCGGTTCTGGCGGATCAGACGGGCTTCGTCACGGATATCGCCACCCGCGACATCGGACTTGCCGTCGTCGAACTCGGCGGCGGTCGCCGTCGCGCGGAGGATGCGGTCGATCCGACCGTCGGCATCACCCGGATCGCCATGCCGGGCGAGCGTGTCGAAAAAGGCTCGCTGCTCGGTCTCGTCCATGCCCGCAGCGAAGCCGATGCCGATGCGGCTACCGAGGCGCTGCGCCGCTCGTTCCGCGTTTCCCCCGAGCGCCCCGCTATGCAGGATACGATCCTGCGACGGATCGTTCCCTGATCACTGCTCCAGCAACAGCCGCCCATCCTCGACCTGGAACCGGCGCAGGCCGTTGAGAAAGCTCATGCCGATCAGCGTGCCCGAAAGCGCCTTGTCGTCGAGCACCACGGCCTGAACGTCGCGCACCACGATGCCGCCGATCTCGAGCCGCGACAGCGTGGCCGGCGCGGCCTTGATCGTGCCGTTGGCGGTGTTGACGCTCTGCCTGAAGTCGGCCGGCGAGACGGTGACGCCGATCCGCCGCGCGGTCGTCGCGTTGATCGCGACGACGCTGGCGCCGGTGTCGATCATCGCCTCGACGGAGCGGCCGTTCATGCGGAAATCGCCGATGAAATGGCCGCGCCCGTCCGGTTCGAGCCGCACGCGCCGGCTCGTCGCCACCTCCGCGGGGCTCGCCAGCATGGCGAGTTCGGGAACGTCCTGCGCCGCGCCGCGGCCCAGCGCTGCATCGGCAAGGCCGGGCAGGAGGTCGGGATCGGCATTGTGGAGGGCCGGAATGCCGATCGACGCGGCGACGACGGCGGCTCCGACGAGCATGAGATTGCGCAGCATGGGCCACTCCGGCACGGGACTGGCCGAAATTACCACGCCGAAGCCTGAAACCCGCTTAACGCCGCGCGCGACATGGGCGGAGCGTTAAGCGGCGGTTAAGGCGCTACTTCGTGCCGTACATGCGGTCGCCCGCATCGCCGAGGCCGGGCACGATGTAGCCCTTCTCGTTCAGCTTCTCGTCGATCGAGGCGGTGACGACCGGCACGTCCGGATGTGCCTTGGTAAAGCGGTCGATGCCCTCGGGCGCGGCGAGGAGGCACAGGAAGCGCAGATTGGTCGCACCGCGCTCCTTCAGCTTGTCGACGGCCATGATCGCGGAGTTGGCGGTGGCGAGCATCGGGTCGACGACGATGACGAGCCGGTCGGCAAGATCGCTCGGTGCCTTGAAGAAATACTCGACCGCCTGCAGCGTCTCGTGGTCGCGATAGAGCCCGACATGGGCGACGCGTGCGGCGGGCACGAGGTCGAGCATGCCGTCGAGAAGCCCGTTGCCGGCGCGCAGGACGGAGGCGAAGACGAGCTTCTTGCCTTCCAGCGTTGGCGCCGTCATCGGCTGCATCGGCGTCTCGATCTCGCGCGTCGTCAGTTCGAGTTCGCGCGTGACCTCGTAGCAGAGCAGCAGCGAAATCTCGCGCAGGAGCCGCCGGAAGCTGGCGGTCGACGTGCCCTTGTCGCGCATGATGGTGAGCTTGTGCTGGACAAGCGGGTGGTCGACGACGGTCACGCCCTGCATGGTCTGTCTCTCCGGATCGCGTTCAATCGGCTGATGCGAGGACGCATAACGCCTGGCGCGCGGGAGTCAAACCCTGATCTGGCGTCAGTGCGTGCCGGCGCGCTTCGAGGTGCGCTCGTAAAGTTCGCGCACGATGCGGCTGGCCGTCGTCTCGAAGGCGAAGGGCAGGATCGCGTGGATCAGCGCCGCACCGGCGGCCATGCCGAGCCGCGAGGCGAACCAGGCGGCGAAGGCCATGTGGCCGAAATAGGTTTCGCCGACATTGGCCGGATGGTCGGTGAAGATGCGGGCGATGCGCGTGGTCATGTCTGGTTCCCCGATTTGTTGAATCGCAGAATCGCATGAGGAGCGCATCGATATGTCCCAATCTTTCCTTGCGAAGCATCGAATGTTGGGACACCATCCCAAGATGGCCTATCAGATCGACGAAATTGACCGGCGCATCGTCGCCACCCTGCAGCGCGACGCATCCCTGTCGATCGACCAGTTGTCGGAAGAGGTCCATCTGTCGCGCAATGCCTGCTGGCGGCGGGTGAAGCTGATGGAAGAGGAGGGCATCATCACCGGCCGTGTCGCGCTGGTCGATGCCGAGCGCCTCGGCTACGGCCTCTCCGTCTTCATCCTCGTGCGCACGACCCATCACGAGCCCGGCTGGCTCGACAGGTTCCGCAGCGCCGTCCAGTCGATCCCCGAAATCCAGGGCGTCTACCGCATGTCGGGCGATCTCGACTATGTCCTGCGCGCCCGCGTGCCCGACGTGAAGGCCTATGACCGGCTCTACCAGCGCCTGATCGCTAAGGTGCCGCTCTCGGACGTGTCCGCCTCCTTCGTCATGGAGGAAATCAAGGAGACGATGATGCTGCCGCCGATCGTCCGATAGGGCTGGTGACAGTTTCGCCGTTCGGGCGCATCATCGCCGGCCGGAGGGAGCCGTGATGATCGTTCGCCAGCTCGACCGGGACCAGTGCCTCGACATCGTCGCCAAGAATAGAATCGGCCGGCTCGCCTGCGTCAGCGGCGGCGCGCCCTACATCGTCCCGATCCATTACGCGCGGGCCGAAAACCATCTCTACGCCTTTTCGATGCCCGGCCGGAAGATCGAGGCGATGCGCGCCGATCCGGGCGCGGCGCTCCTCGTCGAGGACATCGACACGCCGCAGCACTGGCGCACGGTCATGGTGCGCGGCCGCTTCGAGGAGCTGCCCGACCGGATCGGGTTCAAGCGCCTGCACGACCGGGCCTGGCAGTTGCTCAGCCGCCACGCCATGTGGTGGGAACCGGGCGCCTACAAGCCCGTCGCCCCGGCGCTGGCGTTCAAGTCGGATCAGGTCTTCTTCCGTATCTCCATCGACGAGATATCCGGCAGGGAATCGATCGCCGACGATTGACGCGCCGCGCGTGACGGGGAATAGAGGCCGCCATGACCAGCGCCAACTCCCCCACCATCGGTTTCCAGCGCCTTCCCCATGGCGAAGGGCTCGACCTTCCCTCCTACGCAACCGAGGAGGCGGCGGGCATGGATGTCCGCGCGGCCGTCCCGGCCGACCGCGAGATGCTCGTCCTGCCCGGCCGGCGCGTTCTGGTGCCGACCGGCTTCGTCATGGAAATACCGGCCGGATACGAGGTGCAGGTGCGCCCGCGCTCCGGGCTGGCGCTGAAGCACGGCATCACCTGCCTCAACACGCCCGGCACCATCGACAGCGACTATCGCGGCGAGGTGAAGGTGCTGCTGATCAATCTGGGCGACGAGGAATTCGCCGTCACGCGCGGCATGCGCATTGCGCAAATGGTCGTCGCGCCGGTCGTGCGGCCGCGTCTGGAGGAGCGCTCGCATCTCGGCGAGACCGCGCGCGCGGCCGGCGGCTTCGGGTCAACGGGCGCCTGAAACAAATCGTGTCGCCTGCTTCAAGATGATGGTGAACAAAAGCTGAGCCTCCACGTTTGGATGCAGCGCCCGTTCGGGACGCGCATTCAAGTGAAGGAGACGCGCCATGCCGGCAATCGGTCAATCGAAGATCATGATCCTCGCCACCGACGGCTTCGAGCAGTCGGAACTCGAGGTTCCGCTGAACAAGCTGAAGGATGCCGGCGCAACCGTCGAAGTCGTCTCGCTCGAGGCCGGCGAGATCACCGGCTGGGACAAGGACGACTGGGGCAAGGCCGTTCCGGTCGACAAAATCCTCGCCGATGCCTCCGTCTCGGACTACGACGCGCTCGTTCTGCCGGGCGGGCAGATCAATCCCGACCTGCTGCGGGTCGAGGAAAAGGCCGTCTCGTTCGTCAAGTCGTTCGAGAAGACCGGCAAGCCGCTCGCGGCGATCTGCCACGCGCCCTGGCTTTTGATCGAGGCCGGGCTCGTCAAGGGACGCAAGGCGACGTCCTACAAGTCGATCAAGACCGACATGATCAATGCCGGCGCGAAATGGGAGGATTCGACCACCGTTCGCGACGGCAATCTGATCACCGCACGAAATCCCGGAGATCTGGACGCCTTTTGCGCCGCCATCATCGAGGCGGTGGAAGGGGGTTCGGCACAGCGTTCGGCCGCCGAGTAGCGGATCAGTCTCGCGGCCGGGCAAGCGGCGCTGGCGCCTTCATGGCTGCCGCGCCGCTTCTTTTTTGTTCAGCGCATCACCGCGCTGCCGCCGCGGCGCGCGCAGGCGGGGCCGGGGCCGCGCATGTAATGGCGCTCCGGCCGGTAGGTCGGCAACAGAAACTCGCGCAACGCGCGGGGAAGATTGTTGAGGCGAGCCCAGATACGCATGACCCAAAATCCCTGACCAGTCGGTTGTCCCTTCCGAATGGCGTCAAACTAGCGAAATCAGATGAATTTCCGATGAATCGAAAATTAATCCATGCGACGAATCTGCCTTCAAGAATGGCGGAAATGCGCGGGTTTGGTGGCGTATTTGCGCCACATTTCCGGTTCGTGCGGACTGTTGCGCAAATGCCACGGTTTCAAGGGGCCTGAAACATTCGATCACGATCGGCATCGCATCGGAACATGACCCCCGACGTGACGTTTGGACCTCATCAGGCACGGGCAATCCCGCCACCATTAAAGCCACGAGGACGGACCGACGATGGGCTTCTTTTCCAAGGACATCAAAACGATGGACGATCTCTTCGTCCACACGCTCCGCGACATCTACTACGCCGAAAAGCAGATCCTGAAGAACCTGCCGAAGATGATCGACAAGGCGACGAGCGCCGAGTTGCGCAAGGGGTTCGAGACCCATCTGCGCGAAACGGAAGGACATGTCGCGCGGCTGGAACGCGTATTCGAACTTCACGGCGTCGAAGCAAAGGGCGTCAACTGCCCCGCAATCGACGGCATTCTGAAGGAGGCCGACGAGATCGCCGGCGAGGTCGAGGACAAGCAAGTGCTGGATGCCGCACTGGTCGCCGCTGCGCAGGCCGTCGAGCATTACGAGATGACGCGCTACGGCACGCTGGTCGCTTGGGCGAACAAGCTCGGCCGCAGCGACTGCGCCGCCCTTCTGCAGCAGAACCTCGACGAGGAAAAGGCGACCGACCGCAAGCTGACGGACCTTGCCGAACGCGGCGGGGTCAACCTGGCGGCTGCCGAGTAGGTCAGGTCTCGGGCAGCAACCCAATTCGCCGCACCGGTATCCCGCGCAGGGAGCTTGGGCCGTTGCGGTGCTGCCGGAGCGTTGCGCGACGACGCGCGGCGTTCGTTGACGGCAGATCGACCCTTCTCCCTCGCCCCGGGCGGTCAGCGGGATAGCGGGGAGCGGAATTCAGCGGCCCGGCTTCACGGCGAAGCCGGGCCGCTCTTGCCTTGATGGCGGCCGGTTTCATATGAAGCGCGATGGCGATCGAGATCGAACGTAAATTCCTGCTTGGGTCGGATGCCTGGCGCGGCCATGCGGTCTCCGTCAGATCGTTGCGGCAGGGCTATGTCGCGGCGGCGCCCGACAGGTCCGTGCGCGTGCGCATCATCGGGCCGCATGCCTGGCTGACGCTGAAGTTCGGCCCGGCCGGGCCCGCGCGTGAAGAATTCGAATATCCCATCCTCCTTGCCGACGCCGAGGCGATCCTCGCTCACGCCGCCGATACCATCGACAAGGATCGCCACATCGTGCCCTGGCAGGGGCTCGTCTTCGAGATCGACGTGTTCCACGGGCGGCTCGAAGGGCTCGTCCTTGCCGAACTCGAAACGGAGACCAACGGCCCGGTCGGCACCCTTCCCGATTGGATCGGGCGCGAGGTCACCGATGACGAGCGCTACTACAACGCCGTCCTCGCGCGCGACGGCCTGCCGGACGAGCGCGCGTGAGCCGGCGGCGGATCGCCCCGGACCGGCCCCTGGCGGCCGAGGCGCAGCGGCTCCTCGGCAATGACATCGATGCGATCGCCGATGGCCTGCTCCTCGCCCGCGAGAACCGCGACGCGGGCCTTCACGACGCGCGCAAGTCGATCAAGAAGGCCCGCGCCCTGCTCAAACTGCTGCGCGCTGCCGATCCGGACTTCTACGCCGCGGAGAATATCCGCCTGCGCGATCTCGCCCGTTCGCTCGCCCATGCGCGCGATGCCGCAGCGCTGGTCGAGGCCGTCGACCGTCTGGCGCTCGTCCGGCCGCGCCGCGCAAAGGCGTTGGGCGATCTCAGGATCCTGCTCGAACAACGCCGCGACGTGCATGTCATCGACGACGCGGCCCTGCGCACCCTGATCGACGAGGGCCTGCGCCGGTCGGCCCAGATGCGCCGCGACATGGACCGCTGGCAGTTGCCTGCCGGCGCCGAAGCTGCAGCCGCGATCCTCGCTGACGGCGTGCGCGCCAATGTCAGGCGGGCAAAGCGTTCGATGAAACGCGCGGGCGGCCGGGCGGCGGACGAGGATTTCCACGATCTGCGCAAGGCGGTGAAGGCGCACTGGACGCAACTCGGCCTGTTGCGCGACCTCTGGCCGACGAAAATGGGCAAGGCGCGCGTGCGCCTTGAGGCTCTCGGCGAGCGCCTCGGCGAGCACAACGATCTGGCCGCCCTGCTGGCGCTCCTGCGGTCACGCGAACTTGATCTGAAGCGCAGCCGGCGCACCGTCCTGTGCAAGCTCGTCGCGCGCGAAAAGGCGATCCTGGCAAAGTCGACCCTCAAGACGGCGCACCGGCTGTTCGACGACCGGCCGAAGCGCCTTCGCCGGGCATTTGCCGAGCATCTTCAAGCCCCTGCGTCGCCTGCGGCCGAACCGCCGCGTGCGCTCGGCGCGCCCCACCTGTGAGAAATCCTCTTGCCTCGATTGCGGTTTTGTCACTAAAAGGCGGCGGGGATTTCGGGGTCTTCAAGAAGGCGATAGCCCTTCACCAGACTTCCATGCGGATTAACGAACCTTTCAATGACGTAACGTTAGTCTAGCAATTGGCGTGACTTGTGGTCCGCCCGCTTTCCGTGCCTTTGGGGCGGAGGGTGGCTTTTGGGGGTCAGGTGCGAATGCAGCTTTCGGAAATGCCCGAGCCGCTTGCGGCCGATATTGGTGCGAACGTGCTTGCACGTCTGCGCCAGATGCATTTGGAAGCGATCCCCCGCAACTATGAAGTCATCTACGAGGCCTTGAGCGGAGGAAACCCCGCTCTCGTCGACGCGATCGCCGCCCTTGGCCCAACCCCCGGCCAGGACGGATTCGACCGCATGGCCGAGCGCACGCTCGGCCGCGGGCGCGGCGACCGGATGATCGAAACCGCCCACGCATCGATGAGCGTCAAGCTCGACGAGATACTGCTCATGCTGAAGAGCGAGCGGTCTTCGCGCGAAAAATATGGCGAGATTCTCGACGTTACCTCGCAGGGCCTGCGCGCCCGCAGCACCGTCTCGCAGGACTTCCTGCAGAAGGTCGCCACCGTCATGTCGAGCGCGACGGATACGGCGCTCGACAGCACGCGACGCGTCGCCTCGACCATGCAGGACAAGTCGGCCGAGCTCGAAGCGGTGAAGGCCGAGCTCGAGGAATACAAGAAGCTGTCGGAGACCGACGCGCTGACGAGCCTGCCCAACAGGCGCGCTTTCGACCGGGCCATGGAAGGCGTCTACGCCGACCGCCGCGAGGCGATGTTCGGCGCGCTGATCCTCGCCGACGTCGACCGCTTCAAGGCGGTCAACGACAAGCACGGCCATCCGATCGGCGACCGCATCCTGCAGATCGTCGCCTCGGTCTTCAAGGCGTCCATGTCGACCAACGTCACCGCCGCGCGCACCGGCGGCGAGGAATTCGGCGTCATCGTCACCGGCATGAGCGAGAAGGCGGTGACGGACCTTGCCGAGGAAGTCCGCAGCGCGGTGGAGCAGACGCCCTTCGTCAACGCCAAGACAGGCACCGACTATGGGCCGATCACCCTCTCCTTCGGCGTCTGCATGGCGTCCGAGGCGAGGGGGCCGGACGAGCTCTACCGCAAGGCCGACCGCGCGCTCTACGCCTCGAAGAACGGCGGCCGCAACCGCGTCACCGCCCATTCCGACCTGAAGGACGGCAAGTTCACCAAGAGTTGGAAGCTCTACAGCTCCAACTGATCAGGCCGGCGCTTCCTCCAGCGGCTCGATCGGTACGAGCGGCGCGGGGATCGAAGTCGTCTTCTCGGCCGACTTGCAGATATCGGCGATGACGCAGGCCGGGCAGTCGGGCTTTCGCGCCTTGCACACATAGCGCCCGTGCAGGATCAGCCAGTGATGGGCATGGCGCATGTATTCGTCCGGGATGATGCGGACGAGAATGTCCTCCACCTCGTCGGGCGTCCTGCCCGGGGCAAGGCCGATCCGGTTGCCGATCCGCAATATGTGCGTGTCGACCGCCATGGTCGGCTGGCCGAACGCCATGTTGAGGACGACATTGGCCGTCTTGCGCCCGACGCCCGGCAGCTCGACGAGCGCGTCGCGGTCGCCCGGCACCTCGCCGCCATGGTCGCGGATCAGCGCCTCGCAAAGCGCGATGACGTTCTTCGCCTTGTTGCGCCACAGACCGATCGTTTTGATATGTTCGCCGACCGTCGCCTCGCCCAGCGCCAGCATCTTTTCCGGCGTGTCGGCGATGGCGAACAGCGCCCGGGTCGCCTTGTTGACGCCCGCATCCGTCGCCTGCGCGGAAAGCACGACGGCAACCAGTAGCGTGAACGCGTTGACGTGCTCCAGTTCGCCCTGCGGCTCGGGCCGCTGGACATGGAAGCGGCGGAAGATTTCGGAAATCTCCGCCCGCGTGTAGCGCGTGCGCCGGGAGGGCGTATTCGCCTTGCGTTTCGCTCCGTCGCGCAGAGTTGAACGGGTGGCCGCGCCTGGGGCGTTTTTCGTCTTGGGCTTTTCCATGCGGCTTCTATAGATTTGAGGGATGGCCGACACAAATGCCGAAGACGCGCCGATCTTCAAGGCGCTTTTGACGCCGCACCGTTCGCTCGGGCGCACGGGCTTCTTCGTCCTGATGGGCGTCCTCGTCGCCATCTGGATCGGCATGGGCGGGCTCTTCCTGTCGATGGGCGCCTGGCCGGTCTTCGGGTTCTTCGGCCTCGACGTCCTCCTGATCTATCTGGCGTTCAAGGCGAGCTACCGCGCCGGCCGCGCCCGCGAGGAAGTCGCGGTCACCCGCACCCGCCTCGACATCCGCAAGGTCGCACCCTCCGGCCGCGAGGAAGCGCACGCCTTCAACCCGTTCTGGACCAAATTCCGCATCGCCCGCCACGACGAGATCGGCATCACCGACATGGCGGTGGAAGGCGAGGGTCGGCGCGTGGCGATCGGCTCGTTCCTCAACCCCGACGACCGCGAAAGCTTCGCCGCGGCGTTCGGCCAGGCACTGGCGACCGCGAAGATGCGCTGACTACTGGTCGAAGAGGTCGGCTGTCACGTTGCGACCGGCATGCAGGATGCGAACGATCTCGACCGTTTCGCCGACAAGATGATAGACGATGACGGCGCGTCCCTCGAAGTTGAGAGAGCGCAAAGCCGTTCCAAGGTCGGTTCTCGGAACGCCCCGGTGTGGAAATTCGATGAGGCTTTCGCAGACTTTCTCGATGCGGCCGACATAGCCAAATGCAAAATCGCGGCTCCTGCGCGACGCAAGGTAGTCGTAGATTTCGAAGAGATCGGCACGCGCATCATGGCGAATGTAGACGTCTCGAAATCTCACGATTCCTTCATCCGGCGCTCGTGATACGCACGGAGTTCGGCAAAAACCTTCTCGGCGGGAATGCTCGGCCGTGGGTCATCCAGCGATTCCTGGATCTTGCGGCGCATATATTCGTTGAGCGCCGCTTCCTCGCGGTCGAGTGCGCGCAGGCCTGCGCGCAGAACCTCGCTGGCCGACGCATAGTCGCCGGAGGCGACACGCCGGTCGACATCTGCCTGCTGCTGGCCGAGGGTGACGGTGATCGGTTTGCTGGCACGCATGACGGCCTCCGTGTATGACATTGTCATAGTGAACGCTCGCGGTGCACGCGTCAAGAATCGGGTGGCGACGACCTCCGCGCCGCGCGATAGTCGCGGCATCAGGAGATGATTGCCATGAACGCCCACAGCGCCGTGCTTCAAAAGGACATCACGCCGGAAGGCTCCGACTACGAGACCGTCCGGCGCGTCATCGAGAAGATCAGCCTCGATTTCCGCGACCAGCCCTCGCTCGACGAACTGGCGGCCGAGGTCGGCGAGACGCCGATGGGGCTGCAGAAGCTCTTCACCCGTTGGGCCGGCCTGTCGCCCAAGGCCTTCCTGCAGGCGGTCACGCTCAACCACGCCCGCCGGCTGCTCGATGAAGGCTTGCCTCTGCTCGAGGCCTCGATGGAGGTCGGCATGTCCGGCCCCGGCCGCCTGCACGATCTGTTCGTCACCCATGAGGCGATGTCGCCGGGCGACTACAAGACGCGCGGCGCGGGCCTGACGATCCGCTACGGCTGGCATCTCTCACCATTCGGCGTGGCGCTGGTCATGGTCACAGATCGCGGCCTTGCCGGTCTTTCGTTCAACGATGCCGGCGGCGAGCGCGAGGCCTTTGCCGACATGTCGAGCCGCTGGCCGAACGCGGCCTATGTCGAGGACATGAGCGCGACCGCGCCCTATGCCGCCCGCATCTTCGATCCGGCCCGCTGGCGCGCGGAAGAGCCGCTGCGCGTCGTCCTGATCGGCACCGACTTTCAGGTCCGTGTCTGGCAGGCGCTGCTGAAAATCCCCATGCACAAGGCGAAGACCTATTCGGCCATCGCCGGCGAGATCGGCGCGCCGAAGGCGAGCCGCGCGGTCGGCGCGGCGATCGGCGCCAACCCGGTGTCCTTCGTGGTGCCGTGCCATCGCGCGCTCGGCAAGTCCGGCGCGCTCACCGGCTATCACTGGGGCCTGACGCGCAAGCGCGCGATCCTCGGCTGGGAAGCGGGCCATGTGACGAACTAGCATCGGGCCGAAAAGTGGTCCCCGGTTTTCGGACGGTTCCGATGCGCCGCCAAGAATGACGATTTCGCTGCCCCTTGCAGCGAAAATCGACTAGAGGCGTTTCGCGAAGGGACATTGCGGAGGCCTCAAATTCCATGATCACGGTGATCGGCTCGATCAATCTCGACCTCGTTGCCAATGTCGGCCAGTTGCCGCGCCCCGGCGAGACGGTTCCCGGCGACGGCTTCAAGACCTCGCCCGGCGGCAAGGGCGCCAACCAGGCGCTCGCGGTCAGGCGCGCGGGCGGCGAGGTGCGCATGGTGGGTGCGGTCGGACAGGACGCCTTTGCCGACGAGGCGCTCGCCTGCCTGCGCGAAGGGCTCGTCGACCTCTCCGGCGTGCGCGAATCC
Source organism: Rhizobiaceae bacterium (assembly GCA_016742175.1). GTDB lineage: Bacteria > Pseudomonadota > Alphaproteobacteria > Rhizobiales > Rhizobiaceae > Aliihoeflea. The sequence continues at coordinate 202,274 of JACVCH010000007.1, forward strand.
CATTCCACCACCGGCACGGCGACGATCCTCGTCGCCAAGGACGGGGAAAACATGATCGCGGTCGTGCCCGGCGCCAACGGCTCGCTCGTTCCCGGCGACATCAAGAACGTGCATCTGGAAAAGGGCGACTGGCTGCTGCTCCAGCACGAAATCCCGATGCGCACGGTCAAGGCGGCGCTTGAGGAGGCCAAGCGCGTCGGCGCGACCTCGATCCTCAACACCGCGCCCTTCCGGCCCGAGGCGGCCGAGTTCCTGCAACTCGCCGACTACGTCGTCGCCAACGAGACCGAGTTCGACGCCTATGCCGAACTCAGGGGCATCGGGACCTCCGACCGCCGCGCGGCAATGCGAGAAATGGCCGACAAGACCGGCACCACCATCGTCGTCACGCTTGGCGCGGCCGGAGTCGCCGCCGCCGTGCAGGGCGGCATGCTGGAAGCGCAGGGGCTGAAGATCGAGCCGGTCGACACGGTCGGCGCGGGCGACACCTTTTGCGGCTATCTCGCCGCCTCGCTCGCCGAAGGCATGAAGCTCGAGGATGCTCTGCGCCGCGCCGCAATCGCCGGCTCGCTCGCTTGCCTGAAACCCGGCGCCCAGCCCGCGATCCCGCAGGCGAAGGATGTCCAGGAGGCGATGGGCTAGCGCTTGGGGCCGGGCTTTGTTAGAAGCCCGGCAACGAACCGGATTCCTGACATGGCCGAGAAAATCGAAGAGGCGGTAGCGCGCCGCCGTACGTTTGCCATCATCGCGCACCCTGACGCGGGCAAGACGACGCTGACCGAAAAGCTCCTGCTTTTCGGCGGCGCGATCCAACTCGCCGGTGAGGTCAAGGCGAAGAAGGACAAGATCCAGACCCGCTCGGACTGGATGAAGATTGAGCGTGAGCGCGGCATTTCGGTCGTCACCTCGGTGATGACGTTCGAATATGGCGACCACGTCTTCAACCTTCTCGACACGCCCGGCCACGAAGACTTCGCCGACGACACCTATCGCACCCTGTCCGCGGTCGACAGCGCAGTCATGGTCATCGACGCGGCCAAGGGCATCGAGCCGCGGACCTTGAAGCTTTTCGAAGTTTGCCGCCTGCGCGACATCCCGATCGTCACCTTCGTCAACAAGATGGACCGCGAGGCGCGCGATACGTTCGAGATTCTCGACGAGATCGAGGAAAAGCTGGCGCTCGACACTGCGCCGATCACCTGGCCGATCGGCAAGGGCAAGAACTTCGCCGGGACGTATCACCTGGCCGACAATGCCGTGCGGCATGGCGATGCCGATATGGAATGGTCGAAAGTCAACGGCCCCGATTCCAACCGTGTCGCCGGAAAACTGCCGGAAAACGAGCGCGAGGCATTCATCGAGGAACTCGACCTTGCCCGTGAGGCGTGCCGGCCGTTCGACGAAAACGCGTTCCGGGAAGGGCACCTTACCCCGGTCTTCTTCGGCTCGGCGCTGCGCAACTTCGGCGTGCGCGACCTGATCGAGGCGCTCGGTGACTGGGCGCCGCCGCCGCGGGCGCAAGAGGCGGATTCCCGCCGTGTCGATGCGACCGAGCCGAAGATGACGTCGTTCGTCTTCAAGATCCAGGCGAACATGGACCCGAACCACCGCGACCGCATCGCCTTCGTGCGCGTGTGCTCGGGCACACTGGAGCGGGGCATGAAGGCCAAGCTCGTGCGCACCGGCAAGCAGATGAGCCTGTCGGCCCCGCAATTCTTCTTCGCCAAGAGCCGCATCACGGCCGACGAGGCCTTTGCTGGCGACGTGGTCGGCATTCCGAACCACGGCACGCTGCGCATCGGCGACACGCTGACCGAGGGCGAGGAAATCCTCTTCCGCGGCGTGCCGAACTTCGCGCCCGAGATCCTGCGCCGCGTGCGCCTCGGCGATCCGATGAAGGCCAAGAAGCTGAAGGAAGCCCTCCAGCAGATGGCTGAGGAGGGCGTCGTCCAGCTCTTCCTGCCCGAGGACGGCTCGCCCGCCATCGTCGGCGTCGTTGGCGCGCTGCAGCTCGACGTCCTCAAGGAGCGCCTGTCGGCCGAATATTCGCTGCCGGTCGATTTCGAGATCGCGCGCTTTTCGGTCTGCCGCTGGATCACGGCGGAGAAGACGGAACTGCAGCGCTTCATCGACGCGCACAAGGGCGACATCGCCCGCGATCTCGACGGAGACCCCGTCTTTCTCGCGCAGCATGCTTTCGGCCTCAACTACGAGGCGGACCGCTGGAAGCAGGTCACCTTCGCGGCGATCAAGGACTATCAGGTTCGCGACGCGGCCTGATCGGCCGCCTGGAAATGATTTTCCAACTCTCAGCCGGTTTAGCGCGCCTCGTCGCGCCAAGCCGCTTTGGCGCAGCCTGATTTTGCTCGCTTGGCGCCCCCGTTGCGCTAGGATGTCGCCAACGCCATATGGCTTTTGAACGACAATCCGCGAAGGGAGAGACGACCATGAGCTTGCGCATCAACCAGACCGCGCCCGACTTCACCGCCGACACCACCAAGGGCGAGATCAACTTCCACGAGTGGATCGGCGACGGCTGGGCCGTCCTCTTCTCGCACCCGAAGAACTTCACGCCGGTCTGCACGACCGAACTCGGCACCATGGCCGGCATCGCGCCCGAATTCGACAAGCGCGGCGTCAAGATCATCGGCATCTCGGTCGATCCGGTCGCCGACCACGGCAAGTGGAAGGAAGACATCAAGATCGCGACCGGCCATTCGGTCGACTATCCGCTGATCGGCGACAAGGATCTGAAGGTCGCCAAGCTCTACGACATGCTGCCGGACGATGCCGGCTCGTCGTCCGAAGGGCGCACGCCCGCCGACAACGCCACCGTGCGCTCGGTCTACGTCATCGGCCCGGACAAGAAGATCAAGTTGATCCTCACCTACCCGATGACGACGGGGCGCAACTTCGACGAGATCCTGCGCGCGATCGATTCCATGCAGTTGACCGCCAAGCACCAGGTCGCGACACCCGCCAACTGGAAGCAGGGCGAGGACGTCATCATCACCGCCGCCGTCTCCAACGACGACGCCAAGGCGCGCTTCGGCGAGTACGAGACCGTGCTGCCCTACCTGCGCAAGACGAAACAGCCGCAGGCCTAAGTCGCAGCGCAACGAAAAAAGGCCGGGATCGCTCCCGGCCTTTTCTCATTGGTGGCCGCTGTCAGGCAGCCGACTTGCGCGTCCGCCAGCTATCGACGTAGCTCTCGCGCGCATCGCGCGAATAGGGCACGGCCGAGACGCGCACCCGGATCTCGATCTGCTTCGACGGCTCGACCGTGGTCTTGCCCGAGCCGCCATCCGGCTCGCCCCAGACGAGGGTGAGCACGTCGCCTTCCTTGATGTCGGCGTCGACCGTGCCGAGCGAGAGCATGCGGCGCTCGTTGTAGCTGTAGCCGGCGAACATGGAGAGGCCGACCATCTTGCCGTCCTTCATGATGCGGTCGTAGCTCGACGAGGCGTAGTTCGACAGCGGCAGATCCATGAACTTGGCGTTGTCGCCCTCCTGGAACATGGTCGCGAAGGCGGCGATCACGTCGTCCGGGTTCCACTCGAACGTCACCTTGCGGCGATGCGGGCCGTCGGCCATCTTCTCCAGCGCCTCGCGGCCGATGAAGTCGTGGTCGAACTTGACGTAGATGCCGTAGCCGAGGTCCCACGGGGTCAGGTAGTAGTCCTCGATGTCGTCGGAGACGTAGGAGCCGCCGATGGCGCCGGTCGCCTCGTAGCTCTTGTCCGACAGCCACTCGCGATAGCCCTTCATGCTCTCGCCGGTGTAGATCGCCGGCAGCGGCGAGGGGATCCATCCCGATTCCAGCGTGTTGGTCGCATAGGCGCGGCTGCCGACGGCGACGAGGCCGTGCTCCTCGCCGGCGGCGATGATCGCGTCGCGGATGACGTCGTAGTCCTCATACGGACCATAGAGTTCGAGGCCGGGCACGCCCGCCATGCCGTGACGCAGCGCGCGGACCTTTTTTCCGGCGACGTTGATCCAGTCCATGTTGAAGAACTTGATCTCCGGCACCGGGCCGCCATTGAGCTTTTCGAGGATCGCGGGCGCGTTCGGGCCCTGCACCTGGAAGCGGTAGTGCCGGCGCAGCACCGGCTTGCCCTGCGGGCGCGAGGGCGAGCGCGGGTCTTCGGTCAGCTTGACGTCGTAGTCGCCGGTCTCGGCATGGTACTGCACCCAGCTCACCGTCGGCGCGCGGCCGACGAGGTTGAACTCGGTCTCGCTCTCGCGGAACATGATGACGTCGCCGATGACGTAGCCTTCCGGCGTCACCGGAACGAAATGCTTGGCCTTGCCGGGCGTGAAGTTCTTGAACGAATTGATCGCGAGATAGGACAGGAGCTTCTCGGCGTCCGGTCCCTCGACCTTCAGTTCGGCCATGTGGTGCGACTGGTCGAAGAGGACCGCGCTTTCGCGCCAGGCGCGCTGTTCGTCGCGCCAGTTGGTGAATTCGGGCGCGACGACCGGATAGACATAGGCGCCGATCTTTGAGTTGCGCAGCATGTCGACCGTGCTGCCGGCGGACTTCAGCTTCTGTTCGAGATTGCTCATGGGTTTCCTCCCGGTGAAATGAATGATGGCGCGACGCGTCGGCGGCAGGCTCACGAGCCGGCAGCGCACGTCGTTGGATACAGAATGGTGCCTAGAAAGCCGAAGTCAAGCCAAATGCGCACCATGTGAGTGCCTGTCGATCAATTTCTGTATACAGAAATCAGGTCGCGATCAGCGACAGGCCCGGCACGCGCCCGATCAGGTTCGGCGCCTCGCCCACGACGAAGTCGAGATTCTTTCGGGCAAGCCGCGCATGTTCGCGGCCGAGCGCCTCTGCCCGCGCGCCCTCGCGCATCGCGATGGCCTCGACGATGTCGCGATGCTGGCGCTGCGCATGGGTCAGCGAGCGGCGAAAGGCGAGCACGTCCGCCTGGTTCTCGAGAAAGGCGCTCGGCGAGGCGAAGGGCAGGTGCATCGCCCGCTCCACTTCGCGCCGCATGGTCTCGCTGCCGGCAAGGCCGGCGAGCATGGCGTGGAATTCGGTGTTGAGCTCGACATACTGGTCGAAGAGCATGTCTTCGGGCCGATCGCGAAAGCAGGTGTCGAGCTCGTCGACGAGGTCGCGGATCGCCTTCAGCCGCTCGGGCGCAACGCCGCGCTCGGCCGCAAGCCGCGCCGCCGTTCCCTCAAGCACACCGCGCAACTCGATCGCGTCGATCACGTCGGCGAGCGTGAAGGCGCGGACCGTGTAGCCGCCGGAGGGCAGCGGCTCCAGCAGCCCTTCCTGCTCCAGCCGCGCAAGGGCCGCGCGTAGCGGCGTGCGTGAGATTTCGAGCTGTTCGGAGAGGCCGATTTCGGAAAGGCGTTGGCCGGGCTGGACCGAACCGCCGAGCACGAGCTGGCGCACCCCGAGGAGCGCTTTCAATGCCTGGCTGTCGCGCCGCTTTTCCATCCCGATCAGTCGCGCAGCCGCTCGGCGACGAGGTGGGCGAGCCTTGCCGCGACCTCGTCCTTGGTCATTTCGGGCCAGGCCTCGGTGCCGGCGCGCGAAACGATGGTCACGCGATTGTTCGCCCCGCCCATGATGCCGCCCGCCGACGTCGCGCCCGCAGCCGAGACATCGTTGGCGACGATGAAATCCGCGCCCTTGCGATCAAGCTTGGCCGCCGCGTGGTCCAAGAGCTTCTCGGTCTCCGCAGCAAAGCCGATGACAAGCTTCGGCCGCTCGGCATGGTGGCCGATCGTCGCGAGGATGTCGGGGTTCTCGGTCATGGCAAGGCTCGGCGCCCCTGCGCCTGTAACCTTCTTGATCTTCTCGCCGTTTTCCGATTCCGGCCGCCAGTCGGCGACGGCGGCGACGAAGATCGCCGCATCGGCCGGCAGCGCGGCCGCGACCGCTGCGTTCATCTGGCGCGCCGTCTCGACATGCACAATCGTCACGCCGGCCGGGTCGGCGATGGAGACGGGACCGGAGACGAGCCGAACATCCGCGCCGAGCCTTGCCAGCGCCGCGGCGATCGCGTGCCCCTGCTTGCCCGACGAGCGATTGGCGATGTATCGCACCGGATCGATCGGCTCGTGCGTCGGACCCGACGTCACGATGACGCGCTTGCCTGCTAGCGGCTTTTCCGTCCCGCCCAGAAGCTTTTCAACGGCGGCGACAATCTCCAGCGGCTCGGCCATCCGGCCTTCGCCCGCCTCGTTGCTCTCCGCCATCTCGCCGCGGGCAGGACCGACGAAGCGGATACCGTCGGCCTCCAGCGTCGCCCGGTTGCGGCGCGTCGCAGCATGGCTCCACATCGCCGGGTTCATCGCCGGTGCGACCAGCACCCGCTTGTTCGTCGCCAGAAGCACGGTGGACGCGAGATCGTCCGCCAGCCCATGCGCCATCTTCGCCATCAGGTCAGCGGTGGCGGGCGCGACGACGATCAGGTCGGTTTCGCGCGACAGGCGGATGTGGCCGACATCGTGCTCGGCCTGCCGGTCGAAGAGTTGGGTGAAAACGTGATCGGCCGACAGCGCACCGACCGCGAGCGGCGTCACGAACTCCTGCGCCCCCTTCGTCATCACGCACCGAACCTTCGCCCCGCGCTCGCGCAACCGGCGGATCAGGTCCAGCGACTTGTACGCCGCGATCCCGCCGGAAATGATCAGGAGAATGCGCGTATTCGAAAGGGTCATGCTGCGCTCGTCATCGCGCCGGCTTCAGCGCCGGCTCGATGTCGGTATGGACGAAATCCTCGCCCTTGAACAGAAGCGGCATGTTCCGCGACTTTGCCAGCGCGTAGGCGAAGCAGTCGCCGAAGTTGAGACCTGCGGCGTGACCGGAGCCGCGCCCGAAACGCTGATGTGCTTCGATTGCGACCACTGCCTCCGTTCGTCCGATGGAAACGATTTCGATTGCGACCTTCTCGATCAACAGGTTCAAACGTTCGAAACCGCGCGGAGACAGATCATTCGACATGACAAGTCCTGCCTCTACGTAAGTCGACGCGCCCATCATCGGTCTTGGCGCATGCCCAAGAGCAATCAGGAATGCCTCGGCTTCGTCCTCTGCGCGCAGTATCGCGACGAGAGCCGATGTATCGACGACCATGGATCAGCTCTTGTCCATATAGCCATAGAGCGCGTCCGACTCGGCCTTGTGATCGATCTGCTTTTTCGGCCGGATGCCGAGCGCCAGAAGCTCCTCCAGCGAAGCTTTCAGGCGCCATTGTCCGCCGCTCGCATGGTCAAGACTGTCTGCCGGCAGCGGCCGTTGCAGGCGATCACGCGCCTCCTGTTCCATGGAAACGCCGCGCTTGGCTGCGCTGACCCGTAGATCGCGCATCACGTCGTCGTCGATCCTGCGAACGGTCATGCTGCCCATGTCGGCCTCCTGTGGATGCGAATATAGCGGCAACACGGTCTGATGGCAATGACAGCATTGCCAGCAATGCAATCACGTCACTTGGATCGCAATCCACACCAGCGTCGCCGCGATCACCCACAGCGCGATCCGCCCTGATCGCGTGTGCCGCGCTTCCGCCTTGCCGATCTTCGCCGCCGTCTCGTCGTCGAAGCGGAGGCCGTTTTCGGCCATGGCGTCGATCTCGCGCGACAAGCGCTCGGTGCGCGCGGCGATGTCGGGCGCCTGGCGGGCAAGCGCGGCGAGTGCGAAGGCGGCATCGCGCGCATCTTCCGCAAAGCCGCGCGGGCCGAGATTGGCGCGTATCCAGTCGCCGACCACCGGCTCGGCCGTCTTCCACATGTTGAAGGCGGGGTCGAGCGAACGGGCGACGCCCTCGACGACAACCATCGTCTTTTGCAGGAGAAGCAGTTCGGAGCGCGTCTCCATGTCGAAGAGTTCGGTCACCTCGAAGAGCAGCGTCAAAAGCCGCGCCATCGAGATCGTCTCGGCCGGCTGGCCGTGGATCGGCTCGCCGATGGCCCGGATCGCCTGTGCGAAGGCGCGTACGTCATGGGTGCGCGGCACGTAGCCAGCCTCGAAATGCACCTCGGCGACGCGCACATAGTCCCGCGTGATGAAACCGTAGAGGATTTCGGCCAGGAACCGCCGCTCCTTCTTGCCGAGCCGCCCGGCAATGCCGAGATCGACGGCGACGATGGTGCCGTCCGCCTCGACGAAGAGATTGCCCGGATGCATGTCGGCGTGGAAGAAACCGTCGCGCAGGGTGTGGCGCAGGAAGGACTGGATCAGGTTCGCGGCAATGCGCTTGAAGTCGTGGCCGGCGGCCTGCATCGCCTCAACGTCCGACATCTTGATGCCGTCGATCCACTCCATCGTGATGACGTCGCGGCCCGTGCGTTCCCAGTCGACCCAGGGCACGCGGAAGCCCGGATCGGCGGCCGTGTTCTCGCCGAGTTCGGAAAGCGCGGCCGCCTCCAGGCGCAGGTCCATTTCGATCCGCGTCGTCTGGGCCAGCGTCTTCGCCACCTCCACCGGCTTCAGCCGCCGCGCGGACGGGATGAACCGCTCCTGCATGTGCGCGGCGAGGAAGAACCCTTCGAGGTCGTTGGCAAACCGCCGCCGCACGCCCGGCCGGATCACCTTGACCGCGACTTTCTCGACGCGCCCCTGCCGCTCGATCGTGCCGGGATGGACCTGTGCGATCGAGGCGGCGGCGATCGGCTCGTCGAGGGTCAGGAACATCTCGTCCACCGGCCGGCCAAGCGATTCCTCGATCTCCGCGCGCGAAAGGGCGGTCGGGAACGTCGCCATGCGGTCCTGCAGGCGCGCAAGCTGGTTGGCGACATCCGCGCCGACGACGTCCGGCCGCGTCGCGAGGAACTGGCCGAGCTTGACGTAGGATGGGCCGAGCCGGTCCACTGCCTTTGACATCCGGTCGGCCGCATCGTGGCTGCGCGAGCGCCGCCGCGCGAGCTTGCGCGCGAACTGCCACGCCACGCGCGGCGCGCCGATGAGCTGGTCGCCGGGCAGGGCGGCGATCACGCCCTCGCGCGCGAGGATCCAGCCGGCATGGGCCAGGCGAAAATAGGCTGCAGGCGTCGTCATCGGGCGGCCGGCCTCACAGCTTCCAGCCCGAATGCAGCGCGGCGATGCCGCCCGAATAGTTGCGCCAGGTCACCCGGTCGAAGCCGGCCTCGCGGATCATCGCGGCGAAATTCGCCTGGTTGGGGAATTTGCGGATGGACTCGACCAGGTATCGATAGGGCTCGCCGTCGCCCGCGACGATCTTGCCGATCTGCGGGATCGCGTTGAACGACCACGCCTCATAGACCTTGTCGAGGACGGGCATCTCGACATCGGAGAATTCGAGGCAGAGGAAGCGCCCGCCCGGCTTGAGCACGCGATAGGCTTCCGACAGCGCCCTGTCGATGCGCGGCACGTTGCGGATGCCGAAGGCGATCGTATAGGCGTCGAACGTCGCGTTCTCGAACGGCAGTTCCTCGGCATTGGCCTCGACGAAATTGACATGCGTGTCGAGCTTGCGTTTGACGGCTCGGTCCTGGCCGACGGCAAGCATCGAGCCATTGATATCGAGCACGGTCGCCTGCGCATTGCGGTCGGACGCCTCGACGATGCGGAACGCGATGTCGCCGGTGCCGCCGGCAACGTCCAGCACGCTCCAGCCGGGCCGGCGCGGCGGGGTCAACCACGTCACCATCGCGTTCTTCCACACCCGGTGGAGGCCGGCCGACATCAAATCGTTCATGACATCGTAGCGCTCGGCGACCTTGTGGAACACGTCGTTGACGAGCGGCTGCTTCTCGCCTTCGCCCACCTGCCGGAAGCCGTAGGAAGTTTCCATCCCGCCTTGGGCGGTGGTGCGTGCGTCCGACATCAATTCACCCTGTTTCGTCCTGAAAATCGCGGCGACCATAGCCGATCGACCATCGGGGCGCTATCTTCCCGCCCGCGATGAAGAGCCGCGCCGAACAACGAAGTTAGAAAGTCCGTAATGGTTCTCAAGGCAGAATTGCATTGTCATATCGAGGGCGCCGCCGCGCCCGAACTGGTCGAAGCCCAAGCCCGCAAATACGGCAAGGACGTTTCCCATTTCATCAAGGACGGCTCGTTCGTCTGGCACGATTTCACCAGCTTCCTGAAAGCCTATGACGAGGCCGCCGATCTCTTCCGCTCGGAAGAGGACTACGCCCGCCTCGCCGAGCACTATCTGTCCTCGATCGCCCGCGACGGAGCGATCTATTCGGAGGTCTTCACCTCGCCCGACCACGCCGAGGCGGCGGGCCTGTCGCCCAAGGCCTATACCGACGCGCTCGGCGAAGGCATGGCCCGCGCCAAGGCCAAGACCGGCATCGAGGGCCGGATGATCGTCACCGGCGTGCGCCATGTCGGCGTGGAATCGATCGAAAAGGCCGCGCGCTTTGCCGCAAAGTGCGGCCATCCACTGGTCACCGGTTTCGGCGTCGCCGGCGACGAGCGCATGGGCACGATGGAGGACTATGTCCGCGCCTTCGAGATCGCCCGCGAGGCAGGTCTCGGCATCACCGTCCATGCCGGCGAGTTCGGCGGGCCGCAAAGCGTGCGCGACGCGCTCGACCACATCCGCCCCTCGCGCATCGGCCACGGCGTGCGCGCCATCGAGGATGCCGACCTCGTCCAGCGCATCGTCGACGAAGGCGTGGTGCTGGAGGTGTGCCCCGCCTCCAATATCGAGCTCAAGGTCTACCCGTCCTTCGCCGAGCATCCCTTCGGCAAGCTGCGCGCCGCCGGCTGCAAGGTCACCCTCAACTCCGACGACCCACCCTATTTCTGGACCTCGCTCAAGCGCGAGTACGAAATCGGCCGCGACGCGTTCGGGCTGTCGGACAAGGATTTGACGGCGCTCACCCGCACGGCGATCGAGGCGGCGTTCTGTGACAGGAAGACGAAGCAGACGTTGTTGGCGAAGGTGGATTCACACGGCAGAAGATAGGCGGCGACGTTCCCTTCTCCCCTTGTGGGAGAAGGTGCCCCGAAGGGGCGGATGAGGGGTATGCGGCGGTGCCAGGCTGGAACACCCCTCATCCGACTTCGCTTCGCTCAGCCACCTTCTCCCACAAGGGGAGAAGGAAAAACTTCGCCGCTCATCCTCGCTCCCCCCGCCCATAAGTCTTCGGCGCATCGTCAAGCCCCCTCAGCACCCCGGCCGCGCTCTCCAGATACGCCCTTCGCTTCTCCCGATCCATCCGCGCCCAGTTCCGATAGACCTGCACCAGCCGGTGGTTCTGTGACAGCTTCTTCGCGTTGCGATCGAGAAAATCCCAATAGAGCGGGTTGAACGGACACGCATCCGGCCCGGTCTTCGTCTTCACGTCATAGCGGCACGAACCGCAATAATCCGACATCCGGTCGATATAGGCGCCGCTCGCCGCATAAGGCTTGGTGCCCAGAAAGCCGCCATCGGCGAACTGGCTCATGCCGATGACGTTCGGCAGTTCCACCCACTCATACGCGTCGGCATAGACCTCCAGATACCATTCATGCACCTGCCGCGGATCGATGCCGGCGAGAAGCGCGAAGGTGCCGGTCACCATCAGCCGCTGGATGTGGTGGGCATAGGCATGGTCGCGCGTCTCCTCGACGACGTGCCGCAGGCAGTTCATGTCGGTCTCGCCGGTCCAGTAGAAGTCGGGGAGGGCGCGCGTGGCATCGAAGAAGTTCATCTCGCCATAGGCCGGCATCTTCAGCCAGTAGACGCCGCGCACATATTCGCGCCAGCCGATGATCTGCCGGATGAAGCCTTCGGCGGCATTGAGCGGCACGTTCCCTGCCCGCCATGCCGCATCGACCCGGCGGCACAGGTCGAGCGGATCGAGAAGGCCGATATTGATGTAGGGCGAGAGCAGCGAGTGGTAGAGGAAGGGTTGTCCGGCCAGCATCGCGTCCTGGTAGTCGCCGAATGCGGCCAGCGCATCCTTGAGAAACGCATCGCGCGCCGCCTCGGCCTGTGCGCGCGTCACCGCCCAGCCGAACTTTTCCAGCGTGCCGAAATGGTCGGCGAAGCGGTCCTCGACCAGAGCGATGACCTGCTTCGTGACCGCGTCCGGCCGGAAACGCTTCGGCTGCGGCATGAAGAGATCGTCGGCGGCCGGCTTGCGGTTCTCGGCGTCGTAGTTCCACTTGCCGCCTGCCGGCTCGTCGCCCTCCATCAGCAGGCCGGTCCTGCGCCGCATCTCGCGGTAGAAATACTCCATGGTGAGTTGCTTGCGGCCCTCGGCCCACGCCGCGAACTCGTCATGGCTGGCGAGAAAACACGTGTCCGGACGGATTTCGACCGCGCAGCCGACGGCCTTTTCCCATCCTCGCATCATCTCCATCACGCGCCATTCGCCCGGCTCCGTGACGATCACCCGCTCCGGCCGATGCCGACCGGCGGCGCGCTGGAGTTCGCCGCTGAAGCTGCCCGAATTGCCGCGATCGGTCAGCTCGACATAGTCGACGACGAACCCCGCCTGCCGCATCTCCTCGGCGAAATGGCGCATGGCGGAGAAGATGAAGGCGATCTTCTGCTTGTGGTGGCGCACGTAGGTCGTCTCGTCTGCCACCTCGCACATCAGCACGACATCCTGCGCCGGGTCCGCGCCTTCGAGGCTCGACATCGCCGGCGAAAGCTGGTCGCCGAGGATGAAGATCAGGTGCCGCGCCTTGCGTCGGTCGAGCGTCATGCGTGCCTCCGGACATGTTCGACAACGCATACGAACAGGATCGCGAAACGGTTGCCGGCGGCCAAGATGCCGCAGCGCGACAAGGTGCCCCTGCGACAGCCCGCGCCTTTGACGGTCCCGCAGCTTGGCCTATGTTTCCTCGCAGGCAACCCACAAGGACCACGTCATGGACCCGCTCATCCTTTCCAGGATTCAGTTCGCGGCGAACATTTCGTTCCACATCCTGTTCCCGACCATCACCATCGCGCTGGGCTGGGTCCTTCTCTTCTTCAAGCTGCGCTTCGACCGCACCGGCGACCACGCCTGGATGAAGGCGTACTTCTTCTGGGTGAAGGTCTTCGCGCTGTCCTTCGCGCTCGGCGTCGTCTCCGGCGTCACGATGAGCTTCCAGTTCGGCACCAATTGGCCCGGTTACATGGAAACGGTCGGCAACATCGCCGGCCCGCTTCTCGCCTATGAGGTGCTGACCGCCTTTTTCCTAGAAGCCGTCTTCCTCGGCATCATGCTGTTCGGCTTCCGCCGCGTGTCGAACCGCGTCCACACGCTGGCGACCTTCCTCGTCGCCTTCGGCACCACCATGTCGGCCTTCTGGATTCTGGCGCTGAATTCGTGGATGCAGACGCCCGCCGGCTTCGAGATGCGCGACGGCGTGGCGCACGCGACCGACTGGCTGGCCATCGTCTTCAACCCGTCCTTCCCCTATCGCCTGACCCACATGCTGATCGCATCGGGCCTGACGGTCGCGTTCCTCATCGCCGGTCTCTCGGCCCTGCGCTACATTCGCGGCGACCGTTCGGCATCCATGCACAAGGCGCTGAAGACGGGCGTCTACATGGGCGCGATCCTGATCCCGGTGCAGATCTTCGTCGGCGACATGCACGGCCTCAACACGCTGGAACACCAGCCGCAGAAGGTCGCGGCGATGGAGGCGAACTGGGAGACGCGGCCCAACGTGCCGCTCGTCCTCTTCGCCTGGCCCGACGAGGAGGCGCGCGAAAACCGCTTCGAGATCGCCATCCCCAACATGGCGAGCGTCATCCTCAAGCACTCGCCCGACGGCGTCGTCCCCGGCCTCAACGACTATGTCGGCGAGCATCCGCCCGTCGCACCCGTCTTCTGGGGTTTCCGCATCATGGTCGGCACCGGCATGGCGATGCTGGCGCTCTCCTGGGCGGGCGCTTTCTTCCTCTATCGCCGCGGCGCGCTGCCCGTCCCGCTCGCCTACGGCTTTGCCGGCATGGCCTTTTCCGGCTGGGTCGCCACGCTCGCCGGGTGGTATACGACCGAGATCGGCCGCCAGCCCTGGCTCGTCGCCGGCGTCCTGAAAACCGCCGACGCCGTTGCCCCCGTCCCTGGCGCCCATGTCGCGCTGACGCTGACGATCTATGTCGTCCTCTATCTCGTGCTCATGGTCGTCTATCTCGGCGTCCTGACGCATCTGGCGCTGAAAGCCGGCAAGGAAGGCGACGACGAGCCCGATCCGGCGGTGGAAGACCAGCCGCTGTCGCAGCCTGTGGCGGGGGAGTAGGTCATGACGTTGAAGGGTTTCGCTTTGTCACGCCCCCCTTTGCCCTGCCGGGCATCTCCCCCGCACGGGGGGAGATCACGCGGCTTCGATAACGAGACTGATCTCCCCCCTCGCGGGGGAGATGCCCGGCAGGGCAGAGGGGGGCGCCGTCGAGCACCAAACTCCTCCGCATTTCCCCGCATGGAGGTTGCCAAATGAACATCGACTGGCAAACCGCCATGCCCCTGATCTTCGCCGGCCTGATGGGGCTGTCGATCCTGATCTATGTCGTGCTCGACGGGTTCGATCTGGGCATCGGCATCCTGTTCTCCGTCGCCACCGACGAGGAGCGCGACACGATGATCAACTCGATCGGCCCCTTCTGGGATGCCAACGAGACCTGGCTCGTCCTGTCCGTCGGGCTGCTGCTCGTCGCGTTCCCGGTCGCGCACGGCATCATCCTGACCTCGCTCTACCTGCCGGTCTTCGTGCTCCTCCTCGGCCTCATCATCCGCGGTGTCGCGTTCGATTTCCGCGCCAAGGTGCCGGTCCATCGCAAGCGGCGGTGGAACTTCCTGTTCTTCGCCGGCTCGCTGACGGCCTCGCTGGCGCAGGGCTACATGCTCGGCGTCTACGTGCTCGGGCTCGAGCGTGGCCCCGCGACCTTCGGCTTCGGCGCGCTCGTGGCGCTTTGCCTTGCCGCCTCCTATGCGGCGATGGGCGCCGCCTGGCTGATCTACAAGACCGAGGGCGAACTGCAGCGAAAGGCCGTGCGTTTCCTGCGCTCGGCGCTCGTCTTCACCGCCGTCGGCATGGTCGCGATCTCGCTGGCGACGCCCTTCGCCAGCCCGCGCATCTTCGAGAAATGGTTCACCTGGCCGGAGATCGTCTACGTCGCGCCGCTGCCGCTCGTCACCGGCGCCATGTTCCTGTGGCTCTGGTTCCTGAGCTTCCAACTCCCGCACAAGGACGACCGCCATTCGATCACGCCGTTCCTCGTGCTGGCCGGCATCTTCGCGCTCGGCTTCGCCGGTCTCGCCTACTCGTTCTATCCCTATGTCGTGCCCGACCGGATGACGATCTGGGAGGCGGCGTCGGCGCCCGAAAGCCTTGCGATCATCCTGGTCGGCACCTGTTTCGTGCTGCCCGTCATCATCGGCTATTCGTTCTATGCCTACCGGATCTTCGGTGGTAAGGCGACGGACCTGACCTACGACTGACAGGCCGCACCAACCCATGAACGCGCAGGCTCCGGCCCCCAAAATCCGCCGCCTGCCGGCC
Source organism: Rhizobiaceae bacterium (assembly GCA_016742175.1). Taxonomy (GTDB): domain Bacteria; phylum Pseudomonadota; class Alphaproteobacteria; order Rhizobiales; family Rhizobiaceae; genus Aliihoeflea. The sequence continues at coordinate 217,701 of JACVCH010000007.1, forward strand.
ACCCTCGCACTCTTCGCGTTCGGTCTTACCGGCATCGCCGCGCTCTATTTCGCGCTGCCGCCGGTCACCGACCTGCCGCGCTGGGCCTATGTCGTCAATCCGGTGCTGATGCTCGCCGTCTTCGTCGCCGCCGGCACGCTCATCGCGCCGGCCTGCGGCTTCCGCTCGCGCGTCGCCGAGCGCGCGTCCGGCCATGCCGTTTCGCTCCTGCCGCCGCGCGCGGCGCGCTTTGCCGTCATGGGCATTGCGGCCGGCATCGTCGTCGGCCTTGCCGATCATGCGACCCGCGCCCTCTGGCAGGATCCGCACGGCCTGACCCCGGCGCTCACCGACAACTGGCGCCTCGCCAGCCTCACCGTCGGCATTTTCTACGGCGGCGTCGTCGAGGAGATCACGGTACGCTGGGGCGTGATGAGCCTCGCCGTCCTGCTCGTCTGGAAGGCATTCGGCCGCAACGCCCCGCGGCCCTCGGCAAACCATGTCTGGACCGGCATCGCCATCGCCGCCATCCTCTTCGCGCTCGGCCACCTGCCGGCCCTGGCCTCGAGCGGGGTGGAATTCACTCAGGCGCTCGTCTTTAGAACCCTGTTCTGGAACGCCTCCCTCGGCCTCCTCTTCGGCGCCCTCTTCGCCCGCCACGACCTCGAAGCGGCGATCCTCGCCCATGCCGGCTTCCATGTCGGGCTCATGCCGGCCGCGATGATCGCTGCCGCGCTGTAGACAGCGCAACGGGTACAACCTATCGTCGCCGCGGGTCGGAGGGGATTGTGGCGGGCAGAACATTTTCAGAAGCGGTTTCGGCGTTCGGAACGGCTGCGAAGGCGAAGCTTTCGAGTGCGGCGATCAGCGGGGCTCCTGAAGACCAGCTTCGTGGCCCCCTCGACGCCTTGTTTCACGATCTCGCCGGGCTCGGTGCCAGCCGCCACGCGATCAGCCTGATCGGCGAGACGAGCCTTGCCGACATCAAGACGCGGCCCGATTTCGCGGTTACGGTCGGCAATGCGCTGGTCGGATTCGTCGAGGTGAAGGCGCCTGGCAAGGGCGCCGACCCCCGGCGCTTTTCCGATCCGCACGACAAGGACCAGTGGAACCGGCTGAAATCCCTGCCGAACCTGATCTACACGGATGGCAATTCGTTCAGTCTTTGGCGCGACGGCGTGCTGGAGGGCAGGATCGTCGTTCTCGAGGGCGATATCGGTGACGCCGGTGCCCGGCTCGCCGCGCCGCAGGAATTGCTGGCCCTCGTGACGGATTTCCTGAGTTGGGCGCCGATCCCGCCGAAATCGGCGAGCCAGCTTGCCCGCGTCGCCGCCCGGCTCTGCCGATTGCTGCGCGACGAGGTGACGGAGCAGATGGAGCGCCGCAGCCCCGCCTTGACCGCTCTTGCAACCGAGTGGCGCGCCCTTCTATTTCCGCAGGCAAGCGATAGCGAATTTGCCGACGGCTATGCGCAGGCGGTGACCTTCGGCCTCCTGGTGGCCCGCGCACGCGACATCTCGCTTGCCGGCGGCATCGACCGCGCCGCGCTGGAGTTGCGCAAGTCGAACTCTCTGATCGCCACCGCGCTCAGGCTCCTGACCGACGATCCCCAGAACCAGCATGCCCTGAAAACGTCGCTCGGCACGATGACGCGCGTGTTCGACAAGGTGAACTGGCCGGACGTGACGAAGGAGCAGCCCGAAGCCTGGCTCTACTTCTACGAGGCCTTCCTCGAGGTCTACGACAACGCACTGCGCAAGCGCACCGGCTCCTACTACACGCCGCCGGAAGTCGTCGCCGCGATGGTGTCGATGGTGGACGAGGCGTTGCGCGACCCTGCCTCCTTCGATCGTCCGCAAGGCCTGGCGTCCGCAGACGTCACGGTCGCCGATCCGGCGACGGGAACCGGCACCTTCCTGCTCGGCGTGATGCGCAGCATCGCCGGGACCGTGGAGGCCGATCAGGGCGTCGGCGCGGTCGGCCCCGCCATAGCGGCGGCGGCCGGCCGGCTCATCGGCTTCGAGCTTCAGTTCGGGCCGTTCGCCGTCGCGCAGTTGCGTCTTCTGGCCGAAATGCAGACCTTGATCGGGATCGAGGGTGCCTCGGGCGCGAACCTGCCATCCCTGCGCCTTTTCGTCACCGACACGCTCGACGATCCCTTCGCCGAGCAGGCGCAATATTCGTCGATGCTGGCGCCGATCGGCCAGTCCCGCCGCGACGCAAATGCCGTCAAGCGTGCCGAGCCGATCACCGTCGTCATCGGCAACCCGCCTTACAAGGAGAAGGCGCGCGGCAGGGGCGGCTGGATCGAGGCGGGCAGCGACACCAACAGGCATGCACCGGCGCCGATGGATCGCTGGGCGCCGCCCGTCGAATGGGGCGTCAGCGCGCATGCCAAGCACCTGAAGAACCTCTATGTCTATTTCTGGCGCTGGGCGACACTGAAAGTATTCGGTTCAGGCTGGTATGCGGCGACTGGCGAGCCCGAAGCCGACCGCTCGGGCATCGTCTGCTACATCACGGTGGCCGGTTTCCTGAATGGCCCCGGTTTTGAGAAGATGCGCGACGACCTGCGCCGCGACTGCTCGACGATCTGGGTCGTGGACTGCTCGCCGGACGGTCACCAGCCGGAGGTCGCGACGCGCATTTTCCAGGGCGTGCAGCAGCCTGTCTGCATCGTCCTCGCCGCGCGCACGGCGAAGAAGGACAGGGAGGTGCCGGCAAAGGTCCTCTATCGCGCTCTGCCGAAGGGCCGGCGCGAGGACAAGTTCGCAGCGCTCGCCGCTCTGTCGCTCGTCGATTCTAAGTGGACCGAGTGCCCGTCCGGATGGCGCGCGCCCTTCCTTCCCGGCGCGAGCGGACAGTGGGCGACCTTTCCGGGCCTCAAGGATTTCTTCCACTATGACGGTTCGGGCGTCATGCCGGGCCGGACCTGGGTCATCGCGCCCGACAGGCAGAGCCTGACCGAGCGATGGGAAAGGCTGGTCTCAGAGCGCGACCCGGAATGCAAGGAGGTTCTGTTTCATCCGCATCAGGGAGGCGATCGCTCGATTGCAAAGAAGGTGCAGTACGGTCTCGCCGGACATGAGTATCGCGAGATCGCGGTTCTCGATGATCAGCAGAAGGAGGTGCAGCCGACGCGCTATGCATTTCGCACGTTGGACCGACAATGGATCGTGCCCGACATGCGGCTCATCAACCGCCCCAATCCGACCTTGTGGATCGCGCATTCGCCGGGGCAGGTCTATCTGACTGCACCGGACGACCGGTCGCCGACGACCGGCCCGGCGCTTACCATTTCAAGCCTGATACCCGATCTCCATCATTACAATGGCCGTGGCGGCCGTGTCTTCCCGCTCTGGCGCGATGCCGCCGCGCGCCAGTCGAACATCCGGCCCGAACTTCTTGAGCTTCTGGCCGAGGCTTATGGCCGCGCCGTTTCCGCCGAGGACGTGATGGCCTATATCGCGGCGGTTCTGGCGCACCCCGCCTTCACTGCCCGCTTCGCGCCCGATCTCGTCCAGCCCGGCCTGCGCGTGCCGCTGACGGCGGATGCCCGTCTGTTCGGCGACGCCGTCGCGCTCGGCCGCGAAATCGTCTGGCTGCATTCTTATGGCGAGCGCTTTTCCGATCCCGCCGCCGGCAGGCCCAAGGCGCCGCCGCGCATGGCGGAAGGAGCCCGCCCGACGGTTCCCGCAGGCGGCACGATCCCCGGCGCGCCCGAGCCGCTGCCCGAGACGATGGAGTACGATCCCGCCCGGCGCCGGCTGACGGTCGGCAAGGGCTTCATCGACAATGTCTCGCCGGCCATGTGGGCCTATGAGGTGTCCGGCAAGCAGGTCGTCTGGCACTGGTTCAGCTATCGCCGGCTCGACCGCACGCGGCCGCAGATCGGCGACCGCCGCCCGCCATCGCCGCTGGACGCGATCCAGCCCGACCACTGGCTGGCCGAGTATACCAGCGATCTGATCGACCTGTTGAACGTCATCGGGCGTCTGGTCGCGCTCGAATCGGCGCAGGCCGACCTTCTCGACAGCGTCCTCGACGGCGAACTGATCGACCTGTCGCTGATCGAGGAGGCACTGGCCGGCGTCGACGAAGCACGGGGATAATCCATCTCGCACGGTCGCCGTCGCGCCCGATTTCGGGCATATCTTGGGTCCATGACGCATCAGGACGCACGGAACGCCATGTCCATCCGACCCCAGCTCGACCTCTTCGGCGCGGATGCTCAGCCCGAACTCTTCGACGAGAACGCCGCGCCCGTCGAGTATCGCGGCGACCCGGACCGCGTGCGCGCTCGCCTTGCGCGCATCATCGACGAGGCGCGTGCGGCGGATGTCTTGCCGTGGGATGCCGCCCGCGCCCGGCTCTATCGCCGGATCGTGCCGCAGATGACGCTATGGCTGCCGGAGGAAGAAGCCGCGCAGCTCAATTTCGCATTCGAGCGCGAAATGGAACGCCTCGCCCGCGCCGCCTGATCGTATCCATCCTGCGCCGTAAACGCTCTCCTTCAGACCAAGGTCCGAGTGCCGGCCGCTCTTTCGCCCGATTGTCGGCGTGAGGGCCGCAGATTAGAATCCGGCCATGCTCTGGTCCTTGCGATCTACCCCGCTCTGCGCGATCCGGGATCGGTTTACCGCGTTGGACCTGCGCGCCCAGTTCGCGATCGCGGGCAGCGCAGTTGCGGTCGCGGCGATGCTGGCGATCGGAAACTGGGTGGCCGCGCGCATTTCGGTCGATCTCGTGGAGGCCTCGGCCGCCGCCAGCGCCCGCTACATGGACAGCTTCATCGCACCGCTGGCGCAGGAACTGTCCGAGCAGGACACGCTGTCGATCGGACCCATCCGTGCCATCGACGAGCTTCTGCAAAGCGAACAGCTCAGGGGCCGCGTCGTCCTGATCAAGCTGTGGAAGCCGGACGGCACGCTGGCCTATGCGCAGGACGTCTCGCAGATCGGGCAGCGTTTCGAGCCGGGCGAGAGCCTCGGCGCCGCCTTTGCCGGCGCGACCGTCACCGAATTCGACCGGCTGGACGACGCCGAAAACGCCCATGAAGCGGCCCTCGGCATGCCGCTCCTCGAAATCTACAGCCCCGTGCGCGCCGCCTGGAGCGGCGACGTCATCGCCGTTGCCGAGTTCTACGAGAACGCCACCGCGCTGACCGCCGACATCGAGCGCGCACGGCTTCAGGGCTGGGCGGTCACCGGCCTTGTCACGCTCGTCATCGGCCTTGCGTTGTTCGGCATCGTCCACCGCGGCGGGCGCATGATCGCGCAGCAGCGGCGGGCCCTCGCCGAGCGCCTTGCCGCAATGGAACGGCTCGCCGACCAGAATGCCATGCTGCGGCGTCGCGCCGAGAACGCTTCGCGCCGGGTCGTTGAGATCAACGAGGCCAATCTGCGCCGCGTCAGCGCCGACCTTCACGACGGACCTGCGCAACTCGTCGGCTTCGCGTCGATGCGGCTCGCCGCGGTGCGCAACGGCCGCACCGCGCGGACGGGTGAAGCCCTGACGGAAGTCGCCGACGCGCTCGTGCAGGCGATGGACGAGATCCGCGAAATCTCGCACGGCCTCGTCCTGCCCGAACTGACGCGGCTGGACCTCGAGGGCACGGTGGAAAAGGCGATCGGCGCGCACGAGGTGCGCAGCCACTCGATCGTCGCCCGCGACCTTCACCTCAAGAACATCGAGGCTGCGCCGGCGCTGAAGATCTGCGCCTACCGCTTCGTCCAGGAAGGCCTCAACAATGCCTGGCGCCACGCCGAAGGCGGCGTTCGGCACGTGGCGGGCGGCATGCGCGAGGGGCGGCTGCATCTGGCGGTCCGCAATCCCGTCGCAGCCGGCCAGAACGGAAGCGACAACGCCGAAGGGCTCGGCCTTCCCGGCTTGCGCGAGCGCGTGGAAAGCCTCGGCGGCACGCTGCGTTTCGGCATCGACGCCGGCGAGGCGCTGCTCGCCATGGATATCGAACTGCGCAAGGAGGCAGCCAATGGCTAGCGGCCAACGACCCATCCGTCTCGTCGTCGTCGACGACCATCCGCTCTACCGATCGGGCGTCATCGCCACGCTGCGCGACTATGACGACATCGACGTGGTGGGGCAGGGCGGTTCGGCCGGCGAGGCGCTCGAACTCATGCGCACCGCGCGGCCGGACGTCGCGCTGCTCGACGTTTCGATGCCCGGCAACGGCATCGCCGCCGTCGGCGCCATCGTCGCCGAGCATCCCGACGCGCGCATCGTCATGCTGACCGTTTCCGAAGAGGACGACGACGTCATGACCGCGCTGAAGAGCGGCGCCAGTGGCTATGCGCTGAAGGGCATCGGCGGCGACGACCTGATCGCGATCATCCGCGACATCCACGCCGGCGACACGTATGTCGCACCCAAGCTCGCCGGCCGGCTCTTGAAGCAGGACCGCGCCGCGCCAGCCCCCGGCCCGCAGAACCCGATGGAGCTCCTGTCGCAGCGCGAGCGAACCGTACTCGACTTCCTGCCCGAAGGCATGAGCAACAAGGAGATCGGGCTGCGGCTCGGCCTGCACGAAAAGACCGTGAAGCACCACATGACGCGCATCCTGCAGAAGCTGCGCGTTCGAAACCGCGTCGAGGCCGCCGTCTTCGCGCGCCTGCACCGCGACGGGCGCAACGCGTGAGGCGTCACCTGCGCGCCGCGTCCATCCGTTCGAAGTCGAGCCGGTTCGCCGCCCGGCCGACGACCTGCCGCCCCTGCCGGTCGAACAGGCCGTAGCGTCCGTTCGAGATCACTTCGCGCCAGCCGTCGTCGTAGTGGAGTTCGATCGAGGCGCCGTCTCGCTGCGAGCTTTCGACGCCGCCGAACGCGCCGAGCGCCTCCATGAAGCGGCCGATCGGATCGCCGCCGGAATACTCGCCATAGGCGCCGCCGCCATAGCCGCCGTCCTCGCTGCCGGAACGTCCGCTGCCTGAATTTCCCGAGCCGTCGCCGTCATCGCCGCCGCCGCCATGGCCGCTATTGTCCGATTCACTGCCCGAATTGTCGCTGCCGCCGCCGTCGGACCCGCTGCCCGAACTGTCGCTTCCACCGCCGCCGCTGCCATCCGACCCGCTGCCGCTTTCGGCATGCGCATGCGTCGCGCCGCCCAAAAGGAGCGGAACTGCCACCGCGAGGTGGATCGCCAGGAATGCGGCAAGGCCTTTCGTCGTCGTCATGCCCGTCACGGTCGCCTGTCGGCAGCGCGCATCGCCTGCCATCACCTTATCCTAGTGCGTCGCCGCCCCGGCGTCATTGGGACCAAGGTCCGTTACGGGCGCGACCCTGGTCCCGTTGCCTTGCGGGGCGGCTCGCGAAAGCCGCCCGCCTTGCGGGCGATTACATGTCGCCGCGTCCCTGGTCCGGCGTGCCGTCGTCGTCGCCGGGCTTGACGGTTCCGGGCGCGTCCCCATGGCCCTGGTCGGGCGTGCCGTCATCGTCCGGCGAGTTGCCGCCATGGTCGTCGCCGCCATGCCCGCCGTGACCACCATCATCTCCGCCGTGGCCACCATGGCCGCCATCGTCACCGCCGTGCCCGCCATCGTCTCCACCATGACCGCCATTGCCCGATCCGCTGTTGTCGCTGCCGGGCCCGCTATTGTCGCCGCCGCCGCCATCACCGCCCCTTGCGCCTCCACCACGCCCGCCACCACCGCCGTCACCCCCATGGGCGTG
>JACVCH010000008.1:0-122500 GCA_016742175.1 Rhizobiaceae bacterium
CACCTATAGCGACCTCGAGGACGCGGCGAGCCTGATCGAAGACCGGTTCCGACGCTGGCCGGTCTCGACCGATGGTCTGCCGCAGGGCGTCGCTTCGCCATCGCAAGCGCCGGTTGAGGCCGGCCGGCCGCCCCGCCCGGGCGACCAGCGGTTCCGCCAGGTCGTCGGCATCGAGTTGCGGCAGGTCGAAGGAGATCTCTTCCTGGCCGATGGAGAAGGCGTCGCGATCTACCATCTCAACGCCATCGGCACCGGCGTCTGGAACCTGCTCGCCGAGCCGACCTCGCCGAACGACGCCGTCGAAATCCTTGCGGCCGCCTTTCCCGACACCGACCCCAACCGGATCGAACAGGATGCGCGGGGGCTTTTCGGCGAACTGGAGGCGGCGGGCTTCATCGAGCCCGTCGATCAGTTTTCCATATAGGCAAACGCGCCGGTGGCGCTCACGGCAACGCGGGTATCACCCTTCGCGCGCATCTCGATCCGCACGTAAGCCATGCGCTTGCCGTTGGAGAGGATGTCGACGCGGATGTTCACGTCTCCCGGCTTCAGCGGCCTGATGAAATGCGTCGTCAGGTCGACCGTGGTGCAGACGCGGAACCGGCCGTTCAGCGCCGACAGCGCCATGACCGCGACCGTGTCGGCAGCCGAAGCGGTCGCCTGGCCGCAGACGACGCCGCCGCCATGGACGATGCGCGGATTGGCCGGCAACAGGAAGTCTCCGCCCGCCGCGTCGAAGGCGATCGCCTTCAGGTTCAGTTCGCCCACCCATGGCGCGAACATCGTGCGCATCAGATGCTCTGCCTCGTCGATGCCAAAAGCTCTCATAGCCCCTCCCGAAAAATGCGTTACGAAAACTTGTCGTCACGCCGATTTTTTGTTACATATCCGAAATCGGATCGTATCCGATCACGGAGGATTTGCCATGTACAGCCAGGGCCTGATCGGCGCGAAAACCGAGACGACCGAGGATGAAGCCTTCCTCGCCGCCTTCCAGGCGCGCATCGACGCCGAGGAGAAGATCGAGCCCAACGATCCGATGCCGGAGGGCTATCGCCGCACGCTGATCCGCCAGATCGGCCAGCACGCGCATTCCGAGATCGTCGGCATGCTGCCCGAGGGCAACTGGATCACCCGCGCCCCGTCGCTGAAGCGCAAGGCGGCGCTGCTCGCCAAGGTGCAGGATGAGGGCGGGCACGGCCTCTATCTTTATTCCGCCGCCGAGACGCTGGGCGTTTCCCGCGAGCAGATGACCGAGGAGCTGATCTCGGGCAAGGCGAAATATTCCTCCATCTTCAACTATCCGACGCTGACCTGGGCCGATATTGGCGCGATCGGCTGGCTGGTCGACGGCGCGGCGATCATGAACCAGATCCCGCTCTGCCGCTGCTCCTATGGCCCCTATGCGCGCGCGATGATCCGCGTGTGCAAGGAGGAAAGCTTCCACCAGCGCCAGGGCTACGAGATCATGATGACGCTCGCGCAGGGCACGCCCGAGCAGAAGGAACTGGCGCAGGACGCGCTGAACCGCTGGTGGTGGCCGTCGCTGATGATGTTCGGCCCGCATGACGGCGACAGCCAGCATGGCGACCAGTCGATGGCCTGGAAGATCAAGCGCTTCACAAATGACGAATTGCGCCAGCAATTCGTCGATTCGACCGTGCCACAGGCCGAGTTCATCGGCCTGACGCTGCCCGACCCGGACCTGAAATGGAACGAGGAGCGTGGGCACTACGATTTCGGCGCGATCGACTGGGACGAGTTCTGGCGCGTGGTCAAGGGCGGCGGCCCTATGAACAAGGAGCGCATCGCGGCGCGGAAGAAAGCCTGGGAGGACGGGGAATGGGTGCGCGAAGCCGCGCTCGCCCATGCCGAAAAGCGCAAGTCCCGCCGCGCGGCGGCGAAGATCGCAGCGGAGTGAGAGAGATGGCGAAGAACGAAATTCCGCTTTGGGAAGTCTTCATCCGGCCGCGCAACGGCCTGTCGCACAAGCATTGCGGCTCGGTCCACGCGGCCGACGAGGTGATGGCGCTGAACGCCGCGCGTGACGTCTATACCCGGCGCGGCGAGGGCGTTTCCATCTGGGTCGTGCCGTCGGCGGCGATCACCGCCTCCGATCCCGAGCACAAGGACGAGAATTTCGAGCCGGCGGCTTCCAAGGTCTACCGTCACCCGACCTTCTACAAGATCCCCGACGAAGTGGGGCACATGTGATGGCGAAGGACGCGCTTCTCGCCTTCGTCGTGCGGCTTGCCGACGACCATCTGATCCTCGGCCACCGCCTCTCGGAATGGTGCGGCCATGCGCCGATGCTCGAGGAAGACCTCGCCATGCCGAACATGGCGCTGGACCTGATCGGCCAAGCGCGCGCGCTCTACCAGTATGCCGCCGACATCGAGGGCAGGGGCCGCACGGAAGACGATTTCGCGTATCTGCGGCGCGAGCGCGAATACACCAACTGCCTGATGGTCGAGCGGCCGAACGGCGACTTCGCGCACACCATGCTGCGCCAGCTCACTTTCGCCGCCTTCATGGAGCCGATGTGGCGCGCCATGGCGACTTCGAAAGACGAGACGCTGGCCGGCATCGCCGCCAAGGCCGTCAAGGAGGTCGCCTACCACATCCGCCATGCGGGCGAGTGGGTGATCCGGCTCGGCGACGGCACCGAGGAAAGCTCGGCCCGGATGAAGCAGGCGGTGGAGGATCTGGCGCCTTACGTCGACGAGGTGTTCGACGCCGACGATGTGACGCGGGCGATGGTGGAAGCGGGCATCGCGCCGGACCCGGCAGCGTTGCGCCAGTCCTTCGACCGGACAATGGCGACGATCTTCGCCGAGGCGTTTCTGGACATGCCGACGGCGCCGTTTGCGCAACGTGGCGGGCGTGATGGGCGGCATGGCGAGGCGATGGGGTATCTGCTTGCGGATCTGCAGTACATGCAGCGGACGTTTCCGGGGGCGGTGTGGTGAGTGATACCCGGCCAGAACTGCGGGACAGCGCCCCCCTCTGGGCTGCCGCCCATCTCCCCCGCGAGGGGGGAGATCACGCGGTTTCGGCGACGAGACTGATCTCCCCCCTCGCGGGGGAGATGGGCGGCAGCCCAGAGGGGGGCAACGTAGAGAGCTACCCTTCGCCGGATGCCCAACGCCGCGCCTACGCTGCCGCAGCCGCGGTGCTCGACCCGGAAGTGCCCTGCGTGACCGTCGCCGATCTCGGCATCCTGCGCTCCGTCGACATCATCGACGGCGTGGCAGTCGCCAAGGTCACGCCGACATACTCGGGCTGCCCGGCCGTGCTCGCCATCGAACTCGCCGTGGAATCCGCGCTCCTCGACGCCGGCTTCGAAGCCCGTGTCGAACGCGTCATCTCGCCAGCCTGGACGACGGACTGGATCACCGACGAAGGCCGCGAAAAGCTCAAGGCCTACGGCATCGCGCCGCCGGTCAATGGCTCCAACTCGATCCGCTCGCTCTTCGGCGAGACGGTCGTCGCCTGTCCGCAATGCGGTTCGCCCGAGACCGAGCGCGTTTCCGAGTTCGGCTCGACCGCCTGCAAGGCGCTTTATCGCTGCACGTCGTGCCGCGAGCCGTTCGACTATTTCAAATGCATCTGAGGTCCCGATGGCGCCGCGTTTTCACGATTTGAAGGTTTCCGGCATCGAGCGGCAGACGCCCGATTCCGTCGCCGTCGCCTTCGACGTGCCGGACGATTTGCGCGAGGTCTTCGCCTTCAAGCCGGGCCAGTACCTGACGCTCTCGACAGAGATCGACGGCAAGGAGGCGCGGCGGTCCTATTCGATCTGCTCGGCGCCGGGTGACCCGCACTTACGTGTCGGCGTCAAGCGCGTGGCGGACGGGCGCTTTTCGTCCTTCGTCAACGAGACGCTTTCCATCGGCGACATCATTCGCGTCATGCCGCCGGAAGGGCGCTTCACCTCGCTCGTCGGCGAGCGGCACGACTACATCCTGATCGCCGCAGGGTCGGGGATCACGCCGATGCTCTCCATCGCGCGCACCGTGCTCGGCCACGAGCCGGGCAGCACGATCACGCTGATCTACGGCAACCGCGCCTCCGACCAGATCATGTTCCTCGAAGAACTCGAGGATCTGAAGGACCGGCACATGCGCCGCTTCAGCCTCATCCATGTGCTCTCGCGCGAGACGCAGGACGTGGAACTTCTCAACGGGCGCATCGACGGCGCGCGCATCCGCGAGCTTGCCGCGCGCGGCGCGATCGACCCGCTGGCGGCGGACGGCATCTTCCTGTGTGGCCCCGGCGAGATGATCGACAGCGTCTCGGCGGAACTGACGGCGCTCGGCGTCGACGCCGACAAGGTGCGCTTCGAGCGCTTCACGCCCTCGGGCGACGCGCCCAAGCCGCGCCCGCGCTCGGCGCAAGCCGAACAGGCCGCGCAGGACGGCATCGCCATCGAAGTCGTCGTCGACGGCGTGCGGCGGTCCTTCGACATGATCGACCAGGACGCCACCGTGCTCGACGCGGCGCATCGCAAGGGGCTCGAACTTCCCTATTCCTGCGCCAACGGCATGTGCTGCACCTGCCGCTGCCGGGTGGTGGAAGGCGAGGCCGAGATGGCCGTCAACTATTCGCTGCAGCCCTGGGAAATCGAAGCCGGCTTCACCCTCGCCTGCCAGACGCGGCCCACGTCGAAGAAGCTGGTGCTGGATTTCGACGCGGCTTGATCCGCGTCACTTTCCTTCCCGAATCTGCGTCAGCGTCTTCGTCGGCGTGATCGCCTCCGGATCGAGCCGGACTTCGATGATCGACGGCTTGCCGCTTTCCCGCGCGCGAAGGAAGGCGTCGGCGAATTCCTCCGTCGTCGCGACGATCTCGCCGTGGCCGCCATAGGCGCGGGCGAGCGCGGCGAAGTCGGGGTTCTTCATCGTCGTGCCGGAAACGCGGCCGGGGTAGTCGCGTTCCTGGTGCATGCGGATCGTGCCGTAGATGCCGTTGTTCAAGATGACGACGATGATCGGGCGGTCGTACTGGATGGCGGTGGCGAATTCCTGGCCGTGCATCTGGAAATCGCCGTCGCCGGCCCACACGATAACCTCGCGCTCGGGAAACAGGCCCTTGGCGGCGACGCCGGCGGGAACGCCGTAGCCCATCGAGCCCGATGTCGGCGCGGCCTGGCCGTTGAAGCGGCGATAGCGGTGGAAGCGGTGCATCCAGGTGGCGAAATTGCCGGCGCCATTGGCGACGATCACGTCCTCGGGCAGGTTCTCCTCCAGCCACGCCATGACCGGGCCCATCTTGACGGCACCGGCGCCGTCGGTCGGCGGGGTCGACCAGTCGAGATAGCTCTGGTGGAGTTCTTCCGTGCGGTTCGCCCAGGCGGGCGTGGCAGAGGGGGAGGTTTGCGAGAAGGCCTCGGCGAAGGCCGTGTTGGACGCGTTGATCGCCAGTTCCGGCCGGAAGACGCGGCCGAGTTCTTCCGGGTCTGGAAAGACGTGGACGAGCTTCTGGTCGGGGTAGGGGCTTTTCAGGAGCGTGTAGTCCGCCGAAGGCATTTCGCCGAAGCGGCAGCCGATCAAGAGCACGACGTCGGCATTCTTGATGTAGCTGGCGAGTTTCGGGTTGGCGCCAATGCCGATGTCGCCGGCATAGCAGTCGTGCAACTGGTCGCAGAGCGTCTGGCGGCGGAAGGAGCAGCCGACCGGCAGCTTCCATTTCGAGATGCCGGCGCAGATTTGCTTGACTGCTTCTTCCGTCCAGCGCGTGCCGCCGAGGACGAGAAAGGGACGCTCCGCGCCTTCGAGCAACTCGACGAGGCGGTCCATCTCGGGCTGACCGGGACGGGTCTCGACCGGCGTATAGGGCAGGGGCTTCGGCGCCTCCACCTCGTCGGTCAGCATGTCCTCCGGCAGCGCGACGACGACAGGGCCGGGACGGCCCGAGGTCGCGACCGCGAAGGCGCGGGTGACGAGTTCGGGGATGCGCCGTGCATCGTCGATCTCGACGACCCACTTCGCCATCGACCCGTAGAACGCCTTGTAGTCGACCTCCTGGAATGCCTCGCGCTCCTTGATGTCGCGGGCGATCTGGCCGACGAACAGGATCATCGGGTTGGAATCCTGCTGAGCGATGTGAACGCCGGCCGAGGCATTCGTGGCGCCGGGTCCGCGCGTGACGAAGCAGATGCCGGGCCTGCCGGTCATCCGGCCTTCGCAATCGGCCATCATCGCCGCGCCGCCTTCCTGGCGGCAGACGATGTTCTCGATCTTGGAATCGTAGAGGGCGTCGAGGACGGCGAGGTAGCTTTCGCCCGGCACCGAATAGATGCGCTCGACGCCATTCGCTTCCAGCGCATCGACGATCAGTTGTCCGCCAGTCCTCATTTCGCGTTCTCCTCGATTTCCTTCAGCACTTCGTCCGTATGCTCGCCAAGACGCGGCGAGGGTCGTTCATATTCCAGCGGCGTCGCCGACATCAGCATCGGGGCGCGCACGGAGGGCAACTTGTTGCCGTGGCCATCGTCGAGGTCCATGCGCATGCCGCGCGCGATGGTCTGCGGATCGGCGAAGCTTTCCGCGATGTTGTTGATCGGGCTTGCCGGCACCGCCGCCGCGTCGAGCTTGGGCAGGAGGTCGGCGCGCGTCCACGTCGCGAGCGTCTCGATCATCGTCGCGCGCAGCCGGTCGCGATTGACGACGCGCGCGGGGTTGGTGGCGAAGTCCGGATCGGTCGCCAGATGGTCGAGCCCGACCACCTTGCAGAAGCGCTGGAACTGGCCGTCATTGCCGGCCGCGAGGATGAAATGGCCGTCCTTGCAGGGCAGCACCTCATAGGGCGCGATGTTCATGTGGGCGTTGCCCATCTGCTTCGGCGGATTGCCGGAGACGAGATAGTTCAAATTCTGGTTGCCGAGCACCGAGACCTGCGTGTCGAACAGCGCCATGTCGATGTGCTGGCCTTCGCCGGTCGCCTCGGCGTGGCGCAGTGCCGCCTGAATGGCGATGACGGAATAGAGCCCGGTGAAGATGTCCGAAATGGCGACGCCGGCCTTTTGCGGCTCGCGGCCCGGCTCGCCGGTGATCGACATCATGCCGGACATGCCCTGGATGATGAAGTCGTAGCCCGCGCGCGGCGCGTAGGGCCCGTCCTGCCCGAATCCGGTGATCGAGCAGTAGACGAGGCGCGGGTTGATCGCCTTCAGGCTCTCATAGTCGAGGCCGTACTTCTTCAGGCCTCCCACCTTGAAATTCTCGATCATCACGTCGGCGGTCGCGACCAGCTTGCGGACCTGCTCGGCGCCTTCCGGCGTCGAGAAGTCGATGGCGACGGAGCGCTTGCCGCGATTGGTCGAGTGATAATAGGCGGCCGACAAATTGGTGCCGTCATGGCCCATGACGAAGGGCGGGCCCCATTTGCGCGTGTCGTCGCCGCCGTCCGGGTTCTCGATCTTGATGATGTCGGCGCCGAGATCGGCGAGCACCTGGCCGGCCCATGGTCCGGCGAGAATACGGGCGAGTTCGATGACGCGAACGCCCTTGAGCGGCGGCTGGGACATGAAATTTACGCTGGGCTCCCTCGTTTCCAGCCTGCGTAGCAGACCGGGCCGCGTCACGGAACCCGGCTTGGATCAGGCCACGGTGCCGCGCGCCCATTCGGCGAAGTCGGCGGTGATGATGTCGCGATTGATCTCGTTCAGGGATTCGTGGCGGGTCTCGGCGTAAATCCTTGATTGCAGATTCGAAAAGCCCATCGCCTGCATCCGCGCGGCCAGCTTTTCGACCGCCTTGCCGCCGTCCGTCGCCGGGTCCCTTTGCCCGCCGACGAGCAGGACCGGCAGGTCGCGCGGGATGATGGTGAAGTTGCGGTCGTCGGCGCCGCGGAAGACGAAGTCGAACACCGTCCGCCATGTCGCGACCGACACGTCGAAGCCGCAAAGCGGATCGGCGACATACTTCGCGACTTCCGCCTCGTCGCGCGACAGCCAGTCGAAGCCCGTCTTCGCATTCGGCACCTTGCTGCCCCAGGCCTGGAAGGTGAGCTTCGGGAGCATGTGCGAGGGCACGTCCGAGCCGAGACGGAAGCGTTCCCAGGCGAGGATCGCCTGCGCCGCGCGACCAAGAGCGCCGGCGGCGAAATTGGCGTTGAAGATGGCGGCGGCCGCGACGCGCGCGGAATGCCCCATCAGATAGTTCAGAGCGACCAGCCCGCCCATCGAATGGCCGAAGAGGATAACCGGCAGGCCGGGATGGTTGCGCGCGATGAGGTCGTGCACCGCATCGACGTCGCCCAGCACCTTGCCATGCGCCGGCTCGGTGCCGAAATGGCCGAGCGGTGCGCCGGGCGCGGTCGTCCGGCCATGGCCGCGATGGTCGTGCGCATAGGCGTGGAAGCCATGGGCCGCCATGGCGTCGGCGAAGCGCGCGTAGCGGTCGGCGTGTTCGGCCATGCCGTGATTGACCTGGATGACGCCGCGCGCTTCGCCCTCGGCCTCGCGGACATGAACGTTCAGCGTCGCGCCGGTCGGCGAGGGGTGGGTGATCGTGGTAGTGAAGGCCATGCGGCGGGCTCCTGCTGGAAAGTGGCAGGCTATAGATGCCGCCTCTTCTTGAGAAGCGTCCGCCCCCGCAAATGCGCAGACGCTGTGCAATGCACAATTTTGATCAAGTCTTGGGCAAAAGTTGCTTGCCAAGGTTGTGGGCGAGCGCTTTTATGGTGGCTTCAAAGACAAAGGCGCCAGAGGGGTTCCGACAATGATAACAAGACGTTTGTTCACGCTTTTGGCTGCAACCGCGATCGGCGGTTTCGCCGCTACGATGCCCGCGGCAGCGCAGGCCACCGACATCAATTTCACGCTCGACTGGAAGTTCGAGGGCCCGGCGGCCGGCTTCTTCCTCGCGCAGGACAACGGGCACTTCGAGGCCGAGGGCCTGAACGTGACGATCGATTCGGGCAACGGCTCGGTCGAGGCGATTCCGCGCGTGGCAACCGGCACCTACCAGATGGGCTTCGGCGATATCAATTCGCTGATCAAGTTCCTCGACGAGGACCCGGCGCAGAAGGTCAAGGCGGTGATGGTCGTCTATGAGCGCCCGCCCTTCGCCATCATCGGCCGCAAGAGCCAGGGCGTGACGGAAGACCCGAAATCGGTCGAGGGTAAGAAGCTCGGCGCGCCGCCGCCGGACGGCGCGTTCGCCCAGTGGCCGGCCTTCGTCGAGGCCGCCGGTATCGACGAGAGCAAGGTGACGATCGAGAGCGTCGGCTTCCCCGTCCGCGAGCCGATGCTGGCGCAGGGCCAGGTCGACGGCATCTTCGGCTTCGCCTTCTCCTCGGTGCTCAACCTCAAAGCGCAGGGCGTCGACGAGGAAGACATCTCGATGATCCTGATGGCCGAGAACGGGCTCGACCTCTACGGCAACTCGATCCTCGTCAACACGGACTTCGCCGCTGAAAATCCGGATGCCGTGAAGGGCTTCCTGCGCGCGCTCGCCAAGGGCTTCGCCGACGCCGTTGCCGATCCGGCCGCGGGCGTCGAGGCGGTGATGAAGCGAAACGAAATCCTCACCAAAGAGATCGAGCTCGAACGTCTTGAAATGGCGAACGAGCTCAACATCAACACGGCCTACGTGCAGGAAAACGGGTTCGGTGGCGTGGACGACGCGAAGCTCGCGCAGTCGATCGAGTATCTGAAGGTCTCGATGGGGCTGAAGGGCAATGTGGACGGCGCAGCGGTGTTCGATGCTTCGTTCCTGCCTGCCAAGGAAGAGCGGATGCTGCAGTAGCAGTCCGGCGTTGCGTCCTACGGCGCCCCCCTCTGTCCTGCCGGACATCTCCCCCGCAAGGGGGGAGATCATTCTCGTCCTCGCCGTGCGTGATCTCCCCCCTCGCGGGGGAGATGGGCGGCAGCCCAGAGGGGGGCGCCGTAGGGCAATGACGTTCATCAATCTGGTTTGATTCCATGACCCAACCACTCGTCACCATCAACGACGTCGACATGCGCTATGGCGGCGCTGATGGCCTGCTCGCCGTCGAGGGGTTGACGCTCGACATCGCCAAGGGCGAGTTTGCGGCCGTCGTCGGCCCGTCGGGCTGCGGCAAATCCACGCTGATGAAGCTCGTTACCGGGCTCTACATCCCGCAGGCGGGGCAGGTCACGGTCGCCGGCGAGCGGGTGACGAAGCCGGTGTCGATCGTCGGGATGGCGTTCCAGAATCCGACCATGCTGCCGTGGCGCACCACGCTCGACAATATCCTCCTGCCGCTCGAGGTCGTCGACCGGCACCGCAAGCGCCTGCGCAAGCACAAGGTCGAGTACGTCGCCAAGGCGGAGAAACTTCTGGAGACTGTAGGTCTCAAGGGCTTCGGCGAGAAGTTTCCCTGGCAGCTTTCCGGCGGCATGCAGCAGCGCGCGAACCTTTGCCGCGCGCTGATCCACGAGCCGGACCTCTTAATGCTCGACGAGCCGTTCGGCGCGCTGGATTCGTTCACGCGCGAGGAATTGTGGTGCGTCATCCGCGACCTCCACGCCGCGCAGGGCGTCACCATCGTGCTCGTCACGCACGATCTGCGCGAGGCGGTGTTCCTGGCGGACCGCATCTTCGTCATGAGCGCGCGGCCGGGGCGGATCACCAAGGAGCGGACGGTTCCGTTCGCACGACCGCGCGAGCTGGAACTGCTCTACCAGGCGGATTTCAACGACGTGGTGCACGAATTGCGCGGCAATATTGCCGATGCAAGGAAGGCGGCGTGATGATCTTGAGTGCCGCTGTGCAAGCACCCCCACTCCGTCCCTTCGGGCCACCTTGCCGGGGCGAGCCGCGGGTCTCGCCCGTCCTCCGGACCCCCCTGCCCGGGGGAGAGGAAAAGCCTGCCGCAATGCCAGCGCTTTTCCAGCTTGGGTTCCTCTCCCCCGGGCAGGGGGAGAGGTGGCCCGAAGGGACGGAGTGGGGGTGCTTCTACGCGACGCCCGACAAAAGGAGCGCAGCATGACCACCTCCAACATCAACTGGATCAAGCTCGCCCCCTGGCTCTACACCGCCGGCCTTTTCATCGTGTGGGAACTGGTCGTGCGCGCCTTCGCGATCCCGCAATTCATCCTGCCGGCGCCGACGCGCATATTGGAAGCCATCATCCAGTTCTGGCCTGCGATCTGGAAAAACTCGCTGCAGACGCTTTACACGACCACCGTCGGCTTCATTCTCGCCGTGGTGTTCGGGCTAGGACTCGGCATCGCCATCGGCTGGTCGCGCTTCATCTATGCGGGGCTTTATCCGCTGATGATCGGCTTCAACGCCATTCCCAAGGTCGCGGTGGTGCCAATCCTCGTCATCTGGTTCGGCATCGGCACGATCCCGGCGGTGCTGACGGCGTTCCTCATCGCGTTCTTTCCGATCGTGGTGAACGTCGCGACTGGGCTTGCCACGATCGAGCCGGAGATGGAGGACGTGCTGCGGGCGCTCGGCGCCAAGAAGATGGACATCATGCTGAAGGTCGGCATCCCGCGCTCGATGCCCTATTTCTTCGGCTCGCTGAAGATCGCGATCACGCTCGCCTTCGTCGGCTCGGTGATCGCGGAGACCGTGGCGGCGAATTCAGGCCTCGGGCACATGATGCTCGCCGCCCAGTCGCAGTTCAACGTGCCGCTGGTCTGGGCGGGGCTGATCATGCTCGCCGTCGAGGGCATCGCGATGTACGCCGTCATGGCGTGGCTCGAAATGCGGATGACCGGCTGGGCGCACCGCAGCCAGTTGGCGCAGGCCTGACGGATCAGGCCTGGCGGCTGGCGTCCCGCCAGGCATAGAGCCAGATGCCGAGCCCCATCAAGGCGAGCGCGGTTCCGACGAAACCGGCGGACGGGAAGCCGTAGCCCATGGTGATGACGATGCCGGCGAGAAGGGGGCCGAGCGCGTTGGCGGCGTTGAAGGCGCTGTGGTTGAGCGCGGCGGCGAGCGTCTGCGCGTCCTGCGCGACATCCATCAGGCGCGTCTGCAGCACTGCGCCGAGGCTGCCGAAGAAGCCGATCAGCAGGATCACCGCGCTGATCGTCCAGACATTGCCGGCGGCGAAGGGGAACAGCGTCAGCGACGCCGCGCTCGCCAGCATGAACCAGACCGGCGTCGCCATCAAATTGCGGTCGGCGGCGCGGCCGGCGGCGATCGTGCCGAGCGTCATGCCGACGCCGTAGACGGCGATGACGAGCGGGACGACCCAGGCGTCGACGCGGGTGACTTCGAGCAGCGTCGAGGCGGTGAAGGAATAGACCGCGAAGAAGCCGCCGAAGCCGACCGCGCCGGTGGCGAGCGTCAGCCACACCTGGCGGTTCCTCAATGCCGAAAGTTCGCGCATCGGGCTCGCCGCGGCATCGCCGCGGTCAGTGGGCGCGAAGGCGGCGATCATCGCCATCGTGCCAAGTGCCAGGAGGCCGGGGAGCGCGAAGCCCCAGCGCCAGCCGGCGTGCTGGCCGATGAAGGTTGCGAGCGCGACGCCGAAGATCATCGCGACCGTCAGGCCGAGCATGATGGACGAGACGGCCTGCGCCCTCTTGGTTCGCGGCACGAGCGAGGCGGCCAGAAGGGCCGCGACGCCGAAATAGGCGCCATGCGGCAGGCCGCTGAGGAACCGGAAACCGATCAGCCAGCCATAGGAGGGCGAAATCGCGCTGAGGCAGTTGGCGATGCCGAACACCGCCATCAGCGCGATCAGCAGGAACTTGCGCGGCAGACGCGCCGACAGGACCGCGATGATCGGGGCGCCGACGACGACGCCGAGCGCATAGGCGCTGATCGCGTGCGCGGCCATCGGTTCGGAGACGCCGAGCCCGGCGGCGAAATAGGGCAGGAGGCTCATCGCCGCGAATTCGGTCGTGCCGATCGCAAAGCCGCCCATGGCGAGCGCGAGGATCGTCAGCGGAACGTTGGTGGCGGCCAGTTCGCCGGCGGGAATGTCGGCAGGCGCGGCGATGGTCGCGGAAGCGTCGTGCATGGGAGGGTCCACCTGAAGAAGGAATGCGGCGTGCGGCTCCTCCCGACGCACTCAGCAAGGCTAATGACGTGGTCGCGCGGCGACAATGCGGCCTGCTGCAAGCGCACCATGCAGAAATGAGGGGTCAGCCAGGCGTTTTCGCCAACCAGATGATGTGGCGTGCGCCGCGCTTGGAGCGGCTGGCGCGCACGCGCATTTCCTCGACATCGAAGCCGGACTGGCGCAGCCGTGCGGCGAAGCGCGCATCCGGCCCCTGCGACCAGACGGCGAGGATGCCGCCCGGCTTCAGCGCCGCGCGTGCGGCGGCGAGGCCGCGATGGGAGTAAAGCGCGTCATTGGCCTCGACCGTCAGTCCTTCGGGGCCGTTGTCGACGTCGAGCAGGATGGCATCGTAGGCGGCATTCGCCCTGCCGATGATTTTCGCGACGTCGCTCTCGATGATGGTCACGCGCGGGTCGTCGAGGCTTCCGGCATGGAGTTCAGCCATCGGGCCCCGCGCCCAGCTCACGACGGAGGGAACGAGTTCGACCACATCGATCCGGGCATCCTTTGGAAACACCGCGAGCGCGGCGCGCAGGGTAAAGCCCATGCCGAGCCCGCCGATCAGGATCGACGGCCTCGCGACGCCTGCAAGACGCTCCTGCGTCAGCGTCGCCAATGCCTCCTCCGAGCCGGAGAGGCGGCTGTTCATGAGTTCGTTGGCGCCGAGCATGATGGAGAATTCGGTGCCGCGCTGCTTCAAGCGCAAGCGTTCTTTCCCGCCCGGTGTTTCCGCGGAATCGAGTTCCACCCAAGGGATCATGTCAGGCCTCGCATCTGGTTGCCCGCTCTACGTCCTCGGGGTGCGATGGTCCAGAAATTATCGTTGGCGCCAGAGCGTGATCGGCGTGCCGTTGGAGAGCTGGCCGGAATAGTAGTCGGGCCCGTCGCGCTTCAGGACCGCGATGCGGTTGCCGTTCGTGGCATAGAGCAGGACCTCGGCGTCGAGCCCGGTCATCGTCTCGTCGAGCCGCCAGTCATTGGCGTTGGCGAGACCAGAGTTGCGGCAGCCGGAGGACTGCGCGGTGCCGCGCTCGGGATTGGCGCCGCTCCAGCTCGATTGCGTCTGGATCGTCAGCGTGCAGCCGCAATTCGGCGCGCCGTCGGTCGCCTGCCAGGTCCCGCGAATGTCGAATTCGGACGGCAGCGCACGCGCCGCCACCGTGCCCGCCACCGCGCCGCCGACGGGGCCAGCGACCATGGTGCCCGCACTCGTGATCGCGCCGCGGCCGACATTCTTGCCGACGTTCCATGCCGTCGCGGTGCCGAAGGCGGACAGGCGCTCGGGTTTTGGCGGGGGACCGGAGGGCAGGCGCGTCGTGCATTGCATCGGGCCGATGAAGGCCGGCGCGGCAGCCAAGTCGGTGCCCGCGCCCGCGACGTCGCCGGACTGGCAGGCGGATGCCAGCACGGCCGAGGCGATCAGCGCGCAAAGGGTGATGGATCGTCGATTCACTTCGTGTCCCCGCATCCACTTCCCCTGCGCGACGACCGTGGCGAGAGTTTGATCGTCAGCCGAACCGGCGCGCGGCGTCGATCGCGAGCCCGAGGCCGACGGCGCCGAACTGGTCGGCAGCGGTGAAGCGCGCGCCGGGCAGTCGGGTCTCCGCCGCCGCGCGCACGGCCGGCACCAGCGCGCCGCCGCCGGTCAGGATGACGGTCGAGATGTCGTCCGCGCCGACGCTCGCCTTCGCCAGCGCGTCCTCGATCGACGCGCCGATGCGCGAGACGAGCTCGGCCGTCGCCTCGTCGAACTCAACGCGGCTCACCGCGATATCAAGGCTGAGGCCGGGTTCGGTGAGCGCGATGCGTGTCGCGTCTTCCTCGGTCAGCGCGATCTTGGCCTTTTCCACCTCCGCCGCCAGCCGATGGCCGGAGCGGTGCTTGAGGAGATGCGCGTAGCGGTCGAGCTTTTCCGGCTCCGCCGCCTCGCGCGTCAGCGCCTGCACGTCGCGCGCGTTCTTCGGCGTGTAGAGCGTGTTGATGCGGTGCCAGGTCGCCATGTCGTTGAAATACCAGACCGGCAACTGGCGCTTGCCGTCCTTCGTGCCGGAGCCGAGCCCGAAATGCGGCATCGCCTTTGCGATGTTGAGGTGCCGGTCGAAATCCGTGCCGCCGACATGGACGCCGGCCGTGCTCAGGATGTCGCTCGACCGGTCGAGGTCGCGGGCGCGCTCGGGCGACAGGCGCAGCACGGAAAAGTCCGACGTGCCGCCGCCGATGTCGACCACCAGCGCGAGTTCCTCGCCATCGATCAGCCGCTCGTAATGGAGCGCGGCGGCCACCGGCTCGAATTGGAATTCGATATGCGAAAAGCCCTCCGCGCGCGCCGCCGCCTCGAGCTGGCCTTGCGCCTCGCCATCCGCCGCGTCGTCCTCGTCGATGAAGCGCACGGGGCGGCCGAGCACGACGGCCTCCGGCACGCCGCCTTCCTGTCCTTCGATCCCCTCGCGCAGATGGCGCAAGTAGCGCCCGATCAGGCCCTCGAAAGTCATGCGGTTGCGCCCGACCTGCGTCGTCTCCTTCATCAGCGACGTGCCGAGGATCGACTTCAGCGCCCGCATGAACCGGCCTTCCGCACCGTCCATGTATTCAAACACCGCTGCCCGGCCGAAATAGGTGCCGCCGTCCTCCAGGCTGAAGAACAGCGCGGACGGGATCGTCAGATGATGCCCCTCGAGCGGGATCAGCCGCGGCTCTGCCCCGCGCTCGCACAGGCCGACGGTCGAGTTGGTGGTGCCGAAATCGATGCCGCAGGCGGTAGTGGACATGGGGTCTCATCATGAAATGCGCCGCCCCGGCGCAAGACGCGCGATCCGGGCGGGTGAGGGAAGGGCGCTCCCTCTAACCGATCATGGTGCGGATGGAAAGTGCGGGCGGGGGACGGCGACGCCCGAACTTATCCACCCCTTGGAAAACGGATGCATCCTTGGCGTGTAGCAGCGCGCGAGGAGCCATGAACCACAGCAGAGCAATCAACCTTGATCGAACAATCATCACCTGTGCGCAACTTCGCGGACTGACCTTCTTATTCAAAGGCGCCGCAGTCCGTCACTTGCTTGAACTGCGGCGTTTCAATCCGGACCAGCCGCGCGTGCCTCGCGGTCATCGGCATGGCGGGAGGTGGGTTGCTGAAGGCGATAGTTTCGAGGCGCAGGTTCATCGGGTCAGTCACGACCTGCCGGAACTGCCGGAGGAGCGACCTTCAAGCGGTCGGCAACGGCATCAGGTTGCACGTCTCATCGCGCAATATATAGAGGGCGCAACCGTTGCGCTGCGGCTCGGAGTGCTTGTCGCCCGATATGCATGGCTCGCTGAGAGTGCCGCTGCCGACATCCGTGCCTATTTCGACGGCCCGAAATCCATTGAAACGTTGCGTTCAGGTGTCCGCGACCCCAAAGCAGGATACGATGTGCATCACATAGTGGAGCGGACCGCTGCACGACGGGATAGCTTTCCAGTTGATTGGATCGAAGGACCTGAAAATCTCGTACGGATTCCCCGACTAAAGCATTGGGAGATCAATGGATGGTACGCTAAGCCCAATGAGCTGTTTCAAGGGCTGTCGCCGCGTGTTTATCTCAATGGCAAAAGCTGGGAAGAACGGATGCGAATTGGAATGCTGGCTCTTCGAGAGCATGGAGTCTTGCAGCCATGACAAAGCTTGATTTTGCCAGCATGAGCGACCGCAATCTTATCGATGTTTTCATTCAAATAGGCATCGAGCAGGACGATTCGCTAAACGGTCCTGGCGTTGCGCGATACAATCGCTTGTTCAAGCAGAAGACCGCTCTGCTCAATGAACTCAAGAGCCGGGGCAACGACCAGCGCATTCTGCTTCTACCGCTCTACGACCACCAAAACATGCAGGTCCGCCTCAATGCCGCGAAAGCGACGCTGGCAATTGCTCCCGTAGCCGCAAGGCAGCAACTGGAGTTGATCCGGGCATCACGCTACCAGCCGCAGGCGGGCGATGCGGGCATGTCGATCTGGGCGCTGGACGAAGGCATCTACAAGCCAGAGTGAATGAAGCGGGAAACTCAAGCTGCGGGCGATCCATCGCCCGCATTGCTCCCGGCGCGTGTTTCACCTACATACGGCGCAACGAAATTCCCCCGACCCCGAAGAACGGAGTTCGACGCGCGCCATGGCACGCCAGTTTATCTATCATATGTCCGGCCTGACCAAGGCCTATGGCGCCAAGAAGGTGCTCGAAAACCTCCATCTGTCGTTCTACCCCGATGCCAAGATCGGCATTCTGGGCCCGAACGGCGCCGGCAAGTCGACCGTGCTCAAGATCATGGCCGGTCTCGACAAGGACTGGTCGGGCGAAGCCTGGCTCGCCGAGGGCGCCACCGTCGGCTACCTCGCGCAGGAGCCGGAACTCGACAATTCCAAGACGGTTTTCGAGAACGTCATGGATGGCGTGGCCAAGAAAACGGCCATCATCAATCGCTACAACGAACTGATGATGGAATATTCCGACGAGACGGCCGATGAAGCCGCCAAGCTCCAGGACGACATGGATCGGCTCAATCTGTGGGATCTCGAGCAGCAGGTCGAGATGGCGATGGAAGCGCTCGGCTGCCCGCCCAAGGAGGCCAACGTCACCAATCTGTCGGGCGGCGAGCGGCGCCGCGTCGCGCTGTGCAAGCTGCTCCTGTCCGAGCCGGACCTTCTCCTCCTCGACGAGCCGACCAACCATCTCGACGCCGAGACGACCGCATGGCTCGAAAAGCACCTGCGCGCCTATAAGGGCGCCGTCATGCTGATCACCCACGATCGCTACTTCCTCGACAACGTCACCGGCTGGATTCTCGAGCTCGACCGCGGCAAGGGCATTCCCTATGAGGGCAACTACACCGCCTATCTGGAAGCCAAGGCCAAGCGCATGAAGCAGGAGGGCCGAGAGGACGATGCGCGCCAGCGCGCAATCAGCCGCGAGCGCGAATGGATTCAGTCGAGCCCCAAGGCACGGCAGACCAAGTCCAAGGCGCGTATCCAGGCGTTCCAGGACCTTCTCGACGCCGCCGACAGCCGCAAGCCGTCCGATACGCAGATCGTCATTCCGCATGGCGAGCGCCTGGGCAATGTCGTCATCGAGGTCGACAAGCTCAGCAAGGGGTTCGGCGACAAGCTTCTGATCGAGGGCCTGGAATTCCGCCTGCCGCCGGGTGGGATCGTCGGCATCATCGGCCCGAACGGCGCCGGCAAGACCACTCTGTTCAAGATGATCACCGGTCAGGAAACGCCCGACGACGGCACGATCCGCGTCGGCGAGACGGTGAAGCTCGGCTATGTCGACCAGAGCCGCGACGCGCTCGATCCCTCCAAGACCGTCTGGGAAGAGATTTCCGGGGGTGCCGAGGTGGTCAAGCTCGGCAAGCACGAGGCCAACACGCGCGCCTATTGCTCGTCGTTCAATTTCCGTGGCGGCGACCAGCAGCAGAAGGTCGGCAATCTGTCCGGCGGCCAGCGCAACCGCGTCCATCTTGCCAAGATGCTTAAGACCGGCGGCAACGTGCTGCTGCTCGACGAACCGACCAACGATCTCGACACCGAGACGCTGGCCGCGCTCGAGGACGCGCTGGAAAACTTCGCCGGCTGCGCCGTGGTCATCAGCCACGATCGCATGTTCCTCGATCGCCTGGCCACGCACATCCTCGCCTTCGAAGGCGACAGCCATGTCGAGTGGTTCGAGGGCAATTTCGAGGAATATGAAAAGGACAAGGTGCGACGGCTCGGGCCGGATGCACTCAACCCGCATCGCATGACCTACAAGCGCCTGACGCGCTGACACACGAAATCGGGTTCCGGCCGCAAACAATTGTTATGGCGGCCGGAACCATTTGTCGGCAGAAGAGTTTCCGGGCTTAATGAGGGTCAGGGGCTGGCGGCGCACGACGCCGTTCAGGGAACATGCCGAATATCGACTTCAAGCAACTCTTCCACCGGCTCACCAGCCCTTACATGATCATCGACAGGCAGTATCGCTATGTCGCGGTCAATCCCGCCTATGAGAAGGCGGTGATGCGCATGCTGCCCGAACTCGAGGGCCGCTCCCTCTTCGAGGTCTTTCCGAACGACGGCGAAAGCGGCAAGGCCTTGCGCGATTCTTTCGAACGCGTCTTCGCGACCGGCGAGACGGACACGATCGCCTACATCCCCTACGACATTCCGCGCCCGGCCGCGCAGGGCGGCGGCATGGAAAAGCGCTACTGGACCGCGGTCCACGTGCCGCTGACGGATGACGAGGGCAGCGTCGCCTTTCTCCTGCAGAACACGGTGGACGTGACGGATGTGGTGCGGCTGCGCGAGGCGGCGTCGCTGCCCTATCGCAGCTATTCGCCCGAGACCCAACTCGTCGAGCGCGCGCGCGAGGCCGAGAGCGCCCATCGCAGCCTCTTGGCCGAAAGCGCCGAGTTCCGCCGCATGTTCGAGCAGGCGCCGGGCTTCATCGCGGTGCTGACGGGGGAGGAACATGTTTTCACCTTCGCCAACGAGGCCTATACCCGCCTCATCGGCGGACGGCAGGTGATCGGCAAGCCGGTTTCCGACGCGCTGCCGGAGGTCACCGGCCAGGGCTTCATCGAAATGCTGGACCACGTCTACACGACCGGCGAGACGCGCGGCGGCGAGGGCACGCGCGTCATGCTGCAGACCGCCTCGGGCGACCTGCAGGAGCGCTATCTCGATTTCTCCTACGATGCGGTGCGCAATCTGGAGGGCGAGATCACCGGCGTCTTCGTCCAGGGCATGGACCGCACGGAAGCGGTCAAGACGCTGAAGCATCAAAGGCTTCTGCTCGACGAACTCAACCACCGCGTCAAGAACACGCTAGCCACGGTGCAATCGATTGCAGCCCAGACGTTGCGCGCCGCGCCGGACCTCGTCACCGCGCGCAAGGATTTCGAGGGTCGGCTGGTGGCGCTCTCCAAGGCGCACAATCTTCTCTCGCAGACGGCCTGGGATTCGACCACGATGCGGTCCCTCGTCGGCCACGAGCTCGGCCATTATGACGGCTCACGCATCTCCACCTCCGGGCCCGAGGTCGTCCTCAACCCGAAGGCGTCGATCGCGGTCGCCATGGTGCTGCACGAATTGTCGACCAATGCGGCCAAATACGGCGCGCTCAGCGGCGAGGCGGGCCGGCTCGATCTCGCCTGGCGGGTCGACGAGGCGAATGGCGATTTGCGGATCGACTGGCGCGAGACCGGCGGGCCGCCCGTTTCCGCGCCGTCGCGCACCGGCTTCGGCTCGCGCATGATGAATCTCGTCATGCGCGGAGAGTTGAACGGCGCGGTCGATGCGCGCTATGAACCGCAAGGCTTTGCCTGTGCACTGACGATTCCGTATTCATCCTATGGCAGGATCAAGCATGTCGACTGACGCCGCGGGCGAACTTGAGGGGCTGAGCGTGTTCGTCGTCGAGGACGAAGCGCTGGTCGCGCTCAACCTGGAAGACATGCTGCTCGATCTCGGCTGCACTATCGTCGGGCCGGCGATGCGCGTCGCCAAGGCGCAGGAGATGCTGGCGCAGGCGCTTCAGGCAGACGTCGCCATTCTCGACGTCAACGTGGCCGGCGAACTGGTCTTCCCCGTCGCCGAGGAACTGGCGACCAAGGGCATCCCGATCATCTTCGCCACCGGCTACGGACAGGCTGGCCTGCCGGAAGCCTGGCACGGCAACACGATCCTGCAGAAGCCCTATACGATGGACGACGTCTCCGGCAGCCTGTCGAAGGCGGTCCGGCGGAGCTGACTTCGGCTTTCTGTGGAGAAAGTCGCGTTTTCCTGTCGCATACGCGATTGTTCGATACGCTTTGACCAAAATCCTGTTTGCCTTAATCGTGCATAAAGGTTGCTTGCGCGACCTTGCATGATCGGCCGGCGGGGGAAGAGGCGTGCGGCTTAGTCTGGCCATCTGCGGAGGCCATCTACCGGCGAACGAGCGAGCATGAAACGCGTCATCATCAGCGGTATCGGAACCGAGATTCCGACCGAAACCATCACCAACGACGAACTGGTCGATAGCTTCAATGCCTGGGTCGACCTCGAAAATCCGAGGCGGGCGTTGCGCGGCGAGGCGCCGCTGGCGAAATCCGACAGCGAGTTCATCGTCTACGCATCTGGCGTCAAGAACCGGCACGTCCATACGCGCGACGGCATTCTCGACCCCCACCGCATGACGCCGCGCATCGGCGAGCGTGACGACGACGCGCTGTCGGTGATGGCGGAGTTCGGCGCCAAGTCCGGCCGCAAGGCGATCGCCGACGCGGGCATCGAGCCCGCCGATGTCGACATGGTCATCTGCGCCGCCTCGCACCAGCAGCGGCCCTATCCGGCGCAGGCGATCGAGATCCAGAAGGAGCTCGGAACGTCCGGCGCGGCGTTCGACATGAGCCTCGGCTGCTCGTCGGCCGCCGCGGGCCTCCACGTCGCGTTCAACCTCGTGCGCACCGGCGCGCAGCGCCGCGTTCTCGTCGTCACGCCCGAGATCATCACCGGCCATTTGAATTTCCGCGACCGGCAGACCCATTTCATCTTCGGCGACGCCTCGACGGCCATGCTGCTCGAAGGCGTCGACGGGCCGGATGAGCGGCGCGGGCGCTTCGAGATCGTCGACACGCGAAGCTGGACGCAGTTCTCGAACAACATCCGCACCAATTTCGGCTTCCTCAATCGGGCCGGCCTCGACGATCCTTCCGCCGTCCCGATGGAAGGCAACATGATCAAGCAGGTCGGCAACAAGGTCTTCAAGGAAGTGACCGTCGCCGGCCATCGGTTCATCGTCGATTTTCTCAAGGAGCACGGCCACACGCCGCAGGACATTCGCCGCTTCTGGCTGCATCAGGCCAATGCACGCATGAACGCGATGATCCTGAAGCTCTCCTTCGGCCACGATGTCGGCCACGATCGCGCGCCGATGGTGCTGGAGGATCTCGGCAACACGGCTGCCGCGGGCGCGATCATCGCGCTCGAACAGAACCACCGCGACATGGAGCCGGGCGATTTCGGCCTCCTGTGCGCGTTCGGCGCCGGCTACTCGATCGGCGGCGTGCTGCTGCGGATGATGTGACGCATCGCGCGCGTGAATGCCCTCATCGCTGCAATTGACTGGATTTCGCGCCGGAACTGCGTCACCTAGCCGTTTCCAGCCGGAGACAGACAGCATGGCCGAATTGTTCGACCGCCGAGACGACGAACCCGAAATCCACCCCGCGCGCAAGTTCGCCGCAACCGCCACGATGGTGCTGAAGGCGGCGGGACGCGATTTCGTCACGCAACAGGTCGCCAGCCTCGCGCTCGACTTTCGCGGCGTCGTCGGCGACTTCCATTATGGCGAGACGCGCTTCTCCGGCGGGCGCGAGCCGTGGTATCCGCGCGGCACCGAGATGCGCAACGAGCGGCAGGTGTCCATTGTCGCCACCGACGAACTCGCCGCCATTGCCGGGGGCATGGGCATCGAGCGCATCGCGCCCGAATGGATCGGCGCCAATCTCGTCCTCGACGGCGTCCCGCGCCTGTCGATGCTGCCCTCAGGCACCATGCTGTTCTTCAAGGGCGGCGCGACGCTGAAGGTCGACGGCCAGAACATGCCGTGCCGGCTTGCCGGCCGCTCTGTCGCCGAACACGCGCAGATGGCGGACCTTGCGGCCGGCGAACTGGCCTTCCCGAAACACGGCCGCCGCCTGCGCGGCCTCGTCGCCTGGGTCGAGAAGCCGGGAATCATCGAGCCGGGCGAGGCGGTGTCGGTGCGGGTGCCGGAACAGTGGGTCTATAGGTGAGGCAGGAGGGGAATAGGGGAGTAAGGGAGTAGGGGAGTAGGGGAGTAGGGGAATAGGGGAATAGGGGAAGTAAATCCGGTTGACCTGAGCCAACCTCGCGCGATTCTTCCCTTACTCCCTTACTCCCTTACTCCCTTACTCCCTTACTCCCTTACTCCCTTACTCCCTTACTCCCTTACTCCCTTACTCCCTTACTCCCTTACTCCCTTACTCCCCTTCATCCTCATCCGCCTCCACCAACCGCGTCGCCCGCCAATTCGTCAGCACCGCGTTCATCTGGTCGACGACGAAATGCCGCGCGGAGTCGCGGTCGTAGCCTTCGTCGAGGAGCGTATCGTAGTCGCTGTGCGCGTGGCGGACATGGGCGACGGTGGCGATCCAGACGGCGATGGAGGGCGGCAGTTCGCGCAGCTTGCGCTGGCCCGCGGCCTCGCGGATCGCCTCGGCGTCTGAGTACGGCACGAGCGGGATAAGCGCGGTCAGCGCCTTCGCCAGTGCCTTCTGGCGGCCCGTCGAGGGCTTCATGCGCTGCCCCTTTTTGCGACCACGGCCTCGGGCACCGCATCGGTCGAGGCGAAATAGGGCTTGATGTCGAGAAGCGGTGTGCCGTCGAGGACGTCGATCGCTTCGAGGTCGAGGATGCCTCGCGCTTCGTCGACGCCGAGCAGCCGCACCACATGGACGCCGATCGGGTTCGGCCGCACCGGCGAGCGCAGAGCGAAGGTGCCGGTCGCCTGCGGCCGATGGCGCGGGCGCTGGCGGATGAGGTTGCGCCCCGCATCGGCGAGCCAGGTCAGGAGGATCACGTGGCTCGCGCCGTCCAATCCCAGCAATCCGCGGCGATACGCGGCATCGACGAGCGCCTGCGCCGGCCGGCCGGTCTCCCGCGCGGCCGCCATGTTCTTCGGGCACTCCGCCCGGCTCGACCAGGGCGAGGCGATGCGTCCGATGAAGACGATGTGACCGTCGCCGGCCCGTTCCGCCGGGTCGAAGGGCAGGGCTTCCTCGCCATCGCGGATCGCGCTCATGCAAAAAGCCTCCCCGTTGCCCTTGCCAAGCGACCAAAAATACATAAACATATCTTTATGTCTTTGTCGGAGCCGTCGATGATTGCCTCCCCGTCCACGCCTGCCATCAATCTGGCCTCGCTCGTTGATAGCTTGAAGGCCGCGGCCGAATCCAGCCGCATGCGCATCCTCGTGCTGCTCTCGCGCGGCGATCTGACGGTGTCGGACCTCACCGAAATCCTCGGCCAGTCGCAGCCGCGCGTCTCGCGCCATCTGAAGCTCCTGCTCGAATCGGACCTGATCGTGCGCTACCAGGAAGGGTCCTGGGCCTATTTCGGCCTGTCGGACAGCGACTGGGTGCGCGATTTCCTCTCCGCGATGATCGCGCGGCTCGATGCCGCCGACCCGACCATCGAGCGCGACCAGGAACGGCTCGACGCCGTCAAGCAGCGCCGGCAGGCGCGCGCGAGCGACTATTTCAGCGCCAATGCGGCCGAATGGGATCGCCTGCGCTCGCTTCACGCGCCGGACAAGGCGGTCGAGGCGGCACTGTCGCGCCTCATCGGCAGGAAGCCGTTCCAGTCGATGCTCGACCTCGGCACCGGCACCGGCCGCATGCTGGAGCTCTTCGCGCCGCTCTACCGCCGCGCCACCGGTGTCGATCTTTCCCGCGAGATGCTCTCGGTCGCGCGCGCCAATCTCGACAAGTCCGGCATCACGCAGGCGCAGGTGCGTCTCGGCGACCTCTATGCCCCGCCGGTCGAGCGCGACAGTTTCGACCTCATCGCCATGCACCAGGTGCTGCACTATCTCGAGGAGCCGGCCCTTGCCGTCCGCGAGGCCGCGCGCCTGCTGCGGCCCGCCGGGCGGCTTGCCATCGTCGATTTCGCGCCGCACGCGCTCGATTTCCTGCGCGAGGACCATGCCCATGTCCGCCTCGGCGTCTCCGATGCGCAGATCGCCGACTGGCTCGGCGAGGCCGGGCTCGACCTTGAGGCCAGCGAGACCGTCCCGCACGGCGACGGCGGCGACCAGCGCCTGACCGTCAGGATCTGGATCGCGCGCGACCCGCGCATCGAAATCGCCTCTCCCTTCCAATCCCCATCGCAAAAGGCGCTCGTCTGATGAAGGATGTCCAGTTTTCCCGCCGCTCCGACCTCGGCAGCCGCATCGACGTTTCCTTCGAATTCTTCCCGCCGAAGAACGACGTCATGGAAGCGCGCCTGTGGGAGACGATCGCGCGGCTCGAACCGCTTGCGCCGAACTTCGTCTCGGTGACCTACGGCGCCGGCGGCTCGACCAAGGAGCGCACGACGCGGGCACTGGCGCGGCTTTCTAAGGAGAGCGCTCTTTCGCCGGCCGCGCACCTGACCTGCGTCGACGCCAGCCGCGACGAGGTCGATGCGGTGATCCGCGAATTCGCCGAGCTCGGCGTTCGCCGCTTCGTCGCGCTGCGCGGCGATCCGGCCGAGGGCGTCGGCGCGGCCTACCGTCCGCATCCCGACGGCTATCGCAACACGGCCGAACTCGTCGCCGCGCTGCGCCGGATCGGCGAGTTCGACGTCTCCGTCTCCGCCTATCCCGAAAAGCATCCCGAAAGCGCCGATTTCGCCACCGACATCGACGTCCTGAAGCGCAAGGTCGACGCCGGCGCCACCCGCGCCATCACCCAGTTTTTCTTCGACAACGACGTCTACGAGCGCTATGTCGAGCGCGTGCGGCGGGCGGGCATCTATATCCCGATCGTCCCTGGCATCCTGCCGATCCACAATTTCGCGCAGGTCGCGGGCTTTGCCGGCCGCTGCGGCGCGCATGTGCCCGCCTGGCTCGCCGACCGCTTCGCCGGGCTCGAGAACGACCCGCAGACCCACGCGCTGATCGCCTCGGCAGTGGCGGCCGAGCAGGTGCTGGACCTGATCGAGCGCGGCGTCGACGATTTCCATTTCTACACGATGAACCGCGCCGACCTCGTCTTCGCCATCTGCCACCTGATCGGCATCCGCCCGCGGGTCGAACAGGCGAGCATCGCCGCCTGAAAATGCAGAAAGGCCGGGCGAACCCGGCCTTTCCTCTCTGTCTGATCGGTCGTTTCGGGCTACGTCGTCAGACGACGATCCCCATGACCAAGGCGCCGATGAACGCAAACGCAGCACAAATCATCAATGCGTTGATAGGCCGGGCCAGTCCCATGAGCGGTGCCTCCTCTACAGACTTCGCGAGACTGGAATCTAGGCAAGTTCGGTATTCAAGCAAGAGGAAATATTGCTGCAATGCGACACGCTTGTAGAAAATACGACCTCATTCAAGTCCCATCCCGTTCAATTCGTTGGGCAATCGCCGCTTAACGCCCTGTTCATAAATGAGACGTTCCTGCGTCGAAATTGTGCCGTTTCGACCTATGCTCTCGGCCGCAACAACCGCCCGTCGATGACCACAAGGCCCGACCCGATCAGCGCCATGCCGGCGAGTTCGAACAGGGCGAGCCGCTCAGCGAGGAAAAGCGCGCCGAGCAGGATGGCGAAGACGGGCACGATCAGCGTCACCAGCGAAGCGTTGGTTGCACCCGCCGAGGCGACCAGCGAGAAGAACAGGATGTAGGCGACGGCGGTCGAGATGAGGGCCAGCGCCAGCACCGATGCGAGCACCGCAGGCGACGCCGCGCCGACCGTCGCCAGCCCGCCCGTCATCAGCACGACGGGAACCATGATGATGGTTGACGCCGTCAGTTGCCCGGCGGCGACGACCGGCGGCGGCAGCGCGCGGAATCGGCGCGCGAAGATCACCGCGCAGCCATAGGAGATGGCGGCGCCGACGAGCGCGAGCTTCGCCCAGACCGGGCCGCCAAGCCCCGCCACGAGGCCGGGCCCGATCATCACTGCCGTTCCCGCGACGCCGAGCCCGATGCCGGCAAGCTTGCGGCCGGAAAGTTTCTCGTCGTCGGTCAGAAAATTGGCGAGGAGCACCGTCCAGAACGGCGTCGTCGCGTTCAGCACCGAAGCGAGCCCGGCGCCCAGTTCCGTCTGGCCGAGAAAGACCAGCGAGAAGGGAAACACGTTGTTGAGGAGCGCCAGCCCGAAGAACGCGCCCGCCATCGGCAGCGCCGCCGCGAAGGAAGGGCCGCGCGCCGCCAGATAGACATGCAGCGCCGCCGCTGCGATCGCAACGCGCAGCAGCACGAGCACCAGCGGTGGAATCTCCTGCACCGCGATGCGCGCAAAGAAGAACGAGCCGCCCCACAACAGGCCGAGCAGCACCAGCATCGACCAGTCGCGCATGGACATGTAGGTCGGGGTCGAAACGGCGGTGGTCGACATGCAGGCTTCCTCGTTGAACCGCTGTCTACGACCGGCCGGCCGTGCCCGCCACCCGAAAAGGATGGGCCAGCTTATCAACCGCTTTGCCCCCGCTCTTGGTTCTATCTGTCATTCTCGTGCGTTAGTGTCGCGCCCAGTCCGCAGGAGTTTCCATGCAGAAGTTCGACAATGCGCGCGAAGCCGCGCTCGCCCTTCGTCCCGACGATCCGGTCTATTGCTTTCGCCCCGAGGTTCTGAAGGCCGACGCCCGTGAGTTCATGGGCATGTTTCCCGGCAAGACTGCCTATGCCGTCAAGACCAATGGCGAGCCGATGGTGCTGAAGGCGCTGTCGGAGATCGGCGTCGATGCGTTCGACGTGGCCTCTCCGGCCGAATTCGCCGCCGTGCGCGGCGTCGCGCCGAATGCGGAGATGCTCTATATGCACCCGGTCAAGGCGCAGTCCGACATAAGGTTGGCGCTCGAAACCTACGGCATCCGCGTCATCTCGCTCGACCATGAGGACGAGATCACCAAGCTGACGCGCGTCGTTCGCGCGCTCGACATCGATCCGGGCCAGATCACCGTCTTCGTGCGCATCCAGACCAAGGGCAGCGCGGCCTATGAGTTGTCGAAGAAGTTCGGCGCGGGGCCGGCGGCGGCGGTCGAATTGATGCAGCGCCTCCACCGGCAGGGCTACAAGGTCGGCATCTGCTTCCATGTCGGCAGCCAGATCGAGGACCCGGACACCTATGAAAGGGCATTGGCCTCGGCCGATTGGGTGCGCAACCGCTGCGGCGTGCCGATCGCCGGGCTCGATGTCGGCGGCGGGTTTCCCGCCGAATACGGCCATGACCCGAACCGCAAGAAGCCGGTCATGCCCTCGCTCGGGCAGTTGATGTCGCGGCTTCGCGGCGATCTCAACGAATGGGGCTTTTCCGACGTGCCGCTCGTCGCCGAGCCCGGCCGCGTTATCGTCGCCCGCGCCTTTTCGCTGATCGTGCGCGTGCTGCTTCGCAAGGGCCGCCGGCTCTACATCAACGACGGCATCTGGGCGTCGCTGTCGGATTCCTGGACCGGCAAGATCACGCTGCCGGCGCGGTTCATCCCCGATCCCGCGATCCGCTCGCGCAACGGCAAGGCGGAGAACGTCGTGCCGTTCAAGGTGTGCGGCGCAACCTGCGATTCGGTCGACATTTTATCGCGGCCGTTCTGGTTGCCGGAGACGGTCGACACCGGCGACTGGATCGAGATCGGCCATATCGGCGCCTATTCGCTGTCGCTGCGCACGCGCTTCAACGGCTTTTATCCCGACACGTTCGTCGAGGTTGCGACACCCTTCGACGAGGGCAGCGAGCCGGAAGGCTTCGCCAGCCTTGAGACGATGGCCGACTGACGATCACATTTCGTTCAAATAGAAAAAAGTTAATAGGAGAAATTCGCTCTCCATGTCGTGATGAGTGCCGTAGGGATACGTGTCGGACCGTTTGCGGGGTCTTATATGCAGCTATCACTGGCGATTGCGGCCGCCTTCGTCGCACTTGTGGCGACGAGTTCCATCTCCCACGCGCAATCGCGTGGTTCTGCCTATGAGTCCGTCTTCGGCGCCTGCCGGGGCGAAGTCTGCGTAATCAAGGACAATCCGGGCGGCGACGTCCGCAAGTTCCTCGCCGCGGCCAAGGAAATCCGCCGCAGCGGCAAGCGCGTGGTGATCGACGGCCCCTGTGCCTCGGCCTGCGCGATCTTCGCCGACGTCGCGCGCGAGCGGGTCTGCATCACCAAACGCGCCTCCTTCGGCTTCCACAAGGCCAGCGTCTTTCGCGCGCAGGACATGGGCGGCGTGCGCAAATGGGAACGCATCCGCCGCCACGACCCCGAACATTCGCGTGACATTGCCAACTGGGTCTATCGCAATGGCGGCTTTCCGGTGAGCGGGCTCAACGTCATGCCCGCCAGCGAAGGCGCCAAGTTCTGGCGCAGATGCGAGTTGCGCACGCGGAGCTGAGAGTTCGGAAGCGCTTCGATTTTATGGCGCCCCCCTCTGTCCTGCCGGACATCTCCCCCGCAAGGGGGGAGATCAGCCGGCATCTTCTTAGATGCGCCTCCGGGTAAATCTGAACATAGACGCGCGTGATCTCCCCCCATGCGGGGGAGATGTCCGGCAGGACAGAGGGGGGGCAACGTCGAGCGCTGACCCCGCAGACAACTCAACTCGTCGACGTATTCCTCGCCACCCAGTCGCGCCACTGGCGCACGGAGCCGTTGAACACGTTGATATCCGCATCCCCCGTCTTGCCGGGCACGATGCCCGTGCCGGTATACTGCCAGAACAGGAAGTTCTCGCCTTCGTAGCGGTCGTGCGGGTGGGCGGCGACGGAGCGCAGCCACCAGTCGTAGCCCTTGAAGGTATCGAGCCGGTTGTCCTCGTAGAAGTCGACCGAGGTGTAGATGATCGGCCGCTGGCCGTAATGCCGCTCGATGGCGTCGAGGAACACCTTCATCTCGCGGTGCACGGCCTGCCAGTTGGGCCGCAGCTTGCACGACGGCGAGAGGTGGTTCCATTCCATGTCGAGCACGTGGGGCAGGGTGCCCGCTTCCTTCGGCACGTTGCGGATGAACCACGCGGCCTGCTCGATCGCCGGGCGGCAGAAATAATAGAAATGATAGGCCGAGCGTGGAATGCCGTTCGCGCGCGTCGCCGCCCAGTTCTGGTGGAACCGGTCGTCGACCCGGTCGCCGCCTTCCGTCGCCTTGATGAAGGCGAAGGAGATGCCGGCCGACTTCGCCTTCGGCCAGTCGATCTCGCTCTGGTATTTCGAAACGTCGGTGCCGTGGACCGCATACGCCCAGGGCGCCTTGCCCTTCCACTCGGTCGGCTTTCGGTCGCCAAAGCGCGGATGGGTGACCATAACCGGCGCATCGACCGCCATCGCCGCCGGCGAGGCATTCGCCGCCGTCGGCGCGATTGCGGCGAGGTCAAGCCCGGTCGAGGAGCACCCGGCAAGCGAAGCGGCGAGGAGGGCTGCGATGAGTGCGCGCATGAAAAATCCGGGGCTGGCCGGTCCGCGCCGGCGATTCGTATCCGCGAAAGATCGGGCTCACATGGTTGAGGGCACGTTAACGGCGCACCTGCCGCGGCGCGATGACCTTGCGGCAACACTTGCTTTCCATTCGCCGACGCGATGAATTCGCGGCGCAATGCCTGCGGGGAGGATTCGGATGCGGCTGGTGGTGAAGCTTTTGAAGGGCGCGCTCGTCCTTGTTCTCGTCGCGATCGCCGCCCTTGCCGGCTGGCTCTACTTCACCCCGCCGGACCTGATCCGCGTCGGAACGGGTTATTCCGCCAAGATCGTCTGCTCGAACGTCTTCATCGCCGGCCGAGACCCCGAGGAAGTTCTCGCCGTCGACGTGCAGGCGCCCGGCCATCCGTTGCTCGGCTTCATCGACGTCGATGTCGACCGCGAGCGCGAGGTCGTCTCCGCCGCGCTGTTCGGCGTCTTCGGGCGCAACCAGGCCGTCCACCGCGAGGGGCTGGGCTGCGCCAGTGTTCCCAACGGCGCGATCGAACGCGCGCCGGCACTGGGTGCTGCTGCCGAGATGGCATCGGTGGAACGCGATGAGACGGCGCCATGGCCGCAGGGCGAAGCAATTACCGACGCCGACCCACCCGTCGCCGCGATCCTCGACGATGCCGATCTGGTCGGTCCCGGCATGCGCGCGGTCGTCGTCGTGCGCGAGGGGCGCATCGTCGGCGAGCGCTATGGCGAAGGGTTTGCCGCCGACACGCCGCTCCTCGGCTGGTCGATGACCAAGACCGTCACCGCCGCCATTCTCGGCAAGCTCGATGACCGCCTTCCGCGCGACGCCGACGCGCTGCGCGCAGATTGGTCCGACGACCGGAGCGCGATCACGCTCGCCGACCTGATGGCGATGTCGAGCGGGCTCGAATTCAACGAGGATTACGGCGCCGTCGCGGATGTCACGCGCATGCTCTATCTCGAGCCCGACATGGCGGGCTTTGCCGCCGCCAAGCCGCTCGTAAACCCGCATGGCGAGGAGTTCAGCTATTCGAGCGGCACGAGTGTGATCCTGTCCAGGCTCTGGCAGGACCGTTTCGACGATCAGCAGCAGGCGCTCGGCTGGCCGCGGCGCGCGCTGTTCGGCCCGCTCGGCATGGACAGCGCCGTTCTCGAAACCGACGCCGCCGGCACCTTCGTCGGCTCGTCCTATCTTTACGCCACCGCCCGCGACTGGGCGCGCTTCGGCCAGTTCCTGCTTCAGGACGGAATTTGGAACGGCGAACAGATCCTGCCCGCCGGCTATGTCGACTGGATGCGCGAGGCGGCACCGGCCTCCGAAGGCGTCTACGGCCGTGGCCAGCTCTGGCTTGCCGGTCCCGAGCGCGGCCGCCAGGCCGACCTGCCCGCCGACACCTACTGGCTGCGCGGACATGACGGCCAGTCGATGGCCATCATCCCGTCGAGCGGGCTGATCATCCTGCGCCTCGGCCTCACGCCGTCCAGCCTCGACTATTCGCCGGCGCCAATGATTGCCGCGCTGGTAGCGGCCGGGGAGTAAGACTACCGGTCCTGCGCGTCCACATAGGCGCGCAGGACCGCGTTCATACGGCTTTGATAGCCTTTGCCCCTGGCGCGGAACCAGTCGAGAACGTCGGTGTCGATCCGGATCGTGAGCTGCTGTTTCGTCGTCGCTGGCTCGACGATCCGGGCGTTCTTCCAGAAATCGGCGCCCAGTTCCGGGATGTCGGAATAGTCGATCTGGTCGTCCCTACGGGCCGCCAGTTCCTTCAGGCGCGCTTGCGATATGTTCGTCATAAAGCGTCCTTTCCCGCCTATTGGCGAGCCGTGCGGAGATGACCCTAACCTTGCCGTTGCGGTCGGTGTGGACAACAACGACGGCCATCACCGACGCGATCAACCCGACGCTGACGAGCCGCACTTCCCGATAGTCGGTGCGCTCGTCGGTCCAGGTCAGCACCCGTCCTTCGAAAATGAGGCACGCTTCCTCGAAGCGAATTCCGTGCTTTTCGAAGTTAGAGCCGTTCTTGCGTTCGTCCCATTCGAACTCAATCATAACTACATTTGTAGTTACATTCAATCACCGGCCAAATCCCCCCGCCGTCGGGGTCGTCACGATCACGGCTTCGCCGGCTTCGAGTACGGTCTGGTCGCACGCCTTCAGCGTTTCGACCTCGCCCGACAGGCGGCGAACTTCCGTCTTGCCAACCTTCCCGTCGCCGCCGCCCGCGACGCCGCGGGGCGGGTGGGAGCGGTGGGAGGAGAGGATGGCGCATTCCATCTGTTCGAGGAAACGGATGGTGCGGCTTGTGCCGTTGCCGGCGCTCCACTTGCCGGTGCCGCCGGACCCGTCGCGGATGTGGAAATCCTCGAGCAGGACGGGGAAGCGCAGTTCCAGCACTTCGGGGTCGGTCAGGCGCGAATTCGTCATGTGGGTGTGGACGCCCGACGTGCCCGCAAAGCCGCGCCCGTCATTCATGCGTCCGGCCGGCGAGCCCGAGCAGATCGTCTCGTAATACTGGTACTGCGCGTTGCCGAAGGTCAAATTGTTCATCGTTCCTTGCGCATTGGCGAGCGCGCCCATCGCGCCGAACATCGCGTTCGTCACGTGCTGCGAGGTCTCGACATTGCCGGCGACGACGGCGGCCGGGTAGCTCGGCCGCAGCATGCAGCCATCGGGGATGATGATGTTGATCGGGCGCAGACACCCGGCATTCATCGGGATGTTGTTCTCGACCATGACGCGGAACGCATAGAGCACCGCCGCGCGCGCGACAGGCTCCGGCGCGTTGAAGTTGTTCTTCATCACCGGGGACGTGCCGGTGAAGTCGACCGTCGCCTCGCGCTTGTCGCGGTCGACGGTGATCTTCACGCGGATCGCCTGGCCGGTGTCGGTCGGGTATTCGTATTCCGACACGTCCGGCAGCCGCTCGAGCACGCGCGCGACGCTTTCGGCCGCGTTGTCCTGGACGTGGCCCATATAGGCCTCGACCACGTCGAGCCCGAAATGGGTCACCATCTTGCGCAGTTCCGCCACGCCCTTCTCGTTGGCGGCGATCTGCGCCTTCAGGTCGGCGATGTTCTGGTGCGGGTTGCGGGCCGGGTAGGGGTGGTCGGTCAGAAGATCGTGCAGTTCCGTCTCGCGGAAACGGCCACGCTCGACGATGCGGAAATTGTCGAACAGCACGCCTTCCTCGTCGACCGTGGTCGCGAGCGGCGTCATCGAGCCCGGCGCTGTGCCGCCGACATCGGCATGGTGGCCGCGCGAAGCGGAGTAGAACAGGATTTCCTTGCCCGCATCGTCGAAAACGGGCGTGACAACCGTGATGTCGGGCAGATGCGTGCCGCCATTATAAGGAGCGTTCAGCGCGAACACGTCGCCGGGATGGATGTCGCCCTCGTTGAGGCGGATAATTGTTTCGACCGAGCGGTCCATCGAGCCCAGATGCACCGGCATGTGCGGCGCGTTGGCGACGAGGGCGCCGGTGCGATCGAAGACGGCGCAGGAGAAATCGAGCCGTTCCTTGATGTTGACCGAATAGGCCGTGTTCTGGAGCGTCACGCCCATCTGCTCGGCGATCGACATGAAGAGGTTGTTGAACACCTCCAGCATCACCGGATCGGCCTCGGTCCCGAGTGCGGCCTGCCGGCGCTTCTTCTCCACTCGGCGCATCAGGACGTGGTCCTTGGCGGTGATCTGCGCCTGCCAGCCCGGCTCGACGACGATGGTCTGGTGGCTCTCGATGATCAGCGCGGGCCCGGCGACCTTATTGCCGGGTGTTAGCCCCTCGCGGCGGTAGACGCCGGCCTCGTGCCAGGCGCCCTCGCAGAACATGCGCCGGCGCTCGTCGGTCGAGGCATCGGTATTTTCGGTCGCGACGTTCGCTTCGTCGCGGCCGGCGGGGCGGGCGTCCTGGCCCTCGACGCTGATCGCCTCCACC
Source organism: Rhizobiaceae bacterium (assembly GCA_016742175.1). Lineage (GTDB taxonomy): Bacteria > Pseudomonadota > Alphaproteobacteria > Rhizobiales > Rhizobiaceae > Aliihoeflea. The sequence goes on from JACVCH010000008.1 coordinate 34,056, forward strand.
ACCATCGGCTTGTTGTCGTAGACGAAGCCGAACTGCGCCTTGTGCGCGGCCTCGAAATCCTGGCGCGCCGTATCGAGCGAGCCGTCGAAGGGAACGGGGAGGGCGGTGTCGGTGCCGTCATAGCGGATCTGCAGGATCGGCCGCCAGGACAGGTCCGCCTCGCTGATCCCCTGTTCGGAGAGTTCGGCGAAGACGGCTTTGCGCAGATCGTCGATCGTCGCGTCGATCTCGCCGCGCGAGGCGTCACTGAGCGGCTTGACCAGCGCCTGCTGCCGCGAGGCGAAGACGGAGGAGAGGCCGATACCGTAGGCCGAGAGCAGGCCGGAGAAGGGATGGACGAGCACCGCCTCCATGCCGAGCGCGTCGGCGACGAGGCAGGCGTGCTGGCCGCCCGCGCCGCCGAAGCAGTTGAGCAGATATTCGGTGACGTCGTAGCCGCGCTGGACCGAGATCTTCTTGATGGCGTTCGCCATGTTCTCGACCGCGATGGTGACGAAGCCTTCGGCCACCGCCTCGGGCGTGCGGCCGTCGCCGGCCTGGCTGGCGAGTTCGGCGAAGCGGGCGGTCACGACGTCCGTGTCGAGCCTTTCGTCCTGGTTGGGACCGAAGATCGCCGGGAAATAGTCGGGCACGAGCTTGCCGAGCATGACGTTCGCGTCGGTGACGGCGAGAGGGCCGCCGCGCCGGTAGCAGGCGGGGCCGGGATTGGCGCCGGCCGAGTCCGGGCCGACCTGGAAGCGTCCCGCCTCGAAATGCAGGATCGAGCCGCCGCCGGCCGCGACCGTGTGGATGCGCATCATCGGTGCACGCACGCGCACGCCCGCGACCTCGGTATCGAAGGCGCGCTCATATTCGCCGTCGTAGTGGGCGACGTCGGTCGACGTGCCGCCCATGTCGAAACCGATGACCTTTTCGAAGCCCGCCAGCTTCGCCGTCTCCACCATGCCGACGACGCCGCCGGCCGGGCCGGACAGAAGCGCGTCCTTGCCCTGGAATTTGTCGGCAGCGGTGAGGCCGCCGGAGGACATCATGAACATCAGGCGGGGTGCTGAAGATTGGCCGATCTCCCCCCTTGCGGGGGAGATGCCCGGCAGGGCAGAGGGGGGCAACGTAGAGCGCGACCCGTCGCCTTCTACCGAATTACCGGCCGAATCCTGAGATGACAGCGGGACAGCGCCCCCCTCTGGCCTGCTGGCCATCTCCCCCGCGAGGGGGGAGATCATGCTCTCGGGCGTCGCACCCAACTCCCCCGCGACCTGCGCCACGTATCGCGCCAGGATCGGCGAGAGATACGCATCGACCACCGTCGTGTCGCCGCGACCGACGAGCTTCATCAGCGGCGAAACGCGGTTCGAGACCGAAATCTGGCCGAAGCCGGCCTTCTCGCACAGACCCGCCACCGCTTCCTCGTGTGCCGGGAACTTCCACGAATGCATGAAGACGACCGCGACCGCGTCGAATCCGTCCGCGCATGCCTTGTCCAGTTCACCCTGAACGGCGGCGAGATCGGGTGCCGCCTCGATCGTTCCGTCCGCGCGCACGCGTTCATCGACTTCCACCACGCGCTCGTAGAGCTGTTCGGGAAGGATGATCTCCTTTGCGAAGATGTCCGGCCGCGCCTGGTAGGCGATGCGCAGCGCGTCGCGGAAGCCCTTGGTAATGAGCAGCAGCACGCGGTCGCCCTTGCGCTCCAAGAGCGCATTGGTCGCGACGGTGGTTCCCATCTTGATGTCGCCGGTGAGCCCGGACGGGATCGGCGCGCCCTTGTCGACGCCGATCAGGTCGCGGATGCCCTGGATGGCGGCGTCGCGGTAGGCTTCCGGGTTTTCGGAGAGCAGCTTGCGCGGGTGCAGATTGCCGTCGGGGTCGCGGCCGATGACGTCGGTGAACGTGCCGCCACGATCGATCCAGAAATCCCAGCGTCCCGACTTTGCACCCTGCATGGCAATCTCCCTCTTGGTTCCCGGATCGGTCGTAGTCGGCTTTCGCGCGGCGGGCAACGGCGGGGAGCTTGCATTAACAGTTGCTGTAACACGGAGTCACCCAACGTTACGAAACGATCCCGGCGCCCGTGCATTTTTCTCCCGAACGCCTGCTACGGCGGGCGCCAATGAGAGAAGGAGAAATCCAATGAAGAAGATCATTCTTGCTTCCGTTTCCGGTCTGGCCCTGATGGGTCTTGCTGCCTGCACCGACGCCGAGGATCCGGCAGCGGTCGACACGGGCGCCCCGGTCACGACCGAGGACCCGGCAGCGGCTCCGGCCGACACGACCACGCCGCCCGCTTCGACGGACAGCATGGCTCCGGCTCCGGCTGAATAAGCCGCCCAGATCGGACTATCCCCAGGGGGTCGGCTTTTGCCGGCCCCCTTTCTTTTGTGTGACCAAGCGGGCCGGCTTTTGCCGGCCCTTTTCATGCGCGCTTCGGCCGCGTCGCGTGCTGCGATCCGGGGTCGCCAAGGCGCGTCAATCTTCGTAAGAGTGGAATCGATGTCGATCTGGTTCCGCCTCGGAGATTTCGTTTCGCGCGTGTCGTCGAACGCGCTCGTCTCGCTTGCCGATACGATCCGTTCCATCTTCGCGGCCGATCCCGAACTTCGCCGCCGCGTGGCCTTTTCCATCGCGATGATCGCGCTTTCGGCCAAGATGGCGAAGGCGGACGGCATCGTGTCCGCCCGCGAAGTCAATGCATTCCAGGAAATCTTCGAGATTCCGGACGAGGAAGCGCGCAACGTCGCGCGGCTCTACGATCTCGCCAAGCAGGACGTCGCGGGCTTCGACGCCTATGCGCGGCAGATGGCGGCGCTTTGCGGCTCCGGCCAGCCGAACTGCGCCATGCTGGAAGACATCCTCGACGGGCTGTTCCACATCGCCAAGGCGGACGGCTACATCCACGAGCGCGAACTCGCCTTCCTCGGCGACGTCGCCGACATCTTCGAGATCGACGGCGCGCATTTCGAGCGCATCCTCGCGCGGCACACGTTCGGGGCCGGCAGCGACCCCTATCTCGTGCTGGGCCTGTCGCCGGACCTGCCGTTCGAGGACGTCCGTCGCGCCTATCGCAAGCTCGTGGCCGAAAACCATCCCGACCGGCTGATGGGGCGCGGGGTGCCCGAAGAGTTCGTCGCGATCGCGACCACGCGGCTCGCCGCCATCAACGCGGCCTTCGAGATGATCGAGCGCCAGCGGATGCACGCATGACCGGCTTCGTCGTCGACTATGCAATGGCCGAACCGCGGGTTTCGCCCAATTTCGGCCCGCGCCGCGACGACCTGCCGATCGACAGCCTGATCCTGCACTATACCGGTATGCCGACCGGCGAGGGCGCGGAGGCGTGGCTGTGCGACACGGCGAGTTCCGTCTCCTCGCACTACATCGTCCACGAAGACGGCCGCGTGGTGCAGATGGTGCGCGAGGCCGACCGCGCCTGGCATGCGGGCCAGTCCTTCTGGCGCGGCTGCCGCGACATGAATTCCTGCTCGATCGGCATCGAGATCGTCAATCCGGGTCATGATGGCGGGCTGCCGGGCTTCGCGGATGTCCAGATCGAGGCCGTCATCGCTCTCGCCGCCGACATCCTCTCCCGCAACGCCATCGCGCCCGAGCGCGTGCTGGCCCATTCCGACGTGTCGCCCGGCCGCAAGGTCGATCCGGGCGAGCGCTTTCCCTGGGCCGCGCTGGCCGATGCCGGCGTCGGCCATTTCGTCGCGCCGTCGCATGTGCAGGGCGGCCGGTTCCTCGCCGCCGGAGATCGGGGCGAGCCGGTCGAGGCGCTGCAATCCATGCTCGCCCTCTACGGCTACGACGTCGAGATCAATGCCGTCTTCGACGACCAGACGCAGCGTGTCGTCGAGGCGTTCCAGCGCCATTTCCGCCAGTCGCGCGTCGACGGCGTCGCCGACCGCTCGACCATCGAAACGCTGCATCGCCTGCTCTCCGCCCTGCCGGCGGGTCTCGCCACGCGCTGATCCTTTCATGACGTCCTGAAACGGTTTGTGATTCGCCGGGTCATCTTTGCGGCGGGTTCGACCCGCAATTGCGCATCCATGCAGACGCCGGGGCTGCATTCGCGAGCCCCAATCCGACCACCAGTCGTGCACTCGGCACGGCGCTGACATCAAACAGGAACTTATGACGAAGCTGACCCTTGCGGCGGTGGCTCTTGCCGCCGGAATGACCTCCTTTGCCAATTTTTCCCATGCGGAAACCGATCTCCACGCCATGAAGGCCCATGCGGGCCTCGCGCAGACCGGCCAGGCGGCCGAAAACGGCCTGCCGGGCGTCGATCCCCAGACCACCAGCTCCATCGCCGCCGAAACGGCAACCGAGGGCGGCAAGGCCAAGGCGGCCGCGATCACCGACGCGAAGTTCGCCGGCATCGTCGCGAAATACGCCGCCGAGACCGGCGTGCCGCCGGCGCTTGCCCATGCCGTCATCCGCGTCGAGAGCAACTACCGGCCGAATGTCACCGGCCGCGCGGGCGAGGTCGGGCTGATGCAGATCAAGCCGGCGACGGCGCGGATGATGGGCTATTCGGGCAGCGCCAAGGGGCTCTACGATCCCGAAACGAACATTCGCTTCGGCATGAAATATCTCGCCAAGGCGCAGTCGGTCGGCGACGGCACGACGTGCGGGACGATCCTCAAATACAATGCCGGCCACGGCGCCAAGCGCATGAACCCGATCTCGGCGAATTACTGCGCCAAGGTCCAGCGGATCATGGCGGGCGCCTGATCACCTAGGGACAGGCGCCGAATTCGGTTGAATTTTCAGCGCCGCCATCCTTTATACGCCCGGTCAGTCGGCCGGGCGGCCGCTTTGCGAGGCTTGCCTTCGCGGGGAGGAAAGTCCGGGCTCCACGGAAGAACGGTGCCGGCTAACAGCCGGCGGGGGCGACCCCAGGGAAAGTGCAACAGAGAGCAGACCGCCGCGCCCTTTTGGGTTCGGCAAGGGTGAAAGGGTGGGGTAAGAGCCCACCGCGCTGCCGGCAACGGGAGCGGCATGGCAAACCCCACCGGGAGCAAAACCGAATAGGGACGGCGCGAGGGGCAACCCTCAGGGCATTTCCGGCCCGGCCGTCCGGGTTGGTTGCTTGAGGCGCGTCGCAAGACGCGTCCCAGAAGAATGGCCGCCACGTTTCGGCGCCTCCGGGCGCCGGGGCCATACAGAACCCGGCTTACAGGCCGACTGACGCTTTTTCCATCAATGGCTTGCGGGCGTTGCTTGCGAAACCGAATCAGCCTCGCTGCGCGTCGAGCGAGGCTTCGATCGCGCGCCAGAGCTCGGCCGCCGGCTCGCAGCCGACCGACAGCCGGATGAAACCCGGATCGACCGCATCGCCCCAGCGCGCGCGCCGCTCGGCAGAGGAGTGGACGCCGCCGAACGAGGTCGCCGGCTGGAGCAGCGCGCAGCCGTCGATGAAGCCCTCCGCCTTCGCCTCGCTGTCGAGCGTCAGCCCGATCAGGAAGCCGAAGCGCAGCATCTGCGCACGGGCGAGATTGTGCGAGGGATCGCCGGCGAGCCCCGGATAGCGCAGCGCCCTGACGTCATCGCGGCCCTTGAGCTTTTCTGCAAGAAACTCGGCCGTGTCGCACATGCGCTGGAAGCGCACGTCCAGCGTCTCCAGCCCGCGATGGACCTGCCAAGCCTCGAACGGGCCGGGAATGCCGCCGGCAAGTTTTCGCCAGTCCGAGACGGCCTGCATGATCCCGGCGTCGCGGCTCGCTACATGGCCGAACAGCGCGTCCGAATGCCCGTTCGGCGCCTTGGTGTCGGAGGCGACGACGATGTCGACGCCGAGGTCGAGCGGGCGCTGGCCGAGCGGGGTCATGGTCGTGTTGTCGGCAACGACGATCGCGCCGGCGGCATGGGCGGCGTCCGCCACTGCCTTGATGTCGCAAAGATCGAGGCCCGGATTGGCCGGCGTCTCGAGGAACACCAGCGCGAACCCGTCGAAGCCGCCATCGAGGAAGGTCGCCGTCGGGCGCGTCTCGTAGGTGACGCCGAGGCGCGTCAGGAAGCGCTCGGTCAAGACCCGCGTCGTGTAGTAGCCGTCGGACGGCAGCAGGATCTTGTCGCCCGCCTTCAGCGTCGCGAAGAAGGCCGCCGCGATGGCCGCCATGCCGGACGGGAAGCCGAGCGCCGGCGCGTCCTCCAGATGGCCGAGCATCTCCTCCACCGCTTCCCAGGTGTCGTTCGAAAACCGCCCATATTGCGCGAAACCCGCCGGCGCGCCGGGCAGGTGGAACATCGACGCCATCGTCAGCGGCAGCGCGACCGGATCGCCCTTGTCGAGCTTTGCGCGGCGAAGATGGGGGAGGGCGGCGGCGCGGTGGGAAATCTCGTCGGTCATCGTCGATCCTTGGCTGCGGGCGAGGGCGGGACGCTAGAGCCGGCAACGCGGATTCGCAAGGCTCGCCGAAGGTTGCGCGCCGTCGCGCGATAAACGTTTCATTAGGCTTAATGGACCATAAACGAGATTGGCCCGAATCCCCTCGAAACAGGTGGTCGCGGGCGCTCGTGAAAGACCTCATCCCGTTGACGCCCATAACAGCCCATGATATCCCTGACAGCCAATCCAGCGGTCGTTTCAGTCCCAGTTCGAGCGTTCTCCAGGTCCGCCGCATTCGCCCGGACCTGCGCTCGTTTCCTGGCTTTCGACACGCGGACGGGGGCGACAGGGGAGACTGCGAATTGGGCCATCGAGCGCGATATGGGCGCACCGCTTCTCGGCGAGCCGGCTGATGGACCGTTTTCTTTCCAGTGCGATCAACCGAATCGATTCGAAGGGCCGCGTGTCGGTCCCGGCGCATTTCCGGGCCGTCGTGCAGAAGCGCGGCTATGGCGAGCTTTATGCCCTGCGGGCGCTCGACGTGCCGGCGCTGGATGTGGGCGGGCTCGACCTGCTCGACCGCTACGAGGAGCGGATCGCGCTGGAGGACCCGTTTCTCCAGACGGCGGACGACATGTCCTTCTTCTGCCATGGCGACGGCGCGTTCCTGAAGCTCGACCAGGACGGGCGGATCACGGTCACGGATTTCCTGCGCGAACATACCGGCATCGAGGCGGAAGTGGCCTTTGTCGGCCGGGGCACCTTTTTCCAGATGTGGGAGCCGTCGCGGCTGAAGGCGCATGGCGAGGCCGTGCGGGCGCGGCTCCTGAAGTTCAGGCAGGCGGCCCAGGCAAATCGGCACGGAGAATCGGAATGATGGCGGGCCCCGGCGACGAGGGTGCCGGTGGCGGACCGGCCCGCCACATTCCGGTCCTCCTGGCCGAGGTGCTGGACGCGTTGCGCCTTGAGGCCGGCCAGACCATCATCGACGGCACGTTCGGCGCCGGCGGCTACACGCGCGCCATTCTCGAAACGGGCGCGAACGTCGTCGCCATCGACCGCGACCCGACCGCGATTGCCGCCGGCCGGGCGATGGAGGCGGAGTTTTCCGGCCGCCTGCGGCTCGTCGAGGGCCCGTTCTCGCTGCTCGATGAATATGTCGAGGGAACCGTCGACGGCGTCGTGCTCGACATCGGCGTTTCCTCCATGCAGATCGACGAGGCCGAGCGCGGCTTTTCCTTCCGTCATGACGGCCCGCTCGACATGCGCATGTCGGGCAAGGGCGCGAGCGCGGCGGACGTCGTCAACAGCTACAAGCTCGGCGATCTCGCCCGCGTCTTCGGCTTCCTCGGCGAGGAACGCCAGGCCGGCCGCATCGCCCGCATGATCGAGGACAAGCGCGCGCGCCGGCCATTCTCGCGCACCGCCGAACTCGCGGACGCGATCCAGACGCTGGTCGGGCGCGGGCCGAAGGACAAGATCCATCCGGCGACGCGCGTCTTCCAGGCGCTGCGCATCCACGTCAATGACGAGCTCGGCGAACTCGCCCGTGCGCTCTTCGCCGCAGAGCGGGCGCTGAAGCCCGGGGGACAGCTCGTCGTCGTCACCTTCCATTCGCTGGAAGACCGCATCGTCAAGCGCTTCATCGCAGACCGCGCCGGCAAGGCGTCGGGCTCGCGGCACCTGCCCGAAGCGCATTTCATCGCGCCGACCTTCACCGACGCCGGCAAGGCCATCGCCACAAGCGATACGGAGGCCGAGGCCAACCCCCGCGCGCGCTCGGCGAAGCTGCGTGCCGCGACGCGCACGGACACGGCGGCCCGCTTCGCCGATTTCTCGATTTTCGGATTGCCCAAACTGCCCGCCATCGGCGACGCCGAGGAGACGCACTGACATGTTCCGCACCACCGACATCGTTCTCATCGTGGTCATGGTTTCGGCGGCAGCCTTTACCTACAAGACCAAGCACGACGCGGAAAACCAGCTTGCCGAAGTGCGAAGGCTGCAAAGCCAGATCGCCTTCGAGAAGGATTCCATCGACGTGCTCAACGCCGACTGGAGCCTCCTCAACCAGCCTTCGCGGCTTCAGCGGCTGAAGGAGACCTTCGCGGAGGAACTCCAGCTCAATCCGGTCCAGCCCTACCAGTTCGCCACCATCTCCGAATTGCCCCGCCGCCCGCTCGCGATCGAGGACCTGATCGCCGGCGACGGGCTGATCGACGAAATCGCCACCGGGAGCATCATGCAATGAGGATCGTCAGCCGGATCACCTCGCTCCTGAAGCGGTCGACCCGCAAGGCCGACGACGCGGCGATCGTCGTCGACGGCGCGCGCAAACGTTCGGGCGGGTCCACGCGCTCGCGCATGGCCATCACCTTCGCGCTCTTCATGGGCGTCTATGCCGTCATCGGCGGGCGTATCGTCTATCTCGGCATCGAGGATCTGCCGGCCGGCGGGCCGCCGCCTTCGCGCGTCACCGCCAACCGGCCCGACATCGTCGACCGCAACGGGCTGGTGCTGGCGACCGACATCAAGTCCGCGTCGCTCTTCGCCGAGCCGCGCCGCATCGTCGATCCGAACGAGGCGATCGAGAAGCTGCGCACGATCCTGCCGGATCTCGACTACAACCAGACCTATCAGCGGCTATCGACCGATGCCGGCTTCGTGTGGCTGCGCCGGCAATTGTCGCCGCGCCAGCAGGCCGACATCATGGCGCTCGGCATTCCCGGCGTCGGCTTCCGCACCGAGAAGAAGCGTTTTTATCCCGGCGGTGCGACCGCCTCGCACGTCCTCGGCCTCGTCAATGTCGACAATCGCGGCACGGCGGGCATGGAGAAATACATCGACGACCAGGGCCTCGCCGACCTTCAGGCCTCGGGCCTGGCGATCGCGGGCGATCTCGCCCCGGTCGCGCTGTCGCTCGACCTGCGCGTCCAGCACATCGTCCATGACGAACTCGTGCAGGCGATGGAGAAATACCAGGCGATCGCCGCCGGCGCCGTCGTGCTCAACGCCAAGACCGGCGAGGTCATCGCCATGGCGTCGCTGCCGGATTACGACCCGAACAATCCCTACAACGCGCTTGAGAAGGACCGGCTCAACCGCATGTCGGCGGGCGTCTTCGAGATGGGCTCGACCTTCAAGGGCTTCACCACCGCGATGGCCCTCGATTCGGGGCTCGTGAAGCTCTCCGACCGCTTCGACGCCACCGCGCCGATCCGCATCGGCGGCCACACGATCCGCGACTTCCACGGCAAGGGCCGCGTGCTGACCGTGCCGGAAGTCTTCATCTACTCGTCCAACATCGGCACCGCCCGCATGGTCGACGTGCTGGGCATCGAGGGCCACCGCAACTATCTGAAGCGGCTCGGCCTCCTCGACCGCATGACGACCGAGCTGCCCGAGGTCGCGCGCCCGACCGAACCGGCCGTGTGGAAGAAGATCAACTCCATCACGATCTCCTTCGGCCATGGCGTGGCGACGACGCCGCTGCAGACGGCGGTCGCCGCCGCGGCCGTCCTCAATGGCGGACGCCTCATCAACCCGACCTTCCTGCCGCGCACGGAAGAGCAGGCGATGGGTTCGGCGCTGCAGGTCCTCAATCCGTCGACCAGCGACGCCATGCGCTATCTCTTCCGCTACAACACCGAATCCGGCTCCGGCCGGCGTGCCGACGTTCCGGGCTATTTCGTCGGCGGCAAGACCGGTACGGCCGAGAAGGTCGTCAACGGACGCTATGTCAGCGGCATCCGCTTCAACGCCTTCATCGCCGGCTTCCCGCTCAACGATCCCGAATACATCGTCCTGACGATCGTCGACGAGCCGAAGTCCGAAAAGCCGGGCGTTGGCGCGACGGCCGGCCTCAACGCCGCCCCGATGGCGGGCAACATTGTGCGTCGTTCGGCCTCGCTTCTTGGCGTGAAGCCAGATTTCAGCCATGAAAGTGAGGCTCTGCTCGCCGCCTATCAGTGATTCCCGTCTGCGGCCGCGAGCCGCCGGCGCCCATCCGAACGGAAACGCATGAAACTCGCCGACCTCGCACCCGCCCAAGCCATCGTTCCGCCGGAAGCCGGCGCGATCGAGGTGAAGGGCTTCGCGCTCGATTCGCGCAAGGTCGAGCCGGGCTACGTGTTCGCCGCCTTCGACGGCGCGAAGACGAGCGGGGCGAAGTTCGTCTCCGACGCCGTGGCGCGCGGGGCGACGGCGATCCTCGCCGCGCGCGGCACCGAGGTTCCGGCCGGCGTGCCGCTCCTCGAAACCGCCGATCCGCGCCGCAGCCTTTCGCTCGCGCTCGCCGCCTTCTACGGCGCGCAGCCGCAGACCATGGTCGCCGTCACCGGCACGGCCGGCAAGACCTCGGTCGCCAGCTTCGCGCGCCAGATCTGGGCGCATGAAGGCCATGGCGCCGCCAGCATCGGCACGACGGGCGTCATCTCGCCCAGCTTCACCGAATACGGCTCTCTGACGACGCCCGATCCCGTCGCTCTCCACCAGCTTTTGAAGAAGCTCGCCGGCGAAGGGGTCACCCATGCGGCGATGGAGGCGTCGAGCCACGGCCTCGACCAGCGCCGCCTCGACGGCGTGAAGCTTTCTGCCGCCGGCTTCACAAATCTCGGCCGCGACCACATGGACTACCATGCGACGCTGGACGAATATTTCGACGCCAAGATGCGGCTTTTCGATACGCTGATGCCGAGATCGGCGCCCGCGGTGATCTTCGCCGACGACCCCTGGTCGGCGCGCGCGATCGAAGCCTGCAAGGCGGCCGGGCTCGAAATCCTGACCGTCGGCCGCGCCGGCAATTGCCTCGAACTGAAGCGCGTCGAGCACGGCCGTCACCGCCAGCGCACCGAAATCTGCCATGACGGCACGATCTACGAGGTCGACCTGCCGCTCGCGGGCGAATTCCAGGTGTCGAACGCGCTCGTCGCGGCCGGGCTCTGCATCGCGACCGGAACGCCGATCGCGACCGCCATGGCTGCGCTGCGCAAGCTCGAAGGCGCTTCCGGCCGGCTCGAACTCGTCGGCACCACCAGGGCCGGCGCGCCGGTCTATGTCGACTACGCGCACAAGCCAGAGGCGCTGGAAAACGTGCTGTCCGCCGTCCGCCCGTTCACGACCGGCAAGGTCGTCGTAGTGTTCGGCTGCGGCGGCGACCGCGACAAGGGCAAGCGGCCGATCATGGGCGAGATTGCTTCGCGCCTCGCCGACCGGGTGATCGTCACCGACGACAATCCGCGCTCGGAGGTGCCCGCCACGATCCGCGCCGCAATCATGGAATCTGTGCCGGGTGCCTTGGAAATTGGCGACCGGCGCAAGGCGATCCGCGAGGCGGTCGCTTCGCTCGGGCAGGGCGACACGCTTATCGTCGCAGGCAAGGGACACGAGGAAGGGCAGACGGTCGGCGACGTCACGCTGCCCTTTTCCGATCATGAAGAGGTGCGGGCGGCGTTGAGGGAGAGCGCAGCATGAGCCTCATATGGACCACACAGGACCTCGTTGCCGCCATGGCGGGCCGTCCCGTCGGCGCGATGCCCGAGGGCATCACGGGAATTTCGATCGACAGCCGGACGCTCCAGCCCGGCGACGCCTTCTTCGCCATCAAGGGCGACCAGTTCGACGGGCATGACTTCGCCACCGCCGCCATCAAGGCCGGCGCCGGCCTGCTCGTCGTCTCGGAAGGCAAGCTGCCTGCACTCGGGCGCCTGCACGGGCCGATGATCGTCGTGCCCGACGTGCTCGAGGCCCTGTCGAAGACGGGCGCTGCGGCGCGCGCGCGCACCAAGGCGCGGATCATCGCCGTCACCGGCTCGGCCGGCAAGACCAGCACCAAGGAAGCTCTGCGCAAGGCGCTGTCGGCGGTCGGCAACGTCCACGCCTCCGACAAGTCGTTCAACAATCACTGGGGCGTGCCGCTGACGCTCGCGCGGATGCCGGCCGAAACCGACTATGCCGTGTTCGAGATCGGCATGAACCATCCGGGCGAGATCCGCCCGCTGGTCAAGCTGGTGCGCCCGCACATCGCGATAATCACCATGATCGCGGCGGCTCATCTCGGCTTCTTCCGTGACCTGGAGGAGATCGCGACCGCCAAGGCCGAGATCTTCGAAGGCGTCGAGCCCGGCGGCCATGCGCTCATCAACCGCGACGACGCGCGCTTCAAGCAGCTCGAAAAAGCCGCCCGCGAGGCGAACATCGAGAATGTCTGGGGCTTCGGCGAGCATTCGCGCGCGACCTTCAAGCTGGTCAAGACCAAGCTTCTGCCGGAGGGCTCCACCTTCACTGCGCAGATGGCCGGCGAGGAACTCGTCGCCAAGATCGGCGCGCCCGGCCGCCACATGGTGCAGAACGCCGTCGCCGTCCTCGCCGCCTCCTACCTCGCCGGCGCCGACATGGCGAAGGTGTCCCATGCGCTCGCCGATCTGTCAGCGGAGGAGGGGCGCGGCGCGCGCCATCGCCTCAGCCACGGCCGGGGCGAGTTTCTTCTGATCGACGAGAGCTACAACGCCAATCCGGCCTCCGTGCGTGCCGCAATGGAAGTGCTTCAGGCCGCGCCGGTCAGCGGCCATGGTCGGCGCATCGCGGTCCTCGGCGATATGCTGGAGCTCGGCGACCATTCGCGCGAGCTGCATGCCGGTCTCGCCGAGACGATCGATGCGCAGGCGACGAGCGTCGTGCTCCTGGCCGGCCCCGAGATGAAGGCGCTGGCCGAGGCGCTGCCGGACAGTTTGCGCGTCGAGCATCGCGACAGCGTCGCCGACCTGCAGCCGGTGCTGATGGGTCTCGTGCGCGCCGGCGACGTGGTCATGGTCAAGTCGTCGAAGAGCATCGGCTCCTCAAGGCTCGTGACAGCCTTGCGCGATAGTTTCCCCGCTGCCGAGACGCGCGCTCACGAAGACATTCACCAGGACGCCTAGGCGTCACGCGGAGACAAGACCAAAAATGCTCATGCTTCTCGTAGCGCTGGCGGACCAGGTCTCGGCCTTCAACGTCTTTCGCTACATCACCTTCCGCACCGGTGGCGCGCTGATCACCTCGGCGCTGATCGTCTTTATCTTCGGGCCGATGATCATCGATTCGCTGCGCATCCGTCAGGGCCGCGGCCAGCCGATCCGCGCCGACGGGCCGCAGACCCATTTCAAGAAGGCCGGCACGCCGACCATGGGCGGGCTGATGATGCTGACCGGCATCGTCGGCGCCTCGCTCCTGTGGGGCAACCTGACCAGCATCTATGTGTGGACGGTGCTCCTCGTCACGCTCGGCTTCGGCGCCATCGGCTTTTACGACGACTACCTCAAGGTCACCAAGCAGTCGCATATGGGCTTTTCGGGCAAGGCGCGTCTTGCCGTCGAGTTCCTCATCGCCGGCACTGCCACCTTCGTCATCATGAATGCCGGCGAGGCGCCGTTTTCGTCCTCGCTGACCTTCCCGTTCGTGAAGGATCTGCTGCTCAATCTCGGGTGGTTCTTCGTGCCTTTCGCCGCCTTCGTCATCGTCGGCGCGGGCAATGCGGTGAATTTGACCGACGGGCTCGACGGCCTCGCCATCGTGCCGGTGATGGTCGCGGCCGGCGCCTTCGGCGTCATCGCATACCTGTCGGGCAACGCCGTCTTCGCCGATTACCTGCAGATCCATTTCGTCGTCGGCACCGGCGAATTGTCCGTCATCCTCGGCGCGGTGATCGGGGCCGGGCTCGGCTTCCTCTGGTTCAATGCCCCGCCCGCCGCCATCTTCATGGGCGACACCGGCTCGCTCGCGCTCGGCGGCCTCATCGGCACCGTCGCCGTCGCCACCAAGCACGAGATCGTGCTCGCCATCATCGGCGGCCTCTTCGTCATGGAGGCGCTGTCGGTCATCATCCAGGTGGGCTGGTTCAAGCTCACCGGCAAGCGCGTCTTCCTGATGGCGCCGATCCACCACCATTTCGAAAAGCTCGGCTGGACGGAGAGCCAGGTCGTGATCCGGTTCTGGATCATCGCCGTCATCCTCGCCCTCGTCGGCCTTTCCTCGCTGAAGCTGCGGTGACCTGATGATCGCGGCCGGCTCCTTCGCCAATCGCAAGGTCGCCCTGTTCGGGCTCGGCGGCTCGGGTGTCGCCACCGCGCGCGCGCTGGTCGAGGGCGGGGCCGACGTCACGGCGTTCGACGACAATCCGCAGAGCGTCGAGGCCGCGCAGGCCGCCGGCGTTCCCGTCGGCGACCTGCGCCAGGCGGACTGGAACGGCTTCGCCAGCCTGGTCCTCGCGCCCGGCGTGCCGCTGACGCATCCCAAGCCCCACTGGACGGTCGACCTCGCCCGAGGCAGCGGCGTCGAGATCATCGGCGACATCGAACTCTTCGCGCGCGAGCGCCGGCGCACTGCGCCCGACGCGCCGTTCCTCGCCATCACCGGCACCAACGGCAAGTCGACGACGACGGCGCTCGTTGCGCACATCCTCGCCCATGCCGGCCGCGACACGCAGATGGGCGGCAATATCGGCAAGGCGGTGATGACGCTCGATCCGATCACGCCTCGGCGCCACTATGTCGTCGAGTGCTCGTCCTACCAGATCGACCTCGCGCCCTCGCTCGATCCGACCGTCGGCATCCTCCTCAACCTGACGCCGGACCATCTCGACCGCCACGGCACGATGCAGCATTACGCGGCGATCAAGGAACGGCTCGTCGCCGGCAGCCGGACGGCCATCGTCGGCGTCGACGACGTCCATTGCGAACAGATCGCCGCGCGGCTCGAAGCTGCCGGACAGACCGTCATCCGCATTTCCAAGCGGCTCGAACTCGCGGACGGTTACTTCGCCGCCGGCACCGACCTCGTCCATGCCTCGGGCGGCAGGCGCGAGACGGTCGCCTCGCTCGAGGGGATCGGCACGCTGCGCGGCCAGCACAATGCGCAGAACGCACTCGCCGCCGTCGCGGCCTGCGTCGCGCTCGGCCTGTCGCGCGCCGAAATCCAGGCCGGCCTGTCGACCTTCCCGGGCCTTGCGCATCGCATGGAGATCATCGGCACCCGCAAGGGCGTCCTCTTCGTCAACGATTCCAAGGCGACCAATGCCGAAGCCGCGGCGCCCGCGCTGTCGAGCTTTCCGCGCATCTACTGGATCGCTGGCGGCCTGCCCAAGGAAGGTGGCATCGAGACGCTGCGCGCCTTCTTCCCGCGCATCGCGCGCGCCTATCTGATCGGCGAGGCGGCGCCCGCCTTCGCCGCAACGCTGGGCGCGGCGGCCCCGTTCGAGATCGCCGGCACGCTCGACGCGGCCGTCGCCCATGCTGCGCGCGACGCTGCCGCCGACGCCTCGGGCGAGCCGGTCGTACTGCTCTCGCCGGCCTGCGCCAGTTTCGACCAGTTCAAGAATTTCGAGGTTCGTGGCGAGGCCTTTCGCAGCGCGGTCCAGGCGCTCGACGGGCTCGTTTCTTTCGGAGGGACTTCCCAATGATCAGTCGCGTCGACCGCAGTCCTGTCGCGCAGTGGTGGTGGACGATCGACCGCTGGTTCCTGGCGGCGTTCATGGCGCTGATGCTGCTCGGCGTCGTGCTCTCCTTCGCCGCGAGCCCGGCCGTCGCCGAGCGCATCGGCCTCGATTCGTTCCATTTCGTCACGCGCCAGATCATCTTCATGGTCCCGGCGCTCATCGTCATGCTCGCCGTCTCCTTCCTCGACGCGCGGCTCGTACGACGGCTCGCGCTCTTGATGCTCGTCGGCTCGCTCGTGATGATGGTCGCGGTGCTGTTCGTCGGCGCCGAGATCAAGGGCTCGCGGCGCTGGCTGCACCTCGCCGGCATCTCGATCCAGCCTTCGGAATACATGAAGCCCGCCTTCGTGGTCATCTGCGCCTGGCTCTTCGCCGAGCGGGCGCGTTCCGAGGCCATTCCCGGCAATCTCTTCGCCATCATGCTCCTCGGCGTGGTGCTGGCGCTTCTGGTCGCTCAGCCCGATCTCGGCCAGTCGCTGCTCGTCGTCGCGACCTGGGGCGTGATGTTCTTCATGGCCGGGCTGCCGTGGCTTTGGATCGTCGTCCTCGGCGGCATCGCCGTCGCCTTCGCCTCCGGCGCCTATTTCTCATTCGACCACGTCCAGGGCCGCATCGACCGCTTCCTGACCGGCGAGGGCGACAACTACCAGACCGACATGGGCCATGAGGCGATGGTGCGCGGCGGCTGGCTCGGCCAGGGGCCGGGCGAGGGCTCGGTCAAGCGCATCCTGCCCGACAGCCATACCGACTTCGTCTTCGCCGTCGCCGCCGAGGAATTCGGCCTGATCCTCTGCCTCATCATCGCCGGCCTCTTCGCCTTCGTCGTCCTGCGCGGCATTTCGCGGGCCTCGAAGGAGACCGACGATTTCTCCCGCTTTGCCATCAGCGGCCTCGTCGTCCTCTTCGGCTTCCAGTCGATCATCAACATGGGCGTCAACCTCCAGCTTCTCCCGGCCAAGGGCATGACGCTACCCTTCATCTCCTATGGCGGCTCGTCGCTGGTCGCGATGGCGATCTCGATGGGCATGGTGCTGGCGCTGTCGAGGAAGAAGCCGCAGCGGCGCAGCGTCCTTTCGGGACGCGGGTTCGGGGCGCAACCCGTGTCCCAACCCCTGGCACCGGCGGAATGACATGAGCAAGGGCCTGATGCTCCTGTCGGCGGGCGGCACGGGGGGACATCTCTTCCCCGCCGAGGCGCTCGCCCATGAACTCATCGCGCGCGGCTGGCTCGTCCATCTCGCCACCGACGACCGGGCAGGGCGGTTCGCGGGCGACTTCCCCGCCGCCAAGGTCCATCCCGTCCATTCCGCCACGATCGGCTCGAAGAACCCGATCGCCCTCGCGCGCACTTTCTGGGCGCTCTGGTCGGGCGTGCGGCAGGCATCCAAGATCATCGAAACGATCCGCCCGAAGGCGGTGATCGGCTTCGGCGGCTATCCGACGCTGCCGCCGCTCTATGCCGCGACGCGGCGCGGCGTGCCGACCATGATCCACGAGCAGAACGCCGTCATGGGCCGCGCCAACAAGGCGCTTGCGACACGCGCCAAGGCGATCGCCGGCGGCTTCCTCGAAGCGGGCAAGGACAGCCGCATCGTCGTCACCGGCAACCCCGTCCGGCCCTCGGTCATCGAGGCGTCCGCGACCCCCTACGAGGCCTCGCGCGGCGGCGATCTCTTCCATCTTCTCGTCTTCGGCGGCAGCCAGGGCGCGCAGTTCTTCTCCAGCGCCCTGCCCGAGGCGATCCGCGCGCTGCCGGCCGAACTGCGTTCGCGGCTCAAGGTCACCCAGCAGGCGCGCGCCGACGACGAGGGAGCGGTCAAGGCGGCCTATGCCGAGCTCGGCATCGAGGCCGAGGTCTCGCCCTTCTTCAAGGACATGGCCAAGCGCATCGCCTCGGCGCATCTCGTCATCTCGCGCTCGGGCGCGTCGACGGTTTCGGAACTGGCGGTCATCGGCCGGCCGTCGATCCTCGTTCCCTATCCGCACGCACTCGATCACGACCAGGCCGCGAATGCCGCCGCGCTCGCCGCTGCCGGCGGCGCGCTGGTCGAGCCGCAGTCGGGGCTGTCGCCCGAACGCATCGCCGAACTCGTCGAAGGCTTCATGAGCGACCCCGACCGCGCCGCCAAAATGGCGCAGTCGGCGCGTTCCGTCGGCAAACCCAACGCGGCGACATTGCTTGCCGACCTCGCGGAGGCTATTGCCGCGGGCCAGACAGTCACGCAATTCAGCGAAGGAGGCACCCCATGAAAATGCCGCAGACAATCGGCGTGGTGCATTTCATCGGCATCGGCGGCATCGGCATGAGCGGCATCGCCGAGGTGCTGCACAATCTGGGCTACAAGGTGCAGGGCTCCGACCAGTCGGACAGCGCCAACGTCCAGCGCCTGCGCGAGAAGGGCATCGAGTGCTTCGTCGGCCACCGGGCCGAAAATCTCGGTCAGGCCGAAGTCGTCGTCGTCTCGACCGCGATCAAGAAGTCCAATCCTGAACTCGCCGCCGCGCGCGAGAAGCTCCTGCCGATCGTGCGCCGGGCCGAGATGCTGGCCGAGCTGATGCGCTTTCGCCAGGCCGTCGCCATCGGCGGCACGCATGGCAAGACGACGACGACCTCGATGGTCGCGACGCTGCTCGACGCCGGCGGGCTCGACCCGACCGTCATCAATGGCGGCATCATCAACGCCTACGGCACCAACGCCCGCATGGGCGAAGGCGAGTGGATGGTGGTGGAGGCCGACGAGAGCGACGGCACCTTCCTGAAGCTGCCGGCCGAAATCGCGGTCGTCACCAACATCGATCCCGAACATCTCGACCATTACGGCTCGTTCGAGAAGGTGCGCGAGGCGTTCCGGCAATTCGTCGAGAACGTGCCCTTCTACGGCTTCGGCGTCATGTGCATCGATCACCCGGAAGTGCAGCAGCTCGTCGCCCGCATCGAGGACCGCCGCGTCATCACCTATGGCGAGAACCCGCAGGCCGACGTGCGCTTTTCCAACCACCGCATGGACGGCGCGTCGTCGGTGTTCGACGTGATGATCCGCAACCGCAAGCGCGACGCGACGCTGACCATCGAAGGGCTTCGCCTGCCGATGCCCGGCCGCCACAACGTTTCCAACGCCACCGCCGCCATCGCCGTCGCGCACGAGCTCGGCCTTGGCGCCGATGCGATCCGCAAGGGCCTGTCGGCCTTCGGCGGCGTCAAGCGGCGCTTCACCCTGACGGGCGAGTGGAACGGCGCCTCGGTCTTCGACGACTACGGCCACCATCCGGTCGAGATCAAGGCCGTGCTGCGCGCGGCGCGCGAGGCCTGCCCGGGCCGCATCGTCGCCATCGCCCAGCCGCACCGCTTCACGCGCCTGCGCGATCTCTTCGACGATTTCGCCTCCTGCTTCAACGATGCCGACACGGTCTTCATCGCCCCGGTCTACGCGGCCGGCGAGGAGCCGATCGAGGGCGTGAGCGCTCAGACGCTCGTCGAGCGCATCAAGGCCGGCGGCCACCGCGACGCGCGCCTGCTCGACGGGCCCGAGGGTATCGCGCCGGCCATCCAGTCGCTCGTGCAGCCGGGCGACTTCGTCGTCTTCCTCGGCGCCGGTAACATCACGCAGTGGGCCTATGCCCTGCCGAAGGATCTCGGCTCGCTCGAGGCGGCCGCATGATCGACGGCAATGCGCTTCTCGCGCGGCTCGGCGACCTCTCCGCCATCCGCGGACGCCTGACGCCGAACGCGCCGATGGAGGCCATCACCTGGTTTCGCGTCGGCGGACCGGCCGAACTCCTGTTCCAGCCGGCCGACGAGGACGACCTCGCCGCCTTCCTGAAGCTCCTGCCAGCCGACGTGCCCGTTCTCGTCGTCGGCATCGGCTCCAACCTCCTCGTGCGCGACGGCGGCATTCCCGGCGTCGTGATCCGCCTGTCGGCCAAGGGCTTCGGCCAGGTCGAGGTGCTGGACGAAACGCGCATCCGCGCCGGCGCCGCCGCGCCCGACAAGCGCGTCGCGGCGAGCGCCCTCGACGCCGGCATCGGCGGCTTCGCCTTCTACCACGGCATTCCCGGCGCCATCGGCGGCGCGCTGCGCATGAATGCCGGCGCCAACGGCACCGAGACGCGCGAGCGCGTCGTCGACGTCTATGCGATCGACCGTGCGGGCAACCGGCATGTCCTCTCCAATGCCGAAATGGGCTACGCCTATCGCCATTCGGATGCTTCGCCGGATTTGATCTTCACCGGCGCGCTGCTCGAAGGCTACCGCGAGGACGCTGCCGCGATCCAGAAGGCGATGGACGAGGTCCAGCATCACCGCGAGACGGTGCAGCCGATCAAGGAGAAGACCGGCGGGTCGACCTTCAAGAACCCTGAGGGCACATCGGCCTGGAAGGAGATCGACAAGGCGGGCTGCCGCGGGCTGATGATCGGCGGCGCACAGATGTCGCCGCTCCACTGCAATTTCATGATCAACACCGGCAACGCGTCGGCGCATGATCTGGAACTCCTCGGCGAGACCGTCCGCGCGCGCGTCGCGGCGAATTCGGGCGTCGTCCTCGAATGGGAAATCAAGCGTCTGGGCGTCGCGAAACCCGGCCACGAAGTCGAGCCTTTCGCCGGTTCCGAACCCGTTTCCTGAATGCGCGATCACAACGGTTCATAAAAAATAATCTTCCCTGAATCCGAAGCCCTTGCCACCGAATCCGCGATCTGATTCTTTGGTCTTGCGGCGTTATCTGATTTGAGTCGGCCACGCATGACGCGTGAGGGGACGGTAGGCAAATTGTGCCTGCCGATTGCGGACTCGTGGGGTTCTGGTCGACGCGATTTCGACCCGATGGAATAGGGGATTTCCGGGTATGGTACAAAAGCACGTTGCCGTCTTGATGGGGGGATTCTCCTCCGAGCGGCCTGTGTCTCTGGCCTCCGGGAATCCGTGTGCCGATGCGCTGGAGGCGGAGGGTTACCGCGTCACGCGCGTCGACGTCGACCGCAACGTCGCCTCGGTCCTGGCCGAGCTTCGGCCCGACGTCGCGTTCAATGCGCTGCATGGTCCCTTCGGCGAGGACGGCACCATCCAGGGCATCCTCGAATATCTCGAAATTCCCTACACCCATTCCGGCGTGCTCGCCTCGGCTCTCGCCATGAACAAGGAGCAGGCCAAGCGCGTCGCCAAGGCGGCGGGCATTCCGGTGGCCGAATCCCGCGTCATGAACCGCCGCACGATCGGCCGCGATCATCCGATGAAGCCGCCCTACGTGGTCAAGCCGGTCAATGAGGGGTCGAGCTTCGGCGTCGTCATCGTCCAGGAAGACCAGGCGCACCCGCCGCAAATCATCGGCTCGTCCGAATGGCGCTACGGCGACACGGTGATGGTCGAGCGATTCGTCCATGGGCGCGAATTGACCTGCGCCGTCATGGGCGATGTCGCGCTTGGCGTCACCGAGATCATCCCGGTCGGCCATTCCTTCTACGATTACGATTCGAAATATGTTGCCGGCGGCTCAAAACACGAATGCCCGGCAAATCTTTCACCGAATATTTACCAAAAAATACAGACACTCGCGCTCAAGGCACATCAAGCAATCGGCTGCCGGGGCGTCTCCCGATCTGACTTCCGCTACGACGACCGCCATTCGGAAAATGGCGAGATCATCTGGCTGGAGGTGAACACGCAGCCAGGCATGACGCCGACGTCTCTTGTGCCCGAACTGGCCGAACATGCCGGTCACAGCTTCGGCGAATTGTTGAGTTGGATGGTGGAGGACGCATCGTGTCTGCGTTAGGAAATCGAGCCGGACGGTCGACTTGGTCGGCGCGTGACGCGTTCGTTTTGCCGCGCCTCCTGCGCCGCCCTGCGCGCCACCTCCATCGCTGGACCTCCGGCGAGGTCGAGCCGCCGCGCTTCGCCGCCCTGATGGCGAGCGCGCTCCTGGTCGGATCGTCCGTCGTCTACGGAACCGTCCTCGGCGGCCACATGCCGGGCGTCGTCCAGTCGATCACCGCGCGCACCGGCTTTGCCATCGAGGACATCGAGATCGTCGGCAACCGCTTCACGTCTGAGATCGACATCTTCCAGTCGGTCGGGCTCGACGGTTTCACCTCGCTCATCGGCTTCAGCGCCGCCGAGGCGCGCGATCGCATCACCCAGCTTCCCTGGGTCGAAAGCGTCGACGTCCAGAAGGTCTATCCCGCCACGCTCGCCGTCACCATGGTCGAGCGCGAGCCGTTCGCCGTGTGGCAGAACGGCAACCGGCTCTGGGTGATCGAGGAAGACGGCCGCGTCATCACGCCGCTCGCGCGCAGCCAGCATGCCGAGCTTCCGGTCATCGTCGGCCGCGGCGCCGAGGAGCATGCCTCCGACTTCCTCAAGACCATGGCCGCCTATCCCGAGCTCGCCTCGAAGACGCGCGCCTATATCCGCGTCGCCGACCGGCGCTGGGATCTGCGGCTTCGCAACGGCACCACGGTCAAGCTGCCGGCAACCGACTACGAGACCGCGCTCGCCGCGGTCATCAGGGCCGATCGCGAGCAGGAGCTCTTTTCGCGCGACGTGACCGTGGTCGACATGCGCCTTGCCGGCCGCATGGTGCTCCAGCTCACGGAAGCCGCAATGGAACAGCGCGAAGCCATGCTCAAGGAGCGGCTCGGCAAGAAATACGTCCCGGAGAAGCGCACATGAGCTGGTTGTCCACCGGCAAGCCCACGCAGGCCAAGCGTTCCGGCATCGTCACCGTTCTCGACGTCGGCTCGAGCAAGGTGTGCTGCATCATCGCCAAGCTGCAGCCGCGCGAGCAGAGCGACATGCTGCCCGGCCGCACGCATCAGGCGCGCGTCCTCGGCATCGGCCACCAGAAGTCGCTCGGCATCAAGTCCGGCGTCATCGTCGATCTCGACCGCGCCGAGCAGGCGATCCGGCTCGCCGTCGATGCGGCCGAGCGCATGGCGGGCCTGACGGTCGATTCGCTGATCGTCAACACGTCGTCGGGACGGCTCAAGAGCCGCGTCTTCAACGCCACCGTCAATCTCGGCGGCCACGAGGCCGACGAGAGCGACATCACCCGCGTTCTCGCCGCCGGCGCCAAGCAGGTGCAGCGCGCCGAGCGCGAGGTCGTCCATTCGATGCCGATCGGCTTCTCGCTCGATGCCGAGCGCGGCGTGCGCGATCCGCGCGGCATGGTGGGCGACACGCTCGGCGTCGACATGCACGTTTTGACCGCCGATGCCGCGCCGCTGCGCAATCTCGAGCTTTGCATCAACCGCTCGCATTTGTCGGTCGAGCGTTTCGTTGCGACCCCCTTCGCCTCCGGCCTCGCCTCGCTGGTCGAGGACGAGATGGAGATGGGCGCGGCCTGCATCGACATGGGCGGCGGCACGACGACGCTCGCCATCTTCTCCGACGGCAAGCTGGTCCATGTCGACGCGATGCCGCTCGGCGGCAATCACGTCACGATGGACCTTGCCAAAGGGCTGTCCACGCGGCTTTCGCATTCCGAGCGCCTCAAGGTCATGCACGGCTCGGCGCTCACCGTCGGCGGCGACGACCGCGACATCGTCACCATCAACCCGATGGGCGAGGACGGCGAGGTGCCGTTGCAGGTGCCGCGCTCCGTCATGAACCGAATCATCCGCGCCCGCGTCGAGGAGACGCTGGAAATCGTGCGCGACCGCTTGAACAAGTCCGGCTACGGGAACGTGGTCGGCAAGAGGGTCGTGATGACCGGCGGCGCGAGCCAGTTGACCGGCATGACCGAGGCGGCGCGCCGGGTTCTGGGCCGCAACGTGCGGCTCGGGCGCCCGCTCGGCGTCAGCGGCCTGCCGGAAGCGGCGAAGGGGCCGGCATTTTCAACTTCTGCGGGCCTTCTGATCTACCCGCAAGTTTCGGAACTGGAAAGTCAGCTAAGACGGGGTGGCGGACTGCGCTGGCAGGCCACCGGGACGGGCGGGCGATTCCAACGAGTAAGCCAGTGGTTACGGGATAGTTTTTGAGTTTGACGGGGTTTGACCCACGGCGGCCGCAGCGGCGAAGCGGCAGGACAGGCGAAAAAAGGACGACGGAAATGACAATCAATCTGCAAAAGCCGGACATCACCGAGTTGAAGCCGCGAATCACCGTGTTCGGTGTGGGCGGCGGCGGCGGCAATGCGGTCAACAACATGATCACGGCCGGACTGCGCGGCGTCGAGTTCGTCGTGGCGAACACCGACGCGCAGGCGCTGACCATGACCAAGGCCGAGCGCCTCATCCAACTCGGCGCGAACGTGACCGAGGGCCTTGGCGCCGGATCGCAGCCCGAAGTCGGCCGCGCGGCCGCCGAGGAATGCATCGACGAGATCCTCGACCACCTCTCGAACACGCATATGTGCTTCGTCACCGCCGGCATGGGCGGCGGCACGGGCACCGGTGCGGCTCCGGTCGTTGCCCGTGCGGCGCGCGAAAAGGGCATCCTGACCGTCGGCGTCGTCACCAAGCCCTTCCACTTCGAGGGCCAGCGCCGCATGCGCACGGCCGATCTCGGCATCGAAGAGCTGCAGAAATGCGTCGACACGCTGATCGTCATTCCGAACCAGAACCTGTTCCGGATCGCCAATGACAAGACCACCTTCGCCGATGCCTTCGCGATGGCCGACCAGGTGCTCTATTCGGGCGTGGCCTGCATCACCGACCTGATGGTCAAGGAAGGCCTGATCAATCTCGACTTCGCCGACGTGCGTTCGGTGATGCGCGAGATGGGCAAGGCGATGATGGGCACCGGCGAAGCTTCGGGCGAGGGCCGTGCGCAGGCCGCCGCGGAAGCCGCGATCGCCAACCCGCTTCTCGACGAGACCTCGATGAAGGGCGCCAAGGGCCTCCTGATCTCGATCACCGGCGGCCGCGACCTGACCCTCTTCGAAGTCGACGAAGCGGCGACCCGCATCCGCGAGGAAGTGGATTCGGACGCCAACATCATCCTCGGCGCGACCTTCGACGAGGAACTGGAAGGCGTCATCCGCGTGTCGGTCGTCGCGACCGGCATCGACAAGGCGTCCGCCGACATCTCGGCCCCGCCGATCATGAACCGTCCGATGGGCAAGCCCGTCGAGCGCGCACCGCAGCAGCAGGCCGCGCCTGCCGCAGAACTGCGCCCGGCCGCGCCGCGCACCATGGAAATGCAGCCTGTCGCGGTCGCCCCGGTCGATCCGGTCGCCGAGGCGATCCGCCAGGCCGACGCCGAAGCCGCCCAGCTTCGCCCGGCCGCGCCGCAGGACGATTTCCGCCCGCAGAGCCGTCTCTTCGCAGAGCCGGTGCGCCAGGTCGAAGCGCCGGTGCAGCACGTCGCTCCGGCTCCGGTCCAGCAGGTCGCTCCGCAGCAGATGGTTCAGCCGGTCGCCCAGGCGCCCGTCCAGCCGCGCATGCCGCGCGTCGAGGACTTCCCGCCGATCGTCCAGGCCGAACTGACCCGCGCGCCCGAAGAGGCGCATGAGGATCGCGGCCCGATGGGTCTCCTCAAGCGCCTGACCAACGGCCTGTCGCGCCGCGAGGAAGAGCCGGCGCGTCTCCAGCCGGCCCAGCCGCGCGAGCCCAAGCTGCGTCAGCAGCCGGCGGCGCCCGCTCCCGAGCAGCGCCGTGCGCCGAGCCCGGAAGCGCAGCAATACGCGCCGCGCCGCGGCCAGCTCGACGATCACGGCCGCCTCGCCGTCCAGCCGCGCCAGGTCCAAGAAGACGACCAGCTCGAAATCCCGGCCTTCCTGCGCCGCCAGGCGAACTGATCGCGTCGACATCGCAAACATCGAGCGGGCCCCTTGCGGGCCCGCTTTTGCGTCGGGCGTCTTGTTCGCGCCGGCGATCCGGCTATGGTCCGCCGCAAAATTGCGGATGGTGACATGGACCTTCGACAACAGACGACGCTTGCCCGCGACCTTGTAATCGAGGGCGTCGGCGTTCATTCCGGCAAGCCCGCGCGGCTCGAACTGCGCCCGGCCGGTGCGGGAACCGGCATCCGCTTCGTCGATGCGTCAGGGCAGGGCATCGCCGTCCGCCCCGAGACCGTCGCCTCGACCGACCTGTCGACGCTCATCGGCGATCCGACCGGCTTCCACGTCTCGACCGTCGAGCATCTGATGAGCGCGCTCGCCGGCACCGGCATTGATAATGTCGAGATCGCGATTTCGGGCACCGAAGTGCCGATCCTCGACGGCAGCGCGATCGAGTTCGTCACCGCTTTCAAAGGCGCCGGCATCATTGAGCTAGATAAGCCCGTCGATGCGATCCGCGTCGTCGCTCCCGTACGCGTCGAGAACGGCGCCGCCTGGGCCGAGTTCGTGCCGCATGAACGGCAGCGTTTCGAGATCGAGATTGACTTCCCATCGCCTGCCATCGGCCGCCAGAAGATCGCGTTCGACCTCGACCCCGAGACCTACGCCCGCGAGATCGCGCCGGCGCGCACCTTCGGCTTCATGCGCGACGTCGAGCGGCTGTGGGCAGCCGGCCTCGCGCTGGGCTCCTCGCTCGAGAATTCCGTCGTGATCGGCGAGGACGACGCGATCGTCAATCCGGACGGCCTGCGCTTTACCGACGAGTTCGTTCGCCACAAGGCGCTCGACGCCGTCGGCGATCTCGCCATCGGCGGCGTCGCCATCATCGGCTGCTACCGCTCGTTCCGGGGCGGGCACAAGCTCAACGCCGCCGCGCTCGCCGCGCTCCTCGCCAGCCCGGACGCCTTCGAGCGGCTGTAACGCGCCGTTGTGGATTGCGGCGGCTCTGCCACAAAATTGCGCGATTGCGTTCCCATAGCGTTGCTGCCAGCGGGCCGTTATGCTCTAACGCTGGCCTGTTGCCATGAAGATTTCTGCCGGAGGGGCAATGCCCATCGTTACGTCTGAACGCTCGCAGCGCCCGTCCCGGCGCGCCACGTCGCTGGCCCTTCTGGCGCCGATGATCGCGCTGCCTCTCGTGCTTTCGGCCTGTGCATCGACCGATGACGACATGAACCTCGCCAGCTATGTCGAGAGCGTCGAGCCGGCGGATGCGCTCTACAACCAGGGCCTCGCCAATCTCGAAGCCGGGCGCCTGACCGAGGCGTCGAAGAAGTTCGAGGCGGTCGACCGCCAGCATCCCTATTCCGAATATGCCCGCCGCTCGATGGTCATGGGTGCGTTCACGCAGTACCGCCAGGGCAACTACCAGGACGCGATCAACGGCGCGCAGCGCTACGTCCAGCTCTATCCGGGCGACCCGGAAGCCGCCTACGCGCAGTATATCGTCGGCCTGTCCTACTGGCGCCAGATCACGGACGTGACGCAGGACCAAGGCGATGCCCGCCGCACGGTCGAGGCGATGGAGGCCGTCGTCCAGCGCTGGCCGGAATCCGAATATGTCGAGGACGCCAACGCCAAGATCCGCTACGCCCGCGACCAGCTCGCCGGCAAGGAGATGCAGGTCGGCCGCTACTATCTCGAACGCCGCGAATATGTCGCCGGCGTGAAGCGTTTCCGCACCGTCGTCGAGACCTACGGCAACACGCGCCATGTCGAGGAAGCGCTCGCGCGCCTGACCGAGGCCTATTACGCGATGGGTCTCGCCTCCGAGGCGCAGACGGCCGCAGCCGTCCTCGGCCACAACTATCCGGACAGCCAGTGGTATGCGGATTCCTACGCGCTCCTGCAGTCGGGCGGCCTTGAGCCGCGCGAAAATGCAGGCTCGTGGATCTCGCGCGCCGGTGCGGCCATCCTCGGAAGCTGACGGCAACGCCTGAATGCTCGCCCATCTGTCGATCCGCGATATCGTTCTGATCGAGCGGCTCGACATCGACTTCCGCACCGGCCTCTCAGTCCTGACGGGCGAGACCGGCGCGGGCAAATCCATCCTCCTCGATTCGCTTTCGCTGGCGCTCGGCGCGCGCGGTGACGCCTCGCTGGTGCGCCACGGCGCGCCGCAGGGCAACGTCACCGCCGTCTTCGACGTGCCGCCCGGCCACTCCGCCCGCGATCTCCTGCGCGAGAACGGCGTCGAGGACGAGGGTGACATCATCCTTCGCCGCATCCAGACCGGCGACGGGCGCAGCCGCGTCTTCATCAACGACCAGCCGGCCTCCGTCACGCTCCTGCGCGAGGTCGGCCGGGCGCTGGTCGAAATCCACGGCCAGCATGACGACCGCGCACTCGTCGACGTCTCCGCCCATCGCGACCTGCTCGACGCCTTCGGCGGCCATGTCGGCGAGGCGCTCTCCGTCGCGCGCGCGCACAAACACTGGCGCGAGACCGAAAACCTCCTCGCCCGCCACCGCGCCAAGGTGGAAGCCGCCGCGCGCGAGGCCGACTACCTTCGCGCTTCGGTCGATGAACTCGGCAAGCTCGACCCGCAGCCCGGCGAGGAAACGCAGCTCGCCGAGCAGCGCGCCGACATGATGCGCTCCGAAAAGATCGCGACCGAAATCAACGACGCGCTCGACGTGTTGTCGGGGCAGGGCTCCGCCGTGCCGCAACTCGCAAGCCTCCTGCGCCGCCTCCAGCGCAAGGCCGAGGAAGCGCCTGCGCTGCTCGATCCGATCATCAAGCCGCTCGACGAGGCGCTGATCTCGCTCGACGCCGCGCAGACCTCCGTCGACGAGGCGCTGCGCGCCATCGAGTTCGACCCGCAGGTGCTGGAACGCGCCGAGGAGCGGCTCTTCGCGCTGCGCGCGCTCGCCCGCAAGCACTCGATCGGTGTCGACGACCTCGCCGAACTGCGCGACACGATGCTGGCCGACCTCGCCGACCTCGACGCCGGCGAGGAGCGCCTGCAGGCGCTGGAAAAGGAAGCGCGCGAGGCCCGCGACGCCTACGACCAGAAGGCGCTGCACCTGTCCGAACTGCGCGCCGGCACGGCCGACCATCTCGCCCGCGCGGTGATGCAGGAACTGCCGGCGCTGAAGCTCGAACGCGCCGCGTTCATCGTCGAGATCAAGGCCGACCCGCAGGACCGCCGCGAGCAGGGCATCGACCTGATCGAGTTCTGGGTCCGCACCAATCCGGGCACCCGCGCCGGCCCGATCATGAAGGTCGCCTCGGGCGGCGAGCTCTCGCGCTTCCTTCTGGCGTTGAAGGTTGCGCTCGCCGATCGCGGCTCGGCTCCTACGCTGGTCTTCGACGAGATCGACACCGGCGTCGGCGGCGCGGTGGCGGATGCCATCGGCGCGCGGCTCGCGCGCCTCTCCGAGCGCGTGCAGGTGCTCTCCGTCACCCACGCGCCGCAGGTCGCCGCCCGCGCCTCGACGCACTACCTCATTTCAAAGTCCGGCAACGCCGAAGGCGTCGCGACCCGCGTCGCCGCCATGGACCACGGCGCCCGACAGGAAGAAATCGCCCGCATGCTCGCCGGCGCGACCATCACCGACGAAGCGAGGGCGGCCGCCAAGCGGTTGCTTTCCGAAACGCCACTCGTCTCCTGACGTTTGGCGGCTTGAGCCGCCCGCCGATCCCGCTATGTTCGCGCCAAGCGACCACCGGAATCCTTTGAAATGGCGAAGTCCCCGAAAACCGTCGATGATCTGTCACCCGACGAGGCGTCGGACGAGCTGACGCAACTCGCCGCCGAGATCGCCCGTCACGACGCGCTCTATCACGGCAAGGATGCGCCGGAGATTTCGGATGCCGACTATGACGCGTTGCGCCAGCGCAACGCCGCGATCGAGGCCCGGTTTCCCGAACTCGTGCGCGCGGATTCGCCGTCGCTGAATGTCGGCGCCGAACCCGCCGGCGCCTTCACGCCGGTGCGCCATTCGCGCCCGATGCTCTCGCTCGACAACGTCTTTTCCGACGAGGACGTGACCGATTTCGTCCAGTCCGTCCGGCGCTTCCTGTCGCTGAAACCCGACGACGAACTCGTTTTCACCGCCGAGCCGAAGATTGACGGCCTGTCCATGTCGCTGCGCTACGCGAACGGCAAGCTCGTCACGGCCGCGACGCGCGGCGACGGCACGACCGGCGAGAACGTCACCGCCAACATCCGCACCATCGGCGACATCCCGAACGAGTTGAAGAACGCGCCCGAGGTGCTGGAAGTGCGCGGCGAGGTCTACATGGCCCGCGAGGACTTCATGGCGCTCAACGCGCGCATGGCCGAAAGCGGCCGCGTCTTCGCCAATCCGCGCAACGCGGCGGCCGGTTCGCTCCGCCAGATCGACCCGAACGTCACCAAGACGCGCCCGCTGCGCTTCTTCGCCTATGCGTGGGGCGAAACGTCGGAAGACCTCGCGGCGACGCAGTTCGACGCCGTGGCACGGCTCGGCACATGGGGCTTCCCGGTCAATCCG
Organism: Rhizobiaceae bacterium; assembly: GCA_016742175.1. GTDB lineage: Bacteria > Pseudomonadota > Alphaproteobacteria > Rhizobiales > Rhizobiaceae > Aliihoeflea. Next base: position 64,113 of record JACVCH010000008.1, read on the forward strand.
CTCATGCAGCGCTGCACGACGCTCGACGAGATGATCGCGCATTATCGCTCCATCGAGACCAATCGCGCGGACCTGCCCTACGACATCGACGGCGTTGTCTACAAGGTTGACGACCTCGCGCTGCAGGAACGCCTCGGCTTCCGCTCGCGCAGCCCGCGCTGGGCGACGGCGCACAAGTTTCCGGCCGAAAAGGCGATGACGCGGCTCGAGGCGATCGACATCCAGGTCGGCCGCACCGGCGCGTTGACGCCGGTCGCGCGGCTCGAGCCGGTCACGGTCGGCGGCGTCGTCGTCACCAATGCGACGCTGCACAATGAAGATTACATCAAGGGCATCGGCAATAATGGCCAGCCGATCCGCGAAGGCCGCGACATCCGCGTCGGCGACACGGTCATCGTCCAGCGCGCCGGCGACGTCATCCCGCAGATCCTCGACATCCTGCCCGAAAAGCGCCCGGCCGCCGCGAAGCCCTACGTTTTCCCGGACCGCTGCCCCGCCTGCGGGAGCCACGCCGTGCGTGAGGAAGGTGAAGTCGTCAAGCGCTGCACCGGCGGCCTCGTCTGTCCCGCTCAGGCCGTCGAGCGCATCCGCCATTTCGTCTCGCGCAACGCGCTCGACATCGAGGGGCTGGGCGAAAAGCAGATCGAGTTCTTCTACAACCACCCGGACCCCGCATTCGCGATCAAGACGCCGGCCGAAATCTTCACGTTGAAAGCCCGGCAGGAAAAATCGCTCGCCAAGCTCGAAAACGTCGACGGCTTCGGCGCGGTCTCGGTGAAAAAGCTCTACGCCGCCATCGACGAGCGCCGCCGCGTCGAGCATTCGCGCTTCCTCTTCGGCCTCGGCATCCGGCATATCGGCGAGACCAACGCCAAGCGCCTCGCGCGTCATTTCCTCAACTTCGACGCGTTGCGCGCGGCAGCGGAGGCCGCGAAGATGCCCGAAGGCAAGGGCGATCCGGGCAATGCCGAATGGCAGGAGATCGTCGGCGTCAACGGCATCGGCTCGGTCGTCGCCGAAGCGCTGGTCGAGTTCTTTGCGGAAGGGCACAACCGAGAGGCGGTCGCCGCGCTTCTGGCCGAGGTGCAACCGCTTGACGAGGAGGCCCCGCAGGCGGTGGCTTCGCCGGTGACGGGCAAGACGGTCGTCTTCACCGGTTCGCTCGAAAAGATGTCCCGCGACGAGGCGAAGGCCATGGCCGAACGGCTCGGCGCCAAGGTGGCGGGATCGGTGTCGAAGAAGACCGACCTCGTCGTCGCGGGTCCCGGAGCGGGCTCGAAGCTGAAACAGGCGACGGATTTAGGTATCGAGGTCATCGACGAGGACGAGTGGTTTGCGCGCGTCGGGCGGTGATGGCCCTACGACCCAACCCTCATGGTTCAAGCCTTTTCATGTGACAGGGCAACAATGCTGACCTAAGACGACGCCATGTCCTTCTCCCAAGAATTCGCGCGCGGCATGCGCAAGAGCCCGCCTGTCGTGCTGTCGTCGGCGCCCTTCGGGCTGCTGTTCGGCGCGCTCGCCGTCGACAACGGCTTTACGGTCGGCGAAGCGGTGCTGATGAGTGCGGCGGTCTATGCCGGGGCGAGCCAGATGGTCGGGTTGGATCTGTTCGGCCAGAAGGTCGCGCCGTGGCTGATCGCGCTGTCGATCTTCGCGGTGAATTTCCGTCACGTGCTCTATTCGGCCGCCGTCGGCCGGCGGGTGCCGCACTGGGCGCCGGCGCAGCGCGCCTTCGGCTTCTTCTTCCTCGTCGATCCGCAATATGCCGAGGCCGAGCGCAAGGCGGAGAATGGCGAGAACGTCACCTTCGCCTGGTTCATGGGCATGGCGACGCCGATCTATCTCTTCTGGGTCGCCGAAGCGTGGATCGGGGCGAGTTTTGGCAGCCTCATCCCGAACACCTATGCGCTCGGGCTCGACTTCCTGTTGCCGATCTACTTCCTCGGCCTCGTGATGTCGTTCCGCCTGCGCCCGCTCTGGCTGCCGATCGTGTTGACCAGCGCGGTCGCGTCCATCGTCGCCTATGAGACGATCGGCTCGCCCTGGCACGTTACGGTCGGCGCGATCGCCGGCATGGCGCTCGCCGCCTTCATGCCGGTCAACGGAAACGGCAATGGCGAGGACGCGGCATGACGACCACCGTCTGGATCATCCTCGCAAGCGCGGTGCTGACCTATCTGTCGCGCATCGGTGGACATCTCGTCCTGTCGCGGTTCGACCGCATCCATCCGCGCGTCGAGGCAAGCCTCAACGCCGTGCCTGCGGCCGTCCTGACGACGCTCGTGGCGCCCGCTGCCTATCATGGCGGGCCGGCGGAGATCGCCGCCATGATCGTCGCCGCCATCGTCGGCTGGCACAGCGGGCTCATGACGATGTTCGTCATCGGCGCCGCCGTCCTCATCGCCGGCCGCAACCTATTGTGACAGCGGCGCGGTCGCGGCTTCCAGCCAGGCCTTGACGTCGTCTTCCAGTTGATCGGAGAGTTCGCCGGCCACGCGCACGTGGTAGGCGTCGAGCCAGTCGATCTCGGCCTTTTCCAAAAGCGTGACGTCGATCAGCCGCCGGTCGAACGGGGCCAGTGTCAGCGTCTCGAAGCCGTGCATGGCGATTTCGCCGCCCGCGATCTGTGTGGCATCTTCGACCACGATCAGGTTTTCCAGACGGATGCCGTATTCGCCCGGCCGGTAGTAGCCCGGTTCGTTCGACAAAATCATGCCGGGCAACAGCGCTTGCGAACCCGTGCGTGCGATGCGTTGCGGGCCTTCGTGGACGGCAAGGAAAGAGCCGACGCCATGGCCGGTTCCGTGCGCGAAATCGAGCCCGGCCTGCCACAGCGCGCGGCGCGCGAAGGGATCGACGTCCTGCCCGCGCGTGCCCGCCGGAAAGCGCAGAATCGAGACTGCGATCAGCCCTTTCAGCACCAGCGTATAGTGCCGGCGCATCGCCTCGGTCGGCCTACCGATGGCAACGGTGCGGGTGATATCGGTCGTGCCGTCCTGATACTGGCCGCCGGAATCGACCAGATAGAGTTCGCCGGCGGCAAGCTTGCGGTTGGTCTTCGTCGTCACGCGGTAGTGGATGATCGCACCGTTCGGGCCGGAGCCGGAAATCGTGTCGAAGGAGATGTCGCGCAGCGGCATCTGCACGTCCTCGCCTGCCTTGGCGCGTGCGGATTCCAGACGGCTCGCGACCGCGATCTCGTCCACCGTGCCCGGCTGCTGCGCGTCGAGCCAGGCGAGGAAGCGGGCCATCGCCACGCCGTCGCGCTTGTGCGCGGCGCGGGTGCCGTCCAGCTCCGCCTCGTTCTTGCAGGCGCGGGGCAGGCGCGCCGGGTCGGGGAGGTCGCTCGTCGTGCCGCCCGCGTCCTCGATCGCCGCGCGCAGCCATTCGGCCGCGAGCTGCGGGTCGAGACCGACGAACGCACCGCCGCCGGCCAGCGCGCGCAGGGCCGGCTCCAGCGCCGCCGGGGCGTGCAGTTCGGCAAGCTGCGTCAGATAGGCCTTCGCCTCGATGCCAAGCTTGGCGGGGTCGATGAAGAGCGACGGACGGCCTTCCGCCGGTACGATCGCGAAGGCGAGTGCCAGCGGTGTGTGCTCGACATCGGCGCCGCGGATGTTGAACAGCCAGGCGATCGACGACGGGTCGGTCAGCACCGTATGCGTCGCACCGCCCGCGCGGATCGCCGCGCCGATGCGCACGATCTTGTCCTTGGCGAGTTCCCCGGCGAAGCCCACCGGCTGGATCGCGACATCGCCGACGGGCGCGTCCGGCTGGTCGGCCCAGATCGCATCGATCGGGTTGCCGTCCAGCGCGACGAGTTCGCCGCCCGCCTTCTCACAAGCTTTCCGCAGGGCTTTCATCTCGGCGACCGTGTGAAGCCGCGGATCGAATCCAAGCCGCGTTCCGGCGGTCAAAATTGTCTCGATCCATTTCGCCGGCGGCGTCTCGACCAGGCTTTCATAGCTAAAAATGCCGGCGTCGGTCTGGTCGCGCACCTGCAGCGTGTAGCGGCCGTCGACGAAGATCACCGCGCTCTCAGGGAGCACGATCGCCGCGCCGGCCGAACCGGTGAACCCCGTCAGCCATTTCAGCCGGTCGGCGCGCGCGGCGACGTATTCGCCTTGGTGCTCGTCGGCGCGCGGTACGAGGAAGCCGTCGACGCCGCGCCGGGCCAGTTCCGCGCGCAAGAGCGGCACGCGCTCCTTGCCCTGGGCGGGATCGGCGTGGCTTTCGAATTTCTGGAACATGGCGCGCTCGCATGGATGGTGTCCGCGATCCATAGCGCGCCGCACCGGGCCGCGAAACCCTCATGCGCAATCGATGGAATTGCTGCGCTGCAACATTAACAATTCGCACATGCAAAAACAGATGGAAGCCATGCAGGAACGGCACTGGTGAAAAAGGTCAGCACTACTTACCTTCTTGATTGTGGAGGACACATTCTTCCAATCAGATCAAGGAGAAGACGAAATGGCAAATGCAGCAAAGCGCGGTTTCTTCCGCGGCGCAATGGACGCCCTCGTCGAAGCGCGTTCGAAGCAGGCGACCCGCTATGTGAACAGCGCGCTCCTCATGCTCGACGACGAGACGCTGCGTTCGCACGGCTACACCCGTGACGAACTGAAGAAGAGCGTCGGCGGCTCGTACATCTACTAAGCGCCGCGATTTCGAGGAAAGGGCGGTCCATTGCGGGCCGCCCTTTTCGCTTGTCTAGCGTTTCAAATGCAGCGCCACCCAGCCCTCGCGGCGGATGGTGCGCACGTGGCGGAAGGACTGGCCGACATAGGCGGCGATCACCGCCTCGCGCTGGCGCTCCAGGATGCCCGACAGGATCAGCGACCCGTTCGGCGCGACGTTCTGCGCCATGTCCGGCGCGAGCGTCATCAGCGGCCGCGCAAGGATGTTGGCGACGATCAGGTCGAACGGGCGCCATTTGGCGAACACATGGTGGTGGAAGCCCGCCGCCGTCACCGTGTCGACATAGGCATGGGCGTGGTTCAGCCGCACGTTCTGCCGCGCGACCTCGACCGCGACCGGGTCGATATCCGTCGCCAGCACCGGAATGCGGCAGAGTCTCGCCAGCGCGATCGCCAGTACCGCGCTACCCGTTCCGAGGTCGAGCGCGGTGCGCGGGCGCTCGCGGCGCGTCACGTCCGTGATCAGTTCGAGGCACCCGGCCGTGGTGCCGTGATGGCCGGTGCCGAAGGCGAGGCCGGCCTCGATCTCGATGGCAAGGTCGCCGATCCGCCGCCGGTCGCGGTCATGCGCGCCATGGACGAGGAAGCGGCCGACGCGGACGGGCTTCAGACCTTCGAGAGACTTCGTCACCCAGTCGATATCGTCGAGGTTTTCGCGCTCCAGCCTCGCTGCGGGCGCGTTGGCTTTCAGCACGTCCGCGATGCGCGCTTCCAGCCCCTCCGGCTCGCCGTCGACATAGACCGACACCTCGTCGATGCCGGCATCCTCGTCGAGATCGAAGATCGAGATCGGGAAGCCGTCATCCTCGAGCAGCGTCTCGAGCTGCCGGTAGGCGGCCTCGGCGTCCTTTTTCACGGCGCTGAAGTAGAGTCGGGTCTGGGGCACCGCGTCGTCCTCTGGTGGTGTCAGCTCGCGGCCAGGCGCTTCAGCTTGGCGACGGCGTTTTCGGGATTTTCCCCATAGGCGATGGTGCCCATGAAGTCACCCGAACTGTCGAGGAGCAGGATCGAGGCCGTGTGGTCCATCGTGTAGTCGCCGCCCTCCAGTTCCACCTTGCGCATGAAGATGCCGAAGGACTTCGCCATCGCCTCCACCTTGGCCGGCTCGCCGGTGATGCCGGTGATGCGGTCGGAGACGTTGCCGACATAGGTGTTCAGGATTTCCGGCGTGTCGCGCTCGGGGTCGACGGAGACGAAATAGGCCCGAATATCCGCGCCTTCGTCGCCGAGCTGGTCGAGCCAGCCATCCATCTCGTAGAGCGTCGTCGGGCAGATTTCGGGGCAGTGGGTGAAGCCGAAGAACACCGCCGAGGGCTGGCCGCGGAAGGCCTGTTCGGTGATCTCCTCGCCGCGCTGGTCGACCAGCGTGAACGGCTCGCCGAAGGAGCGCGCGACCGTTCGGTTCGCGTACCAGTCGAAGCTGAGCCAGCCGACGGCGGCAGCCACGATGATTACGCTTGCAACGAGAAGGGTCCGCATGTCGGCTGTCGTCCGGTCAGGTCAGAGAGTTGAGGATCAGAAGCACCAGGCAAGGCCGGTTTCGGCCATCGCCATGAAGATGCGCGCGCCGCTGTCGAGCCAGCCGGCGAAGGCGAGCCCGGTCGCTGCCGAGAGCGCGAGTGCGCCGGCCGCAAGCAGAAGCGGTGTCGTGATCCGGTTCAGGGTCATGAACCAGATATAGCGCCGCGGCGGGGGCGCCGAAAGATGTCATCTTGCCGCCGTCCGGCGGGCCACGTACACGCTTTTGCGATGACCGCCTTCCTGCCGCACGATTCCGAACCGAAGATCCACACGACGGCCGAGCTCAAGGGCTGCCGTCTCGGGCGCTTCGTCTCGGTCGGCCCGCGCGTCCTGTTGCGCGACGTCGAAGTCGGCGACTTCTCCTATTTCGAGCGCCATGGCGAGGCGATCTACACGACCATCGGCAAGTTCTGCTCGATCGCGGCGAATGTCCGCATCAACGCGCTCGAACATCCTATGGAGCGCGTCACCACGCACAAGATCACGTACCGGCCCAACGAATATTTCCGCTTCCACGGCGTCGACGCGGGCTATCGCGCGCACCGGCAGGCCGCGCGCGTCGCCATCGGCAACGATGTCTGGATCGGCCACGGGGCCGTCGTCATGCCCGGCATTTCCATCGGCGACGGCGCGGTCGTCGGCGCCAACGCCGTCGTCACGCGCGACGTTCCGGCCTATGCGGTCGTCGCCGGCGCGCCGGCACGCGTCCTGCGCCAGCGCTTTCCGGCGGATGTCGCCGCGGCGCTGGTCGAGATGGCGTGGTGGGACTGGCCGCACGAGAAGCTGGCCGACGTACTGCCGGACATGCAGCAGCTCTCGATCGAGGCGTTCGTCGCGAAGTATCGAACCGATAAATCTTGAATCAAATGCCGGATATTAGGGTCAAGGTGTAAGGTTAACCGGCCGTATATTGATTGTGTTAATGAATTACTGCAATTTCTGATTGCATAGCCGCCGATGCTATGGCCTCCTCATCGTCGGAAACGAACCGAACCGGCGCGATCAAGAGAGGAGAAGTCCACATGAAGTCCATCATCATCGTCACGACCGCAGCTCTTGCCATGGCTCTTTCCGGCGCGTCGGCTCAGGCCGGCGGCTGGGGCGGCGGCAAGAACAAGAACTCGCACAACTATTCGAGCGGGCTCGTCAACGTCTCGCCGTCGGTTCGCACCGGCAACCTCAACGTGCTCAACGGCACGTCGGTGCTCAACAACTCGCCGATCGCCTCTGGCAATGTCGTCTCGGGCATCCTGAGCGGCAACCAGACCGGCAACGGCATTGCCAACGGCAACGGCATCCTGGGCGGCACGCTCGGCATCCTTGGCGGAAACTCCAGCAAGTACTCCGTCCGCAAGGGCCGCTGAGCCAAGCCTCGCTTGAGGAGACGGGCGGCATCAGTCGCCCGTTTTCGCATGTGCTAGAGGCGGGTTCGAACCGCCAGGGACGCATCGAGCCGGTCCTTCGCGAAGTCGATGTCCGGCGCGCGCCTCTCACCATAGTCGAGCCGCAGGACCAGAGTCATTTTTCCGGATGCCTTCCAGCCGACCTCGCCGTAGATGCCGCGCCGGTCCTCGCTGTAGTCGAGCACGAGATTGTCGCGCGCCTCGACGAAGATGCCGGTCGAAAAGGCGATCTGCTCCGCAACCGGCCAGGCGAGTTGCGCTTCCGCGCGCCGCACCCAGGAGGCGAGAAGGTCGTCCGTGTCGTCGCTGTCGAAGCCAATGCGCAGCGTGCCGCGCAGTTCCAGCCCGGCGACAGGCGCCACTGCCGTCGCCTCGATCGAGGGACGCACCAGATCGATCAGGTCGAACGAGGCGCGCAGCCACTCGCCGCCGGCCGCCAGCGCCAGCGCATGGCCGCCCTCGCTTCGCCAGCCGATCTCGCCGCGAAGCTGCAACCGGTCGAGATCGACCGGCTCGTCGAAGATCTCGGAGAAAATCGTCCGCTCGACGATCGCCCTGATGCCCGTCTGCAGCGTGCCGTTCGTGTGCGTCAGCGCCTGACTGGCAAAGATGCGGTCGCGATCGGGCTCGAACCGCAGGGCCGGCAGGATGTCGTCCTCGAAGAACGTATCGCCCGCGCGCTCGCGAAAGCCCTTCACCTCGGTTGTCGAGACCAGCGACGGCGTCAGCCGGAGGCCGATCACCGCGCCGGCGCCGCCGACCGTCTTTGCCGTCTGCGTCCCGATCGCCAGGTCCTCGATCACCAGCGCATCGCCCTCGCGGATATGCCGCAGGAAGAGCGTGCCGCGCAGTTCGAGGTCGTCCGAGGGGCGCAGCGTCGTCTGGGTCTCGATGCCGCCGGCCGCATCGTTCTCGATGGTGAAGAGGTCGTGCCGGCGGAGCTCGCCGTCGAGCGTGATCCGCGTCTGGCCGAGCGCGTGGTCGAGGTCGCCGCTGACCGATCCGCGCATCAGCGTGTACCAGTCGGAAACCGCCAGCGGCTCGTCCAGCACGTTGTCAGTGTAGTGACGAGAGACGGAGAGTTCGGCGCTGACGGGCGAGGGCGCAACCTTCTCGGAGGCAGCCGCGATGCCGGGCAGGAGCAGGAAGGAGGAAAGGACGGCGAGACGCATGTGACCTCGGACAATCTGTCCGGGGAACCCGAAACCCCTTCCGCCGCGGGGGTGGTGAGACGGAAGGGGTCCCGGAGTCGAACCGCCCGGAAGCGGAATGTGCAAGGCGTCATTGCCGTGCAGGTGAACGATCGCACCTACAACTTAAAACTGTATTAAAATTGGATGATGCAACCAAAAGATGCGATCACGCTGCCGTGACGAACCCATCGAGCACGCGCTTCTGGCCGGCCTTGTCGAAATCGATGGTCAGCTTGTTGCCTTCGATCGCCGCGATGTTGCCGTTGCCGAACTTCTGGTGGAACACCCGGTCGCCGACCGAGAATGCCGAGGGCGTCTCGGCCACGGATTTGGCGACCAGTTCGCCTTCGATCGTGCGGCCCTTGATCGAACCGCGCCCGGCGCCGAAGCCGGAATCCGGCTCGCCATAGCCGATCCGCTCGACCTGATGGCCCGAGCGCGAGCCCCAGTTGCGGTCGGTCGCCTCGGTGCGGTTCTTCTGCGCGCGCTGCCAGCCGGGCGTCGCATAGGTGTTGGAGAACGAGCCCTGGTCGTCGAAGCGTGATGCGCCGTACGGGTTGCGCCGGCCGCCGAAGCTGTCGCCATGGCCGATGCCGTAGCCGCCATAATTGCTGTTGCCGCTCTCGGCGACCTCGACATGCGCGTCGGGCAGTTCGTCGAGGAACCGCGACGGGATCGTCGATTGCCAGAGCCCATGGATGCGTCGGTTCGAGGTGAACCAGAGGTGCAGGTTCTTCTTGGCCCGCGTCAGGCCGACATAGGCGAGGCGGCGTTCCTCTTCGAGCCCGGAGCGCCCGCCCTCGTCGAGCGCGCGCTGGTGCGGGAAAAGCCCTTCCTCCCAGCCGGGTAGGAAGACGGTGTCGAATTCCAGCCCCTTGGCCGAATGCAGCGTCATGATGGAGACGGCGTCCATCTCCTCCTGCTGCTCGGCATCCATGACCAGCGCGACATGTTCGAGGAACGAGCGCAGCGACTCGTAGTCCTCCATGGAGCGGATCAGTTCCTTCAGATTGTCGAGCCGTCCCGGCGCGTCGGCCGAGCGGTCGTTCTTCCACATCTCGGTATAGCCGCTTTCCTCGAGGATCGTCTCGGCAAGTTCCGTGTGGGACATGGTTTCGAGCGAAGTCTGCCAGCGCGCGAAATTGGCGGAAACTTCGCGCAGGCTGGCGCGCGGCTTCGGCTTCAACTCGTCGCTTTCGGCGAGCTTTGCTGCCGCTTCCAGCATCGGAACGCGCAGCGCGCGCGCCGTGTCGTGGATCTGTCGGATCGTCGTCTCGCCGAGCCCGCGCTTCGGCACGTTGACGATGCGCTCGAAGGCGAGGTCGTCGGCCGGTTGCGCGACGACGCGGAAATAGGCCATCGCGTCGCGGATCTCGGCTCGTTCGTAGAAGCGGGGGCCGCCGATGACGCGGTAGTTGAGGCCGAGCGTGACGAAGCGATCCTCGAACTCGCGCATCTGGAACGACGCTCGCACCAGGATCGCCATGTCGTTGAGGTTCGCGCCCTTGCGCTGCAACTGCTCGATTTCGTCGCCGAGCGCTCTGGCTTCCTCTTCCGAATCCCATGCGGCGTGGACCATCACGCGCGGGTCGTCCGGATCGGATTTTTCGGTGAAGAGCGTCTTGCCGAAGCGGCCTTCATTGTGCGCGATCAGATGGGAGGCGGCGCCGAGGATGTGCGAGGTCGAGCGGTAGTTGCGCTCGAGCCGGATGACGGTCGCGCCGGTAAAGTCCTTGTCGAAGCGCAAGATGTTGTCGACCTCGGCGCCCCGCCAGCCATAGATCGACTGGTCGTCGTCGCCGACGCAGCAGATGTTGGGCGAAACGCGCGATCCGTCCCGCGCCGCCGGCCTCTGCGCCAGAAGCCGCAGCCACATATATTGCGCGGTGTTGGTGTCCTGATATTCGTCGACGAGGATGTAGCGGAACTTCTCGTTATATTCGCGCAGCACATCGGGATGCGCACGGAAGATGCGGATCGGATGGCACAAAAGGTCGCCGAAGTCGCAGGCGTTGAGCGTCTGCAGGCGGTCCTGGTAGGCCTTGTAGAGTTCGCGGCCCTTGCCATTGGCAAAGGCGCGCGCGTCGCCTTCCGGGATGTCGGCGGGCCCCAGTCCCTTGTTCTTCCAGCCGTCGATCATCTGCGCAAACTGGCGCGCGGGCCAGCGCTTGTCGTCGAGCCCCTCCGCCTGGATCAACTGCTTGATCAGCCGCACGACGTCGTCGGTGTCGAGAATGGTGAAGCCCGATTTGAGGCCCGCGAGTTCGGCGTGCCGGCGCAGGATCTTGACGCCGATCGAGTGAAACGTGCCGAGCCACGGCATGCCCTCCACCGCCTCGCCGACGAGGACGCCGATGCGCGTCTTCATCTCGCGCGCGGCCTTGTTGGTGAAGGTCACGGCGAGAATCTGGCTCGGATAGGCGCGGCCGGTCTGCAGGATGTGCGCGATGCGCGTTGTCAAAACGCGCGTCTTGCCGGTGCCGGCGCCGGCGAGGACGAGCACCGGGCCCTCCGTCGTCTCCACCGCCTGGCGCTGCTCGGGGTTGAGGCCGGTCAGGTAGTCGGGCGCGTTCGGCCGGCGCGCGGCCATGGCGCGCGCGGCGAGCCCGCCGCCTTGGGCTTGCGGTGCGGGGGCAGGGCGTCGGGGACGGTCGTCCTCGTCGAAGAAGGGAATATCGTCGGGAAAGCCGGACATGTCCTGCAATGTAGTGATTCGGCCCCGAAAGACCAGAACGCGAACGGAACGCTCCCGTCAGGCGCGCGGGAAGACCAGCCGCGTCACCGACCCGCCATCGTTCTCGTAGGCGATCTCGCCGCGCAGCGTGCGCGCGAAGCCGGCCATGATGCGGTGGCCGAGCCGGTCGCTCTTCGCCGGATCGAAACCGTCGGGCAGGCCCGGTCCGTCGTCGGAGACGATCAGCGCCAGCCGGTCGCCGCCGACATCGACCAGCCGCACGTCGATCCGCCCGCTGTCGCGCCCTTCGAAGGCGTGCTTCAGCGAATTGCTGACCGCCTCGATCAGCACCAGCGACAGCGTCATCACGCGCTCGACCGGCAGCGCGACGTCGTCGGCCGCGACCTTGCAGGTGACGTGGCTTCGACCGGATGCGTCCACCAGGTCCTGGCAGATGGCCCCCAGCGATTGCGACAGCGCCTGCGTCTTCGTCGCCGGGTCGTAGAGCCGGCGATGGACGCGCGACAGCGTCTCGAGCCGCAGGCGCGCGTCCTCCAGAGCCGCGGCAGCCTGCGGGTTGTCGGAGAGGCGCCGCTTGTGGATGCCGAGCAGGCTGGAGACGAAGGCGAGGTTGTTGGCGATGCGGTGCTGCAACTCCTGGAAGAGCGTGCGCCGCTCCTCCGCCAGCATCGATGCTTCCGCCTCCTGCCGCTTCGACCGCTCCACCGCCGCGTTCATCAGATGGATGATGGCGATGTCGACCGCCATCACCACGATGAAGAAGCCGAGCGCGACCAGCGCCGGGCCGCCAAGGGCGAAGCTCGCGAAGGGCGGGATGAACCAGTACCAGGCGGCCAGCGTCGACAGCACCGCGCAGGCGACGCCTTGCCGGGTGCCGCCGAGGAACGCGGTCAGCATCACCGCCGGGAAGAAGGTCAGGAACGGGAACCCGCTCGGCAGGTAGGGATCGACCGCAAAGCGCAGCGCCAGCGCCACGGCGAAGCTCGCCAGCGCGAAGATCCAGCCGAAATAGGGTGTGCCACGCAGGCGCGACGCATAGTCGAAAATCATTGAACGGCCGAAAAGGGATACATGAAAACGCTCAACCGGAGATATGTTGGAAGCCGGCCCGCCCGTCAATCGCACGCGTCGCCGAATGATTGGCGAAGGCGGTGGCTTTCGCCTGCTTTCTGGCATAATCGGGGGCCAGGGACGGTGCGAACCGGGAATGGAAATGGACGATAGCGACAGGTCCGGCGAGGCCGAAAGGCATGCCGAGGCGCATGACGGGCGGCCCCACACGCAGGCCGGCCACGGCTTCGGCCGCAGCGCACGCGCCGCGTCGGCGTTGGGCTCGGCCCTGCGTTCCGAACTCGGCGCCTCCGTGCGCGCGGCATCGTCGCGCTGGCGCGAGCGCCGGGCGCGCAATGCCGCCACGCAGAAATCCGCCGTCCCCCCGACGGCCTCGACTCGACGCCGCAACCGCATCCTCGCCGCGCTCGCCGTCGTCGCGGTCGCCGGCTTCGTCTTCGTCGCCGGCATCTTGTGGTGGGCGCTTCGCGACGTGCCGTGGGAGGAGATCGCCGACGGCTCGATTGCGCCGGTCGTGGTGCTCGAAAGCGCCGACGGCACGCCGCTTGTGCAGGAGGGGCCGTACCAGGGCGCCTATACCCGCCTCGACGGCTTCCCGCAGCACCTCGTCGACGCCGTCCTCAGCATCGAGGACCGCCGCTTCTTCAACCATTGGGGCGTCGATTTCCGCGGCATCGCGCGCGCCTTCATGCGCAATCTGGATGCCGGCGAGGTCGTGCAGGGCGGCTCGACGATCACCCAGCAGCTCATCAAGATCTCGTATCTGGAGCGCGACCGCACCTATCGGCGCAAGATCCAGGAAATCGTCATCGCCTTTTGGCTGGAACGCCGGCTCGGCAAGGACGAGATCCTGACGCGCTACCTGAACAACATCTATCTCGGCGCCGGGGCAACGGGCGTTCCGGCCGCCGCCCGCATCTATTTCAACAAGGAGCCGGCCGAGCTCGACCTCGGCGAATCCGCCATGATCGCCGGGCTCATTATCGCGCCGTCGGTGCTCAACCCGATCGCCAATGCGGATCGCGCGGAGGAGCGGGCGCGAATCGTCCTCGATGCGATGGTCGCCAACGGCAAGATTTCGGAGGAAGAGGCGGCGGCGGCGAAGGCCGCTTATGCCGAATTGAAGCCGACCCGGCCCGCGACGCGTTCGGGAAGCTGGTTCGCCGACTGGGCGATGCGCGACGCGCGCGAGATCGCGGCCGACTATCGCGGCACGATCAGCGTCGCGACGACGCTCGAGCCGCAATTGCAGGCCGTTGCCGAGCGCGTCCTGCGCGAGGCGCTGGACGGGGCCGGCGCGGACGGGCCGGGGCAGGGCGCGCTCGTCGCCATGGGGCCGGACGGCGCGGTGCTCGCCATGGTCGGCGGCCGGAACTATCAGGAAAGCACCTTCAACCGCGCCGTCGACGCCCGCCGCCAGCCCGGCTCCACCTTCAAGACCTTCGTTCTCCTCTCGGCCCTCCAGGCCGGCATCGACCCGCGCGCGCTCGTCCCCGACGAGCCGATCACGATCGACGGCTGGACGCCGGAGAATTTCGGCGGCCGCTATTACGGGCTGGTGCCGATCTACGAGGCCTTCGTGCGCTCGCTCAACGCCGCAATGGTCGTTCTGGCGCAGGAGGTCGGCATCGCCCATGTCGCCGCGGCGGCGCACGATCTCGGAATCGACGCGGAACTGACGGAAACGCCCGCGCTTGCGCTCGGCGCCTCGGAGGTCACGCTCATCGACCTCACCGGCGCCTATGCCTCGATCCTCGCCGGCGTCGCGCCCGTCGAGCATTGGGGCATCGCCTCCTTCCGCACCGACGAGACGGGCGGCGCCTTTCGCGTCGGCCCGGCGCGCCGGCCGGACATCGACATCTCGCCCTTCCGGGACGATCTGGTCCGCCTCTTGAGCATGGTGGTCGAGCAGGGCACCGGTCAGGGCGCGCGCGTCGATGGCTTTGCCGCCGGCAAGACCGGCACCAGCCAGAACTACCGCGATGCGTGGTTCGTCGGTTTCACCGAAAATCTCGTCGTCGGCGTCTGGGTCGGAAACGACGACGACACGCCGATGAAGGGCGTCACCGGCGGCGCCCTGCCGGCCGGCATCTTCAAGGCGTTCGTCGAGGGCACCTCGGTCGAGGCTCTCGCCGCGCAGGAAGAGCGCGAAGCCGGCGACGGCGCGGTTGCCGCGCAAGCCTGCAACGTCCAGGCCTGCGCTCGCGCCTATCGCTCGTTCCGCGCGTCCGATTGCAGCTACCAGCCCTACAACGGCCCGCGGCAGCTTTGCGAGCGGTGACCTAACGCGCGGCCCATTGCGCCGCGTATTCCGGCGAGAGCACGAAGCCGACCGGCAGCGTGCTTGCAGGAGGCGGCTCGCGTACACCTTCCTTCAGATAGTTCAGGGCGGCCATCAGGCCGTTCATCGTATAGGGCTTGGCGATCACGCCGATCGCGCCGGCATAGTTTTCCGGCAGGCTGCGTGGATTGGCCGTCATGAATACGGCGAGCGATCCGCCGCTGTCGCGGATGTACTCGGCGACCTTCACCCCCGTGGGGCCGTCGGCCAGATTGAGGTCGACGAAGGCGATGTCGGCAGCGTTCGCGTCGATCAGCGCCTTGGCTTCGTCGAAACCCGTCGCCCATCCGACCACGACATTGCCGCTGTCTTCGACGAGGCTTTCCAGTTCCATAGCAAGAAGTGCCTCGTCTTCGACGATGATCACTTTCAGCGGCTCCATTTGCATTCTCCTATGGCGCGCGCTGCTCGGGCGCGTCGTCCTGTGGCAGTTCGATTGTCGCACGCGTGCCTGGATCGGTGTCCTCCCAGGTAACCGTGGCCTTCAACTGTCGGCCAAGGGATCGGATGAGTTTCGTGCCGAACGAGGCCGCACCGTTGCCCTCGCCCATGCCGATGCCGTTGTCCTCGATGTCGATGCGGAACGTATTGCCGTTGCGCACGATGCGCGTCGTCAGGATGGGATGGTCCGTTCCATCGAAGGCATGTTTCAGTGCGTTGGTGACGAGTTCGTTGACGATCAGCGCGAGCGGCGCGGCGCGGCTGGATGCAATGTCGGCATCGTCGAGTTCGAAGCGCGTCTCCATGTTCCGGTATCGCGACGCCGCGACGACGTCGTTGACCAGATCCTTCAGAAAATCGCCGACGTCGAAGCGTGCCACGTCGTCGGACTGGTAGAACCGGCGATGGACGGTCGACAGCGCCTCGACGCGGGACAGCATGTCCTGAAGCGACTGGCGAATGTTCTCGTCCGGGATCGTGCGTGCCTGCATGAGGATCAATGAAGACACCATCTGCAAGTTGTTCTTCACGCGGTGGTCGACCTCGTGCAGAAGCGCGGTCTTGGCTTCCAGCGCCGCATTGAGCTCGGCGGTGCGCGCCGCGACGGCGCGTTCGAACCGGTCCTTCTCGCGCAGGTTCTCGTGCTCGGTGCGCTTGCGGTCGGTCACGTCGAGCTGGGAAGCGAAGAAGAACTGCGTTTCGCCTTCCTCGTTGATGACGGGACTGATGTAGAGCGCATTCCAGAAGGTCGAGCCATCCTTGCGGTAGTTCAGGATATCGATGTTGATGTCCTGCCGGTGCTCGATTGCCTCACGGATCGCCGAGACTGCTTCGGGGTCGGACTCCGGCCCCTGGAGAAAGCGGCAATTGCGTCCGACGATCTCGTCGCGCGCATATCCGCTCAGTTTCAGGAACGCGTCGTTGGCGAAGACGATCGGATTGTCCGGCTTGCGCGGATCGGTGATGATCATCGCCATTCGTGTCGCGCGGATGGCGGCAGCGAACGGATCTCCCTTGCCCTGTTCGGCATGAAGATCGTCGGTCATGTGCCAAGCGTCGGGACTTTCGCCCCTCGATTTCCAGTCCATATCCCGCCAACCTTGGAGATGTTTGTCGAAGTTGGCGGGTTAACGGTGCTCGTGGCGACTTTGTTGCATCGAGGCCACGACCAAATGAGAATCAAAGCCGTTCAGGATTTTCTTTTGATTTCGATGGAACGTCCGGCCCGCTCGGGCTTTGGCAGGCCCGCATGGGCCGCGTGCATTGCCTTCATGTTCGCCAGGATGTCGCCCGGGAAGTGTGCGACCTTCGGTCCGTTCATGTCGACATGCAGCGTCAGGACCTCGCAAGTCGCGGCGAGCCAGCCGTCGACATGGCGCAGCTCCTGGTAGCCGTGAAAGCGCTTTTCGTCGAAGTCGAGCAACTGGAAGGTGCAGGTCACCTTGTTGCCCAGATGCAGTTCGCGCACGAAGCAGACGTGGATTTCGGCCGTGTACGTGGTCAGCCGACGCTCCTCGGCATAGTCCGGCCCCATGCCCAGCATGGCGAAGGCCTCGTCGGAGCAGCGGTCGAACAGAACGTTGTAGTAGGCCATGTTGAGATGGCCGTTATAGTCGATCCAGTCCTTCTCGACTTCCATCTCGCGGGACACGACGGGTGCTGCAATCGACATGTGGGTGGTTCCTCCTGTTCCGGTTTCGACTTAGGGTCCAACGCAAACCGAAACCGATTTGCAGGTCCGGCGGATAGCGATACAGAACGAGGAAGCGGTGGTCCACACGAGGGGCGGCCGCAGAGCGGAGGAACGGACATGGCACTGGCGGAACTCGTCGACATCGAACGCAACGAGACCGGCATCGCGGCGGTCCTGGCGGCATTGGCCGAAGAGTTCGGCGAGCGGTTCCAGACTGGCCGGGCGATCCGCGAGCAGCACGCGCATTCGACCAGCTACATCCCCGCGCAGCTTCCCGACGGCGTCGTTTTTGCCGAATCGGAGGGCGAGGTTCAGACGGTCGTGCGGCTTTGCGCCAAGCACCGCGTGCCGGTGATCGCCTTCGGCACCGGCACCTCGCTCGAAGGCCACGTCAATGCGCCGGGCGGCGGCATCTCGCTCGACCTTTCGCGCATGAACCGCGTGACGTCCGTCAATGCCGAAGACCTCGACTGCACGGTCGAGCCCGGCGTCACGCGCGAGGCGCTGAACACGCATCTGCGCGACACGGGCCTCTTCTTCCCGATCGATCCGGGTGCCAATGCCAGCCTCGGCGGCATGGCGTCGACCCGAGCCTCCGGCACCAATGCCGTGCGCTACGGCACGATGCGCGACAACGTCATCTCGCTGCGCGCCGTCATGCCCGACGGGCGCATCGTCCAGACCGGGCGGCGGGCGCGCAAGTCGTCGGCCGGCTACGATCTGACGCGGCTCCTGATCGGCGCGGAAGGCACGCTCGGCATCATCACCTCGCTGACCCTGAAGCTCTACGGCATCCCGCAGGCGATTTCCGGCGGCGTCTGCCAGTTTCCGAGCGTCGATGCGGCCTGCCAGGCGGTGATCGCGACGATCCAGATGGGCATCCCGGTCGCCCGCATCGAACTCATCAACGCGCTCGGCATGCGTTCGCTCAACCAGTACTCCAAGCTTTCCTACGCGGAGAGCCCCTGCCTCTTCCTCGAATTCCACGGTTCGGAAACCGGCGTTGGCGAGCAGGCCGAACTCTTTGGCGAGATCGCCGACGAATATGGCGGCGGACCGTTCCAGTGGACCAACGTCGCCGAGGAACGCGCGAAGCTGTGGAAGGCGCGGCACGATGCCTATTGGGCCGGGCTGACGCTGCGGCCGGGAGCCAAGGCGCTGACCACAGATGTCTGCGTGCCGATCTCGCGGCTTGCCGAATGCATCGGCGAGACCGAGGCGGACATTGCCGAACACGGCCTGATCGCGCCGATCGTCGGCCATGTCGGCGACGGCAATTTCCACGTCATGGTGCTGATCGACGTCGAGAACCCGAAGGAAATCGCCGAGGCGGAGGCCTTTGTCGGCCGGCTCAACATGCGCGCCATCGCCATGGACGGCACCTGCACCGGCGAACACGGCGTCGGGCAGGGCAAGGTCGGCTATCTCATCCATGAACTCGGCCCCGGCCTCGACATCATGCGCGCGATCAAGCGGGCGCTCGATCCGGACAACATCATGAATCCGGGGAAAATCCTGCCGCGCGCGCAATAATGAACGGCCAAATCGGGTTTGCCACTGTATCGACGCGGACAAGCCGCTAAAGTCGGCGGCAACGCGGACATCTGAGCGGGAGCGGATCGCTGGCGCGCCTCTTTGTCATCATCGGCGGATTGATCGTCCTGGCGCTGTCCATCGCGCTGGTGGGGCCGTTCTTCGTCGACTGGACGTCCTACCGCGCCGATTTCGAGCGCGAGGCGAGCCGCATCCTCGGCCGCGAGGTCACGGTCGAGGGCGAGGCGAGTGCGCGGCTTTTGCCCTTCCCTTCGGTCACCTTCGCCGATGTCTCCGTCGCCGGCGGCCCCGGCGGCGAGCCCGCCATGCGGGTCGATACCTTCTCGATGGACGCCGAACTCGCGCCGTTCCTGCGCGGCGAGATCCTGATCTTCGACATGCGGCTCGTCCGTCCCATCATGACCGTCGAGCTCGACGAGAATGGCGGACTCGACTGGATCGAGCGGCCCGGCGACGATGCGGCGCGGCTGATCACCTTCGAGAACATTTCCGTCGAGGACGGCGAATTGCGCCTCTTCCACCGCAAGAGCGGCAGGCTGCACCGGATTTCCAATCTCGACGCCCGGATTTCGGCCCAGACGCTTGCCGGGCCGTGGCGGCTCGACGGCACCGGGGCGATCGACGGTGTGCAGACCTCGATCGGACTTTCGACCGGCACCTATGAGAACGACGCCATCCGCGTCAGGCTTCGGGCAGCGCCTTTCGGATCGCCTTTTCACGTCGAAACCGACGGAAGCGCGCAGGTTTTGGACAGAAAAGCCGTCTATTCGGGCCAGTTTCGCGCCGAACTCGTCTCGAATGAGCCCGAAAACGGCACGGCTCCGGCCGTTTCAGCCCATCGTTTGACCGGACGTTTCGATCTCGACCACGACGCGCTCGGCATTCCCGAGTTCACCTACCAGACCGGGCCGGTCGAAAATCCGTACATCGCGAGCGGCCGCGGCGAGCTCGATTTCGGCGCCGAGCCGCGCTTCCACATCGCCGCCGACGGCGCGCAGATCCGGCTCGACGAGGGGGTGGAGCCGGGCATGGCGAGCCTCGAGACGCGGCTTGCCGGCATCGAGCGCTTGCTCGCCGCGCTGCCGAAGCCGGCGATCCCCGGCAATGTCGAGGTCAGCCTGCCGGCGCTTGTTGCCGGAGATACGACGATCCGGGACCTGAGTCTCGACGCCGAGCCGTCTGAAACAGGTTGGAAGATCAACACCTTGCGGGCGCTTCTTCCGGGCCGATCGACGATCGAGGCGCGCGGCGATCTTTCCGCCGGGGACGGGCTGGAATTCCAGGGCGAGCTTCTGGTCGCCGTCAACCAGCCCTCGGGCTTCGCGACCTGGCTCGCGCGCGACGTCGACGACGCGATCCGGCGCCTGCCGCCGGGCGGCTTCAGCGCCGACGTGGCGCTTTCGCGCGAGCGCCAGTCGTTCCGCAATCTCGAACTGGCACTCGGCGGCGCCGTTTTCCGCGGTGAACTCGACAGCGCGACGCCGGCGGAGATGCGGCCTTCGCTGCGCATCGCGCTCGATGGCGACCGGCTCGACCTTGCCGCCATGCGCGCCTTCGCCTCGCTCTTCGTCGACGACAGCGGCACGGCGCGGCTGGAGGACCGGGACGTCGATATCGACCTGAAGGCCGGGCCGGTGATGCTGGACGGGCTGGAAGCCGGGACGCTCGATACGGCCGTCCGGCTGCGCGCGGGGCAGATCGAGGTGGACCGGCTGGCGATCGGCGACCTTGCCGGCACGAATGTCAGCGCGACCGCTTCGCTGCACGGGCTTGGCGACACGCCGACCGGCCATGTCGACGCCTCGGTGATCGCGGTCGATCTCGCGCCGCTGGTCGACGCGCTCGCCGCGCGCTTTTCCGACAATGCAGCGCTGGCGCAATTGGCGGCCCGCGCGGCTGCCTATCCGGGGCTGTTCGAGGATGCGGAACTCGATGTCGTCGCCAGCGCCGTCGAAGGCGAGGGCGGGGCGGTGAGCGCCAATGGACGCTTCGGCGGAACGGCGCTGCAACTGACGCTGACGAGCCCGCGCACGGACGGGCCGATCGCCAGTCTGCCGCTCGACCTCAATCTCTCCCTGAAGAACGACGAGCCCGCCGCGCTCTACGCGCTCGCCGGCCTGCCCGGCCTGCCGCTCGGCTTTGTCGGCCCGGCCGAACTCACCGCGCGGATGGCGGGCGAATTGTCGCGCGGGGCGCAAACCGCTCTCGGCCTTCGCGGCGACGGGCTCGATGCCTCGTTCGACGGAACGCTGCAGGTCGAGGGCGGCGATCCCGTCGTCAACGGGACGATCGCGATCGATGCGGACGATCTGTCGGGCTGGCTGGCGACGGCGGGCGTGTCCCTGCCCGGCATGACGGCGGGGCTGCCGTTCGACCTTCGCGCCGGCATCGACGTCGAGGACGGGCTCGTCGTCCTTTCCGATCTTTCGGGGACCGCGCTCGACCAGGCGCTGAACGGCGACCTCAACCTCGAAATGCGCGACGGGCGCCCGCATCTTGCCGGCGCGCTCGCCTTGCCGGACATCGATCTTGGCTGGCTCGCCTCGCTCGTCGTCGGCGAAGCGGCGCTGGCGGATGGCGCGGTGCCGTTCGCCGCTGCGCCCAGCGACGTCTTCAGCGCGAACGTCGCGATGCGGGCCGACCGGGCGGAGATCGGGCCGGAGACGCTGAGCGACATGTCGGCCGAACTGCGCTACGGGCCGGACGGCCTCAGGCTCAACGACCTGACCGGCCGGTTCGCCGGCGGCGCGTTGGAGGGCTTTGCCGAACTTTCCAACAATGGCGGCACCGGGCTCTTCCAGGCGCAGCTTGCGCTGGCCGGCGGCTCGCTTGCAGATGCGCTGAACCAGCCGGCGCTGACCGGCGCATTCGACCTTTCGGCGGTGGCAAGTTCGAATGGGCGCACGCTCGACACGCTGATGAGCGCGCTGTCGGGCACGGTCAGCCTCGACGTGCCGCAAGTCGCCATTTCCGGGCTCGACGGCGATGCCTTTGCCGCGCTTGTCGCCGAGGCCGACCGGATCGGGCGCGACATCAACGAGGCGGCGACGCAGGGCTTTGCGCCGCAGATCATCGGGCAGGGCGTGTTCGAGGCACAGCTTGGCGAAATCGCGCTTTCGATGGCCGGCGGACAATTGCGCGCCCCGCCGATCCGGCTCGATGGGGCGGCGGCGGATGTGAGCGCCGATCTGCGCGCGGACCTGACGCGGGGCAGCGTCGCGGTCGATGCGCTCGTCACCTATGATCCGGGCGACGAGCAACTGGTCGGCTCGACGCCGGCGGTGCGCATTCTCGTCGACGGGCCGCCGAGCGCGCCCGATATCCGGTTCGACACCCAGCCGCTCGCCCAGTTCCTGACTCAGCGCGCGCTCGAGATCGAGCAGGCGCGGGTCGAGGCGATGCAGGCGAGCCTTCTCGAAGCGCAGCGCCTGCGCCGCGAAAACCGCTACTTCGCCGCGCTCGAACAGGACCGGCTGCAACGTGTCGAAGAGCGCCGACGCGAGGAGGCCGAAGCCTTCCTGCGCGCCGAGGCGGCGCGGATCGCCCGCGAGGCGGCCGAAGAGGGGCGGCGTCGGGCCGAGGAAGCCGAACGCGCGGCCGAGGAAGCGGCGCGTGCGGAAGAGGAAGCTGCCCGACAGGCGCAGGAAGAGGCTGCGCGCCGGCTTGAAGAGGCCGAGCGCGTGCGACGGGCGGCGGAGGAAGCGGCGCCGGAGCCGGAGCCGGAACCAGCGCCCCAGGCCGAAGAAATCGACCCGTTCCGCCTCGACGTCGAGCGCTTCCTGCAGCAGGACGGCGCGTTCGAGACGGAGTCCCCACCCGCGGCGCCGACGACGACGGCTCCGGATTCCCCGCCGGCGGGCGCGGGCGTCCTCAGGCCGGAAAGCCTGACGATCGACGGGATTCTCGGGCGCGACGGGCTTTTTTAGACCACGCACCCTTGATCAGACATGTGGGCCATTTCGGGCCTTCAGGTCGTCGAGGACGAACAGGCGCAGGGCCGAGGAGAGGTTGGTGCGCCTGTCGCGCGTCGCGTCGATCTCGGCGATGAGCGCGGCCAGCGCGAGTTCCCGCCCGGCCGCGATGCGGGAAAGTTCGTCGAAGAAGGCGTCTTCCAGCGAAATGCTCGTCCGGTGGCCGCGGATCGCGACGGAGCGCTTGACGATGCCGCTCATTCGTCCGTGTCGGAGGAGAGCTTGTGCGCGTCGAGATGGGCGTCGCGCGCCTTCTCTTCCGCTTCCTGCACGTCGCGCTCGGCAAGCGTGCGGCCGTGCTTGCGGCGGTTCGCCTCGGCGGTGGCGGCGTCCTCGTCCCGCTTGCGGCGCTTGCGCACCTGGCGGAGATTGACGACCTCGCCCATCGCTACTTCTTGCGGAAGGAATCGAGGGAGACGACCTGCGCGCCGCCCTTTTCGGCGGCTTTCTCGCCGGCCTCGTCGTCCTTGGTGGCGATTTCCACCTTTTCCGCCTTCTTGGCCGAGGCGGGCTTCTTGGCGGGCGTCGGGACGGGCTTGATCTCGGCGACGGGCTCGCTGACGAGATCCGCCGCATCCTCGGACTCGGCACGCACGTCGAACTCAAGCTCGAAATTCACCGACGGATCGTAGAAGCCGCGCACGGCGGAGAACGGGATTTCCAGCTTTTCCGGCACGTCGGCGAAGGAGAGACCGACCTCGAAGCCGGCATCCGTCACCTTCAGGTCCCAGTACTGGAACTGGATGACGATGGTCATCTGGTCCGGATAGCGCTCGCGCAGGCGGCTCGAAATGCGCACGCCGGGCGCGCGGGTGAGGAAGGTGATGAAGAAGTGGTGGTTGCCCGGCAGGCCGGTCTTCGACACTTCGGACAGGACCTTGCGCATGACGCCGCGCAGGGCTTCCTGCGCGAGAATGTCGTAGCGGATCAAGTCTTCGGCCATTGTTCGCCTGCGCATCCTGAATCGTTTCGTCCATGGTGTAGTCAAGCTTCAGGCCGAGGTAAACCGGATTCAGGATTCCGGCGCGGCAGCGGCGATCACCTCGCGGACGAAGGCCACACGCTCGGTGACCGTGGCGAGCGGAAGGCGCACGATCTCGTAGCCGAATTCGCGGTAGGCGGGCTCGACGGCTTCGCTCGTGGCGGCGGCCTCCGCCGGGCTCTGGTCGCGCTCGCCGTCGTTGCGATAGATCTGCGGCCAGTGCGGGGCGACGAAGACAACCGCATTGTAGCGCAGGCGCCGGGCGGCGTTGATGAAGTGGTCTGGGACGGACGTGTTCATCAGGCGCAGATAGCCGACGAGATCAGGCATGCCGCGGTCGAAGAGGACCGGGCCGGCAAGGCGCTGCGCCTCGTCATGGTTGCGCATGTCGAAGGCGAGCATCAGTTCGGCGAAGAAGGCCGGGTCGTCGCCGCGCGGCGACGCGCCGATCGCCTGCCGCGCCCTGATGAGGGACCGTCCGGCTTCGGGCATCGCGGCAAAGCCTTCGGCGGCAAGCGCCGCGATCAGCGTCAACTTGCCCGTACCCGGGCCGCCGGTGAAGACGAAAAAGCGTTCCGTTCCAGTCATCTGGCCTCGTTTCATGGCAAAGAGAATCATCTGCGCGAGGCGCGGCGACAAGGGTGCGGGAATGGGGGAGAAGTGGAGGTTTCTGTTGCCAGGTACCTCCGAACCCCGCCTAAAGGTGCGAACCCATAGGGCTTGATTTGAAGCTATCGCACCGCATTAAGCGGCGAGACGTGCTTCCGCATAGTTGTCGTTTGCAACTACTATTGTAGCCCGATAACGGTGGTACAATGCCGGGTACAGCGTACTGTCTTTCAACGTCCGTCGATCCCATTTCACCCCCATCAGCAGCCCGTCCGACAGACAGGTCGCGCGGGCGGGTTCCTGGTGGAGGTGGCGGTTTCGAAACCGCGTCCGGTCCATCTATTGCACAGTCGGTTTAGCACCATAGCCGCCTTGCGACGGCAGCTCAGAGATAGGGCCAACCGCGCGGATTTGCAAGGCGGCTATTGTCCGCGCGGCGCACCGAGGCGCCAGCCCAATGCGGCGCCGCCGAGCCACAGGACGAGGGACGCGGCGACGTAGATCGCCGCCATCGCGGGCCGGCCAACCTGGATGAAAATCAGCGTTTCGAGGCTGAACACCGAAAAGGTGGTGAAGCCGCCGCATAAGCCGGCGAGCCAGAAGGCGCTCGCGCTCGCGCCGAGCGCGCCGGCCGCCTCGCGCCGGGCCAGAAGCGCGATGAGGAAAGAGCCGGCGACGTTCGCTGCCAGCGTTCCGGCCGGGAAATGCGCGCCGAGCATGGCCAAGGCGGCGAGCGAGACGAGGTAGCGCGCGAGCGAGCCGAGCGCGGCGCCGATGGCGACGGCAGCGAGGAGGCGTGCGTTCATGCGGCGAGCCAAAAGCCGAGCGCGGCGGCGGCAATGCCGACGAGGAGGGAGAGCCCGACATTGGCGGCCGCGCGGCCGGGCTTTCCGGCATGGACCAGTGACAGCGTCTGCAACGAGAAGGACGAGACGGTGGTGTAGCTGCCGAGGAAGCCGATGACGGCGAGCTGCCAGATTCGCAAATCGGGCGATGGGGAGACATGTCCGGCCGCGATCCCGATGAGGAAGGCGCCGGTCAGGTTCACCGCCAGCGTTCCCCATGGAAAATCCGGGCCGAACCTGCGCGCGACGAGGCTCGCGACGGTGACGCGCGCGACGCCGCCGGCCGCTCCGCCCGCAGCCACGAGCGCCAGACTCATCGCATCGACCATGCCTCGATCCTTGCCCCACCTCCCTTTGGGTTAGCTTGACAGCCGCGCTTTGTGAAGCCAACCAAGGCAAGCCGGGGGGCGTTGGTCAAGGAGACGGGTCGATGGACGACCATCTTGCCGACGTCCGCCGCTACGATCCGACGGCCGACGCCGAGGCGATTGACCGGATCGTCAAGCATCTGGGCGTGGCGCTCAGAAATCCGCAATCGCTCAACATCAAGCCGCTCGATACGAAGCATGCGGCGAGGCTGCGGGAGAAATGGTGCGGCAAGAAGCTCGGCTGCACCGACCGCGAGCGGGTGGACCTCGCGATCGAGATGGCCGACCTTGCCATGGGCGCGGATGCCGAGCGCAAGCGCGTGACGTTCTACTATCTCGTCGCCAAGCAGCTCGGACGGCTCGATGCGCTGTGAACAAGAGGCGATCTGTGGTGGGCGCGACTCATCGCGTGCGATAAAGTGAGCCGTTCAAGGCGGTGAGCGATGCGGCAATATCTCGATCTTCTCCAGCATGTCCTCGACAACGGCGTCGACCGGGGCGACCGCACCGGCACCGGCACGCGCGGCGTGTTCGGCTACCAGATGCGGTTCAACCTCGAAGAGGGCTTTCCAGTCCTCACGACCAAGAAGCTGCATTTGAAATCGATCATCCACGAACTGCTCTGGTTCGTCGCCGGCGACACGAATGTGCGCACGCTCAACCAGAATGGCGTGACGATCTGGGACGAGTGGGCCGACGAGAACGGCGAACTCGGGCCCGTCTACGGCAAGCAGTGGCGCTCGTGGCCGAAGCCGGATGGCGGGTCGATCGACCAGATCGAAAACCTCATTTCCGAGATCAAGACCAATCCGAATTCGCGCCGGCTGATCGTCTCCGCCTGGAACCCGGCCGAGGTCGACCAGATGGCGCTGCCTCCCTGCCACTGCCTGTTCCAGTTCCACGTCGCCAATGGCCGGCTGTCGTGCCAGCTCTACCAGCGCTCGGCCGACATCTTCCTCGGCGTGCCGTTCAACATCGCCTCCTATGCGTTGCTGACGATGATGATCGCGCAGGTGACGGGGCTGAAGGCGGGCGATTTCGTGCATACGCTCGGCGACGCGCATCTTTACTCGAACCATTTCGAGCAGGCGCGGGCACAGCTTCAGCGCAAGCCGCATGCGCTGCCGGTGATGAAGCTCAACCCGGCGGTGCGCAGCCTCTACGATTTCCGGTTCGAGGATTTCACGCTCGAAAACTATGTCGCCGAGCCGTCGATCAAGGCGCCGATCGCGGTTTGATGACGAAGCCTGCGCATATCCCGGTCAGCCTCGTGGTCGCCATCGCCGCGAACGGCGTCATCGGGCGCGACGGCGACCTGCCGTGGCGGCTGTCGACGGACCTGAAGCGCTTCAAGGCGCTGACGTTCGGCAAGCCGATCGTGATGGGGCGCAAGACCTGGGAGAGTTTTCCGAAACGCCCGCTGCCAGGGCGGACCAACATCGTCATCACCCGGCGGGACGATTTTGCGGATGAGGGCGCGGTGGTCGCGCACTCGCTGGACGCGGCGTTCAAGGTCGCCGGCCGCGAGGCGCCGGTTGAAATCTGCGTGATCGGCGGCGGCGAAATCTTCAGCCAGGCGATGGCTCGCGCCGACATCCTGCATGTGACGCACGTGCTGGCGGACGTCGAAGGTGATACGTTCTTTCCGAGCATCGATGCGGAGAGCTGGACGAAGACGCATTCGGAGCAGGTGCCTGCCGGCGAGCGCGACAGCCATGCGACCGAATATGCGATCTATTCACGAAAGAGCGCGACCATCGGCCGCTGACACGCCTTCAGGGGCCGGTTTGCGTTGAAACGGCCACATTGCACCCCTATAACGATTTGTAACGTTGATTAGCGTCGGAGGTTCCGCCGCAACGTTGACAATTCCGGAACAAGAGGAAGTTCATGCCCTGGAACAATCAAAGTGGCGGCAGCGGCGGCCCATGGGGAGGCGGCGGCGGCAATGGCGGCGGCGGCGGACCCTGGGGGCAGGGACCGCGCGGACCGAGCGGCCCGCAGGGCACGCCGCCCGATCTCGAAGACATCATCCGACGCGGCCAGGATCGCCTGAAGCAGGCCCTGCCGGGCGGCGGCGGCTCCAACATGGCGCTGTTCGGCTTCGGCGCTCTCGCGATAGCGGCGCTCTGGCTCTTCCAGTCCATCTACACCGTGCAGCCGGACGAACTCGCCGTCGAACTGCGCTTCGGCAAGCCGAAGGAAGAGATTTCCGAGCCGGGCCTGCACTTCCACTGGTGGCCGGTCGAGACGGTCGAGACCGCGAACGTCGCCGAAAAGCTGATCCAGATCGGCGAGCCGCGCAGCGGGACCTCCACCGGGCTGATGCTTTCGGGCGACCAGAACATCGTCGACGTGAAGTTCTCCGTCGCCTACCAGGTCTCCGATCCGCGCGCCTACATGTTCAACGTCGCCAATCCCGACGAGATGCTGCGCCAGGTCGCCGAAAGCGCGATGCGCGAAGTGGTCGGCCGGCGTCCCGCGCAGGACATCTTCCGCGACAACCGCCAGGGCATCGCCGAGGAAGTGCGCGAGATCATGGATACGTCCGTGAACGACTACGGCGCCGGTCTCGTCATCAACGCGATCTCGATCGAGGATGCGGCGCCGCCGCGTGAAGTCGCCGACGCGTTCGAGGAGGTGCAGCGCGCCGAACAGGACGAGGACCGCTTCGTCGAGGAATCGAACCAGTATTCGAACCAGCAGCTCGGCGCCGCGCGCGGCGAGGCGGCTCAGGTCCGCGAAGAGGCGGCCGCCTATCGCAACCGCGTCGTGCAGGAAGCGCGAGGCGAGGCGCAGCGCTTCATCTCGGTCTATGACGAATACGCCAAGGCGCCCGACGTGACGCGCCAGCGCCTGTTCATCGAGACGATGGAAAACGTGCTCGGCAACTCCAACAAGGTGATCGTCGAGCAGGGCGCCAATGCCGGACAGGGCGTCGTGCCCTACCTGCCGCTGCCCGAACTCGACGCTCGGCGCAACGCGCCGACCGCGTCGACCCAGCAGACCCAGAGCCAGGGAGGGACCAACTGATGGCCAGCCGTCTTCCAGTCATCGCCATCGTCGTCCTGGCGCTCCTGATCCTCGCCTATTCGTCCTTCTTCGTGGTCAACGAACGCCAGCAGGCGATCGTGCTTCGCTTCGGCGAGATCGTCGACGTGAAGACCGAGCCGGGGCTCTATTTCAAGCTGCCCTTCAGCTTCGCCGAGGCCGACAACGTCCAGATGATCGAGGACCGCGTCATGCGCTTCGATCTCGACGACATCCGCGTCCAGGTCTCGGGCGGCCGCTTCTACGAGGTCGACGCCTTCATCGCCTACCGCATCGCCGATCCGCGGCGCTTCCGCCAGGCGGTTTCGGGCAGCGTGCCGCTGGCCGAACAGCGCCTGCGCACCCGTCTTGACGCTTCGCTGCGCCGGGTCTACGGCCTGCGCGGCTTCGAAGCCGCGTTGTCCGAGGAACGCTCCTCGATGATGCGCGAAGTGCGCGACCAGCTTCGCCCCGACGCGACGTCGCTCGGGCTCGAGATCACCGACGTGCGCATTCGCCGGACCGACCTGACGCAGGAGGTCTCGCAGCAGACCTACGAGCGCATGAAGGCCGAGCGCCTTGCCGAAGCCGAGCGCCTGCGTGCCCGCGGCCGTGAAGCCGCCCAGCGCATTCGGGCTCGTGCGGACCGCGAAGTGGTCGAGATCGTCGCCGATGCGCGCCGCGAATCGGAGATCCTGCGCGGCGAGGGCGAGGCGGAACGCAACGCGATCTTTGCCGACGCCTTCACGCGCGATCCGGAATTCTTCGAGTTCTACCGCTCGATGGCCGCGTACACGGAAGCCTTGAACGGCGATGCGACGACGATGGTGCTGTCGCCGGATTCGTCGTTCTTCCGCTTCTTCGGCAATCCGGCCGGACGGGCGCAGGGGCAGGAGCCGGCGCAGCCCGCACCGGCACAGACGCCGCCGGCCGCCGGCGACATCACGACCGGAGCCACCCAGCCCTGACGGGTCGGCCGACCGACGCTAACGAGCCCCCGTCCAGACCGGCCGGGGGCTTTTCTTTTGATCGCCCGCCTTTCACAAATGGCGTGCACGGCTGCGGACGGCTTGCGTCGCGCGCGCGGCATTGCGATGGTGGCGGCGGCGACGTCGCAGGCGCGGACGGATATGTCCGAAGCCGCAAACACGCCGCAATCGAGCGGATCAATGCGCCGCAGAACGCGCCCCTTGGGAGAAAATGCCTGATGAAGACCCAGATTTCGCTCCGCCGGAAGGTGACTGTCGGCCTGTCGGTCGCCGCCCTCGGCCTGACGGGCGTCACGACGCCGACCTTGCAGGCATTCGCGCAGGCGCAGCCGGAAACGCAGGCCGCGCCCGCGCCGGGCAGCGCGCAGCCGCGCCAGCAAGGGCCGGCCTCGGTCGCCGATCTCGCCGAAGGCCTGCTCGGCGCCGTCGTCAACATCTCGACCTCCCAGAACGCATCCGGCGGCGGCCAGACCCAGCGCAACGTGCCGGTGCCGCAACTGCCCGAGGGCTCGCCCTTCCAGGAATTCTTCGACGAGTTCTTCAACCAGCAGCAGCCCGGCGGGCCGTCGGCGCGCCCGATGCAGTCGCTCGGCTCGGGCTTCGTCATCGATGCCGAGGAAGGCATCGTCATCACCAACAACCACGTCATCGCCGATGCCGACGAGATCGAGGTCAATTTCTCCGATGGCGGCACGCTCGAGGCCGAGTTGATCGGCGCCGACCCTGAAACCGACCTCGCCGTCCTCAAGGTCGATCCATCCTTGCGCGAACTGACCGCCGTCGAGTTTGGCGATTCGCAGGAAGCGCGCATCGGCGACTGGGTGATGGCGATCGGCAACCCGTTCGGCCTCGGCGGCTCGGTGACGCTCGGCATCGTCTCGGCGCGCGGCCGCGACATCAATGCCGGGCGCTATGACGACTTCATCCAGACCGACGCGGCGATCAATCGCGGCAATTCGGGCGGCCCGCTGTTCGACATGTACGGCAAGGTCATCGGCATCAACACCGCCATCATCTCGCCTTCGGGCGGATCGATCGGCATCGGCTTCGCCATTCCCTCGCAGCTTGCCGTCAACGTCATCGACCAGTTGCGCGAGTTCGGCGAGACGCGGCGCGGCTGGCTCGGCGTGCGCATCCAGCCGGTCACCGACGACATCGCCGAAAGCCTCGGCATGGACCGCGCGACCGGCGCGCTCGTCGCCGGCGTCATCGAGGGCGGGCCGGTCGACGACGGGTCGATCCTGCCGGGCGACGTGATCCTGTCCTTCGACGGCAAGCCGGTCCGCGCGATGCGCGACCTGCCGCGCGTCGTCGCCGAAAGCCCGGTCGGCAAGGAAGTCGACGTGGTGATCGTGCGCCGCGGCGAGGAGCAGACCGTGCGCGTCACGCTCGGCCGCCTCGAAGACGGCGAGCGCCAGGCGGAAGCCGGCGTCGAGATGCAAGACGAGGGCGAGGCGACGCCGGACGCGACGGTCGAGACGGCCGACGTGCTCGGCATGAAGCTTGCCACGCTCGACGAGGAAAGCCGCACAAGCTTCGGCATCGGTGAGGATATTTCCGGCGTCGTCGTGATGGAGGTCGAGGAAGGCTCGCAGGCCGCCGAGCGAAACATCACGGCCGGCGAAGTCATCACCGAAATCGCGCAGGAAGCCGTCTCGACGCCTGCGGACGTCCAGGAGCGGATCGCGGCGCTGGAATCGCAGGGCCGCCGCAATGCGCTCCTGATGCTTGCCTCGCCAACCGGCGAACTGCGCTTCGTGACGCTTCGCATGGACTGAGCCGGAGCGACATTGACGATCGGGGGGCGGCTCAGGCCGCCCTTTTTCGTTTCGTTAGGCGACGAATTCCGACCCTCGATAGCCCTGCAAATAGAGTAGGGCGGTCAGGTCGCCATGGTCGATGCGGATGCCTGCCTGCGCGGCCACGGCAGGCTTGGCATGAAGCGCGACGCCCATGCCGGCGATCCGGATCATGTCGAGATCGTTGGCGCCGTCGCCGACGGCGAGAACGTCCTGCGCCGTGACGCCGGCGCGGGCGGCGAGATCGAGAAGCGATGCGGCCTTTGCTTCCTTGCCGAGGATCGGTTCTGCGACTTCGCCGGTCAGCCTACCGCCTTCGACCAGAAGCCGGTTGGCGCGGTGCTCGGCGAAGGCGAGCTTGGCCGCGACCTTTTCCGTGAAGCTCTCGAAGCCGCCCGAGACCAGCGCGGTCAGCGCGCTGTTGGCGTTCATGGTCGCGACCAGCGCCTTGCCGCCGGAGGCGAGCGTGATGCGCTCCGCGATGACCTGGTCGATCACCGCCACGTCGAGATCGCGCAGAAGTGCAACTCGTTCGCGAAGGGCGGGCTCGAAGGCGATCTCGCCATTCATGGCGCGGGCCGTGATGGCGGCGACATAATCCTTGATGCCGACCATGTCGGCGAGTTCGTCGATACATTCCTGGTCGATCATGGTCGAATCCATGTCGGCGATCAGGATGCGCTTGCGGCGGTTTTCCGGCTCCAGAACCGCGACGTCGACCGGCGAGCCGGCGACCGTTTCGCGCAGGAGCGCCAAGGCGTCCGCGGCCCGCAGATTGCCACCGATCGCGAACTCGCAGGCGATGGCGTCGTCGAGCCATGCGACCGGCGCGCTTGCGCTGACCGCCTTTGCCGCCCTATTCGCTAGATCGACGGTCACGGCCTTTTCGGCCGGATGCGAGATCAGGACGGCAATGAGCGACATGGCGGACTTTCTGAAGTGGAGCGGGGCGTGCTGAAGGATGCGGTCCTGATAGCTGGGCCGACGGCGAGCGGCAAGTCGCGGCGGGCGATGGAAATCGCCGAAGAGGCCGGCGGAATCATCGTCAATGCCGATTCGATGCAGGTCTATGGCGTGCTGCGCGTCATCACGGCGCGGCCTTCCGAGGAGGACGAGGCGCGGGTGCCGCATCGTCTGTTCGGCCATGTCGATCCGGGCGTCGCCTATTCCGTCGCGCAATGGCTGGGCGATGTCGAGGCGCTGCTGGCGTCGCCCGAGGTGGCGGGGCGGAAGCTGGTTTTCGTCGGCGGCACCGGGCTCTATTTCCGCGCGCTGACCGAGGGCCTGTCCGACATGCCCGACATTCCCGTCGACATCCGCGCGAAATGGCGGCGGGCCCTGTTCGACGAAGGCGCGGAGGCGCTGCACCGCGAGCTTGGTGCGCGCGACGCCAAGATGGCCGAAAGGCTGCGCCCGAATGACGGCCAGCGCATCGTGCGCGCGCTGGAAGTGGTCGAGGCGTCTGGCCGGTCGATCCTCGACTGGCAGGGTGATCGCTCGGCGCCGCTGGTCGACGCTCAATCGGCCACCAGGATCGTGCTGGCGCCCGAACGCGCGATGCTTCGCGCGAACATCGATCGCCGCTTCGACGAGATGATCGGTGCCGGCGCTCTCGAAGAGGTGCGCGCGATCCTCGCGCTTGGCTTAGCTCCGACGCTGCCGGCCATGAAGGCGATCGGCGTGCCGGAACTCGCCGGCGTCCTGCGCGGCGAGGCTACGATCGACGATGCGATGGCGCGGGCCAAGGCGGCCACCCGCCAATATGCCAAGCGGCAGGAGACGTGGTTCCGCAACCAGCTCGGGCCGGACTGGGAGCGGGTCGAACCCGCCTGGGGATAAGCTTGAATCCTAAGCCTCGTTAACCTTCGATAAGGAGGGATGGCGGATGATCAGGCCTTGGCATCAGTGTCGGGAACGATATGCGGTTTCATCAGGCCGAATCGGCTTTCTTTGTCTTCATCGCCGTGGTCCTTGCGGCCGGCGTGACGACGCTGCATGCCTATGGCGTCCTGCAGATGCTGGCCGCCAACCCGCTCGGCGACGACATCGCCTATCTCGCGCGGCTGCTGTTCGCGATCGGCGTGCTCCTGGCCACCGCCATCTTCTTCGGCGCCTTCTTCATCTACCCGCTGATCCGCCAGCAGGTGCAGGAGGAAGGCAAGCTGCGCGCCATGACCGAGACGCTGAGCGCGCGGTCCGTCACCCTCGAACATGCCGCCCTGACGGACGGGCTGACGGGCATGCAGAACCGGCGCTTCTTCGACGAGGCGCTGCGCGAATATCTCGCCGCCTTCGGCCCGATCGAGCGGCCCGTCGGGCTGATGATCATCGACCTCGACCACTTCAAGGCGATCAACGACACGCATGGCCACGACATCGGCGACAAGGTGCTGAAGGAAGTCTCCTCGTGCCTGCGCGAACTGACGCGCTACCACGACGTCGTCGCGCGGCTGGGCGGCGAGGAATTCGCGATCGTCGCCGCCAATCTCAACGATGCCGGGCTGATCGCCTTCGCCGAGCGCATCCGCAAGGCGGTCTCGTCGCTCGTCGTCATCAACGGCAACATCCGCCTGAAGGTCACGGCCAGCGTCGGGCTCGCGGTGTGGGACGGCAAGGAAAGCGCGGACGATCTCTACCGCCGCGCCGATAAGCGGCTTTACCAGGCCAAGGGGTTAGGCCGGAACCGCGTCTGCGCCTGAGCGGCGGCCGCGCTCCGGCTTGGACGGCCTGCAAATGGCAGGTTCCTGCGCTTCCGGTGCTCATGCACTTCAAGTGCACTCCGCTCCGGTTCTCGTAACCTGCCATTTTCGGCACGCCCAAGCCGGAGCGCGACTCGCCGCTCGCTCGTCGTCAGTCTTCGTAGAGCCGGCGCAGGGCTTCGTCGTCGGTGTGGCGGCGCATGCCGGGGAGCGGGGCGCGCGGCGGCGGAGAATCGAGCGCGGCGGCGAGGCGCTCGAACGGATCGTCGCCGATCATCGGGCCAAAATCGTCCGGCAGGTAGGACGGGCCTTCGCCGCGCAGTCCCTGGACGAGCGCATGGAGGTCGATCTCGCCGAGATGGGCTTCCGCGTCGATGTCGATCTGCGGTCGTCCGGGCAACTGATGCGGCCGCAGCGTTTCGAACTTCATCCGCATCGTCGTCGCGACGCCTTCGCCGAAGGCGATCGCCTCGCGCTGACCCATCGACGACAGGAAGGCGAGGGTGGAGGCGGACGAATCGGCGATGGCCGAGCGGATGATCTCCTGGTCGCGCTCGTTGGCAAGGCGCATGGCGAAGATGGTCGAGCACTGCGACAGCACGGTCGGGTCGAGCTCGCCGGGGCGCTGGGTCACGACGCCGAGATAGCAGCCATATTTGCGGCCTTCCTTGGCGATGCGCGACAGCGCATGGCGCGTCGGGGCGAAGCCGAGGCGGTGGTCGGCGGGCATGTAGCGATGCGCTTCCTCGCACAGGACCAGCAACTTCAGCCGGCCCTTGGAGCCGGAGGCGAGGTCGAAGGCGAGGCGCGACAGGACCGAGCAGACCGAATTGACGACTTCCGACGGCAGGCCCGCGAGTTCGAAGCAGGTGATCGTCTTGCCGTGATGGGGAATGCGGAAGATCTTGCCGATCGCCTCGTGCAAATTGTCCTCGATCAGCCGCGAGGCGAACATGAAGCGGTAGCGCGGGTCGGCGAGCGCGGATTCGATGCGCGCCTTCAGCGCCCTGCAATGCGGCCGCTCGACCTTCGATTCCAGCATGCCCATCCGCTCGTCGATCAGCTTGATCAGGTCGACCATGCGGTAGGGAACGGGCGTGTCGGCGGTGACCGACGTCGAGTCCGCGCCGCGCCGCAGGAGCGTCGCCGAGGACGACGGCCGGTGGTAGCGGTTCTTGGCGGCAGGGATCAGGTCGCGCAGGAGGTCGACTTCCTCGGCGATCGCATCGCGGCCGCGAAACAGCACCTCCGCCAGTTCCTCCAGCCGGAACAGCCAGAACGGCATGTCGAGCGTATTGGTGTCGATGCGGATCGAGCGGTCGGCGAAGGCGGCGTGGAACTCGTTGTGCGGGTCGAGGATCAGGACGCGCAGTTCCGGATTGGCGTCCACGGCCTTGCGCAGGAGGAGCGCGACGGCGCTCGACTTGCCGACGCCGGTGGTGCCGAGCACTGCGAAATGGCGGTTGAGAGTGCAATCCATCGAGATGCGCGCGAGGATTTCGTTGTCCTGGCTCAGATTGCCGATCGAGATCGCCTGGCGGCCGCCGAGGTCGTAGACGGCCTCGAGATCGCGCGAGCGGATGCGGTGGGCGATGGCGCCGACATGCGGATAGAGCGTGATGCCGCGATCGAAGGTCGGCTTGCCGGCGACGTCGCGGACCTCGCCGACGAGTTCGATGCGCACGATCAGCGTGTTGTCGGCATTCTCGTTCCATTCGGCGTGCGGCGTCTCGATGGCGTAGACCAGGCCGACCGTGCGGGCGGCGCCGAGATTGATCGAGATCATGCGGCCGACGGCCCAAAGGCCGTCGCTCGCCGTCTGCAGGCCGTCGGCGACGGCGGCGACGGTCGCGCGGGCGCCGTCGCACTGGATGACGCGGCCGATGACGCGCGATTCAGGCTGGAGCGTGTCGCGCCGTTCCTGGCTCACGGCGTCGCCTTCCTGGCCCGTTCGTTCAACATACATCGCGCGTAACCCCCGACAACGCACACAACCTAGGCGAGCCCGGTTAAGGCGACGTTCGGGCGGATGGTTCACGCAGGGTTAAACTGGCGCGCGAGCGAAAGGAAATTGCGCGACGGATGCCATTGACAGTTCTTCCGTGCTCTGCCTAATCTGCCCGCCATGTTGAAGACGGCACTCATTCTCGTAGTAGGACTGCGCGTGGGCAAGGCGGTGTAACCGCCGGGCGAAAGCACCCCATGCGCAACACGCAGGCTCCCGACGGGGGCCTTTTTTGTTTCCCGAACCAAGCCAGAAATGACGGACCACACCCATGAACAGCGCCACACACGACAGCGGACGACGCGAAATGACCGGAGCGGAGATGGTCGTCCAGGCCCTTCGCGACAACGGCGTTGCGCACATCTTCGGCTATCCGGGCGGCGCGGTCCTTCCGATCTATGACGAACTCTTCCAGCAGGAGGAGGTCCAGCACATCCTCGTGCGCCACGAGCAGGGCGCGGGCCATGCGGCCGAAGGCTATGCCCGCTCGACCGGCAAGGCGGGCGTCATGCTGGTCACGTCCGGCCCCGGCGCGACGAATGCGGTGACGCCGCTGCAGGACGCGCTGATGGATTCGATCCCGCTCGTGTGCATCACCGGCCAGGTCCCGACCTCGCTGATCGGCTCCGACGCATTCCAGGAATGCGACACGGTCGGCATCACGCGGCCATGCACCAAGCACAACTGGCTGGTGAAGGACGTCAACGAACTGGCGGCCATCCTGCACGAGGCCTTCCATGTCGCGACCACCGGCCGGCCCGGCCCCGTCGTCGTCGACATCCCGAAGGACGTGCAGTTCGCCAAGGGCACCTATACGCCCCCGCAGACGGCGCCGCGCACCAGCTACCACCCCAAGCTCCAGGGCGATATGGACGCGATCAAGGCCGCCGTCGAACTGATGGCGAACGCGAAGCGCCCGGTCATTTATTCGGGCGGCGGCGTCATCAATTCGGGCGCGGAGGCCAGTCACCTCCTGCGCGAACTGGTCGACCTGACCGGCTTTCCGATCACCTCGACGCTGATGGGCCTCGGCGCCTATCCCGCCTCGGGGCCGGCCTGGCTCGGCATGCTCGGCATGCACGGCACCTACGAGGCCAATATGACGATGCACGATTGCGACGTCATGCTGTGCATCGGCGCGCGCTTCGACGACCGCATCACCGGCCGTCTCAACGCGTTCTCGCCGAACTCCAAGAAGATCCACATCGACATCGACCCGTCCTCGATCAACAAGAACGTGCCTGCCGACGTGCCGATCATCGGCGATGTCGGGCGCGTCATGGAAGACCTCGTGCGCCTGTGGCGGGCGACCGCGCGCACCGACAAGGCGCGGCTCGCGCCCTGGTGGGAGCAGATCGAGAAGTGGCGCGCGCGCGATTCGCTCGCCTACCGGCCGAACGACGAAATCATCATGCCGCAATATGCGATCCAGCGGCTCTACGAACTGACCAAGCACCGCGACACCTACATCACCACCGAGGTCGGCCAGCACCAGATGTGGGCGGCCCAGCATTACGGCTTCGAGAAGCCGAACCACTGGATGACCTCGGGCGGCCTCGGCACGATGGGCTACGGCCTGCCGGCCGCGCTCGGCGTGCAGATCGCCCATCCGGACGCGCTCGTTATCGACATCGCCGGCGACGCCTCGGTGCAGATGACGATTCAGGAAATGAGCTGCGCGGTGCAGTACGACGCGCCGATCAAGATCTTCATCCTGAACAACCAGTATATGGGCATGGTGCGCCAGTGGCAGCAGCTTCTGCACGGCAACCGCCTGTCGCATTCTTACACCGAGGCGATGCCCGATTTCGTCAAGCTGGCGGAAGCCTATGGCGGGCACGGCATCCGCTGCGAGAAGCCGGGCGACCTCGACGCTGCCATCCAGGAGATGATCGACGTCAGGAAGCCGGTCATCTTCGATTGCCGCGTCGCCAACCTCGCCAACTGCTTCCCGATGATTCCCTCCGGAAAGGCGCATAACGAGATGCTGCTGCCCGACGAGGCGACGGACGAGGCGGTGGCGAACGCGATCGACGCCAAGGGCAGGGCGCTGGTCTGATCGCTCAATCAGACCAGTGACTTGAAGACAGATATTCAAAAAGAGAATCACCTGATGAACGCACATCTTCAGCCCACCGGTTCGGCCTACTTCATCGCCAAGGAGACCGAAAAGCCGGAGGCCCACACGCTCTCCGTTCTGGTCGACAACGAGCCGGGGGTGCTGGCGCGCGTCATAGGCCTGTTTTCCGGCCGCGGCTACAACATCGACAGCCTGACCGTCTCGGAAACCGAGCACGAGAAGCACCTGTCGCGCATCACCATCGTTACGCGCGGCACGCCGCACGTCCTGCAGCAGATCAAGCACCAGCTCGAGCGCATCGTGCCCGTCCACCGCGTTAACGACCTGACGGTGCGCGCGGCCGAACTCGGGCACGACCGGCCGCTCGAGCGCGAGCTCGCGCTGGTAAAGGTTGCCGGCACCGGCGAGGACCGCGTCGAGGCGCTGAGGCTTGCCGACGCGTTTCGCGCCAGCGTGATCGACGCCAATACCGAACATTTCATCTTCGAGATCACCGGGCGCGTGTCCAAGATCGAGCAATTCATCGCGATCATGAAGCCGCTCGGGCTGATCGAAGTGTGCCGCACCGGCGTCGCCGCGATGAACCGCGGTTCGCAGGGCATGTAGTTCCAGCGCCGCTCCCATTGGCGGCACGTCAGATGGATAGGCCGGGGATGCCGGCCGGAAAGACCGAGCCATGAGCGCGGAGACTTTTGTCGCACTGGTTGCGTTCGCCTTCGTTTCGTCGATCACGCCGGGACCGAACAATTTCATGCTGCTGGCCTCGGGCGTTAATTTCGGCTTCCGCCGCACGATCCCGCACATGGTCGGCATCGGCGTCGGTTTCTTCAGCCTGCTGATGGGCGTGGGGTTTGGGCTCGGCGCGCTGCTCGAAGCCTATCCGCAGCTTCACACGACGCTGAAGTTCGCCGGCGGCGCCTATCTCCTCTGGCTTGCCTTCAAGATCGCACGCTCGCGCTCGATGTCGTCGGGCGGCACGGGCCGCGACCGGCCTATGACCTTTCTCGAGGCCGCGGCCTTCCAGTGGGTGAACCCCAAGGCGTGGATCATGGCGGTGACGGCGATGGCGATCTACACCAGCCCGAGCGCGCCCTATCTCTCCGTCCTCCTCGTCGCCACCGCCTTCGCGCTGGTCAATTTCCCGAGCGTGTCGACCTGGGCCGGCTTCGGCACCGCGCTGCGCGGGTTTCTCGCCGATCCGGTGCGGCTGAAATGGTTCAACATCGCGATGGGGGTGCTGTTGGCGGCGTCGGTGGTGCCGATGTTGCGGTAGGAATGTTCCTGTTGCGTTCTCAATTGCTGCATGCCAATATATAATTGAGGTTGCAATACATAACAACGTATGGCTTTATATCCATGGTTATACACGTAAAAGATGCGGAGACGGACGCCATGGTGAGACAGCTTGCCCGAAAACGCGGTGTTGGCATTACGACTGCGATCCGTCAGGCCGTGGGCGAAGCGCTCGAGGGGGAGGGAAAGCAGGCGTCCCTGTGGGACCGCACGGCGGATCTGCGCGCCAGATATGCGAGCGGAGGTCAGGAAATCTCGACCGACAAGGCATTCTTCGATTCGCTGTCGGACGAGGATTGAGCATGTTTCTCGACTCGTCTGCCCTCGTCGCGATCATGGCGAATGAACATGACGGCCCCATGCTGGCCGCGCGTCTGGAAGGGGCGCCCGATCCGGTAACGTCGCCGATCGTCATTTATGAGGCGACGTTGGCACTGCGCCGGAAGGCGATGCTTGCAGTCGAAGCCGTGCTGACCGATGTCCGCGATTTCCTCGCTCGTGCAGGCGTCGCGGTGGTTCCGGTCAATCCGGACGACCACATCATAGCTCTTCAAGCCTTCGCGCGATATGGAAAGGGGACCGGAAGCGCGGCTCAGCTGAATCTTGGCGATTGCTTCAGTTATGCCGTTGCCAAGCGAAGGGGCATTCCCCTTCTCTACAAGGGAAACGACTTCGCGCTGACGGATCTGCGCTGACATGCGCTTGATCCGGTTCGACGAATCCTGCGAAACAGCGCCATGAAATTTTCTCCCCAGCAGGATGAGGCGCTGAAGGCCGTTGCGAGATGGCTTCAGGGCGGGCGCAGCCAGGTGTTCCGGCTTTTCGGCTATGCCGGCACGGGCAAGACGACGCTCGCGCGCCATTTCGCCGAGGATGTCGACGGACAGGTCCAGTTCGGTGCCTTCACCGGCAAGGCGGCGCAGGTGCTGCGCTCCAAGGGCGCGCTCAATGCCCGCACGATCCACTCGCTGATCTATCGCCCGCGTGGCGAGGAAGCGGTTGCGGACGAGACGACCGGCAAGACGTCGATCAACCCGACCTTCTCGCTCAATCGCCAGAGCCCGATCGCCAAGGCGAAGCTCGTCGTCATCGACGAGTGCTCCATGGTGGACGAGGCGCTCGGGCGCGACCTGATGTCGTTCGGAACGCCGATCCTCGTTCTCGGCGATCCGGCGCAGTTGCCGCCGATCTCGGGCGGCGGGTTCTTCACCGAGCACGAGCCCGACTATCTGCTGACCGAGATCCACCGCCAGGCGCGCGACAATCCGATCATCCAGCTTGCGATGGATGTGCGCGAAGGGCGCGAGTTCATGATCGGGGACTATGGAAGGGCGAAGGTGATTTCGCGCGACGAGGTCGATCAGGACCTGGTGCTCGATGCCGACCAGGTTCTCGTCGGCACCAACCGCACGCGCAAGCGCTACAACCAGCGCCTCAGGCAGCTCAAGGGCTTCGAGGCGGCCTATCCGCAGGCCGGCGACAAGCTTGTCTGCCTCAGGAACGATCCTGCCAAGGGGCTGCTCAACGGTTCGCTCTGGAAGGTGATGACCTCCTCGCGCGAGACGGTGAAGCCGGGCATCAACCTGCTCGTCTCGCCCGAAGAGGACGATCCCGATCGCGGTGTCGCCAAGATCAAGCTCCTGAAAGCTGTATTCGACGATCCGGACGCCGACGTGCCTTGGCAGCAGAAGAAGCGGTTCGACGATTTCGACTACGGCTATGCGCTGACCGTCCACAAGGCGCAGGGCTCGCAATGGGACAAGGTCGTGCTGTTCGACGAGAGCTTTGCCTTCAAGGATACGCGCCAGCGCTGGCTCTACACCGCCATCACCCGCGCGGCGGAGAGCCTGACGATCGTTCGAAGCTAGGCATCAGACACGCTGGCGGATTTCGCGTGCGCCGATCCAGGTCCACGCCTCGACCTCGTCGTCGGCGGGAAAATGCTTCAGTTCGACCGGCAGCTTCTCGAAGAAGCCGGCCGCGCGATCCGTCCAATCCGGATCGCCCACGGCCGCGCAGCGCTGGACGTGCTGAAGCGCGTGCTGGCGGCCTTCCTTGGCCGTCGACGCCGAAATCTCGTCCCACGCCGAACCCTGATAGTCGTTGAGGCGCACCAGCACGTCGAGCCGGTCGTGGAGCGCATAGGCGCCTTCGAGGAGGCCGTAGAGATTTTCGACGTCGGCGCCGGTGACGAAGCCGGTGATCTCGATGGCGAAGACGTCGGGGCGATCCGTTTCGATGCGGCGAACGGCAGGGATACGGTCGAGCGGATGCATTGCCTCTCCAGGTCTGGACCAAGAATCTGTGCAGGTTGAACCCGTAACGGGGCCTGTTCGTTCCGGTGCTGCAACGTTAGAAGAAACGAAAATGCGATGCGGGACAACGCCATGGCGACGAAACTTTCGGTCAATCTCAACGCGGTCGCGATGCTGCGCAACCGGCGCGACCTGCCCTGGCCGAGCGTCACGGGGCTCGGGCGCATCGCGCTCGCCGCCGGCGCCCATGGGCTGACCGTTCACCCGCGCCCCGACCAGCGGCACATCCGCTTTTCAGACCTGCCTGAAATTCGTGCGTTGATCGATGACGAGTTTCCCGAGGCGGAGTTCAATATCGAGGGCTATCCAACGGACGACTTCCTCGACCTCGTCGAGGAACACCAGCCCGAGCAGGTGACGCTCGTGCCTGACGATCCGTCGCAGCCGACGTCCGACCATGGCTGGGACTTTGCCGCGCATCGCGAGATGATGACGCCT
This sequence comes from Rhizobiaceae bacterium, assembly GCA_016742175.1. Classification (GTDB taxonomy): domain Bacteria; phylum Pseudomonadota; class Alphaproteobacteria; order Rhizobiales; family Rhizobiaceae; genus Aliihoeflea. The sequence continues at coordinate 106,148 of JACVCH010000008.1, forward strand.
GTCGTCGCCCGGTTGAAGAAGAGCGGAATGCGCGTGTCGCTCTTTGCCGAGCCCGATCCGGAAGGCCTGGAAGCGGCTCGTGCGACGGGCGCGGATCGCGTCGAGTTCTACACCGGCCCCTACGGCTCCTGCCATTCGGATTCCGCAAAAGCCGCCAAAGAATTGGAAAAGCTTGGAAAAGCAGCCGACGCAGCCGTCGCGCTCGGGCTTTGCATCAATGCCGGGCACGACCTGACGGTCGCCAATCTCGCGCCGCTCGTGCGGCGTGTTCCGAAGCTTGCCGAAGTGTCGATCGGGCATGGACTGACGGCCGACGCGCTCGAATACGGCATGGCTGAAACTGTGCGCCGTTTCCTGCGTTCCTGCGAAGGGTAGAGCCCGACGTTCCACGCGTGCCGCGCATGGCTGCCCCTGCGAAAAGGGCAGTTGATATTGCACCGCAACAGGCGTAGAAGCCCCGCCCGTCCTTCAAAGGAGGGCAGACAAAATGGAAATGCCGCTCGAAGGCTCGCGCCAGGAAGCTCCGTCGTCGACGGGGCACGGCACCGGAGCCCTGGCACTGGCCGCCATCGGCGTCGTCTATGGCGACATCGGCACCAGCCCCATCTACGCCTTGCGCGAAGCGATCTCAGCCACCGGAAACCCCGCGCGTTCGACGGATGCCGAAGTTCTCGGCGTCCTGTCGATCATCGTCTGGTCGCTGACGCTCATCGTCGCGATCAAATATGCGCTCATCGTGCTGCGCGCCGACAATCGCGGCGAGGGCGGCACGCTGTCGCTGATGGCGCTCGCCCGGCAGAATGCGGGGCGGCTGTCGCCCGCCGTCATGCTGCTCGGCATGGCCGGCGCCGGCCTCTTCCTCGGCGACGCGCTGATCACGCCGGCGATCTCGGTGCTGTCGGCCGTCGAGGGGCTGGAGGTCGCGACGCCCGTCCTCGCGCCCTACGTGCTGCCGATCACGCTCGTCATCCTGATCGGGCTCTTCGCCGTCCAGAAGAAGGGCACGGCCTCGGTGGCGATGGTGTTCGGGCCGATCACGGCGATCTGGTTCCTCGTCCTCGGCGGGCTCGGCCTCTGGCACATCTTCGCCGCGCCGCAGGTGCTGGCCGCGCTCAATCCGGCCTATGCGGTGGGTTTCCTGTTCAGCCATTCGCATGTCGCCTTCGCCGTCATCGGCGCCGCATTCCTCGCCGTCACCGGCGCCGAGGCAATCTATGCCGATCTCGGCCATTTCGGGCGCAAGCCGATCGTGCTCGCCTGGTTCGGGCTGGTCTTTCCGGCACTGCTCCTCAACTATTTCGGCCAGGGGGCCTTCATCCTGACCCATGAGGGCGCGGTCGGGCAGCCATTGTTCCAGATGGTGCCGGCGTGGGCGGTGTTCCCTCTGGTCATTCTGGCGACGGTCGCGACCGTCATCGCCAGCCAGGCCGTCATCACCGGCACGTTCTCGATGGCGAGCCAGGCGATCCAACTCGGCCTCCTGCCGCGCTTTGCCGTTTTCCACACGTCGGACACACAGTCGGGCCAGATCTTCATGCCGCAGATCAATGCGCTGCTGCTGATCGGCGTCGTGATCCTGGTGCTGGAATTCGGCTCGTCGAGCGCGCTGGCGGGCGCCTACGGCATTTCCGTCACCGGCGAAATGGTGGTGACGGCGCTGCTGCTGCTCGTCGTGATGCGCAATGTGTGGAAGTGGCCGCTCATCGGCGCGCTTGCCATCATCATTCCGTTCCTCGTTCTCGACATGACCTTCCTTGCCGCCAATTCGCTGAAATTCTTCGACGGCGGCTGGGTTTCGGTCGCGGTTGCGGCGGTGGCGATGGTGGTCATGATGACCTGGCGCAAGGGCAGCCGGCTGCTCTTCCACAAGACGCGCAAGACCGAGGTGCCGCTGTCGCTCCTGACGGAAAGCTTCGCCGCCAAGCCGCCGACGCTCGTTCCGGGAACGGCGGTGTTCCTGACCAGCGATCCCGAAAGCGCGCCGACGGCGCTGATGCACAGCCTCAAGCACTACAAGGTGTTGCACGAGCACAACGTCATCCTGACCATCGTCACGGTCGAGCAGCCGCATGTCGGCGACGCGGACCGGGTCGAGATCGAGCGCGTCAACGACCTGTTCTCGAAGGTAACGCTGCATTTCGGCTACATGGAACGGCCGAACGTGCCGAAGGGGTTGGCGCTCTGCCGCAAGGCGGGCTGGAAGTTCGACATCATGACGACGTCGTTCTTCCTGTCGCGACGCACGCTGAAGGGCTCCAGCCAATCGGCGATGCCGCACTGGCAGGACCGGCTCTACATCACGCTCGCCCGCAACGCGTCGGACGCCACGGCCTATTTCCAGATCCCGAGTGGGCGGGTGGTGGAGATCGGAACGCAAGTCGTCATCTAGGGTGTGCCGATATTCCAGCCTGAGCGGCCTGCAAATGGCAGTTTTCTGCGCTTCCGGTGCTCACGTACCCAAAAGTACGCTCCGCTCCGGTTCTCGAAATCTGCCATTTTCGGCACGCCCAGCCCGAAATCTCGACACACCCTGCAAATCCTTCGCCGAGGGGCTTGCGCGCCCCTCGGCGCTTCGCTAGAACTCCGAACCGTACCGTACGGTACAGAATTCGGAGCATGGATTTGGGCGAAGCCGCGGCAGCGTTGGACGAGTGGACGGAGCGTCAGAAGGACGTTCTTGACGCCGTGCTCGACCTGCTCGTCACCGGCGGCGACGCGGTGACCACCGCCGCCATCGCGCGCAAGGCGAACTGTTCCAAGGAAACGCTCTACAAATGGTTCGGCGACCGCGACGGGCTTCTGGCCGCGACGGTGCGCTGGCAGGCCTCGCGCGTGCGTGCCGGCAATTTCGACGCCCAGCATCTCGACGCCTCGCAACTGCGCGAGAGCCTCGAGGCCTTTGCGATCAACTGGCTCACCGTCATCTCCAGCCGCACCTCCATCGCGCTCAACCGGGTCGGTATCAGCCATGCGGGGTCGGGCAAGAGCAGCCTTGGCCGCATGGTGCTGGCGAACGGGCGCTTCGCCATTGGCGAGCGGCTGAAGCCGCTGCTCGAAGCAGGCAGGGCGAACGGGCTTCTCGCCTTCGACGACACGGAGGCCACCTTCCGCACCTTTTTCGGCCTCGTCGGCCGCGACGTTCAGATCCGGCTGCTCCTCGGCGACCGGCTGGAAACGACTGAAGCGGAGATCGCGCGGGATGCCGCGCGCGCGACGCAGCAGTTCTTCGCCCTTTACGGGGCACCGCAAACCCAAAAACCACTCCAGGGAAGGATATGACCATGCGCGTTTATTATGATCGCGACGCCGATCTCAATCTCATCAAGGGCAAGAAGGTCGCCATCATCGGCTACGGCAGCCAAGGCCGCGCCCATGCGCTGAACCTGAAGGATTCGGGCGTCAAGGACATCGCGGTCGGCCTCAAGGCCGGCTCGGCGACCGCCAAGAAGGTCGAGGCCGACGGCCTCAAGGTCATGACCGTCGCCGAGATCGCCAAATGGGCGGACCTGATGATGATGGCGACACCGGACGAGCTTCAGGCCGACATCTACCGCGACGAGATCGCGCCGAACATCCGCGACGGCGCCGCCATCGCCTTCGCGCACGGCCTCAACGTCCATTTCGGCCTGATCGAGCCGAAGTCGACGGTCGACGTCCTGATGGTCGCGCCGAAGGGCCCCGGCCACACGGTGCGCGGCGAATACCAGAAGGGCGGCGGCGTGCCGTGCCTCGTCGCCGTTCACCAGGACGCCTCGGGCAATGCGCTCGACCTCGGGCTTTCCTACGCCTGCGGCGTCGGCGGCGGCCGTTCGGGCATCATCGAGACCAATTTCAAGGAAGAGTGCGAGACCGATCTCTTCGGCGAGCAGGTCGTCCTGTGCGGCGGCATCGTCGAACTGATCCGCGCCGGCTTCGAGACGCTGGTGGAAGCCGGCTACGCGCCGGAAATGGCCTATTTCGAGTGCCTGCACGAAGTGAAGCTCATCGTCGATCTCATCTATGAGGGCGGCATCGCCAACATGAACTACTCGATCTCGAACACGGCCGAATGGGGCGAATACGTCACCGGCCCGCGCATCATCACCGAAGACACCAAGGCGGAGATGAAGCGCGTCCTCAACGACATCCAGACCGGCAAGTTCACCTCCGAATGGATGCAGGAGTACCGTTCCGGCATGGCGCGCTTCAAGGGCATCCGCCGCCGCAACGATTCCCACCAGATCGAGGAAGTCGGCGAAAAGCTGCGCGGCATGATGCCGTGGATCGCCAAGAACAAGCTGGTCGACAAGGCAAAAAATTAGTTCTTCCTGTTGTGACCGACGAAGCGGGCCGCCCTTGGGCGGCCCGTTTCGCGTTCTGGCATTGCGCTTGCAGCACGTCCGTCAGGTGGATGGAGGTTGTGCCATGACGACACAGATTACCGAGCGATCGATCGCCTTCGGCGGCCAGGCATTCCCGGATCGGCGCAGCGAGCAGCGCCGGCGCATCTTCAAGGGCGCGGTGCTGCGCTTCGACGGCGGCTATGCCAGCCGCGAATGCGTCGTTCGCAGCCTGTCTGAGCACGGCGCGCGGCTTTCCTTCGGCGATGCGCTGGCAATCCCGCAGCATTTCGAGATGCGGATGTCCGACCAGGTCGCTTTCAGGAAAGTGGAAGTGTGCTGGCGGCGCGGCGGCGATGTCGGCGTGCGGATCGTCTGACGAGGCTGCTCAGCCGTAATGCCAGTGGGGCTTAGGCTCCTCGCCGAGGAACTCGACGCCGATCCGGTCGCGCGCGCGCCAGCGCACGACGGAGCGGTAGCCCTTGGCGTCGGTCGGGATGTAGAGCAGGAAATCGTCCGGGACGACCACGTCGACGGGTACGCGCAGCTCCGCACCGTTTGAATGCATGTTGCGGATGGTGCAGGAAATCTCGGACGTGTTGACGTCGCCGATGATCGACGCGCCCTTGAGCACACGCTGGCGATGCTCCCGTCTTGCGTTCTCGTCCGTCACAGACCCGCCTTGCACCGTATCAAATGATCGTGGCCGACCCTTATCAGCCGCGCGCCGAAAATCGGGTTAACGATATCACAGATAGGGCGAAACGCAGGTGCGCCGTCCGCCGCGCGGCGGCAGGAACGTGTTGTCGGACGGGCGGTACGACGCGTAGCGCGCATTGCACCAGTCGACATGGGCGAATGGCATGGCAGAGGCGCCGGAGGCCGGGGGGGCGACGATGACGCGCCGGCCGGCATAGCCATAGGCCGAGCCGTAGCTTTCGGCGGCCGGATGCGGCGGGTAGAACCAACTCGCATCGTCAAGCGGATATTTGAAGCCGCGATAGGGAAGCGGCGGGCTGCCGAGTTCCTCGACGATCGTCGCCGATGCCTGCGGGACGACGGCGACGGGCGGCGCCTGGACGCCCCAGCCGGGATGGATCGGACCCTTGTGCATGTCGGCGCCAAGGGCGGGCGCCGCGCAGGCGATCAGGACGGCGAGGGCAGGCAGGGTCTTCGACACGGGACGGATGTCTCCTTCGGTTGCCGTCCTGACTAGCGCATCCGGCTTTAGCGAAGCTTGTGTTCGGGTGGCGGGTGGGCGACGGTGCGGCCATGTCGCTTCGCATCGCCACGTTCAATGTCGAGAACCTGATGAACAGGTTCGATTTTTCCGGCTTTCGCAACCAGCTCCTGCAGGACCGGGCGCTCTCGCTCTTCCAGATCGAGAACGAGGCCGACTACCGCCACCTCGAACGCGCGCGGATGATCTCGCATACCGACGATGCCCGCCAGCTCAGCGCGCTCGCCATCGCGGCGGCCCGCGCCGACATCATCTGCCTGCAGGAGGTGGAGAACATTGAGGCGCTGCGGGCCTTCGAATATGGCTATCTGTTCAAGATGGTCGGCCATGGCTATCGCGAGAAGTATCTCGCCAAGGGCAACGACATGCGCGGCATCGAGGTCGCGATCATGTTCCGCACCGAGACCGCCTATGGCGAGCCGATCGAGTTCGTCTCGATGCAGAGCCACGCCCATGTCACCTTCGAGGAACTGGGGGTCTACGACGACGCGCTCGCCGCGGTCGGCGAGAAGCCGCACGACCGGGTGTTCCGGCGCGACTGCGTCGAGGTCAATCTCAAGGTCGCCGGCCGGCCGGTGACGATCTATCTCGTCCATTTCAAGTCAATGGGCGGCGCGCGCAACGGGCTGCCGGGGCGCGAATCGACCATGCCGGTACGCATGGCCGAAGCCGCCGCCGTGCGCGCGATCATCGAGGAGCGGTTCGGGCCGAAGGCTTCGCAGAAGCGCTGGGCGATCTGCGGCGATTTGAACGACTATCGCGAGCGGATCGTCGTCGAGGGCGGGATCGAGGGCGATTGGACGTTCACGCCGGTGACGGAAGACATCCGCACCAGCCTCGACGTCCTCACCGAGGGCGGCTTTTGCGAGAACGTCGCCGAGCGCCTGCCGCCGCTCGAACGCTGGACGCTCTATCACACGCGCGGGCCGCAGGAGCGGCATCTGTGCCAGCTCGACTATGTGCTGGTCTCGGGCGGATGGGCGCAGAAGAACGCGGCGCGCATGCCGCAGATCATCACGAAGGGCCAGCCCTGGCGCACGCCCTTTCCGCCCGGCCAGTCGCCCGACCGCTGGCCGCGCATCGGCTGGGACCGGCCGAAGGCGTCCGACCACTGCCCGGTGGTGATGGAACTCGACGTCCTTTGAAGGCTTTTTGCTTGTCGCATTTGTGCGACGCCAGACGAAGTCGTCCGGCTGCAAAATGCTCTATTCGTGCCGCAAGGCGACGATAGGATCGAGCCGGGCGCCGCGCAGCGCGGGGAAGAAGCCGAATACCATGCCGATCAAGCCGGAAAAGCCGACCGCGAGCGCGATGACGGCAAGGCTCGGCACGAAGGGGATCGACAGGCTCATCGCGGCAAGGCCGGCGAGCGACAGGCCGATGACGACGCCGATGATGCCGCCCAGCACCGACAGCACCGTCGCCTCGACGAGGAACTGCAGCAGGATGTGGCGCTCATGCGCGCCGATGGCGAGGCGGATGCCGATTTCGCGCGTGCGCTCGGTCACCGACACCAGCATGATGTTCATGATGCCGATGCCGCCAACGAGGAGGCTGACGCTGGCGAGCGCGCCGAGCATGCCGGTCATCACCGTCGTCGTGCTGGTCACCGCGTCGGCGATCTGGGTCATGTCGCGGACCTGGAAATTGTCTTCCTGGCCGGGCGTAATGCCCCGGTTCTCGCGCAGGATCTGTTCGATGTCGGCGACGACGCCGCTGGTCGCGACCCCGTCCTGCGCGGCGACGAAGATGGTGCCGATGTCGCGGTTGCCGGCGATGCGGCGCTGGAAGGTCGGCAGCGGCATCAGCACCGTCGCGTCCTGGTCCTGGCCGAAGCCGGCGGTGCCCTTGGCCTCCAGCACGCCGATGACGCGGCAGCTCATCTGGCCGACGCGGATCGGCTGGTCGAGCGGATCGCCGGCGCCGAACAGGGTCGAGCGCACCGTCTGGCCGATGACGCAGACATTGCCGCCCGAACGCGCCTCCTGCTCGGAGAAGGCGCGGCCGAGCGTGACCTCCCAGTTGCGGGCGGAGAAGTATTCCGTGTCGGTGCCGGTGACCTCGGCGGTCAAATTGTCGGCGCCGTAGACGATGCGCACCTGGCGCTGCGCCGCGCCCGAGATTGCATCGACGCCGGAGAGCGAGGCCGAGATCGCCGCAAGGTCGCTGGAGTCGAGCCGGCGCGGGGTGAAATTGGTGGTGCCGCCGCGCGAGGGGCGGGCGGACGAGACCATCAGGAGGTTGCTGCCGAGATTGGAGATGTCCTGCTTGACCTTCTCCGTCGTGCCGGACCCGACCGTGATCATGGCGATGACGGCGGCGACGCCGATGACGATGCCGAGCAGCGTCAGGAATGAGCGCAGCGCGTTGCGACGCACAGAGCGCAAAGCGAGGCGGACGGTCTCAAGAAACATGGGCCGCCTCCGTATTCACGCGATCATAGGCGATGTTGCCGTCGAGAAAGCCGACGGTCCGGTCCGCGAAGGCGGCGATGTCGGATTCATGCGTGACCATGACGATGGTCAGGCCCTGGTCGCGGTTCAGCCCGGTCAGAAGTTCCATGATCTCGTGGCTGCGGGCCGTATCCAGATTGCCGGTCGGCTCGTCGGCGACGAGCAAGGTCGGATTGGCGACGATTGCGCGGGCAATCGCAACGCGCTGCTGCTGGCCGCCCGAAAGTTCGCCCGGCGTGTGGTCCTCGCGTCCCTGAAGCCCGACCTTCGCCAAGGCTTCCATCGCCATGCCGCGCCGCTCTTTCGCGGGCACGCCGCGATAGATCAGCGGCAGTTCGACATTCTCCGCAGCCGTCGTGCGTGCGAGGAGATTGTAGCCCTGGAAGACGAAGCCGATATAGAGATTGCGCAGGATCGCGCGGCGGCCGCGATCGAGCATGCCGGCATCGACGCCGAGAAAATCGTAGCGCCCTTCGCTCGGCGTATCGAGGCAGCCGATGATGTTCATCGCCGTCGACTTGCCCGAGCCCGACGGCCCCATGATCGCGACGAACTCGCCGCGCCGGATCGTAAGGTCGACGCCGGCCAGCGCATCGACGCGCGCTTCCCCGGCGCCATAGGTCTTCCAGACCTTGGCGAAGGCGAGAAGCGGCGGCTCGGCGTGGACGTTCATCGCCGCTCCTGCGTGCCGACGACGATCTCGGCGCCTTCTTCGAGCCCGTCGACGATCTCGATGCGGTCGCCGTCGCTGGAGCCGGTGGTGACGCGGGTCGCCTGCGGCGCGCCGTTTTCCATGACGTAGAGCGTGCGCTGCGAGGGATCGGCCGCCTGTCGCGCTTCACCGCCCTGCGCGCCGCGGCCACGTCCGCCGCGGCCCATGCCCATGCGCGGCGGCGAGAACAGCGCCTGCAGGCCGAAGCCCGAGGACCGCTCCTCCGCGACGGCCGGGCTGAACCGGAACGCCGATGCCGGCACCAGAAGCGCGTCCTCAGCCTCGCGGGTGACGATGTCGACCGTCGCGGTCATGCCGGGGCGCAGCAGAAGCTCGTCATTGGTCACCGCCAGCCGCGCCTCGTAGGTCACGACGCCTTCGGTGACGACCGAGGCATAGGCGATGTCGCTGATCTCGGCATCGAAACGGCGCGTCGGGAAGGCGTCGACCGTGAAGCGCGCCGTCTGACCCTCGGCGACCTGGCCGATATCGGCCTCGTCGATCGCTGCCTTCAGTTCCATCCGTTCAAGATTCTCTGCGATGACGAACAGGATCGGCGCCTGCGTCGAGGCCGAAACCGTCTGGCCCGGATTGAGCGAGCGTGTCAGGACGATGCCGTCGATCGGCGCGTAGATCGTGCTCTTGTCGAGATCGGCCTGCTGCAATTTCAGTTCGGCTTCGGCGATGTCTTGGTTTGCGCGGGCGATGGCGACGGCGCTGTCGGCGCGGTCGAAGGCGGCCTTGGACGTCTCAAGCGCCTGGTCGGCGACCATGCCGCGGCTCGACAATTGCTCGGCGCGGGCGAGCGCGGCGCGCGTTTCGGTCAGCGTCACCTCGGCGTCGAGCACGCGGGCGGCGGCTGCGGCGACATTCGCCTCCGCGCGTTCGATCTGCGCCTCGATCCGGCCGGTGTCGAGCACGGCGAGGACGTCGCCCGCCGAAACGCGCTGGTTCTCGTCGACGGCGACCGAGCGCACCACGCCCGAGAGTTCCGTCGACACGTCGACCTGCGTCAGCGGCGCGAGCGTGCCGGTCGCCGAAACCTGAACCGTCAGCGCGCCGCGCTCGGCCGGCACGGTGCGATAGCCGACCTGCGGCGCGGAGGAGGGGGCAAAGGAGTAGGCAACGCCGGCGGCGCCGAGCAGAAGCAGCCCCGCGACGAGCGGCCAGCGGCGCTTTTTGCGTTTCGCCGTGCCGAGGCCGAGCGCATCGGAAATGTGCGGGGTTGCGCTGTGCGCGGAGGGCCCTTGCGGGCGGCCGGCGATCTGATCCATCTGACGAAGCCTGGCGCTCGATATGTCCCTATGCTTGACAGATCGCCCCAAAGCGCCGCGATTACAAATTAAAGTTTGGCCATGTCGGCCCGCCCGAGGAGAGCCCGATCCGTGACTTCCGCCCGCCGCTACGCCGTCTACGACGTCTTCGCCGACCGGGCGCTGGCGGGCAATCCGCTCGCCATCGTCTTCGACGCCGGCGGCCTTTCGGACGGCGCGATGCAGAAGATCGCGAAGGAATTCAACCTCTCCGAAACGGTCTTCCTGCTGCCCGCCGAAGGGGCCGGCCACGCTGCCGCCATGCGCATCTTCACGCCCGGCCGCGAGCTTCCCTTCGCCGGCCATCCGACCGTCGGCACCGCCGTCGCGCTGTCGGATGGCGGGCAGCCGACCGACCTTTCCATCCTGGTGCTCGAACAGAAGATCGGCCTCGTGCGCTGCGCGGTCTCGCGCGAGGGCGATGCGGCCTTCGCCGAGTTCGACCTGCCGCGTCTGCCCGAGCGGCTCGACTGCGAGGTCGACAAGGCCTCCTTCGCCGCCGCGCTGGGGCTCGGGGCGCACGAGATCGGCTTCGAGAACCATGTGCCGCAGCTTTGGACGGCCGGCGTGCCTTACGTCACCGTCCCGGTCGCCGGGCTCGATGCCGCCGCCCGCGCCACATGCGACGGCGCGCTCTGGGCCGAGATCGCGCCGCAGGTCGACGGCATCATCGCCGACGCCTATGTCTATTGCCGCGAGACGGTCGGCCACGACTGCGCCTTTCACGCGCGCATGTTCGCGCCATATATGGGCATCCCGGAAGACCCCGCGACCGGCTCGGCCGCCGCCGCCTTCGCCGGCGCCATCCACCATTTCGACCAGCCGGGGGCAGGGTCGCACCGGCACTGGATCGAGCAGGGCATCGAGATGGGCCGCCCCTCGCGCATCCGGCTCGAGATCGACGTCGAAGGCGGCGCCATCACCGCCGCGCGGATCGGCGGACACGCCGTCAAGGTCGCGGAAGGCACGCTTTTCGCCTGACCATGCGGCACCGCGCGGCCGCGAAAAACTTTTGCCCAAGCGCTGGACAGCGCGAAAGCGAGTGGCTATAGACGCGGCTTCTTCGGGACGCCCTAGCGCCCCGGTGGCCGGGTGATTAGCTCAGTTGGTAGAGCAGCTGACTCTTAATCAGCGGGTCGTAGGTTCGATCCCTACATCACCCACCATTTTTCATCTTTCTATATAAGGCTTTGCGCTCGATCCGGGGCGCTGGCAGGCCGTGAACGGTAACTGAACGATGAGTCGTGCATGAACCGGCTTACGGCCTCATATGAGAGCTGAAAATATTGCTGGCCTCCTGCATCTTTTGCCTTGTTTCTGTTGCCTTCGCCGTAAGAATTTTTGCCACTGCCCGCTGCCGTACTATCCAGTTGGCGTAGTGAAGCCTGTCGTCGCCTTCGAGGTTCTTCGCTTCGTCGATACCGCCTATAAGCGGCCCATTGGCGTGAGATGAGATGGACTTCTTGTCTTCTTCGCTGAACCAATCTTGTGTGGTCATAACCCTTTGGACGCTCATGTGCCATTCGCCGATCTTTTGATATAGGCTGTTGATATGGTCTCGTGCCATCGGGCTTTTCTCATCAGCAGGAATAATTCTAACAGTTTTTTCCGTAAAGTCTCTGATTTTCCAAAGTTGTTCCTCGTTCGCAGCCATGATTTGTTCGATCACCTTCTGTCGCTCTTGGAGAACGATATAATCTTGAAGGGCGACCAAGCGACAATCGTAGCGGTCAAGGAGGGCAGCGATCGGCTTTGCCAATTCGGCGGCTTCAGACGTCAGTCGTTCTTCGTGCTTTGCCGCCAGTCTAGCTTCTTCTATCACGGCTTGATTGCTTCCCTTGCACAGTAGATATAGTGCGAAGAGAGCCAGCATCACATGTGCAGGACCACTGTCAGGCAACGCCCATATTGCTCTGTTCAGCAAGGACCGTAATTCATCCAAAGGCTGACCATCAATGAAATGTCGTTCAATGAACAGCCCAAATATGAAAGCCAATATAGTGCCGGCGACGGCAAATATCGGGTGGCGCTTGATCTTACTCAATCGAGCAGCGACGAATGTGCCAGGACGTTGTTTCATTCTGCCACATTGATCTGATTCTCGATTGGGGGGGAATCTTAGTACGACCCCACATATTTCAAACACGTGAGGCATCTGGCCTGACGCAAAGATCGTGAACCCTTCCAAACCCTGCGGAAGATCACATTTTCCACGGCCGAATTGACTCCCGTTCCGGTTGGGTTCTTAATAGAACAAAATAGGAACATGTGGCATGGATGGTCGACGCGATATCCATGCGCTGCGGCAGAGCCTCGCCGCCCTGGAGCCCGTGGGACTGATCGGGCCGGAGAGCCGGTTTTCGCTTGGTGCGGACGGGCCGGACAGGGCGTTGGGCGGCGGGCTGATGCGCGGCGCATTGCATGAGGTGCTGGGGGCGGCGGGGGCAGATGCCGCGTCTGCGGCCGGGTTCGTTGCGGGGTTGAGCCTCAGGGCCGGCTTGCGGATCGACGAGGATCTGCGCGCTGAGGGCGGGGCCTTGCGCCTGCGCAAGACGCTCTGGGTGCGCCAGATCGCCGGCGAGGTCGAGACGGGCAAGCTCTATCCGCAGGGCCTGCTCGACATCGGCCTTCTGCCGCAGACGCTGATCCAGGTCCGGCTGAAGGATGCCGCCGCCGTCCTGCGCGCCGGGATCGAGGGTGCGCGGTGCGAGGCGCTCGGCGCCGTCGTCATCGAGCCCTGGGGCAACCCGAAGGTTCTCGATTTGACTGCCACGCGCCGGCTGACGCTGGCGGCGGAGGAGAGCGGCGTGCCGGTCTTTCTCCTGCGCGTGTCGGCACGGGCCGAGCCGAGCGCGGCGATGACGCGCTGGCAGGTGCGCACGCTGGCCTCACGCCCGCTCGAGGCCGATGCGCCGGGCATGCCGGCCTTCGACATCACCCTTTTGCGCCAGCGCGCGGGCACCGCCGGCCTCAACTGGCAGATGGAGTGGAACCGTGACGAGCAACGCTTCGAGGAACAGGCGATATCTCGCGCTGTGGCTCCCCTTTCTTCCGACCGACCGGCTGGAACGTCTGGCGCGGCGGGCTGGCGGCAGGCGGGATGAGCGGCCGATGGTGGTCGCGGCGCTTGAGGCCAATGCGATGCGGCTGGTCGCGGCCGACCGCAAGGCGCTGTCGCTCGGGCTCAATCCGGGCCTTGGCCTTGCCGATGCGCGCGCCCGCGTGCCGGCGATCGAGGTGCACGAGCACGAGCCGGAGGCCGACCTCGCGCTGCTTCGCCATGTCGCCGACTGGTGCGACCGCTATACGCCCGTCGTCGCGGAGGAGGCGCCGGACACGCTGATCCTCGAGATCGCCGGATCGGCACATCTGTTTGGCGGGGAAAAGCGGCTGAGGGCCGACCTCGAACGGCGGCTGTCAAGCTTCGGGCTGACGGCGCGCTCGGCGGTCGCCGGGACGGCGGCGGCGGCGCGCGCGCTCGCCCGCTTCGGGGAGGGCGGCATCGTCGCATCCGGCGCGGAGCGCGCGGCCGTCGCGCCGCTGCCGGTCGCCGCCCTCGAAGTGGAGCCCGAGAGCATTGTCGCGCTGCGCCGTGCCGGGCTGATGACGCTCGGCGATCTTGCCGTGCGCCCGCAAAAACCGCTCGCCGCAAGGTTCGGTTCGGATTTCGTGCGCCGGCTGCAGGCGATTTTCGGCGAGATCGACCCGCCTTTGTCGCCGCGCCGGCCGCTGCCGTTGTTCATGGCGGAGGAGCGTTTTGCCGATCCGATCGGGCTCGAGGCCGACATTGCGGTCGCCTTCGAGGCGCTGGCGCGCAGCCTTTGCGCCCTTCTGGAGCGGCACGGGCAGGGCGGCCGGGCCTTCGAGGCGACCTTCTTTCGCGCCGACGGCGCGACGCGGCGCATTGAGGCGCTGGTCGGGCGGCCGCTGCGCGATCCGGCGGCGCTGAAGAAGCTCTTCATGACGCGGCTCGACGCGCTTGCCGATCCGGTCGATCCCGGTTTCGGCTTCGACATGATCCGGCTTGCCGCGCTCGCCGGCGATCCGGCCGACGGCGCGCAGATCCGCTTCGAGCGCGACCGGGTGGACGAGGCGGCGGTGGCCGACCTCGTCGACCGCCTGAGCGCGCGGTTCGGGCCGGGCGCGGTGGAGCGCTTCCTGCCGATCGACAGCCATATGCCCGAGCGCGCGGCAAGGCGCGTGCCGGCGATCGGCGACGGCGAGGCCGAAATCGAGTGGAGCCCGAGCCCCGCCGGCGAGCCGCCCTTGCGCCCGATCCTGATCTTCACGCCGCCGCAGCCCGTCGAGACGATCGCCGAGGTGCCCGAAGGTCCGCCCTACCGGTTCCGCTGGCGGCGCATCTGGCACGACATGGTGCGCGTGGAGGGCCCCGAGCGCATCGCGCCCGAATGGTGGCGCGCGGGCAAGGAGCCGAAGACCCGCGACTATTACCGCGTCGAGGACCGGCAGGGCCACCGCTACTGGCTTTACCGCGAAGGCCTTTACGCACGCGAGGCGGGCGAGGTGCGCTGGTTCATCCAGGGGCTCTTTCCATGACCGATTACGCGGAACTCGCCGTCACCACCAATTTCTCCTTCCTGCGCGGCGCGTCGAGCCCGCAGGACATGGTGCTGGCCGCGCTCATCTTGAACCACAACGGCATCGGCATCGCGGATCGCAATTCGGTCGCGGGGGTGGTGCGGGCCTATGCGACCATCAAGGACATCCTTGCCGGCGAAAGGCCGGCGCGGCGCATGCGCGAGGGCTCCGGGCCGGGCGAATACGTGCTCGTCCTGCCCGGACTTCTCGAAGACATGCCGATCAGCTTCGAAGAGCTTCAGGCACGCACGCGCAACTTCAAGCTCGCGGTCGGCGCGCGGCTCGTCTTTGCCGACGGCACGCCCGACATCATCGCCTATCCGGAGAACCGGGCGGGATGGGGGGCGCTCTGCCGGCTTTTGACGATCGGCAACCGGCGGGCGAAGAAGGCGGATTGCATTCTTTATCTCGACGACCTTCTTTCCCGGTGCCGCGACCTCCTGCTCGTGGTGATGCCCGATGGCGGGCTCGACGCGCTGCCGCCCATTCTTTCGCGCCTTCGCGACATGGCCGGCGGCCTGTGGCTCGGCGCCTCGATGCTCTATCAGGGGAGCGACCGGCGGCGCATAGCGCGCTTGAAGGCGCTGTCCGCGGCGCATCGCGTGCCGTTGATCGCCCTCAACGATGCTCTTTATCATTCGCCCGACGAGCGCGACCTTCAGGATGTCCTCACCTGCATTCGCGAAGCAACCACCATCGAGGCGGCGGGCCGGCTGCTGCTTGCCAATGCCGAACGCCACCTGAAGTCGTCCGAGGATATGAGACGGCTTTTCCGCGATTGTCCCGGCGCGATCGAGGAGGTGCAGGTCCTTCTCGCCCGGATGGATTTTTCGCTGCGTCAGTTCAAGTATGAATATCCGGAAGAACTGGTCCCGCCGGGTCTTCAGCCCCAGAGCCACCTCGAGGAGATGACCTGGCGGCGCGCGGCCATTCACTACAAGGGGGAGATTCCGCAAAAGGTTCGAAAGACGCTGGTCGAGGAACTCGCCCTCATCGCCAAGCTCGACTACGCCACGTATTTCCTCACCATCTACGACATCGTCCAGAAGGCGGAGGAACTCGGCATATTGTGCCAGGGCAGGGGGTCGGCCGCCAATTCGGCAGTCTGTTTCGTTCTCGGCATCACCTCGGTCGACCCGGCGACGAATACGCTTCTCTTCGCCCGGTTCCTCTCCGACGAACGGCGCGAGCCGCCCGACATCGACGTCGATTTCGAGCATGAGCGGCGCGAGGAGATCATCCAGTATCTCTATCAAAAGTACGGGCGTCACCGCGCCGGCATCGTCGCGACCGTCATTCACTACCGGCCGAAAAGCGCGATCCGCGAGGTCGGCAAGGTGCTCGGCCTGTCGCAGGACATCACGGCGCGCATCGCCGGCACGGTCTGGGGAAGCTGGAGCCGGGACGAGCTTCCCGACGAGCGCATCCGGCAGGCGGGGCTCGATCCGACCAATCCGATGATCCGGCGCGCGGTCGAATTCGCCTCGCGGCTGCTCGATTTCCCGCGCCACCTTTCCCAACATGTCGGCGGATTCGTGCTCGCGCGCCATCGCCTCGACGAGATGGTGCCGATCGGCAATGCCGCGATGGAAGACCGCACCTTCATCGAATGGGACAAGGACGACATCGACGCGCTCGGCATGATGAAGGTCGATGTGCTGGCGCTCGGCATGCTCACCTGCATCCGCAAGGCGTTCGACCTGATCGAGGCGCATTA